>NZ_CP015405.2:2335000-3597500 GCF_001689125.2 Blautia pseudococcoides | reverse complement strand
CTCTTTATATGAGGGACCGCGTACTTTTTGTAGAACGGTCCGGCGAGTTGTGCATACTGGCAAGGTTAAGCGTCCAAGACGCGGAGCCGTAGGGAAACCAAGTCTGAACAGGGCCAGAGTCAGTATGTGCAGACCCGAAACCGGGTGATCTATCCATGTCCAGGTTGAAGCTGCCGTAAGAGGTAGTGGAGGACCGAACGCACATCCGTTGAAAAGGGTGGCGATGAGGTGTGGATAGGGGAGAAATTCCAATCGAACCCGGAGATAGCTGGTTCTCCTCGAAATAGCTTTAGGGCTAGCCTCGGTATAGATTCATGGAGGTAGAGCACTGAATTTCCTAGGGGGCGTCAAAGCCTACCGAAGAATATCAAACTCCGAATGCCATCGAACCGATTACCGGGAGTCAGACTATACGAGATAAGTTGGATAGTCAAAAGGGAAAGAGCCCAGACCTCCAGCTAAGGTCCCAAAGTACGTGTTAAGTGGAAAAGGATGTGGGATCTCAAAGACAACCAGGATGTTGGCTCAGAAGCAGCCACACATTCAAAGAGTGCGTAATAGCTCACTGGTCGAGAGGTCCTGCGCCGAAAATGTCCGGGGCTGAAACACGACACCGAAGCTGAGGAATCACATAGTGATTGGTAGAGGAGCATTGCATGCGGGATGAAGCAGTACCGTAAGGAGCTGTGGACTGCATGGAAGAGAGAATGCCGGAATGAGTAGCGAGAACAAGGTGGGAATCCTTGTGGCCGAATATCTAAGGTTTCCAGGGTAAAGCTGATCTGCCCTGGGTAAGTCGGGGCCTAAGGCGAGGGCGAGAGCCGTAGCCGATGGACAACAGGTTGAGATTCCTGTACTGCGATATAACAGAACTGTGGGGACACGTGTGGAGAGCACATCCCGGGAATGGAATCCCGGGGCAAGCGAGGTAGGAGTCACATAGGAAAATCCGTGTGGCGATCCGAAGACGTGACGCGGACCGAACTAAAGTAGGGAAGTGTGTGAGCCATGCGTCAAGAAAAGCCGCTATTGTTTATACCGTACCCGTACCGTAAACCGACACAGGTGGATGAGGAGAGAATCCTAAGGCCGACGGAAGAAGCATTGCCAAGGAACTCGGCAAAATGACCCCGTAACTTCGGGAGAAGGGGTGCCAGGGAGACCTGGCCGCAGAGAATAGGCTCAAGCAACTGTTTAGCAAAAACACAGGTCTATGCGAAACCGAAAGGTGAGGTATATGGGCTGACGCCTGCCCGGTGCTGGAAGGTTAAGAGGAGATGTCAGGAGACGAAGCATTGAATTTAAGCCCCAGTAAACGGCGGCCGTAACTATAACGGTCCTAAGGTAGCGAAATTCCTTGTCGGGTAAGTTCCGACCCGCACGAAAGGCGTAATGATTTGAGCGCTGTCTCGGCAATGCATCCGGTGAAATTGAAGTACCAGTGAAGATGCTGGTTACCTGCGCCAGGACGGAAAGACCCCATGGAGCTTTACTCCAGTTTGGTACTGGGGTCCGGTATTGCATGTACAGGATAGGTGGGAGGCTGAGAAGGCATGACGCCAGTTGTGCCGGAGCCAATGTTGGGATACCACCCTTGCAGTATTGGGCTTCTAACCAGCCGCCGTGACCCGGCGGTGGGACAATGCCAGGCGGGGAGTTTGACTGGGGCGGTCGCCTCCGAAAGAGTATCGGAGGCGCCCAAAGGTTCCCTCAGAATGGTTGGAAACCATTCGCAGAGTGCAAAGGCAGAAGGGAGCTTGACTGCGACACCGACGGGTGGAGCAGGTACGAAAGTAGGGCTTAGTGATCCGGTGGTATTAAGTGGGAATGCCATCGCTCAACGGATAAAAGCTACCCTGGGGATAACAGGCTTATCACTCCCAAGAGTTCACATCGACGGAGTGGTTTGGCACCTCGATGTCGGCTCATCGCATCCTGGGGCTGTAGTAGGTCCCAAGGGTTGGGCTGTTCGCCCATTAAAGCGGTACGCGAGCTGGGTTCAGAACGTCGTGAGACAGTTCGGTCCCTATCCGGCGTGGGCGTAGGATATTTGAGAGGAGCTGTCCTTAGTACGAGAGGACCGGGATGGACGGGCCGCTGGTGTATCTGTTGCACTGCCAAGTGCATAGCAGAGTAGCCAAGCCTGGAAGGGATAAACGCTGAAGGCATCTAAGCGTGAAGCCCCCCTCAAGATGAGATATCCCATTCATAAAGAAGTAAGACCCCTTGAAGACGACGAGGTGGATAGGGCAGAGGTGGAAGTGCAGCAATGTATGGAGCTGACTGCTACTAATCGGTCGAGGGCTTGACCTAAGCACGAAAGTGCGAACGGCGGGTAAGAGAAAAGGTTTTTGTGTTTTGTATATGCGGTTTTGAAGGTACGGTGTATCAGTGTATCTATTCCTCCTTAGCTCAGTCGGTAGAGCATGCGGCTGTTAACCGCAGTGTCGTTGGTTCGAGTCCAACAGGGGGAGTTTTTTGGCTCCATGGTCAAGCGGTTAAGACACCGCCCTTTCACGGCGGTAACAGGGGTTCAAATCCCCTTGGAGTCATTCAACAAAGAATGAAACAATAAGTTAAACAGGTACGCCGATGTGGCTCAATTGGCAGAGCAGCTGATTTGTAATCAGCAGGTTATCGGTTCGAGTCCGATCATCGGCTTTATGGACCTTTAGCTCAGTTGGTTAGAGCAACCGGCTCATAACCGGTCGGTCCTGGGTTCGAGTCCCCGAAGGTCCATTTATTAGTTAAAGGTTACAATTTTATAGGTTTTGGCCCAGTGGCTCAGTTGGTTAGAGCGCCGCCCTGTCACGGCGGAGGTCGAGAGTTCGAGTCTCTTCTGGGTCGTTTTGCCGCAGTGGCGGAACTGGCAGACGCCCGGGACTTAAAATCCCGTGGGTAGTGATACCCGTACCGGTTCGATTCCGGTCTGCGGCATCGTATTAAGAGCGTAATTTACGCTCTTTTTTTCGTTATTAGCATAATCGAAAATAGAAGTAGGAGGAGTACCCAAGGTGCTTCTCCTATTTTGGTAGATAAAGAATTGTAAGAAATCCGTAAGGAATCTGTCAATTGTTTTGTAAGACAGAGAGGGTATTATAAATACAAGCTTTAAGGAGGAGGAAACATGAGCGAATGTATTCTAGTGGCAGATGATGACAGAGAGATCGTAAAGGCCATAGCTATTTTATTAGAAAGGGAAGGCTTTAAAGTTCTGCCAGCCTATGATGGACTGGAGGCATTGGACCTTCTTGCCCAGAACCAGATCCAGTTAATATTGATGGATGTCATGATGCCCCGCATGGATGGCTTATCCGCCATTATGAAAATACGAGAGAGAAAAAATATACCAATTATTGTACTGAGTGCTAAAAGTGAGGACACTGATAAGGTATTGGGACTTTCCATGGGAGCGGATGATTATGTGACTAAGCCATATAATTCACAGGAACTGGTTGCCAGAGTAAAAAGCCATCTCAGGCGTTATACCAGATTGGGTGATATCAATGCTGCGAGTGTCTCAAAGGAATTTAAGAGCGGCCGTCTTAGTTATCATGCGGAGGAACGGGTTCTGTATGCTGACGGGGAATTTGTGAGGCTGACTGCCACGGAGACAAAGATTGTGGATTTGTTCATGCGCAACCTGGGACGTGTATTTTCAGCGGAGGAGATTTACCGACGAGTCTGGGAGGAGGATGCTTTTGCCCCAGAGAATACAGTTATGGTGCATATCAGACGCATTCGCGAGAAAATGGAACTGAATCCAAAGGAGCCAGAATATTTAAAGGTGGTGTGGGGAATTGGATATAAAATCGAAAAAATGTAAAGTGATAGCAGCCTGGGCAGCGTTTTTCCTAAGTATTTGCCTGCTTGTGGAGAGTGGTGTGGCCGCCCTGAATTTGCTGATCGGAGATGGTCCCCGTGGAGTGAGTCCTAAAGACGCGTTTGCATCGGATTATGAGGACACAAAGGAATTTCGCAGATTTGTGACAGATTACCTGGATGCCTTTCTTTCCATGGCAACAGGCGGCCCGGTGAATTGGTATGGAAGGTATGGGGCGTATTCTAATGACACTTCATGGAATATTGGAGATATTGAGAATACAGTCACTGCTGCAGCCGAGGAAATTGCTGAACAGAGCTGGGACTACAGCGGGGATTACAGCGAGGATGACTGGGAGTATGCCGTATCTCCGAAACAAGTGCATGCGTCTATAAAAAATGATAAAAATCTGCTCTATGATATCCGGTATGACGGTAAGTCGGTGTATACCAATGATGATGAAGGCGTTTTGAAGAACGGAGAGAAAAAACTGCCTTCTGATTATAACTTTTATCTGTCCTTTGCAGATGGAAAAGCATCTGTATTTAAAGACCAAAAAGCTGTGGATGTGTATGGGGATAATCTATACCGGGATGACAGCAAGTGGCAGATCCCTGGGTACAAGAACTATACGGTAGATGATAAAACGAAGAAGGCCGAAGTACGCATGGCAGTCAGAAAAACACCGGTAAACTATGTGCAGGGAAACTATTCCGGCGGCTCGGGCAGTTATTATGGAACAAGCAGCCTTTATGATACGGTCAGAAATCTGAAACATGCCAAAAACGCCTATATAGCCCAAATTGTAAAAGTTATCGTTGGTCTCATACTGCTGGGGATTTACCTGGTTTTGAGAAAGTATAAAAAAGATGGTGACAGGGCCATAGCGGTTTGTACAGGCAAGGTCTGGATGGAATGTAAAGCCGGGCTGGTCATTCTGGTGATTGCAGGGGGCATTGCAGGGCTTAATAACTATATAGATATTTATTATGGATGGGGCTATTATGAGTATGCGGCAGAAGTTTTATATCCGATGATGTGTTCCCTGTTTGCAAATCCTATTTTGGTGCTGGTGTTTTTCTGGACCTTGTATCTGTTTGTGAATGATTACAGATACAACAATAAGAAACCAAGGAAATCGCTGGTCAAAGATATACAAAAACTTCTTCAGACCAGAAATATGGAATATCCTTTTCAAAAAAAAATGGTCCGTAAATTTTCCCCGGTGATGATAACCGGAATTATCTTATCCGTCATTGCAGCTCTTGCTTGTTTTATGATAGGGTATTACCTGTATGATGATGGCGGGAGTTTTGGAGTTGTATTGCTGCTTGTGGCTTTGGTAGTCCTTGTCATTGTACTTCTGGTGGGGATGATGAAACAGTATGCGTCCCATAACCAGGTGTTTGCAAGTGAGATTGGCCGGTTGGTTGATCAGATAACAAAAGTTCACGATGGCAACATGACAGACAAACTGAAAGTGCCGGAAGATTCTGACCTGTATGACGCTGTGCAGCAGTTAAATGACATTCAGAGCGGTATGGATACGGCACTGTCGGAAAGAATGAAAAGTGAGCGCATGAAGGTTGAGCTGGTGTCCAATGTATCGCATGATATTAAGACGCCCCTGACCTCCATTATCAGCTACGTGGATCTTATGAAGCAGGAAGAAAATCTTCCGGAGGATGTTAAGGATTATATACGCATTCTGGACATTAAGTCCCAGCGGCTGAAATCTATGGTGCAGGATGTTTTTGAAATCAGTAAAGCGGCATCCAGGCAGCTTCCTGTAGATCTGGAGGACCTGGATCTGGGCAAACTGCTCCGTCAGACCCTGGCTGACATGGAAGAACAGATTGAAGAGAGCTCCGTGACAGTCAAGGCACAGATCCCTGCGGATGCGGTGATGATCCATGCGGATGGCAGCCGTCTGTACCGAGTGTTCCAGAACCTGCTGCAGAATGCCCTGAAGTATTCACTGACCGGTTCCCGTGTGTTCATTACACTGAAAACAGACAGCAAAACAGCTAAAACCACTGTTAAAAATATCTCCCAGGACGAGATTCCTTCTGAGATTGACTTTACAGAACGTTTTGTCCGCGGAGACGAGAGCCGTACCGACGGCGGAAGCGGGTTGGGACTTTCCATTGCCAGAAGTTTTACGGAGGCATGCGGAGGTGTTTTCGGAATAGAAGTGGATGCGGATCTGTTTGTGGTCACGGTGGAATTTCCTATTCTTCAGGATTAGTACAATGAAAATGGATCACGGTTTTATTGTGGGAATTATAGAAGGGTTATTTAACTAACACGTTTGATATAATATAAAGGGTTGCTCTGTGGGTTCATAAATGTATGAGCCAACTGGGGCAATCCTTATTTTTTATATGCGCTGTACTTGAAAGCACACCTTCAGAATGCGTGTAAAATAAAGAAAAAAAGTTTGTGTTTTTTGTATACATACATAAAATAAGACATAAAAGTCCCGAAAAAAAGCCATTAAATAATGGATAAAAAAGGTCTAAAAACAAATTGCACGCAGAAAAATACATAAAAATCAAGAAGTTTCCCTATTTGTATGGCACGCGGCAGGCCAGAAATTGTTTGAAAAATAATTTCACAAATTAACGTGGTAGACAAGACAAAAAAATACAAAAAATCGTTAAAAAGTTGTTGTTAATTTCTTATCAATATGATATTCTAAATCAGTAGCACGAAATCAAATTCAACACCAAACCCCTAGAATCTGGGGCAATTGAGTAAAGATTCTTTAACGGAATCCTATATTCAGTAAGACGGAATTTGTAATTTCATATTTTTTTGAACTTTATTTGTTAAAAAAAAGACAATAACAACAGCCCATATGGAAGGGGAAAGGAGCAAGCATGAGTAGTAAAATTACTGTCATCGGAGCCGGAAGCGTTGGCTCAACGATTGCTTACACATTATCAAACGGGGATATCGCATCAGAGATTGTATTGATTGATATCAACAAGGAAAAAGTTGCAGGGGAAGTAATGGATATTGCGCAGGGAACCTGTTTCCGCGATCCCATTAATATTGTTGCAGGCGAATACGGGGATGCTAAGGATTCCGATATCGTAATTATCACATCAGGAATTGCCCGCAAACCGGGTCAGACAAGAATTGAGCTGACACAGACCAATGTAAATATTTTAAAGAGCATCACACCGGAAATCGTAAAAGCTGCACCGAATGCTCTATACATCATCGTAAGCAATCCTGTTGACATTATGACTTATGTGTTTACAAAGATTTCAGGACTGCCGGAGAATCAGATTATCGGTTCCGGAACAATTCTGGATACTGCGCGTCTCCGCTGCGGACTCTCTGAACACTTTAAAGTTGCTCAGAAGAATATCCACGCTTATGTATTTGGTGAGCACGGTGACACTTCCTTCATTCCCTGGACAGGCGCATATATATCAGGTGTAAGCCTTGATGAGTATTACGAGCTGGCTAAGAACCTTGGCAAGGATGTAGAAGAGCTTGACAAGGAAGAAATGCTGACTTATGTTCAGAAGTCCGGCGGCAAGGTAATTGCAAACAAAGGAGCTACCTTCTACGCAGTATCTGCAGCAGTATGTAAGCTGTGCGGAATCCTGCTGGCATCTTCTGACTCCATCGCAACCGTTTCCTCTATGATGCACGGTGAATACGGCATTGAGGATGTCTGCGTGAGCACACTGACTTTGGTTGGGCCCAATGGTATCCAGGGTAAAGTGCCGATGCGCATGAATAAAGAAGAGATTGCAAAACTTCAGGCAAGTGCCAACGCACTGAAAGAAGTTATCAAACAGATAGAACTGTAGAAACAGGAAAACTGTTCAGTATCCTCTGGCCCGCCAAGCAGCAGCTATGAGGGTACTGTTCCGTTTCCGGGATTATTAGGAGGAACTATGAAGTACAGTTATTATCCGGGGTGTACCCTGAAGACAAAAGCAGTGGAACTGGATGCTTATGCCAGAGCTTCTGCAAGGGCACTGGGATTTGAACTGGAAGAAATTGAAAACTGGCAGTGCTGCGGCGGCGTTTATCCGCTGGGTACTGATGAGATCGCCACAAAACTTTCTTCCGTCCGTGCTCTCAACGAGGCCAAAGAAAAAGGCCAGGATCTGGTAACACTCTGTTCTGCCTGTCATCATGTGATCAAACGTGTCAACCATGATATGAAGAATGTAGATGACATCCGCACCAGAGCCAATAATTATATGCAGCTTGAGGAACCCTATGCAGGTGAGACGACAGTGATCCATTTTCTGGAGGTACTCCGTGACCGCATAGGTTTCGACACGTTAAAGGAGAAAGTAACCGCTCCGCTTACCGGGAAAAAGATAGGGGCTTATTACGGATGTCTGCTCCTTCGTCCTAGCAGGCTTCTGGAATTTGATGATCCGGAGAATCCTGCCATCATTGAGGATTTCATCCGGGCCATTGGAGCAGAACCGGTGATCTATCCATACAGAAATGAGTGCTGCGGCGGATACATATCCCTGAAAGAAAAAGAGATGTCAAAAACCATGTCTGACAAGATCATGGAAAGCGCATCCGGTTTTGGAGCAGATATGCTGATCACCGCCTGTCCATTATGCCGGTATAACTTGAATAAGAGCACAAACAGCAGCAAACTTCCTGTATTTTATTTTACAGAGCTCCTGGCAGAAGCTCTGGGTGTGAAAGAGGAGGTGGCAAAAGCATGAATACTCCAAAGAAACAGGCTGAAATGATAAAGGAGATCAGCGGCGTCAATCCGCTGAAATGTATGAAATGCGGCAAGTGTTCTGCGTCTTGTCCATCCTACAATGAAATGGATATCAAACCTCATCAGTTTGTATCTTACGTGCAGAATGAAGACATTGAGTCTCTGGTAAATGCAAAATCCCTCTGGAAATGCCTTTCCTGTTTTGCGTGTGTGGAGCGCTGCCCAAGGGACGTGAAGCCTGGTAAACTTATTGACGCGGCAAGACAGCTGGTTGTCCGTGAAAAGGGCGGGGATTATCTGACGGCTGACGAGATCCCTGAGCTTTTGGACCCGGAACTTCCCCAGCAGCTTTTAGTCAGTGCAAGCAGAAGATACAGGAGGTGAGGTTAAGTGCAGAGAATAGGTGTATTCGTCTGTCATTGCGGCAGCAACATTGCCGCCACGGTAGATGTTAAAAAAGTAGTGGAAATGGCTAAAATGGAGCCGGGAGTTGTCCATGCGGAAGACTATCAGTATATGTGTTCCGAGGCGGGACAGTCCAAGATCGCAGAGGCCATAAAAAATGAGAAGCTTACAGGACTTGTAGTATGTTCCTGTTCACCGCGTATGCATGAGACCACTTTCCGGAAAGCAGCGGAGAGAGCCGGCCTGAATCCATACATGGTGGAGGTTGCCAATATCCGTGAACATTGTTCCTGGATCCATAAAGACATGGGGGAGGCCACCAAGAAGGCGGTCATCCTTGCGAGAGCGGCAATCGCCAAAGTAAACTTAAATGCATCCCTGAAGCCGGGAGAGAGCCTTGTGACCAAACGTGCACTGGTGATCGGCGGGGGTATTGCAGGTATCCAGACGGCGCTGGATATTGCAGAGGCCGGATATGAAGTGGATATTGTGGAGAAGACCCCAAGTATCGGAGGAAGGATGTCACAGCTTGACAAGACATTCCCCACCCTTGACTGTTCCGCATGTATCCTGACACCAAAGATGGTGGAAGCATCTGCCCATGAGAAGATCAACATTTATACATACAGTGAAGTGGAAAAGGTTTCAGGTTTTGTGGGTGATTTTGCTGTGGTTATCCGCAAGAAAGCCAGAAGCGTAGATATGGATAAGTGTACAGGCTGCGGTGTCTGCCAGGAGAAATGTCCTTCCAAGAAAAATTCAAATGAATTTAACAGAGGGCTTAACACAAGAAGCGCCATCTACACACCATTTGCCCAGGCTATCCCCAATGTTCCGGTGATCGACCGGGAGAACTGTATCAAGTTCAAAACAGGAAAATGTGGTGTCTGTGCCAAGGTATGCCAGGCAGGTGCCATTGATTATGAGCAGAAGGATGAGATTGTTACAGAGAAGTACGGTGCCATTGTAGTTGCCACCGGTTTTGATACCATCAAACTGGACAATTACGATGAGTATGCATACAACCAGAGCAAGGACGTTATCACATCCCTGGAGCTGGAGCGTATCATGAACGCAGCAGGACCGACCAAAGGCCATCTGGAGCGTATGTCTGACGGAAAAGCCCCCAAGAATATGGTGTTCATCCAATGTGTGGGCAGCCGCTGCGCAGACAAGCGGGGAAAGAGCTACTGTTCTAAGATCTGCTGTATGTATACAGCAAAACATGCCATGCTGATCCGCGACAAGTATCCGGATGTGAACGTGTCTGTATTTTATATTGATGTCCGAACCCCGGGTAAAAACTTTGATGAGTTCTACAGAAGAGCCGTGGAGGAATACGGTGTGAACTACATCAAAGGCCAGGTGGGTAAAGTCGCTCCCCAGCCAAACGGACAGTTACTCGTACAGGGCGTTGACCTCATTGATAACAAGCAGATCCTCATGGAAGCAGATATGGTGGTCCTGGCTACAGCCATTGAGCCGGATCCGTCTGTAAGGAAAATTGCGACTATGCTCACAGCCAGCATTGACACCAATAACTTCCTGACAGAAGCTCATCCCAAGCTCCGTCCGGTGGAATCCCCCACGGCAGGTATTTTCCTGTCAGGCGTATGCCAGGGACCAAAGGATATTCCGGAGACCGTTTCACAGGCAGGTGCTGCAGCGGTGAAAGCTATTGGACTCCTTGCAAAAGATAAACTGATGACCAACCCATGTACAGCCAAATCCGATGAACTTCTCTGCAACGGATGTTCCACCTGTGCAAATGTGTGTCCTTACGGTGCCATCACCTATGAGGAGAAAGAGGTGAATGACCACGGTATCCGCGAGACACGCCGCATTGCAGTCGTGAACAATGCACTGTGTCAGGGATGCGGAGCCTGCACAGTTGCCTGCCCATCAGGAGCCATGGACTTACAGGGATTCTCCAACAGACAGATCATAGCGGAGGTGGATGCAATATGTCGATAGAAGCAAAAGAAGAATTCAGACCTAAAATTGTGGCATTCTGCTGTAACTGGTGCAGTTATGCAGGCGCGGACCTGGCCGGCAGCAGCCGTCTGGCCTACCCTGCAGATGTTAAGATCATCCGCGTGCCATGTTCCTGCCGTGTAAATCCCATGTTTATTCTGCGGGCATTTGAGAAAGGTGCAGACGGGGTGATCCTCTGCGGATGTCATCCGGGAGACTGTCACTACAGTACAGGAAACTACTATGCCAGAAGGCGTATGACACTTTTATTCTCCATGCTGGATTATATCGGTGTGGAAAACGGACGTACCCGTGTGGAATGGGTGTCCGCAGCGGAGGGTGTAAAATTCTCCACCACCATGAACGAGTTTGTGGAAAAAGTCCGCTCTCTGGGCAGGAATGTAAGATTGGAGGATTTGAGATGCAGGAGCTGATAAACCGTGCAAAAGAGCTGTTAGCGGACGGTACCGTGGCCCGTGTCCTCGGCTGGAAAGCGGGAGACCTGCCTTATGATCCGGAACCGGCTTATTTTGAAAAAGAAGAAGACCTGGAGAATTTCGTGTACAACGGATTCTGCGGAGCCAATTTAAGCAAATATATGATAGAGGCCTCCAAACTGGAGGGTAAAACTTTAGTCTGCCTGAAACCCTGTGACACGTACAGCTTTAACCAGCTTATCAAGGAGCATAGGGTAGACAGGGAAAAAGCCTATATTATGGGCGTTGGCTGCAAAGGCAAGCTGGATATTGAAAAGATCAGGAGCATGGGGATCAAGGGGATCGAAAGTATTTCCGGGGCCAAGATCACAGACGAAGCAGACATACTTACGATCCGGACCCTCTACGGAGAGAAAACATGTTCCTATGCAGATGCCATGCTGGAGAGATGCCATGTGTGCAAAGGCAAAGAGCATAAGATTTATGATGAATTGATCGGAGAATCCAAAGAGACAAAGGACGCAGAGCGTTTTGACGGTGTTGCCGCCATTGAGGCTATGAGCCCGGAGGAGAAATTCGCTTTTTTCCAGAAAGAGTTAAGCAAATGTATACGCTGCAATGCCTGCAGAAACGTATGTCCTGCATGCAGCTGCAGAAAATGTGTATTTGACAGCAACAAGTTTGACAGCTCCCAGAAGGCCAATGTGGATTCCTTTGAGGAGAAGATGTTCCATATCATCCGCGCGTTCCATGTGGCAGGACGCTGCACAGACTGCGGAGAATGCAGCCGTGTATGTCCTCAGGGAATTCCGCTCCATCTGTTTAACCGGAAATTTATCAAGGATATTGATGAATTCTACGGAGAATATCAGGCCGGCGAAGATACAGATTCTAAAGGGCCGCTGACAAACTTTACATTTGATGACGTAGAGCCAGACATTGTGGCAGAAAGGGGATAATGTATGTATAAGACAGCAAAAGAAAATCTGGCGGCATTATTCCAGTTGATTGCCGGTGCCCAGGAATTATATGTCCCGGTAAAGGTGAGCGGACAGGTGAACTTCAGGGCATGGAGTGAGGACGGGGAGGTGGATTTGGATACGCTGAAAACAGTGAAATCCCCCAAAGACGCATTTTTTCCTCAGAGTGAGGACCTGTATACCTGCAAAAAAGACGGAAAAAAACTGGCCATTGAACCGGAAGCACTGAAAGAGCAGGATTTCGTGGTATTTGGAATGAAAGCCTGTGACGTGAAGGGTGTGGAGGTTTTAGATAAGGTATTTTTAGCTGACCCGGTGGACTCATTTTATGCGGCAAGACGTGAGCATGGCACCATCGTAGCTATGGCGTGTCATGAGCCGGAGGAAACCTGCTTCTGCAAGGTGTTTGGTGTGGACTGCGCGGAGCCTGTGGCGGATGTGGCTGTATGGATGGCGGGAGATGCGCTTTACTGGAAACCTTTTACAGAGAAGGGGGAAGCCCTCACGAAATCTGTGGAGAACCTTCTGACAGAGGCCGATGCTGATGCGGAAAAGAAAGTGGAGGAAGAGAAAGCTTCCATCCGCGCCATTGTGGAAAAACTCCCCTATTCCAATCTTTCCCTGGAAGGATGGAACGGGGATGCATTAAATGAAAAATTCAATTCCGAACTCTGGGAAGAACTGTACAAGCCTTGTCTGGCGTGCGGTACCTGTACCTTTGTATGTCCAACCTGCCAGTGCTATGACATCAAGGATTATGATACAGGACATGGGATCAAGAGATACCGCTGCTGGGATTCCTGCATGTACTCGGATTTCACCATGATGGCTCACGGAAACAACCGAACAAGCCAGATGCAGCGTTTCCGCCAGAGATTTATGCATAAACTGGTATATTTCCCGGCAAACAATGACGGGATGTATTCCTGTGTAGGCTGCGGCAGATGTGTGGAAAAATGCCCGGCTTCCTTAAATATTGTGAAAGTTATCAAATCCTTTCAGAAACAGGGAGGTGACAAATAATGAGCGAATGTACCTGTCATAAAAATTATACGCTGGATACCCTGATCCCTCAGGTGGGAGTCATCACAGATATCCGCCAGGAGACACCGGATGTAAAGACCTTCCGGGTGAATGCGCCGGAGGGCGGAAAGCTTTTTGAGCATATGCCCGGACAGTGTGCCATGGTGTGTGCACCGGGCATCAGTGAAGGTATGTTTTCCATTACTTCCTCACCCACAAATAAAGAATTTCAGGAATTCAGCATCAAGAAATGCGGTATCCTCACAGATTATCTTCACAGCCTCCAGGTTGGCGACGAGATTACGGTGAGAGGTCCTTACGGTAACTATTTCCCGGTAGAGACCGGGTTAAAAGGCCAGAACCTGCTGTTTATCGCAGGCGGTATCGGTCTTGCACCTCTTCGCTCTGTTATCAACTATGTGCTGGATAACAGAGAGAACTACGGAACCGTGGATATTCTCTATGGTTCCCGTTCTGCGGACGATCTGGTCCAGTTAAAAGAGATCCGGGAGGTCTGGATGAAGACAGAGGGTGTGAACGTATATCTGACCATTGACCGGGAACAGGAAGGCTGGGACGGCCATGTGGGATTTGTACCCAACTACTTAAAAGAGGTGGGATTCACCACAGACAAGACAGCCCTTGTCTGCGGACCGCCCATCATGATCAAGTTCGTGCTGGCAGCCCTCCAGGAAATGGGATTCTCTAAAGAGCAGGTCTACACAACTCTGGAACTCCGTATGAAATGCGGTGTAGGCAAATGCGGCCGCTGCAACATCGGCTCCAAATACGTGTGCAAAGACGGTCCGGTATTCCGCTGCGACGAGATTGACGAATTACCTAACGAGTATTGACAGGCAATGGGCAGTGTACCAAGAAGAACAGACAATCTGTGTTGTGCTTGCACATAAGCGGACCGGTTTGGTCTTTTTGGCATAGGGCGAACGCCCTCAACTGAGATAAAGCAAAGCGGAATCGAAGTTGACACTGCGGGGTAAAGATGAAGTTGATGAAAGGATTGGTACCTATTATGGAAAAGATGGTTAATGTATTTTTCTTCGGTAAGAAATACAGTGTGCCTGCGGATCTGACGATCATGACAGCCATGGAATATGCCGGATATACCCTGAAAAGAGGGTGCGGCTGCCGTCATGGCTTCTGCGGAGCATGTGCTACAATATACAGGATCAAAGGAAAAAATGAGCTGAAGACATGTCTTGCCTGTCAGACACAGGTGGAGGAGGGCATGTATGTGGCAAGTATTCCTTTCTTCCCTACAGACAAGAGAACTTATGATATAGAGGAAATTAAGCCGACTCAGCAGATCATGATGGAGCTGTATCCGGAAATCTACAGCTGTATCGGATGTAATGCCTGTACAAAAGCCTGTACACAGGATTTGAACGTTATGCAGTATATCGCTTATGCGCAGAGAGGAGAATTTGAGAAGTGCGCAGAGGAATCCTTTGACTGTGTAAGCTGCGGCTGCTGTTCCGTCAGATGTCCTGCCGGGATTTCTCACCCTATGGTAGGCCTTCTTGCAAGACGTCTCACAGGAAAATATATTGCACCTGAGACAAAACATCTGGAAAACCGTGTGGAGGAGATCCACCAGGGTGCTTATGATGAGCTGATTGAGCAGGTTATGCAGAAGCCGATCACGGAAATGCAGGAACTTTACAATACCAGAGAGATTGAGAAATAAGGAGGATAGCCATGTTTACACCAGAAATGCTTGCGTCCATTAAAAAGGTGGAAGCTACCAGAGACGAGCGTATGGGCATGGAACCCAGACGTATGACTGCTGATGAAAAGGATGCCCTCTTAAAGGCTTATCATCCGGACTACAAAAAGGACGGTTTTACTGAGATCAAAATCGGTCCCAACAAGGGGCAGAAAGCGCCCACCGAGCTGGGACATTTACTCCACTCCAACAGCCGTCTGTTAAAGGTGGATATAGATTTGGACAAGGTGGATTATGACGTGGACGTGCTGGTGATCGGCGGCGGCGGAGCAGGTTCTTCTGCAGCCATCGAAGCCCATGAAGCAGGCGCTGATGTTATGATCGTCACAAAACTGCGCATCGGGGATGCCAACACCATGATGGCAGAAGGGGGGATCCAGGCAGCAGATAAGGAAAATGACTCCCCGGTCCAGCACTATCTGGACGCTTTCGGCGGCGGACATTTTGCAGCCAGGCCGGAACTGCTGAAAAGGCTGGTCATGGAGGCTCCGGACGCGATCCAGTGGCTGAACAAACTGGGCGTTATGTTTGACAAGGATGCAGAGGGAAATATGGTCACCACCCACGGCGGCGGAACTTCCAGAAAGAGAATGCATGCCTGCAAGGACTACTCCGGTGCGGAGATCATGCGTACTCTGCGGGATGAGGTTTTAAACCGTCAGATCCCTGTTGTAGAGTTTACTTCCGCAGTGGAACTGATCAAGGATGACAAGGGACAGGTTGCAGGTGCTGTTCTCCAGAATATGGAGACCGATGACTACCTGGTGGCAAAAGCAAAGACAGTCATCATTGCCACAGGGGGTGCAGGACGTCTTCATTACCAGGACTTCCCAACTTCCAACCACTACGGCGCAACCGCGGACGGACTGGTTCTAGGATACCGCGCAGGCGCTCCGCTCTTATACCAGGATACTATTCAGTATCACCCGACAGGTGTTGCCTACCCGGCACAGATTTTCGGTGCCCTGGTCACAGAGAAGGTTCGTTCTCTGGGAGCTATGCTGGTAAACATTGAAGGTGAAGCTTTCATGCATCCTCTGGAGACACGTGACGTGGCAGCGGCTTGCATTATCCGTGAGTGCAGCGACAGGGGAAAAGGTGTGGCAACGCCTCTCGGCAGCGGTGTATGGCTGGATACTCCCATGATCGAAAGGATCGGCGGAGAGGGGACCATTGAAAAACGTATCCCTGCCATGCTTCGTATGTACATGAACTATGACATTGATATGAGAAAACAGCCGATTCTTGTATATCCTACACTCCATTATCAGAACGGTGGTCTGGAAATCGGCGGGGACGGCTATACAAAAGCCATTGACAATCTCCTGGTAGCAGGTGAGGCTGTTGGTGGGATCCACGGAAGAAACCGTCTTATGGGCAACTCTCTTCTGGATATCATTGTATTTGGCCGCAATGCGGGCAAGGCTGCGGCAGCCAAAGCAAAAGAGACAGAAATGGGTTCCATGACACTGGAACATATTGAACAATATGCAGAGGAACTGAAAAAAGCAGGCATAGCTTCCGATGACGTATCTCCGTTACTGCTTCCCAAGTATGCCCGTCATGAGAGATAAACAGCAGCCGTTCAAATTCCATTATCCTGCTGGATATGGAGTGTATACTCCAGAGCGGGAAATGTGGATCTGCACAGCAGCTATGGTTGATAAAGATTTGGTGTTCTGTACAGCAGTATTGCCGTACAGGATGCCTGTCTGAAGAAAGACAGGAGAGTGAACGTATATGCGAGAGATAATGGCAAGCCAGATCACAGATGTCATTGAGAACCTTTGTATCCAGGCTAATGAGCATCTGCCTGAGGATGTAAAATGTGCGATCAAAAACTGCAGAGCTTGCGAAGACTGGGAGATCGCACAGGGTGTGCTGGATAATATTATAGAAAATTTTGAAATTGCGGATGAGCAGAATGTGCCCATCTGCCAGGACACAGGTATGGCCTGTGTATTCCTGGAAATCGGACAGGACGTGCATATTACCGGCGGCAATCTGAGTGAGGCTGTGAACGAGGGCGTGCGCCGCGGATATGACAAGGGATATCTGAGAAAATCCGTAGTCAAAGACCCGGTCCGCAGAGGTAATACCGGAGACAATACTCCGGCTATGATCTATACGGAAATTGTTCCCGGAGAGCAGATCAAGATCACAGTGGGACCCAAAGGCTTTGGAAGTGAAAATATGAGTGCGATCCGCATGTTTAAGCCTTCCGCAGGACTGCAGGGGATCAAGGCGTTTATCCTGGAGACCGTTGAGACCGCAGGACCCAACCCATGTCCGCCAATGGTAGTGGGTGTGGGAATTGGAGGTACCTTTGACAAGGCAGCCCTTCTTGCAAAAAAGGCACTGATGCGTCCCATTGACTCAAGCAATGAAGACCCGTACTATGCAGAACTGGAAGTGGAAATGCTGGATAAGATCAACAAGCTTGGCATAGGACCTCAGGGATTCGGCGGAAAGACCACAGCCATCGGGCTGAACATTGAAACCATGCCCACACATATTGCAGGTATGCCCTGTGCCATCAATATCAACTGCCACGTGACCCGCCACAAAACGGAGGTGATTTAAATGGAAAAACATATTACACTGCCCCTCACGGAGGAGCTGGCAAAAACACTCCATGCAGGAGATACCGTATATGTGACCGGAACCATTTATACCTCCCGTGATGCAGGGCACAAGCGCATGTGTGAAGCGCTGGCAAAAGGGGAAGAGCTTCCCTTTGATCCCACAGATGCCACGATTTATTATGTAGGACCCACACCTGCAAAACCGGGCCAGGTCATCGGTTCCGCCGGGCCAACTACCAGCGGACGAATGGATGCCTATGCCCCGGCCATGATGTCAGTGGGAGCCAGAGGCATGATCGGAAAAGGTGCCCGCCTTCCGGAAGTCATTGATGCCATGAAAAAATACAGCGGTGTTTATTTCGGAGCCATCGGCGGAGCAGGCGCACTGCTTGCCAAATGCATCAAGAAGGCAGAGCTGATCGCATATGAAGACTTGGGCGCAGAAGCTTTGAGAAAATTATATGTGGAGGATATGCCCCTGTTCGTCATCATCGACAGCGAGGGAAAAAACCTGTACGAAGAGGGAAGAGCCGCATATTTGGCACAGCATAAAGAGTAAAAGAATCACAGGCTCCGGATTTTGAGACGGAGCCGTTAAAATATGACAGCAATGGGGATCTGATCTATTGGAATAAACAGTATGGCCGGATTCCGATGACAGACCGCTTCAGGAATTACAGAAGCGGTCTTTGATCACATATTAAAAGAGGGAATGGAGAAAAATATAATGACAAACTTATTAGAAGCACTTATGATACTCTGCTTCGGCTTATCATGGCCGATCTCAATCCACAAATCCTGGATTTCCAGAACAGCGAAAGGAAAGAGCCTGTTCTTTGAATTCTTTATCTGGATCGGTTATGTATTCGGTATTGCACGTAAAGTGATTCTGTGGATGGAAGCTGGGGCAGCAGGTACCTCACTTGACTGGCTGTTTTATTTGGGATGGTTCTTCTACATACTGAATATTGTGGAGATTTCCATTGATATGGCACTTTACTTTAGAAATGTAAGACTGGATAAGGCAGGAGAAAAAGCCTGAGATCACTATAGAAAAAGCCTCCATCAAATCTTTGAGATCGAAATGTTTCATAGACATTACCTCCATTCCTATGTAGAATGAAGGCCAACGGCACCCTGCAACACGATTGTTATGATTGCCTGACATCTTTTCGGAGAAAGCAGTTTACAGAACGGCAGCCGGTGAGCAGTGACGGCATTGATTGGCAGCCTGAGTTCTAAGATTTTATCTGGTTACATAAACTGATACAGAATGTGACCGGGGGCCGGACATGAACAGACAGAGATGGAAAAAATATGGTTTTATGGCAGAGGTTATTGTGCTGACTCTGACTGCAGTGCTTTGTTGGAAAGATGTTTCGCAAGGCGCTTTTGCCGCAGGGAGGGGTACAGAGCCGGCAGAAAAAAAGTTTATGTCAGAAAGTGCAGCGGATTCTGTGGATGGCGGAGCAAACTCTAATACGGACAGCGGAGGAAGTTCGGGCACAGGAAATGCGGAGGATTCCGGAACGGGCAGCGGAGGGAGTGCAGGCAAAGGAAGTACAGAGGATTCCGGCACAGGCAGTGCGGAGAAGGACTACATAAAGTGGGTGGACTTCCATGTGACAAGTGAGGCCATGCGGCAGGCCTGTGCCTACGATGTGGATACATATGGGCAGGAAGGCCATCTTAACTGGGTTGATCTTCTGGCTTATCTGGGAGCCAGGTACGGCGGCGATTTCAAGCAGTATAAGGCAAAGGACATGGATGAGATTGCCGAAAGGCTTCAGAAAGGGGAGACTACAGTGGAAAAACTGTCCGCTGAGGTCAAATCCTTTGACTACTACCGGGAAGCCTACGGCGCAGTTTTAGATGGGCTGGTTGGAGAGTACCAGACAGAGGCAAAAGATGAGGGGCAGGGCGCACAGGATCAGGAGAGCCAGGGAGAAGTAAGCTGGACAAAAAAGTACGGCCTGAAGGGATTCAGCCCGATAGCAAAAAGTTTTCCCTATAACGATTATGATGATTTCGGAGTGGCGAGAAGCTATGGCTACAGGCGGGAACATCTGGGACACGATATGATGGGGCAGACGGGTACTCCTATTGTGGCGGTGGAATCCGGCTATGTGTCAGCCATGGGATGGAACCAGTATGGGGGATGGCGTCTGGGGATCAGCAGTTTTGACGGCAGACGGTACTATTATTATGCGCATCTGCGTCAGAATTTTCCCTACTGCAAATCCCTGGAAGTGGGCAGTATTGTGCAGGCCGGGGATGTGATCGGATACATGGGCCGCACCGGATACAGCGCCAAAGAAAATGTGAACAACATTGATACAACCCATCTTCATTTTGGGCTGCAGCTTATCTTTGATGAATCCCAGAGGGAGGGGAATCACGAAATCTGGGTAGATGTATATGAACTGGTAAAATTTTTGTATAAGAACCAATCAGAGGTGGTAAGAGATGATGCCACAAAAGAATGGTCAAGAGCATATCAGATAAAGGACCCTGAGGCTTCAGCGTATTTGGAGTCAGCCCAGGGAAAACAGACAGCGGGCATTGATCCCTCAAACAAGTAAGATGTATTTTTCAGTCATAAAAGAAATGATTTTAGAAAAAAAGGCCGTATCAAAAGGAACAGTGACAATTTGCTGCCCTTTTGCTACGGTCTTTTGATCATGCAAGGATTCTGGCCAGAACCACAAGCACATATACGTGCAGGGGAGTTTTTTTCCATATAAAGCCCTACAATAAACAAAGTGGCAAACATGCCATTAATTACCATGGCACCGTTAGGATGAGGCAGATAAGAGTTGATCAGGTCATTGCCTACTGACATGAGAACCGAGGCAATATACAGCCGTTTGAGATAAGCTTTCCGGTCATGGATATGGGAAAATCCCTCTGCCATTGCAAACAGAAACAGTGGTGCGGAAATCCGTCCAGGCAGAGTGATGCAATTACATTCATTTATTCCTCCGTATTTAATGTATTTCAGTTACAGATTATAAGCAATGAAAGGGGAGTTATCCATCGTTTAACCTTACATTTTTCCGCCAAATATTATAAGTTTGTAATATAGTTCAAATTTACCCAAATCACTGACAAGAGAAAGAACAGATACTTTGGTACAATAAAAGGAAAACAGAAGACAGACAGCATGGCTGTCTCGGGAATTTCATGCGAAGGCGCAAAAAGCTGCCTTACAGAGTATTAGCTGTGAATGGTAGTAACAGTTCAGACAACGCATCCAGCCATTAAAAATCGCTTGGCGATGGACTGGATGCCAGCCGGCACTATCTGTACATACGGTCAGCGCAGTAAATGCGCAGACCTGTCTGAACTGTTACAAATGGGAACAAAAGGATTGACATTTGTCTGAAAAAATAGTAGACATAAGGTAACCGGCTGTAAGTATATAAAGGATGAGGATAAAATATGAGGTATACAGATTATGTTTTTCAGGTGCCGGAGGAGAAAATTGTACGGTTGATCACAGATACAGATGCAAAAAATGAAGCGGATGATGGCTTTGCCGTGGTACAGGCACTTCTCAGCCCCAAAATTGAAAATGTTGGTTTAGTGGCTGCCCATTATGGCACAGACAGAGATAGGGACAGTATGGAGAAAAGCTACAGCGAATTGAAAATTTTGGTAAGGAAGATGGGATTTGACGGGCAGGTACCCCTGTATCACGGCGCCCCCTGCGGCCTGCCCGATGCGGGGACTTTTATAGAAAGTGAAGGAGCAAGGCTGCTTGTGGAGGAGGCCATGAAGGGGGATGACAGGCCTTTATTTGCCGTTTTTTTGGGGCCGCTAACAGATATAGCCAGCGCTTATCTGATGGAACCACGTATTGCCAAAAGGCTGACTGTTATCTGGATCGGAGGAGGGCTTTATCCCGGCGGTGGTGAGGAATTCAATCTGGGCAATGACATTCATGCGGCTAATGTGGTGTTTGGATCTGATATGGAGGTGTGGCAGGTGCCTAAGAACGTCTATGAGATGATGCCGGTAACCCTGGCAGAGCTTGAACTGCGGGTAAGGCCCTGCGGGGAGATCGGTGAATATCTCTGCGACCAGCTCATGGAACATGCTATGACAGAGCAGCCCAGGAAGAGTGCGTTCAGGACAGGGGAATCCTGGGTGCTGGGAGATTCACCGGCAATAGGACTGATCCTTTATGAAGACAGATTTTCTTTTGAGTGGAAACAGGCTCCCGCAGTGGGGGCGGACATGAACTATATACATACGGGCAGATTCCGTCCTATAAGAGTTTACAATAAAATAGATTCCCGGTTGATACTGGAGGATTTCTATGCCAAGCTGGCTTTATTTGCACAAAAGCGGAGGGAAGCAGATGGAGTATGTAAAAGATGAAATGGTATTTGAACGGGAATTTCCCTATCGGATGTTTTTATCAAATTCCCGGCAGATGTATCTGCATTCTCATGACCTTTTAGAGATCAATTATGTAAAAGAGGGAAGCGGCTATTATCTGATAGAAGAGAAAGAATATGAGATACACCCGGGGGATATTTTTATAATCAATGATCAGGAACGCCATATGGCAGTGCATGACGGCAGCCTGGTGCTGGAAGTCATAGTGTTTGGCCCATCTCTTTTGTGGGAGCAGAGGAGGGGATACCAGTTTCTGGAGCCTTTTTTCAACAGAAGCACATCCTTTACCAACTGTATCAGAAAAGATACTCAGGGGTATGAGTGTCTGATGGAGGCATTTTCCCATATCCGTCTGGAGTACAGGGATAAAAAAGCAGGTTGGGAACTGTTTGTAAAATCCTGGACGCAGCTTTTTATGGCGGAGTTATACCGAATTTATCTGGAAATACAGAGTGAGGAGGAGCAGACGGCAAGCCGGCATCAGATTTTTACACGGCTTCAGCCTGTGGTGGACTATATTCACGAACATTATCTGGAGCAAATTGAACTGGATGATCTGGTGAAAGTGGCGATGATGAACAAGAGTTATCTTTGTTCCTGTTTCAAGAATGTGCTCCACATTCGGATGTTTGAATACATTGACCAGCTGCGCATAGACAGGGCCTGTATGCTGCTGTCCACTACCAGCCATACCATCACGGAGATCGCCATGATGAGTGGTTTCAATAGTGTATCATATTTTAACAGGGTATTTAAAAGGGGACGGGATATGTCTCCCGGGGAATACCGCAGAGCAGTGACCAGCAGGGAGAGCGGAAAGTGACATTCTGATAAATCCCAATATAGTTCAAAGATTGCCGGATATCAGACAAGCGTGCAGGATATGCCCATGATATGATAAATTCATAGCAATGGAGCACCTGAAGACAGAACAGGATAATAAACGGCAATTTATTAAAAATGGATAATGGGAGGAAGTTGGAATGCGGTATAAAAAAGACTGGGAAGCTACAAAACAGAGATTTGAGGATTATTGGAAAGGAGAAAATACAGGAAGGCCGCTCATGCGCGTTACAGGCGTGAAGCCCGGTTATTATCCCTTCCAGATACCGGAAGAAATCAAGTCTAAAAGTCTGGAAGAAAAATATATGGAACCGGAAAGCGTGGTAAGGCGTTATCGTTATTATTGCGAAACCCATGAGTTTCTGGGAGAGAGTTTTCCAAATTTGAACGCGGATTTTGGTCCCGGTTCTCTTGCGGCATACCTTGGAAGTGAAATCGAGTTCCAGGACAGAACAGTATGGTTTCATCCCTGCGTGGAAGAGTGGGAGGATTATCCGGAATTGAAATTTGACCCGGAGAATAAATGGTTCAAAAAACATATTTGGCTTTTTGAAGAGTGTAAAAAGTTGATCGGAGATGATTTTCCTATTGCCATTCCGGATTTAATGGAAAATGTGGATGTGCTGGCATCCCTGAGAGGTTCCATGGATCTGCTTTATGATATGATCGAGGAAGATAATGATATTGTAAAGAGAGTGCAGCAGGTAACAGACTGCTATCAGCAGTATTATGATGCATTCTATAAATATGCACAATATGAGGGTGGAAGCGCGTACACGGTATTCCAGATTTTCGGAAGCGGAAAGACCCAGAAGCTGCAGTGTGATTTTTCAGCACTTCTGTCACCGGATTATTTCCGTACCTATGTGCTGGATTCTCTGAAACAGGCGACAAAGAGCCTGGATCATGTACTGTACCACTTAGATGGTCCGGAATCTATCAAACACATGGATGCCTTGATGGAAGTAGAGGGAATTGATGCCCTTCAATGGACCAGCGGTGACCATGGACCGGACGGAACTATGGAAGAATGGGATGTGATATATGACAAGGCCAGGGCAGCAGGAAAACAACTCTGGGTAAAAGTGTACACCGGGGACCTGAAAGACTGGATCCGCAATACAGACCGCATTGTTAAAAGATACGGCTCCAAAGGTCTGTATCTGTTCTTCAACGATATGCCGCTGGAATGGGCAGAGGAACTGATGGACTATGCGGAAAAGAACTGGTGTGATGTAAAAGGAAGTTTTTAACCCCAATATTCAAATTCAAAAACCATTGTTTCTTATGGAAACAGTGGTTTTTTGAACTCTTCTGTGGTATACTGAATACACTTATGATTTATCTGTTCATAAGTTCTGCATTTCAGCCGAAAGGCTGTCAAATGGGGAATTCCCCCGTTATTTCCATATTTAAAACAAAATAAGGGTCATTTTTCAGGAAAATGAGATTTCACTATACAATGCACTGCATGAGGCCCCCTTCCGGCGGGAACAAAGATCCGGAAGATCAGAGTGGATGATGTACTCTATATGAACTTTTGCAATGATATATCTTTTGGCATTGAGGATAAGGTGATGGTGTTTGGAGAGCACCAGTCAACGATCAATGAAAACATGCCGTTGAGGGAACTACTGTATATGGGCCGCGCATTAGAACAGATCGTCCCGGTGCGTGACCGTTACAGGAAAAGGATAGTAAGGATTCCGGCTCCTGAGTTCTATACCTTATAGTGCAGCACTTGCTGCTGCATAAGTTACGGGATGCCCTTTTGGGTATACCTTTTACAATGGGAAGGAACCCTGGGCAAAGGAGAAGACACTGCACCTGTCTGATGCATATGCAAAAAAGGATGAATCCCCCATGCTGGATCTCTGTGTGAAGGTTATCAATATAAACCCGGAAGAAGGTCATGAAATCCTTGACAGGTGCGGAATACTGAGAGAGTACAGTGAATTTGTGGAAATCCTAAGGAAACATCAGCAGACTGGCAGCTCTTATGCATACAAAAATGCCATAGAGGAATGTATGAAGACGGGAATACTGGCTGATTATCTGAAAAAGAAAGGCAGTGAGGTGGTAAATATGCTGATAGCAGAGTATGATTATGATCTGGATGTGGAAGTACAGCGTGAAGAAGCCTATGCAGCGGGAAGCCAGGAAGGAAGCCAGGAAGGAAGACAGGAGGGAAGGCAAGAAGGACAGCAGGAGAAATTGAAGGAATTGATAAAAAGGAAATTGAAAAAGGGAAAATCCATAGATGTCATTGCGGAAGAGCTGGAGGAAAGCCGGGAGGTGATCGCCGGAATCATTAAAACGTTACAGGATACCTGATTTCGGAAACAAAAAAGAATACATAATTTAAAAAGGGATAGTTAGCGGCTATCCTCTGTGGCCAGCACCATAGAGGGTAGCTTTTTATATACCCGGCGTTTTATAAATTTTTCAACTTCATCTCTCTGCGGTAAGCATTGGGGGCTGCGCCGTATTTTCTTTTGAACTGGCGGTTAAAATACGTCTGGCTGGAAAAACCGGCCCGGTCCACAATTTCCTTGAGTTTCATGTCTGTATGTTCTACCAGATCTGCCGCGTATTTCAGGCGTTCTTCATTTACATAATCATTGAAATAATATCCGGTCTGCTGGCGGAAGATATTTCCAAGGTAAGAGGGATGCATGTTCAGCCTGGCAGCCAGAGTTTTCAGGGAAATATCTTTGTCTGAGAACTCATGTACCGCAGCGATCACCGCGTCCACGCATGGGTATGTGGCTGACTGGTCCCTGTGCTTTCTATCCACAATTTCGTAACAGGTACAGATAAATGTTTGCAGATATTGAAAAACACAGGATTCATCAGAAAAGTCACATACAATATTTTTTAAAAGTTCAATGATCTCCGGTTCAGGCTGCATCTCAGCGGAGGTCTGAAATACACCCCAGTTTAAGGTTCCAAGTACAAATGCCGAACGCCGTGAAAAGGGAATCGTGGAAAACAGACTCTTCAACTGTTCCATGTAGATATCCTTTGGCACAGTGTCATAATCACGCTCAATAATGCTGACAGAAACCATAGACAGATCCATATCTTTAGAGATGATACGGTGCATGGGACTGTACTGGAGAAAAAGGTATTTGGCTGCATTCCGGTAACTGATACTGACTTCCTCATAATTATCAACGGTATTCCCGGTTGAGATAAAAAACGGAAAGTCCAGAATGATCCGCGCATTGTCTGTCTGGGACAAAAGACTGTCGATGGAGTGTGGTTGATTGGGGCTGCTGACAATACAGACCAGCCGTATGGGCGTCTCAAAATAAAAATGGCTGATATAACTGCCTACGAAAAGAGAGAGAAGGTAATCAAATAGCCCGGCCATTTTTTCTTTGCCTTGCGGATAGGAGGCGGAAACAGTAAAGATAATGACCGTATAATTATCAAGGTTGAGGTTAATGCCAAGCATCTGCGCACGGGTGATAAACTCATCTTCACTTAAAATGCCTTTTACCCAGTTCTCAATAAAAAGGCTTCTGAAGGTCAGCATGGTGGAGCCGTAGGTTCCTGACAACTCAGCCCGCTCCTGGATGTGTCCTACAATATTACTGATGGATTCCCGCAGTTCGTCGGGGTCCAGAGGCTTCAGCAGATAATTTTCCGCTCCGTGGCGCATGGCGGAACGCACATACTCAAAATTATCATAGGCGGAAAGTACCAGAATAGAAATGAGAGGATTGATTTTGCGAACCTGTTCGATCAGCTCGATCCCGGTCATCTGCGGCATGGATATGTCTGTGATCAGCAGATCCGCAGAGTGGTGTTCCAGATAGGTAAGGGCATCACAGGGATTGGTAGTACAGCAGCAGAGTTCAAAGTTAAAACCCGACCAGTCAATGGCGGTTCTCATACCGTCCAGCACAAAAGATTCATCGTCTACGATCACAGCCTGATACATAGGTAGGCCCTCCTTGATTCATTATAAGTCTAATGGTATCGGATAAATTTCACAAAGTCAAGAATGCCAAAAAGAATTATATGAAATTAGTTCAAAAATGTTGAATCTCTACTATATAAAACCCATGGGGTGGACGATATACTCTTATTAAAAGAAAAGGAAACCGGAAGGAACCGGAATAAAGGAAACAGGAGGGAATGGATTATGGTGGCAAAGCGGGGAAAAGGATACGCTGCCCGGAAAACTTTGAAAAAACAGCTTTGGGAATACAGGTGGATTTATGTGCTGGGAATCCCGGGGCTGATCGTTATGTTTTTAATGTTTTATATGCCCATGCGTGGGCTTTTGATGGCATTTCAGGATTACAATCCTCACGTTGGCATTCTTGGGAGCCAGTGGGTGGGGTTGAAGCATTTTAAGACATTGTTTGCAGATCCGAAATTTTACAATATGTTAAAGAATACGCTGGTCATCAGCGGACTGAGTCTGCTGACTTTCCCGGTCCCTATCTTTCTGGCAATGATCATGAATGAGGTCAGAAATAAGACCTTTAAGAAATTTGTGCAGACCTCTGTATATCTGCCTCACTTTCTTTCCTGGGCAATTGTAGCCAGCCTTACATTTTTCCTGTTATCCACAGAACAGGGATTTTTGAATAAACTGGCAGAGATGAGAGGTAATGAGGCCACCGCATATCTGTTCAGTACCAAATGGATTTATCTGATCATTGTTGTTCAGTCTCTGTGGAAAAGCATTGGATGGAATTCCATTGTATATCTGGCCGCGATCTCGGGGATTGACCAGAGCCTGTATGAAGCAGCCAAAATGGATGGAGCCAACAAATTCCAGTGTATGATGAAGATAACACTTCCAAGTATTATGCCCACCGTTATGGTTATGCTGATTCTTCGTATGGGAACCATCATCTCTGTAGATTTTGAGCAGGTATTCCTAATGAACAACCCAATGGTCAAATCTCATCTGGAAGTATTCGAGGTATACATATTTAACAACAGTATTGCAACAGGCAGCACCCAGTATTCCTATACAACTGCCATTGGTCTCTTCAAATCTGTTGTCAATACTGCACTGGTCATATTGACAAACTGGATCACCAACCGTAAGGGTTATGAAGGGGTTATGTAATGGAGGGAAGGAAAGGAGTTTACAGAGATGTCGGACGTGGTAAAAATTAAGAAAAAAAATGACCTGGGTATGAGGGCAAAAGAGAATGTATATCAGGCTATATTGTGGGTGTTCCTCCTGGCTATTGCTGCCAGCATGATACTTCCCTTTGTATATGTGGTGGTGCTTTCCTTTACAGACTCCTCCGTTTATGTAGCAGGTGAGTTCGCGCTCTGGCCGAAAAAATGGTCTATGGCAGCATATGAACTGATCGTTACAGGGACAGGATTTTTGAATTCGCTGAAATCCACACTGATTATCACAGCAGTGGGTACGCCTCTGAGTGTATTCTTAAATGCAGGTGTGGCATATATGCTCTCCAAACCCATTCCGGGGAAAAAATTTATCAATACCTATGTCATGTTCACAATGCTTTTTGCAGCGGGTATGGTACCAAACTTCATGAATATGAAGTCCCTGCATCTGATTGACAGCTATTGGGCCTGCATCCTTCCCGCGGCCTGCGGGGCGTGGTCCATTATGGTTATGCGTTCATTCTTCCAGTCATTGCCCATAGAACTGGAGGAGGCAGCTAAAATAGACGGCTGCGGACAGCTTAGGATTTTTGGTACGATTGTAATTCCCCTGTCCAAGCCCATGCTGGCAACCATGACATTGTTCGCTTTTGTGGGTTACTGGAATACCTATTTTAACTCCATCATGTATATAACATCCACAGCAAAATCCAGTCTGCAGGTGTATGTACAGAAAGTAGTTCTCTCATCCAATATTTCAGACGTGATTGACGTCCAGTCCAGTGTTGCCAATGCTGTGCCGCAGGAAGTTATGCGAATGGCGGCAGTAGTTGTTGTAGTTTTGCCCGTACTGGTCATATACCCGTTTCTGCAAAAATATTTTCAGTCAGGTATGATGGTGGGAGCAGTAAAAGGCTGAGTATAAAGAAAAAAATAATATTATATCATTACAGGAGGTTTTCAAAATGAAAAAGAAGTTTAAAAAACATGCAGCCCTCACAATGGCAGCAGCCATGGCAGTATCCTGCCTGGCAGGTTGCGGCGGCTCCGATGATGCGGATGCGGCGGCAAAAAAAGGAACGGAGATAAAGAAAGAGGAAAAGGGATCTTCCAAGGACAGCAACGGCAGAATGACTATCTCCGTAATGGGAATTGACTGGGGATATGGACCGGCCCAGGACAATGAGATGGAAAAATACTGGGAAGATCTCTTTGAGGTGAATCTGGATATCCAGTGGATCAACTGGGAGGATTACGATCAGAAGGTAAACACTATGATCGCTGCGGGAAGTATTCCGGATGTAGTGCAGATCAGCAAGGAGGGAAATGGTTCTTATTACTATCCGATCTTCACCCAGGCTATTGATGCAGGCGTTTTCCTTGATATGACACCCTATCTTTTTGACAATGGAAACGGGATCGCAGAGACCAACGCGGTTATGAAAAACTGGAGTGGGGATATGTGGGATCAGGCAAAATATAATGAAGGTATTTATATCATGCCCCGGTCCAATACGGAAAAAGGCCAGTATTCCGGCATTGAAGTCCGCAGGGATCTGATGAAAAAATATGGGTTTGAAGAAGAACCCACTACGATGGAAGAGCTGAAAACATGGCTCATCGACCTGTCCAATGCGGCTACAGAGGGAGAAGGCAAAAAAATCTATGCCCTGGAATACTTTGGGGACAACTTCATGGATACCCATCTGAAAGCTTTTGCAACTGCATTTACGGGACAGACAGACTGGGCTATAGATGAGAATGGAGAGTACCAGTACATGCAGTTCAATGAGAAATATATTGATTTTCTGAACTGGGTAAAAGACCTTTATGACGCGGGCGTCATTGACCCTGAATTTGCATTGAATAACAGCGATACTTCCAAGTGGAAAGCCGGAAATTCCATTGCCTATCTGGCAACCTGGTATAACTGGAACCAGTCCGCAGACCTGGTAAGCGATAAAAACTTTGATGAGAGCGCGCCGGAGGGATGTGAAGCATGGTGCCTGAAGCCGGTGAAAGGACCGGAGGCGTATGCGGTAAGTCCAAACTATACAGACATTGATTCCTGTATCGCCATAAGCGCAGACTGTTCTGAGGAAAAACTGGAAAAGATCATGGATATGTTCAATGCAACAGAAGAAAAATATCCGGGATATAATGATGTGATGAAATATGGTATCCAGGATGTACATTATACTCTTCTGGATGACGGAACAAAGGATACTACAGACGAAAAATATAAAAAGGCCAGACAAGATGGATATGTAGGTGCGTGGAACCAGATTTTCCTGAAAACAGACGTGGACCAGATAACAGACAAATTTATGAAGGACGGTGCAAAGAGGGCTTCTGATGAGAGTATTCAGAGAGCAAAAGAACTGAAGGAATTTGTCACCAATGACCTGCAGGCCACAGGAATGAAAAATGAGATCCAGAACCTGCAGTCAGAGACATACAACAATCAGTGGAATGTGCTGACAGATGATGTGAATACCATGTGTACACAGTATGTCATGGGGCAGATCGGTGAGACAGAGTGGGAAACTTTTGTGAAAGGTATCGTTGACTCTGCCGACTACAAGGCAATACAGAAAGAGTTCAAAGACTCCGCTAAGGGCAGAAAATAAGAAGATTCATGACAATAGAAAGTTCGCAAGGCGTGCTTTCTATTGTTTAACTGCGGCAGCAGAGAAAAGCCTCTTCAGTACAAAAATATATCAGGTATTTGGTACTGAGGGGGCTGTTTTTACAGAATGGGAGGAATAATGGAACAGATTACAATAATCAAAAATGAGACTTGCAGCGTCAGAATAGAACTGGGAATCCAGAGGATCACAGAAGCACTCCAACATGCAGGATATGCGGTGGCAGAGGAGAAAATGCCTGAAAATTTTGAGGATTACCGGAATATACCCGGTAAAAAGCTTTATGCAGGGGTCCAGAAGCAGGATAGATTTCTTCAATGGCTGGAGGAAAATGAGATTCTGGTCTTTCATACAAAGGAGCCGGAGGAGGAAGGATTTTACATAGAGTCCTGCCCTGCACGGCTTACGGTCATCAGCGGAGGAAGTGAGACGGGAGCCATGTACGGCTGTATGGAACTGAAGGAGAGAGTGGAACGGATGGGGGAGATGCCGGCAGAGATCACCTTTGGAGATGCGCCGGTATTCAAACTGCGCGGTCCGGCCGTTGGCCTTCAGAAGACAAAAGTGGAGGCTCCCCGCCTGACCTATGAATATCCCATCACACCGGGGCGTTTTCCCTGGTTTTATGACAGGGAAATGTGGACGAAATTCATGGATATGCTGCTGGATATGCGGTGTAATGTCCTCTATATCTGGAGCGGACATCCGTTTTCCTCTCTTGTAAAGGTGCCGGACTATCCGGAGGCATTGGAAGTGACAGAGGAGGAATTTCAGCAGAACAGAGAGCTTTTCGGCTGGCTCACAAAGGAATGTGACAGAAGAGGGATCTGGGTGGTACTGAAGTTTTACAATATCCACATTCCGCTTCCGTTTGCCCGTGCTCACGGGTTGGAACTGCTTCAGACCAACATCAGTCCCCTGGTGGCGGATTACACAAGACAATCCATCCGGGAGTTCATCAAATCCTTTCCTCATATCGGCCTTATGGTCTGCCTGGGAGAAGCGCTTAGGGGCACACAGAATAAGACGGACTGGTTTATCGACACCATTATCCCGGGCGTAAAAGACGGGGTAAGAGAAGCGGGGCTTGCGGAGGAACCGCCCATTATCCTGAGAGGTCATGATTGTGACCCTATTGGGGCCATGGAGGAGGCCAAGAAAAAATATACCAATCTGTACACCATGTGGAAATATAACGGGGAAAGCCTTACCACCTATTATCCGAAAGGGAACTGGCAGAAGATCCATCAGTCCCTTTCCGGTCTCGGAACCACCCATATTATGAATATTCATATTCTGGCGGATTTAGAGCCATTCCAGTTCAATGCACCTCTCTATATCCAGAAATGCGTACAGGCAGGGCAGAACCGCTATGGCTGCAACGGACTTCATCTTTACCCGCTGTTTTACTGGGACTGGCCGTACACACCGGATAAAGTTTCACCTCGCCTTTTGCAGATGGACCGTGATCATATCTGGTTTGCCGCATGGTTCAGGTATGCATGGAATCCGGACAGGGAGGAGAACACGGAGAGGGAACACTGGGAAAATGTTTTTGCACGGCATTACAAGATCTCACGGGAAATGGCAATAAAACTTCTGGCAGCACAGGAAAATGCCGCCCAGTGTGCGCCAAAGCTTCTGGGCCGTGTGGGCATTACGGAGGGAAACCGCCAGACACTCAGCCTGGGCATGAGCATGAGCCAGTTTACCAATGTGACAAGATTCCGGCCCAACCGGGAACTATGGGGATCTGTGGCAAGAAAAGGGGAGCAGCCGGATGACTATATGATAAAAGAGTTAAACAAAGAACCGCATCTTGGTGAAACGCCTTATGACTGTGTGGAAGAGGTCATGGCCCATGCAGAGAAAGCGCTTGATCTGTGCGAGGAGGTGGTAACGGCCCAAGGGGAGGACCGGGAGGATCTTAACCGCCTTTATACAGATGCCCGGGCTGTCTACAGCATGACCATTTCCTACTGCAAAAAGATCGAGGCGGCTATGGAAATCCTGCGTTATAAGTATACTATGGATGAAAAATGCAGGGGAGATATAAAGCTTCTTGAAAAAGCAGAACAGAAAATGGCAGAGTCCCTGGAGGAGTACAAAAAGCTGGCGGCACTGACGGAAGAGACCTATTTCTATGCCAACAGTATGCAGACGCCCCAGAGAAAAATCCCGTTTCCAAATGGAGAGACCTACGGACACTGGACAGCCTGCCTGCCGGAATACCGGAAGGAATTGGAACATTTCAGAGCACATCTGGCGGAGCTGCGGCAGGGGATCCTGCCCACAGACCATGCCAGGGAAGTCACTGCCGAACCTCTGAAACCAGCGCCTTATACGCTTTTGGGATCCGGAAGCTGTGAGAATTATGGGTTAAAAAAGGGAGAGAGCGTATTTTCTGACTGTTCCTGCAAGATCATCAATCTGGCGCCGGAGCTTGCCAATCTTACAGGTGTGCGCATGGGACTGGGAGCAGCCATTGAGGAGGGCGTTACGGTGAAGCTTGCACTGCCCCAGGATTCTTATGTGCTGGCAGGGTATATGAACGCAAAGGGCGTGGAGTGGCTGCAGCTTCCGGACCTGGAGACCAACACCCATGCAGATGACAGGGGAGGCCTGACTGTGGTCTATGCAAATGCCATAAAGGCGGAGGCGTGCCCACCGATCAATATACATGCCTACCGCTATGAGAAGGGAACCCATGACATTTATTTTGGTACAGGGGCTTTTTTGATAGCCGGCGTGGTAGCTGCAGATACAGTGATGAAGCCGAGAAATGCAAATTTGGCCGGAGAGGGACTGGAAACCCTGGACTGGCTATATGAGGAATAGAAAACGCAAAAGGAGAGAATTTTAAGTGGCAGATAAATTACCAAGAGAGATGACGGGAGCAGAACTGAAATCCATGCTGAAAAGCAGCATCAACCTGAAAAGCCTGGGAGGTGTCAAATGCCCGGAGCTGAAGCTTGCGCCGGAGGATCTGCAGTGGTGGAGAGATGCCAAGGTGGGCATGTTTGTGCATTGGGGTCTGTATTCCATTCTGGGAAGAGGAGAATGGGCGCGCTTTAATGAGCAGATACCAAAAGAAGAGTATGAGGCACTGGCGGATGCGTTCATTCCCAGGGATTTTTCCATGACCGAGTGGACAGATTTGGCAAAGGATTTCGGCGCGAAATATATGGTGATGGTTACCAGGCACCACGATGGGTTTGCCCTTTGGGACAGTCCTGCAAGTTATGAAGGGTTTACTTCCTATGAGAGAGGGGCAAAAAGAGACTTTGTAAAAGAGTATACAGAGGCGGCAAGGGCGGCAGGCCTGAAGGTGGGGCTTTATTATTCCCCTATGGACTGGAGGTTCCCCGGATATTTTGACCCGGAAGGACTGCCAGAGAATGCACAGCTTATGAAAGAACAGTGCTACGGGCAGGTGGAAGAACTGTGCAGCAAATATGGCCCTGTGGACATTATGTGGTACGACGGAGGCTGGCTGGCTCATAAGGGAAGTGACACTTCCAGCGCCTGGTTCTGGGAGCCGGTAAAACTCAACAAACTGGTGCGCAGATATAATCCCAAAACACTGTTAAATCCCCGTTCCGGTTATGAAGGTGATTTTTACTGCGATGAGGGGTCTCATGAGATCACCGGAAAGATCCTGCCCGTGCCCTGGGAAAAAAATATGTGCGTATGCAGCGGCTGTTCCTGGGGCTGGATGGCAGATGATCCGGTTTCCAGTTTTGAAAGGCTGATAAAAATGCTGGTGGATGTTATCTGCCGTGACGGCAACTGGCTTTTGAATGTAGGGCCTGACAGAAACGGAAAGCTTTCTGATGAAGTGAAAAACCGTATGCGGGAGATCGGCGCATGGCTTGCAAAGTTCGGGGAGGCCGTCTATGGAACCAGAGGCGGGCCTATTGAGCCGCTGGACGGGGTTTACGGCACTACATCAAAAGGGAATAAAATATATCTTCATGTACTGGATACCGCAGCGTGCAGCAAAAGCCGGATCATGTTCGAGGGGTATAAAATTGAGAAGGCGGCCCTGTTCCACGGGGAGAAGGTGCCTTTTGAGCAGAAGGAGAAGGCATTTTTTCTGGATTTAAGCAGCGTAAAAAATCCGGAGACAGACACCATTGTCGTGCTGACCCTGGATAGAGAAGTGGAGAGAAAAGAAAATTCGGAGATACATTTCACCGGAAAATAAAGAGAGCAGGAGGAAGAATCATGCAGTATGGAGTGGCATATTACCCGGAGCATAAGAGCGACGGGGAACTGGACCATGATATGGAGCTTTTGACAGCATCCGGCATCAATACAGTGCGCATGGGAGAGTTTGCCTGGTGCAGAATGGAGCCGGAGGAAGGCAAATATGATTTTGAGTGGCTGGAGGAGTCGGTGGAGCGTCTCGGAAAAGCAGGGATCCGCAGTATCATCTGCACGCCTACCGCCTGCCCTCCGGCATGGCTGGTTCACCGGCATCCGGAGATGCTGTATGTGGATAACAGAGGAAAAAAACGGCCTTTTGGCGGCCGCCGTTTCTACTGTTACAATAATCCGGTGTACCGGGAGTACTCTGCAAAGATCACAGAGGAGATAGCAAAGCGTTTTGGGAAAAGTCCGTACGTTTCAGGATTCCAGATTGACAATGAGCCGGCTCAGGAGGCTTCCGGCAGGTGCCATTGTCCGGTGTGCCGGAAAAAGTTCTCCAGGTGGATGGAAAATAAATTTAAGACGATCCGTGAATATAACAGGCGCAGCGGCAATATCTTCTGGGGACAGGATTATGAGGATTTTGACCAGATAAAGCCGCCGGTAAATACAATAGAGGTCAGCGCTTGGCAGGATATGCCGGTATACTTTGAAAATCCCACTTTAAGGCTTGAATTTGAGCGCTTCAGCAGCCGGTCCCAGATTGAATACCAGAATATCCAGGCAGATATCCTGCACAGATATACAGACTATCCGGTAACAACCAACGGAACCGGACTTGCCACCAACAGTATTGACTATTATGAGAGCACGAAAAATCTGGACTGCTACGGATTTGACTATTATCCGGGCCTAAGGGACGCGGCGGTAGATTCGTTCCCTTATGCATTTGCCAGGGGAGTAAAGGCGGGGAAGCCCTTCTGGGTTATGGAATTTATGTCGGGCGGCGGCCATCGGTTCGGAGGTTCCGGGCGTGTTCAGCCCAATCCGGGAGCACTGAAACAGGCGGTCATCCAGTCTTTTGCCCACGGAGCCGACATGATGCTGCATTTTCAGTTCAGAACATTTCCGTTTGGAGCGGAACAGCTCAATTACGCCATTGTGGATATGGATGGTGTTCCAAGACGCAGATATTATGAAATGCAGGACACAGCAAAATTACTTACACAGCTTGCCCCTGTGGAGAGAGCGGAATTTTCCAACCAGGCTGCGGTCTGTGTGGATTATGATTCCCACTGGGCACTGCGCATTAAGCCGGTCAATGATCCGGACTTTCAATATCTGGACTACGCGGGAAGGATGTACCGGATCTTGGCGGAGCGGGGATATAATTCGGATGTTATCAGCTATGACGCTGATTTTTCCAAGTATAAACTGTTGGTGCTCCCAGCAGCGTTTATCACGTCCGGGGCGTTTCAGATGAAGCTGCGCAGATATGTGGAAAATGGAGGCATTTTGCTTGCCACATTCCTGACATCTGTAAAAAACAAAGACAATGTGGGATATACGGAAACACTTCCGGCAGGCCTCACAGATGTGTTTGGTGTGTCTGTGGAGGAGGTGGAACCAATCTTTGCGGGCAACCAAAATCAGGTACATCTGACCTTAAAGGATACGGAGACGGACAGCGGGGACGGTATGTGGTGTGACCTGCTCGGGGGAACGGCGGAGGCTCTGGGAACCTATACCAGTGACTACAAAAAGGGCGCTATGATCGTCAGCAAAAATTCCTTTGGAAAAGGAAAAGCCTGTTATCTGGGGACCGATCTGGGTGAGAGGGCTATGGGTGAACTTTTGGCAGGCCTGTGCAGGGAAGCAGGAATGGCCCCCAGTCCGGTGAGGGCAGAAAAGAATGTGGAAGTGGTGCACAGGGTGCTGGACGGCCATGACTATTATTATATCTTTAATTTTACAGCCGGGGATACTGTGGTAAAGACAGAGGTTCCCGTATACGATTATCTGAAAGGGTGTGTGTATGAAAATGACATACCAATGGAGAGAAACGGATTTGTACTGGTAAAAAGGTGGAGGCAGAGATGATTAAAAAGACAGGATTTATTACCCGTGTGGTGTGTACTCCCGATGGGCTGGTGAGAGAACCGGGAATGACCATAACAGAACCTGGGACCTATGACACGGTTGTGTGCACCCCGGGAATGGAAAAAGAAGCTGTTATTTTTGAAAACCATAAGACACAGTTTCTTGTACAGACAGAATATGAATTTACTCCACGGGAGATCTGCAGGTTCATGATCGAGGGCGGAAAAGCCAGGATCGTCACAAAAAAGACCATTGACGGAGAGCGCTCCTTTGTGGAGAATGCAGCCACAGTGAAGACTGGGGATTCCTATTCCTGTACGCTTAAATTTAAGATAAGCGGGGAGGAAGCCATCTACGGACTGGGACAGCATGAGAAAGGGACTTACAACTACAGAAACACGAAAGAGTACCTCTATCAGAATAACATGCAGATCCCCATGCCGGTGTTTCTGTCCTCCGCCGGATATGCGGTTGTTTTTGACGCGGACTGTCTGATGACTTACGAGGAAGCCCAAAATGAGATCCGTCTGGACTTCGATGCTGCGGATCAGATTAATTATTATGTGATCGCCGGGGAAGGCTTTGACAGACTGGTTGAGGGGATCCGCTGCCTGACAGGGAAAGCTGTCATGCTCCCGCGCTGGGCATTTGGGTACATACAGTCAAAAGAGCGGTATGTATCCCAGGAAGATATTCTGGATACCTGGAAGGAATTTAAAGACAGGCAAATTCCCCTGTCCTGCCTGGTGCTTGACTGGAAATCCTGGGAGGATGGCAAATGGGGAAACAAGATCATGGATAAAAACCGTTTTCCGGATCTTTCATCCATGACGGAGCGGCTCCACGGAGATGACACGGCATTCATGGTATCTATATGGCCGAATATGAACCGGGGATGCGAAAATAACCGGGAAATGCTGGAGGCCGGAAAGCTTTTAGCAAACCTTTCCACCTATGATGCCTTTGACCCGGAAGCCAGGGATCTGTACTGGCGCCAGTGTGAACAGGAATTGTTTTCAGGGGGGACGGATGCCTGGTGGTGTGACTCCACAGAACCCTTCACACCGGATTGGAATGGGCTGGAGAAAAGAGAGGATGAGCAGCGGTATGAGCTGGCAAAAAGTGAGCTGACAAAATATTTCGATGCAAGGAGGGCAAATAACTTTGCACTGGCTCACGCCAAAGGTATTTATGAACATCAGACGGCAGCGTGCAGGGAGAAAAGAGTAGTAAACCTGACCCGTTCCGGTTCCCTTTCCATTCAAAAATACGGAACGGTTCTCTGGTCAGGGGATATTATGGCCACCTGGGATGTTTTCCGCAGGCAGATCGCCGAAGGGCTTTCCATGTGTATGTCAGGCATCCCTTACTGGACACTGGATATCGGCGCCTTTTTTGCTGGCTCCACCCAGGGATTCCGCCGCTTCAGCAATGTGCGTGAGGGGGAGGCTCCCTGGTTCTGGCAGGGGCTTTTTGAAAAAGGTGTACAGGATCTGGGATACAGGGAATTATATACCAGATGGCTGCAGATGGGAACCTTCCTTCCTGTCATGCGCTCCCACGGAACAGATACACCGAGGGAGCCATGGAATTTGGGGGAGCCCGGGGAGAAATATTATGACACCATAGTATCCTACATCCGTTTCCGGTATAAGATGCTTCCCTATTCCTATTCCCTGGCCCATATGGTTGAAGAAGATTCCTATACCATGTTCCGAAGCCTGATGTTTGACTTTGCCTGTGATCCGCAGGTAAAGAATATGGCGGGAGAGTTTATGTACGGCCCTGCCTATCTGGTCTGCCCCGTGACAAAAGCCATGGAATACGGTCCTGAAAATGAGAAGCTGAAGGGTCCGCAGAGCTGGGAAGTATATCTCCCGGCGGGTGCACAGTGGTATCACCAGAAGAAAAAGGAATTATATGCAGGAGGCAGGACTTATGAGGTGGAAGCCCCTGTGACCTGGCAGCCTGTTTTTATCCGGGCTGGCTCCATAATTCCCGTGGACAGCAAATGCGGCAAAAAAGGCATTGCCGACACCATTGAGGTTTACGAGGGTGCAGATGGCCGTTTCTTATATTATATGGATAACGGTATGGACTACCGGTACCGGGAAGGTCAGTATGCAGCCATTTCCATGCAGTACGATGATGAGACAAAGACCTTATTTCTGGACAAAGTGCAGGGCAGCTATAACTATCCAGGGACTTTTGGCATCCGCTTTTACAGGAAGGACGGCACGCTGAAAAAGGGAAGGTTGGATTACCGCGGAAAAACGGCCTCCTACATGTTTGGCTGAGACTTACGCCTGGGGGATTCCAAGGGTTTCAGGAAGCATGGGAGGGATCCGGAAAGTTACCCGGAATCCATGGTTTCCAAAACCTCTGGAGACATGCAGGCCGGAATCCTTGCCAAATACCAGCATCAGCCGTGTATTTACATTGGAAAGTGCAAAACCGTTATCCTCGTTACGGTTTAGGACAGGCTGGGAAAGTTTTTCCTCCAGTGCAGCCAGGTCTTCTGAGGATATGGAATAACCGTCATCGTCAATGTAGAATTCCAGCCAGTTTTCCCCATTCTGTTTCACCGGCTGCACAGAAACGGTAAGAAAATTGTCATCCCGGTCCGGGACAAGGCCGTGTACAAAATAATTCTCTATAAGGGGCTGCAGGGTGTTTTTGGGGATGCCGTAAATTTTCAGGGAACCTCCAATGATGAATTCGTAGTCAAAGTTACCATAGCGGTACATATACAGGTTGATCAGATTTTCACAGAGATTCAGTTCCTCGCCGATGGAGACATAGAGGTTGCGTCTTGTCTGGTTCCGGTACATTTTTGAGAGAAGCAGCAGCATCTGGGAGGCATCACTGTACTGACCCTTCATGATCTGAACCCGGATCTGTTCCAGGGTGTTATACAGGAAATGGGGGTTGATACTGGTCTGCATGGCATACAGCTCTGCCTTTTTCTGGGATATTTCATAGAGGTATGCTTTTTCCACGTTTCGCTGGAGCTCATCGCACATGCCGTTGAAGCTGCTGATGATCTGTGTGAATTCATCATTGCTTTTCGGTACGGGCAGCCGGTAATCCAGATTGTTTTGGCCTACAAGTCCCATACCGGCCTGGATGGTCTTGATCTTCCGGTCTGAAGTACGCAGGGTGACCACGTAGAGAAGAATGGATGAAAGGCAGATAAAAAGGGCCAGGGATGCCAGGATTATCTGGGAAAAGCTGTTTTCTACCGGGGAAGCAGGAACCTGATAGCCGGTATAATATTCATAACGGCTGCTGCCTGTCCAGGCATGGTAATAAGGCTCCCCATGCAGCATCCGGCGGACCGCAGAGGTCTGCTGGGTATTGCCCTCAACAGAGGTAACGTCAGGAAGGATCAGATCTTCCGGGGAGGTGTATTCACCTGCGGAGTTATAGATAATATGATCCTCCTTGTCCGTAATGGTGAAGACTCCGGCTTCGTTCATATGGGAGTCTGCTATGGCATTGGAAAACTCTGATACCCCATACAGAAGGATCATCTGTCCAAAGGGGATCAGCTCGTCTCCGGAGTAGTCAAAAACTGTTCCTGTAAGGCCGTACACATGATCCCCCGGTTTTTCATATTCTGAGCTGAGGGAATCAATCTGGGCGTCAGAAAGGACACGGAGCTGGTAAGGTTCCATCTTATAAGTGTTCTGACTGAGCTTCAAGGGAGTGATGGTGTCGTAAGCGGGGCTGTACTGGTAAAGCCGCCCTGTTCTGGTCAGCAGAAGAATGCCGCGCAGATTCTGGTCATACCGGCAGATTTCCCCCAGCATCTGCACAATGGAATAGTTTGTGGAGGAATCAGGGGAAAAGTCTTCCCTGTAAAGCCTGCAGAGTGTCTGGTATCTGGATGCGCTGGAAAATACAGGGGCCAGGGTGTTGGCCATGGAATTCTGCCGGGCAGTCAGGATAGCGGAGAGATTGCTGATCACAATATCATAATCTTTGAGAAAATCATTTTTTTCCTGCTCTTTAATAAGGCGGCTGCTTAAAAGAAAAAGGGAAACGGTAACCGTACATACAGTGATAATACAAATCAGCAGCATTTTAGAATAATATCCGGATGCCAGTTTCTTGATCATGGGAATCTCCTTGTATATGGGAATGCATAATGTTATCTGTTATAATGAAGACAGTAAAATGACGGTTTAAGATGCCTATATTATAGCAGTGGATATTGAAAAATGCAATTACAGCAACGATAGGTATCGACGATGCAGATACAAGGTTACAGTTCCGGCAGGTCTGCGCATTCACTGCGCTGACCGTACGGAGGCATGTAACGGTTAGCTGTCTGAATTGTTACGATACCAAAGGGTGCGGATATGGGAGGAAGAGGAAATGGCTGGATCAGATAAGGACAGAAGGAAACAGGCTGAAACAGGATGGAAAAGAAGGTTGTTTCTGGCTGGGACGGCAGTTCTGGCTCTGACAGGATGCGGAGCCGGAGGCAAAAGTGCTTTGGCTGAGGAAAACGGGGCAAATGATGTAGTGCTGACGGCTTTTGTCCAACAGGCAGTTACGGCAGAGGCAGGGATCTGGGAAGGATGGGCTGCCAGGAAGCTTTATGAGGATACGAATATCAAAATAGAATTTTATCCCACCGGGACCGGAGTGGAGCAGAAGCTGAAGCAGTATATGGCATCCGGTAATCTTCCGGATATTATTGGCTTTAAAGATTTGGACCAGGCACAGATAGCCATGGACGCCGGGCTGCTGCTGCCGCTTGATATGTATGAGAAGCTTCTTCCATCCATATTCCGGACAGAATACTATGAGAAGGCAGTGTCTTATTCCAGAGAGTACAACAGCGGCGGAACAGGACAATTATATATTATGCCCACTTCCATAGGCCCTGTTTCAGATAATGCTTACAACTGGATGCCCATGCTGCAGTGGGACACTTACAAGAAAGCAGGAATGCCTGAGGTGGAAACACTGGAGGATTATCTGGATGTTGTGGAGAAAATGGTGGAGATCAAACCATACACCCAAAACGGGGAGAAGGTACACGGTTTTTCTCTTTTTACCGACTGGGATAAATATTCGGTTTTGGAGATTGCAGCTCTTTCTTATTTTTATGGGATTGATACAGAGTATATTTCACCGCTTATGGAGACGAATGTTCTGACAAAGACCACCAGCTCCATCCTGGATAAGGACAGCTTTTATAAACGGGCACTTCATTTTTATTATGAAGCCAACCAGAGAGGCCTTCTTGACCCGGACTCCATGACCCAGAGCTACAGTAATCTGGAGAAAAAGTTCAGTCAGGGACGGATCATGTTTTCTTGGTTTTCCTGGCTGACAGGAACCTACAACGACGTCCCTTCCGGGCATGTGAATAACAAATACATTCCGGATGGCTATGTGAATATACCGGCAGACGATATGAAGATTTATGAAGCCCCGGATCAGAGTATCGGAAGAAACTGGTACTTTGCGGTCAGTAATAAATGCAGGAATCCAGAGAAGGCATGTGAATTTCTGAACTGGTTCTATGATCCTCAGGTGGAAAAATATCTGTATAACGGGCCGGAGGGATGCCTGTGGAATTACGATAAGGAAAAAACTCCAAAAGTGACAGAGGAGGGCTGGAAGATCATCAATAATAAGTCGGAGGATAGGATGCCGTTTGAGAACGGCGGCTCCTTTGCAGACGGGATTGAACCCTTCAATGCCCTTGGCCTGCAGGCATCCACAGTTATGGAGGACGGATACACCATCAGTTACCGATACTGGCCGGACAGCAGGAAAAATAATGAGACACTGGTTCAGAGAGAAGTCAATGAATTTTTAGGTACCGATACCATCAGTGCGTATCTGGAGAAGAATGATATGATAGCAAAATCCACCATGGCAGTTAATATGATCCCCACTGCATCGGATGAGATGAAGACAAAAGTTTCAGCGATCGGTGAGATCGTCCGGGATCTTTCATGGAAAATGGTCTATGCACAGGATGAACAGGAGTTTGCAGAACTTTGGGAGTCCATGAGGGCACAGGCAGGACAGCTCGGTATGGAGCAGGTTGAAACATATTACAGGGATGCCTGGGAAGCTGCGGTTAAAAAGGTGGAGGATTATGAATAGGGAGAAATATTTTGAAACAAATAAAATTTGACACAACGCTGAGAGATTCCCAGGGGACGCAGACAGTGCCCATAGACCCGGCAGACTTTGACCTGGAAGCATATGGGGAATATGAAGCCGCTATGCTTGAAAAAAACAAGGATTTTTGGAAAAAACAGCAGGGTCTGCTGGTGTACAGGAGAGTACGGGCAGACGGCGTTTTTTATGATAAATGCAGGGATCACAGAGAATCTCTGGCATTGCAGCTTGGGGCGCTGAAAAAAAGCATGGACTATAAAGCGGATATCGCTAATTTCCTGGAACCATGGTATGGAATTGGTTATATTGCCTCGTGTTTTGGGAGCAGTTACCAATGGCTGCCCCAGCAGGCGCCCAGTGTAAAGGCAAAATTCTCTTCTTCCCGGGAAATCCTGGATGCGGACTTTGTCCCCATAGCGCAGACGCCGGAAGGGCGCAGGAACCTGGAGATGATTGAGTATTTCATGGACAAGACAAAGGGAAAGGTTCCAGTGTCCTTTAGTGATATCCAGTCCCCCCTTAATATGCTCACGTATCTGCTTCCGGTGACGGAATTGTTCATGGAAGTCTTTGAGGACCCGGATGGACTTAAAAATGCTGCGGCACTGTGTACGGATCTTCTGATCGATTTTCTGCGGGAACAGAAAACAATCATCGGCAGTGCCCTTGCAAGCCCGGGACATGGATTTGCCAGCAGCAGGGCTTTTGCGGGTGTGGGACTCAGCGATGATACCTCTATCATGATAAGCGGGGAGGATTACCGGGAACTTTTTCAGGGATCAGATGAGAGGATCGGGAATATCCTGGGCGGCATGGCATATCATTCCTGCGGCGTGTGGGAGAAAAAAATCCCCATGGTGAAGGAGTTTGGGAATATCCTCTGCGCAGACGGGGCATTTACCATTGAGACAGATCCCAGTCCAAATGATCCGAGGGTGTTTGGTGAGGCGTTTGCGCACAGCGGAATCATTCTCAATGCCAGGGCAGTGGGAGATGAGGAAAACAGCTTCCGGGCTTTTGAACAGCTTTGGAGGCCGGGGCAGCGGTTGATCTGTGTGACATACTGCAAAACACCAGAGGAACAGGAAAGGCTGTACAGGCGTCTGCATGAGTTGGAGGAAAAGACAGGACTATGAGATATGATATAACCTTTCATCCAAGCTGGTGGCATAAGAATGCCGGCGTGGATTTTACACAGGAATTTTTCGATGACCCCAGGTACCGGATGGAATGTGATGTGCGCATGAGAAAAACATTGTACGAACATTTCGGAGATCACGGGATTGGAGAAAAGGAGCCAAAGAGACGTCCGCTTCTGGGCACAGACCTGCTGGCAGCAGGGTATCTGCATTCTGAGATACTGGGCTGCCGGATACGCTTCCAGGCAGATGATTCTCCGCAGGTGGAATGTCTGAATCTGGATGAGGATACCATAGGGGAGGTGAAAGTGCCCAATCTGGATGAAAGCCCGGTATGGGCCGGAATACAGAAACAGACCGATTACCTGAAAGAAAGATTCGGCTATGTGGAGACATATGTGAACCTCATGGGAATCCAGAACATAGCCATGGACCTTATGGGGCAGGAGGTGCTTCTCTCCTATTATACAGCCCCGGAGGAGGTGGAAGCTCTTTTGGAAAAGATAACGGAGCTCTCATTGGAAGTGGGAAAACGTTTTTACAGTCTTTCCGGTGATATTTCAGGCGGAGTTACCGCCATTGTCCGCAGGACGGTGCCGGATGTATATCTGACTTCAAACTGTTCCGTTGAGATGGTGTCCAATGATATATATGAAAAATTTCTCCTGAAGCACGACAGGAGGCTGGCAGATGCCTTCGGACATTTTGGCATCCATCACTGTGGGAAAAGTATGGAACATGTGGTGGATGGGTATTCAAAAATAAAGGGCCTTGTGTTTGCCGAGGTGGGGGCCTTCTCTGATATAAAGGCGGTGCGGGGAAAGCTGCCGGGTGTGTTTTTGAATGCCAGATACAGCCCGGTCCGTCTGATGAGCGCCTCAGAAACCCAGATCACGGAGGAGGTGCAGGCCCTTGCAGGGGATGGGCAGGAAAACGGCAGAAAGGTGTCCGTGTCCTGTGTGGGCATTGACAGCCAGGTCTCCGATACACAGATACGGTATTTTCTCCGGGCGTGCAAGGAGATAAAAGGAATAGAGTAAAGAGATAAGTGAGGATATAAAAATGAAACGGATAAAACTGGGCTTTGCCCCAACCAGAAGAAGTATTTTCAGCGCCCCGGATGCCCTGAAGTATGCCGCTCTTACAAAAGCCCGCCTTTTGGAACTGGGCATAGAGGTGGTAGATATTGAGGATATAAATGAGGAAGGTCTCCTCTACGATGACGGGGATGTTTGGGAGATAGCAGAAAAGTTTCTAAAAGCAGGGGTGGACGGCCTCTTCCTTCCGCACTGTAATTTCGGCACAGAGTATGTGTGCGCAAGGCTTGCAAAGACACTCCGGATACCTGTTCTTCTGTGGGGGCCGAGAGATGAGCGGCCGGATGAGAACGGAATCCGATTAAGAGACAGCCAGTGCGGGCTTTTTGCAACGGGAAAGGTATTCAGAAGATTTGGGATTCCTTTTACATACCTGACAAACTGCAGGCTGTCAGACCCGGAATTTGCCAATGGCATTTCCAATTTCCTGGCTGTGTGTAACGTGGTGAAGGCATTTAGAAGCATCAGGATCTTACAGATCGGGCCGCGTCCCTTTGATTTCTGGTCAACCATGTGCAACGAGGGTGAGCTGCTGGAAAAATTCAACATCCAGCTTTCCCCAGTGCCCATTCCCGAGCTGACCGCAGAGATGAAGAGGGTAAAAGAGGAAGGTACTGAAGCGGCAGAGGTGGCTGCCTGGTGCAAAGAAAATATGTATATAAAGATCAGGGAAAATGAGCTGGAAAATGTGGCGGCCCTGAAAGTGGCCATGAAAAACCTTGCAAAAAAATACGGATGCAGTGCCATTGCCATTCAGTGCTGGAACGCTTTGCAGGGTGAGATCGGCATTATGCCCTGCGCCGCCAATTCCCTGCTTAATGAGGAAGGGATCCCTGTTGTATGTGAGACGGATATTCATGGTGCCATTACGGCGGTTATGGCGGAGGCTGCCGGCATGGATGAGGCACGTACCTTTTTCGCGGACTGGACTGTACGCCATCCTGACAATGAGAATGGAGAGCTGCTTCAGCACTGCGGCCCATGGCCTGTTTCCGTGGCAAAAGAGAAACCGGTTATCGGATATCCTCTTGCTTTTGAACATCCGGGGGCAGTGGAGGCGGAGGCAAAGCATGGTGAGATGACCCTGTGCCGTTTCGACGGTGATAACGGGGAATATGCTCTGCTTCTTGGCAGCGCCAGGGGTGTGGAAGGGCCTTACACGAAGGGGACCTATGTGTGGGTGGAAGTGGAGAACTTAAAACGGCTGGAAAATAAACTGGTCTGCGGCCCTTACATCCATCACTGTGTGGGTATCCATAAGAACGTGGTCCCTATTTTGTATGAAGCATGTAAATATATAGGCGTGACACCGGATTTATATGACCCAGTGGAGGATGAAGTCAGGGAAGCGGTTTATAACCCGGTAAAATAAAGGAGCAAAGGCAGATGGATGATTTAAAAGCAAAGGCATATGCCATGCGAAGGGATGTCCTGGACATGGTTTACCGCGCCAAAACAGGCCATATCGGCGGTGATTTCAGTGTGATGGAGATACTGACAGCGCTGTATTTCAAAGAGATGAATATAAGCCCGCAGAATCAGGATGACCCGGACAGGGATTATTTTGTTATGAGTAAGGGTCATTCGGTGGAGGCTTATTATGCAGTTCTGGCTGCAAAGGGTTTTTTTCCGGCAGAGGAAGTGAAAGAACAGTTTTCTGTATTTGGCTCAAAATATATTGGGCATCCCAACAATAAGCTGCCCGGCATTGAGATGAATTCCGGTTCCCTGGGGCATGGGCTTCCGGTCTGTGTGGGCATTGCAAAGGCATGCAAAATGGATAAGCGGCCAAGCCGTGTTTATACGGTAATGGGGGACGGTGAACTGGCGGAGGGATCTGTATGGGAGGGGATTATGGCGGCCTCCCAGTATGGCCTTGACAACCTTCTGGCAGTTGTGGACAGAAACCGCCTGCAGATATCCGGATGCACGGAGGACATCATGCATCATGACGATTTAGCCGCCCGGTTTGCAGCCTTTGGCTGGGAGGTGCTGACCGCGGATGGGAATGATGCGGATGCACTCTTAAAGGCATTTGGGAAAGCAAGGAAGGTGAAGGGAAGGCCTGCAGTTGTCATGGCGGATACTATAAAGGGCTGCGGGGTCTCCTTTATGGAAAATGCGGCAGGATGGCATCACAAAGTGCCCACAGCCCAGCAGTATGACCAGGCTGTGAGAGAATTAAAAGAAAAAGAGGAGGCAGCCCGCAATGAATAAAATACCAAACAGGCAGGCTATCTGCCAAGTACTGAATGAGCACGCGGATACCGATAAAGATATTGTGGTGCTCTGTAGTGATTCCAGAGGCAGCGCTTCCCTGGCTCCTTTTGCGGAGGCCCATCCGGAACAGTTTGTGGAGGTGGGGATAGCGGAACAGAATCTGGTGAGTATTTCCGCGGGAATGGCCAAGGCAGGCAAGAAGCCTTTTGCAGCATCCCCGGCCTGTTTTTTAAGCACCAGAAGTTACGAGCAGGCAAAAGTGGATGTGGCCTACTCCAATACAAATGTAAAATTGATCGGTATCAGCGGAGGCATCAGCTATGGGGCACTGGGCATGAGCCATCATTCCGCCCAGGATTTTGCAGCTATGTGCGCAATTCCCAATATGCGTGTTTATGTGCCCAGTGACCGGCACCAGACCAAAAAGCTCATAGAGAACCTTTTAAAGGATGAGAAACCGGCTTACATCCGTGTGGGGAGAAATCCGGTGGAGGATATCTATACAGAGGAAAATGTACCGTTTGTTATGGACAGGGCAACTATTCTTCGGGACGGTACAGACGTGGCAGTCATCGCCTGCGGAGAGATGGTGCGCCCTGCCATGGAGGCGGCAGAGATACTGCAAGAGAAGGGGATCTTTGCCTCAGTCCTTGATATGTACTGTCTGAAACCGCTGGATGAGGAAGCGGTGATCCGGGCGGCATCCCATGCAAAAGCAGTGATCACCGTGGAGGAACATGCGCCATACGGCGGTCTTGGCTCCATGGTCAGCATGATAATAGGTGCAGACTGTCCGAAGAGAACAGCCTGTATGGCGCTTCCGGATGCCCCTGTGATCACGGGAACATCAAAGGAAGTATTTGATCATTATGGTCTGAACAAAGAAGGGATCGCCAAAAAGGCAGTGGAGTTATTGGGATGAAGCAAACATATTGTATCGGAATAGACCAGAGTACCCAGGGCACCAAGGCCATGCTGTTTGACAGCCGGGGAGATCTGCTTCTGCGCACGGATAAATGCCACGCGCAGCTTATAGATGAAAAAGGGTGGGTGGAACATGATCCGGAGGAAATCTACCAAAATACCCTGAAGGCTGTAAAGGATCTGTTGGAACAAAGCAGGATAGACAGGGGGAAGATTGCCTGTGTGGGCATCAGCAGCCAGAGGGAGACAGCGCTTGCCTGGAACCGTCACACAGGAAAACCTGTATATAACGCAATTGTTTGGCAGTGCGCCAGAGGAGAAGGCATCTGCAGGAGACTGGAAAAAAGCGGCGTCTCAGAAGAGGTCAGGAAACGGACCGGGCTGCTTTTGTCCCCTTATTTTTCCGCAGCCAAGCTGGCCTGGATCCTGGAACAAGTTCCCGGTACCAGGCCGGAGGCCCAACAGGGAAATATCTGCTGCGGCACAGTGGATTCCTGGCTTGTATACCGCCTGACCAAAGGAAAAGAATTCAGGACAGATTACTCCAACGCATCCAGAACACAGCTTTTTAATATTACCACCCTTGCGTGGGATGAAGAACTTCTGGCTTATTTCGGGATACCAAAGGCATGTATGGCGCAGGTCACAGATTCCGACGGTTTCTTCGGAGAGACAGACTTTGAAGGACTTTTACCCTATGCAGTGCCTATACACGGTGTTCTTGGAGATTCCCACGGAGCATTGTTCGGACAGGGGTGTCTGCGGCGGGGGATGATGAAAACCACCTACGGCACCGGATCTTCTATTATGATGAATATCGGGGAAAAGCCCGTATTTTCGGATTTGGGAGTTGTGACCTCCCTTGCCTGGAAGACAGAGGGGGGAGGTCCGGTATGTACTGGAAGGAAATATCAATTATACCGGTGCCGTAGTCACCTGGATGAAGGACAGGCTTGGCCTGCTGACCGCCCCGGGGGAGTCGGAAACCCTGGCCCGTGAGGCCAATCCGGCAGATAAGACATATCTTGTGCCTGCATTTACCGGACTTGGGGCGCCCTACTTTAGAAGCGGCGTGTCGGCTGCCTTCTGCGGCATGAGCCGTACAACAGGAAAGGCCGAGCTGGTCAAGGCAGGGCTTGAAAGTATTGCATATCAGATCGCAGATGTGGTGTCTCTTATGAAAAAGGCGGGGGAGGTTCCCCGTATAGAACTGCGTGTTGACGGCGGGCCCACCAACAATAAATGGCTGATGCAGTTTCAAAGTGATATTCTGGGAAGCACCGTTTATGTGCCGGATGCCGAGGAACTGTCCGGAATCGGGGCGGCTTATGCTGCGGGACTGGGGTGCGGGATCTACAAAAAAGAGATGCTTTTTGAAGGGAAACACGGCACGTTTTATACACCTGTGATGTCAGGGGCAGAGCGGGAAAGAAAATACAGAGGATGGCAGGATGCCCTGTCTATGCTTCTGAAAAGTAATACAGAGGATGGATGACACTTGGAGGGCAGCCGGGCACGTCGCTGTGGTCCTGCATGGGTTTTTGTCCGAGACTGTGAATGGACGGGACATTACTGTATATTCAGGATAGAAAAGGAGTCAGAATGCTGAAAGTAAAAAAGATACATATGGATTATCAGGTCAATCCGGTGGGCGTGGAGGCTATGCCGCAGTTTGGATGGGAGCTGGAAAGTGACAGGAGAAATGTGGTGCAGACAAGCTACAGACTGCAGATCGCAGCGGACCGGGCATTTTCGGAACTTATATATGACAGCGGGCAAATACAGGACCGTGAATCAGCGCATATTTTTGTTAAGGATACAGAGATCATGCCAGCATCTAAATATTTTGTCCGTGTCCGGGTATGGACAGCAGAAGAGGAGACAGGATGGAGTGAAACGGCCTGGTTTGTCACCTCCCTTTTGGAGGAGGGCCTTAAGGCTCCGTTTGTCTCCGGGGAGACGGATGATTCCTATAAAGAGGAGTCAAAAGGCACATATGTAAGGGGAACTTTCCGGGTAAAGGGAAAAGTAAGGGAAGCCTACGCATTTACCACTGCCCTTGGTCTTTATAACTTTTATCTGAACGGGGAGAAGGTGGGGGAAGACGAGATGACACCGGGCTGGACCTCCTACCGCAGACATCTGCTGTATCAGACCTATGATGTGGCTTCTGCTCTGAAAGAAGGCATAAATGTGGCAGGGGCCATGCTGGGCGCCGGATGGTATAAGGGAATTATGGGTCTTACACGTGCCAGAAACAACTATGGCAGTAAAACCGGATTTGCCATGCAGATATATATCCGGTATGAGGACGGAAGTACAGAGACAGTGTGCACCGGCCCATCCTGGAAGGGTTGTGATGCTCCGGTTGTGTTTGCGGATATTTACAACGGCGAAATTTATGATGCGGCGAAAGAAATCCCGGGCTGGGCCGTGGATGCAGCCCCACAGGGAGAATGGAGAGATGTGGTACTGGTACCCTTTGATACAGGGGTTCTCCGGGCACAGAGCGGTTCCAGGGTCCGGGTAATGGATGAACTGCCTGCAAAGCGGATCTTCAGAACGCCGAAAGGGGAACTGGTCATTGATTTCGGCCAGAACCTGGCAGGACGCATCCGGGTGACTGCATACGGAAAACCGGGAGATGTGATCGAGCTGCACTGTTTTGAGGTGCTGGATCATGAAGGGAACGTATATCTGGATAATCTGCGGCATGCAAAGGCTTCCATGAAATATACATTTGCCAGAGAGGGAACCGTCACTTATCATCCTCATTTTACTTATATGGGCTTTCAGTATGCAAAGATCGTCTCCTGGCCCGGAGAGGCAGAGAAAGAAAATTTTACGGCCTGTACCCTGCATTCAGAGATGGAGAGGACAGGAAACATAACCTGTTCCCATCCGCTTTTAAATCAGCTTCACCACAATTACCTGTGGGGGCTGAAGGGGAATTTTCTGGATGTGCCCACAGACTGTCCCCAGAGAGACGAGCGCCTGGGATGGACAGGGGATGCACAGATTTTCTGCCGTACCGCCTGCTATCTTATGAATACATACACCTTTTATAAAAAGTGGCTCAGAGATGTGGAGGCGGACCAGACACCGGAAGGGGGCGTGCCCCATGTAGTGCCAAACATAGAAGAGGGCCGTACGGACGGAAACTGGCTTCTGAGGCAGGGCCCTCATTCCGCGGCAGCCTGGGCGGACGTGGCAGTGATCAATCCCTGGACTTTGTATCTCATGTATGGGGATAAGGCCATTTTAGAGAGGCAGTACAGCAGCATGAAAGCATGGATCGATTTCATGAGGTGTCATTCGGAAGATCATATCTGGAATTATAAACTGCAGTTTGGGGATTGGGTTGCCCTGGACGCGGAGGAGGGGAGCTATTTCGGCGCCACGCCCAATGACCTGACTTGTACGGCATATTATGCGTATTCCACCGGACTTTTTGCAAAGATGGCAAGAGCCCTTGGGAAAGAGGAGACAGCCCGGGAATATGAAAAGCTGTACAGCCATATTGTGGAAAAATTCCAGAGAACATTTTTTAAGGATGACGGAACCATGACTGCCCAGACACAGACAGCCCATATTGTTGCCTTGTATTTCAAACTGGTACCGCAGGCATATGTGAAGAAGACTGTGGCGGGACTGAAACGGCTCCTGGATAAGGAAAACGGGCATCTGGTCACCGGTTTTGTGGGTACACCGTATTTCTGTCATGCCCTCAGTCAGAACGGGTGTGTAAAAGAGGCTTATGATCTGCTTCTGAAGGAGGATTTCCCCTCCTGGCTGTATCAGGTGAAAATGGGTGCCACTACGGTCTGGGAACACTGGGACGGCATTAAGCCCGATGGTTCCATGTGGAGCCCCGGCATGAATTCCTTTAACCATTATGCTTACGGCGCCATCGGAGAATGGATGTACCGGGTCATGGCCGGTATTGAGGCTGATGAAGCCTGCACAGGGTTCAAACATGCTGTTTTTTATCCGCGCATAGGCGGCGGCCTGCAGTTCGTGGACGGTACTTATCATTCCATCTATGGGGAGGAGGGTGTGCGCTGGGAAAGGGAGGATGACAAGGTCATACTTACAGTCAGGATCCCTGCCAATACCACCGCCAGCGTGCGCTTGGACGAGGCAGAAGAGGTTCTTGAGGCGGACAGCCTTTCCTTTGTACAGAAAAGTGGCTATATGGAGGCAGAAGCCGGGTCAGGCACTTACCGTATCCTTTTCCGGAGAGGAGAACATCACGGATTTGGTAATCTGTAAAATATACGAAAACACGACATGATAGATTTCAAGGTGTCGCAGATATCTCTAATAACCTGCAGGCAGAATGGTATAATAAGGACAAATAAAAAACAGCAGAAAACGCTGGAATTGAAGGATTGGGAGGATAACGATTATGGCAGTGAAAATGCTTCCGAAAAAAATGGCAGGTGCGATACTTCCGGGGAACAGCTCAGTGGAAATGAAAGAGTTTGATGTGCCGAAACCGGGCCATGGACAGGTGCTGATCCAGACAAAGGCAACTACAATCTGCGGCAGTGACATCCGCTGCATTTACAGGGAACACGTGGGAAAAGGACCTGAGGGATATATTCCCGGCATGGTGGCAGGCCATGAGCCCTGCGGTGTGATCGTGGAGGAAGGCGAAGGCCTCCGCAGATTCAAAAAAGGCGACAGAGTGATCGTGTATCACATTTCAGGGTGCGGAGTGTGCAATGACTGCCGCAGAGGATATTATATCTCCTGTAAAAGCAGATTCCGCCAGGCATACGGCTGGCAGAGAAACGGCGGCATGGCTCCGTACATACTGGCAGAGGAGAAAGACCTGATCGCACTTCCGGATGAACTTACATACAAGGACGGTGCACAGGTAGCCTGCGGATTCGGTACGGTTTATGAGGCCATTGAAAAGATCGGTATCAGCGGAAATGATGCGGTTTTGGTCACAGGACTGGGACCTGTAGGACTGGCTGCCCTTATGCTTGCCAAAGCGCTGGGGGCAAATAAATTGATCGGTGTGGAAATGAATGAGTACCGCATTGGCCTGGCTGAAAAACTGGGACTTGTGGACCATGTATTTAAACCGGGTGATAATACTCTGGATGAAATTCTGGAAGTGACCGGAGGCCGCGGCGTGGAGCGGGCCATTGATGCCAGCGCCAATGATGCAGGCCGTCAGCTTGCAATCCGTGCCACAAGAGAGTGGGGCAAAATTGCATTTGTGGGAGAGGGCGGAACCTGTACCTTCAATCCCAGCCCGGATATTATTCACGGACAGAAGACCATTTACGGTTCCTGGGTGACAAGTCTGTGGAGGATGGAAGAACTGGTGGAGCGTCTGGTGCGCTGGAACATCCATCCGGAGGACCTGATCACAGATGAATTTTCCATTGAGAGAGCCGGGGAGGCTTATAAGCTGATGGCAGGCGGACAGTGCGGCAAGGTTGCGGTTATTTTCGGCGACCAGGATGAAAGGTAGGTTTATTATGGCAAAAGGAGTAGACCCGGCAAAAGTACCCTACAAAACTTTATATACAGGGGCCAGAATGCCTGCTATGGGTATCGGCACCTTTGGTTCTGATAAGTATTCCCCGGAGCAGGTGTCAAGCGCCGTATATGGTGCCGTGGAAAACGGATACCGTCTCATAGACTGCGCTTCCGTCTACCAGAATGAGAAGGAGATCGGTGCTGTCCTGGGGCACCTCTTTGAGGATCAGGTTGTAAAGAGAGAAGAGTTGTTTATCACCGGAAAGGTGTGGAATGATATGCACGGGGATGGAGAGGTCATAGCGTCCTGTAAGCAGAGCCTTACGGATCTGGGCCTTTCCTATCTGGATCTGTACTTTGTACACTGGCCGTTTCCGAATTACCATGCACCGGGCTGTGACGGCAATTCCAGGAACCCGGATTCCAGACCTTTTTCCACGGAGGAGTTCATGGGTGTGTGGAGACAGTGCGAGCAGCTTTTGGAGGAGGGGCTTGTGCGCCACATCGGCATGTCTAATATGACCATACCGAAGCTGGAAGCAGTGCTTACCCTCTGTAAGATCCAGCCTGCTGCCATTGAGATGGAGCTTCATCCGGGCTTTCAGCAGCCGGAATTGTTTGATTACGTGCAAAAACACAATATTGTGCCCATCGGCTATTGTCCCATTGGCTCCCCTTCACGCCCGGAGCGTGACAGGACCTCTGAGGACGTTGCAGATACCCAGATGCCCGAGATCCTGGAGATCGCAGAAGCACACCGGATACATCCGGCGGTGGTGTGCCTGAAATGGGCTGTGCAGCGGGGACAGGTGCCAATCCCCTTCTCTGTGAAGGAACCCCAGTACATCAGCAATCTGAAATGCATCACTGAGGACCCGCTCACAGATGAGGAGATGGAGAAGATCCGTCTTGCCGACAAGAACTGCCGCCTGGTAAAAGGCCAGGTATTTCTCTGGGCCGGTGCAAAAGGCTGGGAAGATCTGTGGGATGTGGATGGGATAATTGCAAAATAGAAGTATAGAAACGAGCACAGAGAAATGCGGAGGAGATTCTCTGTGCTCGTTCTTTTCATGACAACAGGTGCTTTGCAAAGAGACTTACTGCTGCCTGTTTTGCTGCCTATGCCGCACAAGGCTTATTTCGTAGTTTTACTGTCTTCTGAAACGATTAAAGCAGGCGTATATCTCCTGAGGCCTGGGCATAGCCAGTCCGCACGGGGTGTAGGAAGTCCCGCAGACAGAGGAGAGGCCTTTGGTCTCAAGCTGGTGCAGGAGCAGCCTGACGATCTGGTCCAGGGTTTTTCTTCCGTCGATCAGGTTTTCACACGCGTAGCGAAGGATGGCCGCAAGGGCAGCCGTCTGTTCAAAGTCGGTGAGCTGTTCCACATACCGCAGGTCCACGGATTCTTTGCCGATGGAGAAGGTATAGCGGTCATGGGTCTTGGTTTTTAAACTCCGTTCCTCCCTGCCGCCGTGTCCGTTGTCTTTGGGTCCGCGTCCCCGATGGCGGGGGGAGGAGTCACGAAAATCCGGTGTGGTCATGATCCTGCGGCTTTCAGGCAGGACAAAGGCAGGCGTGTCTGCAGGGGGCAGCGGAAAGTCTTTACAGAGCTTCTTCACGGATTGTGTTATGTCCACGGGACGGTAGCAGTCCATCTGGATAATGGTGTCCGCAATGTGGAAGAAGGCGCCGCTGCTTCCTGCCACTAAGATGGTGGAGATACCCGCTTTGGAATACAAATCCCCTGCGCGCTCCAAAAACGGAGTGATAGGCTCTTTGTGCCGGCTGATCACATGCTGCATGAAGGTATCACGCACCATGAAGTTGGTGGCAGAGGTATCTTCATCGATGAAAAACAGATGGGAGCCTGCCTCCATGCTCTCCACAATAGCGGCTGCCTGGGATGTGCTTCCGCTGGCGTCCGGAGTGGAGAAACAGTGGGTATCCTTCTTGTTGGGGAGGTCATTGATGAACATGGAGATGTCCACGTCTTTTACAAAACGTCCGTCCTCAGAGCGCAGTTTCACTGCTGTGTCATCTGCAATGACATATTCCCTTCCGTCCCCGGCAATGTGGTTGTACACACCGGATTCCAGTGCGTTCAGCAGAGTGGATTTCCCGTGATAGCCGCCTCCCACGATCAGGGTAATACCCACGGGGATGCCCATTCCGGTGATCTTCCCTTTGTGGGGAAGAGCAAGCTCTGTGCGCATGGATCCGGGGGAGGAGAAGGGGACGCAGCTCTTTAGCGGCTTGTCCGATACGCCGCTCTGTCTTGGAAGGATGGCACCATCCGCCACGAAGGCGGCCAGATCCCGCTTTTTCAGTTCTTCTCTTATAAATTGCTGGTCTTCTGCCAAAAAGAACACATTCTCCATGGCTTTTGCATTCAGGTTTTTATACAGGAAGGATTTCCGTACGCATACCGGGAGAAATTCAAACAGGATTTTTTCCAGCTCCGGTGCATTGATGGTCCTGCCGTTTGCAGGGAAACCGACGGTGAAGCGGGCGGTCAAATCCGTATCCGTAATTTCGCAGGCAGTGCGGTCCAGGATTTCCTGCCCGCAGCGGCTGACAGAGATCAGTCCGCTTTTGCCGGAACCCTTGGCCTTGAAGCTGAATTGATACACCTGCTGTTCAAACTGTCTGTTCAGATGGTCCTGAAGGGCGATCCGGGTATGCTTTTCCTTATAATAATGGGCAGGAAAACCGGCTGTGCTGAGTGGAATCCTGATACTTAGGCTGGAGGGTGCCGCAAAGGGGTCGCCCTGTACATGGTCAATGGATAATGTATAGTCACCGAAAGCGTAGACGCCCCGTAAATCTTTATAGGCGGGATAACTCCTCCGGTGGATGGAGGCCAGCATGGTCTTCAGATCTGATGATGATTTCATAGTATTGTAACTCCTTTATAAATAGGTAAATTTCGCTTACCTTTTACTATAAACAATTCATGGAAAAATGGCAAGCGTGGAGGATAAAAAAAAAATTAAAAACCTATTGACATTTTTCGCACCATAAGATATAATAAATTTCGTTGCTAAGGCAATAACAAATAAATATCTATCCAATGATTGGATGTGCGCGTAGCTCAGCTGGATAGAGCGTCTGGCTACGGACCAGAAGGTCGGGAGTTCGAATCTTCTCGCGCACGTCAAAAGCCCTGTTTGCAAGGATGCAGACAGGGCTTTGTTTTGTTTTCCGGAAAATGACACTCTGGTCATATCCTGGTATTTTAGCTATGATACACTATAATAAGTCTTGAAAAATATTTTGTCCAGGCGATAAACGTCAGACCCCATACGATTATATGTATTCGCCAGATGCAAATAATTCTGTGTTGTATCATAACTGGTATGTCCAAGATATATCCTCAAAGATTCCAAATCCCCGCCGCCAAGGATGAACGATGTTGCAAAGGTATGCCTTAATAAATGCGGTTTTAACCTTGTAATCTCTGTCTTTTTGCGGATGCGGGCAAACAAACACTTGATCGTATTTTCCGTCACTGGAACATGAGCACCGTCGACAGAGCAAAACATATAATCATGATCCGTATACGGACGATAGATTGTAGCATATTGATGTAAATGCTTTTTTAAACCAGTAGCCAGAGGGACTATTCGATCTTTGTTACCTTTACCATCGAAGATTAGAATGTGATTTTGCTGAAAATTGATGTTATGAACACGAAGATTACATACGTCTCCAGAGCGTAAACCCTCATCCAGCATCAAATGTACCATACAGTAGTTTCTTAATCCGGTACAGGTTTTTAAGTTAAACAAAGTGTCAATTTCCTTTACTTCATCCGCAAAAAGAGGGAGTACCAATTTCGTTTCTCTCTTTATGAGTTTGAATTTTTTCATCAGATTATTTTCCATATAATCGTTGTCATAGAGAAAATTGAAAAAAGTCCTCAGGTCAATGGAATACGTTCGGATTGAGGTATTTGTTATGGGCTTATGCTCCGTAGGTTTATAAGGATGACTTGACAGTTTATCCCTCTTGCGGAGCATGATTACATAGCCCTTTAAATCCATCAAAGTGACATCTGATAATTTGATATCACATATTTCGCAATGATAAGTTTCTTTCATATAATCAAAAAAGTAAGAGAGAGTATTTTTATAATTTTTGACGGTCTTTGCGTTGCAATACGTCTCCCGGTCAAATATAAATAGATCAAAAGCTTGTTGTAAATTTATATCCATAATATCACCTCATTTGTATCTCAATCATTCTTCCGGCCGGAGCCGATCGGGTTCTGCAGCACACACGATTTGAGTTACATTATTCATCTTCATATAACCCAGCCATATAGGTAAGATAGTCATCATAATCACTATGTTCAAAGATATAATCCCCAGCTTCCAGATAATGCTGGTTCTGTAACCATTCCATTGCCCGATCAATTAATCGCTGAAAGTTGACGTCGGCATATACCTTTTTAATATTTTCATCCTGTTTTTTAAGGGTTGCCATTCGACAGCATTCTTTCAAATATTTTTCAATATCCATCTAATCGCCCCCTTGTAAAAGCAGGTCATCCATGCTATCATAACCATAGACAGCACCAGTTGCATTATCAACAATTGTTACATCAAGACTAGAGTAGTCATTTCTAAGTCCAGACAGTTCCTGACCAGATAGCTGTCTGGATTTTTTTTGTTTATATCTCATAGCCTGTTTTACATCATTATCATTTAAGGTTAATACAGCTTCCATGGCATCTCTTGCCGGACTATCCTCGTTGATTCCCTTGTTGTAAAAAGATAACATGACCGCTTTGTTGATTAACTGCCGCTTCATGACATCAGCAGAGAGATTACGATTATATTGCCTTATAAATGGTAATTGCACCTTCGGGACCAGGGCATCCACCATCTTGGTGTTACGGAGCGCACGCCAAAAACCACAATCAGGCCGCCTGGACTTGTTACTATCACCCGTAGTCTCTACCAACCGGAGGATATTACTGGTAAGGTAATTTGCAATCATATAATGGTTGTCCAAGTAATCATAGATACGCTGGCAGCACCCCTTATCACTATTATCCTTAAATGGTATTAAGGGATAATTTTTAGACGCTTTTCGCATAGTCTGGAACTCAACGTTGACAATCAGATTGATTTTTGGGGTAAGCATATTAGCAAACCGCCTAATATCATCCGTCACATGTAACTGACTCTCATTGTCCAGGACAATTTGCTTTGCCCTACGGCACAAAGATTCATCTTGTCCATATTCCGCATAATATTTTATTCGAGCTATATCCAAATGGCCCCAGGAGCCACGCTTAAAGCACTCCTCATAGCAATAAAAATCGTAACGGTTAATAAGTCCGTGAAATAGCCAGACTTTGAAGAAAAACGGCTTATATCCCATTTCTACAACTTCCTTACTCTTTAAGTAGATCCTGACAAAGCATTTCTGCCCGCGCTTACCAAGGGCCACATAATCAATCAGGTAATCTTCAGAACCGACTTTTTCCGTATTGAAATGAGCACCCTTATACCGATCAACGCGCATCTTGTAAAAATTCTCAATACTAAAGAACTTTTCTGGATTTGCCAAGTAATTCGAGTGCCAACAATAATCAGCACGATTTTCCTGGACAAAATCTATATCCAAATGAAAAAAATCTGCAATACCTTTTACATAGGCAAGTGATCGCTCAAATGCATTATGAACTCCATACATCCAGAGCATATACGATCGTATCTGTACAATAATCTCACTGGTAACGGATGCCCCCTCTTGACTACGGGGGACCCGGGGAGCAATAAAAATATTAAATTCTTCCGGCTTTTCCAGACAGATGTTATAAAATCCGCTGAATGTTATCGGAACCAGATTTAAATTGCCCAAATCCTTTATGTATATCGGCACCACGTTTCCGTATACTTCAAACAATTCTTTTCGCTTTAATTCAAAATAATGCCGAAGCCGGATAACTTGATCATCACGGGTTTCTTCCGTAAAATCATTATTAAATTTCACGGAATAGTAAAAAGTATCAATCTGATGCAGGAACTTACTTTTTTTATAATCGAACCAGTAATTTGAATCTTGTTCAGACATTTCAGCCATTATCTGGCAAGTTTTAAAGTCTCTCTTATCAACCAAATTTTCACCTCATTTTCCATTTTGTATCTCAAAACAGTCCTTTTTCAGTTTTTGGCCGAAAGGCCATTTGGCCAAACGGGTTTTCCCCCTGTTTTCCTGTCAACCACGCGGGTTTCATTGTGTAATTCATATGTATTTTCAGACCACGTAGTACAAGCTCGTGGTCAGGCTTTCTCCGGCACTTCTGGGCTGGTTGCGCCAAGATGCCCGTCCGCCTTCGGCGGGGCCCCCGTGCCCCCTTCCTCAGTCGGGCGGGCGTCCTGGCGGTCGAACAGCACATAGGTGTCGTACAACCTGTAATAGAGCTTTTTTGCGCGGAAAAATTCACTGCCGACTTTTTCCTTCATTGGGTACCAGACTTTAACAGAAACGAAGAGATTGCCAAAGGCAAGCATGGAGATGATCTTTCCCTTTAGGCCAAAATTACTAACTTTACGATGTATGTACTCGTACTCGATCAGACTCCGGACCTGTCTGTCTATCATCCGGTCAAACTGGGCAATGAGTATTATCCGGTATCCAAGATGACGATGCAGCGTAAAAAATTGTAACCAGTCGTTCCGTCCACGCTGGCACCAGTCCCGGGCATTAAACATAAGCTGGCATTCGTCCAGGACAAGCAAAATACTGTCTTCCCGGATCTTGCCCGTTTCTTTTACATAATCTTGAGCAAAACGCATGAGATAATCAGGTGTGATCTCATTATTGCGTAAAAAAGTATAGCGCTTATTGTTACGTGTCTTGATCCGGTCAAGGTTTATATCAAAATTCCCGATTGCAGGTCTGCCCGCCCTGATCCACCAATATAAATTACTGGCAACATGCAAAGATTTTCCAGAACCGGGAGTTCCCGAGTAGAAGATTATCATATGATTACCCCTTTCTGTATCTCATTTTTTCTGCAGATACCCTGGCTGCAGCGTAAATTTTGTATCACATTATGGTGTTAGGATATAGCCCTTATCCACCGGAGCAGGATGCTATAAAGATAGAACACTCCTACAGACACCAGCCAGGCTTCACCAATACTGATAAAAGTCGAAATAGGAATAAAATAATTTAGTGCAGTCAAAAAAGGCAGGTTTTCCATAGCATCGATAAACGCTACAAACGGACTTCTGGGTAACAAAGATAAAACAGCATCCAAAAATTTTGTGACAATCTCCATAAGATCACCCCTTAATTAAATTTCTTGTGACAAGGATAAGAGAAACAATAAAACCTAATGTTTCAATAATCCTTAAAATTTGTACCACAGATTCAAAATCTGACATATCAAGTTCCCATTTTTCGTCAATATGTACCGGGCCATAATCAAGCTTAAATGGAAATTTGAAGACCGGAGCTTCGGCCTTAGCGGACAAAACCTTAAAAGCCTTGATTAGATCAAAAGGGATACAAAAAGGAAATATTTCTGTTAAATCTGCTGTATAATCACCGATTTCACCATCGCCGCCAGGATCAGGATTCGGGTCAGGATCAGGATTCGGGTCAGGATCAGGATTCGGGTCAGGATCAGGATTCGGGTCAGGATCAGGATTCGGGTCAGGATTCGGGTCAGGATTCGGATTAGGATCAGGATTCGGATCAGGATTCGGGTCAGGATCAGGATCCGGGTCAGGGTCAGGATTCGGATCAGGATTTGGATTCAAGTCAGGGTTAGTCAACGTATTAATAAAAGTGTCAAATAATGTCCTGATTTCCTCTTCTTTATTCGTATCTTCCCCCGCATCCCCGCCAGTATCTTTTTCACTGATTTCTTGCACTTTCTTAAGCAATTCGTCCATTTCATCCTGATTCGGCAACCGAATTTCGCCATAAAACGGATCATCCGGTTTTTCTTTTTCAGGATTGTCCCCTATCCAGTCCATTATATCAGTAGATAATGGCATGGAATTTGGATTTACCTTACCGGGATATTTAATAGATGAAGCACCACTATCAATATAATTCATAGCATCTTCTACACTAGAAAAAGATATAGCACCAGTAAAAACTACCCAATCAGGATTTAAACTAATTCCCTGTCCTGCAACAACATATGCTTTACCAAACGCAATTTCTACAAAAGTATCAGAAACAGGACAACCAATAATATCTTGAGAAGTTTGGGAAACCATAGGATACCTTACAGTTGGAGTTTTAGTCAAAATAGGAGCATAGTTACCAGGAATTCCATTTTGATTATATACAGTTACACAAGGATATTCATTTATCTTACTTTTTATAAGTTCCATAGTCTGCGCTGATAATTCAATATTTTCAGGTTTAATAGTGCCTTCTTCCCTTTTTTTAATAAAATCCCCCACCATACCCGTGATGATACTCCCAACTACAGTGCCAGTGATCTTTAAGACTTTACCGTGCTGTTTAACCCATTCCTTAAACTGCTTCCAGTTAGAGGGCTTTTCATTCGGATCATCTTGATTCGGGTCAAAGTCATCGGGACTTTGATTCGGAAACTGTATGATTTGTGCATTATTCCAGCTATCTTCCATAGCATCCTCAAGCCCTGAAATGTCAAAGGCAGAACTTCCATCTGTCATAGTCTTATAAGTTGTCCATCCCACCCCGCAGGCCGCCGCTATCATAAGTATGACAGCAAGATCATCCACAATAGCTATAGCCTGCACTTCCTCCGCATGTTTATATGCATAGTAGATGGATGACAGGAGAGTAATACAGCAAAGCAGGATGCATATTATCCTTTTCCTGTACTTCCAGATTCTTGATTTTCTTTTCTTCACATCACACCTTCCTTTCTTGTATCTCAACAGCATTCCCGATCGGGACGCATCCAGCTCCGCAGCACAACTGATTTGAGATACATTTTCATAAAAAAAGTTAAAAAATTAGAGGGGGAAGCTTCCCCCTCCACCGGGATTTTGCATCCCAATCTGTCAAGCTTTGTTTGTGACTTTCTTAAATACACTAATACCTTTTGTAATCAGGAAAACACCACCAATAAGAGGTAAGGCAATCGGCAGGGTGCTTGTCACAAGACTGGTAAGGGATGTGCCGATCTCTGTCATTTGGGTCGTTAATGCGGTTGTAATAGCTTCCATAATTTCTCCTTTCCGGGTTATACCCTTTTAAATATTTTCATTATCCCGGAAATGCAAAGCCCCAATAACAGGCAGATGAAGCCTAAGACAAAGCCAACAGGGATAAATGAAATCATAAGTTTTGCGATCTCCCCTAACGGGAGGACTTCTGCGGCAGAGGATAAAACCTCTGCTGTATGTACTACTTTTTCCATAGGTCTTACCTCCTTAATGCTTAATATAGTTACTGCATATAAGAGCCAGGATTCCGCCGAATATAAGAGCTACACAGCCCATAATAGGAATCTGGATATTCTGCATATTCTGCTGATAGATCTCTACCTTCTCGAGATGCTTATTCACATCCTTAACAGCCAAAAGCAGAGCTTGTATATCCTCTGTATAGTCGGCTGTAACCGCTGGTTCAACGGCAGGGTTATTTTCAACAGCTTTTTCTGGATTATCTGTAACAGGAGTTTCTTTTTCCGGGTCTTCCTGTTGTACACTTTCATCAATAGCACCACTTTCTTCTGACTGCAATTGCTGATAGACAGGGACACATAACATATCTTCTACTAAGACAGGTTCAACCAGTTTCCCGTCGATCAATTCCAGCTTTTCATGTATCAGCGTAAAAACATCTGTATATGGCGTTTCCGCCAGGGCAGATTGTATATCAGTGAGCGATCCCTGAATACTAATCAAATCCTGATGAAGGGAATCAAATTGCGGTAAATAGTCAGTAGTCTCAATCGTTTCTACCTGTTCCTGCATATATACCACCTATTTCTTTTCAAGCATACCAAAGGTTGCATCACAAAGATAATGCAACGTATCAACAACCAGGACGGGTTTGCCATCACTACCAACCTTCATGATAAACTCTGCATCATAAATTGCCGGAGCAGATACAACCTGACTTCTTTTGTCAAAATCAACAGTACATTTGGCGGGCTGATAACCAACTCCTCCTACCTGATCATAATGAGATTTTAACAGTTCACCTTTTTCACCAAAAAAAAGATACTTAAATGTACAGCCCTTTACGATCTCTCCGGTATCCTTAGCCTTCATATCGTATTCCCCAGCGTACAGTAACAAAATTCTTTGTGTGTTCATTTTTTCTCCTCTCTGCTGTCCTACATATAAGCAAGACAGTCAAAACATAATAATTTGTTATCTATATAAACCGCCAGCCTATAAACAGGCGGATTACATGTTATACCAGACATAATAAAAAAACAAAGCAACAGCCGTAAATAAAAGAGCAAAAAAGCGGACGTTTGATAAAGCAGACAGCTTGTCAAACAGGATGTACATGTTATAAACACTGATATACATAAAATCCCCCTTTTAATTGTTTGCCTCAACCACTACTACGTCACCCAGTGCACTGCATGATGGCCCCGACCGCTCACCCGGCGCCCCACCGCCCCATGGGACCCGGCGCCCGGGTGCCCAAGGGACGCTGGTTTAAGCGCGCTGCGCGCAGACGCCCAAGGAAAAAGGGGGGAGCGCCGTAAGGTTACGGCGGATAAGGGTTGCTTTTTGCAGGGTTAAGGCTTTTAGGGACTGCCAGGGCGGTGTTGGTGCCCCGGCCACACAATGGTTACTAAATCTATGTAAAGCACGGGTGCACGTGCGTTACACCTTTGTATCTCGCCCGAAGAGCTGCAGGCAGATATCCGGATGTCAAAATGAGTTACATTTCATCACTATCTATCAGACCGGATACCTGGTCTGCCAGACCTGCCAACGAACGACGTACCCATACAAGACGGTTATCTATCGCCTGAAGGCTTTGCAGAATATCACGCTTGCGGGCTATCTCGTCATCCAAAATGGCTATATGACGTTCACGGTCTTTTTCGGTTTTCATGGCATACAAGACCATATTCTCAAATTTTTCATTAAAACCTTTTCCATCCATAGATTGAATATAAGCTAAAACTTCATCTGTCATGCGGACGGATTTGGCATTACTTTTGGGAGATTTCAACATTTCCTCCTTTTACACTGGGAAAATGATTGGTATAGAAGCCAAAAATTTTCCTACCCATTTACCTATTAAAATGCTATAATGAAACTTATATTAACCGTGAGAAAGTGTCACTTTCTACACTTTTATTATATCACATACGTGAGAAAAGTCAACAATAATTTCACGTTTATGAGAGGTGATTTTATGTCCATTGGAATGAGGTTATTGGCATGGAGAAAAGAACAAGGCTTAAAAACAACTGATTTAAGGGATTCAACAGGCATTTCTCTAGGTGCTTTATCAAATTATGAAAATGATAGAAGAGAAATAAGCAGTAATTTCCTCCTCAAATTACAGGAAATTTACAATGCTGATATTTACTATATTCTCACGGGAGTGAGAATGGAAAGGGGGATACTTACTCAAAACGAACAGGAAATGCTTGAAAATTTTAAAGTTCTACCAGAGCGTGAACAGATAAAGCTTATAGGGATTGTAGAAGAGAAGGCCCAGGCTTACAAAGTAAAATCGGAAAAGTCATCAGCTTCACGAACTGGATAAAAAAAATAGAAAATAATGGTAAATATTGTAAATTATGGAGTGCTGTGTCATGAACAAAAGGAAAAGTGATTTTGATAAGATACTGGACAGAAGAGTTGAACAAGCAAGACTTGAAAGAGCCAGAAAAGAAGCACGAGATATACATAATTATAATCAATGGAAACAAAGGCATGACAGATTATTGGATAAGGAACTGAAAAAATTAGAGAGAAAAAGAAGATTTCCACCAATATTAAAAATTGGATTTGTAATAGTAATACTGCTAGTTATATATAATGAAATTATAAAATGGTATCCGGAAGCCCAAATATGGGTACAAAATCTCATACATATATAAAGGTGTCATTCACAAGAGAAAGTGTCAGATTAACGGTGTTCAATCAAAGCTGCCTACGGACCAGAAGGTCGGGAGTTCGAATCTTCTCGCGCACGTCAAAACCCTTGTAGAATGAAAATTTTACAAGGGTTTCTTTTTGTTCAGACATATAAATGGATAAAAGACATATCCGGTGCCGCAATCTTATCTGCCTGCGGAAGGCCGCAGCCTGCCATAAAGTCACGGACAAATACCAGGATGTGGCAGTAGCACGCACTGAGCTGTCCGGCAAAGGCTGCCCGGTCCTTTCTGCACAGATATCTATAAGCCTTAAGACCCATCTGATTAATGATATTGGACATTGGGCTGCCTTCGGGATAGAAAGAAAAATAGTATCCCCAGTGCAGCGTTTTCCGCACCTCCTTCAGAATGGTCTGAAAGGGATACAGAGGCATCCGTTCCGTGATACAGTCCATAATGATGTCAAGGGGAATGGCTTTTGGCTCATGGAACTTTTTCTCCATTGACTTCAATGTCTCTTCTGTTATCAGATCAAAGGTGAGTCTGACGGCAGGGGGAACAGCCAGGGCCATGAATTGAAGACCGCTTAAATACAGAAGCGTGTCATTTTTGTATGTCTTGTCCTTCATACAGGTAAAGGTGGCCTGGTCATTAAAAAGGGTGACCTGTGTTCCCTTAACATTGTAGGTCTTGCAAAAGCCCAGCCTGTTCAGATTGGAGAGTGCTTTGCGCACGGTTGCTATAGAGACCTGATACTGTCCGGCCAAAGACTCCTCTGAGGGAAGAAACTCCCTGTCTCTATAAATCCCCAGTCCTATTTTGTCAATGATATCCCGGGTGATCTGCATATGATAATGGTCTCTGCCAAGGTCAGCATTCCAGGCGTATATATTTTTATGGGATTTGGGGATCCACGGATATTCCAGTGCAAGCCTGTCCAGATACTTTTCGATCATACCTTTGGTGAAACGGTAAAGGGCAGTAAAATAACGCAGGGCATCCCCGGCATTTTCCGGTTTCAGAAGTCCGGTGTGCCAGAACGTGTTTTGCATGATGGTATTATCTGCAGGCTCGGTCAGGGAATCTCTGTGTTCCCAGAAGAAGGGGATCTGGGCATAGAGTTCAAGACTGATATATAAGTCCCGGAACAACAGGCTGCCGGAAGAGGAAAGAATTTCATGCAGAAAGGTGGAGTAAGTCTGCCATTTGTTTCTGTGGGCTTTTTTCTCCTGCGCCAGGACCCAGAGGCAGTGCTGCATTTTTTCCTCACCGCAGACCATAGCCGAGAAGGAGAAAAGAGGTGGCATCAGCAGTGCCATGGTTTCGTAAACAGACAGAATGGAGGATCTGTGCGTCAGGATAGTCCGTATGGAAGGCTCCGGGGATGGACCTGCCTGGGGTATTGGGGACTGCTGGTATATTACAAGGGTGGGTCTGCGCTGGGCTGTCCGGATGTAACCCTCACGTGCCAGTGTTTTCAGAACATCCCTGGCTGTGCGCATTCCCACATGATATATTTCACAGAGCTGACTCATGGAAGGCAGGGTGCTTCCGTATGGGAGAAGCCCTGTTTCAATCTGTTTTTTCAGGCTTTGATATAAAAAGTCAAATAATTTGTTTTTCTGTTCCATAGTACCGTCTCCTTTGCGCTGGTAGTATGTGTTTTATTATAATACTATATGTAAATGTACACAAATATAAGATTGCACAGAGAAAGAACCCCATTGTAGAATATTTTAAAAAGAGAAAAGAAACCGTATTACAGCAGGAGTGTGGAACATGAGACGAAGAGCAGGAAGGGGCTCTGCATATCAGGGGCCTTTTTTAATAAGCGGGGCCCAGGTGGGCATCATCTCTATAGTTATCCTGGTTACACTGATGATATCTGCCTGGAATGTCATTGACCTTCAAAAGGTATTGGCCCGCAGTACAGAAGAATATCTGAATGATGTGACCATGTATATGGCGGAGGAGATAGGCAATACCATGAAACATAAATCCCGGGACCTGAAAATGGCGGCGGATTTTATTGCAGATGAAGATAAGGCCGGACTTGAAACCATACTGGAACAGAAAGCCAAAATAATGGAATTTGATTTTCTGGGGGTTATTGACAGACAGGGAGGTATGGTGCATACACCACTGCCAAAGACCATTGACGCGGCGGAGCCGGAGGAAATAGGAAAACTGGATTGTGTCAGGGATTCTTTTGAGGGAAGGGAGGGGACCAGTTATCTTGGCGGCCAGGAGATCATATATTCCGTGCCGGTTTATAGGGACAGTACGGTGGAGTATGTCATGGTGGGCACTCGGAGCAGGGAAAAAATGCAGGCTATGATCGCGTCCAAGAGCTTTGACGGTGAAAGTCTGAGCTGCATCATTGACAGCAGCGGGAAGGTGATTCTATCCCCCACAGATTTAAAGCCGTTTCTTCAGCTGGAAGATATCTTCAAGAAAAGTGAAGACCGGGAAGTCGTGTCTGAGCTGGAAGAGATGCTGAAGGATATGCAGAAAGGTGCGGGTGGAATACTGAAATTCACTTCTGTGCATCAGGAGGAGCTGTTTCTGTCTTATGATGCCTTGGGAGTAAACGACTGGGTTCTTTTGACCATCATACCTGCGGATTTGATCTCAGGCAGTCTGGCAGGGAATATATGGAGATTCTTTTTGATCCTGGGATTTGTAATGGCAGTGTTTTTTGTCCTCCTTGTGAAAGTATACCGCTTTTTCAACACAGGGAGAAGGGAGCTGGAGCGTTTCGCCTTTCAGGACAATGTCACCGGAGGAATGAACCAGGCTGCCTTTTGCCTGAAATATAAGGAGTCAGCGCTGAGAATGGAGCCTTCTGCCTTTTGTATTGTCATGATGAATGTAAAAGGTTTTAAAATGATCAACGAGAGGTTCGGTATTGAGGGCGGCAATGAAATGCTGTGTTATATCCATCAGGTACTGCAGCGCCATATCAAGCCATCTAAAAATGAATTTGCGGCCAGAGCAGAATCAGACAGTTTTTTTCTGTGTCTTCGGGAGGCGGAACCGGAACGTATACAGACAAGGCTGAAGGCTATGATTGCGGAAATCAATTCTTTTTCCGGCACCGGGGCACCCCATTACCCGGTATCTTTCCGGCAGGGAGCCTGTATCATTGAAAATCCGGGTGAGGAGATCACGATTTTACAGGACCACGCGCGCCTTGCAGAACAGAGCAGTGAGAAAAAAGCAGGGGAGGATTGTGGGTTTTACGATGAGGGATCTGCGGAGCGGCTGAAATGGGAGGAGGAGATGAACGAAATGTTTGAGGATTCTCTTTCCGGCCATGACTTCCAGGTGTTTCTGCAGCCGAAGGTCAGTCCAAAGTCAGGGGAAACAAAAGGGGCGGAGGCACTGGTGCGGTGGCATCATCCCCAGAAAGGTGTGATTTATCCATCAGATTTTATTCCCCTGTTTGAGCGGAATGGAAACATATGCAGGCTGGATGTATATGTATTTGAAAAAGTATGTGCTCTTTTGGAAAAATGGGAGGATATGGGCAAAAAGCTGATCCCTATATCTGTCAATCTGTCGAGACAGCATTTCAGCCAGCCGGAATTTCTGGAGGAATTATCCGTGATCGCAGGCCGTTATGGCGTCAGAACAGACATGCTGGAATTTGAGCTGACAGAATCCATATTTTTAGAGGAGAATCAAATAGACATAGTAAAAGAAAGCATCCGTCAGATGCATAAGCTGGGATTTCGGTGTTCCCTGGATGATTTTGGCTCCGGGTTCTCCTCCCTGGGTCTTTTAAAAGAGTTTGATGTGGATGCGCTGAAGCTTGACCGGATTTTTTTTCAGGATATGCACAGTGAGAAGGCGAGAGATGTGATCGCCTGTCTGATGGAGCTGGCGAAAAAGCTGGATGTGAAAACCGTGGCGGAAGGGATCGAGGAGCAGGAACAGGTAGAGTACCTGCGTATGGCGGACTGTGATATGATACAAGGGTATATATATTCCAGACCGGTTCCGGCTGATGTGTTTGAGGAAAGGTTTTTGCGTTGATCAGGCTTTATGGGGGTGGGAGAATATGGTATAGTCATTTCATGGAGTACAGCGGATCAAGGGGCAAGGGAGGATAACATATCGGACTTTTTTCACCTGCATACAAGGGAAAGAACGGGTACCGCTATTACACATACCAGCAGAGTGCCGAACTGGAAAGCATACGGGCACTCCGGGAACTGAATATGTCCATTGGGGAGATCAAAGAGTATCTGAACCGCCCCACAGCCCCCAGATTCATATTCCTCTCGGAGAAAAAAAATAGGGGAGATTGAGGATACCATCCAGAATCTGGAGAGCCTGAAGAAGGTTCTGAAGAAAAAACAGGAGACGATCCTGACCCTTCCAAAGCCTTAGCCTGCCAGTTTGGCAGGCTTTTTTTCATGCAAGTTCCCTGCAGTCCATGCCGGATAATGGAAAAATATTACAAAATCGGATAGAAAAGTTTAAAATCCGCCTCGGTTGTAATACAATGATAGTAAAGAATGGAGAACTTTAAATAAGCAAGAAGAACGAAGGAGGCCGATTGAGCATGACGGAAAAAGAAAACAGCTCTACCGGGAAGGGAAAAATCGGCGGAGGCGTATTTAACTGTCGGTATGATGAACATTTTACTTTGATTGATGCGGATGATTATCTGTTCGCATTTTTAGGGTATACACGGGAAGAATTTGCAGAACGGTTTCACAACCATGTTCTGGATGCCGTCCATGAGGGCGACCGGGAAATGATCCTGGTGGAGATCAGCAGACAATTGAAAAACGGCAATGTCTTTATGTATGAAAACCGGCTGGTCAAGAAAGGCGGAACGATCTGCTGGGTATGGATCAGCGCGGAGTTTAAGGAGGATAAGAAAGACGGAAACTGGTTCCACTGCATTTTTCATGATACCAGCTCTGAGAAGGAGGCGCAGCGGCAGCTTGCCATCAGCGAGCAGAGATATGAGATCGTGCTGTCCCAGATGCAGGATATTATTTTCGAGCTGGACTGTGTTACTTATGAGATATATTATTCTCCTAATTTTGAGAAGAAATTTGGTTATCGGATTCCCGCGGAGGGGTTCCCGGATTCTATGTTCGCCACAGACATTGTATATGAGGCGGATAAAGCCAGGCTGAGAGGGGGATTCCAGGCCATTTTGAGGGGAAATGACAAAATGGAATGCGAGTATCGTCTGAAGGGAAAGGACAGTTCCTACCTCTGGGTGGATGTCCACGCCACAGCGCTCCGGGATATGGACGGAAAACTTTTGAAGATCCTGGGTATTATCTCAGACATTGACCAGAGGAAAAAGGAAATTATAAGGGCCCAGAAGGCGGCCACTTTAGACCCCCTTACCGGTCTGCTGAACCGCAGGGAGTGTGTGGCAAGAGTAGAGCAATACATCCGGCAGGGACAAAATCCTGCTGCAATGCTGCTGATCGACGTGGATAATTTTAAGAGTATCAATGATACTTATGGACACCTGTTTGGAGACCGGGTATTATCTGAAACAGCAGGAAGCCTCCGCGCCATTTTCAGGCGGGAGGATATTGTTGCCCGAATCGGCGGCGATGAATTTGTGGTGTTCATGACAAATCTTCAAAAGAGTGATTTCATTGCCGGGAAGGTGGAGGCGATCCGGAAAATCTTTGACCATTATACCACAGGGGAGACCACCTGCAGTATTGGCTGCAGCATTGGAGTGAGCCTGTTTCCGGGACACGGCACGGACTTTATGTCCCTGTTCGCAAAGGCGGATGCTGCCATGTACCAGGCAAAGAAAAATGGCAAAGGGCGGTACTGCATCTATGGGCAGAGAGGGGGAAAACGCCAGGGACAGGCAGAGGATGAGAGAGTGCAGGCTGTCCGCCAGGAGATTGGCCGGGATGGGGAGAACTCTCTGGAAAGAGAGCTGGCTCATAAGGAGATGGTCTACCGGACAGCCCTGAAAAAATCCCATATCAATGTGTGGGAGTATGATATAAGATCCCGCACACTGACCCTGACTGAGGGGGCGCAGGAAAACCATGGATTCGGGCAGATGGATAACGCGCCGGAAACACTGCTGGAACAGGGCTATATACACCCCAGAAGCTGCCAGGACCTGCTTGATCTGTACGGCAGGCTGGAACAGGGGCAGAGTCATGTGCAGGCAGACATCCTCACCCGTTCCGCAGATGGGAGCTACTGGTGGTGGGAACAGGTAAGCTACACTATGCTCTATGATGAGAAAGGGGCACCCTACTGCGCAGTTGCCGTCGGTGAGGATATCACAAAACAAAAAAAGGCGGAGATGATCTACCAGCAGGAGCTGCAGCTCAGGCTCACCTATGACGGAGGTGTGATGGCCAGTTTCCGCTGTAATCTTGACCGGAACTGCGTAGAGTATGTGGAGGGAAAGGTTCAGAAGGAATACCCGCCGGGAATGACATATGAGGAGCTGATGGAGCTTCACAATGAGAGTATGGCCAATGAGGAGGATATGCTGCGGCTGCAGAAGCTGATGAACCGGGAAGCCCTGTGTAAAGCGTATAAGGAAGGAAATACGGCCATCAACTTTGAGTACCGCAGGAAAAACAGAAGCGGCAGTCTGTTATGGGTCAATGCCGTGGCACGTCTGGTACGTGATGTCCAGAATGGAGATTTGTATGTCTACGGAACCCTGGAAAATATCAACGAAAAAAAGAACCTGGAACTGGCGCTGAAAGTCCGCGCACAGTATGATATGCAGACGGGAGTTTACAATAAGGATACTGCGATCCAGATGATAGGGGACGCGCTGCTGAAAAACCACAGCAAAGGACAGTCCTATGCGCTGCTGGTGTTCAATGTGGACTATTTTACAAGACTGGTTCAGGAGATCGGTTATGTTGCCGCGGATGACGTGCTGAAAGAAATTGGCAACCAGATTAAGATGAGGTTTATAGAGGATGCCATTATCGGCAGGTTTTATGGGGATGAATTTGTAGTTTTTGTGTACAACGATCCGAAATCGGAATTTGTGCGCCAATGCGCAGAAGAGGTGATCAGGACGATTGCCCTGCCTTATCTGTTTCCCAATCTCAGTCAGTCGGTCAATGTATCCTGCGGGATCATTTTTGAGAGCCGGCCGGATACTATTTTCCAGGGGTTATTCCAGAAGGCAAAAGCAGCACTGGAGACCGGCATCTCCATGGGAAGAAGCGGTGTCTTTGTCTACAGCAGACAATTGAAAAAATACAAGCTGGAAGCCCCAAAGGAACAGGTGGAAGCGGAGCGGTTGTCCTGCACCGGGGTTGACAGTGAGGGGGAAAAGGTTCTGCTGCAGAGTATGATCGCTCTCACCGGGGCAGCCGATTTCAGACAGTCATTGGAGATGGTGCTGGAAACCCTGGCTGCATACTATGGCGGGGACAGGACATATGTATTTTCATGTGACCCGGAAAACGGCTGCATACAGGAAGTTTATGAGTGGAAAAAAGAGGGGATGCCATCTCTTTTTAAGGAGAGCAGCCTATACCTCCAGCCCGGGAATCCAAATGTGCGGGAATGGGCGGAATTAAGGCAGCTTCAATGTGTAAGCGATGTGGAAGCGTGGAAAGAGAAACGCCGTACACTTTATAAGACTTTAAAGGACCTGGATATTCCATCCTGTTTTGTGACAGAGCTGGAGGAGGGAAAAAGGCTTGTGGGCTGTATGGGCGTTGATAATCCCACAAAAAATACAGAGCACAAGGCCATTCTCACCATCATGCGCTACTTTATGGCCAATGAACTGACAAAGCGCGGCCTCCAGGATAAACAGGAATTCCTGCTTCATCATGACGAACTGACAGGTGTGCTGAACCGGAACAGTTATAAGGAGTATTGTTCCAGCCTGCAGGAGGAGGGGCTCATCTCTCTGGGTGTGATTTCCATAGATATCAACGGTCTGAAGGATATTAACAGAGTTTACGGAAATGCCTACGGGGATAATGTAGTACAGTTTACCGCAGGTATCATGCAGGATGAATTTCCGGCCGCAAGGATTTACCGCTTTACAGGGGATGAATTTCTGCTGATCAGTGAGAATATTTCCCGGGATTCATTTACAAAACGTCTGAAAAGAATGCGTGAGAGGATGCGGGATGTGACCAGTGCTTCGGTGGGCAGCGCCTGGACGGATACGGATATCAGTCTGGATTTTCTGATAGCCAGCGCAGAAGAACGGAGAATGATAGCCAAGCAGGAGTACTATAATGAACATCCCTTTCTGGAAGTACATAAAAGTGCAGGAGTGCTGAAGAATCTGCTGAAAGATTTGGCGGCCGGAAGATTTACCGTATATCTCCAGCCTAAGATTGATACTTGTAATAATACCCTGTTCGGCGCTGAGGCGCTGGTGCGGTATCAGGACCCGGACAAGGGGATCGTGCCCCCGGGAAAGTTTATTCCGTTCTTGGAAGCAACGGGGCTGATCCATTATATAGATTTTTTTGTGTTTGAGGAAGTATGTAAAATCTTAAAAGAGTGGGAGCGCAGAGGGGTGGAGCTGATTCCGGTCTCCCTTAATTTTTCCAGGGCTACGCTCCTGGAAGAACAGCTTATTGATAAGATGGAGGAAATTATCTTCCGCTATGGCGTGGATAAGCGGTATGTGGAGATAGAGATCACAGAGAGTATGGGAGAGGTGGAACGCAGCACCGTGGCCCAGATCGGAAAACAGATCTGTCAGGCAGGCTATCATATCGCACTCGACGATTTCGGCGCGAAATACAGCAATCTCTCTTTCCTGTCAGCGATCCGGTTCAACCATCTGAAGCTGGACAAGGGATTGGTGAATAATCTGCTCACAAATGAGAACGCGCGGATCATTGTGAAAAACATTCTGGTCCTCTGCCAGGAACTGCAGATGGATGTGGTTGCCGAGGGAGTGGAAAACAGAGAGCAGCTTGAGATACTGAAGGATTTGGAGTGCTTTTATATTCAGGGGTATTATTTCAACAAGCCGCTTCCGAGGACGGAGTTTGACAAGCAGTATCAGAAGTCAGGAAGTCCGGATGGGGAGAAGCAGTGCTGATGATATAAGGAGAGGTTTCAGAAGCTTTTAAGGGGGACAGCCACCGCAAACAGGACAAATAAAGCGCTGTTTTGGGTGAACTGTCCCGCAGCTTTCATATTTTGTATCAATATATTGACAACTTTCCCACTCTGTGCTATATTCTATACAAGCAATCGAAAGGGAGTAGCTGAACGTTCAGAGATGAACGGGTTTGAAATCGTCAACCGATACCGAGAGGTGTCCGTATCAAATGAGATAGCAAGACTTTTATTGTGGCGGATGTCATAATAGAGGTCTTTTTTAGTTCCATCTATTGCCAGACACCTTCCAGATATCCGCCGCAGAAAAGCCGGCTGAAAAAATGGAGGAAAAGAAAGATGAGAGACATAGTGAGAAGAAGAGAAATTGAGGAAGCAGCAGCGGCAGGTGAGAAAGCCCTGTATTGTCTGGAGAGTGCCAGAGAGAGGCTTCAGGGAGCAAAGAACTGGGGGATTTTCGATATGCTGGGCGGCGGTCTTTTTACAGACTGGGTAAAACACTCAAAAATGTCAGATGCCACAGGTTATATGGAGGAAGCAAAGAGACAGCTTCTTGTGTTCCAGAGAGAGTTAAGAGATGTTCAGGTTCCCTTAGATCTGCGAATGGATATCAGCTCATTCCTCACGTTTGCCGACTTCTTTTTTGACGGACTTGTGTCAGACTATCTGGTGCAGAGAAAGATCAATGATGCCAGGGAGCAGGTGGATGACGCGATCATGCGGGTGCAGGTGATCCTTGAAGAATTAAGAGACTTGTTAAATGAATAGGATAGATAGGAGGTAAAGATATGGGATGTCTAGGTAATGTGCTTTGGTTTGTATTCGGCGGCTGTATCAGCGGATTGAGCTGGTGCCTGGCAGGGCTTTTATGGTGTATCACAATTGTTGGGATCCCTGTAGGGATGCAGTGTTTTAAATTCGCGGCTCTTGCCTTCTTTCCTTTTGGAAAAGAAGTGCAGTACGGCGGTGGGGCAGGATCTCTGCTTCTGAATGTCATTTGGATGATCGTTACGGGGATCCCCCTGGCTCTGGAGTCCCTGGTCATTGGTTTTTTGCTCTGTATTACCATTGTGGGAATTCCCTTTGGCATGCAGCATTTCAAAATAGCGAAACTGGCCCTGATGCCCTTTGGAGCAGATGTATACTAAAGGATAAAAATACAGGCGGCGCCATATGGTTTGAACCATATGGCGCCGCCTTTTGAGGGGCCGCAGGAGCGGAGGAGCCGTGCGGCCCCAGAGGGTATGACGGGAGATCAAACATATTTTTCCAGTGTGCTGCGGACAGCGCCAGTACCGGCTGTCATATGTGTGAAATAGCCGCATACAGTGTCAGCCATGCCGGCCTCATAGAGGTTCACGCCGAAGATTTTTTCGTTTTCCAGAACCGGTTTCAGCAGTTTTTCTGCGTCAACAGGCTCGCCCAGTTTTACGTCTGCAACGTATGGGAGGACAGTGTCAAGAAGCGGGTCCGGGCTTAATTCAAAGGGATTGCCGTTGTCATCCACACCCATCAGGTAGCGGAGCCATCCTGCGAATACAAGAGGGATCAGCTTTAAGTCGGATACGTTAAGCTTCGGGGATGCCTGATAAGCCTTGATGGTTTCACCGAAGCGGATCGCCAGCTTCTGAGAAGTATCGGTAGCGATACGCTGAGGGGTATCCGGCATGAAGGGATTGGGGATACGAACGCTTAATACTGTGTCAATGAACTCTTTGGGGTCCAGAATACCGGGGTTGATAACAACCGGCAGACCTTCCACATAGCCAATGCCTTCCACCAGCTTTTTCAGGGTCTCGTCCTTCATCTCTTTGGAGATCAGGTCATAGCCCAGGATGCAGCCGAATACGGCAAGTGCGGTGTGGAGGGGATTTAAACAGGTGCAGACCTTCATTTTTTCCACTTTATCCACAGTTTCACGGGTGGTGAAGATCAGACCGCCTTTTTCCAGTTCAGGTCTTCCGTTGGGGAAGGCGTCCTCGATGACCAGGTACTGGCATTCCTCAGCATTTACGAAGGGAGCCACGTATGTGTTTTTGGAGGTTACAACCGGCTCTAATTCTTCCACGCCGTCCCTTTTCAGGATTTCTTCCACAGACGGGTCCGGTCTTGGGGTGATTTTGTCGATCATGGACCAGGGGAAGGAAACCTTTGCCGGGTTTTCGATATAATCCACAAAAGATTTATCTGTCAGGCCTGTCTCAGACCATTTTTTTGCAAATGCATAAACTGCGTCGTGGAGCTTGCTGCCGTTGTGGGAGCAGTTGTCCATGCTCACCATGGCGATCGGTTTTTCACCTGCCTGGAATCTGGTGAACAGAAGGCTTACCACTTTGCCGATGTAGCTTTCCGGTTTTTCCGGGCCTTTTTCCATATCTGCCACAACAGAGGGGAGCATTTCACCCTTGCCGTTTACAAGGCTGTAGCCTTTTTCTGTGATGGTGAAGCTGGCCATCTGCAGAGAATCTTTTTTGAAGATTTCACGCAGGCGGTTAAAGTCCGCATCATTTTCAGAGTCAACGGTGAGGGACTCCACTACACTGCCCACAACCGTTTTTTCCACAGAACCGTTTGCTTTCAAGGTGACCAGGATGCTGTAGCCGTCATGGGGACGGTTCATTTTTTCCACGATTTCATAGTCAAATCCCTCTGCAACGACCAGACCCCGGTCCAGAACACCTTTGTTTAAAAGGTCCTGCACTACGTTTGCCTGGAAGGCACGGAAGATGTTGCCTGCGCCGAAGTGGACCCAGAACGGATTTTCTCTGGTTTTCTCAGTCACGGCTGCTCTGTCAAATCCCGGAAGGGAGTAGCCTTTGCTTTCCCACTGTTCTTTATTTTTTAAACCCTGCTCATTTACCTGCATGACTATCTTGCTCCTTTCACGATTGCTTCCCAAAGACCATTTAAGTATGTTGCGCCAAGTGCCCTGTCGTAGAGGCCATATCCCGGCATTGCCACTTCATCCCAGATCATGCGGCCGTGGTCAGGGCGGACAGGTCCTTCAAACCCGATATCATAGAGAGCCTTCATGATTTCGTACATATCAAAGGTTCCGTCTGTGGAGAGGTGGGCGGCTTCCTCAAAATCGGTAGGTGAGTTGAATTTCAGGTTGCGCACATGAGCAAAATGGATTCTGCCTTTTAAGGAACGGATCATATCCGGCAGGTCATTTTCCAGGTTGGTGCCATAGGAACCGGAGCAGAAGGTAACGCCGTTGTGCGGGTCATCCACCATTGCCATCATGCGGAGGATGTTGGCCTTATTGATGATGATACGCGGAAGGCCGAATACGCTCCATGCAGGATCATCCGGATGGATCGCCATGTTGATGTCGTATTTGTTGCAGACAGGCATGATGCGTTCCAGGAAGTATTTCAGGTTTTCAAATAATTTTTCGTCGTCAATGTCTTTGTACATGTCGAACAGCTCTTTGATCTTAGCCATACGTTCCGGCTCCCAGCCCGGCATGATCGTGCCGTTGGTATCGCCTGCGATGGATTCAAACATGTTTTCCGGGTCAAGGGCGTCAACCGCTTCCTGTGTGTATGCAAGAACTGTGGAGCCGTCCGGTCTCACACGTGCCAGCTCTGTTCTGGTCCAGTCAAATACAGGCATGAAGTTGTAGCATACCAGATGAATGTCTTCTTTTCCCAGGTTTTCCAGAGTCTCGATATAGTTGTCAATGTACATGTCTCTTTCCGGGGAGCCGGTCTTGATGGCGTCATGGATGTTTACGCTCTCGATACCGGAAATGTGAAGTCCTGATGCAGCAACCTCTTCTTTCAGGGCAGCGATGCGCTCTCTGCTCCAGACCTCACCTGGCTGTGTATCGTAAAGGGTAGTGATAACCCCTGTTACACCGGGAATCTGGCGAATCTGTTTCAGAGTGACTGTGTCAAATTTAGAACCATACCATCTTAATGTCATTTCCATAGTTTTTCGTATCCTTTCTCTTTTCCGCTTGGGATTCATTTACTTGTTATCTATTATTATAGCCACTCCGGGAAAAAATCCAATTGACTGATTTGTTGTTTACATTGCAAAAGTTGCGGTTTCGTGGTAGTCTGTAAAAAAGGACGGAGGTGAAAGCTTTGAAAAAAAATCTACAGACCGCGTTCAGTACCAGACAGTATATGCTTTCCCAGGATTTTGAAATTTATTATTACAGTGACTTTTATTTATCTCAGGTAAAAAACCATGCGCACAGCTATTATGAGTTCTATTTTTTCCTGGAGGGCAATGTGACCATGATAATAGAAGAGAAAGAATATCCCATGAGGCCCGGGGACGTTGTGCTGATACCGCCCAGGGCGCAGCACCATGCGGTTATCAGGAACCAGGAGAATCCATACAGGCGGTTTGTGTTCTGGATCACAGAGGAATACTGTAACAGCCTGATGGAGATCTCTTCGGATTATGCCTATCTCATGCAGCATGTGAAGGTGACAAAGAATTATATCTTCCACACAGATGTGGTGATCTTTAATACCATTCAGTCTAAGGTTTTTGGACTTATTGATGAAATGCGTTCCAAACGGTTCGGAAGGGAGGCTAAGATTTCCCTGTGCGTCAATGACCTGATCCTCCACCTGAACAGAATCGTGCACGAACAGAATTATCCGAAAAGTGTGAGAGAGGAACTGAACCTGTATCAGGGGCTGGCTGATTATATAGAAGAAAACCTGGACGGTGATCTGTCACTGGAAAATCTGGCAAAACAGTTTTTTGTGAGTAAATATCATATTGCGCATATTTTTAAAGACAGTACGGGCTTGTCCATTCACCAGTATATCACAAAAAAACGTCTGGCAGCCTGCAGGGACGCCATACTGGGGGATGTGGGGATCAGTCAGGTATATCCCATGTTTGGGTTTGGTGATTATTCCAGTTTTTACCGCGCTTTCAAGAAAGAGTATGGAATATCACCGAAAGAGTTTAAGGATATGCAGGTGACGTTGTAAAAAGCATGTGAAAGTAGTTGACAAAATGAACTAATTGGCGTAGTATGTCTTAATGGTTGATAAAGTAAACTAAACAGGGCCGTACCGGGCAAATTGTGAACGCATATATGGGAGAAAAGCAATGGAATATGATTGGATAGAAATGATGGAGAGTATGCAGGATATCAGGCTTTTCTGCAGTCTGCATGTTAGAAGGGCAAAAAAGGGCGGTATTTCCTCTGCCCAGGAACTGGATCTGCTCTCCCGCGTGGCACTTTCACAGGAGAGGCTCACGTCCCACATGCTATGCGCGGGTATGGGGATCAGCAAGCCCGTGGTCAGCCGTCTGGTGGAGAGTCTGTGCAGAAAAGAATTTTTGGGGAAAGAGGCCTGCGCGGAAGACCATCGCAGTTATTTTCTGTATATTACGGACAAAGGGCAGGAGGAGCTGGAGCGCACGTACCGGTATTATCTGGAACCTCTGTATTCCATGAGGCGCAAAGCCGGGGAGGAGACGTTTGGCCGGCTTATGGAGCTGATACGTGTGGCAAATCATCATGCAGGGGAAACACAACAGATACAGCAGTAATAAAAAATAGTTATTCAGGGAGTGGATCATTTGAGTATTTATCAGGAATTGCAGTTAAATCAGGCCGGTTCCAAGGCGCTGATCAAGAACAGTAAGGACAACAGTGAGAGGGGAAGGCATCTTCTCATCTATATTTTTAAAGTGTTTCTGACACTTGCTTTTTGTATGGTATTTGTCACGGCTTATACAGGGATCTTCGGGGAGAGCAACAGCGTGGCCGGTGTGGTGGTGCTGCTTACCGTGATGGTTTTCAGGTCAGCGGATCTGGGGATCAAGGCATCCCATGGAAATGGGGTTATCGTTGTTTTATTTACCATTCTGGCAGTGGGGCCTAAGCTGACTAACATGGTGTCACCGGGGTGGGGATTTTTTCTGGATTTTGTCTTTTTACTTCTGATCCTTACACTGGGGTGCCATAACATCATCATGTCCAATCACGCCACCTGGGTTCTGGGCTATCTTCTCCTTCAGGGAAACCATGTGTCAGGCAGGGAATACTTTATGCGCGTCCTTGCGCTGGCTCTGGGAGCGCTGCTGACTGTCCTGGTTTTTTACAGAAACCACAGGGGTATCCGGTATAAGAGGGGACTGGGGGATTTACTGCGGGAGTTTGCATTTTCATCGGCCAGGACCAAGTGGCAGCTGCGCATGGCCCTCGGCATATCGTCAGGCATGTTTTTGGCACAGCTTCTTCATCTGCCCAGGGTCATGTGGGCAGGATTTGCCATGATGTCCATTATCCAGCCGTTTCGCAGGGATTTGCTCAACCGGTTTAAATACCGTTTCCCGGGAAATTTGATTGGCTGTGTTCTGTTTTTCGGTCTCTGTGCTGTGATCCCGGAGAGCTTTTACGGTTGTATCGGAATGCTGGGCGGCATTGGCGTGGGATTTTCCGCTACCTATCTGTGGCAGACCGTGTTTAACTCCTTCGGAGCCCTTACCATGGCTATGGGAATGTTCGGCATGGCAGGTTCCATGGCGCTGAGGCTTGTAAACAACCTGTTCGGCGTTGTATATGGCCTGGTGTTTGACTTTTTGTTTGAGAAGGTCTGCTTCGGCATAGAGCGGATCACCGGGGGAATGGAATCAGCAGATGCGGCGTAGGCATGTTTTGGATCCAGGCAGCGTCATTTCAGGAGGGAATAGAGTTCAGCGTATTCTTCCCTGAAAATGGTATCTTTGCGGAAGACAAAATTAAGTCCATGGAGCAGGTGAAATTCCTGTAATTTGATCTCTTTTAATTTCCGGCTGCGGAGCTCGTGTTCCGCGGCCTTTTTGTATAGAAAGGTAATGCCGCATCCGGCGGCGGTCAGCCGTTTGATGGCGCCGATGCTGCCGTATTCCACTACGCGGGAAAAGTCGGCAAGCTTCAGATTCTGCTGGGCAAGGATGGACTCCAGGATATCTCTGGTGCCTGAGCCTTTTTCACGGGTGATCAGCGTATAGGAAAGCAGGTCTTCCAGGACACAGGGGCATTGGGGCAGGGGAAAGCCGGGGGAACATACAGCAATATACGGTTCTCTGCTGTAGGGGAGAAAATCATATTCCTCCTTGGGGAAGGAGCCTTCCACAACGGCAAAGTCAATTTCGCCCGTGTCAATCTGGCGCAGCAGTTCCCTTGTATTTTGGACGGTGATCTTCATACGGCAGTCCGGGTCCTCCTTCAGGATATTTTTTATTTTACCCGGGAGTATGTATTCAGCTACTGTGAGGGTTGCGCCAAAGTGGTATTCCCTTTTGGGCTGCTGTACATCGAAAAGCCTGCGGCGGAGATGGGCCTCATCATTTTTCATGGTCTGGGCAGAAGCGTGGAGAAGCTTACCGGCTTCTGTCAAATATAATTTCCGGCCCTGCACAGTAAACAGGCGTGTATTGTAGAACTGCTCCAGAAAATGTATTTGCTGTGAGACAGCCGGCTGTGTCAGCCCCAGCTTCTGGGCAGCGCGTGTATAATTCAATTCTTCACATACGGTTAAAAAAGTTTCCATGCGGAAATCCTGCATATTCTTATCCTCCTGTATAGGATATATTATAAAATATATTTATGGAAAAATAAATATAAATAATTTTTCTTTATTGTAAATCCATGGTAAGATATACCAGGAAAAGCAAATAAGAAAAGGGGAAAAGCACTATGGATTTTTTGAAAAAGAACTGGAAAGGTCTTTTGCTCTGTCTTGCCATCGCACTGCCCAGCTGGTTTTTGGGAAAAGCGCTGCCGGTGATCGGCGGACCGGTTTTTGCCATTCTTCTGGGTATGGCGGTCACACTTCTTCTAAAGGATAGATCTGGCGTACAGCAGGGCATCACATTTACTTCTAAAAAGGTTCTGCAGTATGCAGTGATCCTTCTGGGATTCGGTCTGAACCTATCCGTTATCCTGCAGACAGGAAAGCAGTCCCTTCCCATTATTGTAGCAACGATCACTACATCACTGGTGATGGCTTATGTACTGCACCGGATTATGCGGATCCCGGGTAAAATATCTACTTTGGTGGGGGTCGGTTCCTCCATCTGCGGCGGCTCTGCCATTGCGGCTACGGCACCGGTCATTGATGCAGATGACGAGGAGGTGGCTCAGGCTATCTCTGTTATCTTTCTGTTCAACATTCTGGCCGCAATTTTGTTTCCGGCTTTTGGAGCTTTGATCGGATTTGATACTCACAGCGGGGAGGCTTTCGGAATTTTTGCGGGGACGGCTGTCAATGATACGTCCTCTGTAACCGCTGCTGCCTCCACTTGGGATTCACTTTATCATCTGGGGTCAGCCACTCTTGACAAGGCCGTGACCGTGAAACTGACCAGGACACTGGCGATCATTCCCATTACCCTGGTACTGGCATTTGTTAGGGCAAAGAATGCCAAGGAGGAGGGGAATAAGGTTGAGTTCAAGAAGATTTTCCCCTTCTTTATCCTGTACTTTGTGGGGGCTTCTATTATTACAACCGCTGGGGTGAGCCTTGGAGTCCCGGCGGGGATTTTTAGTCCTCTGAAGACCCTGAGCAAGTTTTTCATTGTCATGGCAATGGGGGCGATCGGGCTGAATACCAATGTGGTGAAGCTTATAAAGACAGGCGGGAAGCCAATTTTTATGGGGGCCTGCTGCTGGGCCGGGATTACGGGCATGAGCCTGGTCATGCAGAAAATGCTTGGAATCTGGTAGGAATAAAAAATGCCTGCGGGGTGATCACGACACAGTGTATTGTGACCCCGCAGGCATTTTTGCGTCAAAATTCATGACGCGTGTTTTTTTAACTGCTTTTTAGCGTATTTTTTCACTTTGCATTCACAGTGGCCGCAGCCTTTTCCGGCTTTGGTCCTTTTCCGCACTTCTTTAAAAGAGGAGGCCCCGTCTTTTATGGCTTCCTTGATATCCTTCTTTGTGACCTTGAAACAGGGACACAGATATTTTTCCCCGCTCATATCAGAGTACCAGGGAAGGGGCAGCGTATACTCTGGCCGCCAGTTCGGAATCCAGCATATAGAGGCTTTTGGAGTCGTGTCCGAAGAGCTCAAATTTGCGGATCAAATCCTCTGCGTTCTTCTCCTCTTCCCCCTGTTCTTTTACAAACCAGTCCAAAAACTGCATGGTACGGAAATCCTTTACAGTGTACGCAGCGTCGTAGATGTTATGGATCAGGCTGGTCACATAGCGCTCGTGTTCCAGGCTTGCATGGAGGGGCTGGTCAAAGGCGTCAAAGACCTTGTCCGGCTTGTCTATGGATTCCAGCGATATTTGTTCACTGTTATTCTGCAGATACTGGATGAAGAGCATGGCATGGTCACGTTCCTCCTGGGCCTGTACGTTGTACCAGTTGGCAAAACCGTCAAGTCCCTGGTCTTTATAATAATTGGCAAAATCCAGATATAGATAGGCGGAGTAGAATTCTTTGTTGATCTGCGTGTTCAGCAGTTCAGATACTTTTTTGTCTAACATAGTAAAAACCTCCTTAAATTGGACTATTTTATGCAGGTATCCTGCAATTTAGATTATAGCACGCCCGGCCGGTTTCAACAATGGTAAAATTATGACCGGCATTTTAACACCGGCAGTTTGGGAGTTTTGCCGGGTACGGGACGGCAGGCTGTGGCTCGTAGGGCGGGCATAAGAAGGAAAGGGATGCCGGGAAGAGGGCGGTTTGTAATTTGACTTATGGTTAAAGTTATTGACCGAAAATTAAAAAGGATTCAATAGTGCAGGGAATGTACATCTGTTATAATGAACATAGCAAAAAACTTTGCCTTGGAAATAAAAAGCAGAGCGGGGGCTGGCTCCGGCTGTCCGTCTTGAATATGGAGGACAATATTATGAAGATCAATGAGATTATCAGAACGAGAAGAAAAGAATTGAAGCTGACCCAGGAACAGGCAGCAGAGTATCTGGGGATATCAGCACCGGCTGTCAACAAATGGGAAAAGGGAGTGAGCTATCCTGATATTACGCTGCTTCCGCCCCTTGCAAGGCTTTTGAAGGTGGATTTAAATACACTGCTGTCTTTTAAGGAGGAGCTGACCGACGAGGAGATCAATCATTTTTGCAGCCGTATTTTTGCAGTGCTGAAAGAGAGCGGGTATAAGCCGGGACATGAATTGGCGGTGCAGAAGATCAAGGAGTATCCCAACAGTTATAAGCTGATTTACAATCTCGCCGGGTTTCTGAAAGGTGCCCTTCTTATGTTTCCTACGGCGGAAGAGGATAAGGCGGGGTATGAGGAGGAGATAAGGGGATTATTTGAGAGAGTTGCCAGGGACAAAAAAGCCGATTGGGGAATCAGAGGCAGCGCCCTGAATATGCTGGTAGGTGATTACATTCAGATGGAGGAATACCACAGGGCAGCGGAACTGCTGGAGGAGATCCCTGACCTGGGCGTGGATAAAAGGCCCATGCTTATCCTCCTTTACAGAAAACAGGGCAAAACAGAGGAGGCAGTGAAGCTGACCCAGAAGAAGCTTCTCCAGGCAGCAGGAGATGTACAGAATTGCCTGATCGTCCTTATGGAAATCTGTAAGGAGCAGGGATGCGATGAGGGCGTGGAATATTATAGGAGAAAATGCAGAGATGCGGTGGAACTGCTGGATCTGTGGGAATACGGAAAGTATGTGGCGGATTATTCGGCTGCGGTGGCTGAAAAGGATGCGGTCAGAACCTTGGAACTGCTGGAGAGAATGCTGGAATCTATGGGGAAACCATGGAATCCGGGGGAAAGCAGATTGTATGATAAGCTGGCGGAACAGAGCGCAGATAACGGACAGCAGAAGGAAATATTTGAGCGAATGCGTAACGGGTTATTAATGGAGATAGAAAAAGGGGAAGCGTTTGACTTTTTAAGGGACCGGCAGGAGTTTAAGGATTTATTTGCAAAGTTCCGGGAGGGCGGCAGATAGACCTTGACAGAGCCGGGGCCGCCCGTGGCTGACAGAGTAGTCAAGGGGATAAAGGGGAAGCAAAGGAGTGAGAAGATGGATGGAAAAATTTTAATTGTGGGTGCAGCCATATTGGATGTGCTGGCAGAGCCGGCAGATGAGGGCGTTTTTCAGACCGGCTCAAGTCCGGCGGAAGCCATCACCATGAGGACAGGCGGGGACGCTCTGAATGAAGCCTCTGTTCTGGCAAAGCTGGGAGAGGAGGTCCGGCTTCTTACTGTGCTTGGTGAGGACCCGGCTGCGGAGATTATCAGAGGCCATTGCCGGAAATGGGGGATAGGACTTGATTTTGCCAGGACGGAACCCGGTGTGGATACAGGCATCAATGTGGTGCTGGTGAAGGAAAACGGGGAGCGGTGTTTTCTGACGAATCCACATGGAACTCTGCGCATACTTTCCGGGGAACATCTGGAGGGGGATTTTCTTCGGAATGTGAAAATACTTAGTTTTGCCAGTATCTTTGTCTTTCCCAGGCTTGGCAGCAAAGATATGGCCCGGTTGTTTTCCAGGGCCAAAGCACAGGGGATACTGGTCTGCGCGGATATGACCAAGAGAAAAAACGGGGAGACAGCCGAAGAGATACGGGAGGCACTGTCCTTTGTGGATTTTCTTTTCCCTAATTATGAGGAGGCAGTGCTGGTTACCGGGAAGAGAGAGCTGCATGAAATTGCGGATGTATTTTTGGACTGTGGTGTGGGCAATGTGGTGATTAAATGCGGGGATAAGGGGTGCTTTGTGAAGAACAGGGAATTGTTTTTTGAAAGCCCGGCGGTTCCCGGAGTCCGGTGTGTGGATACAACAGGGGCGGGTGACTGTTTTGCAGCAGGGTTTGTGTATGCACTGGCGAGGGAAATGGATTTGCATACGGCAGCAGCATATGCAAATGCCTGCGGCGCGCTGGCAGTGGAGAAAATGGGGGCAACGGAAGGGGTAAGGAGTATTACCCAGGTAGAAAATACAGTAAAGAAGTATCATTTTCCATGAAAGTATGGTAATATGGAACAGTGAAAAAAGTATCCGGTATTTTCACTGATTCCGGAGAATGGGGGATGATAATATGTGGAACAGAATGGAACTTAAAATGAACGGAAAAGCCAATTTCCTGAGAAATTACGGGCCTGCAGTATTGGTGTCCTTGATAGCTTCTTTGGTGGCGGCTAAGTACGGGCGTAATTATGACAGTGATGGAGCATCTGGTTCGTTTTTGGAATTTTCAGGGCTTCATTTAAGTTTTGACTGGGACCATTTATTTTTTAACTGGGGAGGAAATGCGTTCAGCTCAGGTGCTGTTTCACTGGCTGTGATTCTTCTCGATGTTTTTATATTCCAGATGCTGTTGGTGGGAGCCTGTAGATTTTATGTGGAAAACAGGGATTATAAGGCGCCTGTTTCTAAACTGCTGTTTGGTTTTCAAAGCGGTTTTTATGGAAATTCCGTGCTGGTCATGTTCATGAAGAATCTGTTTGTTGCTCTGTGGACACTGCTTTTGGTGATTCCGGGGATCGTGATGAGTTATGCCTACCGTATGGTTCCGTATATACTGGCGGAGCAGCCGGATATTGATTACAGGGAAGCACTGCGAATCAGTAAAGAGATGATGTATGGACAGAAGTGGGAAGCTTTTTTCCTGGATCTTTCTTTTATTGGATGGTTGTTCGTGGGTGCGGTTACATGCGGGATCGCTGGGATTTTCTATGTGAAGCCTTATGTGGACGCTACTAATGTAGAACTTTATGTGACGCTTAGGGAAGATTGGTTTGCCAAGAGTGCAAGGGAAAGTTATTAGAGTGTGACGCACAGATTGCGGAAGGCAGTCAGCGGATATATGCCGGCAGGCTGGTTCGGTAAAGGTGTGGGAGCTGTTTTTGGAAAGCCTGGGATGCCGGGTTCTATATGGATGTATCATGCAGATCGTGTAGTGCATGAGGCATCTGATAGGACCCGGTATCCCAGGCTTTTTGCTGACGGTAAAGGACCAAAGTTTAGAATTGCTTACGGTTTGGGGTAGATGTCTTTTAATGCGTTCATGATGAGGCGGAAGGTCAGATCAGCCATATGCTGGGGGGATTCCCCGGTGTCTGAGTCCAGCCAGGTTTTGATTAGGCCGATACATCCTGTCAGACAGAAGGAATAGGAGTATTTCAGGCTGTCCATGTTTTCCGGGAAGGTGGCTTTTAGGACCTTCAGGCTGTGCTCGGATATAATGCTCTCTATGCGGCTGACAAAGGACATGTCGCCGTTGGGGCCTAAAAGGGCACTGCAGATGTCTTTGTTTTCCCAGAGGATTAGGAAGATGTCCTCTATAAAGGGGAAGCTGGCCTCGTTGAAGGGGCTGACAGGGTGTTCCTGGATGATCTTCAGGATTTCTTCCTGGAGTTCGTTCTCTATGGTTTCCAGCAGGTTGTAGATGTCAGTGTAGTGGAGATAGAAGGTGGAACGGTTGATGTCTACCTCTTCTACCAGTTCTTTTACGGTGATCTCTTTGATGCTTTTGTGCTGCATGAGTTTGGAGAGGCCGGCGCGGAGGTGGGATTTGGTTTTGCGGACACGGCGGTCGGGTTTTTTGGGCATGGGGGGCTCCTTTCGTGTATAGGGGGGACGGTGAAGTCGCAGCGGCAGGGCCGGGAGGGCAGGGTGTCAGGTGAGGGAAGCGTTCCGCTGCCAGGGAGCTAACCTGCTCCCATTCGCTAACTTCGTCAGCAGCGGCTTCCTCAGTAAGCGACTGGGGCAGGTGGATCTCCCTGGCGCTCCACTAAAACATCCCTCACCTGACACCCTGCCCTCCCGGCCCTGCCGCTGCGACTTCACCTGGTTGTATAGTGCGGGTGTGAGTGGGTGAAGCTTGTGGGGTGTATAGTGTGGGTGTGAGCAGGTGAAGCTTGTGGGTTGTATAGTGTGGGTGTGAGCAGGTGAAGCTTGTGGGTTGTATAGTGTGGGTGTGAGCAGGTGAAGCTTGTGGGATCACATGGTTGTATGTTGCGTGGGTGAGCGGGTGAAGTTTGTGGGATTACGTGGTTGTATAGTGTGGGTGTGAGCGGGTGAAGCTTGTGGGATCACATGGTTGTATGTTGCGTGGGTGAGCGGGTGAATTTTGTGGGATCACATGGTTGTATGTTGCGTGGGTGAGCGGGTGAAGTTTGTGGGATTACGTGGTTGTATGGTGCGGGGTGAGTGGGTGAAGCTTGTAGGATTACATGGTTGTATAGTGCGGGTGAGCGGGGTGTGGCCTGAGGGTGTGTGGTTACATGGTGTGGGGAAATGTTAAAAAAGTATAAAATGCTACATATGGGGGTGGGTGTGTCTAGTAATGGATAGGGTGAGGGGAGATTGATGGTTGTGGGGGTGGGGTGATTTTAGTATAATACAGGTTGCTTTAGAAATCAACACGGTATCTATTAATGGAAGTGGAGTATGTTATAAGTCACGGTCATGGGATGTTGTTCTGTGAGACGGGGCGAAGAGAAATTCTGAGTTAGCAGGCGCTAGGGATGATTCGCTGTATTTTGCTGGCTGAGAGGCGGAAATACCTGAAAGGGCAAAACTGTGTATGGCAGAGCTTGCTGTTGAGAATGGAGTGAACAGTAACATGCTAAAATGAGGATGGGGCATAGAATGGTAGAGGGCGTGTTGGAAATCATGGTGATAGAAAGGGGAATGTGATTTGCTGAGAAAGGAATGGAAGGGACTGGTCCACAATAAGCTGCTTTTGGTGGTGGTTGTGGCGATTATTTTGATTCCTACAATTTATACGACGCTTTTTTTGGGGTCTATGTGGGATCCTTATGGAAATCTGGATAAGCTGCCGGTGGCGGTGGTGAATGAGGACAGAGCAGTTTCCTATAATGACAGGGAATTGAATGTGGGGAAGGAGCTGACAGAGAAACTCAGGGATGAGGAGTCGCTTTGTTTCAATTTTGTGGATGCAGAGACGGCAAAGAGAGGACTGAGGAATGGGACGTATTATATGATGATCACGATCCCTGAGGATTTTTCTGCCAATGCTGCTACGGTGATGGATGAAAAACCTGAGAAGATGGAGCTTGCTTATCAGACGAATCCGGGAACGAATTATATTGCGTCTAAAATGAGTGAGACGGCTATGGAGAAGGTGAAAAACAGTGTGGCGGAGGAAGTGACCAAGACTTATACGCAGGCTGTGTTTGACCAGATCGCTGAGGCCGGGGATGGAATGCAGGAGGCAGCTGACGGGTCCGGAGATTTGAAAGAGGGCATGGATAAGGTCTCTGAGGGGAACCGGACCATAACGGATAATCTTGAGACTTTGGCGGACAGCTCGCTTACGTTCCGGGAGGGGAGCGATACGCTGCGTGTGGGCCTGAAAACCTATGTGGACGGCGTCAGCACAGTAAACAGCGGAGCCGGACAGCTGGATTCGGGAGCAGCCGAACTGAAGGATGGTGTGACGGCGGCAAAGTCAGGGGTAAGCGAACTTTCTGACGGGACCGGCGCCCTGGTTTCCGGGGCCTGGGAGCTGAAAGACGGCACCGGGGCACTGCATAAAGGACTTTCGGAACTGGATGGAAAGGTGCCTGTATTGAAAGAGGGTGTGGATCAGCTTGTTCAGGGCACAGGTGCACTGGCGGACGGAGCGGTACAGCTTGAAGCAGGAGGTACATCACTGAAAGTGGGGGTATCGAATGCAGATGCAGCTATGGCAGAGCTATGCAGAGGGCTGGAAGTCCTCAGGCAGAGTACGGATACACTGCCGGATGCGGCAGAACAGATTCATGTGGGGGCAGAGGCTCTTGCCCAGGGGACAAAAGACCTGGAAACCGGAAGCGGAAATCTGAAAGCCGGAATCGGACAGGTGAAAGCCGGTATGGAGGCAGTCAATGGTGAAGGCGGAGCCAATTCGGAACAACTGGCAGATGGGGTTTTAGCGCTGAATCAGGGACTGGAACAGCTTTATGCCATGTTGACAGCAGGCGGAAGCGGAACACCGGCCTCCGGGGAGGCGGCGACGGTTCAGACGGATGTGGATGTCTCAGAGGCAAAGCAGGCTTTGGATGTCCTCTATGGGCTGGCAGATGAACTGCAGGGAAAAGCCGGGGAGCTGGAAACTTCTGCGGATGGAATTGGCAGTGTCAATGCCGTATCTTCGGATGGGCTGGCGGCAGCTCTTGAGGCTGCGGTGGCTTCGGGAGATATAGAACTGGTTGCCCAGGCGGCCAATCAGGCTGTTGCGGCAGCGCAGGAAAATGAGAATGCAGTAAATGAAAGCAACAGCCGGCTGGAAAATGTGGCAGCTCTGTTAAGGGAAAGCGGCACAGCTTTGAGAGGAACAGGGGAAGCTGTTTCAGCATCCGCGGATGGGGCTTTGAATGCGCTTGACAGGGTGAAAGGACAGACCGTGACTACTGTGGAAACCAGCCAGGCATCCGATGCGGATACGCAGGCCATGGAACAGGTGGTAACTGCGGTTGGAAAACTGCGGGACAGCAGCCAGACCCTTGCTGACAAAACAGCTGCTTATACAGGCGGCGTGAAGGCGGTAACGGGGAATATGGCAGCACTGGAGAACGGGGCCTTGGCGCTGTATGAGGGCGCAGGCCAGGCAAAGGCAGGCGCAGAGCAGCTGGAGGCAGGAACGGCTGAGCTGGATCAGAAGTCTCCGCTTCTGAAGGCCGGAATCGGGCAGGCGGCAGCGGGAGGCGAACAGTTCAGAACAGAGGCTATGCAGCCGCTTTTGTACGGGAGTGACAGTCTTCTGAAGGGAATTACCAGCGTGAGTACAGGGGCAGGCCAGGTGAATGATGGTGCCGGGACACTGCAGGGAAAGGTACCTGAACTGGAAGCCGGGATCAGTCAATTAGATCAGGGAGCCGGCAGCCTGGACCAGGGAGCCGGGACTTTGGCGGACGGAGCAGCACGGCTGGATGACGGAGCTAAGGAACTTCTCCAGGGAAGCGGTCAGCTTTTCGACGGAGCTGCAGAGCTGAAAGACGGAACTGGTTCCTTGGTTTCCGGGACCAGGGAACTAACGGCAAATAACAGCACATTGCTGGATGGAGCCTCCCAGTTAAGTCAGGGGGCCGGAGCGATCCAGGAAGGGGCCGGAAAACTAAGGGACGGCAGTGCAGAGCTGGGGGACGGTATCAGCCAGGCGGCCGATGGTTCCCGGACACTCAGCAGCAGTCTTCAGGACGGAGCAAAGCAGGTAAAAGATACAAAGTCCACGGATGATACCGTGGAAATGTTTGCTGCTCCGGTTGAGACCAGCGAGACTATGATAACCACAGTGGAGAATAACGGGCACGCAATGGCGCCCTATATGATGAGCGTAGGACTCTGGGTGGGATGCATTGCGTTCAGTTTGATGTACCCGCTGACAAAATATAAAGGTAAGCTAAAATCAGGATTTTCCTGGTGGCTCAGCAAGGCCTCAGTACTTTACACCATAGCTGTTTTGCAGGCGGTTGCCATGATACTGCTTCTTCATGTATTTGACGGATTCAATCCGGCAGAGATGGGCAGAACGATTGGTTTTGCGTGTCTGGCCAGTGTGGCATTTATGTCAGTGATGTATTTCTTTACCAATTTCATCGGCAAGGTAGGAAGCTTTCTGATGCTGGTATTTATGGTGGTTCAGCTTGCGGGTTCTGTGGGAACCTATCCTCTTGAGATTTCAGGTTCTTTTGTCCCCTATCTTCATGAGTGGGTGCCGTTCACATATTCGGTGGAGGCATTCAGAAGTACGATTTCAGGAGGGGAAAGTATACGGGGCCCAGTGGTGTTTATGATCATTCTGTGTGCGGTATTTACGTTACTGACCCTGATAGAGTTCCAGCTTAGGGCCGGGAAGATCAAGGCCGGAAAACACATTCTGGCAGACTGGCTGGAGGAAAAAGGTTTGGCCTAACTAAAAAAATCACGGGAAACCGCAGAGCATTCAGCGGGATTCCGTGATTTTTTATGGGTGTTCCTCTGTGTAAAAGCGTTTACTCCTTATTGGTTCCGTGGGTGTGCTTTTTAATGGCCTCAAAGCTCTCAGCACTTATCACATGCTCCATACGGCAGGCATCCTCAGCAGCTATTTTGGGATCAACACCCAGGCGCATCAGCCATCCGGAAAGGAGCTGGTGGCGTTCATATATTTTTTCTGCTATTTTCCGGCCTTCCGGTGTGAGTGTGATAAAGCCTTCAGAGTCAACCTCGATATAGCCGTTGATTCTGAGATTTTTCATAGCAACACTTACACTGGGTTTTGAGAATTCCAGTTCGTTGGCAATGTCTATGGAGCGCACATGGGATTTTCTTTTTCCGATAACGAGAATAGTTTCCAAATAGTTTTCTGCGGATTCTTGTATTTTCAAAATCAACATCCTTCCTTTTCATTAAGATAGGACAGCGGTATTGTCCGTTTTTTGCGGCTGAAAAAGTTATGATCTCATATACCTGCGGATACGTGGCAGGGGGCATTTTTTTTCCGTTCAGCACACATGGATGATTACAGCATAACATAGATTCTAAAGAAGTTCAAATTTCCTTTGAAAAAAATTGTGAAAAATGTCTTGACAATTGGAACAATTTATTATATTATAAATAACGTCTTAAGGACAAATACACAACAGAATAACCTGCGGGTGTAGTTCAGTGGTAGAACACCAGCCTTCCAAGCTGGATATGTGGGTTCGATTCCCATCACCCGCTCTTATGCGCGAGTGGCTCAGTTGGTGGAGCGCGACCTTGCCAAGGTCGAGGCCGCGGGTTCGAGTCCCGTCTCGCGCTTTTCTTATTTCATGAAGAAATAGGATGATAGTGAAAATTAAATAACGGTATTAGATGAAAATGGTAGTGAGATTGTATGACATAATCGCAGCGAAAGTTACGGGTCATCGGTCTTGGTGCCTTTTTTTGTTGCCGGAATAAGGAGGATTTATTATGCCGAAAACAAAATTTCAGGACATTATCTTTACGCTCATCATGGTGGTCGTGATGGTTTACGCTCTTGTGGTGTACAACATAGCATTGGACAGAGGCGGACTTACCAATGAGGTGTTTGTCATGGCGTTTGGGGAACTGGTTGTTATGGGGATCGCAGGATTTCTGCTGGAGATGTTCATAGCGGGACCGCTGGCAAAAAAACTGGCTTTTCGCATTGTGACGCCGGGAGAGGACCGGATGACCGCGGTGATCCTTGCCGTATCAGCTATGACTGTGTGTATCATGTGCCCTCTTATGAGCCTTATAGCCACCCTTCTTTTTAAAGGAGTGGATTCCCAGGTAATAGCCAAATGGATCCAGACAACGGTTATGAATTTTCCTATGGCATTTTGCTGGCAGATATTTTTTGCGGGACCCTTTGTAAGATGGATCTTCGGACATTTGTTTCCGGAAAAGAAAGAGTGTACCGGGAATGTGACCGTGTAAAATACAGAAGTGTGGGAAAAAACGGGATAAGAGCGGGGAGCCAAATAAACCGGACCCCCCGTTTGCCGTTATATGGATACACCTGTGTTGGGCATATACGGATTGAGATTCAGAAGCAGTTTTACAATTCCCCAGAGAGAGTTGAGAATATGGGTATTGGCTGTGCCAAGAGGCCTGCTTAAAGCACCGCTTGCCAGCAGAATGACCAAAATCCAGGTTCGGTAGGGGCGTATGCGCTGATAAAAGGCGGAAACGCCCGGCCACAGTTCGGCCAGGACATTGGAGCCGTCCAGAGGCGGTATGGGAATCAGGTTAAATACCCCAAGGCCAATGTTCATAACTGCCGAATAGGAAAAGAGCCGGAGAAATACGGAAACGGATGCGGAGGCAGCACTGCCATATTTTCCGAGAAGGCCGTAAAGGAGCAGGGAAAGGAAGGCCAGTATGAAATTCATGAAAGGCCCCGCCAGGGAAACCATAATGATACCGGATTTGCGGTTCTTGTAATAGCGGGTATTGATCCTCACAGGTTTTGCCCAGCCCATTTTGAAAAAGATCAGGCACAGGGTGCCAAAGGGATCCAGATGTTTCAGTGGGTTCAGGGTAAGACGGCCATCCATACGGGGAGTCGGATCACCCAGACGGTCTGAAACCCAGCCATGTGCAAATTCATGCCCCATAATGGCAAGCAGCACAACGGGCGCAATATATAGAATGTCTCTGAGCTGCTGAAGATAATAACTGGAATGAAGCATAAGCATTTCCTCCAATCTGGAATGTAATGTGTTCGTTTTGAACCATTATAATCAATGGAGGAAGATTACGCCAGTGTTTTTTTCGTCATCTGCCCCATAATGTGCAGCATGGTCAGCGCTGCCAGCCGGCATCCTGTAGTGGCCGGGGTGTCATAAGAGGGTGCGGTTTCTACCATATCGAAGCCTATGACGTCTGTTTTGGCACAAATTCCGGACAGCAGTTCACAGGTCTCGTCATAAAGAAGGCCTCCGGGGGAAGGGGCTGCTGTGGCAGGCATGAGGGATAAGTCATATGCGTCAATATCAAAGGTGATAAAGGTTTTTCCTGAAGGAATCTGTTCCAGGACTTTTTCTGTGCCAAGACGATGGAACTCCTTTGCAGTGATCACAGTATTTGCGCTTCTGGCGTCTGCCCAGTCCCGGCGGGAGCTGCTGCCCAGACCTCGCATGCCGATTTGAACGATATTGCCAATATGGGACATTTCACTCATTCTGCGGACAGGGCTGCCGTTCCCGTATTTCTGAGGTCCCCTTGACATGGCAAAATCCAGATGGGCATCAAACTGGACAATATGGATAGTTTCCCCCAGTTCCTCCAGCGCCCTTGCCACAGGGATCGAGATGGAATGATCACCACCTATAATGGCAGGGGCTGCACCGCGTTTCAGTATTCTGCGCACACTTTCTTCTATAGAAGAGAAGCAGTATTCCCGGTCACCGTGGAGCATATCCGCATCACCGCAGTCAGCCACTCTGATGGGGGCAGCCAGGAGATAGGCATTCTCCTCAGGGTCATAGAATCCTGTTTCGCCCCTTGCATAGGCAGTGGAGATATTGCGGATCGCCCTGGGTGCCAGCCGCTGGCCTCCGTACCAGGCAGCTCCCTGGTCATAGGGGACACCGAGAACGGCGATATCAGCATCCAGAGTGTCAAGGTCAGTACAGATTGGATATTTGGCAAAGGAACAGATTCCTGTGATCGGTAAATTGATGTTTTCCATGATGAATACCTCCTGAGAGTGGTTTTTTGTTACTGTCTATATTCTAACAGCCATAAACCGAAAAGAACATGGAGGGAAAAAGGTATATGGAGTGTATGACTTTTATAATGAAAGAAATATTCCATATTTTCTTAAAATATTAAAACAGCCGCTTTGTCATAGGGAAAATAGATGGACAAGGTCCAGGGAAAGATTTATAATGGACAAAGTGAATTGGCAGTAACCGTTCAGATACCGGATTGCTGCAATCGGCAGGAGGCGGCAGAGACGTATGGACAGTACAGACAAAAAGATCCTGAATATTCTTCAGGGAAATGCCAGAATCTCCATGAAGGAGCTGGGAACTCTGGTGGGGCTCACTTCCCCGGCGGTGACGGAGAGAGTGCGGCGCCTGGAGGAAGAGGGGATCATTGAAGGATACAGGACCATCATCAAGAGAGGGAAGATACAGAAAGGCATGGCAGCGTTTATCAACATGGAGATACCCAGCAGCAGTTGGCAGAAATTGGCCAGATACTGCCAGGATTCCCCTTATGTCCTCGAACTGTATCACACCATTGGCGTTTACGGAGCCACCATGAAGGTGTTTGTGCCGGATACGGGGCAGTTTGAGGGACTTCTGGGAGAACTTGGCAAATTTGGCAATACTGTGTCATCTGTCATCCTTTCATCAAAATTCTCTAAGAAAGAATTGCCGGAATAAGTAATAATTTTTATGCAAATAACATAAAATTTTATGAGATTTTAGTGGAAAACACCGGAAAATTGTGATACTATTATTTATAGTGTAATTTTGCGTTGTAACGTACTGAAATCTTTAACAGGTGTTTTGCATGAGGAGGAGAAAACATGAAGTTACTTACATATAAACTTCAGGGTGACAATAAGGAGCGCCTGGGGATGATGTGTTCTTTTGCGTTTCATCGTTTTATTCCCATAGAAGATTTGGGGCTTCACTTCAGGGATATGAATGATCTGATTGAAAATATGACCAGGGAGCAGAGAGGGATTCTGGAGCATGCCTGTGAAAAGCCGAATAAAAGGCTTTTGTGTTATGAAGATGTTGTCCGGTGTGCACCCATTCCCCACCCAAAGCAGGATATCATATGCCTGGGCATGAATTTCATGGACCATGCGGTGGAATCAACCCGTTTTAAAAAAGAAGAGTTTAACCAGGACCGTCCTTACGCGGTGTATTTTTCAAAGCGGGTGAACGAGGCAACACCTGACGGCGGTACCATTCCTTCTTATCCGGGACTGGTGGACAGCCTGGATTATGAGGCGGAGCTGGCTGTCATAATCGGCAAAGAGGCAAAGAATGTAAAGAAGGAAGATGCATTTGACTATGTATTCGGTTATACCGTCATAAATGATGTAAGCGCCAGAAATGTACAGACCCGGCATAAACAGTGGTATTTTGGCAAGAGTTTGGATGGATTTACGCCCATGGGACCGTTTATTGTCACAGAGGATGATATTCCGAGGCCCCCTAAGCTGGCGATCAAAAGCAGAGTCAATGAGGTGCTGCGGCAGAACAGCAGTACAGATATGTTTATCTTTGATATCCCTCATGTGATCGCGGAACTGTCCGCCGGGATGACGTTGAAGCCAGGCACCATTATATCCATGGGAACACCTGCCGGTGTGGGAATGGGTATGATACCTCCAAGATTCCTGAATCCCGGGGATGTGGTGGAATGCGGTATTGAAGGCATTGGATGCATCAGGAACCCCATAGTGTGATCGTATTAATTTGCTATTTTACCAGATTAATGTAAAAAAATGAAAAAAACTATTGAAATATAAAAGGGAATATGATAATATTGCAGTGTTGTTTGAGAAACGGTGTAATAGTATCGTATTCCCATTTATGCCCAGATAGCTCAGTTGGTAGAGCAGAGGACTGAAAATCCTCGTGTCGCTGGTTCGATTCCGGCTCTGGGCATTTTTTTACACGGCGAATGTCTTTCGGTGGAAAACAAATATCTTCATAAGAAAGATAAGGCCGGTAAAGTATCCGCACAGCGGACTCTAAGGTTAATTATAAGAAAGGTGAGGATTGGAAAACATGTATTCATTAGAAGAGATTCAGGCAACAGATCCGGAAATAGCAAAGTGTATTAACGATGAGGTAGAGCGTCAGAACTCCCACATCGAGCTGATCGCATCAGAAAACTGGGTGAGCAAAGCGGTTATGGCTGCTATGGGAAGCCCGCTGACAAACAAATATGCGGAGGGATATCCGGGAAAACGCTACTACGGCGGCTGCGAATGCGTGGATGAGGTGGAGCGTCTCGCTGTGGAACGTGCAAAAGAACTGTTTGATTGTGAATATGTGAATGTACAGCCCCATTCCGGCGCACAGGCCAATATGGCAGTATTCTTTGCCATGCTGAAACCCGGCGACACGGTAATGGGTATGAATCTGGCCCACGGCGGACACCTTTCACACGGAAGCCCGGCAAACTTCTCCGGCGCATATTTCAACATTGTGCCTTACGGAGTAAATGATCAGGGTGTTATTGATTACGAGGAAGTACGCAAAATTGCACTGGAGTCCAAACCCAAGCTGATCGTAGCCGGTGCCAGCGCTTACTGCAGGGTTATTGACTTTAAAAAATTCAGGGAGATTGCCGATGAGGCAGGTGCTTACCTGATGGTAGATATTGCTCATATTGCCGGTCTGGTTGCTGCGGGCGTACATCCAAGTCCCATTCCGTACGCACATGTGACAACTACCACTACACATAAGACCCTGAGAGGCCCAAGAGGCGGTATGATCATGTGCAGTGCTGAGATCGCCAAGAAATTCAACTTTAACAAGGCTGTGTTCCCGGGAATCCAGGGCGGTCCGCTGATGCATGTGGTGGCTGCAAAAGCAGTCTGCTTAAAAGAGGCGCTGCAGCCTGAGTATAAAGAGTATCAGCAGAACATTGTAAAAAACGCCAAAGCGCTGTGTGACGGTCTTCTGAAACGCGGTATCAACATAGTATCCGGTACCACGGAGAACCACTTGATGCTGGTCGATTTAAGAGGTACGGGCGTTACCGGAAAAGCCATGGAGAACCTGCTGGATGAGGCAAACATCACCTGTAATAAAAATGCGATCCCCAATGACCCGGAATCCCCGTTTGTAACAAGCGGTGTGCGTCTGGGAACCGCAGCAGTGACATCCAGAGGGATGAACACAGAAGATATGGATAAGATTGCGGAGGCCATTGCTATCATGGTGAAAGAGCCTGAGAAGAAAGAGCAGGCAAAGGCGATCGTGAAGGAACTGACAGACAAATATCCGTTGAATGCGTAATTGATATAGAAAATAACTGCCGGGCAGGGAGGGGTTCCCTGTCCGGCAGTTATTTATGCCCTCTTTGCGGTTTAGCTGAATACTTCTCTGCTGTACTTCTCAATCTCCTCTGAGATCACATCGTAAACGCCGTCATATGTGCTTGTGGGAAGGCCGATGGACGCGTTGGGAATATAATAGTGCTTTCCGTTTTCATCGCAGGCCCTTTTAACTTCCCTGGCAATGACCTCTCTGGACCAGCCTTCAAAATCCACTTTTGCACTGTCAATGCCGCCCATGAAGGAAATCTGCCCGCCGTATTTTTGGATCAGCTCAGGCACATGATTGGTGGTCATGACACCCTGCCAGATATCTACACCCATGTCGATCATGTATGGCACGAAGGTGGCGGCATAGGAGTCAGAGTGATGAACGATCAGATCTACACCGTGTGATTTGTAATAGCCGTATATCTTTTTATAGCCGGGCAGGTAAAATTCTTCAAACATCTCAGGAGACATGAAGGTGGAGGTCTGGCTGCCCCAGTCATCGTGATGGAACAAACCGTCAGGCTTTAGATGGGTACAGATTTCCTCCGCCAGCCTAAGTTCAAATTCAGTGAGGTAGTCGATCAGTTCATGCATGGCTTCCGGCTCTTCATAGAGATTGATCAGAGTGGACTGGATCTCACCCAGGTGATGGCACTGCTCGAAGAGTCCGGGTGCTACAAATGCCATTGCATAATATTCGTTCCGGTCGGTCTCCTCCGCTTGTTTGATGAACGGCTCCCATTCTGCGTCGGTGAATTTGACACTGGGTGCATGCACGTAGTCTTTCCAGTGGGTGATGTCCTTGATCACCACTTTTTCCGGGGTGTGGACCGGAAATGCCCCCGGAGTGCCTGCCGGCCAGGAACGGGTGATCCCCCAGCCGTTTACCACATTCATTTCCCCGTATTTGGGATTGGGATTGTGAAGGCCCAGCGGGTTCTGGATGAGTTTGAAGGCCTCGTACTGGTTTACAAAACGGTCCGGCTCTCCGCCGGTTATAGTTTCCATTAAATTCTGTCTTTTGGTTAACATAAGTTTCCTCCTTTTTGTTTGCTTGTGTTATAGGCCCCGGCCTATAACAGGAAAGTATTGCTGCGGCCGCTGAAGCGCTCACCTTTATTGTCTGCGTTTTTCCAGTTCTGCGGAATATTGTTCCATCTTGGTCCTGGTAAGACGGAAGCCAAAGATCATGATCAGGGCACCAAGGCCCACTGCGATGGCGGGTATGACAGTGAATCCCATACTGATGCCTCTTTCAAGCTGGGGTGAGGTGATCCCTTGTTCTACAGTTTCCAGATTAAAGCCTGCAAATGCCAGACATGCGCTGATCAAAATACCGCGGCTGACCACGCCGATCTTCAGCGGGATATTGCTGAGTCCCATAATAAGTCCGGTAGCGTTCGTGCCGGTTTTGTATTCGCTGTAGATGGCACAGTCTGCATACAGGGCAGGCCCGCAGGCGTTGGTCATGGTACAGCAAAACTGTGCCAGGCTCACCATGAAAATGACCATCCAGGCATTCTGATAAAATAAAAAGCCCAGCACCAGTACAACCGTCATTGCCAGATAGGCATAGATCACGGTATTCCTGGCGGAGAATTTCTTGGCTGCTGCCTTTGACAAGTACGAGGCGATAACACCCAGAAGGCTGGAGATCAGAATAAAAGTGGCGGTGAGGCCGGGCCTGCGTGCCACATAGGTAAAATAATAGACAGCAATTCCGCTTGCCACAAAGCTGTATACATATTTGGCAAGGTCCGCTACGGTAAGGCCCAGAAGGTAAGGATTGGTGGTCAGGCATTTGATCAGCCCGTTTCCTTTTGACTGGTTCCCCTTTGCTTTCCGCTCCATCTGTTCCTTCTGCATTCTGGCACGTGCCTGGGCGCCGGTTTCCTCATAGCCTTCAAACATTTTAAAGTGGGCGAAATAACCTGCGGCCATCAGAGCGGCAAAGACAAAGGCTGTAGCGCCATAGGAGTTCTTTTCTCCTACCAGGCCGGCAAAAAGAGAAACCGCTGCAGGGCCTACATAGGAGTAGAAGACCCGTCCCAGTGACTGCCAGATGGCTCTTGATGAGGACAGTGCCATGCGGTCCTCCGGTGTTTTGGATGCCATGTTGATCATGGAAATGTTGGCGACAAACGGAATATTCCAGGCAAGATGGCTTGTTATGGTAGCGACGATGATCAGGATGGCCGCCGCTGTGCCGCTCCCCACACGGATAAACTGGAAGGCGTACAGAAAGGGCACAAGCCATGGAATGATCACCAGCCAGGAGCGGTAGCGCCCCCATTTCATAGGCTTGACTGTGTCCAGTATAACTCCGTAGATCCAGGATAACGCGGCATCCACCACACTTGCGATGGTTGTGATCATAGTTACGACCGGCAGCGTGAACTCGGCAATGTTTGTAAGAAAATATGTAAAATAATAAGTTTCAATATTGGTCATAAAAGAAAAACCAAAATCCCCCACGCCAAAAAATCTTTTTAGTGACTTGCTGATCCCATTACGTTTTTTGCTTTCCCTATCCCCCATATAGTCTCCTTTCTGCTGCCCGGGTCTGTGGGCATTGATCCAGTGTCTGCAATGATATCTATTCTGACTTTTGGGTTCACCTCCTATCTTATATATGCATATAAATACATTGCAATTGCTATATGTGGATTATATCACCTGTGAAAAATATCGTCAATATAATTCGTGGATATTTTGGGAATTGGGAATGCAAATGGAGGGGGGAGGAGCATTTTTTCAGATTTACAGAGAAAAGATGGGAATGAAAAACGCCATTCTGTCAAGCGGGAAAGATGCGTGACAGAATGGCGAACCGAATTTTGTTGTGTTGTGGGCTATTTGAGCCTTAATATCCTATGACTGCACCGGCAGCCAGAAGGAAGATACAGGCGCCCCATGCCAACAGCATAAAAGGCATGATAAATTTTATCCATTTGTTAAAAGGAACACGTCCATAAGACAGAAATGCAATAAGTGCGCCCATGGTAGGATAACATAAGTTGCTGAGGCCGTCTCCGAATTGGAATGCCAGGATAGTAAGCTGTTTGCTGAGGCCGGTAATCTCTGCAACCGGCATTAGTACCGGCATAGTGACCAGCGCCTGACTGCTTCCTGAGGGGATAAAGAAATTCAGAATGGTCTGAACTGCCAGCATTCCGATACTGGTAAGGCTTTCAGGAAGTCCCTTCAGCACACCGGACAGACCGTGTATTATGGTATCCAGAATCAATCCCTGCTGCATGACAACAGAAATCGCTCTTGCCATTCCGATAGCCATTGCCGCAATAAACACGGATTTTGCCCCATCTAAAAGTTCGTCTGCAATCTTTCCGCTCTTGTATCCTGCAATGATGCCGCATATGATACCGCATATGATATAGACGGCTGACATCTCGGGCATCCCCCATCCCCATTTAAGGCAGCCAATAACGATAAGAAGGATAGCAGCCAGAAATACCACGACCACCAACTTCCGGCGTCCGGTAAACGCAGCCTCTTCCTGGTCTCCTGCAAGGTCAGAATAGTCATGCCCGGCCATAAGCCCTTTTGATGGGTCTTTCCGTACCTTTTCAGCATAGCGGATAACGTAGAGTATACTGATGATGCCAAGTACAACCAGAGCTGCCATACGATAGGAAAAGCCGGAGAATAATTCCAACCCGCCGATAATCTGGGCGTTTCCAACAGTATAATAGTTTGCCGGGCCTGCTGACCATCCTACGATATCTGCAATGAATACGACGGATATCCCTGTTATTACATCGTATCCAAGTGCAAGGCATATGGGAATACAGACGGCAGCAAAAGGAATGGTGCCTTCCAGCATTGCAGGAAATCCTCCAATGAAAAGAAAGAAGATCATGATGCCGATCAGTACCAATTTACTGTGCTTTTCTCCGAGTTTTTTGGAAAGTGTCATAACTGCGGCTTTTAAAGCCCCTGTGCTGTTCACAAGACCGATTGCGGCACCGATTGTAAAAATCATGGTGATCAAAGCAGCTCCATCCTGGATCCCTTGGGGAATGGATTGAAATAATCCCATAAAACCTACGGGAGAAGACTCCACGTACTGAAAGCTGTCCGCATCCACAACCTGTTTTCCATCTACTTCCACTCTGTTGTACTGTCCCGCAGGAACCAGCCATGTGCAGATTACCATTAATACCAAAATGACAAACAGAATGACAAATGCATGTGGAAATTCATGTTTTTTTTTGTTCATTTGCGTTTCCTCCTTCTTCCTTGAGACACTTTAGTATAATACAGGAGTATAGCGGAAATTTGTCGAATTTTTGTTGAAAGTTGATTTCCCAGGGAGCAGCCGGCGCTGTAAGGCTGAACTCTTTCTTTGATTTAAAATGCTATTTTACAGTTATTTTGGCATGGACAATTAAATCTTCATCTTTGCGCACGATCCTCTGGGACGGTACTGAGAAGTTAGGCATTCCATCCTCATCCCAGAATATTTTTCCCACAGAAGCGTTGCGCCCCGCGTCGTAAAGGGGCTGGTAATCCGCCTCCGCCAGGTATCGTTCCTCCTGGCGTCCGTGGTAAATGATCAGGTCTTCCGTATCATCATCTGATTTGGTAAAGCTGTTATGCCCAAGTCCGAACTGTCCCGTTGCACGGCTGCTCTGGAACACAGGGTAGGGCAGCTTTTTCCAGGAGGCTGCGTCCAGAAGGTCTGCTGTTTCCTCTGCATAGAGAAGTCCCACACAGTACAGGGCGTCCGTGCCGCTGCCTGAGAAGGTCAGGAATATCTTATCCCCGTGTTTGATAACGCCTGGGCCTTCATCCACTGGGAAGCCATGGAGTTCCCAGGCGTATTCCGGGTGGGAGAGGCGGACTGCCGGGGTGCAGAGGGTCCAGGGATTGGAGAGCCGGGCAATGAAAATGTCGGACGTATTATTTGTTTTCTGGGCCCACAGAAAATAATGCTTTCCTTTATGCTCAAAATGTGTATGGTCCAGGGAAAAATCTGTAAATGCAATATCATCCTTGACTTCAGTGACAACAGGGCCTTTTAACTCCCAGGTTCCGCAAAGAGGATCACGGTCCCTGCACTCCAGGCAGTGAGGACGGATGCGCCAGGAGGATTCATCGGAGATGGTGGTGGTGTAGTAAATGTACCAGTTTCCCTCAATATAGTGGATCTCGGGCGCCCAGATATGGGGACTCAAAGTGCCGCCGGCTATGGGAGTGCGTTCATAAACCACTTTTTCCTCATAGGCGCCGGAACCGTCCGCCAGCCCGCCAAGGGTGGCGGAGCGGCGCAGTATGATGTAGAGATACTGGTATTTTCCTTCCAGGTTGTGTTCCATATCTGTGTAAGAGGCTGTGAAATAATACATGCCGTCTGTGTGCTTATAAATGAAAGGATCAGCTCGGTGATAAATAAAAGGATTAGGGTACACGGTTTCCTGCAGCCTACCCGCAACAAATACAGATGTGTGGCTGCCTGCAGCGTCTTCCGGTGCTTGCACATTCCAGTTCACAGCCCGTTCTTCCTGCATACCGTTGGTATATTCTACGGTGATTTTCTCAGGCAGGGATGGGGAACTGCCAGGCTTTACACATACATTGATATCTTCCACGGCATGAAGCAGTACAGGTTCGGGTTTGCCGTATACGGCCTGGAGTTCCTTCAGTACAGACAGGGGGATTTCCAGGCTTCCGTCAGGAAGAGGCGCATTTTTTATTTGGTAAGAAGCAGAAATCTCCCGGCCTGAACCAGTATAAGAGGCCCCTGTGTAATGAATAAAATCCTCTGTTCTTACAAGGTGCCGGCGGTCTGCGTCTTCTGCATCCCCGGCGGTTACAAGATAGCCGTGGTTCTCCAGCAGGTATAAGGCTGGGGAGATGATCCGTCCGGAGCCGAAATCGGGGAACCAGACACCATTGCCTCCATTTAACTGATACCAGTCTGACTTGTTGTAGCTGTATTCCAGATGCAGGCTGTCAGATTCCGGTGTGTTCCAATCCATTGTATAGGGGCGCAGCCAGGCGGTCTGCTGGCCTTCCCGGCACAGGCAGTCAGCGGTTGGAAGTATGTTCATTTGTTTCATATTTCAAAACTCCTCTCACGGCGGAAGCTTTTCTCCCGGTACTTTTTATGTATTGTAGCATATAGTAAAATAATTTACAAGAGAACAACATTAAGGTGGATCATACAAGTTTATTCTATAAAAAAATCAATAAAAACATAATAAAAGACTTGCAAATGCGCGTATATTACAATATAATTTTGATAAAGATATAATATTTTAGAAATTTGTAAAAAGGAGGGGATATTATTTGAAACGAAGACAGACAGTACGGGTATTCCGTCTGGGCGCCGGATGTGGTTTTTAATGAGAAGATGGAACAATATGTGATGTATTTTTGTACCAGCTCCACCTACAAGAAATCTTCGATCTGTTTTGCCACAGCAGATGAACCGGAAGGCGGAACATTGGGCCGTTTTTCCCTGGAAAAAGGAACTCCATATGTGACGGTTGAACTGAATGGTCGGAATTATGAAGGGGTGATGATCGAGATGAAAGAAGAGGCCGGAAACCGGACCATGTGTTTCACGGCGGCGGGAGACAACAACGAAACGATCTGGGGTGTACATTATTTTAAGCAGGAGGACAAATAAATGGCAAAGTTGTATGTAAATGAGAAAAAAGTACAGGGACATATCAATCCGGAGATTTACGGGCATTTCTCTGAACATCTGGGAAGATGTATCTATGAAGGACTTTATGTGGGAGAAGATTCGCCCATTCCCAATGTGAAAGGTATGAGAACGGATGTGGTGGAAGCGCTGAAAGAGATGAAAGTACCTGTGCTCCGCTGGCCGGGCGGCTGTTTTGCCGATGAATATCACTGGAAAGACGGAATCGGACCAAAAGAAAATAGAAAAAAAATGATCAACACCCACTGGGGAGGCGTAGTGGAAGACAACAGCTTCGGAACTCATGAGTTCTTTGAACTGTGCAGTCAGCTTGGCTGCAAGACCTATGTCAACGGCAATGTAGGCAGTGGGACGGTACAGGAAATGAGCGAGTGGGTGGAGTATATTACCTTTGACGGTGTTTCTCCCATGGCGGATCTGAGAAAAGAAAACGGGCATGAGAAACCGTGGAAAATTGACTATTTTGGTGTGGGTAATGAAAACTGGGGATGCGGTGGAAATATGACACCGGAGTATTATGGGAACCTGTACCGCAGATATCAGACCTATGTTCGCAGCTATAATAATGAAAATCCTATTCAGAAAGTATGCTGTGGAGCCAATGTAGCAGACTATTTCTGGACAGAAGGCGTATTAAACACCTGTTTTGCCCAGCCACAGCCTGGAAATCATAAGGATAAGGGCTTTATGGATATGCTGTCCCTTCATTACTATGTTCATCCCGAAGGCTGGGAAATCAAAGGAAGCGCCACGGACTTTGACGAGAAAATATGGTACAAGAGTCTGAATAAAGCGCTATATATGGAAGAGCTGATCAACCGCCACGGGGCAATTATGGACAAATATGACCCGGAGAAGAGGATTGGAATGGCAGTGGACGAGTGGGGCTGCTGGTTCAATGTTGAACCGGGCACCAATCCCGGATTCCTCTACCAGCAGAATACCATGCGGGATGCCCTGGTAGCAGGCCTGACTCTGGATATTTTTAATAAACACTGTGACAGGGTAAAAATGGCATGTCTGGCCCAGATTGTAAACGTGCTCCAGTCCGTGATCCTTACAGAAGGAGAAAAAATGCTCCTGACACCAACGTACCACGTATTCCACATGTACCGCACGCACCAGGACGCAGAATTGGTAGAGAGCTACATCGCAGACAACAAAACGGCTGAAGGTTCAGACGGAGAGTACGAAGTACCAAAACTTCACGAGTCTGTATCCATGGACAAAGACGGAATCCTGACTCTGACCCTGAACAACCTGTCAGTTACAGACAGTGAAAAAGTAGAAACCACATTCGCTGAACTCAACCCAACAGATGTTACAGCGGCCATCCTGACTCAGGATATGAATGCCCACAACACGTTCGAGAATCCTGATCATGTAAAAGAAGAGCCTTTTCACAAATTCACAGTAACAGAGAAAGGACTTTCCTTTACCATTCCGCCCTGCAGCATTGTTTCCTTTAGAATAAAGTAGTTATAACTTAAATTATAAAGAACCGTTCTGCCAGCTTTATTATAAAAAGCTGGCAGAACGGTTCCTTTTTTCTTATCTGCTGATCACAGCGGACATTCAGATTTTATCCTTCTATGGCGCTATACGAAATCTGTACATCAATATCCTGACTGTAATTTCCAAAATTTTTGCCGAAGATAGTCAGTCCACCCACATGCTTTGCATCTTTTTCTACTGCCAGCTTCAGCCGCAGCAGGCTTTGAGACGTGAGGTTGAAGCTGCGGATTCCCACATCAGAAATCTGTTTTCCATCTATGAAGGTTCCTTTGTCATTGATGACCAGGAACTTCAGCAGACCATATTGATTCAGGCTGGACAGCCACCAGGTAGGTGTGAAGGTGCCTGGAACATCTCCGAAATCTCCGGGAGATATCCAGGAACCGATCTTGACGTCATTCAGATAGAAAGAAATATCGGAGGGCCAGTTGGGATTAAAGCTGGGGGCTTCCGAGCAGATTTCCATAGAGATGGCAATTTGGTCAATTTTCTGTGCCGGCGGGATGAAATTGGGAATCATATACTCAACATATCCCTGCGTGAACCAGAGAATATCCGCCTCATAATGGTCCGGATGAGCGAAATAACGGACATCATCCATCTCCCCTATCATATTGGTGGCAGAGGCCAGGCCGCAGGTGGGAGTTACCTGGAAATCGGAGTAATGGCCCACTTTGACGGAAGCATTAAAGATGTTGGCATTTTCTGTCTGCGGTTCAAAGTCGATCAATATTTTATCCAGGAGCACCGAGCATTTTTTCTGGTTCCCATGGGATGCGGTTTCGTTTACGACAGAGATCAGACCTGCTTCTTCCAGCTTCCGGATATGGCTGGTGAGGGCACCGTTGGTGATTTTCAGGTGTTGAGCAAGCTCGTTCATGTTCATGCCATCGCTTTTAAGCAGAATCTTGATGATTTCAACTCTTATTTCAGAGCCAAGGGCTTTGAAAATATTCAGTCCTTCTTCTAGTGATTTAATGTGCAGCATTTGCGTTCCTCCAGTCTTGTGCGTAAAAATAAATAGATGTATCGACGACCATACAAGTTAAAAGAAAAAGGCCCTCTTTTTTACGGCTTTAAATTTTAGAATTATATAAAGTATTATATCCTTTAAATTAAAAAAGTCAATATAATATGAAACAACTAAGGGCTTTTCTAAAATGAATCTCGTATTTTGCGGAGATATTGTTTAGCAAAAGATAAAACATAAAGGGGGTATTAAAAAAAAATGTAAACTAATTTTGGCTTTACATAAATAAATATTGACAAAAATATAAAGGATATTATACAATGTGAACATAAACCGGTATAAAAACACAGAAAAATGTGCAATATGTACACTCGCGAGTGCATTAGTGGTACAAAATAGGAATGGATTTTTGTTTACTATGTTTATTTTTGGAAAATAAAAAGTAATTCAAATGTTTGCAAAAGATTTAGGAGGTTAAGGTATGAAGAAGAAATTAGTCAGTGCATTATTGGTTACAACTATGGCAGTAAGTCTCCTGGCCGGATGCGGAGGAGATAAGGCAAGTTCTGCGGGGACAGACGGCGCAGGCGCAGAGGATACACAGGACGCAGGGGCAGATGCGGAAGGGGAAGACGGCGAAGCAGAGCCGGAAGCAGTTACCACAGTAGGACCAGATTCAGGAACAAAGATGGAGATGTGGTCTTTCGTCGAACTGCACAACACGTTCTACGCACAGATGCTGGAAAAATGGAATGAGGAAAATCCTGACAGACAGATTCAGATGACCTTCACTACATATCCATTTGCTGATATGCACAACAAGATGATCATGGCGCTTCAGACAGGGGAAGGTGCGCCGGATCTGTGCGATATTGAGAGAGGCCAGTTCCCCAACTTCCTTCAGGGTGAAGTACAGCTTTATCCGCTGAATGATGCTCTTGAGCCTTATATGGGAGATTTGGTGCAGTCACGTTTTGATATCTATTCCAAAGATGACAATTACTATGGCGCTCCTACTCATGTTGGTGCTACTGTTATGTTCTATAACGATGAACTGTTATCACAGTACGGAGTTGACTATACAACAATTAAGACCTGGGATGACTATACTGCAGCTGCAGAGACATTGAAAGAGGCATCAAACGGCGAGGTGAAGATGACTTCTGTGGATACAGGCGGTACAGACTGGATGTGGCTGGCAATGGCTGAGTATGGTGATGATCAGGTGGATAAGGACGGCAAAGCTGTGATTCCGGAATCCATGGAGAAAATGCTTACCATGCAGCAGGGATGGCTGGACGATGAACTGGCTATGGTTTCTCCGGACGGACATGTTGATCTGGAAGCGGGATTCCAGAACATTCTGGACGGCAACATTGCTTCTTTCCCGAAAGCTTTATGGTATATGAGCCGTTTCCTGGATTACATGCCTGAGGAATCCGGCAAATGGGCTATGGCTCCCTGCCCGGTATTTGAAGAGGGACAGCCTCGTTCCGTTGGTATCGGCGGTACAGGTACAGTTGTGACCAACCAGTCCTCTGATCCGGAACTGGCAGCAGACTTTATCGCCTATGCAAAATGCTCAGAAGAAGGCTGTAAGGGAATCTGGGAGAACCTTGGATTTGATGTCTGCAACACTGCAGTATGGGAAGATACAAGCATTACACAGGATACCAGCAACAAGTTCATTGCATTCTTTAAGACAAACCCATTCGATGTTCTGAATGAGGTAAAAGATGAGATTGCAGCTATTACCGTAAATGAAAATACGTTTACATTAGGTGACTACATGTGCACAACTACCCTGAACAATGTGCTTCAGGATGGTATGGATGTGAAAGAGGCGATCCAGGATGCGCAGGATTACGTTGATTTGGAGCAGGATATAAACTGATGTAAATCAGGGTGATCGTAACGAAACAGAAAATTGCCCGGAGTGGTTTCACTCCGGGTAGTTTTTCAAGAGGGAGATGAATATATGAGAAAATTTAAGAAATTCTTCTATTCCCAGAAGGCCGCTCCATGGGTGTTCGTATTGCCATTCATTCTGAGTTTCGCCATATTCTGGATATATCCGCTGTTTAGCGCATTTAAGATGAGCTTCCAGTCCATAAAACCGGGACAGATTGAGTGGGTAGGGATTTCCAACTATACAAAACTGCTGCGTGACAGTGCATTTCATATTGCGCTGAAGAACAGTGCCACATACATGATCGGAACGCTGCTTCTGCTGATTCCGTTTCCCATGCTTTTTGCTGTGCTGATGGACAGCCGTCTGGTGAAGGCAAAGGGCCTGTGGAAAGCCATTCTTTACATACCGGCTTTGACCAGTGTGGTGATTTCAGGTACTTTGTTCCGTCTGATGTTCTCTGAGTATTCCACAGGACAAATGAATGTGCTGATGGAATTGTTGGGAAAAGCGCCTGTAGCCTGGCTGAAAAATGGGACAACGGGTATGATCGCCCTATTGATCCTGGCCTGCTGGCGGTGGACCGGAGTCAATATGCTCTATTTTGTGTCGGGCCTTAAAGGAATTGATGGCGCCCTGTATGAGTCGGCGGATATTGACGGCGCTAATTCCTGGCAGAAATTCCGTTATGTGACACTGCCTCTTTTAAAACCCACATCAATTTATGTTTTGACGATCAGTGTATATGCCGGACTGGCAATGTTCCTGGAATCATTCATGTTGTGGAACGGAAACTCCTCACCGAAAAATATCGGCCTTACTATTGTAGGGTATTTGTACAAGAGGGGGATTGAGAGAAATCAGATGGGATATGCAGCAGCGGTTGGTGTGGTGCTTTTGGTGATTGCACTTATTATCAACTTTGTACAGTTAATATTAAATGGCACATTTAAGAAGGAGGAGAGATGATCATGAGTGCAGTTTCCTCTGAGAAAAGTAAGATGGGTATGAAAAAGAAGAATACGATCCTATCCGTGATATCAACTGCTTTTTTTGCGGTATTGGGATTTATCGTGGTGTTTCCCCTGATCGCGGGAGTTCTGGCGTCTTTCAGGCCCGGGCGAGAATTGATCCGGAGAGGCCTCAGCGTTAATCTTGATTTTTCATCTATGACGCTCAGCAATTATACATACCTGTTTTCCGGGAACGCAGATTCCAAAAAATATTTTATGTGGTTCAAGAACAGTTTGGTACTGACGGTTGTGACCGTGGTGCTGACACTGCTCATCTGTTATCTGGTAGCGTATGGGCTCTCCATGTATGAGTTTAAGTTGAAAAATGTTCTTTTTTTCCTGGTAATAGCCACTATGATGGTGCCATTTGAAATCCTTATGCTTCCGCTGTATCAGGAAATGATCGATCTGAAACTGATGAATACTTCCGCAGGTGTTATATTGCCCGGTATATGCGGTGCGTCCACGGTGTTTTTCTTCCGGCAGTATATGATCGGCCTGCCAAAAGAACTGCTGGATGCAGGAAGAATTGACGGGGCTACAGAATACGGGATCTGTTTTAAGATTATGCTTCCTATTACAAAACCGGCGTTTGCAGCCATGACGATCCTCTGTGCTATGGGGGCATGGAATAATATGCTGTGGCCTATGATGATTTTCCGGGATGCTGACAAATTTACGCTGCCCATTGGCTTGAATACACTGCTCACACCTTATGGCAACAACTATGATGTGCTGATCGCTGGGTCTATGTTTGCGATTATTCCTATATTTGTCATATTCCTTTGCTTCCAGAGATATTTTATAGAAGGTCTTACGACAGGCGCTGTTAAGGGCTGATGTGGGACCGAAGCCTGACTGCCGCAAAAGCCGGACGCATGGAAGGATGCGGAAAAGCTTTTGCGGTTTTATTATCAACAACTTGTTGATATGACCATACAACTAGTATAATAAAAGAAAAAGAGTATAGAAAACCGGAGGTTTTTCATTATGAGCAGACGCGCAAAAATGGTGCTGGATAAGGAATTTCGTATCGCACCTGTAGACAAAAGAATTTATGGTTCCTTCATTGAGCATCTGGGACGTGCCGTGTACGAAGGCATTTATCAGCCGGGACATCCGGCGGCGGACAAAGACGGGTTCCGTCAGGACGTGATACAGCTTGTAAAAGAGCTGGATGTGCCCATCATCCGCTATCCGGGCGGTAATTTTGTATCCAATTTTTACTGGGAAGATTCCGTAGGCCCTGTTGCCAAGCGCCCTCACCGTCTGGAGCTGGCCTGGAGAAGCCTGGAGAAAAATGAGGTTGGCCTCAATGAATTTTCAAAATGGGCAAAACAGGTGAGTTCAGAGGTGATGATGGCAGTGAACCTGGGCACAAGAGGGATCTCCGATGCCTGCAATCTGCTGGAATACTGCAACCACCCTTCAGGGACAAAATACAGTGACCTGCGTGTCAGCCACGGCGTAAAAGATCCGCACAACATTAAAGTATGGTGCCTGGGCAATGAGATGGACGGTCCGTGGCAGATTGGCCACAAGACCATGGAAGAGTACGGACGTCTGGCTGAGGAAACGGCAAAGGCTATGCGGCTCATTGACCCCAGCATTGAACTGGTATCCTGCGGAAGCTCCAACCGGGATATGCCCACCTTCCCGGACTGGGAGGCAGTGACACTGTCCCATACATATGATTATGTGGATTACATTTCCATGCACCAGTATTACGGCAACAGGGACAATGACAGCAATGATTATCTGGCCCAGTCTGATGATATGGATGACTTTATCCGCACTATCATCTCCACCTGCGACTATGTGAAAGCTAAAAAACGCAGCAAAAAGGTCATGAATCTGAGCTTTGACGAATGGAATGTGTGGTTCCACTCCAATGCAGCGGATGATGATATCACGGAAAACCATCCGTGGCAGGTGGCACCGCCTATGCTGGAGGACATCTACAACTTTGAGGATGCCCTGCTTGTAGGCCTGATGCTCATCACTTTGATCAAGCACGCGGACCGTGTGAAAATGGCATGTCTTGCGCAGCTTGTAAATGTGATCGCCCCCATTATGACAGATGCGGCAGGCGGTGCCTGGAAACAGACCATTTTCTATCCGTTCATGCACGCTTCCAAATACGGACGCGGCGAGGCACTTCTGCCGGTTATGAACAGCACAAAACATGCCACAGCAAATCACGATGAGATCACAGACGTGGAGTCCGTAGCTGTCTACAATGAGGAGGCAGATGAGGTGACCATCTTTGCCGTGAACCGTAATCTGGAGGAAGACGTGGAGCTTCAGTCAGATGTAAGAAGCTTTGAGGGATACCGGATCCTGGAGCACATTGTTCTGGAAAATGAGGACCTGAAAGCAGTAAACGGTCTTGGAATGGAAAGGGTAGCCCCCGTAAATGCGGATGACCGCAGCAAACTGGACGGCGGCATCATCACCAGTGTACTGAAAAAAGCATCCTGGAATGTGATCCGTCTTGGAAAATAGCAGCGAATAATATCTACCGCACAGCCTGTAAAAGTGATATAATACATCACTACAGGCTGTGCGTTTTTTTGTACCGGATGCAGTGGAAGAGCGCCGCAGACGGCTGCACTTTAGAGTGTGTCTGAAAATCCATTCCGACAATCTGCACGCCACACTTTGGCGCGCAGGTCCGGCATGCTGAACATTTATACAAGGGGAAATTGAAATGAAACAAAAGACAATAGATATGACAAGGGGGAAGCCGGCAGGTATCATTGTATCCTTTGCCCTTCCCCTCATGCTGGGAAATGTATTCCAGCAGCTATATACCGTAATGGACAGTGTGATCGTAGGCAGGGGAGTAGGGGTGGAAGCCCTGGCTGCCCTGGGGACATCGGACTGGCTTAGTTTTACTGCCATGGGCGGGATCACAGGCGTGGCCCAGGGTTTTTCCGTGCTGATCGCCCAGTGCTTCGGAGCGAAAGATGAAAAACGTCTGAAGAAAGCAGTGGCCATGTCTGTGTGGACCGGGAGTCTGATCACCCTGCTTATCATGGCACTCTTTATCGGCAATCTGTCAGGACTGCTTGACATGCTGCGTGTACCGTCAAACATTCGGCAGCAGGCCTACAATTATCTGCAGATCCTCATGTTCGGACTTGTGGCAACGGCGCTTTACAACCTCTGTTCCGGGATCCTCCGTGCCATGGGGGACAGCCGGACGCCCCTTCGGGCCATGATAGGTGCCTCCGCTGTGAATATTATATTGGACCTTATCTTTGTCCTGGTATTTCACTGGGGAGTGGAGGGGGCTGCCCTGGGAACCGTGCTGGCCCAGGTGTGCTCCGGCACCATCTGCTTTATCCAACTGAAAAAATACGGTATCTGGAACATAGAGCGGGCAGACTGGAAATGGGACTGGGATATGGCAAAGCACCTGCTGGGCCTTGGGATTCCCGTGGCTTTCCAAAATGTGATCATCGGTTTCGGCGGCATTGTCATCCAGTATGTCATCAACGGATTCGGCCTTTTATACGTGGCCGGTTTTACAGCTACCAATAAGCTGTACGGCCTTCTGGAGCTGGCGGCAGTCTCCTTCGGCTACGCCACATCCTCTTTTGTGGGGCAGAATCTGGGCGCGGGGGAATACGGCAGGATCAGGGAAGGTGTGCGTGCCTCAGTCAAAATATCCGTAGGGATCGCGGTGGCGATCGGTGCGGTCCTCCTTCTTTTCGGGCGCAGCATTCTGAAAATATTTATCTCCCAAGGGGCATCCAATGCATCAGAGGTGCTGACCATTGCATATAATTATCTGGCGGTCATGGGGGCAACGCTGATCATCCTTTATCTGCTCCACATCTACCGCTCTGCCCTGCAGGGCATGGGTGACACGCTCATTCCCATGTGCTCCGGGATTGCAGAGCTGGTCATGAGAATCCTCATTGCTCTGCTGCTGCCTCTTTTAATAGGAAAAGAAGGTATTTATTTTGCCGAGACAGGTGCCTGGCTGGGCGCTATGGTCATCCTCGTAGTGGCGTACAGAAAGCGGATCAGGCGGCTGGATCAGAGTGTGTCATGCCTCACTTCGCGGAATATTTGACCCCAATTCGGTCAACGCAGCCCGCTGCGCCTCCCTCATGGGGACGCGCACAGCTTGCCGAAAGCAATTTTCAGACACGCTCTGGCGGAATTGGTTATTTACAACACTGCTTTTTTATAATAAAATAAAAAACAGTTGTTATCCGCCAAAAACAGACAGATGTCTGCTGTAAAAAATCCGCAGGTAACAAGACATTCCATAGAACATAAAAAAGGGAGGAAAGAGACATGGGAAAAGTAACAATACCAGAGAACTATCAATCATGCTTATCCAGTTATGAGACACAGGAAGCGATTGGTATCATCAAGAATCTGATGCAGAAAAAACTATGTTTGGCTTTAAATCTGAAAAGAGTGACAGCGCCGGTTTTCGTAGATCCGGCTTCCGGTCTGAATGATGATCTGAACGGTGTGGAGCGCCCTGTAACATTTGACATCCCGGATGCAGATATGAACGCCCAGGTGGTGCATTCCCTGGCAAAATGGAAACGCATGGCTCTTTACCGCTACGATTTCCATGTAGGAAAAGGAATCCTCTGCGATATGAATGCCATCCGCAGGGACGAGGAGCTTGACAACCTGCATTCCGCTTACGTGGACCAGTGGGACTGGGAGAAGATCATCACAGCAGAGGACAGGACCATAGATTACCTGAAGGATACTGTGACCAGGATCGTTAATTCCATCTGTAATGCGCTGGAAGAGGTGAAGTACCATTATGAGATTCTGGACACAGAGCTGTGCCGTGAGGTATCCTTTATCACTTCCCAGGAACTGGAGGATAAGTATCCCGACCTGACTCCGAAAGAGAGGGAGAATGCCTACGCAAAAGAGAAGAAAACTATTTTCATCATGCAGATTGGTGATCTGCTGAAATCAGGGGAAAAACACGACGGGCGTGCGCCGGACTATGATGACTGGAAGTTGAACGGCGACCTTTTGTTCTGGCATGAGCCGCTCCAGTGTGCTATGGAGATCTCTTCCATGGGAATCCGTGTGGATGCAAAAACTTTGAGCGAACAGCTTGAAAAAGCCGGCTGCAGCCAGAGAAGGGAGCTGACTTTCCATAAAATGCTTTTAAATAACGAATTGCCCCTGACCATCGGCGGAGGCATTGGCCAGTCCAGAGTGTGTATGCTCCTTCTGAAGAAAATACATGTGGGTGAGGTACAGTCCTCCATCTGGGATGAAGCCACCCTGACTGCCTGCGGTGAAGCAGGAGTTGAAATTTTATAAAGGATTCCGCAGCCAGGCAAAGTTCCCAGGGCCCAAAGCGATTCTGCATGGGGCTTGCCTGTATCTGTGAGGGGAGTGTATGGTTACAATATACCGTACTGATACAGAGAAATGAGTAACTGTTCACATCTTACATCTTGCAGGATATATAGGACAGATCAAGCACAAAGAGGAAAGGTACTATATGGAGATACAGGAAATATTGCAACAGGTGAAAAACGGAGAGATGTCCATGGAGGATGCGGAGGGGATGCTGAAGAAGCTTCCTTATGAGGATCTGGGCTATGCCAAGCTGGACCACCACCGCAAAGTCCGTTCCGGTTTTGGGGAGGTGGTATTCTGCTCCGGCAAGGCCACAGACCATCTGGTAGGCATTTACCAGCATTTTTATCAGCAGGACGGCTGTGTTCTGGGCACCAGGGCCAGGGAGGACCAGTATCTTGCCGTGAAAGAAGTGCTCCCCCAGGTTCAGTATGACCCCCTCTCCCATATACTTGTCATTGAGAAAGAAGGGGCTGTGAAGGAGGGATGCGTGGCGGTCTGTACTGGCGGCACATCCGATATTCCGGTGGCTGAGGAGGCTGCCAGAACAGCGGAATATTTCGGCGCCAGCGTGGAGCGTATCTACGATGTAGGTGTAGCCGGAATCCACCGCCTTCTCTCGCAGCAGGACCGCCTGCGCCATGCAAACGCCATTGTGGCAGTGGCCGGAATGGAAGGCGCCCTGGCCGGTGTGGTTGCAGGCCTTGTGGAGGTTCCGGTCATAGCAGTCCCCACCTCCATTGGCTATGGGGCCAACTTCGGCGGCCTGTCAGCCCTTCTCACCATGCTGAATTCCTGCGCGGAGGGAATATCCGTGGTAAATATAGACAATGGTTTCGGCGGAGGGTACATGGGTGCCCAGATCAACCGATTGATATGCAGAAAATAGATGATACAGTACAGGCGTAAAAGAAACCGGGAAGATTGCAGGTCTTCCCGGTTTCTTTCATGATGACATATTTCTGAAGAAAAAGTAACGGAGCGTATTCGTGTTAATCTGAGAGATATTCTCCCCACACATATCCTGTTTCCCCTTCATAGACGATCCTGTGCCATCCGTTATCGCAGATCCCGGTCCGTGTCACGGTGGCGCCGCCCTGCAGAACCCCAAGGACTTCCGCCTGGCTTGCAGCGTCTGCCCTTACATTTACAGGGCTTTTCACTGTGACAGTCTCTGTCTTCTCCTCCACCTCAGTGCCGGAATCCGGCTCATCGTATCCGGCCTTGCCGGAATGGAATCCTTCCGCATCGCCGCTGGGTGAAATCACTTTTGTTCCGTCTGTTGGCAGCAGTCCCGCATTATCGTCTGTTGTGATGATCTTTCTAAGCCGCACCTTACCGGTATCCGTCCCATCCAGGGGACCTACATAGATCAGCGTCACTTTGTTGCCGGGAATAATTCCGTTTTTACAGTCAAGTTCAGCTTTCGTCATATCAAAAGTCAGTTTTTCATTATCTGAAGTGATCACACTGATTTCTTTTCCGGTAAAGGCCGTCACGGTACCATCCATGGAAGCAGACACAGAATCCAGTGCAGCCTCTTCTTCCGCGGCGCTGTCATCCTTGCCGCAGGCGTTAAGCACAGTCAGACACAGGACAGACAGCAGCAGCAGGAGAAGATATTTCAGTTTGTCTTTCATTCCTTATATCCCCTTTCCCATTTTCTAATATTTTAAAGTATTTCGGTAAAATGTCAACGAAAGTTTTTCTAAAGTCTTATTGGCTGAGACGTTTTTCCAAATGTTTTTTGAAAAAGAGTAGGAATGCCGCAACCGCCATAACAGAGGCGATCCCATCTGCGATTGGCTGAGCATAAAATGCGCTTTTGGCTCCGAAAAAGATAGGAAGAAAAATGGTAAAGAGCATATAATCCCCTTTTCGGAACATGGAGAGGAACAGTGCAGTTCTGGAAAGCCCAAGTGCTGTAAATCCATCCACAAATACATACTGGAAGCTGAGGGGAATGATCAGCATTGTAAATACGCCAATTCCCCATGTGGAGAGAGAGACCAGAGACGGTTCATCTGTAAAGATCCTGATAAAGTACCCCGGAACGACTCTGGAGAGCACAAACATCACGGTTGTAAAGCAAAGACACAGCAGCAGAATATATTTTTCCGCTTTTTTCACTCTGTCCACAGCCTTGGCACCGTAATTGTAGCTGAGTATGGCCTGTGTTCCGCTGGATATTCCCAGCATGGGGCCTGTGATAAGCATCATGTAACTCTGCACAATGGTGGCGCAGGTGATGAGCGTATCGCCCTCGCCGGGGCCGCCGTACTTCTGCAGCATGGCATTTAAGACAATAATGATAACGCTGTCAGTGGCCAGGATCAGGAACGGGGAGACGCCCAGCACCAGGATCCGTTTTATGATCATGGGGGACCAGGCCGGTTTCCTGAATAATGTTATCTTGATGGGAACCTTTTTGCCTATGAGGAAGCAGAAGGCAAAGGCGCAGGAGGCAAACTGTGCAATGACGGTGGCGATGGCCGCGCCTGCCACATCCATATGCAGAACAAAGATAAAGACCGGGTCCAGGATCATGTTGGTGACAGCCCCTATCAGCACGGTGGTCATTCCCACACCGGGAAATCCCTGGCAGGTGATAAAATAGTTCAGCCCGATTGCCATGAGTGAAAAAAAGGTTCCTGCGGTGTAGATGGTGAGGTAGGTATCCGCGTATACAAAGGTTGCGGCACTTGCCCCAAACCAAAGCAGAAGATATTTTTTCGTCAGGAGAAAAAGGAAGGTCAGCAAAGCGGAGAAGACCATCAGCATGGCAAAGCTGTGGGCCAGTATGGACTGTGCCTGCTTCTTCCGCCCGGCGCCCAGGCGCATGGACATGAGGATAGAGCCTCCCAGTCCTATGAGGGTTCCAAAGGAGGTGAGGAGGGTGACAATAGGTCCGCATATTCCCACGCCTGCCAGTGCCAAATCCCCGATTTTGGGAATGTTGCCAATGAACATTCTGTCAATGATGCTGTAGAGCACAGTTACGAACTGGGCGATCATGGAGGGCACGGCCAGTTTGAGGACCAGCACCCACACCTTGTCCCTGCCCAGGTCAGTTGTCTGTTTCATGGTTTTAAGTATCCTTTCGTCTCTATTATTATGATGGCAGAACCGCAGATATTCTTATGTGGAAGTTCTGCGGGCTGCCGGTAATTTTTTACATCACGATTCCATTATAAAGAAAAAGCAGTAATTTGTCATCTGTATTTCATGATTTCCATTTGTGCGCGTGGCGAAACACTGCCGGTCATGCTGGAATTTGCAGGGGAGCGGTAAAACAGCTTGCACCTCGTAAACAGCCTATGTTATAATTTCCTCAAAGAAGGTCCAAAGTAACCGTTTGGTTGTATGAACAGTTACGGCTGAAAAGAGGCTTTCTATAATTTGGCTATTGATAGGTTGACTTTTGGGAGCACTGCATCAGCAGTGTTTTTTTGAGCGATTCATATGAATCCATGCAGGCTGCCCAAAAACGGAGAGGAATGGATTATGCTTAAGATTAAAGAGTATGTGAAGGTGAACAGTCTGGAAGAAGCCTATGAGCTGAACCGGAAAAAATCATCCCGCGTGCTTGGGGGAATGGTCTGGATGAAGATGATGAACCGAAGTGTGGGGACTGCCATTGATCTGTCGGGACTTGGACTGGACACAGTGAAAGAGACAGAGGATGAATTTGTGATTGGCTGTATGACCTCCCTGCGGACTCTGGAGACACATGCCGGGATAAACACTTATACGGACGGAGCAGTGCGGGAGAGCCTGCGGCACATTGTGGGTGTGCAGTTTAGAAATTGTGCAACTGTGGGCGGCAGCATTTATGGCAGATTTGGATTTTCGGATGTGCTCACTATGTTTTTGGCGCTGGATTCTTATGTGGAGCTGTTCAGGGGCGGCAGGATCTCCATGGAAGAGTTTACAAAGAGGAAGGCGGACAGGGATATTCTGGTGAATATCATTGTTAAGAAACATGCACAGAGTTCTGTGTATTTGAGCCAGAGGAATGCCAGCACAGATTTCCCTGTTCTGGCCTGTGCGGTATGTCTCGACGAGGAAGGTATGCGGCTTTCCATCGGAGCAAGACCAGGCAGGGCAGTTCTTATGAAAGAGGCAGCAGAAACCCCTGTGAACAATGGAAACATGAGTCCCAGGGAGTGGAACAGACAGGCAGAGCTGCTGGCAGAGAAGGCGGCCAAAACCATAACCACAGGTAGCAATATGCGGGCTTCAAAGGAATACAGGACCCATCTGGTCCGCGTTCTGGCAAAGAGAGCGCTGCTGGCAGCAGGAGGTATGGGAAATGGAAATTAAATTTACTTTAAACGGAAAAAAAGTACAGACAGAGGCTGCGCCGGATCTGCTGCTTCTGGACCTTCTGCGGGAGAAGGGCTGTTATAGTGTGAAACGGGGATGCGAGACTGCCAACTGTGGTTTGTGTACGGTATGGATGGATAAAAAGCCGGTGCTGTCCTGCAGTATGCTGGCGGTGCGCGCAGACGGATGTGAGATCATGACCCTTGAGGGAATGCAGAAAGAAGCGGAGGAGTTCGGTTCCTTTTTGGCGGACCAGGGGGCAGAGCAGTGCGGATTCTGCAATCCGGGGTTTATTATGAATGTCTTTGCTATGCTGGAGGAGATCCAGGACCCCACAGAAGAGGAGATTGCCGAGTACCTGTCCGGCAACCTCTGCCGCTGTTCCGGGTTTATGGGGCAGACAAGAAGTATCCTGGCATTTTTAAAATATAAGAAGGAACAGAGGGAAGGAGGCTGTGACAGATGAGTTATGTAAACAAACCGGTGAGAAAAAAAGATGCTATGGCTCTTGTTACCGGTCAGCCGGTGTATACAGATGATCTGGCACCCAAGGACTGTCTCATAGTGAAGGTGCTGCGAAGCCCCCATGCCCATGCGTGGATAGAGGAAATTAAGACTGACAATGCTATGAGAGTTCCGGGAATTGCCTGTGTTCTCACATATGAGGATGTGCCCAGGGACAGGTTTACCATGGCTGGGCAGACTTACCCGGAATTCAGCCCTTATGACAGGCTGATCCTGGACCAGAGAATGCGCTTTGTGGGAGACGCCGCTGCCATTGTTGCGGGGGAGACGGAAAAAGCCGTGGACCGTGCGCTGAAAATGATCAAGGTGAAATACAAAGTGCTGGAGCCTGTCCTGGATTTTCATAAAGCAAAGGACAATGGGGTCTGTATCCATCCAGAGGACAACTGGGAGTCACGTTTTCCTGTGGGGGCGGACAAGAAACGGAATCTATGTGCCCACGCGGAGGAGGGCACCGGGGATGTGGAGCAGATCCTGGCAGACTGCGACTGTGTGGTGGAGCGGACATATCACACAAAGGCCAACCAGCAGGCAATGATGGAGACCTTCCGCAGCTATACTTACATGGATCATTTCGGAAGGCTGAATATTGTGTCTTCCACCCAGGTGCCCTTTCATGTGAGAAGGATCCTGGGACGTGCACTGGGAATCGGAGCGTCCAAAGTCCGTGTCATCAAACCACGTATTGGCGGCGGCTTCGGTGCAAAGCAGACAGTGGTGGCGGAGGTCTATCCTGCCATCGTGACCGTGAAAACAGGGAAGCCGGCAAAGATGATTTTTTCACGCTATGAGTCCCAAATCTGTTCCTCACCCCGCCATGAGATGGAATTAAAGGTCCGTATCGGTGCGGATAAGGAAGGCACCATCCGGGCCATTGATGTGTACACGCTGTCAAATACAGGTGCGTTCGGTGAGCACGGCCCTACAACGGTGGGACTGTCCGGGCACAAATCCATTGCCCTTTACCGGAACACTGAAGCATACCGTTTTGTGTACGATGTGGTCTATACGAACCAGATGTCAGCCGGAGCTTACAGAGGATACGGAGCCACACAGGGTATTTTTGCGGTGGAGTCAGCCGTGAACGAGCTGGCGGAAAAGCTGCATATGGACCCGGTTGTGCTGCGTGAGAAAAATATGACAAAAGAGGGCGGCAGGTTTATCGGATACGACGGCGGCACAGAGGTGACAAGCTGTGCCCTGGACCGCTGTATGAAAAGAGCTAAAGAGATGCTTGGATGGGATGAAAAATATCCCTGCAGGGTGATGGAGAACGGTAAAGTCCGCGGCGTGGGCGTTGCCATGGCTATGCAGGGCTCCTCCATCGCGTGTGTGGATGTGGGAGGTGCCTCTGTGAAGCTGAATGAGGACGGATCCTACACCCTGAGTCTGGGCGCTACGGATATGGGGACCGGCTGTGATACCGTGCTCTCCCAGATGGCAGCAGATACCCTTGGAACAGAGTTTGACAATATTGTAGTGTTTGGGGTGGATACCGATATATCCCCATATGATTCCGGTTCATACGCATCGGCTACCACATATCTTGCGGGAAAAGCAGTGGTGAAGGCGTGTGAAAATCTCAGGGAGCGTATCTGGAGCCTGGGCGCTGAAATGCTGGAGACATCCAGGGAGGACACAGAATTTGACGGCAGCAAAGTGTGCAGAAAAGACGGAAGTGCAGCGGTCAGTCTGGAAGAGATCGGTATCCGTGGGACTTTCGGCAACAATAATTCCCTTCAGGTAACGGAAAATGCCTCCTCCTCCATCTCCCCGCCGCCGTTTATGGTAGGCATGGCAGAAGTGGAAGTGGACCGGGAGACCGGAGCTGTGGAAATGATTGATTATGTGGCAGTTGTGGACTGCGGGACACCCATCAATCCCCACCTTGCCAGAGTGCAGACAGAGGGCGGTATTGCCCAGGGGATCGGTATGGCTCTTTTTGAGGATATCCAGTACAGCCAGCGTGGACAGATGCTGAACAACTCCCTGATGCAGTATAAGATCCCCACACGTCTCGATGTGGGTAAGATTCGTGTGGATTTTGAGAGCAGCTTTGAAGGAAGCCATCCTTTCGGCGCTAAATCCATCGGTGAGATCGTGATTGACACCCCCTGTCCGGCTATCGCGGCGGCAGTCTGCAACGCCACAGGGGTGAGGGTTTCTGAGATGCCCATCACACCGGAAAAAGTAGCCATGGGAATTGCAGGAATTGATTTTGATAATTGCAAAAAAGGCGGATTTTGACGATATTTAGACAGTTGTTTTGGTACCTTGAACAGGCTGGCGATTCCCGGAGAGACTGATAAAACCCGGGAGAAAAAATCAAGGAGAGGTAGAAAATGAAACAACAAGAAAGTGAAAAGAAAATCTTGTGGTACAGCCTTGCGTTTATGGCATTTTCCGCTGTTTGGGGATTCGGAAATGTGATCAATGGATTCTCAGAGTACGGCGGATTAAAGGCAATTATATCCTGGGTGATCATATTTGCCATATATTTTGTGCCATATGCACTGATGGTAGGCGAGCTGGGCAGTGCCTTCAAGGATGCAGGCGGCGGTGTCAGTTCCTGGATTCTGGAGACGATAAGCCCCAGAATGGCTTACATGGCCGGATGGACATACTGGATCGTCCACATGCCTTATATTTCCCAGAAGCCAAGTGCTTCCTTTATTGCAGCAAGCTGGGCGATCTTCAGGGATAACCGGATCAGTTCCATGAACACAAGAGTCCTGCAGGTTTTATGTCTGGTATTGTTCCTGTTTGCCGTCTGGGTGGCATCCAAGGGGATCAATGTGCTGAAAAAGCTTTCCACACTGGCAGGCTCCACCATGTTTATCATGTCCCTGTTGTTTGTGGTCATGATGCTGGCAGCTCCGGCTATCACTCATGCAAATGTACTGGATATAGATTGGTCTGTGAAGACCTTCATGCCGTCTTTTGATGCAAAGTTTTTACTGAACCTGTCCATTTTAGTATTTGCCGTGGGCGGATGTGAGAAGATTTCTCCGTATGTTAACAAGACTAAGAACCCTGCGAAGGATTTCTCAAAGGGTATGATCGCCCTGGCTGTCATGGTTGCCGTCTGCGCTATGCTGGGAACCGTTGCCATGGGTATGATGTTTGACTCCAACAACATTCCGGAAGACCTTATGACAAATGGTGCCTACTATGCCTTCCAGACCCTGGGAGAGTATTACGGGCTGGGCAACTTCTTTGTGGTGGTATATGCGGTCTGTAACCTGATCGGACAGTTTACGGTTATGATCATCTCCATCGACGCGCCCCTCCGTATGCTGCTTGACAATGCGGATGACAATTTCATTCCTGCGTCCATGTTCAAACAGAATAAACACGGCACCTATACAAACGGCCACAAGCTGGTCATGATCATTGTGTCCATTCTGATCATTGTTCCGGCCATTGGTATCGGAAGCGTGGATACCCTGGTGCGCTGGCTGGTAAAGGTGAACTCGGTTTGTATGCCTCTGCGTTACCTGTGGGTGTTTGTGGCGTACATTGCCCTGAAAAAAGCAGGGGAGAGATTCCCGGCTCAGTACCGTTTTGTGAAGAACAGGACCTTAGGCGTTATTTTGGGAGCATGGTGTTTCCTGTTCACCGCATTTGCGTGTATTCTGGGTATATACTCTGAGGATACCTTCCAGTTTGTGCTGAACATTGTGACTCCCTTCGTACTGATCGGACTGGGATTCATTATGCCCCAGATCGCAAAACGTTCCAAAGCAAAGGGGCAGGCATAAATAACCGCAGGGGTATGTGGCAACACATACCACTGCCGAAAGAGCGTCTGGCTGCCAAACGGCAGCCGGGCGTTTGTTGTATAAAATCCCTGTTGGCAGAATGAGGCCGGACAGGTACAATAGAAGATAATAAGCCCCATCAGCGGGCAGCACTTAAGGAGGAAAATTTTATGTACAGAGAAACAGCAGAACAGCTTCTGGCTTTTATTGAGAAAAGCCCAAGTTGTTTTCACGCGGTTAAAAATATGAAAGAAATTCTTTTGGCAGACGGTTTTGCGGAGCTGAAAGAGGAAGATAAATGGGAGATCACAGAGGGAGGCAGATACTTTGTCACCAGAAATGACTCCTCCATCGTGGCATTTACCATCCCGGAGACAGGATTTGCGGGATATCGCATCATGGCCAGCCACAGCGACTCCCCCACCTTCAAGATCAAGGAAAATCCGGAGATGGAAGTGGATAAAAAGTATGTGAAGCTCAATGTGGAGCGCTACGGCGGTATGCTCTGCGCTCCCTGGTTTGATCGTCCCCTTTCCGTAGCCGGCAGAGTGATCGTAAAAGAGGGAGACGCTTTTGTTACAAAGCTTGTGGATGTGGACAGGGACCTTCTGATGATTCCCAATCTGGCTATCCATATGAACCGGGAAGTCAATGACGGGTATAAATATAATGCGCAGGTGGACATGCTTCCCCTGTACGGCGATATCTCTTCTAAAGATACCTTTATGAGGACGATCGCAGAGAACGCGGGGGTGAAGGAGGAAGACATTTTAGGACATGATATTTTCCTGTATAACCGTGTAAAGGGAAGTATCTGGGGAGCTAATGAAGAATTTGTATCCTCCTCACGTCTGGATGACCTGCAGTGTGCTTTCTCTTCTCTTCAGGGATTTTTAAAGGGAGATAAGAAAGAGTATGTGGCAGTGCACTGTGTGTTGGACAATGAGGAAGTGGGAAGCGGAACCAAGCAGGGCGCGGCTTCCACATTCCTTTATGATACACTGGTACGTGTAAATGAGTGTCTGGGACTGTCTTATGAGGAGTATCTGAGAGGGCTTGCAAAGAGCTTTATGCTCTCCGCGGACAATGCCCATGCAGTCCATCCAAACCACAAGGAAGTGGCAGACCCGGTGAACCGCCCTTATATGAACCAGGGAATTGTGATCAAACACAGCGCAAACCAGAAATACTGTACCGACGGTGTTTCCGCAGCCATTTTCAAAGATTTATGCAGGGAGGCAGGTGTGCCTTTCCAGACATTTACAAACCGTTCCGATATTCTGGGAGGCTCCACGCTTGGAAACATTTCCAATACAAAAGTGGCATTAAACGCTGTGGATATCGGTCTTCCGCAGCTTGCTATGCACTCTCCTTACGAGACGGCAGGGGTGAAGGATACCCGCTATCTGATTCAGGCTGCTGAAAAATTCTTTAAATAATGGTCTGCTGAGGCACGGAATACTAGCTGATACCACTAAACCGCCAGGATGAAGGGAGAGATCATCTATGGATGAGATTCGTTTTGAGCTGGACTGTGACTTAGGTACACCCCATTTCCATGAAGAGGTGGAAATCCTGTATGTTCTGTCAGGCAGAGTGGCTGTGATGACGGAAGGAGAGAATTTTGTGATGGGACCGGAAGCCCTTGTGGTTTTCAATAGTTTCCAGCATCACGAACTGTACCGGGAAGCAGGCAGCCACACGTTGTCAGCCTATATTTCCCTGGAAGTTATGCTGCAGGCGCAGGTTGGGAATATTCGGTGTATCAGCAACCTGCAGCCGGAACAGGAGGAGTGGTTTGGACTTCTTCGGGTCAAGCTGGCGTTGATCTTCAGGGATCACAGGCAGAGCCGGGGGGAACGGCGCCTGTATATCTTAAGCGAGCTGTTGGGGCTTTTGGGAATCTTAAAGCAGCAGTTTGAGAAGAAGGAAGAAAAAGGAACACGGGGCGGGGCAGGGACAGAGCGTATAAGAGAAGTTCTGCTCTATATTGGAAAACATTATGCGGAAGAGATGTCACTGCAGGAATTGGCCTCTCATTTTTATCTTTCCCAGAGTCATTTATCCAGAGAATTTCAGAGACTGACAAGTATGGCTTTTTCAGATTATCTGAGAAATCTGCGTTTGAGCAAAGCTGCATATATGCTGTTACAGTCCTCTGCCTCCATAACAGATGTGGCGTTGGCCTGCGGTTTTTCCAATACGAATACAATGATCGAGGGTTTCAAGCGGCAGTATGGATGTACGCCGGGAGTTTTCAGAAAACAAAAATCAGAAGCGGTGAAAGAGGGGGAACTGCAGGAATCCCCCGACGGGGTGTCCTATATAAGTCTGTTTCGGCATATTCAGTATGCAGGGGAGCTGCAGCCGCTGAATAAGCGGATCGAGGAGCCTCTGCAGCTGGAGATTGATGTGAAAAAGGGGAATACCCCCTGTGTTCTCTGCCACAGAGAGGCCGCCAGTGTGGGCTGGGCCAGGGACCTTATGCTGGAACCGGTGCGCAGTGCGGTTCGCAGGGCCAGGGAGGAGATTGGATTTTGCTACCTGTTCACCCATGGTATTCTGGATGACAGTATGGATGTCTATCACGAGAAGCCGGACGGGACTCCTTATCTGAACTTTACTTATATTGATATGATTTTTGACTTCGAGAGGTCCATAGGCATAAAACCATGGATCGAGCTTGGCTATACACCTAAAAAGCTGGTGTCCCATATCACTAACATTTTCGGAACGTCATGTATTAATCTGCCTTCTTATCAGGAGCGATGGGTGTTTTTGATAGAAGGGGTCATGCGGCATCTGATAGAGCGGTATGGGATTCTGGAGGTCAAAGAATGGAGGTTTTCCCCATCCCCCGCGGTGTATTCCTTTTACGGTGTGTTTTCCGAAAAGGAATATCTGGATTATTACTGCTATACAGCCAGAGCGATCCGGCGTATCCTGCCGGAGGCTTGTATCTCCGCCTTTGGGCTGGATACAGGGGCAGTCACACAGCCGGGTGACAGCACGCTGCAGCATTTTGTAAAATACTGTGCGGAACATGACTGTATGCCGGATGAGTTCAGTTTCCAGTGTTTTCACAGTGATTACAGAGGGATTGATAAGAGGGAAACAGAAATCAGGATCTCTTCGCAGGAGGGAAATGTAAGCAGGGAGCCCATACCGGTCAGCAAAGACCCGGATATCCTGTCAAAAGAGATAAAAGCAGTTCGTAAGATTTTGGATGCAAATGGAGGGGCGGGGCTGCCAATTGTGCTCAACAGTTGGAATTCCACTATATGGCAGAGAGATTTGGGAAATGACACCTGCTTCAAGGCGGCATTTATTGTCAAGAATGTACTGGAAAATGCCGGGTCTGTGAAGGCTCTGGGCTTTAATTATCTTACCGATTATTCTGAGAAGCTCTTTGCGAACCCAAATGTATTTCATGGAGGGTACGGCCTTATCACCTATCAGAATCTTCCGAAGGCAGGTTATCAGGCCTATAGTATGCTGAACGGGCTGGAGGAGATTTTAGTGGAATCAGGGAGCGGTTATACGGTTACCCGTTCCAGGGACTGCCGCCGCATTAGGATTCTGCTGTATCATTATTGTCACTACGACAGACAGACCCGGATCACGTCCCAGATCCCCGAGGAGGAACAGAGGACCTTTGACAGGTATTACAGTTTCCGCGATGAGGGTGGGCTCAGTTTCCGGATCCATCTGCAGAAATTGGAGGAGGGCAGCTATGATATGGAAAGCTATGTGGTGAACCGGGAATACGGCAGCAGCTATGATCTGTGGATGAGCCTGGGAGCCCCCAAGGAGTTCACAGAGCGTCAGAGGGAATATCTGGAGAGACTGGCAGTGCCCAGGTATCAGTACGGGCGGTTTCAGGTCATGGATACAGGAAGACTTGATTTTTCTGCACTTCTGGAACCACATGAAATCAGGTTGATATGCATAAATAAGAGATAAAAAGACTGGAATTTTCCCGGTCTTTTTATTTTTTGTACGCCTGGCGGCGCAGGTTGCCAGTGGGTGAAAGTTTTGCGAAGATTCTTATGGATACAGACCACACAAATCTGCATTAGATGCGGTTGAGACGACGAGGAAAAGATGCTGGAAATATGACTATGTTATAGAGCTGGATGTAAAAGGACTATTTGACAATATCCACCATGAATTGTTAATGAGAGTGGTACGCAGACACGTAAAGGAGTCCTGGATATGTATGTACATTGAAAGATGGCTCAAAAGTCCTTTTGTACTGCCGGATGGAAGCAGGATTGAAAGGAAGTCTGGAACACCACAAGGAGGTGTCATTCGTCCGATACTGGCAAATAAGTTCCTGCACTATGTCTTTGATATGTGGATGAAAAGGAACTTTCCAAAAGCTCCGTTTGAAAAATACGCAGATGATGGAGTGGTTCATTGCAGTACCAAAAAAGAAGCTTACCCGATTGCCTTTATCCTGTTTGGATGCTTTATTTATATAGGTTGATTGCTGTTAAAAAGACCGGAGGAAACCGCTGACGCGGAAAAGACAAACGCCATGCATGATGAAACTGGATCGTTGAGCGGGAGATTGTGCGGAAAATATATGATAGACTTTTCGATAAGAAAAGACGGAGGTGTCAAGATGGAAATCAAATCATGGACTTATGAGGAGTATCCCGGATATACAGAACAGGTGCCGGGTGCAGTGATGCGAAAGACAACGGGAGACGAGGTGGGGGTACGTTATCTGCATGATGTGGAATATGCCAGAATTGGCGATGTACCTCTGCACCTGCAGATCCTGCTGCCCTTTACCAGAAATGAGCCGGATAAAATATATCCGTGCATGGTATTTGTCCAGGGTTCTGCCTGGATGGAACAGGACGTGTGGATACAATGCCCCATGCTGTCCGGGCTGGCAAAGAAGGGGTATGTGATAGCTGTTGTACAGTACCGCCATTCCGGCATTGCCCCATTTCCGGCACAGGTTCAGGATGCAAGAAATGCCATACGGTATATGAGGAGCCATGCTTTGGAATATCATGTGGATCCGGAAGCGATCGTAGCCGGCGGGGATTCATCAGGGGGTCATACATCCATGTTCTGTGGAATTGTCAGGGACGGCGGGGAGCTGGATGACAACCTGTTTCCGGGAGTTTCTGCAAAGGTGAAAGGTATACTGAATTATTATGGTTCCATCAGTATGATGTATGAGGACGGGTATCCCACCACGGTAAACCATCATCTGGAGGACAGCCCGGAAGGAATGCTCATGGGAAAGGTAAATCTGAAGGCACACCCGGAACTCTGCCAAAAAGGCTCTGTGGAGTGTTATATTACGCCGGAGCTTGAAATGGCTCCCACTATGATCGTACATGGCACCAAGGACAGGACAGTTAATACCTATCAGAGCGTACAGCTTTTTGAGAAAATGAAAGCATGCGGCAAGGATGTCCGTTTATATCTGCTGGAGGGCGCAGACCATGGCGGCGCTGAGTTCTGGACAGAGGAGATGTGCTGTCTGGCCCATAGGTTTATACAATATTGCCTGGAAAAATAAAAGGTTGAGGAAGTAAGGAGGGACAAAAGATGTCTAAAAAGATTAGTATATTTGAAAAAGTGCTGTACGGCTCCGGTGATATCGGACTGAACGCCATGTATACCTTGTTCAGTTCCTATGTTCTTTATTTTTACACAGATGTGATTGGCATGAATGCGGCGATCATTGGGTCCGTTATTCTGGCTTCCAAGATTTTTGACGGGATTTCAGACCTGATCGCAGGGCAGTGGATTGACACGCATAAAGGAAAAGGAGGACACTGTATTCCAATCCTGATGAAATGGAGTATTCCCCTTGTGGTCACCAGCGTGCTGGTTTTCCTGGTTCCGGATACCAGTATTGCGGTGCGGGTATTGTTTGCGTTTGTCACCTATAACCTGTTTAACACGGTTATGTATACCTTTGTGGGACTGGCCCACAATACGCTGGCATCCTATGCCACTGATGATTCGGTAGCCCGTTCTCAGATGCTTTGCTATAAGATGCTGTTTGCCGCAGCAACACAGATGGTCATGGCAAATGCCATTCTGCCGCTGGTGGAACTGTTCGGAGGTCAGAAATCCCAAGGGGCCTGGGTAAAAGCCAGCCTGGTATTCAGTCTGGCAGGCCTTGTTTTTCTGTATTTGAATGCATTCTTTGTAAAAGAGCGGGTTGACAATGAAGCCCAGCCGGAAAATATCCTTCAGAGCGTAAAAGTAGCGTTCCGCAATAAATACTGGTTAATGACAGTCGTGATACAGATTTGCTGTTCTCTTCAGCTTATGTTCAATTTATCTATTTCTGTTTATTACCTTCAGAATGTAGTGGGGAACCTGGCACTGATGGGAACCTATGTCACCTTATCCAATCTGCCAGGTGTTATTGTCATGATCGTGCTTCCAAGTTTTCTTCATAAAATGTCAAAACGAAACCTGGCGCTTATGGGGACGGTGCTGTGTCTGGGGGCTCAGATCGTATTCTGTGCCGCGCCGAATGATAATATAGGTATTCTTCTCGGAACCGCACTTACCCGGGGGATCGGGTTCGCATTTATTATGGGACTGGTCAACGCAATGACAGGGGACACCATAGAGTATGGAGAATGGAAAACGGGTGTGCGCGTACAGGGAGTGCTGTTTTCCGCAAAGTCTGTTTCTGAAAAACTGGCGCAGGGAATACTGACCTCTGCATTCGGTTTTTTCCTGACAGCCATTGGTTATAACGGACTGGCAGATGTGCAGGCGGCCTCCGCGATCAGCGGGATTGATACTTTTTTCCGTTTTGTTCCTCTTGGGGTTTATATCATATTGATCGTTATTTTGATCTTCTACAGGCTGGACAGGGAGTTTCCTTCCATCCAGAAAGAACTGGAGAGCCGGAAAGCTTCCAAAACACAGTGAAAAAAAGCGGCTGTATCAAAAAATCCTGCCGGCACTTGGCAGTGCACGGATCGCCCTGGCAGTGTGTTTGCTGACCGCATGGTTTATCCGGCGTTAAAATGTCTGTAAAGAGGATGCGCACCCTTGAGGTTTAATCGTGCGGCATCCTCTTTTTTTAGTTTGCGCGCCATGGGCGCGCTCTAACCGGTGTAAGTTCTGAACCTGTATAGTTTATTTTCTGGCATGGTAAGGCATCAGATGCATTTTCTCACCTTTCACATGAAACCCAAATCCCAAGTTGTTCCCCGAATCCGTCACAGCTCCGCAGTCCTCGGAATCCTTCAGACAAAAACCAGCTTTTTCCAGGGAGGAGAGGAAATGATCCACCTGAAAGTTGCTGCTGCTGCACTCCGGGTACTGGCTTAGGAGGAGCCGCATGGATTTGGGGGCATTTTCAAAGTAGAAATAGGTGCCCACTAATTCCGCCTGTACAGTCAGATAGGGAGCGATCCTTTCATATAAGAACGTGTCATGATAAAAATTATGTTCATTTGCTGCAAAGAAGTCAAGATGCACATCTATGCAGTTCTCTTTCAGCGGAAAACGGGTGCTGGAGTCTGCCAGATACAGGATGTCCAGTTCCGGTTTCTGGCGTTCGATCAGATGTTTGTACATGAGAAGTGTTTCTGGGTATTTGTCAACGACTAGGTACAGGCTGTCTGTGGGCAGATATTCCAGGTGGTTGTGCATAAAAAACCAGGCATTGACGTATGTCTCCGCAACTACTTTTTTGTGCAGGCCGGTCTCTTGGATCTGTTTGAGCATCCAGTTATAGGAGCGCTGGAAGGTGCTGATCAGGGCAGGCGGAAGGTCCTTGTAAAGTTCCCTGGTGATATCCGGAGTGTCCTGCAGATTTTCATTTTTGTTTGGCGTCATGAGGATGCCTGAGGAGATATGGGCGCTGTAACCACAGGCGCAGGATAAGTTCCCTTTGTAAATAAAGCGCTGGTCCATTTCCACCTCAGACAGGGACAGGGGGCCGCCACAGACAGGGCAGCGCAAAAGCGGCAGGGCCGAAAGAGGGACACCGGTACTGTGCTGCGGTACACTTTCACGGGCTTCCATGGCTTTAATGTGTGAGTCCAGATGTTCCAGTATCTGCTGTTTGCGCCCGATTTCTTTCCTGCAGAAGTCGCGTTTTCCCTTGAAGATTTCTTTCAGTTCTTCCATATCCTGCGGGTCTGCTAATCCTGAGATGCGTTTCAGGGACAGGATAACGTGGATCTCCCGCAGAGAAAAATCCAGCTCTTTTAAGCCCAGGATCCATTCCAGATCCCTGACAGTCTGTTCATCAAACACATATTGTCCTCTGGGTTTGGGCGGAACCAAGAGACCGTAATTGATATAATAGTAGATATTATCCACGGAAATGTGGTATTTTTCTGATACTTTTCCTATGCGCACAGCCCTGCACCTCCTGCAAAATCCATATTCGTGTCATGCCCGGCAAAACACGGAGTTATTCGCGGGCAACGAGCCAAGTGGGCATGCTTGTATGCACATTTGACTTACTTTGACTTATACTAGCATAAATCTGGAGTATACTCAAGATTTTCGGCGGTTTTTAGAAAAACTGGATATTGACCTAAAGCGGACTCTATGATTTATTATGGTATCACGATAAAGAAAACGTATGGAATTCATATAAAAGTGAGGTATGGATCATGAAAATATTGAAAAAAGCCCAGGAGAGAACCGAGGAGGACAGAAAAGAACTGTCCCGTATGGTGCAGGAGATCATTGATAATGTTAGGACAAACGGAGATGGAGCGCTCAGGGAGTACAGCAGAAAATTTGACCAGTGTGAAAGAACTTCCCTGCGTGTTTCAAAGGAGGAGATCAGGGAGGCTTATATGCAGCTTTCCCCCCAGGAGGTTGCGGATCTAAAAGCAGCGGCATCCAACATACAGGCATTTGCCCAGGCACAGAGGGAGACTGTGAAGCCTCTTGAAAACTTCAGCCCCATGCCGGGGATTTTTCTGGGTCACAGAATCATTCCTGTAAAATCCTGCTGCTGTTACGTGCCGGGAGGAAATTACCCCCTGTATTCCACAGCCCTGATGCTGATCATTCCCGCCAGGACCGCAGGAGTGGAGCGTGTGACAGCGTGTTCCCCTGTAATGAAGGGAACGGGAAAAATCAACCCTAAGACACTGGCGGCTATGGACATTGCAGGAGTGGATGAAATTTACGCGGTGGGCGGGGCACAGGCTATCGCGGCATTTTCCTACGGGACAGAGGAGATCGCGCCGGTGGATATGATCGTAGGGCCGGGCAACCGTTTTGTGACGGAGGCCAAGAGACAGTGTTACGGCCAGGTGGGAATTGACTTTGTAGCCGGTCCGAGCGAGGTGCTGGTAATTGCCGACGGCAGCGGCACACCGGGAATCGTGGCAGCGGACCTGCTGGCACAGTCTGAACATGATGTCAATGCAAAAGGCATGGTAGTCACTACAGACGAGGCATTTGGCAAGGCAGTGATGGAGGCAGTGGAAAAGGAACTGGAAGTGCTGGAGACCGCAGATATTGCGAAAAAATCATGGGAGACATACGGTGAGGTGGTTGTGGTGTCTGACCTGGAGGAGGCAGTGAATATAGTAAATGCGTATGCGCCGGAACATTTGGAGCTGAATGTGGAAAACCCTGATGCCTTGATTCCCGGACTTTGTAATTATGGCTCCCTGTTTATAGGGGAGAATACGGCAGAGGTGTTCGGGGACTATGCATCCGGCACCAACCATACGCTGCCCACGCTGAAAGCGGCCCGTTATACAGGGGGCGTATGGGTGGGAACCTTTTTGAAAACCTGTACGCAGCAGAGTATGACGCCTGAGGCTATGAGAAATATTGCACCCCTGGTTTCCAGGCTGGCTGAAGGTGAGGGACTGAAAGGCCACAAACAGGCTGCCCATATCCGATTTTCAGAGGCAAAGCAGGACTAAATTGACAGAATGAAGAGGGAGAGATAATCGTGAGTAATCAGAATACAAATACATTGAAAAGAACCTTCGGGATGAAAGAAGCGGTCACGATCACAGTAGGGACCGTAGTTGGTGTAGGTCTGTTCACAACAGGTGCCAATGTGGTGGGCGGCCTGGGACCGGCGGTCATCCTGGCTACTTTTGTTGCTATGCTTATCAGTATTTATCCGGCGCTGCTGTATGCGGAGATGGGAGCTGCGCTCCCCTACGCTGGCGGCACATATCAGTACGCATCCCTGGGTATAGGAAAACCCATGGGAATGCTTGCCGGGTGGAATTTTATAATTTCCCTGGTAGCGGTTACCAGCGGGGAGGCACTGGCCTTTAGTTTTTACTTCAAAACTTTTTTCTCTGCACTGGGTATTGAGCTGCCTGTGAGCGACCGTGTGGTTGCCACAGTGGTGGTAATTGCGTTCATTATCACAAACGTCCGGGGTGTGGAGATGACCGGAAGGCTTCAGAACGGATTTATGTTCTTCTTCTGGGGCGTGGCGGTCATCTGGTTTTTGACCATGATCCCCAACGTGAATATGCCCAATTTTGTCAAACTCCCTGATTTTATTGCCCAGTCCACCCCGCTTGGTTTTATCGCATCCGTCAGTATGATATGGTGGTGTTTTGCTGGGTTTGAGACCTGCTGCGCCATGGGTGAGGAAATCAAATATCCGCAGATCAACATCCCCCGCGCACTGTTTCTCGCACCGTTTATTGTGTTTGCGGTGAATGCGGCATTCCAGTGGTTCCTGGTGGGAATTGTTCCCACAGAGCAGATAGCCACCTTGTCCACAGCCAGCGCACCTTTTGCGGAGGCTATGAAAACAGCGGGTATTCTTGGATTTCCATTGATCCTTCTGGCAGCGGGAATTGCTTTTGGCGGTGACTTCTCAACCTTGAATGCCAGTATTGCCGTGCCGCCCAGGTATCTTTTTACCATGGCACGTGACGGAGCTATGCCGAAGGTATTTGCAAAGGTTCATCCTAAATATAAGACGCCTTATATTTCCATCATTGTCCTTGGCCTGCTTTCCGCCTTTTTGATCGCGTCCAACTCTATGATCTACATCGCATCCGTGAGTCTGTTCGCAGATTTGTTTTACTATGTGATCGGCATTGCGGCCTCTTTCGGGCTTCGTAAGAAACACCCTGATTTAAAACGGCCTTTTAAGGCTCCGGGGATCATGATCGGAGCGCCGGTCAGTGTGATCATCTACCTTGTCATGATGACACAGCTTGACAGGGAGGCACTTGTGACAGGTGTTATCTGGTGTGCGCTGGGGCTGATCATATATGCTGTCTGCAGGAAACGTTACCAGAGTGATGAGACGAAGGAAGTGGACCGCCTGATCATGGAGGAAGAGATCCCCACACCTCAGGAGAGACAGAAGATGGATAAAGAATACAAAATTTGGAGAACCGTGGTGACGTGCGCTGTTGTCATTGTTGTTTTGGCGTATGTGATACCGTTTATTGTGGTGTAAGTTGAAACAGCTTGATATAAGTCTGGCTTCCCTGACAGCCGGTGCGGATTGAGAAAATGATCCGTGCCGGCTGTTTTTGGTATCGACATCTAGTACCCACCTGCGTAAATATGTCGATATATAGTTGCTGCTATTTACGCCAAAACCACGCCTGTAAGCTAGTTGTAGAGCCTGCTGCGCCGTCGCTTTGCAGACGCGCTTGCAGATATCAGGCACGAGGTGCTTGTACCGATGGAATGACAGGCATGAGACAAGCCGCATAGCACAGGGGCTATGCGGCTGGGGTTCTACAGTTTATCGTATATTTTTTCCTTGTTATCCGCGGATTTGAGCAGCAGATATTTACGGACAGCAAAGATAATGGCTATAGATATAATTCCGATCAGGGTGTCGATCATATCAAGATGCTCCACGATCATCTGTCTGGCAATGGCAAACATAAGTACCTCAAGCAGATTTTCAGCGGTATGTTTTGCAAGCATCTTTACAAACTCCACTCCAATGATCAGAGTCAGGATATTGCCCAGAAATTCATTGAACTGACTGGCCTTTATGCTGAGCAGGGGGATGCTGATGAAGTTGTAGATCATGGGTATGATCAGGACAATTATGACGATCAGCATAATTGCGGACAGAGCAATTTCAGTATAGCGGGAAATTGTGTAAATCAATTCGTTTAATTTTTTCTTCATGCTTATCTCCGTTTCTTTTATACTATGGATTTAAAATTTGCGATCAACACATTCTCGTTTTTCACATTTTAACATAAAATGAGAGAGGAGCAAAGAAAATACGCAAAAAATAACGAAATATTCCTAAGAAAATCCGACTGCTTCATTGCTTTGACGTGATAAATATGATAAGATAGGAAGCACAGACAGCTCTGCGGGGAGGCAGCAGGTTTCCCTGACACGGATGAGGGCTGAGAAATGAAGGGAAGAAAGTTATGATTTGGGCAAAAGAAGAGACACTATCCCGGGAGGAGATCAAAGAGATTCAGACCACGCGCCTCAGAGAGACGGTGAAGCGTGTCTATAATACAGTGGAGCCTTACCGGAAAAAGATGGATGAGGCAGGCATCAAGCCGGAGAATATCAGAGGTCTGGAAGATTTACATAACCTGCCGTTTACCACAAAGCAGGACATGAGGGACAATTATCCCTTTGGGCTGTTCGCAGTACCGAAGAAAGATTTGATTCGTATCCACGCATCCAGCGGAACAACAGGTAAGCCCACAGTTGTAGGTTATACCAGAAAAGATTTGGATATCTGGTCAGAGTGTGTCTGCCGTATTGCATGTATGGGCGGGGCACAGCCTGACGAGATCGCGCAGATTTGTTTCGGGTACGGTATGTTTACCGGAGCGCTGGGCCTTCACTATGGTCTGGAAAGACTGGGGGCTGCCATTGTTCCTTCCTCTACCGGGAATACGGAAAAGCAGCTTATGTTTATGAAGGATTTTGGTACTACACTGCTCATCGCCACACCCTCCTACGCGTTGCGTATCGCGGAGGTGGCGGAGCAGATGGACATTCATCCCCAGCGTGATCTGGATATGAGGACTGCCCTGGTAGGAAGTGAACTGATGACAGAAGCCATGCGCCAGGAGATGTACAAAGCCTGGGGCGATCATATGAATATCACGCAGAATTATGGTATGAGTGAACTGATGGGACCGGGAGTCTCCGGAGAATGCCTGGAGCTGAACGGTATGCATGTCAATGAAGACCATTTTATACCTGAAATTATTGACCCCAGAACCGGTGAGGTCCTTCCGCCGGGAGAGAAGGGCGAGCTGGTCATCACCTGTATTTCCAAGGAGGCGCTGCCCCTGATCCGCTACCGTACCAAAGACATCACAAGGCTTATGTACGAACCCTGTAAGTGCGGCAGAACCACGGTGAGAATGGAGAACCTGCTGGGAAGAACAGATGATATGCTGAAGATCAGAGGTGTAAATGTGTTCCCAAGCCAGATTGAGGAGGTGCTTCTTAATATTGAGGAGTGCGGACCCCATTATGAAATCGTGGTGGACAGAAAGAATCACAGTGACACCCTGGAAATCCGTGTGGAAGTTCTTTCTGATTATATGATGGATTCCTATGCAGCCCTGCAGGAACTGGAAAGGAAAATCAAGTCCAAGATCCGTGTGGTTCTGGGACTGGACGTGAAGGTTTCCCTGGTATCTCCAAATTCCATCCAGCGTTTTGAAGGGAAAGCGAAACGAGTGATTGATTTAAGAAAGAATTAGTTTTACAATAGTCTTTATATATAGTAGAAACGCAACTGTTCAGTACTTCACAGTTACCTGCAGGAATCCATGCAGACTTGCTGAATAGCTGTGCAGAAACACAATAACAGAAAGAAGGTAGGAAACGTGGGCGAAAAGAAAATCATGCTTGGCAATGAAGCCATTGCAAGAGGTGCCTGGGAAGCAGGGGTAAAGGTTTCCGCAGCATATCCCGGAACACCCAGTACAGAGATCAGTGAGAACATAGTAAAATATAAGGAAATTTATGCAGAGTGGGCCCCAAATGAGAAAGTGGCAACAGAGGTAGCCATCGGTGCCTCCATCAGCGGTGTGCGGGCCATGGCATCTATGAAGCATGTAGGGCTGAATGTGGCAGCAGATCCGCTCTATACAGCAGCCTACACCGGTGTGACTGGAGGTTTGGTTCTGGTGGTGGCAGATGACCCCGGAATGTACAGCTCACAGAACGAGCAGGATACCAGAGCGGTGGCAAGGGCGGCACAGGTTCCGGTATTGGAGCCGTCAGATTCCCAGGAAGCGAAAGATTTTGTGAAGACTGCTTATGACCTCAGTGAAAAATATGATACCCCGGTATTTGTGAGAACAACCACACGTCTGGCTCATTCCCAGGGAATTGTAGAGCTGGAAGACAGAGTGGAGAGAGAGGACACTCCTTATGAGCGCAAGTTTCAGAAGTACGTTATGATGCCGGGCAATGCCATCAAGCGTCATCCGGTAGTGGAAGAGAGAATGATAAAGCTGGCTGAGGATGCCAACAGCCTGGAGATCAACAGGGCAGAGTATCATGATACTTCGATTGGTTTTATTACCAGCGGTATTCCATATAATTATGTGAAGGAAGCCATGCCAAACGCAAGTGTACTGAAATTAGGTATGGTACATCCGCTGCCGAGAAAGCTTATAGAGGAGTTTGCGTCTAAGGTTGATAAGCTTTACATATTTGAGGAACTGGAGCCTGTATTTGAGGAGCAGATCAAATCCTGGGGTATTGCTTGTTCAGGAAAAGATGTATTTACCTTGCAGGGGGAATACAGTGCCAACATGATACGCAGAAAAGTGTTAGGAGAGGAAATCGAGGCAGCGGCACCGGCACAGGTACCCGCCCGTCCACCCATCCTCTGTCCAGGATGTCCTCACAGAAGCGTATATTCTGTGCTGAAAAAAATGAAGATCCACGCAGCAGGCGATATTGGGTGCTATACCCTGGGAGCGGTTGCTCCGCTGAGTGTTGTGGATACCACAATCTGTATGGGAGCATCTATCAGTTCCCTCCACGGAATGGAGAAGGCCAGAGGAAAAGAATATGTCAAAGACTGGGTGGCTGTTATCGGTGATTCCACATTTATGCACACAGGTGTGAATTCCCTTATGAACATGGTTTACAACCAGGCTACAGGAACGGTCATCATTCTGGATAACTCCACAACAGGTATGACCGGTCATCAGGACCATGCCGCAACAGGTAAAACCCTGAAAGGCCAGGTGGTGCCTGCCATAGATATCTACAAACTCTGCAAGGCGATTGGTATTGAGCATGTCAATGTGGTGAATGCATTTGATATTAAAACACTGGAAAAGACGATCAAGGAGGAAGTGGCAAGAGACGCTGTCTCTGTGATCATCGCCCAGGCACCTTGTGTACTTTTAAAAACAAATGTGTTTAAAACAAAGTGCAGACCGGTTTCAGAGAAATGTAAAAAGTGCGGACTTTGTTTAAGACCGGGATGTCCGGCCCTCACCAAGAATGAAGATGGAACGATTTCCATTGATGATACCATGTGCAATGGCTGCGGACTTTGCAAACAGCTCTGTCCCGCTGATGCAATAGAGGAGGTAGAAGTGTAATGGCAACAAGAAATATTATGATAGTGGGAGTCGGCGGTCAGGGAACACTTCTCACCAGCCGTATTTTAGGAGGACTCGCCGTGGAAGGCGGATACGATGTAAAGCTTTCCGAGGTGCATGGAATGGCACAGAGAGGCGGCAGTGTAGTTACTTTTGTCCGTTACGGAGAAAAAGTTCAGGAGCCCATTGTGGAGGAAGGTCAGGCAGATGTGCTCATTGCATTTGAACGCCTGGAAGCTCTGCGTTACCGTCAGTTTCTTAAAAAAGACGGTGTGATCATTGTAAATGACCAGAGAATTGATCCTATCACAGTTGTGACCGGAGTAGCGGAATACCCGGAAGGTATTCTGGATACGCTTCGCCAGACGCACAAGGTCTATGCAGTGGATGCTATGAAGGTGGCAAGGGAACTGGGCAATACAAAAGTATTTAATGTTATTGTGCTGGGGGTTGCTGCACAGCATATGGATTACTCCGGGGAAGAGTGGCTCAATGTGATTGAAAAGACCGTTCCGCCTAAGACTGTGGAAATAAATAAAAAAGCGTTCCTGACAGGATATGAATTAAAATAGCAGAAAATTCCCTGTTTTTACAGATACAGAAGACAGAGAAAGGATAGGTAGCGTAAATGTTTATTGAACAATTGTCCATATTTCTGGAGAACCGTCCGGGTAAACTGAAAGGGATCGCTGACGCGCTCAAGGAGAATCAGATCAATATTATTTCCCTGGGACTTTCCGATACCACGGACTATGGGATCGCCAGGATGATCGTGTCTGATTCCGCCAGGGCGAAACAGGTACTTCTGGAAAAGGGATACACAGCAGTACTGACTCCGGTGCTTGTAGTGGAACTGCAGCAGGAGGTGGGTGCACTGAGCCGGATCATGGATACATTAAGCGCAAAAGGACTGAATCTGGAATATATGTATGCACTGGTTACCGGCAAAGAGGGCGGCGCCATGGTGGTGAAAACTTCCGACCAGGCACGAACATATCAGACATTAAAGGATGCAGGTATGAAGATGTTCTCAGAAGAAGAACTAAATGATTTGAAAAAATAGAAACCGGATAGATAATTATTCTGAAAATCTACAAGAAGATAAGAAGCGTCCGCTTTTCTGAGCGGAAAGCGGCGCCTCTTTTTCTTTGCAATCATTGCTTTAATGGTTTAAACCGTTGCGGTTTAAAGTATAAGCGAATATATATATAAAAGGAGAATAAAAAAATGGAAATTAAGATACTGTTTTTGCTGCTGTTTTTCGGCTCTATGGTGGGTATTGGCCTGTATTCCCGAAAACATGCTACAAATGTAGCTGGGTTCGTGCTGGGAGGGAGAAGTGTAGGTCCCTGGCTTACCGCGTTTGCATATGGAACCTCCTATTTTTCCGCAGTGGTGTTTGTAGGATATGCAGGACAGTTTGGATGGAAATACGGACTGGCAGGTACATGGATCGGGATTGGAAATGCCATGATCGGAAGCCTTTTGGCATGGGTAGTTCTTGGAAGAAGGACACGTGTTATGACAAAGCATCTGCATGCAGCTACCATGCCGGATTTCTTTGGCAAGCGTTTTGACAGCAATGCACTTCGGATCGCTGCGTCAGCCATTGTATTTATTTTCCTGGTTCCTTACACAGCATCTATTTATAACGGGCTGTCCAGATTGTTTGAACTGGCCTTTGATGTACCGTATGCGGTGTGTGTAGTGGTTATGGCAGCTCTGACCGGAGCATATGTGATCCTGGGCGGTTATATGGCCACAGCTATCAATGATTTTATACAGGGGATCATCATGCTGTTTGGCATTGCGGCTGTTATCGGGGCTGTATTAAGCGGGCAGGGAGGATTTACGGAGGCTGTGAGACAGCTTGCCAATATTCCTAGCGATGTACCGGTGACTGCAGGACAGTCAGGGGCTTTTACATCCTTCTTTGGACCAGACCCTATAAACCTTCTGGGTGTAGTTATCCTGACTTCCCTGGGTACCTGGGGACTTCCGCAGATGGTTCAGAAATTTTACGCGATCAAGGACGAGAAAGCAATCCAGACAGGGACTGTGGTTTCTACAGTTTTTGCCATTATAATATCAGGAGGATGTTATTTCCTTGGAGGTTTTGGCCGTCTATTTGACAATCCTTCCTTATATAAAGCGGATGGTACAGTTATATATGATGGTATTGTTCCTTACATGTTGTCCACACTGCCGGATATATTGATCGGTGTTGTGATCGTACTGGTGCTCTCCGCGTCCATGTCCACCCTCTCTTCCCTGGTACTGACATCCAGTTCCACGCTGACGCTGGATTTCCTGAAGGGGACTGTGGCAAAGGATATGAGTGAGAAAAACCAGCTTCGGGTTATGCGCGGACTGATTGTGGTGTTTATAGCCATTTCGGTAGTGCTGGCCCTGGATCCTCCTACATTTATAGCACAGCTTATGGGAATCTCATGGGGGGCATTGGCAGGAGCGTTCCTGGCACCGTTTTTATTCGGCTTGTATTGGAAAAGAACAACCAAACTGTCCGTATGGGTCTGCTTCATAACAGGAATCGGTATAACGGTCTCCAACCTGTTCTTACATTATATTGCATCTCCCATTAATGCAGGCGCTTTCGCCATGGTAGTTGGGTTTGTTGTTGTGCCCGTGGTGAGCCTGGTCACTCCTAAAATGGAGAAAAACAAAGTGGAAGATATTTTCTGCTGTTACAATCAGGAAGTGGTATCCACGCCTAAAAAGGTACTGCCCCAGGACAAGGAAGACGGTAATTCCCTGGTGGTTGAAGCATAATTTTTAAAAGTGGATCTCACTAATTGTTACGGAAAAATGCCATTTTGTAACAAAAAATTAATGATTTGGAAATTTAACTCTTGCATCTGTAATAATTATGTGGTATTATGGGTGACAGATAAGAAATATTTCAAAAATGTTACAAGTAGTTACAGAATTAGACATGATTAGTGAGGTACATAATAATGAAAAAAAGATTTCTTATTCTCAGTCTTATTTTTACAATGGCCATGACCCAGGTTGTGCCGGTAGCAGCTGCAAGAGAAGATGATGTGCAGGCTGAGAAGGCAGAGACACAGAGTAAATTATCATCAGCAGAGAGCAAAGAATCTGAGTTGGAAGACCAGAAAACAGCGTTATTGAACGAAATCGACTCCATTGACCAGAACCTTGTACAGGTTATGGCACAGATAGATATTCTGAATGGTGAGATTACAGATAAAGAGAGTGCCATCGACAAGACAAAAGATGATTTGGCTGTTGCAGAGGCGAACCGTGACAAACAGTATGAGGATATGAAGAAAAGAATCCAGTACCTGTATGAGAACGGCGGGACCAATGCTTGGGCACAGATGCTCTTGGAATCTGACAGTATTACCGGACTTCTCAGCAAAGCAGAGTACACAGAGAAGATGTATGATTATGACAGAGATGAGCTGAAGAAGATGAAGGAAACTGTTCAGGAAGTAACAGACCTTGGCAATCAGCTGGCTCAGGAGAAAGCCGAACTGGAAGAGATGAAACAGGCTCAGGAACAGCAGCAGGCAAGTCTGCAGAGTGCTCTTGATGAGAAGAAAGCCACGGCATCCGATTATGAAACACAGATTGCAAATGTGCGTGCACAGGCAGATGAATACAGAAGCCTGATCGAACAGCAGAATGCAGAACTGCAGAAGATCCAGGAAGAGAAAGCCCGCCAGGCAGAGGAAGCTAAAAAAGCCGAGGAAGCCAGAAAGGCTCAGGAGAAAGCAGCTCAGGAAGCCGCGCAGCAGCAGGCACAGGAAGATGCCGAGGAAGAGGACAACAGTCAGAACGGCGGGGATGTAAGCGCTGATAACGGTAATACCAACGATAATACCAACGATAATACAGATAATGATGTCTCTGGTGATAATAATGATGCAGAGGAGCCGGAAGACAATAATAATGTGACACCTCCGGCAGTAGAACCGGAAACACCGGATTATAATGAACCTGAGACACCGGATTATGAAGAGCCGGAAGAAGATCAGGGCAGCGACAGTGGTTACAGTGCAACAGGACAGGCAGTTGTGGATTATGCAAGCCAGTTTATCGGTAATCCATATGTTTGGGGCGGAACAAGCCTGACAAACGGTGCTGACTGTTCCGGATTTGTACAGTCTGTATTTGCACACTTTGGATACAGCCTTCCGCGTGTAACGGATGACCAGGCAGGTGCAGGCCGTGGAATTTCTTATTCCGAATCCCGCGCAGGTGATATCATTGTATATTCCGGACACGTTGGGATCCTTACCGGAGACGGAGGGATCGTACATGCATCCAACTCTGCACCGTATCCGCAGGGTGGAATCAAGTATTCCAGCAATGCTCTCTACAGACCATATATTGCAGTCAGAAGAATTGTAGAGTAATTACATAGCAGCAATACACTTTGATACTTAACAGGGCCGTGCCCCGTCACCAATAGGTGGCGGGTGCGGCCTTTGTATATTTTGGTGATAGCTGAAAAAACAGGAAATGATAGGGGTTGACTATGTGCCCTATAAAGGCATAACGATATGGCCGGATTTTATAAAATATTACTATAAAATTTATTTTTGTAACAAAAACTTAAAGAATTCAGGGATTTCCTCTTGCAAGTGTAATAAATTTGTGATATCATAAGCGGGAAGTGAAAATTATTTCGGAAGTATTACTTAGAGAGTAGTAAATATTAAATACCAACAGTGAGGTACATATCAGTATGAAAAAGAGATTCCTTTGTCTCAGCCTTATTTTTGCACTGGCCGCAGCACAGGTGATGCCGGTAGCAGCTGCAAGAAAAGACGAAGTGCAGGCTGAAAAAGCAAACACACAAAGCAAACTGTCCGCAACAGAGAGCAAGGAAGCGGAGTTGGAAGAGAAAAAGAATAATTTACTTGGGGAGATTGATTCTCTGGATCAGAATCTGGTTCAGGTAATCGCACAGATTGACATACTGAAAGGTGAAATCTCTGATAAAGAGGGCGCCATTGTTGAAACAAAAGAGGATTTAGCAGAAGCAGAGGCTGACCGTGATGAGCAGTATGCTGCAATGAAAAAGAGGATTCAGTATCTGTATGAGAACGGCGGAAGTGATGCATGGGCACAGATGCTTCTGGAGGTCAACAGCATTACAGACCTGCTCAGCAAAGCTGAATACACTGAGAAGATGTATCAGTTTGACAGGGACGAGCTGGAGAAACTAAGAGATACCGTTCAGCAGGTAACTGACCTGGGCAATCAGCTGGAGCAGGAAAAGGCCGAGCTGGAAGAGATGAAACAGGCGCAGGAAGACCAGCAGGTGAACTTAGAGGCAGCGCTGGAAGAGAAAAAGGCAGTTGCTTCTGATTATGAGACTCAGATCGCAAACGTTCAGGCACAGGCAGATGAGTACAGAAGCCTGATCGAACAGCAGAATGCAGAGCTTCAGAGAATCCAGGAAGAAGAAGCAAGACAGGCTGCAGAGGCAAAGAAGGCGAAAGAGAAAGCTGCTAAGGAAGCTGAGGCTGCGGCACAGAGACAGGCACAGCAGAACACAGCGAATACACCGGATAACAATACCAATACGAACAATAACAACACCAATAACGATGTGGATGATGAGGACGAGCCAGAGACTCCAAGCAATAATGGCGGTGGCGGTAACAGCTATGTACCGGAACCGGAGACTCCTTCATATGAAGAGCCGGAAGAAGAAGAACAGGGCGGCGGCGGATACAGCGCAACCGGAGAAGCAGTTGTTGCCTACGCAAGCCAGTTTATCGGCAATCCGTATGTATATGGCGGTAACAGTCTGACAAACGGTATTGACTGTTCAGGATTTACACAGCAGGTGTTCGCTCATTTTGGATATAGTATTTCAAGAACAAGTGATTCACAGGCTGGAGACGGACGCGGAATTTCTTATTCCCAGTCACGCGCAGGCGATATCATCGTTTATTCAGGACATGTTGCTATCCTGACAGGTGACGGCGGTATTGTACATGCATCCAACTCTGCACCGTATCCGCAGGGTGGTATTAAATATTCAAGCAATGCGCTGTATAGACCTTATATTGCGGTTAGACGTATTGTGGATTGATTTTGTACATAGTTTGGGACTCATGCTTTTGGGGCATGAGTCCTTTTTTGGTTAATGGGATGGGGGACGGGGAATGCAAAGTATCGGGAGCGGGCCGGTGTCTATGTGGGGTGAGCGAAGCGTTCCGCTGCCGGGAAGCTAACCTGCTCTCAGTCGCTAAATTCATCGGCAATGGCCTCTTCATTAAGCGTCTGGGGCAGGTGGATCTTCCCGGCGCTCCTCTGTACATCGCTCACCCCACATAGACACCGGCCCGCTCCCGATACTTTGCATTCCCCTGGTAGTGAAAGGCGGAAGGGATAAAAGTAAAAAAGATAATAGCAAAGGCAAAAGAGAAAGATAAAGGCTAAAAGATAAAGGCTAAAAGATAAGAGCCAAAAGATAAGTACAAAAAGATAAGAGCCAAAAGATAAGTACAAAAAGATAAGAGCCAAAAGATAAGTACAAAAAGATAAGAGCCAAAAGATAAGTACAAAAAGATAAGAGCCAAAAGATAAGTACAAAAAGATAAGAGCCAAAAGATAAGTACAAAAAGATAAGAGCCAAAAGATAAGAGCCAAAAGATAAGTGCAAAAAGATAAAGGCCAGAAGATAAGGGCTAAAAGATAAAGGCCAAAAGATAAGAGCCAAAAGATAAGAGCCAAAAGATAAGTGCAAAAAGGTAAAGGTCAAAAGATAAAGGCCAGAAGATAAGGGCTAAAAGATAAAGGTCGAAAGATAAGAGCCAAAAGATAAGAACCAAAAGATAAGGTCAAAAAGATAAGGTCAAAAAGATAAAGGCAAAAAGATAAAGACCAGAAGATATGGCAAAAAGATAAAGACCAAAAGATAAGAACCAAAAGATAAGAACCAAAAGATAAGAACCAAAAGATAAGGTCATAAAGATAAAGGCCAAAAGATAAGAGCCAAGAGATAAGGGCCAGAAGATAAAGAAGAAAGATAAAGAACAAGAAGTTAGAGACAGAGGATAAGAAATAAATAATAAGGAATAAATGATAAGGAATAAGGAGTGAGAAATGAAGGGGAGGAGTATGTGGTAAGAAATATTGTGGTGTAAGTGTAAATAGGGGGTGGTAAAGTGGAGGGAAATAGTATATATTTTGATTATGAGGGTTATAGGTAAATAAGAATTTCTTTTTTGAAGGATTTGGAATATAATGGGGTTGTGGGGTAAAACTGATAATAAAGAGAGAAAGAAGGTATAGGAGTTGAAGACATTGGAGCTTAGGAAGAATTTTTATTGGACAGGAATTGTGGATGCGGATTTGCGGGTATTTGATATTATTATGTATACGGAGTTCGGCACTACATATAACTCTTATGTGCTGAAAGCCGGGGATAAAACGGTTTTGTTTGAGACGGCTAAGGTGAAGTTCTGGGATGAATATCTGGAGAAGGTCCAGGAGATCACAGCGGTTGATAAGATTGATTATCTTGTTGTAAGTCATACGGAACCGGATCATGCAGGCAGTATTGAGAATTTGCTGAAGCTGAACCCGGGACTTAAGATTGTAGCTACAGGCTGTGCACTTGGCTTTTTGAAGGAGATTGTAAATGGTGACTTTACCGGGATCGCGGTGAAGGATAATGAGACCATGAAGATTGGGGACAAGAATCTGCGGTTCCTTGTGGTGCCGAATCTGCATTGGCCGGATACCATGTATACTTATATTGAGGAAGAACAGATTTTAGTGACTTGTGATTCTTTTGGGTCCCACTATGGATTTCAGGATGTGTTGGCAAGTAAGGTGACAGACAAGGAAGGTTATATGCGGGCTACAAAGTATTATTTTGATTGTATTTTGGGACCGTTTAAGCCTTATATGCTGAAAGCGCTTAAAAGGGTGCGTGAACTGGATGTGTCCATGATCTGTACCGGACACGGGCCGGTGCTTGATGATAAGATTGAGCAGATGTATGACATTTATGAGGAATGGTGTACAGTTGTGAATCCTAACAGCACGAAAACCGTAATTATCCCTTATGTGAGTGCTTATGGGTATACCAAGACATTGGCAGAAAGGATTGCAAAAGGCGTGGAGGACAGCGGGAATGTGGCTGTGCGGAGTTATGATCTGGTAGATGCAGAGCAGGAGAAGGTGTTGGAGGAACTGGGATTTGCAGATGGCATCCTGTTTGGTACACCGACTATTTTGGGAGAGGCGTTGAAGCCTGTCTGGGATTTGTTGATTTCCATGTATCCTGTGACTCATGGGAAGAAGCTGGCAAGTGCATTCGGCAGTTACGGATGGAGCGGTGAGGGCGTGCCTCATGTGATGGAGCGGCTGGAACAGCTTCGTATGCGGACCATTGACGGCTTTCGCGTTCGTTTTAAACCAAGCGAAGGGGATTTGATCGATGCTTATGACTTTGGTTATAATTTTGGGTGTATGCTTCAGGATAAGGAGAATGAGAGAAAGTCAGGCAGAAGCAGGCTGGTGAAATGTCTGGTCTGCGGAGCTATTTTTGATTCGTCTATTGATATTTGTCCGGTTTGCGGAGTGGGAAGAGAGCATTTTGTACCTGTGGAGGAGGAAGAGAATCAATTCCATCAGGATACAAAGAATTTCTATCTTATTCTGGGAAACGGCGCTGCGGGAATCAGTGCGGCGGAGGCTGTCAGGCAGAGGGATAAAACGGGGTCCATCACTATGATCTCTAATGAAATATATAGTACCTATAACAGACCTATGCTGACAAAATCAATTATGGCGGATTTGGATGCCAGTCAGATTGCTGTGCATGAGACTTCATGGTATGAGGAAAACAGTGTATTTCAGATTTTGGGACGCCAGGTGGACAGGATTGATACAGACAGTAAAGAGGTAGTTCTGGATGATGGTATGAAGCTGAAATATACGAAACTTATCTATGCTTTGGGGGCAGAGTGTTTTGTGCCGCCTATGAAGGGTGTGGATAAAAAGAACGTGTTTGCTATCCGAAGGCTGGATGACACGAAAAAGATTGCAGATGTGCTTCCTCAGGTAAAAAATGTAGCAGTGATCGGCGGCGGTGTGCTGGGCCTGGAAGCTGCATGGGAATTGAAAAGAGCAAAGTGCAGGGTGACAGTGCTGGAGCTGGCGCCTGTTATTATGGGACGTCAGCTTGATGAGCCTGCGGCTGAATTGTTGAAGAAGATAAGTGAGGCCCAGGATATCGAGATCCGTACAGGCGTTAAGATCGCGTCTATTGAGGGAGATGATTTTGTTTCCGGAATCCGCATGGAGGATGGTGAGGTTCTCCCGGCTGATATGGTGGTAGTTTCCTGCGGAGTGAGGGCGAATACCGCAGTGGCAAAAGAGGCAGGTCTTGAGGTGGACCGTTCTGTTGTGGTCAATGCCAGGATGGAAACCAGTATGGAGGACATTTATGCGTGCGGAGACTGTGCCCAGTATCAGGGGATCAATTATGGATTGTGGAGTCAGGCTGTGGAACAGGGTAAGACAGCCGGAGCCAATGCGGCAGGTGATAATTTGGAATATGAGACCGTATCAGCGGCACTGAATTTCCATGGAATGGGGACCGCGCTTTTTGCTGCGGGCGATAATGGAAAGAATCCGAATTTGATTTATAAAACAGTTGAATTTAAGGATATGGGAAAGAAGCAGTATCAGAAGTTTTATTTCCTGAATAACCGGCTCTGTGGTGTGATTTTGATCGGAGATGTAAGCCGTCTGGCAGAGATGACAGAGGCGTTGGAAAAACATGCCACGTATCAGGAAGTAATGAAATAGTAAATAGTATTTATGGGAAAACCAGGCAGGGGCGTGCGTCCAATGCCTGGTTTTTTGCGGTTTTCAAAGGGAAACTTTCCATACGGCAGATAAACCGGTTGTTCCTTTTACAATCTTTATACCAGAGTTTCATGACAAAAAGAACCGGCGCCTTTGTGGCGGCATTGTACGTGCCTGGGGAAGAATGCAGGATGTAGACCATGGCCACGCGGGCACAGGCAGTATACCCTTGATGGTCTTAAAAAGATTTAAATCCGAGTAATTGCGGGCTGGGCTTATGTAGGCCCTTTTGCGGCCGTGGAAAATTATGAGCCGGAAGGTACCCATCTATTTCCCGACGCCCCTTTATGGTTCAGCGGCAAGGTTTTGCTCTGATTTTGTGTGTGTTTTTTCTTGAATTTTGTCTGTATGCAGAAAGCAGACACTCACTTATAATGCATATCAAGAGGAAGTTCGTATATGGTACTCTTTTTTGATTATATTAGTGCAGGAGGAAACAGGATATGAAATTCAGTAACGGATGCTGGCTGCAGAAAGAAGGGTGTGAATGTTTCGCGCCGCAGCAGGTTTATTATGTGAAAAAGGAGCAGAAAAGGGTAGTGATCTGTGCACCGACTACCAGAATCAGGCACAGAGGAGATACGCTGGGAGGAATTAATCTGAATCTGGAAATTACCTCGCCTATGCCGGAGGTGCTGAGGGTCAGAATCTGTCACCACAAAGGCGTGAGAAGAACCGGCCCGGAATTTGAACTTGAGGCAGGGGAGACGGTTGATTTGGATGTCAGAGAGGAGGAAGAAACCATAAGGATCTCAAGTGGTACGCTTTGCCTGGTGCTGACAAAAGAAAACTGGAGTATGACATATGAACGCAGGGGTGAAGCACTTTCTAAGAGCAGCGGGCGCGATCTGGCGTATATGAAAACGGACTGGAAAGGGTATGCCTATGACAAAGGCAGCCAGGATGCTTATATGCGGCAGCAGTTGGGATTGTCAGTAGGAGAACTGGTCTATGGTCTTGGAGAGCGTTTCACGCCGTTTATCAAAAATGGACAAAGCGTGGACATTTGGAATGAAGATGGGGGAACAAGTACAGAACAGTCCTATAAGAATATACCTTTTTACCTCACGAACAGGGGATACGGTGTATTCGTGAACCATCCGGAGAAAGTATCCTTTGAGGTTGGAACAGAGCAGGTATCCAAGGTGGAATTCAACGTACCGGGTGAGTATCTTGATTATTTCTTTATCAATGGTCCGTCTATGAAGGAGGTGCTGGAGCGTTATACCGGTTTGACAGGAAAACCCTCCCTGCCGCCGAAATGGACCTTCGGGCTTTGGCTGTCAACATCATTTACCACGGATTATGATGAGGAAACAGTTATGAGTTTTATTGATGGGATGGAGGAGCGGGGAATACCCCTGCAGGTATTTCATTTTGACTGTTTTTGGATGAAGGAATTCCACTGGAGTGATTTTGTATGGGACAGCAGGGTATTTCCTGATCCGAAGGGAATGCTTTCCAGAATAAAAGAAAGGGGTTTGAAAATATGTGTCTGGATCAATCCCTATATTGCAGAGGAATCCTGGCTGTTTGAGGAAGGCATGGATAAGGGATATCTGGTGGAGAGGGAAAACGGGGATGTGTGGCAGTGGGATATGTGGCAGCCGGGCATGGCGCTGGTGGACTTTACCAATCCTAGGGCCTGCAGATGGTATCAGGAGAAGCTGGAAAGTCTTCTTGATATGGGCGTGGACTGTTTTAAGACTGATTTTGGGGAGCGGATCCCCACGGAGGGCATCCGATATTATGACGGCTCGGACCCGGTGAAGATGCATAATTTCTATACCTATCTGTACAATAAGACGGTGTACGAACTGCTTCAGAAAAAGAGAGGAGCCCAGGATGCCGTATTGTTTGCAAGGTCAGCCACGGTTGGGGGACAGAAGTTTCCGGTACACTGGGGCGGAGACTGCTGGTCCAGTTATGAGGCTATGGCAGAGAGTTTGCGAGGGGGATTGTCCCTTACCATGTCAGGCTTCGGATATTGGAGCCATGACATAGGTGGTTTTGAAAGCACCTCCACACCGGATGTGTACAAGAGATGGGCAGCCTTTGGCCTGCTTTCTTCCCACAGCAGGCTTCACGGAAGTACCTCTTACCGTGTGCCATGGGCATATGACGAAGAGTCTGTGGAAGTCCTGCGGCGCTTTACGAAGCTTAAATTGGAATTACTGCCGTATCTCTGCAGCAGTGCTTGCGATACGGCCAGAACCGGTATTCCCATGATGAGAAGTATGGTGCTGGAATTTGAACAGGATCCGGCCTGCTATTACCTGGACAGGCAGTATATGCTTGGGGAGAAGCTGCTGGCAGCGCCTGTTTTTGGTGAGGACGGGGAGGTATCCTATTATCTTCCCCAGGGGACCTGGACGAATTACCTTACAGGAGAGACTGCCCCGGGGGGAATCTGGCGGAAGGAGCGTCATGGATATGATTCTATTCCTCTTTGGGTAAGAGAAAATTCGATTCTTCCAACTGCATGCCGTCTGGTCAGAGCAGCAGATTCTTATGCAGAAAATATGGAGCTGAAGGTATATGAACTACAGGGAAAGGCAGGGACAGTGGTATACGAGGATGGGAAAGAAGTGTTCCGCATGACCATAGAGCAGAAAAAAGAAACAATACTTTGCAGAGTGACAGCACGCGGCAGCTTCCGGATCCGGTTTCTGAACCGTGCATTCAGCAGCGTGAGCGGAGGCGTTCTCATACAAGACGGACGGGACTGCGTCATAGAAGCTAAGGAACCGTCTGTAATAATCAGTATATAGGAGGCGCTTATGAAATTTAATATGGAAAGTCCTGTTTTCCGGTTTCTGGAAACCATGACAGATTTTATTGTTTTAAATGTTATATTTTTGTGCACCTGCATTCCTGTTATTACAATCGGCCCGGCTGTATGCGCATTGTTTTCTGTTACCCTGCAGGAGGCAAGGGAGGAGCATGGATATATGGTTCGCCCTTATCTGCAGGCGCTGAAGGCGAACTTCAAATCAGCGTTTCAGCTTTCTCTTATTTATGCGGCAGCCGGTGCTGTACTTTTGTTTAATCTGGTGTTTTGGATACAATATGATACTTTGGCTGGAAAGCTTGTGTTTTTGATTCTTGTGTTCTGTTCATTTATATATTTATTTTCCCTTTGTTATGGGATGGCCCTGAATGCAAGATTTGAAAATACGGTCAGACGGACACTCAAAAACTCCATACTGATTGCGCTTTCCAACATGAAATATTCTGTGATCTTACTGTTGCTTTTGGCTTTGTCAGTTACATTATACTGTATGTCAGGTGCCTGCCGCATATTTTTTATAATATTTGGCTTTGCATTTATATCTTATTGTCAGGCATACATCCTTGTAAAGGTATTTGAAAAATATGAACCTGAAAGGCCGGTAAAAGCCATCCGGGGTTAATGAGGAAGATAAGGAGGTATAAGAGATATGACAGAAACAAACTGTTTAAAGAGAATGAAAAAAGTGACGATGAAGCCGGCAAAGTGTGCGGTTGATTTGGGAGACGGCAGCGAGAGGGGACTTTATGTAAACCAGGATTATATTCTTCAAAAATTACACAGGCCGCACAGAGCCATTAATTTAATGTACTGCTATTATCCTCTTGATGAGGGCTGGCCCTGCAGGGCCAGCAAAGCCTTTCCGGGGAAAAGCGGCGAATCCAGTTGGGACTACCCTTATGACGATTATTTTCCCTATCTGGGAGGTGCAGAGGGGAATAGGGAAGGCGAGCCGTTTACTTCTATAAAAGATGTCCGGAGACATGGGCAGGATGTGATACTTACGCTTACTTGTGACACTAAGATTACAGAAGCCCAGATGATTGCAGTCGCAAAGGATCTGAGAACCTTTGGAAGAATCATGCTGCGCCTGAATCATGAGGCAACAGGTACTTGGTTTTCCTTTAATAAAAGAGCTTCTTATCAGGAAGTGGCGGATTTTTTTGTTAAATTCCACTGTGTTTTAAAAGAATACGCACCGAATGTGAGAACGATCATCTGTCTGGGAGGAATAGAAGAATTGGATTCCTGTGAAATCACGAAAGAACAGGAGTTCAGGGACACCATAAATAAAGCAGATATCTGGTCAGTAGATCATTACCTGTCTCTAAACTGGGGATGGCCTTTTGAGGTGGCGGAGAAAGATAATTTTAAACATAACTACCGGCTGACATCCCATATATACGAATTAGCAAAACTCAGCTATAAACGTTACAGATATTTGAATCACGGGGAAGAAAAACCCATGGTAATATCAGAGTTTAATGATGACGGAGATGTAATGGGGCCTTTTGCCCAGGCAGAACGGGTAAAAGAATTTTTCCAGATAATAGCAGAGGATAAGGAGAAATGGCTGAGCGGTTTGACGCTTTATCAGTTCCGGGATGACGGAAGACTTGGACTGGAGATAACGGATCCCAATAACCGGGACGTTGGGATTGAACAGCCGGTCTTGTCTGTATACAGAGATATTATACATCAGGACTTTTTCAAGCCTGTTATAGCCGGAGAAGAATATGCCGCATTACCTGTGACCCTTCGGTGGGGAGGTTCTGAGGATGCGGAAGGGATATGTATGGAGATAAATCTGGAATCCATGCCCGTGTTTGCAGAAGCCTGTTTTGAAGGGGAATTAGCAGAAGCAAATTTCATGATGGAGCTCAACGGACATTGGTTCTATAAAGCGCCGGGAACCACATTTGTAGATTTTATGCCGGCCTTTTTTGAAACAACCGTAAAAGCAAATACGATACTGCCACTACATATCTTTGCACCGCCGGGGGATGGAGAGAATCACCCCTCCCAGGGAAAGGACTGGCAGGAGAACTATTATTATCAAGTGACAAAACTGCCGGGGATAAGAGTAAGATACGAACCGGTTTTTGTATAAACGTAACTATTCAGTAGGTCTGCGCATTCACTGCGCTGACCGTAAGAAAGCATTCCGCAGCCAGGCAAAAATCCCATCGCCAAAGGCGATTCTGCATGGATTTTTGCGTGTGACTGTGAGGGTACTGAACAGTTACGCATAAACGAATATAAGCAGACAGAGGAGAGAGGTTATGAAAAATTTCAGGAAAGAAAGGGCTGAAGCCAGAATAAAAGCCCAGGAACGTGTATCTGAAATGACACTTCTGGAAAAGGTGTCCCAGTTAAAATACCATGCCTCCCCGGTGGAACGTCTTGGCATACCTGCTTACAATTACTGGAATGAAGCACTTCACGGTGTTGCAAGGGCAGGTACTGCCACTGTGTTTCCTCAGGCGATTGGGATGGCAGCGGCTTTTGATGAGGAGGCTATGCAAAAAGCAGGCAATATCATTGCCACGGAAGGAAGAGCAAAGTACAATGAATACGCAAAGCATGGGGACAGGGATATCTATAAGGGTCTGACTTTTTGGTCCCCTAATGTAAACATATTCCGTGATCCCCGTTGGGGGAGGGGGCACGAAACATATGGCGAGGATCCATATCTGACCTCCCGTTTGGGGGTACGTTTTGTAGAGGGGATTCAAGGGGAAGGACCTGTTATGAAAGCAGGGGCGTGCGCAAAACATTTTGCGGTGCACAGCGGGCCGGAAGCGATCCGCCATGAATTTGATGCTGTTGTCACCATGAAAGACCTGTGGGAAACGTATCTCCCCGCATTTGAGGCTCTGGTGACACAGGCTGATGTAGAAGCGGTAATGGGAGCTTACAACTGTACCAACGGGGAGCCGTGCTGTGCGCATAGATATCTGATGGAGGAGGTGCTTCGGGGACTGTGGGATTTTGACGGCCATTTTGTATCAGACTGCGGAGCGATCAGGGATTTTCATGAAAACCATAAGGTGACAAAAAATGCCAGAGAATCAGCAGCTCTTGCGCTGAAGCGCGGCTGTGATATCAATTGCGGAAATACCTATCTGCATCTTATGGGCGCTGTGGAAGAGGGGCTGGTCTCGGAAGCGGATATTACAAAAGCAGCAAAAAGAGCACTTGCGTCCAGATATCTGCTAGGATTGCTAGATGGCAGTGTATATGATGAAATTCCATATGAAGTGGTGGAATGTAGAGAACATCTGGAGACAGCCGTTGATATGGCAAGGAAGGGCAGCGTTTTACTGAAAAATGACGGTATTCTTCCTTTAGATAAATCAAAACTGAGGACGATTGGAGTGGTGGGACCAAATGCGGACAGCCGCGCCGCGCTGATTGGCAATTATCATGGAACCGCGTCCAGGTATATTACAGTTTTGGAAGGCATTCAGGATGAAGCCGGCGAAGAGGTACGTGTGCTGTATTCGGAAGGCTGCCATCTGAAAAATGATAAAGTGGAGAATCTTGCCTGGAAGCAGGACAGGATCTCCGAGGCGGTCATCACTGCAGAGCATAGTGATGTAGTGATCATCTGCGTCGGCCTTGACGAAACCTTGGAAGGCGAGGAGGGAGATGACGGTAATTTTTATGCCTCAGGGGATAAAAAAGATCTGCATCTTCCCAAAGTACAAGAAGAATTAATTGAAAAAGTAACGGCTGCCGGCAAGCCCACAGTAGTTGTGTTAATGGCGGGAAGTGCCGTTGATTTAAACTATGCGGAAGAGAATTGCAGCGGCATTCTTATGGCCTGGTATCCTGGGGCAAGAGGGGGAAAAGCAATTGCGGACCTGCTGTTTGGCAAAGTTTCACCGTCCGGTAAGCTGCCTGTTACATTTTACAGGGATTTGGAAGGAATGCCGGAGTTCACGGACTATTCCATGAAAAACCGGACTTACCGCTATATGGAAAAAGATGCACTCTATCCATTCGGATATGGGCTGACTTACGGGGATGTACAGGTGACAAAGGCCGAAATTCTGAATAAGGCGGCAGAAAACTCATGCATTGAATTAGAAGTGACAGTAAAGAACAGGGGAACTAGAGACACGGAAGAGGTGGTGCAGATCTATATAAAAGATTTAGATTCCCCTCTGGCGGTACATAACTGCAGTCTGTGCGCATTTAAAAGAGTTATGCTCAAGGCAGGAGACGCGGAATCAGTAAAGCTGGCGGTTCCCAATTCTGCTATGAATGTGGTCAATGAGCAGGGAGAACGCCGCGTTGTAAGTAAGAATTTTAAGCTGTTCGCAGGCATTTCACAGCCTGACCAAAGAAGCAGGAAGCTTACAGGCACAAATCCCATAGAACTAAAAGTAGTTTTGGAATAGGAAAACAGAATCTTACAGAAAAAAATGAAGATATAATACTGAAAAAAATAGAGTTTTTCACAGGAAAACAGAAAAACACATTTTTTTCCACATTTATAAACTGATTTGGATGGTAGGACTAAATAAGAGAAAATGCTATACTGCTCATGTAAGAAAGATGCTGCAGCAAAAAACAATTTTATATTTTTATTAAGAATAGGAGACAAAGAGGATGAAAAAGTCTGTTCCAAAAAAAACAACTGGAAAACAGGCACAAAGCCGCAGGCTGTTTTATTGTATCGTTCCCTTTATTGTGCTGTGTTTTTTGTTTTCCTATTTTCCTCTGCATGGGTGGTTATATGCATTTTTTGATTATAAGCCGCCTTTGAAATTGTCACAATGTGATTTTGTAGGGTGGAAATGGTTTAGAACGCTGTTTACAAATACGACACAGATCATGCAAATGTTTCAGGTTATGAAAAATACCTTTGCCATGAGCCTGCTGGGAATCTTTACATCAATTCTGCCTATGGGGTTTGCCGTGTTTTTGAATGAAATTAAATGCAAGTGGTTTAAAAATCTGGTTCAAACCCTGACTACCCTCCCTAATTTTATAAGCTGGGTATTGGTGTATTCTGTAGCGTTTAGCTTGTTTACAGACAGCGGCATGGTAAATACATGGCTTCAGAATATGGGGATCATAACAACACCTGTTAAGTTTTTGGACAGCGATACCCATGTCTGGCTGTGGATGACATTATGGAATATCTGGAAAGGGCTTGGCTGGGGAGCGATTATGTATCTGGCTGCCATTTCAGGAATTGACGCAGAATTATATGAAGCGGCCCGGGTTGACGGGGCAAACAGATTTCAGCTTATGCGCAATATCACACTCCCTGCGCTGATGCCCACATTCTTTGTATTGCTCATGATGGCAGTCGCCAACTTTTTGAACAATGGTATGGACCAGTATTATGTATTCCAGAATTCGTTTAATAAAGCGCATATTCAGGTATTGGATCTTTACGTGTACAATATAGGTATGACGGGCAGCAGTTTATCCCTGGCCACGGCAATTAGTATGATGAAAAGTATTGTCAGTGTAACGCTGCTGTTTATTGTGAATTTTGTATCGAAAAAAACACGCGGAGAATCTATTATTTAGGGAGGGAAAGAGTGGAGCAAAATGACAGGAAAAAAACATAAAAGAATAAAGGCCAGTGATGCATCATTCAATATGATAAATCATTTGGTATTTTTACTGCTTACATTAATTTGTGTTTATCCGTTTTATTACATGATTATCAATACGGTCAGCGCCAATGACCTGAGCGCCAATGGCTATATTAATTTTTGGCCAAGAGCAGTACATTTTGATAACTATGTACAGGTTTTGTCCCTGGACGGATTATCAACCGCGGCTCTTGTATCACTGGGCAGAACCGTTATGGGTACCATTTGTACGGTGTTTGCCTCCGCGTTTCTGGGATTTATGTTTACCCAGGAAAATATGTGGCATCGGAAATTCTGGTATCGCTTTTTTGTCATCACAATGTATTTTAACGCAGGTCTGATTCCTATGTTTGTCACTATGCAGACCCTGCATTTGACAAATACCTTTTGGGTGTATGTGATACCGGCAATCGTACAGCCGTTTAATATCATTCTGGTAAAGACATATGTGGAATCTATGCCAAAATCCCTCCAGGAAGCAGCCGAGATTGACGGGGCGGGAATCTTCACCGTCTTCGGAAAGATTATCCTGCCTACTGCAAAGCCTATTCTTGCCACAGTGGCTATTTTTTCAGCAGTAGGACAATGGAACTCTTTTCAGGATACATTGATCTATATTACGGAACAGAAGCTGTATTCCCTGCAGTATCTGTTGTATATCTACATAAACCAGGCCAATTCCTTGGCAGCTTTGGTGAGAAACAGCGGAACCTCCGCTATAGCGGGAAGTCTTGCCACACAGCAGACCCCCACATCTATTCGTATGACGGTTTCCGTCATCGTTGTGCTTCCGATTTTGTTTGTATATCCGGTTTTTCAGCGGTTTTTTGTGAAAGGGATCATGATTGGTTCCGTGAAAGGATAAGGAGTAAAGGATAATGAAAAAGAGATTAGTGAGTATATTTTTATGTGTCGCGATGACAGCGGCAACGGTTTTATCAGGATGCGGAGCCAGTGAGGATGCGGACGGCACGGCCTCCAAAGAAAGCGGCAGCAATGAAAAGTATAAAGAGTTTCTTACAGTGGATGTTTTCGATACGCTGGCCAATTATCAGGGGATTCAGTCGGGATGGTTCGGCAAGATTGTGAAAGATAAATTTAATATGGAATTAAATATTATTGCTCCGAATGTTGCAGGAGGCGGTGATGCTTTGTTTCAGACACGTTCCGCCGCAGGAAATTTAGGAGATCTTGTTATTGTGGGGACACAAAACGGACGCCTGAACGATCTGGTAAAAGCGGGCCTTCTTATGGATATGACAGACCTTCTGAAGAATAAAGCTGTTATGAAAGAATATGAAGATGCAATCACACAGACAAAGCAGCTTACTGAACAGGATGGAATATATGCAATACCCAGTGAAATCTCTGACAATTCGCCGGAATCTGTGGAAGACGGAATTGAACCGCTTGTTTCACCGCTGGTAAGATGGGATGCGTATAAGGCTGCAGGCTACCCTGAGGTAAAGACACTTGAAGATTATATTCCGGCCATGAAAGCCATGCAGGAGCAGGTGCCGGAGAGTGATTCAGGAAAGAAAACCTATGCAATTTCAATGTTTAAAGACTGGGATGACGGCCTGATGGTAGGTGCAAAGAATTATGCGTCTCTTTATGGATATCTTGAGAGCGGTTTCGCTATGGCGAAGGCCGACGGAAGTGATATTCAGGATGTGATTGCCGATGAGGGTTTGTATGTGCGCTCACTGAAATTCTTGTTCGACGCGAATCAGGAAGGGCTGGTAGATCCTGAGTCCACAACTCAGAATTGGGATACGCTGGCTAATAAATACCGCGATGGGCAGGTGCTCACATCACACTGGTCATGGCAGGGAAAAGACTGCTATAACACAGCAGAAAATAAAGAGGCAGGCAAAGGCTTCATGCCGCTTATGATTGACGACATGGAGTGTTTTGCGTATGGCTGCTATGCACAGGGAAATACAAAGAATATGATAGGTATTGGCAGTAAGGCAGAAGACCCTGAAAGAATGGCAGATTTCATTGACTGGCTTTATTCACCGGAAGGAATGGAATTGTATCAGGCCGGACCGGAAGGTTTAACCTGGGAAATGAAAGATGACAAGGCTGTCAGGACAGACTTTGGAAATAAGGCATTAAATGGTGAGAAAGTAAGTGTTCCGGAAGAATGGGGCGGGGGAGAATATACAGACGGAGTTTCAGCATTGAATTTCAAAGCGTTGTCCGTAACGAACATAAATCCGGAAAATAAGGAACCGTATTCAAGGGCAATGTGGTCATCAGAACTTGAGAAAAACAATACTCCGCTGGATCTTGACTGGCAGGAATATACAGGGGGAGCCAAGACAACAGTAGAATTTCTTGAAATGAATGATGCGCTTTCTGTTTCAGCCGGCACTTCTTATTCCCAGCCGGAAGAGCCTTCCGATATCACCACATTGAGAAATCAGTGTAAGGAAGTGATCAAAGACAGTTCCTGGAAGATGGTCTTTGCAAAAGATGAGGCAGAGTTTAAGTCTGTACTTAAAAATATGCAGGACACGGTGAAAGGACTTGGTTATGACCAGGTACTGGAATTGGATATTCAGAATGCAAAAGATGAGGCAAAGGCAAAAGTAAAAGCCATAGAAGAATATAATAATAAGTAAGAAACAGAACCCCGAAACCGATAAATGCCCACATCGGTTTCGGGGTGCATTTTTCTCCGGGAAGATTGGAGAATCCGCTCTTATATTGTGGAATGGGTTCTCCGGTACTCCGCGGGACTTACCCCGATCAGCTTTTTGAATTTTTTGTGGAAATAATCCACATTCGTATATCCTACAAGCTTTGCGATCTCATAGACCTTATACTCCTGACCCAGCAGAAGCCTTTTAGAGTTTTCAATCCTGACTTGGTCCACGTAGGCGTTAAAATTTTTCCCCGTGCTTTTATGAAAGACCTTGCCCAGGTAAGAGCTGTTATAACCGAATATTTTTGCTATGGAGTTTAATTTCAGGTTTTCTTTATAATTGTGATCAATATACTGCAGGATACCGTCCATAATACTCTCGAAGGTAGGGGAACCGATGGCGTTCATACACATTTCAAACTGGACAAGAAAGAACTGAAGAATCTCATAAAGATAATACTTTTCTTCAATGGTGTTCAGGATAGCGGTATTATCGGGAATAGGTATATTAATATTTCCGTAAGTATGTGTAATAATGAATTTTACCTGTATCATTATGTCAGCCAGATAATGTTTTAAGGCAGAAGTATCTATACATGAATAATAGACGGCCTCTTTCAATTCATCCAGTACATTTTCTAACATATAACGGTTTCCTGACTGAATGTAGTCAGAAATACGCTGGGAGTAAATGTTCTCAAAAGAAAAATTTCCGGCAGGCGAAAGAGAATCTTTTGGAAAGTCGGGATAACCCAAAACATGCTGGTTATACTGACAAAAAAACCTGCGGGTCATCAAAAAGCGGGCATCCTCAAATGAGACATGAAGGTGTTCTGCTGAAAAGACCGGTCTGCCATAGGTAAGAAACAGTGAATCCAGGGGAGAACCTTTCTGGGGATGACTGATATAGTGATGGAGTAAGTCTTTAAACCGATTCAAAGTAATGTCACCCTTTAAGATAATGATATCCTGATTATCAAGCTTCGTGTATTCCAGGGAATTATGGTTGTTGTTGGCAAGCCTCAGGATATCTGCAAAATCCCATGTGGTTCTGAAAGAGTCCTGATTATAATTTGTATAGATAACGACCTGATAAACAGAGGCCTCCAGCATCATATCATGGCTGTCTATACATGGATGATCCGTGTGATCAAGCAGGATATCGCGGAGAATAGAATCCCTGGCTTTGCCGCGGTACTGGACAAACTTCTTCTGAGCATTTTGCTCAGATAAAACAGAGGCCCTGGCATCCAGAACCGCTTTTTCCAACTCATCCTCATCAATAGGTTTTGTAAGATAACAGGTAACGCCATAACGTATAGCTTCCTGTGCGTACGAAAAATCAGAATAACCGCTTAAGATTATGAATTTACCCTGGAACCCCTGTTCCTTTGACTGTTTTATTACTTCCAGCCCGGAAAGTTTAGGCATTCGGATATCTAACAGTACCACATCCGGTTGTAATTTTAGAATCTGTTCCAGAGTATCCTGTCCGTTTTTTCCTTCTCCGGAAATATGAAATCCTAATTGAGACCAGTCCAGAAGGTAACGGATTCCTTCACGGACATCAATTTCATCATCAGCGATAAATAATTTCATTTTATTGTTCCTCCTTCGTAGTCAGCACCGGAAGAATCAGCGTAACCAGAGTTCCGCAGTGCTTCTTGCTTTTTATTTGCATTCCATATGCAGATCCGTAACAAAGCCGGATTCTTTGGTTGATGTTGTAAAGTCCTATACTTTTTGAAGAATCTTTTGTATGCTGATAGATTGTCTGATCCATTTTTTGGAGTTCATCAGGAGTCATGCCGCAGCCATTGTCAAAGATATCAACAAATAAGTTTTGTTCCTTCTCCGTGATATGTATGATAATATGCCCATCCTGTTCGATATCCTCTAAACCGTGAAGAATGGCGTTTTCGACGATTGGCTGCAGAAGAAGAGGAAGAATCTGATAATCCTTCAAGTCCATATGGGGCGGCGTTTTTAAGGAATAATTAATCCGCTCATGAAAACGCAGTTTTTGGATGGACATATAGATATTTATATAGTCCAGTTCTTTTGAAAGAAATGTAAATGATGTTGCTGTATTTTCCAAAACATACCGCATGGATTTACCTAAGAGTTTTACAGCGTTTGCCACTTCGTAGTTACCGGCTTTCAAGGAGCGCATACGAATCGTTTCCAGTGTGTTGTAAAGAAAATGCGGGTTGATCTGATTGGATAACATTTTAAACTCCATTTGCTGCTGTTGATTCGTTAGTTCCTGCGTGCGGATCTGAGCCTCATAGACGGACGCTTCTTTTGCCAAAATATTTTGAATCATGGTATTCAGATCTGTAAAGGCCTCCGATATTTCATCTGTGCCAGGGAATGTATCCAGGATCGTGTAGCTGCCATGGCTTACATTATGCATGGTTTGTCTTAATTTGATAACGCGGTGGCCAAAGTATTTTGAGAAGGCGTATATAAAAGTGCTGGTGATCAGTAAAATCAAGAAAAGGATCACAATATGAATTCTGGTGATTTTATTGATATATGGAATGCCGTCATAATCCAGCGAGGCCACATAGAAGCTGCTGTCTGAGTAATGAGTGGTGAGACGGGAAACACATCCAATGGAAGTTCGATCCTTAAGCTCTATTTTACCCAGATATGTTCCGCTTAAATTTTCGCCATATGCAGCCAGAGAAGAATCCGGCGGATTTTTTCTGCTGCAATAGAAGAAATCTTCGCCGCCCAGCCATAATACGGTATGGAGGCCGCTGTTTTCAATTCTGTTTTTAAGGTGATTATCGCTGACAGACAGATTCATAATCGCGTAGCTTTTAATTAAAGGCAGAAAAATACGGGTATGAAGACTGAGGATGACCTGGGGATTCCCAAAATCATCCAGTACGGTTTCCTTCGTCCAAAAAGGAGTGACGCTGTGGGAGGCCTGCTGATACCAGTCTTCATTTTTTACGTCTTCTGTAATTTGATGTATGTATTTCCATTCAGGCAGTGAAGTGTTAAAGGTATAGACAGATATATCCTGTATGGAAGCATCCTGCGCAAGAAAATGGTGAAAACCATGATAATTCTCCATGATTTGAAGACTGTCCTTTGGTGAATTAAAATCTTCACTTAATATTTGGATCAAAGTCTGTTCAGAGGCTAAAGACTGCGCTTTATCATAAATATTACTTGTAAGATCCAGCAGAATAGATTTTACTCTGAGGTTATCAGAATAGGATTGTTCTTCATAATGTGTAAGCAGGAGAGAACGTGTATTATATATCAAATAATTGCCTATAGAAACAACAGGGATAAAAATTGCAATGAAAAAAATAATATAAAGCTGTTTCTGGACTTTAATTCTGGTAAGCAGGCTGGAAAACTTTTTATAAACCATGGGAACCTCCGCTTTTTTATAACACTTCAGATACCTGAACTGTCATGCTCTTTTCTGATTTAATTATATTAGTTTTTTTCATGAATTGAAAGACACTGGGGAAACTATTCTACGGTATTTTTCAGTGTAGATATACGGTACTTATTAGTGGCGCGGTTTATAAGAACTGGCTTCTGCAATGGACGACAGCTTTTCGGCGTTGGATTTCAAAACGGACGCCCGGCTACGGGCTGCGCTGAAAAACGAAGTTACCGAAAGCGCCGTAATCATGGTTGCGCAGCGTATCAAGCTGTCCGGATTCACGTTCCAACTGTGGAAACGAGTAATTTCCGGTGCGGTACAATAAATTAGCACTCGACTCTTGACAGTGCTAACAAATAGTGTTATATTAGCACTAGAACAAATAACAAAAAGCTCAAATCTCGAAATGGAGGGATTTTATGAACATCAGCAAATTTACACAGAAATCACTTCAGGCAGTTCAGGACTTGGAAAAGACAGCTTACGAGTTCGGCAACCAGGAGGTCGAACAGGAGCATTTACTATATAACCTTTTACATCAGGAAGACAGCTTGATCCTGAAACTGATTGAAAAAATGGAGATCCAGAAAGAACACTTTCTGAACAATGTAGAAAAAGCATTAAATGCCCGGACAAAAGTATCCGGCGGCCAGCCCTATATCGGACATTACCTGAATAAAGCACTGGTCAGTGCCGAGGACGAGGCAAAGGCCATGGGAGATGAATACGTCTCCGTGGAGCACCTGTTTCTGGCCCTTATCAACAACCCAAGCCCGTCCATGAAGAAAATCTGGCAGGAGTACGGAATCACAAAGGAGCGCTTTCTGCAGGCACTTAGCACTGTGCGGGGCAACCAGCGTGTGACCACTGACAATCCGGAGGCCACCTATGACACATTGAACAAATACGGCCAGGATCTGGTGGAAAAAGCAAGAGAGCAGAAGCTTGACCCGGTCATCGGCAGGGATGCTGAGATTCGTAATGTCATTCGTATTTTATCCAGAAAAACAAAAAATAACCCTGTACTGATCGGTGAGCCGGGCGTTGGTAAGACCGCGGCTGTAGAGGGCCTTGCACAGCGGATCGTTCAGGGCGACGTGCCGGAGGGGCTGAAAGATAAGAAAATTTTTGCCCTGGATATGGGTGCCCTGGTGGCAGGCGCCAAATACAGAGGTGAATTTGAGGAACGTCTGAAAGCAGTGCTGGAGGAAGTGAGAAAAAGTGAAGGACAGATCATTCTGTTCATCGACGAGCTTCATCTGATCGTAGGCGCAGGCAAGACGGACGGAGCCATGGATGCAGGCAATATGCTGAAGCCCATGCTGGCAAGAGGTGAACTGCATTGTATCGGTGCCACCACTCTGGATGAGTACCGCCAGTATATTGAAAAAGACGCGGCCCTGGAGCGGCGGTTCCAGCCGGTAACAGTGGACGAACCAACCGTGGAGGATACCATCTCCATTCTTCGTGGCCTGAAAGAGCGTTACGAGGTATTCCACGGCGTGAAGATCACCGACAGTGCGCTGGTAGCTGCAGCCACCTTATCAAACCGCTACATTTCCGACAGGTTCCTGCCGGATAAGGCCATAGACCTGGTGGATGAAGCGTGCGCCCTTATTAAGACAGAGCTGGATTCCATGCCTACAGAGCTGGATGACCTGCGCAGAAGGATCATGCAGATGGAAATTGAGGAGGCTGCCCTGAAAAAAGAGAACGACCGTCTCAGCCAGGACCGACTGGTGGATCTGCAGAAGGATATGGCAGAGCTGCGCGATGAATTTAACGGAATGAAAGCCCAGTGGGACAATGAAAAATCCTCTGTGGAAAAGCTTTCCGGACTGCGTGAGCAAATTGAAGATATGAATAAACAGATCCAGGTTGCCCAGAGAAATTACGACCTGAACGAGGCCGCAAGACTTCAGTACGGCGAACTTCCCAGGCTCCAGAAACAGTTAGAGATCGAGGAGGAGAAAGTGAAGGACCAGAATCTGTCTCTGGTACACGAGAGTGTCACGGACGAGGAGATCGCAAGGATCATTTCCCGCTGGACAGGTATCCCGGTTGCCAAGCTGACGGAGGGCGAGAAGACCAAGATCCTGGGTCTGGCGGCAGAGCTGCACAAACGTGTGATCGGTCAGGAGGAGGGCGTGGAAAAGGTAACAGACGCCATCATCCGTTCCAAAGCCGGTATCAAAGACCCCAGCAAGCCCATCGGTTCCTTCCTGTTTTTGGGACCAACCGGTGTAGGTAAGACAGAACTTGCCAAGACACTGGCGGCTGCCTTGTTTGATGACGAGCAGAATATGGTGCGTATTGATATGAGTGAGTACATGGAGAAATATTCCGTGTCACGTCTGATCGGAGCGCCTCCGGGATATGTGGGATATGAGGAGGGCGGACAGCTCACAGAGGCTGTCAGAAGGAAACCTTACTCTGTAGTCCTGTTCGATGAGATTGAAAAGGCACATCCGGATGTCTTCAATGTTCTGCTTCAGGTGTTGGATGACGGCCGTATCACAGATTCCCAGGGCCGCACCGTTGACTTTAAGAACACGATCCTGATCATGACATCCAATCTGGGTTCCACCTATCTTCTGGACGGCATTGAACCAAGCGGTGAGATCAGCCAGGAAGCCAGAGATATGGTTGATAAGGACCTGCGTGTGCACTTCCGTCCGGAGTTCCTGAACCGTCTGGATGAGATCATCATGTTCAAACCGCTCACCAAGGAGAATATCGGCGGTATTGTGGATCTGCTGGTTGAGGATCTGAACCGGAGGTTAAAAGACCAGGAACTCTCTTTGCGCTTGACAGATGCGGCGAAAGATTATATTATTGAGGGCGGATACGACCCCATTTATGGCGCGCGTCCTCTGAAACGTTACCTGCAGAAATACGTGGAGACACTGACTGCGAAACTCATTCTCTCCGGCAATGTGGGCACAGAGGACACCATTGTCATTGATGTGGAAAAGGGTGAACTTACAGCCCGCAGGGCATAAGAGGTGAGAGAGACTATGATACCAAAAGATCCGGTGATGCTGCTGAGCTTTGCCAACATGAAACTGAGAGATTTCTATTCTTCTCTGGATGCTATGTGCGAAGACCTGCAGCTTGACAGAAAAGACCTGGAGAATAAACTGGGCGCAATAGACTACGCCTATGATGAAAAATTAAATCGTTTTATCTGAAACAAAAAGCCTGTATGCCAAGATGTAAATCTTGTGGCATATGGGCTTTTTACGATTTTTATGTCTTGCCAAGACATGCATATGTGATAGAATAAGAGCAGATGAACATTCAGAAACAGCCGTTGCGATTTCTGCTCAATGTTTAGGCAGGTATTTATATGAGCAGGGAGAGAATACAGTGCGCGGCTATGTAACGGTTCAGTTTTTGAACTGTTACGCAGCAATAAAGATCAGGAGGATCAGGCAATGAAAAGAACAATTCAAGTAGAGATCAAAGAGCCTCAGTATATCGTGGACACCAATGTCACCTTCGCCCAGGTGCGTGACTGGTTTGGGCATACAACGAAAGATTTGAAGATGGATATTATTTTTCCGGAACAGGGGGAGAAAAGAAGTCCGTGCATTATCTGGATATGCGGCGGAGCCTGGCAGCAGATGAGCAGAAGTGCCCATCTGGTCTATCTGGCGGATTTGGCAAGACAGGGATTTGTGGCTGCCAGCGTCCAGTACCGGACCAGCAATGAAGCCGTATTTCCTGCTCAGCTTCAGGATATAAAAGCAGCGATCCGGTATCTGAGGGCACACGCGGAGCGTTACTGCATAGACAGCGGACATTTCGGCGTTATGGGGGAGTCCGCAGGCGGACATCTCACAGCCATGGCTGCGCTGACGGGGGACAGAGGAGAGTTTGATACAGGGGACTATCTGGAGTATTCAAGTGCTGTACAGGCAGCCTGTCCTTGGTACCTTCCTGCAGATATTACCAAAATGCCTGTGGATACGGCAAGGGATATGCAGGCCGCACCGGAATCTCTTTTGATAGGTATGAACGCAGCCCATCACCAAAAAGAAGCCCTGAACGCGTGCCCGGTCAGCTATGTGACAGAACAGGCACCGCCGTTTTTACTGCTTCACGGGGTATGTGACCGCACAGTCCCCTTTTCCCAAAGCGAGGCCATGTACGCCGCTCTTGAGGAAAAAGGCGCTGAAGTACAGCTTATCGCCCTGGAAGGCGCGGACCATGCGGATATCCGCTTCTTTCAGAGACAGGTGTGGGATTTGATCACAGGATTTTTTAAGGAGAAACTGGTGTAGAAAAGCGGAGAGTAACGGGGCGGATACCGTTGAACCGTTACAAGGATAATTTCATATGAGCCGGGACAAAGCCTGTATACCAAGATATAAATAAGGTATACAGGCTTTTGATGTTGTCTTCATTTGTCAAATCAGTGATATTTTTAAGTCAGACCAGTTATAGAAAAGAAACGGGGAAAAGAATACCATAGACGTATCAAAGGAACAGAAATGAAGGAGGAAATCACATGAAGAAAAAGATAGTAGCTGCCATGCTCACAGGGGCCATGGTGTTATCACTGGCAGCCTGCGGAGGCGGGAACGGCAGTGAGGGCGGGGAGACAGCGTCCGGGGAGGACGGAAAGGCCCCCTACACAGTGACCATGGTGCTGCAGGGCAGCCAGCCCGCCGACGAAGAGCGGATCGAGGGGAAGATCAATGAGATCCTGGAAAAGGAAGTAAATGCAAATCTGGACATTGTAGTCCTCCCCTGGGCCAGCGCCACACAGCAGCTTCAGCTTATGCTTGCCGGTGATGAAAAGATTGACTGCTTTTATACAAATGCCACCAATGCCATCCAGTACATGCACAGCGGACAGATCATGGATATGTCAGAACTGGTGGGAAAGTACGGTAAAAACTTGAAGGACATTTACGGTGAAGATGTACTGAACAGCAACACAGTGGATGGTTTCATGTACGGTGTGCCAAACCAAATAGAAAGGGGAAGTATCCCTGCTGTCTTCATGAGAAAAGACCTGGTGGAGAAATACAACATAGATACATCCGCGGTCAAAGCTCCAAAGGACATGGAATCTGTGTTTGAGGCAGTAAAGACAGGGGAGCCGGACATGACCATGCTGTTTTCCATCAATGAGGGAGATACACCGGTGACAAGGCTGTTCGGAGGCGACCCTTTGTCAGATGCCAACTACCTGGGTGTGCTCATGGATCAGGAAAACGACACTACCATCACCAATTTCTTTGCCAGCGACTGGTATAAGGATACCACCACCATGCTCTATGACTGGTATCAGAAAGGATATATCAGCAAGGACGCGGGAACAGACACAGAAAACTGGCGCACTGTCTGCAAGGCGGGCAATCTGTTCTCCCTGTTTTTTGCCTATCATCCGGGAACGCCCGTGGAATTCAAAAGCTCAACCGGGTATGATTTTGAGATTGTTCCGTTCAGAGACTACCCGATCAAAAACTGCCAGACCTACAACGGCGTTATCTATTCCATTGCGCAGAACTCAGAGAACCCGGAAAAGACCATGGAAACCCTGGATTATATCTATGGCAGCCCGGAGATCATGAATCTGCTGAACTGGGGTGAGGAAGGAGTGGATTATGTCATAGAGGATGAGGAAAACGGCATCATTAATTATCCGGAAGGCATCACTGCCGACAATGTGGGATACAGCCTGAATCTGGGCTGGGAGCTGCCCAACCAGTTCATCGCACACAAATGGACCGGCTCTGATCCCCAGCTTTGGGAGAAGATGGAGGAATTCAACGATTCCGCAAAAGAGTCAAAAGCAGTGGGCTTCTGCTTTGACAATACCCAGTATGAGAGCCAGGTAGCCGCGCTTGCCAATATTGTAAAACAGTACACCGGCTCACTGAACAGCGGTTCCGCTGACCCTGAGACGTATCTGCCCGAATTTTTGGATGCTCTTGAGGCAGCAGGTATTGATGAGGTCATTCAGGCAAAACAGGAACAGTTTGACAAATGGCTGGAAGAGAATAAATAGACCGGATCATTTTTGACAGCAGCTTGCTGAAAGCAATTTTCAGACACACGCTAGGAAACAAAAAAGCTCTTAGTGCGGCAGCTTTTTTGCCGGAAAGAAAACCGTTGCCAGGGTGTGCCGGAAGGGATTTTCAGACATGCTCTAAGACAGAGGAGGAAGAATATGAAGAAAAAATCCAGGCTCAGTGTCTACAAACAGCACTGGCCTTTATACCTGATGCTGCTGCCGGGCCTTTTGTACCTGCTGATCAACAACTATATTCCCATGGGAGGAATCGTGATCGCCTTTAAGAAGCTGAACTTTTCAAAAGGCATATTTGCCAGTCCTTGGTGCGGTCTGGATAACTTTAAGTTTTTATTCCAGTCAAAGGATGCATGGATCATTACCAGAAATACACTGCTTTACAACGTTGCCTTCATAGCGGTAAATATGATCGTAGGTATCGCGGTTGCCATATTGATCTGTGAAGTGCGGAACAATAAAATGAAAAAGCTCTACCAGAGCGCCATTCTGCTGCCGTTCCTTATGTCCATGGTGATCCTGAGCTACATTGTTTACGCACTGCTCAGTTCCGAGAACGGCCTGATAAACAACACCATTTTAAGCGCTCTTGGAAAAGAACCGGTGCAGTGGTATCAGCAGCCGAAATACTGGCCCTTTATCCTGGTATTTGCCAACTGCTGGAAGGGTGTCGGATATGGGTGCCTCATCTATATCGCCTCGATCATCGGCATTGACCCGTCCTACTATGAGGCCGCCAGCCTGGACGGCGCAACCAAATGGCAGCAGATCACAAAAATCACCCTGCCAAGCCTGGTACCTACCATTATCACCCTGCTTCTGTTAAATATCGGACGTATTTTCTATTCGGATTTCGGCCTGTTCTATCAGGTGTCCATGAATTCCGGGGTTCTCTTTCCGACCACCAATGTGATTGACACCTATGTGTACAGAGCACTCATTGAGCGGGGAAATATCAGTATGTCCTCCGCGGCAGGCGTGTACCAGTCCATTGTGGGATTTGCTATTGTTCTGCTGAGTAACTGGGTCGTGAGAAAAGTAGATAAAGAACAGGCATTGTTTTAGGAGGAGAGGGAATGAAAAATTCAGCAAAAGAAAAACGGTATCAGTTTTTTATCAATATAATTCTGATCCTTATGACATGGATCATTGTACTGCCCTTTGTACTGGTGTTCATTTCTTCCGTCACAGATGAAAATACACTGATCCGCAACGGCTACTCATTTTTTCCTGAGAAATTAAGCCTTTACGCTTACCAGTACATTATCAAACAGGGAGAAAAAATACTGCGCGCGTACGGGGTCACTATATTTGTCACGATCGTGGGCACCATACTGAATATCAGTTTGTCCGCGCTGATGGCATATCCGCTGACCATCAAGACACTTCCCCACAGAAGGGCACTGACCTTTTTCGTATTTTTTACCATGCTCTTCAACGGCGGCCTGGTACCTACATATCTCATGTATGTGAATTATCTTCACATCAAGAATACGATTTTTGCGCTTCTTCTGCCGAACCTGCTGCTGAGTGCCAACAATGTGCTGATGATACGCAGCTATTTTATCACAAGTATACCGGATGCCCTGTTTGAAGCGGCCAAGATAGACGGGGCAGGGCATATGAAGATATTTACCAGTGTGGTGCTGCCTCTGGGTAAGCCCATCCTTGTGACTATGGGACTCTTTTCCGGACTTGCCTATTGGAACGACTGGACCAATGGTTTATACTATTTATCAGGGAACCAGGGACAGAAGCTGTTCGGCATTCAGAACCTTTTGAATCAGATGATCACGGATATCCAATACCTGGCAAGCGGAAAAGTCGTGGGAAATATCGGCGCGGAGGTAGCCAAGCTTCCCACCACATCCATACGAATGGCCATTGCGTTCATAGCCATGCTGCCGCTGTTTATCGTGTATCCATTCCTTCAAAAATATTTCTCGGAGGGAATCACTCTGGGGGCAGTGAAAGGATAAAAAACCCATGAAAGTTCCAAAATACAGAAAACAAAAAAGTATGGCTCAGCAGATGAAGGCCATCCTCATCATTCTCATGGTGGTGCTGGCTGTGTATGTGGGTGTCAGCGCCATGCTCCTTGGAAGGACCAGAAAGCAGGCCATTCAGGAGATGGACGAAATGTCAAGGCTCTATACAGATGAGCTGGACAACCGCTTCCTGCGGATCAGCCGGAGCCTGTTTTCCAATATCAAGGAAAAGAACCAGGGGTATTCTGTATTGGGGGACTATATTGAGATCATAGAGCATTCCGATGATTCTGTAAAAATAAACAACGCGGTCAGCAACCTGCGGAGGATCTGTCTCTCTTATGCGTGGGAGTACGGCACAGAATACCACTTTTTCCTGTATTTAAAGGAAAATGATATGTTCACCATGCTGACCATGACAGGAGAGGGGTATGACATAGATAAGGATCTGGAGGATGCTGTGAGAAACCAACTGGGGCTTATCACGGATACCTCCTACTCGGTCAAGAAGAAGTGGAACCGTATGGACTGCGGCGAAGAAAATTATATCTGCAAAATAGCCCAGAGCCAGGATGTGTACATGGGCTGCTACGTGAATGTGAAAAGCATTCTGGAGCCTTTCACAGACACGATCGTGGGGGATGACGGCTATGTGCGTCTGGTGGACGCTAAAAACCGGGTGGTGGGTCAGATCACCAGCAAAGGCATCGAACAGGAACCGGATTCCCGTGAAGCAAACAGTGGATATTCGCTTGGCAAAAATCTGAAACAGGCACCTTTTGGTATCCAGATGAAGATATCAGGGGACAAAATACTGGGCGTCATGATGGGCAGCCTGGGATTTCTTTTAGTCCTGGCAGCAGCAATGGTCCTGGCCGGGGCCGCCATCCTCTTATATCTGAAAAAATATCTGCTGGAGCCTGTTCGGAAATTTACGGATAACCTGACAAAATATGATGACGATGACTATACCTTCCACATCACGGAAAACAACCTGATGGAGCTGGAGCAGATTGACGGCAAGTTCAAGAACATGATACATCAGATCCGCCGTCTGAAGATCACCCTGTATGAACAGGAGCTGGAGAAACAGAAGATAGAGATGGATTATCTGAAGCTGCAGATCCGGCCTCATTTCTATCTGAACTGCCTGAATTTTATATACAGCATGATAGATTTTAAACAGTACGGTACTGCCCGTAAGATGACTAAGACCACCTCAGACTACCTTCAGTATGTATTCCGCAGCACCAGCGGTCTGGTGCCTGTAAAAGCGGAGGCAGCACACTGTGAGGACTATCTGAAAATACTGCTCCTGCGCTATCCGGACAGCTTTGAATACTATTTTGAGATAGATGAAGAGGTGGAGGATGGGGAGATATTCCCTTTCATGCTCCAGGTTTTTGTGGAGAATGCGGCAAAACACGCGCTGACCCTGGAGGAGAAGATATTGATCTCAGTCACAGCATTTCCGGAGGACAGGGAAGAGGGGAAATACATCAATCTGTATATTTCCGACACCGGAAGGGGATTTCCCAAGCATGTTCTGGAGAGGCTGAAGCAAGGGGAGGGAATCAGCGAAAACGGCAGTCATGTGGGAATTGAAAACTGTCTGAAGCGTTTCCGTTATTATTACGGGGGACAGGGGGAGATCAATTTTGACAACAGCCCTCTTCAGGGGGCCATTGTGGATATCCACATTCCTTTCCGGAAACATAAGAAGGATCTTGGTCCGGGGTTGGCAGACAAAACGGTTCAGGGAGGTACGGATGAATCTGTTATTGGTTGACGATGAGGAATATGTGATAGAGAGTATTAAGAAAAATGTGGACTGGGACCTGCTGGATGTGGAGCAGATTTATACGGCGTCCTCCATGCAGCAGGCCCAGACGGTCATGGGACTCATGCCCATCCATGTGATCGTGAGCGATATTGTCATGCCCAAAGGCAGCGGCTTCGATTTTATGGAGTGGGTGCGCAGGGAAGCCTGGGAGGTGCAGGCCATATTTCTCACCAGCTATGCCGAGTTTGATTTCGCACGCCGTGCCATTGCCCTGGACAGTGTGGATTACCTGCTGAAACCCATAGACTTTACAAAACTCACCGCGGCCATTCAGAAGGCATCCGACAGGGTAAAGGCGGCCCGGAATTATCAGGTTTACCGCCAGGAGAGCAGAATCTGGGAACAGAACAGGGAAATCCTTCTGAAAAATTTCTGGTCTGAGCTGCTCTTGGGCAGGCTAAAACAAGCCGTCATAGAGGAGGAAATCCAAAAAAGACATCTGGACTATAAGCCGGAGGACAGGTTTCTGGCTGTGCTCTGGCATTTGTCCGGCAGAGGAGGAAGAGAGAAAAGGGAGCACTGGGATGAAAACATTCTTTTATTTATCATAAAAAATATTCTGGGGGAGCTGGCAGACGCTTATCAGGTGGCTTTGGAAACGGTAGTTCCTTGTGGGAAGGACAGCTATACGGTTATCTGCCGGGGCGCGGTCCGGAATCTGGAAAGACTCAGCGAGGAAGGTGTATTTTCCTCTTTTCGGAATCTGCTGGGGGAACGCATGCAGATGGATATCTGGTGCGGAGCCGGCAGCAGCGTGGAGATCAGTGTTCTGGATGACTGCCTCGTCCAGTTACAGGATATGCGGGACAACAGTCTGACGGTGTGGGATAAAGTCCTGTATCTGTCCGATTTCCGGCAGCCCTGTATTTCTTATCAGAATAAACAGCGCGCAGTGTGGGAGGCCCTTCTCGCCGAACAGAAACCGGAAGCGCTGCTAGGCAGTATGCGGCAATACCTGACAGAGCTTGCAGGGCGCGAGCTGGTCACACGTGACATATTAAAAAGCTTCCGCATGGACATTACCCAGATAACCTACACCTGGCTTGCCGCCAGGGAGATCAAGGCCCATCTGCTCTTTGCCGGAAGTGAGAACGAACAATATTACCAGGAGGCCCTGGAGAGTGTGGAAGGTGCCATGCAGTTTGCCTCCCACCTGGTGACCAGGGCTGTGGAATACACAAAATACATCAACAAAAGCGAATCCGTGGCAGACCAGCTAAAAGAATACATAGACACACACTACCAGGAGGATATCAGAAGGGAGACCTTAGCTGAACTCGTATATCTGAATGTGGACTATATGTCCAGAATCTTTAAAAAAGAGGCAGGCATATCCATCAGCGCCTACCTGATGCAGAAACGGGTGGAGGCGGCGAAAAAGATGCTGACCCAGAGCAGCCTGCCCATCAACACGGTTTCCATCTATGTGGGATACAGCAATTTCTCCTATTTCACAAAAATGTTCCGGGAGAACACAGGATACTCACCCCTGGAATACCGCAGAAAATTTATAAAGAAGCAATAAAACAGAGAGGAACGATCATGACAAGACAACAATTAATCCAACTTTTAAAAGATATGCCGCTTCAGGAAAAAGTGAATCAGATGCTACAGGTGGCCGGCAATTTTTACATGGACGATACCGTCATCACAGGCCCTATGAAGGAGAACGGCTTCACAGAGGAGAACATCTCCCAGGCCGGTTCCGTTTTAGGTGCCCTCGGCGCATCAAAAATAAAAGAGATCCAGAGAAACTACATGGAAAAACATCCGCACAAAATCCCGCTGCTCTTCATGCTGGACATCATCAACGGCTTCCGCACCATATTCCCCATCCCTCTGGGACAGGGTGCCACCTTCGAGCCGGAGTTATCCGAAAAGTTAGCAGCCGCAGCAGCCAAAGAGGCTGCCGTCAGCGGCCTTCATGTGACTTTTGCCCCCATGGTGGATCTGGTAAGGGATGCCCGCTGGGGCAGAGTCATGGAATCCACCGGGGAGGATACCTATTTAAACTGCCTTTTCTCCGAGGCCATGGTCCGGGGTTTCCAGGGGGATGATCTGAAAGCCCCCTACAAAATAGCAGCCTGTGTGAAACACTTTGCAGGATACGGTGCCCCCACAGCAGGCCGCGATTACAACACCGTGGAGCTTTCCGAACACACCCTGCGTGAATTTTACCTTCCCTCCTACAAAGCCGGCATCGACGCAGGCGCAGCCCTGGTCATGACCTCCTTCAACACCATAAACGGAGTCCCGGCAACCGGAAATAAATGGCTCATGCGCCATATCCTGCGAGAGGAGATGGGCTTTGACGGAGTTCTCATATCCGACTGGGCTGCCATTGAGGAGATCATTTACCACGGCTACTGCGAAGACAGAAAAGAGGCAGCCGTAAGAGCAGCCGAGGCAGGCGTTGACATTGACATGATGACCGGCATCTACTCTGAGCATCTGACAACTCTCATAGAGGAGGGAATCCTGGATGAAACGCTGATAGACGAAGCAGTTCTCCGCATTCTGGAACTGAAAAACAAACTGGGCCTCTTTGAGAACCCATACAAAGACGCGGACGAGACCAAAGAAAAAGAGATCATCCTATGTGAAGAACACAAAGCCCTTGCCAGGGAAGCCGCCCGCAAATCCTTGGTCCTCCTGAAAAATGAAGGCGTGCTCCCACTGAAAAAAGGACAGCACCTTGCCTTCATCGGACCCTACACAGACAACCGCAGCATGTCAGGCTCCTGGTCCTTCATCGGCCGCCCAGAAGACACCCTGACCCTCCGGGAAGCTGCCCTGGAATTCCTTGACAGCACAGAAGCCGCCTTCCATCCGGGCTGTTCCCTCCTTGGAAACGACATCCACCTGGAAGGTTTCACAGAGCAGACCGGGGAACCCGTTTCCCCCGTTCAGCAGCAGAAAATGCTCACAGAGGCCATAGAAGCCGCCAAAAAAGCAGATCTTGTCATCATGCCCTTAGGCGAGCACTACGTCCAGTCCGGCGAGGCCACCAGCAACGCCAACATACAGATACCAGAGATCCAGCAGACCCTCTTCAACAAAATTTACCAGGTAAACCAGAACATTGCAGTCATCCTCTTCTCCGGAAGACCCCTGGACATCAGAGCGCTTTCCCATAAAGCCAAAGCCATCCTTCAGGTCTGGATGCCCGGAACCGAAGGCGCCCACGCGATCATGGACGTCATCACAGGCACCTTCAGCCCCAGCGGTAAACTCCCCATGAGTTTCCCCTACAGTGTCGGCCAGGTCCCTGTCCACTACAACGAATACGCCACCGGCCGTCCCTATACCGGAGCAGACAAAGACCGCTTCCGCTCCAAATACCTGGACATCCCCAATGCTCCCCTATATCCCTTCGGATACGGCCTGAGCTACACCACCTTTTCCATCTCCCCCATAGAGCTGGACAAGTCCGCAATGACCAAAACCGAAACCATCCAGGCCTCCATAACCATAAAAAACGAAGGCTCCTTACCCGGAACCGAAGTCATCCAGCTCTACATCCACGACCGGGCCGCCACCGTCGTCCGCCCCGTCAAAGAGCTGAAACACTTCCGCAAGATCCACCTCCAGCCCGGTGAATCCCAAAAAGTAACCTTCCATATCACCGACCAGGACCTCCGGTTCCTCACCGAACACTCCCGCCTGGAAAGCGAACCCGGCACTTTCGACCTCTACATAGGCACCGACAGCACCACCACCAACCAAACCCGGTTCACCCTCTTACCCTAACTAAAAATTAAATACATATACAATCCCTCTCCCGCTTATAGTTGTAACAAGCAGGAGAGGGATTTTTTCTTTTCCTTTCCGCCCACCCTGACGCCGCACCGGATCCCCCGTCCGCATTGCATCCCGTCCGCATTGCATCCCGTCCGCATTGCGTCCCGCCCCCTCTTGCACCACCCCCCTTTTCGTGATAGTATAAAAAAGAAAAAACCCACGGAGGCACCCCATGAGCTCCTACGAAAATTTTGCCCGCGTATACGACCTCTTCATGGACAACATCCCCTATGAAGAATGGTGCACATATCTCACCGGGCTTTTGAGAAAATATAACATAGAAGACGGCCTGATCCTGGAATTAGGCTGCGGCACCGGCAATGCCACCAGGATCCTGTCATCTTCCGGCTACGACATGATAGCCATAGACAATTCCCCGGACATGCTGGAGATCGCCATGGAGAAAAAAGCGGAAGACGGCCAGGACATCCTCTACCTTCTGCAAGACATGCGCGAATTCGAGCTTTACGGCACTGTGCGGGCAGTAGTCTCCATCTGTGACAGCATGAACTACATCACAGAAAAGGAAGACCTCCAGGAAGTGTTCCGTCTGGTCAATAATTACCTGGATCCAAAAGGCATTTTCATATTTGACCTGAACACCCCCTACAAATACAGGGAAATCCTGGGCGAACAGACCATAGCTGAGGACAGGGAGGATGCCAGCTTTATCTGGGACAATTATTTTGATGAGGAGGAGAACATCAACGAATACGACCTCTCCCTCTTCATCCCGGAGGAGCACAGCGGGGAGATCCTCTACCGCAAATACGAGGAAGTCCACTACCAGAAAGCTTACACCCTGGAGGAGATCAGACATGTCATAGAGGCATCCGGCATGAAATTCCTGACCGCTTATGATGCCTTTACCCATGACCCGGTAAAGGAAGACAGTGAGCGCATCTATATCCTTGCACAGGAATGCGGAAAAGAATAAGCGATTTCCACAGGCTGCACCATCAGAAATACACCTGTGAGTTATTATAATAAAAGGAGAAATAACATGGCAGACTATATAGTAAGAGCAACCGCAGCAAACAGCCAGATCCGTGCCTTTGCTGCAACCACAAGAAATTTGGCAGAGCACGCCCGGGCAGCACACAACACAAGCCCCGTGGCCACAGCAGCCCTGGGCCGCCTTCTCACAGCCGGAAGCATGATGGGTGTTATGATGAAGGGCGATAAAGATTTACTGACATTGCAGGTCAAGGCAGGAGGCCCTCTGGAGGGTATCACCGTGACTGCGGATTCCAAAGGAAATGTAAAAGGCTACGTGGGCAACCCCAATGTCATCCTCCACGCAAACGACAAGGGAAAACTGGACGTGGCGGGAGCTGTAGGCGTGGGCTTCATGAATGTGATCAAGGATATGGGTCTGAAAGAGCCGTATGTAGGCCAGACCGTACTGCAGACCAGTGAGATCGCCGAAGATCTGACCTACTATTTCGCCACCAGCGAGCAGGTTCCCTCCTCTGTAGGCTTAGGCGTTCTGATGGAAAAGGACAACACCGTAAAACAGGCAGGGGGTTTTATTATCCAGCTCATGCCCTTTACAGAGGAAAAGGTGATCAGCCGTCTGGAAGAAAACCTGAAAAATGTAACATCTGTGACCACCATGCTGGAGGAGGGCCACACCCCCCAGTCCCTGCTGGAAATTCTGCTGAATGGTTTTGACATAGAGATCAACGAGACCATCCCCACACAGTTCTACTGCAACTGCAACAAAGACCGGGTGGAAAGAGCGCTCATCTCTGTGGGCAGAAAAGAGCTGCAGGACATGATCAATGAGGGGAAAGAGATTGAGATGAACTGCCATTTCTGCAACAGGAATTATACATTCTCTGTGGAAGAAATGAAAAATATATTAAAACGCTGCAAAAGAGGGTAGAGAAAGGTCAGGTACAATATGAGAGATGGTTTTATCAAAGTAGCAGCCGCCACACCGGATGTACTGGTAGCAGACTGTGTACACAACAGACAGGCAATCGTAGAGAAAGCCAGGGAGATGGCAAAGAACGGGGCAAAGGTCCTGGTATTTCCGGAACTCTGCCTGACAGGGTATACCTGCCAGGATCTGTTCTGGCAGGAAACCCTGCTGCACAGAACAGAGGAAGAGCTTAAGATCATGCAGAGAGAGCTTCAGGATATTGACGGACTGATCTTTATCGGACTGCCCCTGCGGCATAAAGGAAAGCTCTACAATGCGGCAGCTGTGCTGAATCAGGGCAGGATCCTGGGGTTTGTTCCCAAGCATCATCTGCCCAATTACGCTGAATTTTATGAGGCCAGATATTTTGTACCGGGTCAGGCTTTTGACGGATATGTGGACTGGCAGGGGGAAAAGGTTCCTTTTGGCATGAATCTGCTGTTCCACTGTGCGGAAGTGCCGGGTCTCTGTGTGGCAGCGGAAATCTGTGAGGATCTGTGGGCGCCTAACCCGCCCAGTATATTCCATGCCATGGCAGGAGCCACTTTGATCGTCAATCTCTCAGCCAGCGATGAGACAACGGGAAAAGACGCTTACCGCAGGGAACTGGTAAGCGGACAGTCCGCGCGCCTGATCTGCGGATATGTGTATGCCACGGCAGGCAACGGGGAGTCCACCCAGGATTTGGTATTCGGGGGACAGAACCTGATTGCGGAGAACGGCACTGTCCTGCGGGAGGCAAAACGTTTTGCAAATGAGACCATTTACGGGGAAATTGATGTGGAGCGTCTGGAGAGTGAGAGACGGAGGATCTCCACCTGGCAGCCGGAGTCCAAGGAAGAGCATACGCAGATCTATTTCCATGTGAAGGAGGAACAAACGCCTCTGTCCAGATTTTTTGACCCCAGTCCCTTTGTACCGGAAGATAAAACGGACAGGGACAGAAGATGTGACGAAATTCTAACGATACAGGCTATGGGCCTGAAAAAGCGTCTGGACCATACCGGCAGCAAAGCCGCGGTCCTGGGTATCTCCGGTGGTCTGGATTCCACCCTTGCCCTGTTAGTGACCGCCAGGGCATTTGATCTGTGCGGCCTGGACAGAAGCCGGATCACAGCAGTGACCATGCCATGCTTCGGCACCACCGACAGGACCTATACCAATGCATGTGAGCTGACAAGAAGGCTGGGAGCCTCCCTCCGTGAGGTTGACATAAAAAAGGCAGTACTACAGCATTTTGAAGATATCGGACATGATTATGAAGACCACAGTGTGACCTTTGAAAATGCCCAGGCAAGGGAGAGGACCCAGGTCATCATGGATATTGCCAACAGCCTGGGCGGTCTTGTGATCGGAACGGGAGATCTGTCAGAGCTGGCTCTGGGCTGGGCGACTTATAACGGGGATCATATGTCCATGTACGGAGTCAACGGCTCTGTTCCGAAAACACTGGTACGACATCTTGTGCGCTACTATGCGGATACCTGCAAAGAGCCGGAACTGGCGGCTATCCTGGAGGACGTGCTGGATACGCCTGTAAGCCCGGAGCTGCTTCCTCCGAAGGATGGGGTTATTTCCCAGAAGACAGAGGATTTGGTAGGCCCGTACGAGCTGCACGATTTCTTCCTGTACTATATGATGCGTTTCCAGTACGGACCGGGGAAAATTTACCGGATCGCCAGAATTGCCTTTGCCGGCATGTATCATGACGAAGTGATATTAAAATGGCTGAAGAAATTTTACTGGAGATTTTTCTCCCAGCAGTTCAAGCGCTCCTGTCTGCCGGACGGCCCTAAGGTGGGAAGTGTGGCGGTGTCACCGAGAGGGGATCTCCGGATGCCCAGTGATGCGTGCGTGAGGATCTGGATGGATGAACTGGATACATTGGGATAACAGGTTCGGGAAAAGAAGGTGTAAAAGTTGCAGAAAAATAAGATGCGTGCTGTTGTATATCAGGGAAAGGGAAACATAGCCCTTGAAGAGCGGGATATCCCTGTTATCCGAAATGCCGCGGATGCGGTCGTGAAAGTTACTCTCACAACCATATGCTCCAGTGATATCCATATAAAACACGGAGCGGTGCCCAGGGCAGTGCCGGGAACCATTCTGGGCCATGAGTTTGTGGGACAGGTAGTGGAGACCGGAAGTGCTGTAAAGAAGGTCCGCCCCGGTGACCGGGTGGCTGTCAATGTGGAGACATTCTGCGGGGAGTGCTTTTTCTGCAGAAGGGGATTTGTGAATAACTGCGAGGATGAAAACGGCGGCTGGGCGCTTGGATGCCGCATAGACGGAGGACAGGCGGAATACTGCCGCATTCCCTATGCGGACAATGGCCTGACTAAGATACCTGACCATGTGACCGACGAGGAAGCCCTGTTCATCGGAGACATTCTTTCAACCGGTTACTGGGCTGCCAAACTGGGCGGATTAAAACCTGCGGATACGGTTGCGGTCCTGGGCGCCGGTCCCACAGGTCTTTGCACCATGATGTGTGCCCGGTTATACAGTCCGGCAAAGATCATTGCCATAGATGTGGATGCAGACAGGCTGGAACTGGCCAAAAGACAAGGGCTGGCTGACGTGGTGGTATGCCCCATGCCGGAGCGCTGCCGCTGCGGGGCGGAGGATTATGCGGACGTGGCAGGAAAAGTGCAGGAGTATGTTGTAGGGCGTATCCTCTCAGAGAGTCATGGGAGAGGCGCTGATGTGGTATTTGAAGCTGCTGGCGGGGCGGATACTTTTGAGACGGCATGGAAGATTGCCAGGCCCAATGCGGCTGTCGTGGCAGTTGCCATGTATGAGGAAGAACAGGTCCTTCCCCTGCCCCGGATGTACGGCAAGAACCTGACCTTTAAAACAGGCGGAGTGGACGGATGCTATTGTGAGGAGATCATGGAGCTATTGTCAGCGAAAAAACTGGATACAAGCTGCCTGATCACGCACAGGACGAGCCTGGACGGTATCTTGAAGGCATATGAAATATTTGAAGGCAGGCAGGATGGAATAATAAAATTTGCGGTGAAACCATGAGGATACAGCGGAAATTTATTCCGCAGAAGGAGACAGGCATGAAGAAACTAAGAATGGGTGTGTTAAGTACAGGGAATATTGCTGCGACTATGGCGGAGACACTTGGGTATATGGAGGATGTGGAACTGTACGCAGTGGCGTCCAGAAGCCAGGAGAAAGCGGATGCTTTCGCGGCAAAATTCGGATTTGAAAAAGCATACGGTACATATGAAGAAATGGCAGCGGATGGAAAGGTGGATCTGGTATATGTGGCAACTCCCATTTCCGAACACTGTGCAAATGTAAAGATGCTGCTGGAAAACGGCAGGAATGTCCTGTGTGAGAAAGCATTTTCCGTAAATGCACAGGAAGCCCGGGAGATGACGGCGCTGGCAAAAGAAAAAGGTCTGCTGCTGGCAGAGGCTATGTGGGTGAGATATATGCCCATGGCGGAGACACTGCAGGAAGTCATTGCCTCGGGGGCCATCGGTAAGCCGTATACCCTGACCGCCAATCTGGGATACCTTCTGGAATCCGTCCACAGGATGATGGTGCCGGAACTGGCGGGGGGTGCGCTGCTGGATGTAGGTGTTTACACCCTGACGTTTGCATCTATCGCGTTTGGAGATGATATTTCATCCATAGATACCTCTGTGGTAATGACAGACACAGGCGTGGATGCGCAGAGCAGCATTACCCTCTGCTATCCGGACGGCAGGATGTCTGTGCTGAACAATTCCCTCCGGGCGCTTTCTGACAGACAGGGGGTCATTTACGGAACAAAAGGTTTCCTTGTGGTGGAGAATATCAATAATTTTGAATCCATCACGGTCTATAATGAGAAACGGGAAGTGACTGCCCGGTATGACCAGCCAAAGCAGATAAGCGGTTATGAATATGAGGTGAGAGCCTGCAAAAAGGCCATAGAGGAGGGACTTTGTGAGTGTCCTCAAATGTCCCACAGCCAGACAGTCCGGATCATGGAGCAGATGGATGCAGTCCGTAAGAATTGGGGACTTTGCTATCCTATGGAAAAATAACAGGATTTAACAAAATAACAGCGGCCTGAGTTCAGAAGTGGCGCAGTGATCAGAACAATAAAGCTAATACCGGGGAATGTACGAGAGTACGTTCCCTTGTTTATTTTTGCCGTTGTTATTATGACTAAAATTATCTCTGGAAGTTTGTGCATAAAACCATATATGAGTAGAAAAATCCTGAAAATATGCCATAATGTATTTAATATATATTGTATGAAGTATAAATTATGCGCAAAAGGTATTGCGGCATAAATAGGCATGTGCTATGATGTCCAAATAATAATGGAGAACCAGGAGGAATAGACATGATACGGAAATACACATACGGAAATCCTTTCTGTACGGATGCGGTTGTAAAGGAGATAACAGCAGAGGATCATTCGCTGCCTTACCTGAAACAGACGGTACAGGATGGCAGACTCATATTTTCCTGCCGCCTTGGGGAAAAGGACTTGGTATACGGACTGGGTGAAAATGTGAGAGGAATCAACAAAAGGGGATGGCTTTACAAGAGCTGCTGCGCGGATGAACCGAACCATCTGGAAGACAGGCATTCCCTTTACGCGTCCCATAACTTTTTGGTGGTCGCAGGTGAAGAGACCTTCGGTGTTTTTTTCGATTACCCGGGAATCATCAGTTTTGATGTAGGCTATACCCATATGGATGAACTGGTCATTACACTGGAGGAGCCGGACGCTGATGTATACATCCTAAATGGCAGTGGTATCCGCTCAATTGTAAAAGAATTTCGGGGGCTTATTGGCAGAAGCTATATTCCGCCCAGGTGGGCATTCGGATACCAGCAGAGCCGATGGGGATATCAATGTGAGGCGGACATCCGTGAGGTGGCAGAGGAGCACAGGAAAAACCATCTGCCGCTTGACAGTATTTACCTGGATATTGATTATATGGAACGGTACAAAGACTTTACCATTGATGAGGAACGCTTCCCTGATTTTGAAGGCCTTGTGAGAGATATGAAGGCACAGAACATCCGACTGGTGCCTATCATTGATGCGGGTGTAAAAGTGGAGGAAGGTTATCCGGTCTATGAGGAAGGTGTGGAGAAAGGTTATTTCTGTAAGGATAAAGACGGAAAAGAGTTTATCGCCGGTGTATGGCCGGGACAGGTGCATTTTCCTGATGTGTTAAACCGTGAGGCACGGGAGTGGTTCGGAAATCAGTATCAGTTCCTTTTGGATAAAGGAATAGAAGGTTTCTGGAACGATATGAACGAGCCATCCATCTTTTTTGCACAGGACCGCATGGATGATACCATTGACGCCATTGCAGAGCTGAAGGGAAAGAATCTGGATCTGGATACTTTCCAGAAATTTACGGGTCTGGTGGATAGTCTGGCAAACAATACGGAGGACTTTAAAAAGTTTTACCACAGCACAGATGTTGGAAATGTGCGCCACGACAAAGTACATAACCTGTTCGGCTATAACATGACCAGAGCGGCCGGAGAGGCATTTGAGCGCCTGTGCCCGGACAAGAGGATCCTGATGTTTTCACGCTCCTCCTACGTGGGTATGCACCGGTATGGCGGTATCTGGACAGGAGACAACAAGTCCTGGTGGCAGCACCTGCTTCTCAATCTGAAGATGATGCCGTCCCTGAATATGGTGGGAATACTCTACACAGGCGCCGATATCGGCGGCTTTGGTTCTGATACTACGGAAGATCTGGTCATGCGCTGGATCCAGCTTGCCATGTTCTCCCCGCTTATGAGGAATCACACAGCACTGGGGACCAGAATGCAGGAGGTTTACCGGTTTGACCATACGGAGCAGTTTGCGGGTATACTGGGGATCCGCTATGGACTGCTGCCCTATATTTACAGTGAATACATGAAAGCGGCCCTTTTCGGGGATATGTACTTTATGCCTCTGTCTTTCGTATACACGGAAGACACCTTTGCCTCCCAGGTGGAGGACCAGCTTTTAGTGGGGGACAGCCTTATGATTGCTCCGGTCTACACCCAGAATGCGGAAGGAAGGTATGTATATCTGCCTGAGGAGATGGCACTTCTCCGTTTCCGGAGCCTGACTGACTATGATACGGAAATCCTCCCCGCAGGACATCACTATGTGAAGGCAGGGCTTAGTGAAATGCCGGTATTTCTGCGTCCGGATAAAATATTGCTCCTGTCCGGCGGCGGAGAGTATACCGATGAAGTGGACATGGACCGGGTAAAGGCTGTTGCATTTGTAAAAGAAGGCGCATCTTATGAGTGGTATGAGGATGACGGCAAAGGGAAAGACTATGAAAACCCCGAAAATTATGGTAAGATTGTAGTCGACAGAAGCGGCAGATGTACTTATACAGGAAGCCGCAGAAAAGAGATCACTACAGAAATACTGTAAACAGATTGGGGTAACAGTTCAGACAAGCTGAACTGTTACGCATCCAGCCATTAAAAATCGCTTCGCGATGGGCTGGATGCCTGCTGGCACTACTTTTTCATACGGTCAGCGCAGTAAATGCGCAGACCTGTCTGAACTGTAAACAGATTGGGGACTTTGAAATGATTACAATTAAAGAGATAGCCAATATGCTGAACGTGAGCACCACCACGGTGTCAAACGTCATTCACGGCAAGACAAAAGAGGTTTCGCCAGCCAATGTGGAGCGTATCAGGAAGGTTCTGGAGGAGTATGACTATATGCCGAACATCAATGCCAGGAATCTGGCAAGCAAACGCTCCAGGATCATTGGTATGGTAGTCAAGGTCAACGGAAAAGAAAATCCATTTAAAGACCAGTTCTTCGGCGAACTGCTGGGCGCAGTGGAGGAGCGTGTGAGGAGCAAAGGTTATAATCTGATGGTCTATGCACTGAATGATGTACAGGCAGTTTATCTTGTCCTGGAACATGGATGGACTGGTGACCTGCGGTTTTGTGGAGGGGGAAATCTCATATCTGCAGGAACGCTACAAAAAGCCCATTGTGATCATTGATGATTATGACACCGATGATTTGGACAACTGTATCAACGTCCGTCTGGAAGATAAAAAAGCAGCATATGAAATGACAAAATATGTGATTGGCTGCGGCCACAGGAAAATAGCCTTCCTGGCAGATAATAATATAAACCTGGATCATCAGCGCTTTCTGGGATACTGCCAGGCCATGGAGGAGGCCGGACTATCCGGCAGTGAAGACCATTTCCTTAAGATACGATCCGGAAACAGGGGAGAGCAGGATAACCTGGAGGAGCTGTATGAAAAGTCTTTTGCATACACAGCGGTCATATGCGCCTCGGATTATTATGCATCTATGCTTCTCAATGCGCTGCAGGACAAAGGCAGGAAGATCCCGGATGAACTTTCCATCACAGGATTTGATGATGTGGAGTATGCATCCCTGGTAAGACCGGCACTGACCACAGTGCGTCAGGATATCCAGGAGAAAGGCCGGGTGGCTGTTGATATGCTGGTGAAGATGCTGGAGGGAAGACCGGAGGAGGCAGAGACACTGGTTGTACTTCCTACCCGGATGATCATTCGGGATTCCGTAAAAAAGATCAATTACGAATAAAATAATATTAAATGCCGTATGGCCCGCAGGGAGACTGCAGCCGTACGGCATTTTTGTCTTTTATTGGTTTTATACAAAATACACAAGGAAGCAGAGTGGTCACAGCAGACGTCATACAATATAAACTTTTGCGCAAAAGTATATAGATGTCGAAATTTGTAAAAAAGGTTTTGCGAAAAACCTATTGTAAGATATATACAAAAATATAGGCTATAACAGGTTAAAATGGGGACAAATTCTGTTAAAAATGGAGAAATGCATATTAGGTGTTATAAAAAACATTGATTTTACGTGGTGTTGGTGGTAAGATACAAAACATCAAAACCTTATGCGCAAAAGGTATAAAAAGATAATCCTTAGAAAGGTTGGTAAGAGAAATGAAAAAGAAGATTTTAGCGGCACTACTTGCCGGAGCAATGACAGTGACACTGGGAGCATGCGGAGGGAATACAGACAGTGGAAATGACACCGGCACGGCTAATGACAACACACAGGGGACGACAGACACAGCGAATGTGAGCGGAGATGCCATTCGTTTTATGAATACAAAAATTGAGATTGACGGAGCTTTAAAAGAGTTTGCAAAGCAGTACCAGGAGGAGACAGGGCAGGAAGTTGTCGTAGAGTCCCTGGGCGGCGGCGTGGATGTGAACGGACAGCTCAAAAACTATTATGCAGCAGGCAATATGCCGGATATCTTTGGGTTTGCTGCGGACTCTTACAAATCTTCTTTTAAAGACTGGCTGGAACCGTTGGACGGAGAGTCATGGATTGAAGATACGGATTATGCATTTAAGGGAGAGGACGGAAAAGTATACGGAATGCCGTTTGCACTTGAGGGGATTGGTATTGCCTATAACAAGGACATACTGGATAAGGCAGGTATTGACCCATTGACACTGACCAACATCAATGCTTATAAAGATGCATTCGAGAAGATTGACGGCATGAAGGATGAGCTGGGAATCACATCTGTATGCGCTGTGGCAGCGGAGTCAGGCCAGATGTACTGGTCCACCGGAAATCACATGATGGCGGCTTATATTTCCCAGGGAAAAGACAGGGCAGATAAAGACATTATTGATAAATTGAATGCGGGCGGGATTGATAAAGACAGAATGGGACAGTTTGCTGACTGGCTTCAGTTATTGTTTGATTACTCAGACCAAAACGTATTGATCTCCGGTACATATGATGACCAGCTTGCACTGTGGGCAACAGGAAAAGCAGCGTTTATCACACAGGGCAACTGGATCGATCCTTCACTTCCCACATACGAGGCAGATTTTACATGCGGTATTGCACCTGCTGCTTTTACAACAGAGGATACAGAAGGTATTATTGTAGATGCGCCGGCTGTTTGGGGTATTTATAATGAGAGCGATAAGATTGACGCCTGCAAGAAATTCTTGAAAGCACTGGCTGAGAGCGAAGAGGGACAGAAAGCCCTGGTTGAGGACTGCGGAATGGTTTCCCCGTATAAATCCTGCACACTGGAGCCAAGCACACCACTTGCGAAGAGCATGCTTCCTTATATCAAGGACGGCAAGACATATGCCTGGGACTGGCTGACACAGCCGGAAGGTATCGCACAGAATGCCACAGGCGCTGTATTTGAGCTGTACGCAAAAGGACAGCTGGACAAACAGGGATTTGTAGACACCATGGAATCAGTGATCAAAGATTATGTAGCGACTAACGGAAGCAATTAACCAGTTTTGCCGGCGGTTTTCCCTGAGGGTGTGCACGGATAAAAATTCCGGGCACATGGGGGAGGACAGCCGGTAAATTTTCAAAAGGGGAAAAGGCATGAATGTTCAATTGAAAAAAACAATAGCAATCGCTGGTATGGCTGCGGGCATTATATGTATGGCAGCAGCACTGTATATGGATTTTTCCGGCAGCTCCGCAACGGTCAGAGGGCCGCTTCTCATAGCAGGGGCTATGCTTGTGATGGCTGGTGTGTACCTGCTTCCAACCAGAAAACACCGCTCCATTATCAATGTACTGTTTTTGTTTCCGCTGATCTTCGCGTTTGCGGTGACGGTGCTGATTCCGTTTGCCTGTGGTATTTTCTATTCCATGACAAACTGGAACGGGATCAAATTTGACAAGTTTGTGGGACTTGGCAATTACATAAGTATGTTTAAATCAAACGATTATATATACTCATTTGTAGTAACCTTTATTTTTACGGTTATCAACATGCTGGCTGTCAATCTGGTGGCTTTCGGACTGGCTCTTCTGTGTACGTCAAAAGTAAAGGGCAGAAATTTTTACCGGGCGGCTTATTTTATCCCAAACCTGATCGGTGGTATTGTTCTCGGTTATGTGTGGCAGTTTATTTTCAACAAGGTTATGACAACAGTGATCGAGGGCAGCACCTCCATGCTGACAGACCCTAACCTGGCTATCGCGGCGATCCTGATCGTGAGCACCTGGCAGTATGCGGGTTATATTATGATGATCTACGTGACAGGGCTGCAGAGTGTGCCAAAGGATATCCTGGAGGCATCCAATGTAGACGGGGCAAATCAGATCACAACACTGCTGAAGATCAAAGTTCCTATGATCGCCAATACTTTTACCGTATGTATTTTCCTGACGCTTGTAAATTCATTCAAGCAGTTTGACCTGAACCTGGCCATCACCAACGGTGCGCCCAGCCGTATCCTGGCGGGAAAACCCATCCAGGCCACGGAATTTCTGGCTCTGAACATATATAATACGGCGATCAGTAAGAATCAGTATGCACTGGGGCAGACAAAGGCTGTGGTATTCTTTATCATCCTGGCTGTTGTTTCCCTGACACAGGTATCCATCAGTAAGAAGAAGGAGGTTGAAATGTAATGAAGGCACAGAAAATAAGAACCGGAATCGCAGAGCTTATCGGTGTGATTCTTACGATCATCATCCTGGCTCCTTTCCTGCTGGTTGTTGTGAACTCTGCAAAAAGCAGCGCAGATATCATCACAAGCCCCATTTCCCTGCCGGAGCATTGGGGGCAGATTTTTACAAATCTGAGTAACGTAATACATAACCAGAACTTTAATTACTGGAACTCTTTTTTCAGCTCTCTGCTGATAACAGCGGTTTCCCTTTTGCTGCTGACGGTGTTTTCCAGTATGGCGGCATGGGTTCTGGTGAGAAATAAGACGAAATGGTCAAGCTTTATTTTTATGCTTTTTGTGTCAGCCATGGTCATTCCCTTCCAGGTGGTCATGCTGCCGCTGCTTTCCACATTCCGGGAGACCTCCAATATTTTCGGGATTCAGATGCTCCAGAGTTATAAGGGGATCATCTTTGCCTATTTGGGATTCGGCGGATCTATGTCGGTGTTCATACTGCATGGATTTGTGAAGGGGATCCCTTATGAACTGGAGGAGGCTGCGTGGATCGACGGGTGCAGTCCCGAGGGGACTTTCTTCCGGATCATATTCCCGCTTTTGAAGCCTGTGCAGGTAACGGTCCTGATACTGAACGGTATCTGGATCTGGAATGACTATCTTCTGCCTTCTCTGATGCTGGGGCTGAACGGACGGATCAAAACGCTGCCGGTTGCGGTCAGCAGTTTTGTGGGTTCTTATGTGAAGCAGTGGGATCTGATCTTGTCGGCAGCGCTGCTTGCCATGATACCCATCATTATCCTGTTCTTGTTTGCACAGAAGCAGATCATACAGGGAATGGTGGATGGAGCGATCAAATAGAAGGGGATTTTGATAAATATAGTTTGCTGTGTAAGACGCCGGATGCCCCGATGGCCGACGCAGACTAACCATGTGGAAGGCAGCATCACAGCAGGCGTTAGGGGTATAGAAGCGAGTTTGCTGAGTTTATATGATAAAACGGAACAATTGAGAAGAAAAGTGACAGATGGGAAAAGGGGTCATATGATAGAGAAAAAAGGATTTTTATTAATATGATCAGAAAAGTATTTTCATATATATTGTTATCAGCGGCTTTTGTGCTGCTCACTTGTACATCCGTGTCTGCGCTCCCGGCGGCGGAGGGGGAACAGCACCGGGGGATTGACGTTAGTATGTGGCAGGGGGATATAGATTTTGAGGAGGTGGCAGAGTCCGGGGTGGATACTGTTTATATCCGCTCCAGTCTGGGCAGTGATTATACGGACCCGTATTTTGAACAGAATTATGAGAGGGCACGGGCAGCCGGGCTGGATGTGGGATTTTATCATTATGTGACAGCCAGGACTGTTTCCCAGGCTGAGTACCAGGCACATTATTTTGTGAATACCATTCAGGGGAAGGAGTTCCAGTGCCGTCTGGCAATGGACTTTGAAGACCTGACAAAACTGAGTGCTGCTGAGGCCAATGAAATTGGGCTGGCGTTTATCAGAACCGTGGAAGAGTTGAGCGGCAAAGGGATCGTGGTGTATAGCGACGCTTATCATGCAGGGGCTGTTTTTGGCGGCGGACTCACAGAGTATCCGCTCTGGATCGCGGAGTATGGTGTTTCTGAGCCTTCCTCGTCGGTGAATTGGGATTCCTGGGCCGGATGGCAGTATTCGGATATGGGAAATGTGGCCGGAATCTCCGGGCCGGTGGATTTGGATCTTTATACGGATGCCATGTTTATGGAAGAGCCGGGCAGTGTGCCGGGTCCTGTACCGATGCCGGAGCCTTCGGTATCCGTGGTTGAATATACAGTTAAGAGCGGGGATACACTCTGGGGAATTGCAGAGATGTATAGGACCAGTGTTTCAGCCATCGTTTCGGAGAATGGGATCGCAAATCCCAATTTGATCTATCCGGGTGAGGTTTTGAGGATCACGCTGGCGGATAATGTGCCTTCTTCACAGATGAATAACACATATCTGGTGCGCAGAGGGGATACTCTTTGGGGGATCGCACAGATGTACAGAACTTCTGTTGAAAGACTTGCGGCTATGAACCATATTTCTGATCCCAACCTGATTTATCCGGGTGAGATCCTTCAGGTATCTTCCTCGGGAAGTACAGGGGATGTGGGAAGGACTTATGTTGTGCGCTACGGCGATACTTTGTCTGGGATCGCACTCAGGTACGGTACCACGGTTTCGCAGCTTGCGGCAGCCAATGGGATAGAAAATCCCAATCTGATCTATGCAGGGGAGGTGCTCACGGTAAATTGAGAAGCGGTTTCAGAGAAGAACAGATGTGATCAACAGACGAAAAAAACGGGGATGTTCCGGAGCATCCCCGTTTTTTAAATTCGGCTTGTTATGCCGGCCGCGGCGTTCAATCCACTTTTGCTTTGTCCAGCGCCTCGTTGATGGCATCCAGCAGAAGCATCGAGGTGTATTTGTTCTCGTCCGTATAGGTAATGTTTTCCGTGGTCTGCGATGCGTAGATCTGGCTGGAGAGCGCATCCAGTGCGGGCTCCATCAGCGGATACATGGCAGTGGTGGTCTCGCTTAGATTTACCAGAGATATGGCATTTATGTGGTTTTCGTCCACAGTAACCTCAACGTCAAATGTGTTGCCATTTAGTGTGATGGGGCTTTTATACACGCCAGCGTGGTAGACAGCGGCTGAAGTGGCGGCTGAGTCGGCTTTCCGGTCTTTTCCGAACATCATAAAGAGAAGAACCGCCAGAAGAATGGCAAGTACCACGAAAATAATGGTATAAATGACTTCTTTCATATGTAATACGACAATCTTGGTCTTTGAGCTCATGGCTGCACCTCCTGCATTCCTTTTTATAACTTATTATGGAAGTGGGGAAAATATGCAAGGATTCTTGAAAGGGGGACAAATTGTTGGAGGGCCTGGAGGGGGAGGTAACTATATGAGTATGCCGTAAGAAAAACAAGGTTGGTTCCCTCTGTGATTTGTGATACACTGGTTGCAGACATTTTTGTCATCAAGGAGGCAGGAGAATTATGAATTACCGATTGCTTGTGCTGGATATTGACGGCACAGTTACCAATACAGAGAAAAAAGTGACGCCCAGGACAAAAGCGGCCATAAAAAAACTGCAGGAGCAGGGAACTTTGGTAGCTATCGCTTCCGGGCGGCCCACCAGGGGAATTGCTCCGGTGGCGGATGAACTGGAGTTTGATAAGTATGGGAGTTATGTGCTGGCTTTTAACGGGGCCAGGATCGTGAACTGGAAGACAAAGGAGTGTATCTATTCCAAAACGCTTCCTCTGGGTATGCCCAGAAAGCTCTACCGCAGTGCAGTGCGGCATGAGGTGGGGATCATCACTTATGAGGAGGAGCAGATCATTGCGGGAACCACTCCGGATGTCTATATGGAGACAGAATCAAAGATCACCGGGCTGCCCATTTGTCACAGAAAGGATTTCCCTAGTTATGTAAATTTTCCGGTGAACAAATGTCTTCTCACCGGGGAGCCGGATGAGCTGGAGCGGATTGAGCCGCTTTTGGCGGAGGAATATCTGCACGAAGCCCAGATCTTCCGCTCAGAACCGTTTTTCCTGGAGGCAACGCCCAAAAATGTGGACAAGGCCTACTGTCTGGAAAAGCTTTTGAAGATTTTAGGCATATCCAGGGAGGAGATGGTGTGCTGCGGGGACAGTTATAATGACATTTCCATGATACAGTTTGCAGGGCTGGGCGCTGCCATGGCAAATGCCCAGGAAAAGGTCAAGGATGTGGCTGACTACATTACCGTCCGGAGCAATGATGAGGATGGGGTGGAAGAAGTGATAGATAAATTTTTTATAACTGATTAGAGGAGGAGATTTATGCCGCTGCATTTTATTTTCGGTGCTTCAGGAGCCGGGAAATCGCATTATATTTACCGGAAAATCATACAGGAGTCCATGGAACATCCGGAGAAACAGTATTTAATTCTGGTGCCGGAACAGTTTACCATGCAGACCCAGAAAGAACTTGTAATGATGCACCCCAGAAATGGGATTCTTAACATTGATGTTCTGAGCTTTGAGCGCCTTGCCTACAGGGTGCTGGAGGAGACAGGGGAATCCTGCGCCCAGGTGCTGGAGGAGACGGGTAAGAGCCTGGTCCTCCGGAAAGTATCCCAGGAAAAGAAAAAAGATTTGAAAATCCTGGGGGAGAAAATGAAAAAGCAGGGCTATATTTCCCAGATGAAATCCATGGTGTCAGAGCTGAAGCAGTATGAGGTCACAAAAGAGGATATGGATACCATGCTGGACTATGCCAGCGACAAGCCGGAGCTTTATTATAAGCTGAAAGATGTCTCTGTGCTGTACCAGGGATTTTTTGATTACCTGGAGGGGAAGTTTATCACCCAGGAGGAAGTGCTGGAGGTTCTGGGCCGGGTGGCCGGGCAGTCCGAAAAATTGTCAGAAAGTGTGATGGTGCTGGACGGCTACACCGGGTTTACCCCCATTCAGCTTCAATTACTGGAACAGGTCCTCCCCCTGTGCGAGACCATGTATGTGACCGTGACCATGGATAAACGCCTGGATGCTTACCGCCAGGGAAGCCCCCACCATCTTTTTCACCTGAGCAGGGAAACAGTGTCAAAGTTATGTAAACTTGCCAGGGCGGCAGGAAGTCAGGTGGAGGAGACCTGGGTAAAGGGAAAAGGAAGGTTTGCCGGCAATGAACCCATGGAGTTTTTGGAACAAAACCTGTTCCGGTTTAAAAAGGAGATCTATACCAAAGAGCAGCAGGCAGTCCATATCCGGGAGAGCAGAAATCCGGCACAGGAGATGGAGGAGACTGCCCTTTTCATACGCCGCCTGATGCGGGAAGAAGGGTACAGATGCCGGGATTTTGCGGTCATCACCGGGGACATGGAAACCTATGCGGATCATGCAGCAAGAGCTTTTTTGAAGTTTGATATCCCCTGTTTTATTGACCAGAAGAAGTCTGTGTTCATGAATCCCTTTGTGGAATTTCTACGCTCGGCTGTGGACATGCTCTTGGAAAATTACAGCTATGAGAGTGTTTTCCGGCTGCTGCGCTGCGGGCTTCTGGATCTGCCCGGACAGGATATGGACAGGCTGGAAAATTATGTGCTTGGCATGGGGATCCGGGGCTTTGGCAAATGGCAGGAGGAGTGGGTACTTCACTACCGGGGAGAAAAGCCGGAGGAGGTTGTGGAGATCAACAAAATACGAAAACAGCTCATGGAGACCCTGACGCCTTTTACAGAGCAGATGAAGACCAGAAAAGGAACTGTTTTAGAGCGCGTGTCCGCGTTTTATGGGTTCATCACCACATGTGATATCCAGGAAAAACTTGACAGGAGCGGGAAAAACTTCGCTTCCGAGAACGCCATGGACAAAGCCAAGGAGTACGGGCAGATTTATCCCATGATCATGGATCTTTTTGACAAGATGGCAGAGGTCCTGGGGGAGGAGAAAGTAAGTCTTAGGGAATTTAAAGAGCTGCTGGAGGCCGGTCTCTCCGAAGTGAAGATCGGTATCATCCCTCCAAACTCGGACCAGGTGCTGGTGGGGGATATGGAGAGGACCAGACTGAAAGACATAAAGGTGCTGTTTTTTGTTGGTGTCAATGACGGGAAGATTCCAAGAGAGGACACTGCCGGGAAAATCCTGTCGGACCTGAACCGGGAGGATTTAAAAAACTCCTCTGTCACACTGGCGCCCACTTACCGGGAAAACCTGTATACACAGCGGTTCTATTTATATCTGAATTTGACGAAGCCTTCGGACAAACTGTATCTGTCGTACAGCAGGGCTGACGATGGAGGAGAACCCATGACCCAGTCTTTCCTGATCGGTGCAGTGCAGAAGCTGTTTCCAGCCCTTGTTTTAGAACGCCCCTCCGAAGATTCTGCCTGGAAGGTAGAAAATCCCCAGAGTGCACTGGAGTATCTGGCCCAGGGATTCAAGGAGATCCTTGATAAGGAGCCCTCCCCTCTCTGGAAGGAACTGTTTTCCTGGTACCAGAAGCAGGAGGTATGGCAGCAGACCGTGCAGAACATGGTGGAAGGCGCATTCCGGGTCAACCCTGAGGACGAGATTGGAAGAAGTGTGGCGAAGGCCCTCTACGGCACCACCCTGGAGAACAGCGCCACACGTCTGGAACTGTTTGCCCAATGCGCCTGTGCCCATTTTCTGGCCTATGGCCTGGAGTTAAAAGAGCGGGCCAGATACGAATTCAGCCCTATGGATATGGGAAATGTGCTGCACAGCGGCCTGGAGCGTTTTGCTAAGAAAATGCATGAGAGCGGCATTCCCTGGACCGCGCTTGATGAGGAACAGATAGAGGAGATGGGGGAAGCCTGTGTGGAGGAAGTCGTCTCTTATTATGGAAATACCATACTGAAAAGCAGTGCCAGAAATGAATATATGGTCAGCCGGGTAAAACGGATGATGAAGCGAACCATCTGGGCATTGACCAGCCAGATGGAGCAGGGGGCCTTCACGCCAAGCCGCTTTGAGGTCTCCTTTGCCATGGCGGATTCCCTGGAGAGCATTAACATCACGTTGTCAGAAGAGGAGAAGATGAAGCTTCTGGGAAGGATTGACCGTGTGGATACCTGTGTGGAGGAGGACAAGATCCTGGTGAAGGTCATTGACTATAAATCAGGAAATACTTCTTTTGATCTGCTGGCTCTGTATCATGGCTTGCAGCTTCAGCTTGTGCTGTATATGAACGCGGCTCTGGAATTGGAGCAGAGGAACAATCCCGATAAAAAGGTGGAGCCTGCAGGGATCTTTTATTACAATATCAAAGACCCTGTGGTGGAAAAAGTGGAGGAGGAGGACCCGGAGGCGCTGAACCGTCGTATTCTGAAGGAACTGCGCATGAACGGCCTGGCTTCCTCAGACAGAGGCGTACTGGAAAAACTGGATGTAAATCTGAGGGAGAACGGTGTTGCCTCCCTGAGCGTCCCTGTGACCATCAATAAGGACGGAAGTCTGTCACGAAATTCCAGCGCGGTCAGTCCGGAGCAGTTTCATTTGATATCTAATTATGTAAACCAAAAGATGAGGGAGATCGGCCGCAGGATCCTGGCTGGGGAGGCAGAGACTCTGCCCTATGAGATGGGAAAACGGAATGCCTGCCAGTATTGCCCCTATAAAGGGGCCTGTGGATTTGACGAAAAAGTGGCGGGATACCGCTACCGGCGGCTGAATCCTCTGAAACCGGAGGAAATATGGAATAAGATGAAAGACGGGGAAAAGTCCGGGGACCCTGTGGATAAGGAGGTGTAAGTATGGGAGTGATGTGGACAACAGAGCAGCAAAAGGTCATTGATGCCAGGGGATGCAACATACTGGTCAGTGCAGCAGCAGGGAGCGGCAAGACGGCAGTGCTGGTGGAGCGTATTATAACCATGATCACCGACCCGGTGCATCCGGTGGATATTGACAGACTGCTGATCGTGACATTTACACGGGCGGCAGCAGGGGAGATGCGGGAGCGGATCCGTCTGGCAATTGAGAAAAAGCTTGCAGAGGATGAGGACAATGAACATCTGCAGAAACAGAGCACCCTGCTTCACCACGCGCAGATCACCACCATTGACAGCTTTTGTTCTTATGTGGTAAAGAATTATTTCCACCTGATCGACCTGGACCCATCCTACCGGATGGCGGAGGAAGGAGAGCTGCGCCTGATGCAGGGGGATGTGGCAGCTCAGGTGCTGGATGACGCGTACGGCAGGAAGGAGCCGGAGTTTCTGCAGTTTGTGGAATGTTTTTCCACCGGTAAGACGGATGAGGGGATTGAGGACATGATAAAGCGGCTCTACACCTTTTCCGTCAGTTATCCGTATCCGGAGGAGTGGCTTTTATCCTGTAAGGAGGCTTATAATATTTCTTCCAAAGAGGAACTGGAGCAGGCCGGGTGGATGCAGATGATAAAAGAGGATATCCAAAAGAGCCTGCAGGAAGCCATGAGCCTGGCAGATGCGGCTCTGGGCACGTCCATGGGAGAGGGAGGCCCTTACTATTATGAAAATGCACTGCAGTCTGACAGGACCTTTGTACAGAAGCTGCTCAAGTCTGATTCCTTTGAGGAATGGCAGAAATTGTTTTCCGGTCTTGCTTTTGCCAGGCTTTCAGCCAAGAAAGACCCGCAGGTATCGGAGGAGGCAAAAGAACTGACGAAAAATCTGCGGCAGCAGGTGAAGGATTTGCTGGGGGAGCTGAAGGAGCAGTATTTTTCTCTCTCCCTGGATGCGGCTGCCCGGTACGTGCAAATGGCCGGAGGCCCGGTGCGTGTGCTGATCGACCTGACGCTGCAGTTTACACAGGCCTATGCAGAGAAAAAAAGGGAGAAGAATATACTGGATTTCCCGGATTTGGAGCATTTTGCTTTGAAGATTTTAGTAAATCACTCGGAAGAGGGGGACAGGAGGACCCAGGCGGCGAAAGAGCTTGCCGGAAGGTTTGCTGAGGTCATGATAGATGAGTACCAGGACAGTAACTTTGTCCAGGAAAAGCTATTGAACGCGGTTTCTAAAATGGAGGATGGAAGCAACAATATTTTCATGGTGGGGGATGTGAAGCAGAGTATTTACCGTTTCCGTCTTGCAAGGCCGGATCTGTTTATGGAGAAGTTCAAGACCTATTCCACAGCAGGCGGCGACTGCCTGAGAATAGACCTGCACAAAAATTTCCGAAGCAGGAAAGAAGTGCTGGACGGCGTGAATTTTCTCTTCTATCAGATCATGGGGGAGGCCCTGGGAAAAGTAGAGTATGACGAAGCGGCAGCCCTGTATCCGGGGGCATCCTTTCCCCCATATGGAAAAGAGGAGGAGAACAGCCGCCCCCGATCAACGGGCCTGGCTGGACAGGATGAGGACACGGAAACGCCGCTGCTTAAGACGGATGGGACCGAATGGAAAGGTACAGAACTGCCGTTGGCGGAGGCAGAGCATCAGGACACAGGACCGATGCTGCTAAAGACGGACGAAAGGATGTGGAAGGACACGGAACTGCTTCTGGTGGAGACGGATGAGGAAGAATGGAAGGTCATGGAATCCGGTGAAAACGTGCAGGAGCTGGAAGCCAGGGCTGCTGCGGGAAAGATTCAGGAAATTGTGGGTTCCTTTCCTGTTCTTGACAAGGCTGCAGGGAAATATCGTCCGGCCAGATTCAGTGACTGCGTGATACTCCTCAGGACACTGTCCGGCTGGTCGGAGACCTTTAAACGTGTCCTGAACGCCCAGGGGATTCCCGCCAGTGTGACCACAAAGACCGGGTATTTTTCCGCGTCAGAGGTCATGACTGTGTTAAACTACCTGCGGATTCTGGACAATCCACTGCAGGACATCCCTTTTACAGGAGCCATTCACAACCTGCCCGGCGGGTTTTCCATGGAGGAGCTTGCGCGTGTGAAATGTGTAGGCAAAGAGAAAGAAATATCAGGGATGTATCAGGCGCTTCTGGCAGCGGAAACACTGGATGAATGTGAGGATGCAGAGGACAGACAGATTGGAGAAAAGGCACACAGATTTCTGGAGCTATACAGAAGTATCCGAAAGAAAGTTCCCTACACACCCATGCACGAGCTGCTTTGGGAAATTTACGACAGAACAGGGCTTTTTGACTATATCCAGGCAGGTGCTTCCGGGGAACAGCAGAAAGCAAACCTGCTCATGCTGCTTCAGAAGGCCAAAGACTATGAGAGCACCAGTTACCGGGGCTTGTTCAACTTTGTACGGTATATAGAAAATCTGCAGAAATACCAGGTGGATTTCGGGGAGGCCAACATCCTTTCCGAAAATGAAGACACAGTGAAGATCATGAGTATACACAAGAGCAAAGGTTTGGAATTTCCTGTTGTATTTGTCTCCGGCATGGGAAAACAGTTCAACCAGCAGGATGCCAGGGCATCCCTGGCCATGCACCCTGATCTGGGTGTGGGCGCAGACTGGGTGGATGCCAAATACCGCACAAAAACGCCAACGCTCCTTAAAAAAGCGGTGCAGCGTCAGATACAGATCGAGAATCTGGGAGAGGAGCTGCGTATTCTCTACGTGGCGCTGACCCGTGCAAAAGAAAAACTGATCCTCACAGGCTGTACCTCCAGGCTGGAGAAGCGGCTGACAGCCCTGGAGCCTCTTAAAAAGCAGGAGGAGCGCAGGATATCCTACGGCAGACTTGTAAAAGCCCGCTGCTATCTGGACTGGATCTTTCCAGCTCTTGCAAGGCACCGCTGTATGGACCGGGTATATCTCTCCCATGAAAAACGCCCTTACGCGCTGAATCCCCTCCATAACCATGAGGCAGGTTTCCGTGTGCAGGTGATCTCGCCTGCAAAGCTTACCCTGGAAGAGGCGGAGACCAGGATGATACAGATGATGAAAAAACAGGAGATACTGGGATTTGACACCAACGGAAGCTGGAATAAGGATGCAAAGGAGCAGATAGAGGAATGCTTCACCTACACCTATCCTTACCTGGACCGGGAAAAAATTCCGGCAAAAGTTACGGTTTCCCAGGTAAAGCGGCTGCATATGGAGGATGAGGAGAGCACGGACTGGTATGAGGAGGAAGAGGTGGTTCCTTATATCCCTTCATTTATTGAGAAACGTGAGGAGGGTCTGACCGGAGCCGGAAGAGGTACCGCATACCACAGAGTATTTGAATGCCTTGACTTTTCCAAGGCCGGTTCCGTAGAGGAGGTGGAGGAACAGCTTGCTTCTCTGGAATCTGAGCACAGGATAGACAGGGAGGTCCGGCGTACAGTTTCGCCCGGCGATGTGTATCAGTTTGCTGTTTCTCCTATTGGAAAACGCATGGCAAAAGCCCAGGCCGCAGGAATGCTTTATCGGGAACAGCCTTTTGTCATGGGGATTTCTGCCGACCGGCTGCGAGAAGAGTATGCTGGGGATGAGAGCGTTTTGGTACAGGGGATTATTGATGCCTTTTTCTATGAGGAGGGCAGGATCATGCTGGTAGACTACAAAACAGACAGGGTACGGCGCAGAAATGGCAGTGATCTGGTTGAAAAATATAGGGTTCAGCTTGATTACTATACAGAGGCCCTGGAGCGGATGACGGGGAAAAGAGTGGCTGAGAGGTATATTTATTCTGTGGATCTGCAGAAGGAAATAGTAGTGTAGGTAGGTGGCGGCGGGGTTTAGACAACCGCCCCAACACCCCATCCGCCTATTAACAATCCCCCTGCATGCAACACCCCTTCCCATGATTTTAGATTTACAAACCCTCCCTCCCATGGTATGATATGGAGAAAGAATAAAACGTTAATGCGATGACGCAGTGGAACAAAGGGGCAGACGGTTGGGTAGTCTGTCCCTTTCTGCGTTGCTGCAGGTGAGGGAGGAAATGTATGGATTTTGCTGGAATACTGAAGACGGTGAATGATTTTGTATGGGGTCCCTTTATGCTGATTTTGCTGGTGGGCACAGGTGTTTTTCTTACCTTTCAACTGAAATTTCTGCCATGGCGCAATTTGGGTTTTGCTCTGAGATCAATTTTCAAAGACCCTGAAAAAGACAGTATGGGAAACAGAGAGGGAGATATCACCCCGTTTCAGTCCCTGATGACTGCATTGGCTGCAACCATAGGAACAGGCAACATCGTAGGTGTGGCAACCGCTATGGTCATGGGAGGGCCCGGGGCAATCGTCTGGATGTGGATCTCCGCTCTCTTTGGACTCTCCACCAAATATGCGGAGAGCGTTCTGGCTGTAAAATACAGGGAGATGAACGCGGACGGCGAGATGGTGGGCGGCCCCATGTATACCATGAAAAATGGGTTCCGTAACAAAAAAGTGGGGGCTGTGCTGGCAACACTTTTTGCGGTCTTTGCAGTTCTTGCATCCTTTGGAATCGGCAATATGACACAGGCCAACTCCATTGCGGATGCACTGAACAGCACCTTTAAAATTCCCAACATCGTTACAGGCGTTGTGATAACAACCCTGGCACTTGTAGTTCTGGTGGGCGGGATCAAGAGCATAGGAAAAGTTTGTGAGAAGGTTGTGCCTTTTATGGCAGTGCTGTATTTTGCCTGCGGAGTGGGTGTTATCATTATCAATGCAAAACATATACCTGACGGTCTCGGCCAGATATTCGGCATGGCATTTTCCGTAAAGGCAGTAGCCGGCGGTGTTGGCGGAAATATCATAGCCACCATGTCATCTGCCATGCGCTGGGGCGTTGCCAGAGGTGTGTTCTCCAATGAGGCCGGCCTCGGTTCAGCTCCGATTGCGGCAGCAGCAGCCAAGACCGATTATCCCTCCAGACAGGGATATATCAATATGACAGGAACCTTTTTTGACACGCTGGTGGTCTGTTCCGTCACAGGTCTTGTCATTGCATCCTCGGGTGTGCTGGGGATAAAGGATGCTTCCGGTGAATTGGTGACAGGCGTAAATCTGACTATAAAAGCTTTTGAGAGCGCCCTGGGTCCTATGGGAAGTTACCTGGTTTCCATCGGGATCATGCTGTTTGCCTTCTCCACAATTCTTGGTTGGGAATACTATGGGGAGAAATCTTTGGAATTTCTGGTCCGCTCCACAAAGATGAACAGGATTTACAGGGTACTGTTCTCCTTTATCACATTTGTGGGTGCTACAAGGACACTGCAGATCGTATGGGATTTCTCAGATACCATGAACGGGCTGATGGCGATTCCAAACCTGATCTGTCTTCTGGTGCTGAGTAATGTGGTGGCACAGGAATGTTTTGATTTCCAGAAAGAAGTAAAGAAAAAGTAAGACTGCTGCACAAAGTTAAGAAAAGAGAAGTCTGCGGAGGACTGCCGCAGGCTCTTTTTTGGCTATACCCCCCCTGGCACCGCTGGCGGTTCCGGCAGGAGGCTCCCATATTCTGTATATCTGCGGTCAAACAGCTTCTGTATGGCATGGAACGGATACAGAACGGTGAGCTGGATTTCACCATGGAGCGGAAAAAGCAGGATGAATTCGGCATGATCATTGACAGTTTTAATTACATGCTTGTGCGCATCAAGGAACTGCTTCATACGGTTCAGAGACAGCGGAACAATTACTACAAGCTGGAGATGCTGGCACTCAAATCAAAATTGAATCCCCATTTTCTCTATAATGTGTTTGATATGATCTACTGGAAGATGGTCTTAAAAAATGAGTATGAGATTGCCGATGTGGTGGCAACCCTTGCTGACATTCTGCGGTACTGTGTAAACCATAAAAAGGAATTTGTCACAGTGCAGGAGGATATGAGATACTTGTCATCCTACCTGTCGTTCCAAAGACTTTTGCTGAATGAAAAACTGCAGTATGAGATCCGCATACCGGATGAGCTGTCAGAGTGTGAGATGCCCAAGCTGCTGATCCAGCCTTTGGTGGAAAATGCTATTAAGTAAGGGATGAATGAACAGGAGGGACAGCTTCATGTGAATCTCAGGCAAGAGGGGGAATACCTGATCTTCGAAGTCTGGGACAATGGAAAAGGGATGCCCGCAGAAACCAGCAGACGTCTTTTGGAGGAGGATGCCGGGGATCAGGGCGGATTTGGAGTGCGCCTTGTGAAGGCCATGGTAAAAAGTACATATGGGGAGGAGTGCGGCGTATCCATTTACAGCAGAGAGGGATGGGGGACGAAAGTTACCGTACGGATTCTCAGAGATGTGCCGGTGCCGGAATATATCAGATAAAGTTTGTCTTTCCATGAAAGAGGTGATAAGATAAATAGGAAAAAAATAATAACCGGTAGGAGAACATCATGAGAAAACTGCTAATTTATATGAAAGACTATAAAAAAGAGTCTGTTCTGGCACCGCTGTTCAAGCTTCTGGAAGCATCCTTTGAACTGCTGGTGCCTCTTGTCATGGCCCGGATCATTGACCGGGGGATCGGAAACGGGGACAGGCATTATGTGACCGCCATGTGCCTGCTGATGGTGAGCCTTGGTATTATCGGGCTTGTCTGCTCTGCGACGGCACAGTATTTTGCGGCAAAGGCCGCGGTGGGATTTTCCACAAAACTGCGGCACGTATTGTTTTCCCATATCCAGGGACTATCCTTTACGGAAATGGATACCATGGGAACCTCCACGCTGATCACCAGAATGACAAGTGATATCAATCAGGTGCAGAACGGGGTCAATATGGTGCTGCGCCTGTTTCTGCGCTCCCCCTGTATTGTGTTCGGCGCAATGATAATGGCGTTTACCATTGACGTGAAAGCCGCGCTTATCTTTGTGGTGACTATTCCTCTGCTCTCTGTGGTAGTTTTTGGGATCATGCTGATCACCATCCCTCTGTATAAGAAGACCCAGGCCGCCTTAGACAGGGTGCTTGGGATCACCAGGGAAAATCTCACCGGAGTCAGAGTCATCCGTGCATTCAATAAGGAAGAGGAAGAGAAGGAACGCTTTCAAAAGAGTAATGATACCCTCACAGCCATGCAGAAACATGTGGGGAAAATCTCAGGTCTTATGAATCCCATGACCTACGTGCTCATCAACGGCGCTCTGGTAGTGCTTCTGTGGACAGGAGCTATACGGGTGGATACGGGATATATCACACAGGGACAGCTCATTGCCCTGGTGAATTATATGTCCCAGATCCTGGTGGAGCTGATCAAGCTGGCAAACCTGATCATCACTATCACCAAAGCCCTGGCCTGTGCAAACCGCGTGGAGAGTGTTTTGGAAATACAGTCCAGTATGCAGGACGGAGGCAGGAAATCCCCGGCAGAGACAAAAGAGAGCTGCGCAGCCGTAGAATTCTGCCATGTGGGGCTTACATATAAAAATGCAGGAGATGAATCTCTGACGGATATTAACTTTAAGGCCGGGAAGGGACAGACCATAGGTATCATAGGAGGCACCGGCTCCGGAAAATCTTCCCTGGTGCATTTGATCCCCAGGTTTTATGATGTCACGGCAGGAGAAGTCCGGGTGAACGGAGTGGATGTGAGAAATTATCCCATCCACGAGCTCCGCCAGAAGGTGGGCATGGTCCTGCAGAAGGCATCGCTGTTTAAAGGAACCATACGGGAGAACCTTCTATGGGGAAACCGGGGGGCGTCTGATGAGGAGCTGTGGCGTGTACTGGAAATATCCCAGGCAAAGGAGTTTGTGGAGAAAAAGGAGGACGGCCTGGACACAGAGGTGGTGCAGGGAGGAAAAAACCTTTCCGGAGGACAAAAACAGCGCCTTACCATTGCCAGGGCTTTAGTGAAAAACCCGGAGATCCTGATCCTGGACGACAGTGCGTCAGCCCTTGACTTTGCCACAGATGCCAGACTGCGCCGGGCTATAGGGAACCTGAAGGACAAGATGACGGTATTTATTGTATCCCAGAGAGCCTCCTCTGTCATGTACTCAGATTTGATCCTGGTGATGGAGGACGGTCATCTGGCAGGGGCGGGCAGCCACGGGGAGCTTTTGAAGACCTGCACCGTGTACAGGGAAATTTATGAATCACAGTTTGAGCGCAGAGAGGAGGAGGCATAAGATGGACAGGAAAAAATCAGCACAGAGGGAAACACTCCGGAAGGTACTCAAATATGTGCGGCATTATTGGCCGTTTTTGATCCTGTCTATTGGGGCGGCGGCAGTGACGGTGGTCCTGACTCTGTATGTGCCCATCCTGACAGGTGAGGCCATTGATTATATTGTAGAAAAGGGAAAGGTTGATTTTGTCTATGTGCTGCACACACTGCAGAAAATCGGCATTGTGATCCTGTTTACAGCCCTGGCCCAGTGGATCATGAATGTGAGCAACAATAAGATCGCCTACCACACGGTTCAGGATGTGCGGAACCAGGCATTTCGGAAAATACAGATACTTCCGCTGAAATACATGGATGACCATTCCTACGGCGAGGTGGTAAGCCGTGTGATCGCAGATGTGGACCAGTTCTCAGACGGGCTGCTGATGGGATTCACCCAGCTTTTCACAGGGGTGATCACCATTCTGGGGACTCTGCTTTTTATGCTCACCAGAGATGTGGGGATCACGCTGGTGGTGGTGCTGATCACACCGCTCTCCCTCTTTGTGGCAAACTTTATTGCCAAGAGGACATTTACCATGTTCAGGCAGCAGTCAGAGGCCCGCGGGGAGCAGACTGCCCTTGTGGAGGAAATGATCGGAGGCCAGAAAGTGGTCCAGGCATTTAATTATGAGGAGGAAGCCCTGGAGCATTTTGACGAGATCAACAAACGGCTGGCAGACTGTTCCCTGAAAGCTATCTTCTTCTCCTCCCTGACAAATCCCTGTACCCGTTTTGTCAACAGTCTTGTGTATGCAGGGGTTGGTTTGGTGGGGGCGCTGTCTGTCATAAGCGGCGGCATAACAGTGGGACAGCTCTCTTGTTTCCTGAGTTATGCCAACCAGTACACCAAGCCCTTTAATGAGATTTCAGGTGTGGTGACAGAGCTTCAGAATGCGCTGGCCTGTGCTTCCCGTATCTTCGCGCTCATAGAGGAAACGCCTCAGATACCGGAGCCGGAGGATGTAAAGACTCTGGAACATACAGACGGAAAAGTGGATCTGGAGCATGTATACTTCTCCTATTCACCGGAGGCAAAACTGGTGCAGGATTTCAATCTGCATGTGCAGCCCGGACAGAGAGTAGCCATCGTAGGCCCCACAGGCTGCGGGAAAACCACGATCATAAACCTGCTCATGCGTTTTTACGATGTGGACAGGGGCAGTATCCGGGTCAGCAGCCGGGATATCCGCAGTGTTACCAGAAAAAGCCTGCGGGGTGCCTATGGGATGGTGCTGCAGGATACCTGGCTCCGAACAGGTACAATCCGGGATAATATTATTATGGGAAAACCGGATGCCTCGGAGGAGGAGATCAAGGCGGCGGCCAGGGCTTCCCATGCACACAGTTTTATCAAGCGCCTGCCAAAGGGATATGATACGGTGATCACAGAGGACGGCGGCCTGTCCCAGGGACAGAAACAACTTCTGTGTATCACCAGGGTTATGCTCTGCCTTCCGCCTATGCTGATCTTGGATGAGGCCACATCTTCCATTGATACCAGGACCGAGATGCATATTCAGGAGGCATTTGCAAAAATGATGCAGGGCAGGACCAGTTTTATTGTGGCTCACCGCCTGTCCACCATACGGGAGGCGGATGTGATCCTTGTAATGGATAACGGAAACATTGTGGAGCAGGGGGATCATAAGTCACTGCTTGAAAAAAACGGATTTTACGCCAAATTGTACAACAGCCAGTTTTTGTCCGGACAGGATACGGCTGCGGTTACAGAATAAAAGAAACGGGCCGGGAGAAATCGTAACATTCTCCCGGCCCGATATGTATATACGCTGCCTCTCACAGTTACAGGCAAAAATCCATGCATGATCGCCTTTTGTAATGGGATTTTTGCTTGACCGCGGAACACTTTCTTACGGTCAGCGCAGTGAATGCGCAGACCTAATGAATCCTTACGCTTTTCTTTCAGTTTGCTGCCGATTCGCGGAATACAAGGGTGTATTCTTTATCACTGTCCTGGGTCACAGGGACCAGCAGTTCCTGGATCAGGCGCCGGGCCTGTTCATTTGCCGTTGTCAGCAGATCGCTGTCAGCGGCATTTTTCTCCGCGTCTTCCTTGGCTGCCTGCAGGGCAGTTACGGTATCCTCTTTGTTCTGGGGATTGAACAGTGCTATTTTTTCATCGTAAAACTCCAGGCTGTCCGGGTCAATATTGATGTCCTGGATCACGGCTTCCGGAAGGGTCACGGTGATGGTTTCGCCGGATACGTCCACCTGGGCTTTGGAAAGGTCAATGCCTGCCTTGATATGGGCATCGTAGATCATGGTAAAGCCTTTCTGGGTGATAAAACGGATCTCACCGGCCTCGTAACGGATCAATCCTCTGTATTCCAATCGGGCGGTAGCCAGGTCACTTGCCTGGGTTAAACGGGCAGTGATAGCGGAGACGGAGATGTCTGCCTTTTGATATTTGCGCCCCTCCCAGTATCTTCCCAGAAATACGCCGAAAATGACCAGGATCAGGACGCAGACTACGCCGATCATCTTTGCTATTTTATTTTTCATTTATACCTCCGTGTTTTAGAATGGTAACGGTCCGGTACCTTTACAGTATGCTGTATGCTTAGGTTTTGTACAGTAGCATCCTTTGCGCAGCATCTTTTGGAGAAGGTATTCCCGGACGGGAATCCGCGGACAGTGGCCAGCAGTTACCATTGCGGGCTTCTTTCTACATTATACGTCTTTTTCCGACATTTGAAAAGAAAAACATGTTTTTAATATAATACTATTGACAAAAGTATATTATATAGCATATAGTATTAAATATAAAATAGTATTGTAGAAAATATAATATTATATAAATCCTAAGTGTCCCGGAGTTCTATTATTTCATGCCGGGAGGCAGCCGCGGCAGTACAGGCGGCATATACGGAGAAAAGGAAGTGAGAATATGGTTTTTAATACAGGCGCCGCGCTGCTGGACGCAATTGTACTGGCGGTGGTCTCCAAGGAGGCAGACGGCACATATGGGTATAAGATCACCCAGGATGTCCGGCAGGTTTTGGAGGTATCCGAATCCACACTGTATCCGGTACTCAGAAGGCTTCAGAAGGATGAATGCCTGGAGACCTACGATCAGGAGTACGGGGGCAGGAACCGAAGATATTATAAGCTGACAGAGAGAGGTATGGCACAGCTGAATCTTTATAAGACAGAGTGGAAAAACTATTCCACAAAGATTTCCAGATTGTTCGAGGGAGGGATACCAAAATGAAACGAAAGGAATTTTTAGCGCAGCTGGAACGGCTGCTTTGGGATATTCCGGTGCAGGAGAGAGAGGAGGCACTGGATTTCTACAACAGTTACTTTGACGATGCAGGGGAAGAAAATGAATCCTCTGTTATACAGGAATTGGGAAGTCCGGGCAAGGTGGCTGCCATCATCAAGGCAGACCTGGGTGAGAACCGGAAGGACTACGGAGAATACACAGAGACCGGATACAGCGACGGGATATTTGATGACAGGAATATGCCGGAGCGGGCAGGTGCGGATAAGAAAGAGCAAAGTACCGGCAGCGGGGAACAGACACAGCGGGATGGCAGTGCATATGATGGCCGGAGAAGTTATGGCAGCCAGAATGGATCCAGCGGTCAGGAAAGCACGGAAGGGAGCAGCAGCCAGGACGGTACAGGACAGTATGGAAGCGGCGGTAAGGGATATGACGGCCCTTACAGCAGAAGCGGTTACGGTACAGGGAAAACCCATAGGAACAGAAGCGGAATCATGTGGGGCATCATTATTGTATTTGTAATGTTCGCTGTTCCGGTAGTGGGCGGGATCGGCCTTGGTATCCTCGGTATACCTTTTGGCCTGCTGGCAGGTGTGGCCGGTATTATCGCAGCAGTTATGTTCAGCGGGGTAGCTCTGCTGGGCAGCGGCATTGCCATGGTGGTTTACGCACTGATCCATATGCTGGGAAATCCGGCGGCAGCACTGGCTATTTCCGGAGCGGGAATCATCATGTCCGCTGTTGGTATCCTGCTGGTCATGGTATTTATATTGTTTTTAGCAAAAGTGGTGCCTGCAGTGTTCCGCTGGGTTGTTGATTTGATTCAGAGAATCGTTCATAGAGGAATGAGGGGAGGTGACCGTTCATGAAGAAATTTACAAAATTTTGTTTGATCACAGCATTGGTTCTGGTAATTGTAGGCGGTGCCCTGTTTTTAGCTGGGATCATCATGGGCGCTACCTGGGGCGGTGTGTCTGCGGCTGTGGAAAACAGTATGGACTGGGAGCCTTTTAGAAACTGGGTACGTCATGACAATGATTATGAGTTTTCAGAGTCTGTAGATGACATAAAGGAAACATTGAACGGGAAAGCGGTTAAGGAATATGAATTTGACGCAGACCAGGTCTTGGATTTGGATGTGGAGACAAAATACACATATGTTTCTGTAGTGCGTTCCTCCGCCAGCGATAAAATTCGTGTCAAGGTTTATTCCAATAAAGATAAGGTAGTGTTTGATGAGGATGACGGTCAGCTCTCCATAGAAAGGTCCTACAGAAAGCGCTCTATTGAAAAATACCCTATTGAGATAGAGATTCCAAAGAACAAGAAATTTGTTGACGCGGAATTCCAAATCGGGGCTGGAATACTGGAAGTGCAGGACCTGGAGGCAGAGAATCTGACCATGTATGTAGGCGCAGGAACTGTGGAGACCAGTGGAAGCATCAGGGCAAATGAGGCGGAACTGGGTGTAGGCATGGGTACCATGGATATTCATTTTATAGAATTTACTACAGGGTATGTGAACTGCGGAATGGGAACCGTAACCGCAACGCTGGCCGGAAAACGTCAGGATTACGGCACGGATATAGACTGCGGATTAGGCGCTGTAAATGTGGGAAGTGAGTCCCACAGCGGTATCAGCTCATTGAGGACAGGTGACAGCAATGCACCAAAATATATGGAGATAGAATGCGGAATGGGCACTGTGGATATATTATTTGAGAATGGAGATTGAACAGTTACAGCGGGGATTGATACCGTTGATCAGTAACAGGAATTGTAAATCAGAAAAATTGTTTCAGATGAAAGGAGAATCATTATGTCTGATAAGAGATTGTATAGGTCATCTACAAATTATATGCTGGCAGGTGTGTGCGGAGGGATTGCGGAATACTTCAATATCGACCCAACACTGGTGAGGCTTGCATGGGTGATACTTTCCTGCTTTGGGATGGTATGGACTGGAATTGTGGCGTATATTATTGCCGCAATTATCATTCCGAAATAGGGAAGGAGATGAGCGGCAAGAATCGTGTATTATTGCCGCAATTATCATTCCGAAATAGGGAAGGGAGATGAGCGGCAAGAATCGTGTATTATTGACGCAATAAGGATCTCAAAGATTGTTAATAGGGAAGACCGCGGCTGCAGTGGGGGACACTGGGCCGCGGTCTTTGGTGTGATGTGTGCTTATGAATGTGTGTGTGTTTAGTAAGTGAATAGCTGGGTCCAATAATTGGTACCGGAGGCGTTCTGGTGGTAGCCTACACCGATCTTGGTAAAGTTTTTATTGAGAATGTTGGCTCTGTGGCCTTCACTGTTCATCCAGCCGTTCATAACCTGCTCCGGGGTTTTCTGGCCCCATGCAATGTTTTCTCCGGAACCGCGGTAGGTGACACCCTGCTGGGTCAGTGCGGTGCTGAAGGAACTTCCGTCAGGACGTGTGTGGGAGAAGGATTTCTCAATCTCTTTAGCTCTGACCTGGGCGGCAGCCTGGATGGATGTGTCGGCTGTCACTGGTGAGAGGCCGGCTTTGGCGCGTTCCTGATTTACAAGGTTTACTACCTGCTTTACAAAATCAGCGTTCTCTGTGTCATTGTCCGGAACACTGGGATTTCCCGGCTGGTTGTTGTCCGGGGTGTCCGGATTTTCCGGGAGACTGCCGTCCGGAGTGCCCGGATTTTCAGGCTGGTTGTCATCCGGAGTGTCCGGGTTCTCAGGCTGGTTGTCATCCGGAGTGTCCGGGTTTTCAGGCTGGTTATCATCCGGAGTGTCCGGGTTCTCAGGCTGGTTATCATCCGGAGTGTCCGGGTTTTCAGGCTGGTTGTCATCCGGAGTGTCCGGGTTCTCAGGCTGGTTATCATCCGGAGTGTCCGGGTTCTCAGGCTGGTTGTCGTCCGGAGTGTCCGGGTTCTCAGGCTGGTTGTCGCCCGGGGTGTCTGGGTTTCCGGGCTGTCCTATGCCTGGGAGTTCCGGGCAGAGAGATTCCAGCCAGCCGGGAATGGAGCAGTCAATGCCCATACTCTCCAGCTTCTGTTTTAATTCATCCAGATTGGAAATGTTTCCGGCTACAATAATACCTTTGCCCTGCAGATTCTGTTTTACATCCTCAATGGAAGCAGCCTGTACACGAGCGGGAGCCATTCCCATGGCGCTCACCACAGCCAGTGCCAGAAATCCCGGTAATATTTTGTGTTTCATAAAGACCTCCTTATTTGTTACGAAAATGTTATGTAGTTGTTACAAAGTGAATAATAACACGATTGGGACAGGAAAGAAACAGGGAACAACTGGAATTGGAGTACAGCAGAATATTTTTGATATATGTTTAAAAAGAAAAGAACAGGTCATACTTGAAAGAGACTTTAATTATTTATGAAGGAGTGTGACTTTTCATGAGCAAGAAAAACAATGAGAAGATTGACTTAAATAAGATTCCCCGGGAGGAAATGCTGAAATATGAAATAGCAGAGGAACTGGGACTGCTTGACCAGGTTTTGGAATCAGGATGGAAAAGCTTATCAGCCAAGGAGACAGGGCGAATCGGCGGGATCATGACAAGAAGAAAACGGGAAAGCAAGAAGGCAGAGAATACATCCGCAAACAGATAAAAGGTCTTGACTGAACCTGTGGAGAATGGTAACATAAATGTGTATAATTCCATAAAACGATCAAGTGCATCCGCACTGGCCGCACAGTGCTGGTGAAAAGGGAATCAGGTGCAAGTCCTGAGCGATGCGGTCACTGTAAATGGAGAGCAATGCCAAAGTGCCATTGCATGAAAGTGTGAGAAGGCGGCTGAGCGATGAACCATAAGCCAGGAAACCTGCTTGAGAGCAGTAGGGTGAGAACTTCCGTGCAAAGTTTAGAACCTGAATCTCTATAAGAGATTCTTATTATGGAATGCCGAAAGGCCGAAACCTGAATTTATAGAATTATGCAGCAGATTAAACGGCAGGGATCCCTCTGATCCTTATGCCTCGTGTATCCGCACCCTTTTATTATAGAAGGAACCCGTAACAACCCGGCAGGTCTGTGCATTCCTTACGCTGATCTTCAGAAGAAATTCAGCAGCCGGACAAACATCCCATATCCAAAGGGATACTACTGAATGGTTACGGAACGGGGAGAGGATCAGAGGGGTAATATCCCTTGCAAAGTGAGTAATAAGTCCGCAGAAACGGGCTTATTTTTGTGTTTTCACAATTTATTCACTTGACAAACCAGGATAATGTGATTATGATGGGACGTATGAAAAGGTGATGAGAAAGAGGAGTACATCCTGGATTCTGACAGAGAGAACGATCCACCGGCTGCAAGGTCGTTTCAGGGGAATGGATGGAAGGTAGCTTTTGAACCGGAGGGCTGAACTGTGTGGTTTGTAAAGGATGAATCAGGAGTAGGCCTTCACGCGTAGTCTGCGTTAACGGACATGAGTGAGAAAAAAAGGTGGTACCGCGGAATATTTCGCCCTTTACAGTGCAGTCTGTAAAGGGCGTTTTTTAATTAAGGAGGAGATTATGAGCAAGGAGCTTGCCAAGACTTATGACCCCAAGGGTCTGGAAGACAGAATTTATCAGAAGTGGCTGGACAACAAATATTTCCATGCCCAAGTGAACAGAGACAAAAAACCATTTACCATTGTGATGCCCCCGCCCAATGTAACAGGCCAGCTTCATATGGGACATGCGCTGGATGAGACTATGCAGGATATCCTGATCCGCTTCAAGAGAATGCAGGGCTACGAAGCACTGTGGCAGCCGGGCACAGACCATGCAGCCATAGCAACAGAAGTCAAGGTTATTGAAAAGCTGAAATCACAGGGCATTGATAAAAATGAGATTGGCAGAGAAGAATTTCTGAAGCACGCCTGGAAGTGGAAAGAGGAATACGGCGGAAAGATCATTAACCAGTTAAAGAAACTGGGCGCATCTGCTGACTGGGACAGAGAACGTTTTACCATGGATGAGGGATGTTCCGAGGCAGTGCAGGAAGTTTTCATTAAATTATACGAAAAAGGATATATCTACAAAGGTTCCCGCATTATCAACTGGTGTCCGGTATGCCAGACGTCCATCTCAGATGCAGAGGTAGAACATGAGGACCAGGACGGATTTTTCTGGCATATTAATTACCCTATCGTGGGAGAGGAAGGCCGTTTTGTAGAGATCGCAACCACGCGCCCCGAGACCCTTCTGGGAGATACGGCTGTTGCAGTCAATCCTGAAGATGACAGATACAAAGACCTGATTGGGAAAATGCTGAAGCTGCCTCTGACAGACAGGGAAATCCCGGTTGTGGCAGACGAATATGTTGATAAAGAATTCGGTACCGGGTGCGTAAAGATCACACCGGCCCACGACCCCAATGACTTTGAAGTGGGAAAACGCCACAGCCTGCCGGAGATCACCGTCATGAACGATGATGCCACCATCAATGAGCTGGGAGGCAAATATGCGGGTATGGACCGCTATGAGGCCAGAAAGGCTATGGTCAAAGACCTGGAGGAACAGGGACTTCTGGTGAAAGTAGTGCCACATGCCCACAGCGTCGGCACCCATGACCGCTGTCACACCACCGTGGAGCCAATGATCAAGCCCCAGTGGTTTGTAAGGATGAAAGAGATGGGGGAGGCTGCCATTCAGACTTTGGAAGACAAAAGCCTGCAGTTTGTTCCGGACCGTTTTGATAAGATCTATATGCACTGGCTGGAGAATATCCGTGATTGGTGTATTTCCCGCCAGCTCTGGTGGGGCCACAGGATTCCCGCCTATTACTGCGACAAATGCGGGGAGGTAGCGGTTGCCAGGGAGATGCCAAAGGTTTGCCCGAAATGCGGCTGTGATCATCTGACCCAGGATGAGGACACCCTGGATACCTGGTTTTCCTCCGCGCTCTGGCCTTTCTCCACATTGGGATGGCCAGAGAAAACAGAGGAGATGGAATATTTCTATCCCACAGATGTGCTGGTAACAGGATATGACATTATTTTCTTCTGGGTTATCCGTATGGTATTCTCAGGATTGGAGCAGACTGGCAGGACACCCTTCCACCATGTGTTGATTCACGGTCTGGTTCGTGATTCCCAGGGCCGTAAGATGAGCAAATCCCTGGGGAATGGAATTGACCCTCTGGAAGTCATCGACAAATACGGTGCGGATGCACTGCGTCTTACCCTCATGACAGGAAACGCGCCTGGAAATGATATGCGTTTCTACTGGGAGAGAGTGGAGGCAAGCCGCAACTTTGCCAACAAAGTATGGAATGCATCCCGTTTCATTATGATGAACCTGGAAAAAGCGGAGGTTCCGGCAGAGATTGATATAAGCACCCTGACAAGTGCAGATAAGTGGATCCTCTCCAAAGTGAATACTCTGGCAGCAGAAGTCACGGAGAATCTGGACAAATACGAGCTGGGCATTGCAGTTCAGAAAGTATATGACTTCATCTGGGAAGAGTTCTGTGACTGGTATATCGAAATGGTAAAACCAAGGCTTTACAATGATGAGGACAACACCAAGGCAGCAGCACTCTGGACGCTGAAAACTGTTTTGGGCAATGCGCTGAAGCTCCTTCATCCTTATATGCCGTTTATCACGGAGGAAATCTTCTGCACCCTGCATCCGGAGGAGGAATCCATCATGACCGCCTCCTGGCCGGTGGAAAAACAGGAGTGGAGTTTCAAAGAGGATGAGCGCGCAGTGGAGATCATCAAGGAGGCTGTAAGAAGCATCCGTAATGTGCGTACAGATATGAATGTACCACCAAGCAAAAAGGCTAAAGTATTCGTGGTCTCAGAGGAGGAAGGAATCCGTCAGGTATTTGACAACGGAAAGGTATTCTTCGCAACTCTGGGATATGCCAGTGAAGTGACCATTCAGGCTGACAAAACAGGGATTGCGGACGACGCGGTCTCCGCAGTGACTTCAAAGGCTTTGATCTACATGCCCTTTGCGGAACTGGTGGATATAGAGAAGGAGATTGAGCGCCTGAACAAAGAAGCTGAGCGTTTGAACAAGGAGCTTGCCCGTGTAAACGGCATGCTTAAAAACCAGCGGTTCCTGAGCAAAGCGCCTGAGAGCAAGGTAGCTGAGGAGAAGGCCAAACTTGAGAAATATACAAATATGATGGAACAGGTAAAGGAAAGGCTTGCACAGCTTGGCAGATAACTGCGCAGGCTATAGGAGAGTTAAATATATGAATGAGAAGTGGTTAAAATATCTGAATCTGCTTTCTCTGCCGATTCAGATGGTAGTGGTCATGATGGGGTATTTTGTCATAGAAGCAATCTCCAGGCATTCCGTCGGCGAGGCATATACCTATATGACGGAGAGGCCCCTGGTGTTTCTGTACAATTCCTTTCTGATCTTTACTACCACGCTGATAGTTTATCTGGTGCGCCGGAGGGTTTTTTTGAGGACCCTCCTGGCAATCTTCTGGCTGGTCCTGGGAATCATCAACGGTGTGCTGCTGGCGAATCGTGTCACACCGTTTACCGGGCCGGACCTGCATCTGCTCACGGATGCGTTTAAGATCGCCAACAAATATTTATCACCGGTCTTTTTTGTGATCGTGATCATTCTGGCAGTGGCGGCCCTCATTGGCCTGGTATTTCTGTTTTTGAAGGGACCGAAATATCAGGGAAAAATGACTTACAAGCTGAATATTCCCCTTGTGCTTGCAGGGGTGCTGGCCTTTGCGGGAACCACCAAGCTGGCACTGGAAAAGAGAGTGCTGTCCAACTATTTCGGAAATATCGCATTTGCTTATGAAGATTATGGGTATCCCTATTGTCTGGCCACCACTATTTTCAACACAGGTATCAGCTGCCCAAGGGATTATTCGGAGGCCTCCATCAATAAAATAGAGAAAAGTGAGAGCGGTCTGGCTGAGACAGGGGAGAAACGCCCCAACATTATTTTCCTGCAGCTCGAATCTTTCTTTGACCCCACACTTGTGAATTTCCTGCATATCTCTGAGGACCCCATTCCCACTTTCAGGAAACTGATGAAGGAATATTCCTCCGGCTACTACAAAGTACCCAGTGTGGGTGCCGGAACAGCCAACACGGAGTTTGAATCCATTACCGGTATGAGCCTGCGCTATTTTGGGCCGGGTGAGTACCCTTACAAGAGTATTTTGAAGGAGACAACCTGCGAAAGTGCGCCATATGTGCTGAAAAACCTCGGATACAGCACCCACGCCATACACAACAATGAGGCAAACTTTTACGGCAGGAAGAATGTCTTCGCCAATCTGGGATTTGACACCTTTACCTCAGAGGAATATATGGCAGAGCAGGATGACACCAATCCCAATGACTGGATGCGGGACAGGAATCTGACAAAATATATTATGGAATCGTTGGAATCTTCAGATGACCCGGATTATATTTACACCATATCTGTGCAGGGACACGGGGATTATCCGGAGGAACCCATGATTGATGACCCAAAGATCACCGTGACCGGCGGAGAGTCGGAGGCTGTGAATAATAAATGGGAGTATTACTGCAACCAGATATATGAGATGGACCAGTTTGTCAAAGAACTTACGGAAACCCTCTCTCAATATGATGAGGATGTAGTGCTTGTCATGTACGGAGACCATCTTCCCACCATGGGTCTGAAAGTGAAGGATGTAAAGAACCGTTATCTGTTCCAGACAGAGTATGTGATCTGGGACAATATGGGCCTTGAAAAAAAGGATGCCAATGTGGCAGCCTACCAGATGGCAGCAGAGGTTATGGACCGTGTGGGAATCCATGAGGGAAATATATTCCGTTTCCATCAGGCCAGACGCCAGACGAAAAATTATCAGGTGGATCTGGAGACGCTCCAGTATGATATCCTGTATGGAAAGCAGTATGTCTACGATGGGGAGAATCCTTTTGAGCGGACAGAGATGCGTCTGGGTGTAAAAGATGCTGTGCTTGAAAAAATAGAGAAGATTTCTGACGGCAGGTATTATATAACCGGGGAGAACTTCACGCAGTCCGCGTATGTGGAGGTGAACGGAGAACTTCTGGACGCCACATATATCAGCCCAACAACCCTTCTGCTCAATGATGTGGAACTAAAAGACGGAGATGAGGTGGATGTGGCGATCCGAAGCAACAGCTCCACCCGTAAGGTGCTCACCAGAACAGATACCATTATCTACAAGGTGCCTGTGGAACCTCTTACCCCGGAGGTTCCGCCCCTGGAGGGTGAGGACCCCAAGGACGATGCAGATGTGATCGACCCCAATGCGGTCGGCAATGGGGACGGGGAAGCCCAGAATCCTATTCAGGAGCAGAACAAAACCGATTCCGGTGAAGGGCACATTGAGGTGCCGGATCCGGAAAACCCGGTACAGAATTAAAAACTTTTAAAAGAACCGACATAATTTGCTTGCATATTGTCACCACTCCATTATAATGATAAGTGACCTTATCCTTATAAAGGGAAGTGGTGACTTTCCTATATAGTTATCATAAGGCTTACCAAAGACGGAAAGAAGGAAAAGTTTTTGTTTACTTATGAAGAAGCAGCAGCATACATTGAAGAAATTCCTAAATTTACAAAGAAAAATAAATTGGAACACACCAGGAAATGCCTGGACATGCTGGGCAGTCCCCATAAGAATAGAAAGATGATCCATGTGGCAGGAACCAACGGAAAGGGAAGCGTCTGTGCTTTTCTGTCCACCATGCTGGAGGAAGGCGGTTACAAATGCGGACTTTTTACATCCCCGCATCTGATGAAGATCAATGAGAGATTTCAGATCAATGAGCAGATGGTCTCAGATGAAAAATTTCTGGAAACTTTTCTCAGGGTGAAGGAGCTGTCCGACCGCCTGGTGGAGCAGGGGGATTATCACCCCACGTATTTTGAGTTCCTGTTTCTCATGGGAATGCTGATCTTTGATGATGAGGATGTTGATATGGTTGTACTTGAGACCGGCCTTGGGGGAAGACTTGATGCTACCAACTCCATTTTGAATCCATTGGCCTGTGTCATCACATCAATCAGTCTGGACCATGTGGAATATCTGGGAGATACCATAGACAAAATAGCCGGCGAAAAGGCAGGCATTATCAAGAAAGGCGTGCCGGTTATCTTTGACGCGAACAATGAGACAGCAGCCGCTGTGATACGCAGGCGCGCAAAGGAACTGGGGTGCCCCTGCTATGAGGTGAAAGCAGGGAGCCAGAAGCTTTTGTCCTATACGCCAAAAGGAATCGGTTTTACCTTTGATTCCGGTGTTTACGGGACCACAGAACTGTTTGTCCCGTTTATTGCAGAATACCAGATGATGAATGCCTCACTGGCAGTGGAGACAATGGGTGTCCTGAAGGATATCCACAGGATAGAGAAGGAAACTCTGGAAACAGGTCTTAAGCATACCAGATGGCAGGGCAGAATGGAGACTATACTTCCGGGCGTGATCGTGGACGGTGCCCATAATGAGGACGGGGTTGCCCAGTTTGTGGGGACAGTCCGGCATTTTCAAAAAGAGTATTCTATAAGCCTTCTGTTTACAACGGTTTCGGACAAGGACTATGCGGATATGATCCGCAGGGTGTGCGGCGGCCTGACTTTTGCCAATGTGGTGACAACGGAGATATGGGGCAGCAGAAAGCAGTCATCCGTGGAGCTTGCAAAGCTTTTTAAAGCAAACGGATGCAGCAATGTACTGGCAGTGCCGGATTCGGGAGAGGCTTTTGAGAAGGCATACGCCCTGAAGGGGGACGGTCTGCTGTTTGTTGTGGGATCTTTGTATCTTGCCGGGGAGATAAAGGATTACGTTAGGAGGAGAATGAATGATTAATTACGAGGAAGAACTGAAAAAATTTCAGCCGTGCCTGGATGTGGATGATGCGGAAGGCAATATCTACAAACAGGATTTGACGGATGTGATTGATATTTTGAAGGAAATGCTGAAAGAAACCAATGGAACGGCTAAGAATTAGGGAGAAGACAGATGAATTGTATGATATGCCAGGCACAGCTCAACACTTCACCTTACTGCCCAAAGTGCGGGTGTAATGTGACCGCCCAGAAAAAGGCAGTGGCACTGTCCAATCTCTATTATAATCAGGGGCTGGAGAAGGCACAGATCCGTGACTTGTCCGGGGCAATTACCTGCCTGAAACGAAGCCTTAAGATGAACAAATGTAATATCCAGGCCAGGAACCTGCTGGGGCTGGTGTATTTTGAGACCGGAGAGGTAGTGGCCGCTTTAAGTGAATGGGTCATCAGCAAAAATATTATGCCGGACGGCAATGTGGCGTCAGATTATATCAACAAGCTGCAGAGCAATGCCAATAGGCTTGACACCATCAACACCAGCATCAAAAAATATAACCAGTGTCTTGCATACTGCCGGACCGGCAATCTGGATATGGCTAAGATGCAGCTCAAGAAGGTGCTTACCAGCAATCCTAAGCTGATCAAAGGCTATCATCTGCTTTCTTTGATATATATAAAAGAAGGTGCCTATGAGAAGGCCAGGAAACAGCTGAAGATCGCTGCCAAGATAGACAAGACCAATACCACCACACTGCGTTTTCTGCGGGAGGTGGATGACCAGACAGGAAGAATGACCAGCCTGGAGCCAAGATTCAAGGCAAAGGAAAAGAACCGCCAGGAAAAGGACGGGCGTGTCATATACAACTCAGGCAATGACACCATCATACAGCCCCCGGAATACAGGGAGAGAACCGTGACCAACACGCTGATCAACCTGATCATCGGGCTGCTTGTGGGGGCATCAGCCCTCTGGTTCCTTATTGTTCCGGCCAAGACCCAGAAGATCAATAATGAGGCCAACAAGAAAATCGTGGAGTACAGTGACAAGGTGGCTACCCAGGCTGCGGAGATAGACAGGATGCAGCAGGAGATAGATGCCTCGTCCCAGTCTGTGAACACAGCCAATGAGCAGATCGCCCAGGCTAATACCAAGTCTGAGAGCTATGATAATCTGATCAAGGCCTGGCAGGCCTACAACGGCGGGAATTATCAGAATGCAGCCAACGCTCTGGAGAGTGTGGACGCGTCCCTGCTGTCCGTGGATGCCAAGTCCATGTATGACAAGATTATGAGTGAGATCGGAGAAACGGTGAAGGCCGCATATAAGAGCACGGGTATCACAGCGTATGAAAACCAGGATTATGCAACAGCCATTGAAAATCTGCTGAAAGCCCAGGATATCGGAGACCCGGATTATGACTCCATGTTCTATCTGGCCCAGTCTTATCAGAAGAGCGGAGACAACGAAAATGCCATAGTATGGTATCAGAAGATCATAGACGCATTCCCGGGCACCAGCTATGCCAGCGACGCTAAGGACTACATGACAGCCATCGGAGGAACGCCTGCCGGAGCCTCGGCAGGGCAGGACGGGGGCGGAGATGGTTCCCAGGCACCTGCTGATGAGGGACAGCCTCAGGAAGATACAGGGGATCAGCCCGATGAAGGCCAGGAGGACGGAGGCGGGGAAGACGGTATGGAACCCGGAACCGGTGACGAAAACCAGGATGACAATAACGGCGATGACAACAGCGGTGATGAAGGTGACGGACAGGATAGCCGGGAAGACACCGGGGAAGAATAACCTAAGAGAAACCTTGAAGGAAAGGGTGTGCATGAATGTATGCACATCCTTTTGTTGTCCGTAGAAAAATATGAGATTTCTGCGGGCGGCAGTATCCGGATGGGATACATTGGAAGAGTAAGGGGAAATGAGTATGGAAGATGTGTTAAAAAAGAGGGGCAACTGCCTGATGGTCTATGTACCACAGGAGCTGGACCATCATTTTGCCAGCCAGATCACCGATGAGGTGGACAAAGAGCTGAAAAAAGGTAATGTCCGCCAGCTTGTCTTTGACTTTTCCGGCACCACCTTTATGGACAGTTCCGGAATCGGTATGCTTATGGGAAGATACCGCCTGCTGCATTACAGCGGGGGCAGGGTGTCGGCAATTCATGTAAACGACAGGGTAAACCGTATTATGCGCCTGTCAGGCATCTACAAATATATTGAAATCAGCCAGGAAGCTGTCTGGCACCAGAAAAGAAGGTAAGGGGGAAGGTAGATATGGAGAATACCAATGAAATGACATTGGAGATGGACAGCCGTTCCTGCAACGAAGGGCTGGCACGGATCACGGTGGCAGCGTTTGCCACCCAGTTAAATCCCACACTTGAGGAGGTGGCAGATATTAAGACGGCTGTCTCTGAGGCGATCACAAACTGTATTGTACATGCTTACGAGAAGGAGACGGATAAGATCAGGATCGACTGCACTATCTGCGGCAGAGAACTCACCGTGGCGGTGACTGACCACGGGCGTGGGATTGAGAATGTGGAGAAGGCCATGGAGCCCATGTTCACTACAAAACCGGAGCAGGACCGCTCGGGCATGGGCTTTGCCTTCATGGAGGCATTTATGGATATGCTGGAAGTGGAATCTGAGCCGGGAAAGGGTACTGTCGTCCGGATGAAGAAAAAAATCGGAACCGGAATTCAGGTATTTGAGTAGAAGGAGGCTGTATGGAGGATATCCTTGCCCTTATCGGGCGTGCGCACCAGGGAGATAAGGAAGCAAGAGATACGTTGGTAGAGAAAAATATTGGTCTGGTACACAGCATTGTAAGGCGTTTTTTAAACCGTGGGGTGGAGGCAGAGGATTTGTTCCAGATAGGGAGCATTGGTCTTTTGAAGGCCATCGACAAATTCGACACTTCTTATGATGTGAAATTTTCCACCTATGCAGTTCCCATGATCACAGGGGAGATTAAACGTTTTTTGCGGGATGACGGTATGATGAAAGTCAGCCGTTCCTTAAAGGAGATATGCTGCCGGGCTTACACAGCCAGAGAGGAACTGATGATAGAGAACGGGAGAGAGCCGGAGATGGATGAGATCGCAGAGCGCATTGCAGTGACCAGAGAGGAACTGGTAATGGCAATGGAGTCGGGGGCACAGATCGAGTCCCTGCAGAAGACCATATATCAGGGAGACGGCACGGATATCTCCCTTGAAGACAAAATAGAGGAACAGAGAAATGACCAGGAGCATCTTTTAAACCGCATGATGCTGGAGCAAATGCTGGGTACATTGAATCCGGAGGAGAGAAAACTGATCTATATGCGTTTCTTCCAGGAGAAAACCCAGACCCAGATCGCGGGGGAGCTGGGCATATCCCAGGTCCAGGTGTCAAGGCTTGAGAAAAAAATACTGAACTGCCTGCGGGAAAAGCTTTGAGGAAAGGCACAGCAAGTGTGCTGTTTTAAGAATAGTTTGCACAGGAAAATGTCATACTATCCCTGTAATAGTGATTGCAGTCAGGAGGATTACGTCCGGCTGTCTATGTTCAAAGGAGATATTTACATGAGTGATATTTTATATGTGCAGACAGAGAAAAATGTGGAGGTACATCAGCCGGAAGTTTATCTGCAGGATGTGGCGAAGCTGTCCTCCAGCAGCACAAGTGTGCTGAACAGGAACCGGGTGAGAAAGGTGTTTACCGTACCGGACGGAAAGCCGGGGCGTTATGTGGTATCAGCCCTGGAACTGGTGGATGCGATCCAGGATAAGGAGCAGACTGTGGACGTGACCCATATCGGCGAGGCAAATTTTGTCATTACCTATGAGACACAGAAACATAAACACGTGTTCTGGAGCTGGATGAAGACGGTTCTGGTGTGCTTTCTGACATTTTTCGGCGGCGCTTTTTCCATTATGACATTTAATATGGATGTGGATACTTCCGGGCTGTTTTTTCAGATCTACAAACAGCTCACAGGCAATATTTCCACTGGGCACACCATTCTGGAGTTTACCTATTCTCTGGGAATCGGCCTTGGGGTGGTATTCTTCTTCAACCATTTCGGGCACGGAAAGATCACACAGGACCCTACTCCTATGGAGGTACAGATGCGTGTCTATGAGGACGATGTGGATAAAACTCTGATAGAGAAGAAGAACAGGAAGGAGAAGAGCTGAAATGTGGTTTAGTGAACTGATTGCTGCCATCATAGGTTTAAGCGGCGGTATGGTTGTGGCCACCGCGCTGGCAGCCTTTATTATCGGACTGGGTATTATCCCGCGGTATGCAGGCGTTACCCATACAGGACATAATCTGCTCCTCTACGAGGACGCTTTGATTCTGGGCACTTTTCTCGGGAATATTTTTTATCTGTATCAGTTCCACCTGCCTCTTGGGCAATGGGGACTGGCAGTTATCGGCATATTCTTCGGCATGTTCCTGGGAAGCTGGATTATTGCTCTTGGTGAAGTGGTGAATGTATTTGCCATTATGGCAAGACGGGTGGGCCTTACAAAAGGTGTAGGGCTGGTAGTCCTGTCCATTGCCATAGGTAAGACATTGGCAAGTCTGATTCAGTTTTTCATAATGACATGAGAACGAATCTTGTGGGCTGGATCAGGCCTGTGTTATACTGGAGGAAAAGAAAGGGATACCCTGTCATGGAAGAATGCCGGTGGGATATGGAGCAGAATGCTCCATATCTGTGTATCCTAAGGCAATGCCGGTGTCGGGGAGAGATGTTATGGCACAGACGGGATGGAAAAATGAAGAACAGCAGGTTATTTGAGATATTATACATATTAATGGAGCACCGTGAGATAACAGCCAGAGAGCTGGCCGTAAGGATGGAGGTATCTGTTCGCACCATATACCGTGATTTAGATACACTCTCCGCTGCAGGCATACCGGTCTATACAGAGAAGGGGCACGGAGGCGGAATCCGGCTCATGAAGCATTTTCAGCTTGACAAGACTCTGCTTGGGGAGGATGAACAGGAGCATATCATGACGGCTCTCCAAAGTCTGGACGCTGTGGGAGCAGGGGACAGCAGCAGACTTCTTTCTCAGCTTGCCGGGCTGTTCGGCAGGCAGACGGTGGACTGGCTGGAAGTGGATTTTGAGACCTGGGGTGCAGGAAAACAGGAAAAAGAATATTTTGAGCTCTGCAAGTTTGCCATTCTGCACCGAAACCTGCTGACCTTTCAATATTATAATTCCTCCGGCATCCAGAGCAGGAGAACAGTGGAGCCGGTGCGTCTTTGTTTTAAAGGCGGACACTGGTATGTGTCAGGATACTGCAGAAAGAAACAGGCATTTCGCCTGTTCCGCCTGAACCGTATCCGGGAACTGCAGATGGAGGAGGAGATTTTCCCTATAAGGAAGGCGGCTGAGACCGGGGAACAGCAGGAGAAAATGATCGGGAAAGCGATTCCCATAAAGCTGAGTTTTACGGAGGCAGCCGGGTTTCAGGTGTTGGATTTTTTTGCGGAGGAAGATATTGTACGTCTGGAAGACGGGGGATTTGTGGTAAACGCAGCATTCGCGCCGGGCAGATGGCTGACAGGATTTATCTTATCCTTTGGAGCGGACGCAAGCGTTCTTGAGCCGGAATGGCTGAAAGAGCAGATCAAAAATGAGGCGGATAAAATAAAAAAACTATATCATATATGACATAGGGTGTCATATTACATAGTGTATTCTGTAAGAAAAACAGGAGGACATAGAATATGGAAGATAAAAAATTTTGTCAGAGCTGCGGTATGCCCATGGAAAAGCCGGAGGACTTCGGTACCAGCAATGATGGGGGAAGAAATGAGGAATATTGCTGTTACTGTTATAAGGAAGGCAAATTTACCTATGATATGACAATGGAGGATATGATTCAGTTTAACCTGAAATTCAACGAAGAAAACGGAAACCCATTCGGTACCCAGGAGGAGGCCAGAAAAATGATGGAGTCCTGGTTCCCTACACTGAAGAGGTGGAAACAGGCTTAAGGGAGGACAACTACTATGCTGGAACTGCCGGAGAGCCGGACCATAGCAAAGCAGATAACAGAGACCTTGCATGGAAAAACCATTGACTATGTGACAGCGGGACATACGCCCCATAAATTTGCATTTTTTCATGGGGACAAAGAGGAGTATGATGAAATGCTCCAGGGGCAGTCAATTATAAAGGCCGTGAACCGGGGAGGTATGCTTGAGATTGACACGGAGAGCTATATGATCATCCTGTCAGACGGCGCCTATCCCAGATATTATGAGGAGAAGGCAGAATTTCCGAAAAAACATCAGTTGTTTTTAGCCTTTGATGACGACACGGCGCTTACGGTATCGGTTCAGATGTATGCGTTTATCGGTGTGTATCCTCTGGGGGAGTGCGACGAAGAATATTACCGATCCTCCATCAGTAAGTATACGGCGCTGGATGAAGGATTCACATATGAGTATTTCAAAAGTCTGTACCCTGATACCGGGAAAAAGATATCGGCCAAGACTTATCTGGCAACAGAGCAGCGCATTCCCGGTCTGGGAAATGGTGTTCTGCAGGACATCCTGTGGAATGCGGGAATTGACCCCAGGTTTGATATGCGGGAGGCAGAGGAGGAAGATTTCCGGAACCTCTACGAGTCTGTGACCGGTACGCTGGAGCAGATGTGTGACGGCGGGGGAAGGGATACGGAACGTGATCTTTTGGGAAACAAGGGCGGGTATATTACCCAGCTCTCTAAAAACTCCCTGCATCAGCCATGCATGCGGTGCGGCGGAGAGATAAAAAGAGCCGCATATATGGGCGGGAATATATATTTCTGTGAGAAATGCCAGAAAAGATAGGGAACACCCGGGCAGTTATTGGTTTAGCCAGAACTGCCGGGTGTTTTTATGATGTAATAATGTTTTATCATTTACCAATGTGTTATATCTCATGGACGGAGAGCTTTTAAAAGTCCAGAGGCTCTTTATTTAAAATGCGGACAATCGTGGAGAATAGAAAAGTTTACAAATTTCAAGAGATATTTCACTATACACTCCCCCTGGTTTTTGATAGGATGGACACATAACAAATTACATGAAAGACCACAGGAGGACTTTATAATGGAAAATCCCAAAATCATTGAAGAATTGATAAAAGAAGCAGAACAAAAATGTAAAGAGGAGCCATATCTTGCGGAGGTGTTCCGCAATTGCTTTACCAACACACTAAACACCACAGTAAAAGAGATGGAAGACGGAACCACCCACGTGATCACAGGGGACATCCCTGCTATGTGGCTGCGGGATTCCACTGCACAGCTCCGTCCGTATCTGCTGGCGGCTGGGAAGGACGAGAAGCTGACACAGGTCATCGCAGGCCTTGTGAAGAGACAGTTTCACTGTATTTTAAAGGAACCCTACGCCAATGCCTTTAATGAGACGGATAACGGAAACTGTTGGGAAAAAGATTTTCCGGACCAAAATCCATGGGTGTGGGAAATGAAATTTGAGGTTGACTCTCTGTGTTATCCGGTACAGCTCGCTTATCTTCTCTGGAAAAATACCGGATATACGGAACACTTTGACAACACATTTTTAACCGGGATCGAAACTATCATGGATGTATTTGAACGGGAACAGTATCATGAGTCCCGGTCGGAATACCGTTTCCAGCGGAAAAACTGCGTTTTTACAGATACTCTGTCCAGAGAGGGAAAAGGTGCATTGGTAAAAGAGGGGTGCGGTCTTATCTGGTCAGGATTCCGTCCAAGTGACGATGCATGTACATATGGATATCTCATTCCCTCCAATATGTTTGCCTGTGTCATTCTGGGATATATGGCAGAGATATGCCGCAGTTTCCTTCATGAAGAGCTTACCGCACAGCGGGCAGAGCGGCTCCGCGAGGAGATAACAGCGGGAATCGAGTCATACGGAATTGTCAGGACTGCGGAGTTTGGAGAAATTTATGCTTACGAGACAGACGGATTCGGGCAGTACAATCTTATGGATGACGCCAATGTGCCCAGCCTGTTATCCATGGAGTATCTGGGATACATTCCCAGGCGCCGTGATGTGGCGGAAAATACAAGAAGATTTCTGCTCAGTGAAGCAAATCCGTACTATTTTAAAGGGGACAAACTGTCAGGCATCGGAAGTCCCCACACACCTTCCAGATATGTCTGGCATATTGCCGCAGCCATGGAAGGCCTGACCGCAGACCGGGAAGAGGAAAAAGTGCAGGTGCTCAGGCGCCTTGCGGGGACAGACGGTGGAAAAGGCATGATGCATGAGGGAGTCTTTGTGGATAACCCTGAGATTTTTACAAGAGAATGGTTCTCCTGGGCAAATGCCATGTACAGCGAACTGATGCTGGACTATCTGGGATACAGGGTAAAAAAGTAAAAAGACCGGTCAATTATGACACTTGCGACCGCCTGAAAACCGCACTAGAATTTGTACAGGAAACCTAGAAAAAGGAAAATTGTTATTTCCCGTAAAACATGTAAAATAGAGACATAAAGATAATCAAAAGCGCGAAGCAGGAGGTATTATGTTTTTAACAGATAGAAAATTACAGAGGCGAATGGACGAAGTAAAGAAATACAGATACCGCGGCGTAACTTCCATAGGAGAATTCCTTATGTGCGAGGATGAACAAAAAGCAGTGAATCCCCAGGTTCCCATAAACTTTGATGGTTGGGGAAGGATCAGCGAAGGGGAGCGCTGGGCCGGCAGGGACCGTTATCTGTGGATGCACAGGGAGATCCGTATTCCCGCAGAGTGGAGCGGCAAAAGAGCGGTAGGTATCTTTGACTTCGGAAATACCGGAGCAGGAAACAACAGTGGATTTGAGTCAATGTGTTACCTGAATGAGGAACCTTTCCAGGGTGTGGACGTGAACCATCAGGAAGTATTTTTCCCGGAGAAATACTTTGGGAAGGCGTTAAGCCTTACCTTCCGCCTCTGGTCAGGACTGGAGGGCGGCGGAGTACCGGCAGCGCAGGAGCATCAGATCAGGAGAGCAGACCTGGCCTGGCTGGATGAGGAAGTGGATGATTTTTACTATCTGGGAACCATGGTGCTGGAATCCATTGAAAATCTGGATGAGAACGATCCTGTCCGTTATGATCTGAGAAATGCCCTGGACGAAGCCTGCCACTGTATTGACTGGGCATATCCGGGAAGCGATGAATTTTATGAGTCTGTCCATCAGGCGGACCGGGTGTTGAATGAGAAGATTGACCGGATGGATAAACACTCCCTGGTAAATGTATACTGTGTGGGGCACACCCACATCGATATGGCCTGGCTGTGGAGATTAAAACATACCCATGAGAAAGCATCCCGTTCTTTCTCCACTGTGCTTCGTATGATGGAAATGTTTCCGGAATATATTTTCCTGCAGACACAGCCCCAGATTTATGAATATGTGAAAGAGGATTTTCCGGAAATTTATGAAAAAATCAAAGAACTTGTGAAAGAGGGACGCTGGGAAGCAGACGGAGCCATGTGGGTGGAAGCAGACTGCAATCTGACAAGCGGGGAGTCCCTGACACGCCAGATATTGATCGGAAGCAGATTTATCAAGGATGAGTTCGGAAAAGATGTGGAATACCTATGGCTGCCGGATGTGTTCGGCTATTCCTGGGCACTTCCCCAAATCCTTAAAAAATCCGGTATTGATATGTTCATGACCACAAAGATAAGCTGGAACCAGTTCAACCGTATGCCTCACGACACCTTTAAATGGAAGGGGATCGACGGCAGCGAAATCCTGACCCATTTCATCACCACGCCGGAACCCTGGAATGAACCGGGCTCCTGGTTCTATACCTACAACGGAAAGCTGATGCCAAAGACCGTGAAGGGGGTATGGGATGCCTACAGTGAGAAGGAGATGAACAAGGACCTGCTCATTGCCTACGGGTTCGGGGACGGCGGCGGCGGTGTGAACCGTGATATGCTGGAACAGAGACGCAGGCTGGATAAGATTCCGGGGCTGCCCCATGTGAAAACCTCCACAGCAGGGGAGTATTTCAGAAAGCTGAAGGACACTGTAAAGAACACAGACCAGTATGTAAACACCTGGGACGGAGAACTATATCTGGAATACCACAGGGGAACTTACACAAGCCAGGGTTATAACAAGCGCATGAACAGGAAGATGGAGCTTCTGTACCGCCGCGCAGAGTGGATGACCGTGATGCAGGGACTGATGGCGGGAAACCTTGAAAAAGCCCAGCAGGAAAGCCTCACAAAAGGCTGGAAACTGATCCTGACCAACCAGTTCCACGATATCATTCCCGGCTCTTCCATCCATGAAGTTTACGAGGACTGTCACAAAGACTATGCCAGAATTGAGGACATAGCCGTTCAGGTGGAGGATGATTTTACAAAGAACACTGCCCTGCAGCAGGAGAATACCTGGACGGTATGGAATGCTTCCGCATGGCAGAAAGATGAATTGGTTTCACTCCCCTGCACGGATGACGGGTACTTTACAGACGAGGAAGGCTGCGTTCTGCCTGTACAAAAAGGGGAAAATACTGTTTATGTAAAAGCAGAACAGGTGCCGGCCATGGGACATAAGGTTATCTGTTTCCATCCCAAAGATCAGGGCAGGGATGAGCAGAACAGCTTTGTGATCCGGGGAAGAGAGGTTGAGACACCATACTACCTGGTATCCCTGAATGATTACGGACAGATGACCAGGCTCTATGACAAGACCTTTGCCCGTGAAGTCCTGGCACAAGGACAGCGGGGAAATGTCCTGCAGATGTTTGAGGATAAGCCTATTGACAACGATGCATGGGATATTGATATTTACTATCAGCAGAAGATGAGGGAGATCACTGAGATGACAGCATTTGAGGTGACCGAGTGCGGCCCTCTGAAGCTGACGATCCATATGGAATGGAAATATATGAAGTCCTCCATATCCCAGGATATGAGCCTTTACCGCGATTCAAGGAGAATTGACTTTAAGACAGATGTGGATTTCCATGAGAGACAGCAGTTGTTAAAAGCTGCGTTCCCGGTTGACATCCGCTCCACCTATGCCACTTATGATGTGCAGTACGGCAATGTAAGGCGTCCGAACCACTGGAATACAAGCTGGGACCAGGCCAGATTCGAGAGTGTCGCCCACCGTTTTGCAGACCTTTCCGAGAGAAATTACGGTGTCAGCATTTTAAATGACTGCAAATACGGACATGATATCAAGGACAATGTGATCCGCATTTCCCTTCTGCGTTCCGGTCTGCAGCCGGACCATCTGCAGGACCAGGGAATGCACACTTTCACCTACGCGCTTCTGCCTCACGGCGGGGATTTCGTGGAGGGGCAGACCGTGCAGGAAGCATGTGCGCTCAATGATCCTATGAAAGTAACAGCGGGAAAGACCAGGGTGGATTTTGAAAGCTTTGTCACATTTGACAACGAGCAGGTGGAAATAGACGCAGTGAAAAAATCCGAGGACGGAAACTATATTGTGCTCCGTTTCCATGAATTTGCGGGAAGTTCCCAGACGGTAACCGTGACACCGGGATTTGCGTATTCCCGCTGGATGGAGGGCGATTTAAGAGAGCGTCCTCTTACAGAGGAGAAACCGGCAGGGAAGATGAAACTTCACCTGCATCCGTATGAGATCAAGACCATACTGGTAGCGTTATAAAGGACAGCATATAAACCGTACAGTGTGCAGCAATATGCCGCCTGCCGTTTTATGATGGGGGAGGGCGGTATAAGGCCTGCGATACCCATAAAGGAGGAAAAATGTTTAGTGAAGTGTTCCAGATGGAAAAAATATTGGGATTTTGTGAGAAAATGTGGTACGTGATCGGAGCAAATATTTTGTTTCTGCTTTCCAACTTTCCGGTGCTTCTGTTTTTTCTCTTTGTGGGAGTTTCCCAGGTGCGCACCTGCCTGCCTCTGTTTCTGCTGTGCATGGTTCCCATGGGGCCGGCCCTTTCCGCTCTGTTTTACACCATGAACCGGCTTCTCTTTGGGACAGAGTCGGGGGCGTGGAGAGACTTCAGGAAGGCATATATGGATGACTGGGGGCAGAAATATCTTCTGGCAGCAGGGCATATGTTCCTCATACTGATATTTGAGATAAACATTGAGTTTTTCGCGGTCCAGGTCCCCATCTTTCCTCTGATGATCCTATTTGTCATCTTATTTGCGGCAGCATTGGTGGTGACGCCCAATCTGTACCTGCTGGCTTCCCGTTACCGGATGAAAAACAGGGATATTGTAAAGACATCCTTGATCCTTCTGGTGACCAGGCCTGCCAGCACTCTGGGAAGTATGGTTTCTCTGGGGGTTATCCTGATGCTGTTTGAACTGAAGGCAGGGACAGCGGTATTATTTATGGGGAGTTTGTATGGGTTTCTCATAACGTTTATGAACCAGAAGGTTCTGCATTCACTGGAAGAGAATCATATATGATCTTTAAAAGACACGGTGCTCCCGTGTCTTTTTTTGCAGTGTGCCAAGCATGGCACTAATCTAGCTGGTGCAAGTCCAGCCGCGGGTATTTACCGTCAAGCGTAGCGAACCACAAGTGGGTATCAGTAATGGTATGGATGAAGGAAGTGGTGTAGCAAAGTTCTTGAGCCTACATACAGAAATATGAAATTTCCTGATCTGTCTAAACCGGATTGGGAAGGACATGCAGCTATGCGCTCTGAAAGTTTAATTAAATAGGGAGGCCAAGAGAGTTCTTTGGAGCTCTCTTTTTCTTTTCCCCGGATTCTTTTCTTTCACAGGCATACATGGTTATGTTATACTTATGTGCAGGAGGAAACATATGGAAAACAAAAACCCGAGACATTTATTTCACAAATTATTCCTGAGCTACTCAGCAGTTCTTATCCTGATCGTAGGGGTGCTCATTTTATATTTTATTTCATCCAGCAGAACCCGTATGCTGGAGACGAACCAGGATTATGCGGGGAAACTGTGCGGGGAGGCGGTGCTGGAGGTGAACCGCGCAAGCTCAGATGCAGATTACCTGCACAGAGCCATCTACCAGAATAATTCTGAACTGCAGGACATGCTCAATTATTTTCGGTATGAAACAGAGGAGTATCTTAAACGCCATCTGGACACTTATGCCTCCTCCAATACAGTGGACAATAAGGACATTTACAGCTATGTGGAAAATGCGTATTCCGCATATCCGGATATCAAAAAAATAGAACTTATCAGTTACACCAATAATAAAACAACGGTATTCTATTCGGAAAACGACATTCGTGTGGATCACAACGGCAGAGAGCGGAGGAAGGAGATCCTGGATGGGGGGCTGGCATCCCCCGGCTCCTATTCATTCCAGAAGGAGATCCGGGATCCTCTCAGTATGAGGATAGAGGGATGTATTGTCTTTACATTTGACACGGGTACTATCACAGCCATTCAGGAAGAGTATCCCATGGCGGAATTGTACCTGTATTATAATAACGGAAACCAGGTATATCCGGAGAAAGATTCCCTGCTTCTGGAAGATTTCCAGCAGGAGGACGCAGGCAGGAAACTTAAATCCTATATACAGATCCAGAGTGTGGAAGATTATATAGTAGCCACCAGGCTTGATAAGCATACAGCCGCGTCCATTCCGGTTGTCCATATATTGGCTATACTGGCCATCGGTGCTGTTCTGGTCATAACAGGTGAAATTCTGATCAGCAGTTATCTGAAGCGCCTTACAAAAAGGCTGGACGGTATTATACAGGGGATGGACCAGGTGCAGACGGGAAATTTAAAAGTACAGCTTCCGGAGAACGAGAACGGGGATGAGCTGGATATGATTTCCCGCCATTTTAATCTTATGTGCCAGGAGCTGGAGTCTTATATCCAAAAAAGCTATCTGGCAGAGATAGAACAGCAAAATGCGGAGATGCAGGCACTTCAGAGTCAGATCAACCCTCATTTTCTGTACAATACTCTGGAGGCCATCCGCATGAAGGCTATCTGCAACGGGGACAGGGAAGTGGGAAAAATGCTGTATAGTCTTGCCGTTACATTCCGCAGCCAGCTGAAGGAGGCGGATGTGATCACCCTGATGCAGGAAATGCATTACTGTAAGAAATACCTGGAATTGTTTGAATACCGCTACCAGGGAAAGTTCCGTTCCAGTGTGGAGTGCGTTCCGGAACTCTCCGGGATTCCGGTCATTAAGTTTATACTGCAGCCCATTATTGAGAATTATTTTATCCATGGGATCCGTATGGAGGAGAGCGACAATGAGATCAGGATTTATGCCAGGCGCATGGGGGACGATTTATATATCCACGTGGAGGATAATGGCAGGGGTATGCCCGTGGAGGATATGGAGAATAAGAACCGGGAGCTTAAAAATAATGAGATGGATACCCGCAAATCCATCGGTATAACCAATGTCAACCGCAGACTGAAGGCGGCCTATGGGGATACATGCGGTGTGTTTTTAAAGGCAAACAGGCCGCGGGGAATGCATGTGATATTGTTGGTGAAAGTCGAGGAGAGGGAAACAGATGAAAAAAGTAATGCTGGTGGAGGATGAGGAGCTGATCCTCCAGGGAATAAGGAACATTATAGACTGGGAGGCGCTGGGGCTTGATGTGATACATATGGCGCACAACGGAAAGGAAGCGTTGTCCCTCTGGGAAAAGGAACCTGTGGACCTGGTGGTGACGGATGTGGAGATGCCTGTGATGAACGGTCTGAACCTCTTAAAAGAGATCAGGAGCAGGAATGAGAGGGTGCGGTTTGTGATCCTCACAGGATATGATGAATTTGAATATGCCAGAAAAGCGATCCAGCTTGATGTGGAGGATTACATATTAAAGCCTATAGACGAGGAACAGCTTGAGGCAGTGGTAAAAAAGGCACTCTTAAAACTTCAGGAGATGGACCAGGACAATGCCAGGAAGATGGAGGACCGCATTGGATGGCAGAAGTTCCTGGAAGGAGGAAGCGGGGAGGAGGAGCGGAAGACATTTCTCTCTCTGCTGCCCAAGGTGAAAAAAGCAGAACTTCTGTCCGCAGCGGTTATGAAGATTGACAGCAGAAGTATGCGGAAAGGGGATATGTCAGAGCTGCTGTCCATTCTGCAGGAAGAAGCGTGCAGAGTGATCCATCTGAAGGCTGACACCCTGCTTCTGATAGAATGTTTCTCCACAGATTATACCTGGAATGGCGGGGAGGGGGAGACTGCCAGGAAGATCAGAAGTGGGATCCACAGCCGCTTTTCCTACTTGCAGAACCGGTTGGAAAGCGAATTGGGTATATTTACATTTATAGGCATCGGCCCTTCTTTTACGGATTATGAAAAGCTTCCGGAGGTCTACCGGGAAGCCATGCGGCTGCAGAAGTACAGGATGCTGGACGGGTACGGGAGCTGTGTGGATGAGAACCATATTAAAAACCGTGGCTCAAAAGACGTTGCCATTGACGAGACTCAGCTCCGCAAAATGATCCTGCAGAAGGACCGGGACGGGGCGATCAATTATATTGAGGATCTGTTCATCAATAATATCAGGAAGGATGCAGATGTGAATAATCTGTTCCAGACTGCCCTTAAAATTGCCATGCTTTTATGGGACATCAAAGGGGAATATAAGCTGGAAGAGAAGAATATGCAGGATCTGTCTGATATGGTTGAGGGAATCTATGGGGCAGAGGATATCTTTGGGCTGAAGGCTATGTTTATCTCAGAGATTTCGGAGATCATCACATATCTGCATACAGAGAATTCCGCGTATACGCCGGTGGTAAAACAGATCATGACGGAAGTGCAGAAAAATTATAAAGAGGAACTGAGCCTTAAAACCCTGGCATACAAGTATCATATGAACGCATCCTATCTGGGCCAGATTTTTCAGAAAGAGGTGGGGTGCTCCTTTACCCAATATCTGAGCAACATTAAGAATGGGATTGCCAAGGATCTGATCCTGAATACTAACCGCAGGATAAATGACATTGCCCAGGAAGTGGGATATACGGATACCAGCTATTTTTACAGGAAGTTTAAACAGTGCTATGGAGTTTCCCCGGCGTCCCTGCGGGAAATGAAAAAATATTAGAATACAGTAAAAAAAGAGTGCTGCCGGGGTGTTTTCCGGCAGCACTTGCCCGTTCTCACTGGTTTTTTGACAGGGCGTTTTCACGCAGGGATTTCAGAATGCAGACCATAAGGGCTGCAGCAGTCACTATGATCCAGCTGGTCACGGTTGCGGTCCATCCCAGATGGTCCACCATGACCCCGATGGAAAAGGTGGAGACTGCGGTTCCCAGATAGGCCACAGAGTTCAGAAAACCGGATACGGTGGATACACGCCCCTGTTTTTCATAGTTCAAAGGAAGCAGGTTCACAAATAAGGTGTTGACTGCCATCATGGAGGCGGTGATCAGTGCAAACAGTATCACAGTCAGGACAATGGACAGGCTGCCTCCCAGACGTATGCCGGTCAGCGCCGCTGAAGCCAGCAGGAAAAAGGGAATGGCGGCTTTCATGGCCCGCCTGCCTGCCCGGCGGTATACATACTGTGCCGCATATGCGCCAACCAGATTTACCACGGGGAGAACCGTTGTCACCAGTACGGAGAGAGACGGAGAAGTGAGAAAGGTTTTGCTGATGAATGTAGGCACCCATGTAGCTACGCCGTCTTTCAGCATTCCGTGGATGAGTACCGGAAATACCACTGCCAGCAGGCCGGAGCTGAACAGAAGGGAGGGGAAAGGGACTGCCTTTGTATTTGGGGAGATGGTGCAGGAAGTATCTGAGGCCGTGTCTTTTTCCTTTCCGTGGTCTTGACTGTACCGCTCAATGCGGCCAAAACCAAAGAACCATACAGCGGCCATAATGCCCAGGCAGAGGGCAGCGGCACCGAACACAGCCTTCCAGCCTGCCAGCCACATGACTGCAGCGGCCAGGAGATAGGCGCCCAACGTCCCGGCCACCTGGGAGGAGACAATGTGGATACAGTAGCGCACTTTCTGTGTTTCCTGCAGCATTTCCGCAAAAATCCGGATGATGGGAGGCCAGATCATGGACTGGGCGTAGCCGTTGATGCCCCAGACCAGAGCCATGAGGAAAAAGGAATCCACAAATCCCATGACAAAATTGGCGGCAGCGGCAGCGGCAAGTCCAGTGAATATCATACGTCCGGGATGGAACTTGTCTCCCAGCAGTCCGTTGCACATCTGTCCAATGCCGTAGGCGAAGAAATATACCATGCTGACGAAGCCCGCCTGGGACCCTGCCAATACCTGTTCCTCCATCATTGCCGTCATAGCGGAAGAGAAATTCAGCCGTCCGATGTAGGAGGTGAAGTAGGCAAACCAGCACAGCAGGAACAGACAGAATGCCATTTTATTACTTTCAAGCTTGTGAAATCTTTTCATGAGATATACCTCTTCTTTCTTTTTTCTGCATTCAACAATATACATCAGAACAGAAAAAGGGAAAATGGATATATCACCATTTTGGAGTAGATATTTCTACATAGACATATTGAGCCTGTGCTGCTGGCGGAACTGAAGGGGTGTGACCCCGGCTGTCCTTTTAAAGACCCGGAAAAAGTATTGACTGTCCTCATATCCCACCCTTTCTGCAATCTCGATCACACTCAGGTCAGTATCTTTGAGATATTCCCTGGCTTTTTCCATACGGACTTCTGTGATATAGTTTACTGCGGACTGGTTCAGTTCCTTCTTGAAGACAGAGGAGAAGTAGTTGGGACTCATGTTGTAGAGTTCTGCCAGACTGTTTATGGCCAGGTTTTCGTTATAATGTTTTTTAATATATTGTGCTGCCAGAAGTATCTTATCTTTGGAACTGGCATCCTGCATACCCCGCTTGCTGATACAGTCAGTGACGATCTCCGAAATATAACGGTGTGTTTTTTCTGGAAGGCAGAGTTCATCCAGAACCCGGAAGTTGTGCAGAAGGTCTTCAACGCCGATGTATTGGCGTATCTCCGGCTCATAATATTTTAAGAGGAGGTTCAGGATACGCACCCACAAGATCCTGATGTAGGAAACCCCGCAGTTTAGGAGCATTCCCTCGGAGAACAATTCGGACAGGAGCTTGTGAATGCCGTTGATATTGCCCTGGACCAGATATTGTTCCAGGAAGTACAGCTCGGATGCAGGGAAGGATTTTCCGGAAAAAACCGTGTTGTCCTCATAGAAATAGAGATTGCCATCACCGTAGATGGTACGCTGGCGCAGTGCGGATTCCGCCTCCCCTAACATGCCGGCAGAGAACCTGCGGGTCTGGCTGCTGGTGCCCATGGTCAGATAAATACCCATCTGTTTCTCCAGAACTGTCCGCATCTCCAGGAAGAACTGCTCCACCTCCCGGCGGAGAACGGAGGATTCACTGCTGCTGCCCTCAAAGACAGCATACATCTGATGTTTGTGGATAATGCTGTTGACCAGAAGGACCTTGCCGGGGGAACTGATCTCGTCAAACACATTTTTGACTGCAAACCGGATCAGTTCCGTGTCGCCTTTACTGAAATGATTCTCACAGCTTTTTTCTTCAATGTTGATGATCCCCAGGAGGAGGCGTTTTCCAGGGGCGGGGGAAATCTTTTGATAGAATGCGGGATATTTATCTGTTGCTGAAGTTTCCTCTGCCGGCTCGTGGAGGAGGGCATTGACTTCCTTTTCCAGGGTGTACGCAATATTCTCCTCCTCCAGTTTTTTCCTGGAAGTAATGTCCCGGCGTATTCTTGTATCCACCTCCACCTGCATGAGCAGTTTGTCCAGCTCTTCCTTTAAATCCTTGTTGGACAGGGGCTTCAGCAGATACGCGCTGGCCCCCAGACTTAACGCAGTTTTGGCATATTCAAACTCGGCGTAACCGCTTAACACCATGAAGCGCAGATGGGGAGAGCGTTTCTTGGCCTCACGGATAAAAGCCAGTCCGTCCATATCAGGCATCTTGATATCCGTGATGACAATGGATATGGCATTCTGACTGACAGCCTCCAGCGCTTCAGAGCCGCTTTCTGCCTCCATGATCTGGCCGAATTCAAATCCCAGATAGCTGAGACGGGCGATCAGGCCTTTTCTAATGAGTTCTTCGTCATCTGCGATCAGCAGGTTCCTATTCATCCGTTTTTTCTCCTTTCCGAATGAGGGGCAGCCTTATATCGAACTGGCTGCCATAGTGAAGAGTGCTTTTTACGGTGATGCCGTACTTGTCCCCGCAGGCGAGTTTGATCCTCTGGTTCACATTGCGGATACCAATGTTCCGTCCTGTTTTGGTCAGGTTGTCCGCTACGTTTATGGAGCGGTTCAGTTCCTCCACTTTCTGGATATCCATGCCGATCCCGTCGTCCTCCACACGTATCATCAGACAGTTCTCCTCCTCCCAGACGGAGAGCTCCAGCGTGCCTGTGGTGGTCTGTTTGACCAGACCGTGAAGAATTGCATTCTCAATGATGGGCTGCAGGATGAAGCGGAGTGTCATGACTTGGTCTGTGTCCAGGGAGATATTGTAGAATACCTCAAACCGATTTCCATATCGCTTTTTGATAATAAAGATATAATTCTGTACATGGCCCAGTTCCTGTGCCACAGTCACAAATTCTCCGTAATTTTTCCCCAGGTTATAGCGGAAGATCTCCCCCAGTTTCTGACAGATATCGCAGATATCAAATACCTGTTTTACCGCGGCTATAGAGCTGATGGTTTCCAGGGTGTTGTAGAGAAAATGAGGATTGATCTGAAGCTGCAGATTTTTTAGCTGGGCTTCTTTGTTCTCCAGCTCCCGGATATAATTTTTTTGGATCAGGGTATTCAGCTTCTTAAGCATGTGAGAAAACTGGCGGTCCAGCTCTGACACTTCATCATTGCCTGCGATAGGCCCGTAGATATTCAGGTCACCAGTCTCGGCCTTGTGGAATTTTTGGACCAGACATCCGATCCTGGCTGAGAAGTTCCGGCTGTAGAGCCAGGCCCAGAATATAATGAGCAGAGTGACACCAAGAAGGATGGGCAGAACCATCTGCCTTACGGTCTGCTGCTTGACAGCCAGCTGATGATTGTCAAACAAAAGCAGGACGTTCAGGGAACTTTCCTTCAGATTCTCATGTTTGACGGTAAAGCCGTCAAGCAGTTCTGCGGAGTCTTCCGTATTAAGCCATGCGTCCAGCAGGGAATCCTTTCGGGGTGCTGAGGAATACAGGAGTTCATTTTTGTCACTGTAGACAATGACATCATAGGAGGAATCCTTCTCATGGTCTGTGTTGGCAGGCTTGAAGACCAGCTCCATGTATAGGTCCAGCTTTAGAAAACCCAGCTGTTTTTTTTCATAGTTATGGATATTGACATTTTCCATGTTTTTAACGAAGGAGAGAACAGGAATATTGCCTGCACTGGAGATATAGCTGAAGCTGCCTTCCTTCACAGCGCGTTCCCGCAGAAACCATTCCTCGTGTCCGGCCTCCTTGACCATGGAAGCCCGTTTTCCGTATACGGGGTACTCATCCATATCAGAGTAGAGCATACAATTGCGGATCTCTTTCTGACGGTCCAGGAGCAGGGACTTTGTGACCTCACTGCTGATCTGTTCTCCTTTAATATAAGGACTTTTTGTCTCATCCACCAGAGCTTCCAGGATCACCGTATTGTCGGCGATCACGTCCAGGCTGTATTGGTACTGGGTCAGTTTTTCATCAATATTTTTTATGTACTGAGAGGTCATCTGCCGATAGGAATTGGAAAGCTCGGTCTTGACCATGTTCTCCAGCTTGTAGAACAGAAAACTGGTGATGGACAAGGTGGGGATCAGACTGATCAAAAGAGTAAAGACAACAAGCTGCGTAAAGATGCGGTGCGAATAAATACCTTTCCATTTCATAACGTCACATCCCCGGCGGGAGGTCCTGCCCTGCAAGGTGCAGAACCGGGGCCACACAGACCAGGTTTTCCATATCCGCAGTTTTATAGTATAATTTTGGAATTGCATATTCTGCGCCATTTAGTTTCTCTATGGGGAACGTTCCGTCCGGGGACGTGGTATAAGTATCCGCAGCGGTTTTGAGTGTTACCAGATATCCGGAGGCATCCGGACAGGAGAAGCCGGGTTTTTTTGTGTCAGCCAGATGAAATGTAAGGAAGCGGCTGTCAGGGGTCATGGAAACCTCCAGAACCGGCCCTTTGGAGATACAGGTTTTCCGGCTGCGGACTGCCAGTTCCAGTTCCGCGGAAATATCACCGCCCGGTTCCCCCTGGATAAAGGTGGCAAACTGATTCCCCATCTCCCAGCGTCCGTGCAGGTCCATGCCACAGGTCATGGCAATGGGCAGCCCCTTCAGCACCAGATCTTCCCAGAGAAGCAGTCCCTTTTCATTGACCTGGTGAAGCGGTTCCGGGTTATTGAAAATTTCAATAAAATCTACGCAGCTGTAATCTGTAAGCTCCATCTCAAAGCGGCATCCCCGGGCAAAAGGGTAACCGTAGGAAAAGGGATGGGCAATGCCTGCCAGGGCATTCTTTTTTTTGATGGCCTGAAACAACAGTTCCGGGCGGCGGCGGTCAATGGTTTCCCAGGGCACATACTCTTTTAAGTTCAGACAGAGAATGTGTCCGTAATAGGTGGTGTACTCCATGCCGTAAATACACTGTATGTCCAAACTGCGCTCTTGCAGCAGCTTCTGCATTTTGGGATGGCCGGAGATGGTATTGTGGTCTGTAAGGCCAAAGGCGTCCACCTGATCTGCTTCCATCCAGTGAAGCAGATCTTCACAAGTGAGGGAAGCGTCGGACTCTGTGGTGTGATTATGTAATTCCAGTCGTTTGTACATGAGAACCTCCTTATCTGGCAGAAACCTGCAGTGTATAATGTGTGTCATCCATCAGAACATTGAAGACAAGTATGGTCACCTTCAGAACTCCTTCCAGTTCCGGCTGAGGGATACAGCCCTCTGTGGCAGAGGAGGCTGAAAAGTGCATGTGTCTGTCAGTGAGCTGCCGGTGGATACAGCCGATGAACCGGTCATTGAGAGAGGCCAGTGTGTGAATCTCCGTTTTGGTACTTTCTGCAATTTCTTTTGCCGGATCTGCATCGGGAGGCAGTTCCAAGTCATAATGGCTTCGGCAGTAGTCTGTCAGGTCCCTGACCACGTCCTCTGTGACCTCCGCCGCTGTGTATCTCTGTTTATCAAAAGAAAACCCGATGTCCAGTTCTTCGTATTTCCGGTCCAGGCATACGGTATAGGAGATCTGTCCCATAAAGTCTCTTGACAGTGTTCCTCCAACCTTATAAAGTACTTTCATAGATGTATCTCCTCCCGAAAAAAGTGTTAATAGAATTTGGTTAAATGATACTACACATGAAAACAGGATTCAATAGATTTGGGAGTATCGTAGAATTGTCCATTGATTTTTTGAGAAATCTTCATTCTATTTTGAAAAGAAAGTGCTTTATAATATGCCCATGCCAAATTGCTGAGGCAGAATTTTGGGAAGAGAGGATAGAAGATGCAGAAGAGAACATTGTATCAGTCCGGGAATTTTTATAAGGGAAATCTCCACACCCATACCACACGCTCAGACGGAAGCGGTGAACCGTGGGAGGTGGCAGAGCGGTACAGGCAGGAGGGGTATTCCTTTCTGGCTATTACGGACCACTGGGTCTACGGGGTCCATGAAGCGCTAAACAGAGAGGATTTTCTCGTATTTCCCGGCACAGAGCTGGATTTGGAGATGCCTGAGCGCAAGGACCATCATCTTGTGAGTATCGGTCTGCCTGAGACGAACCGGATTCCTGATGATTACCGTTTTGAGGAGGAGAGAACAGGCAATACCCTGTGCACACCCCAGAGAATCCTTGAGTATATGGCACAGCGGGGCAATGTCACCATCTATGCCCATCCCTACTGGTCCAAGGTGGACTCCACGGATATCAAGAATATCCACGGACTGCTGGGAATGGAGATCTACAATCATGTGGCAGAGTTTGAGGATAGTAACGGGAATTCAGAGACGTATTATGATCATTTTTTGTTTGTGAGGAACAGGACGTATTGCTTTGCGTCAGATGATACCCATGAGCTGGGGCCGCACAGCCTGGGCGGGTTTATCATGGCAAAAGCCCGGGAACTTACCCACAGGGGTATCTTCGAGGCGCTGAGAGACGGAAGCTTTTATGCCTCCTCGGGTCCTCTGATCCATGATTTTTACGTGGAGGATGGTGCTGCCTGTGCCTTCTGCAGCGGCTGTACGGACATTTATTTTAAGACCCCGCACAGAAGCGGACACCTTCATGATGACCAGGGAAATTTGAAAAGCGGAACCTTTGTCCTGAACGGAGACGAGGAATATGTGCGCCTTGTAGTGAAGAACGCGGACGGGGAGAAAGCCTGGTCACAGCCAATATGGCTCTGGCTTTTGTAAAAAGTCCTGTTGGGAGAAGGGAGGAAAAGTATGAAACTGGTCACGTTTAATATCCGTTGTGATTTTGGACAGGACAAAGAGAATTGTTTTTGCCGGCGCAGGGAACTGATCGCCGCAAAGATTCAGAAGGAACAGCCGGATATCATCTGTTTTCAGGAGGTGCTTCCCCATGTGGCAGTGTGGCTGAAAGAGAATTTAGAGGGATATTATGTGATAGGGTGCGGCAGGGATGAACATCTGAGGGATGAGCAGGTGTCTGTGGCGTACAAAAAGGACAGTGTGAATCTGATCTCCATGGATACTTTTTGGCTGTCAGAGAAACCGGAGGTGCCGGGAAGCCGTTACCCATGCCAGAGTATCTGTCCCAGGGTCTGCACTGGGGCTGTGTTTGAATATACCGAAGAACCGGGAAAGGGATTTTTGTTCCGGCTGTATAACATCCATCTGGACCATCTGGGGGCAGAGGCCAGAAGACTGGGACTTACACGGCTGTTAGAAAGGGCGGACCGGGAGCCGGCATTTGGGGGGATCCCTGTGATCCTGGCCGGGGACTTTAACGCAGAGCCGGACAGCCCGGAACTGGCAGTCCTGCAGTCCCGCAGGGATTTTGTAAATGTCACAGAGGGAATCGGCATCACCTACCATGGGTTTGAGCCGGAGGATATGCCGGAGAGCATTGACTATATTTTTGCCGGCACGCCATTTAGCTGCCGAAGTGTGGAAAAATGGGAGGACAGAGACGGGGAAGTCTGGCTGTCTGACCATTATCCGGTCTGTGCGGTGCTGGAACCTGAAGCTGACAGGGAAGAGAAATGTCCATGAAATAATTGATTTTTATCCATTGTGGAAATTCGTCAGGAAAAAATATAATAGATACCAGAAGGAAGGAGGATACCAAATGCAAAAAGAAAAGCAGCCAAAACAACAAAAGCAGCCCATTGGAAAACGGCTTGTCCGGTACTGGCCGCTGTACGTGATGCTGCTGCCGGCACTTATCTATTACACACTGATCTGTTATGTGCCCATGGCCGGCTCCGTTCTGGCTTTCAAGGATTACTCTTTTAACAAGGGCATCTGGGGAAGCCCCTGGGTAGGGTTTAAATATTTCAAGACTTTTTTTGAAAGCTATGACGCACCCAGGCTGATCCTGAACACATTCAGGATCGGGTTTATCAAATGTGTGCTGGAGTTTCCGTTCGCGATCATTCTGGCACTGCTGCTCAATGAGATCAGAAATATGAAATTCAAGAAAGTGACGCAGACCATTACATACCTGCCTCATTTCCTGTCATCCGTTATCATTGTGACCATGCTTCAGAGGATTCTTGCACCGGATACCGGTATTCTGAATCAGCTCATAGCAGGCCTTGGAGGGGACGGGGGCACATTCTTTATGATGGATGCCAAGTATTTCCTGAAGATTCTGTTCTCCATGGACCTGTGGAGAAATATCGGATGGGATTCCATCATCTATCTGGCGGCGATCAGCAGTGTAGACACAGCTCTCTATGAGGCGGCTGAGATGGACGGATGCGGAAAACTGAAGAAAATGTGGCACATTACTTTACCCGGAATCAGGGGAACCATCGGCCTTCTGTTCATTATGGGGATTGGAGGTCTGCTTTCCTCAGGCGTGGATCAGATCTGGCTGCTGCGTACGCCCGGTAACATGACGCTGGCAGATACCCTGGATGTATATGTGGTCCGGGTGGGACTGCAGGGAGGCCAGTTTGGGTATGCAACCGCCATCGGGCTGATACAGGGCGTCGTGGGATTGATCCTGGTTGTGATCTGCAATAAGGTATGTAAGAAAATTACAGAAGTCGGGCTTTGGTAGCGTGATCGGAGAAGGTAAAGGAGGAAAAGATATGAAACAAAAAGCAGTAAAGAAAGTGCTCGCCCTTGCGCTTTGCGGCGCCATGACGGCAGGTGTTCTGGCCGGGTGCGGAGGAGACGGCAAAGAGACAGCCAAAAATGTAGGTACAGAGAGTAAAGAAGGAAAACCGGATACCTGGATCGCAGACCGCACGATCACCATCCAGGCATATGTGGATGACATTGGAAATTCCCTTCCCAAGGATTTGAACAACACACCCACTATGAAGAAGATCACAGAGCTGACAGGGATCAAGCTGGATGTGAAATATACACCTGGAGACAGTGATGCAAAAGTGCTGGCTTCCCAGTTGGCATCAGGCACCATTCCGGATGTGATCGTTTCCTATCTGGACAACTCTACAAGGCCGGAGTTTCCGCTGCTGTCCAAGGCGGCAAAAGAGGGAATGTTTGCGGATGTATCGGAGTACATGAAAAACTCAGAAGTGTATTCCAGATATTATGAGGATGATTATCTTCCCTGGGATTCCTACAAGAATGTCACATTCCGGGACGACCTGGACGGCGTATATCTGTGGCAGATGAATGTGGATGCCACAGACAAATCCCTCAAATATAATCCGGAGGAGGATTACCGGGGCGGCATGTATATCCAGAAGTCTATTATAGATGCGCTTGGAGTTAATGTGGATGATATCAGGACACAGGATGATCTCTATGATCTGCTTGTGAAGATTAAAGAAGGCGGTTTTAAAGACAAGAACGGAAATGCTGTCTATCCGCTGGGACCAAAATACTGGGGCGGTTCTGTGGATACCCTGGAGTATATCTGTCCGGGATACCGCTGGGGTGTGAGCAAAAACTATAATATAGATACCGACGGAAAAGTGAAGCATGAGGCAGAGCGGGATTCCATCTATGACGAGATTAATTATATCCGCCGCCTTATAGATGAAGGGCTTATGAACCCGGAATTTTTCACCATGGACTCCACCCGTGCACAGGAGGCCTGCAAGAGTTATAACTCCGCGATCATAGCTGACGTCAATAATTATACGGATATTATTTACCAGACCGACGACTGGATCCCGCTGGGTCCCCTCAATGACATTCAGGGCGACAACAAAAAGGTGACGCACGGCAAGAGCGCAAGGGGATGTATGGCGATCTCCGCGGATGCGGAGAACCCGGAAGAGATCTTCCGGTTTTTTGACTGGCTCTCCACAAAAGAGGGACAGATGATCGCCCAGTATGGGGCAGAGGGCGTAAGCTACGATATGGTTGACGGAAAACCGGTTCTCAGGGAAGAGGTACAGCAGGCTCTGAGCGACGGCAACATGGACTATCTGCTCAACGAGGTTGGGGCGGGATTCGGCGGCAGCGGAAACTATTTCTTTGAATTTGTACTTACCAACAAAGACAATATCAATAACTTCGGAGAGGCAAGGCCGGGCGCGTCCGCTAACGATACCTTTGCCAGAAGTGTTGAGGTTGCAGCGGATTATCCTTATGAGAAAAAACTGATACCGGGACTGGACGCACCGGCGTATCTGTCCTCAGAAGGAATGGAGGATGTGAAGACACAAATGGATCTGCTCAACTGGGACGAAGTATTCGTCCAGGCATGTTTTGCAAAATCCGATGACGAGGTGAAGAGTATCATTGAGTCTTTCCGCGGTCAGTTAAAGGCAGCAGGCGTGGAGAAGTTTGAGGACTATGTGGCTGATGTCTACAACGAAGACAAAGACGCCGTCAACTTCTATCATTGACAGGTGAAAGAGGGTGTTTAAGATGAGTAAAGGCCAAAAAACCAAAATCAAGGCCAACCGGACGGATATCGCTGTGCAGGTTATTGTATATATGATTGTCATTGCTGTCTGCCTGGTGATCATACTGCCTTGTCTGAATGTGCTGGTTCTGGCATTTAATGACGGAAAGGATGCTGCCAGGGGCGGCATCTGGTTCTGGCCCAGAATACCCACGTTTGACAATATTAAGGAAGTGTTCAGGGACGGCAGTATTGTACGGGCTTATGGTTACACGATCGCCAGAACCGTGATCGGGACCGTGTTAAGTCTGACTGTGACGACCCTGGCGGCATTTTCCCTGAAACAGAAGGAGCTGCCGGGAAACAAGCTGATCACCATGCTGATAACATTTACTATGTTGTTCAGCGGAGGTATGATTCCCACCTATATCCAGTATAAGAACCTGCATCTGCTCAACAGTTTTTGGGTTTATGTGGTTCCGTCTCTGGTGAGCGTGACCTATCTTTTGATGGCAAGAACCTTTTTTGAAGGAATTCCGGACAGTCTGGAGGAGTCGGCAAAGCTGGACGGGTGCAGTTATTTTCAGATCTATACCCGTATTATGCTTCCGCTCAGCAAGCCGGTGATCGCGGTGGTGGGGCTTTACACCGCTGTGAATCACTGGAATGACTGGTTCGCCGGGGCATTCTACATGAGTGATACTTCCAAATGGCCGGTGCAGACCGTGCTCCAGCAGATGCTGAGCAAGGCCATGAGTTCCCAGCAGGAGATCACATCCGTGGCTCAGGCGCTGGCGCAGAACGCCACGGCTGTCACATCAGATTCCCTGAAAATGGCGGCAGTGGTGATCACCACAGTTCCGATTCTGTGTGTGTATCCCTTTGTGCAGAAGTATTTTGCTCAGGGTGCCATGATCGGGGCAGTAAAGGGTTGACCAAAAACCGGCTTTTAGTTCGCGCTGAAAGCCGGTTTTTGGTCTGCCGGGCAGGAAAACAGATGTTTTACAGATGAAGACAAAAGGAGCAGAAATATGAGTGAAAAGAAGTGGGATGTCTATGTCTATGGAGACGTGAATGCAGATATTATTATTCCCGGTGTGGAGAAATTTCCGGCGCCGGGCCAGGAGGAGCTTATCCCCTCAATGGAAACGTATGTGGGAGGCGGTGCGGCCCTGTTTACGCTGGGCCTTGGCAGGCTGGGACTCCGTCCGGTCTTCCAGGGCGCAGTGGGGGATGACTGTTACGGACACATGATCCGGAAGACCTTTGAGGGGGCTGGCGTGGACACGGAACTGCTTGTGACCAGGAAGGGGGAGCGGACCGGAATCTCTCTAAGCTTCACCAACGAGCATGACCGTTCCTTTCTCACTTACAGGGGAACGAACCAGGATATCAGTATGGACAGGGCAGAGGTTGAAAAGGCAGGCCAGGCCCGGCATATCCATGTGACGGGATACGAGGGGGAGGATTCCCATGAGTCCTACGCACAACTGCTGCGCCGGGTGAAGACAGAGACAGGGGCCACAGTCTCTTTTGATGTGGGATGGGACCCTACAGGGAACTGGAGCGGCAGGATCTATGAACTGTTTCCGTGGATCGATGTCCTTTTTATGAATGAGACAGAGGCGGAGCACTACAGCAGGACGGATTCGGCAGAGGAGGCTGCCCTTCATTTTGCAAGGGAATGCGGGCAGGCCGTGGTCAAGCTGGGGAAAAAAGGCGCTCTGGCAGTGAAAGACGGTGTGGTCCACCGATGCGGTTCCTATGAAGTACAGGCTGTGGACACCACCGGAGCAGGGGATTCCTTCAATGCAGGGTATATTTACGGCTTTCTGAAAGGCCAGGATATTGGGTCCTGTCTGCAGTACGGAAACGCCTGCGGTGCCTGTTCCGTATCCGCTCATGGGGGAAATACCGGTTTCCCTGAGGAAAAAGAAATGCTTCGTTTTATTGAGAAAAATAAAAAGAAAGAAATGAAAGGGGATCAACAATGAAAATAGCTATCATAGGCGGTGCCGGGGTGAGGACCGTCATATTTATCAACGGACTTTTAAAAAGATATAAAAAGCTGCATATTGACCAGGTAGCGCTTTATGATATCCAGGAGGAAAAGCAGAAGATCATTGAGCGTCTGTGCAGCCATGTTGTGGACAGGAAAGGGGAAAACCTGAAAGTATGGGCAGCGCAGACACCCGTGGAGGCTCTTACCGGCGCGGATTATGTAGTGACCACCCTGCGTGTGGGCGGTGACCATTCCCGTGTACTGGATGAGAAGATCGCCCTGAAGCACGGTGTCATCGGCCAGGAGACCACAGGGGTGGGGGGATTTTCCATGGCAGTGCGCACCATTCCTGTGCTTTTGGACTATTGCAGGATGATAAAAGAGTATGCACCTAATGCATGGATCTTTAATTTTACCAATCCGTCCGGGCTTGTGACCCAGGCTCTCAGGTCTGCAGGCTATGACCGTGTCATTGGGATCTGTGATGCGCCAAGCAGCACAAAGTTCCGTATGGCTGCCTGCCTGGGGGCAGAGGAGGATGACCTGTATGTGGAGTTCTTTGGGCTGAACCATCTCTCCTGGATACGAAGCGTGAAAAAAGAGGGAAAAGAAATTCTTCCAAAGCTTCTTGAGGATGACGGTTTTCTTGGGGGTATCCAGGAATTTGCTATGTTTGACCCGGAACTGCTGCGTACCATAGGATTTTTGCCCAATGAGTATCTGTATTATTACTATCACAGAGAGAAAGCTCTTGCCAATATCCAAAAAGCCGGTACAGCCAGAGGAGAGACTATAGAAAGGCTCAACAGGCAGATGATGCGTGAACTGCAGAACATGGATATGGATGCGGACCCCGAGGGGGCACTGCAGGTTTTCTTATATTATATGCAGCTAAGGGAGAACTCCTATATGAGTATTGAATCAGGGGCTGCCAAACGTCCGGCTGCGGAAAAAGGAAGTCTGGAGGTTCCCGATGGAATGGGGTATGCTGGCGTTATGCTGGACTGCATCGAAGGCATGCAGAGTGCAGAAGGAAAATACCTGGTGCTTTCTGTGGAAAACCAGGGCTGTATACCCGGACTGGCGGACAACGATGTGGTGGAAGTGACCTGCCATGTATCTTCTGAGGGCATCCGCCCTGTGGCAGTCACAGAGGTGCCCCCGCAGTGTGACATTCTCATACGTTTGATCAAAAATTATGAACGTCTGACCGTGGAGGCTGTGAAGACAGGTTCCCTTTCGTGCGCAGCCCGGGCACTGATGCTTCACCCCCTGGTCAGTTCCTGGTCTCTGGCGAAGGAACTACTGGAAGACTATGACGGAGCATATGCGGGACTGCTTGGAAAGGAGTAAAAATGCCGTTTGATTTTCATGATCTTGACAGAATAAAGAACCTGGCAGAGGAACTGCGGGAGCTCAGGTACAGAGATCTTTGGGATATTCCCTCCTTTTTGTTCTGGGAGGAAGGTGACAGCGCGTCCGGGGAGGACCCCATGGAGGTTGGCGTGGGATTTTCCTTTCGCGGCTGGGACAAGTATTACTGGCTGAGCACTGAGATAGAAATACCCGTGGAGCTTTGGGGCACAGAGGTGCTGGGCCTCTTTGACTTCGGAGCTTTGGCGGGAACCGGGAATAACGGGAACTTTGAAAGTCTGCTCTATGTAAATGATGTACCTTATCAGGCAGTAGACGGAAATCACAGGGAAGTATTTTTGGACCCGGAAGTATGCGGACAGAAGCTAAGTCTTAAATTCAGGCTTTGGACAGGACTAAGCGGGGGTGGCATTCCAAAGGACAATGTGATGGAGATACGCCGGGCGCAGATGGGCGTGCTGGATAAAGGGGCAGATGATCTATACTATCTAACCACAGCGGCTCTGGAGACATATGAGACTCTGGGAGCAGATAACGAGTACCGGGAGTGGATCCTGAATGTACTGGTAAAGGCTTTCTGCCTTGTGGATTTTACCGAACCGGGAAGCGGAGCATTCTACAAAAGTGTGGCGGAGGCCGCGGGGTATCTGGATGGATGTCTGGATGGCCGGGGAAAACCGGATGTCTGTGTGACAATGACAGGACATACCCATATTGACGTGGCCTGGCTGTGGCGTCTGTGCCATACCAGAGAGAAGGCTGCGCGCTCCTTTTCCACGGTGAACCGGCTGATGGAGAAATACGGGGATTATCATTTCCTTCAGTCCCAGCCCCAGCTCTATGAATTTATCAAAGAGGACTACCCGGACATTTATGAGAATATCAAAAAGCGTGTAGCCCAGGGCAGATGGGAGCCTTCCGGGGCCATGTGGGTTGAGTGTGACTGTAATATCGCCTCGGGAGAATCTATCATCCGTCAGATTCTGGTGGGGAAGAATTTTTTCCGTAAAGAATTCGGCTATGAGAGTGAGTTCCTTTGGCTGCCGGATGTGTTCGGGTATTCCTGGGCCCTTCCCCAGATTTTAAAGAAGTCCGGTGTGGATACATTTATGACTACGAAAATAAGCTGGAATGACACCAACCGTCTGCCTTACGATACCTTTATCTGGAAGGGCATTGACGGGACGGGAGTGACCGCCCACTTTGTGACTACTTCAGATCCAGGTGAGGATTACTATACATATAACGGCAATTCCGGCCCCAGGGCAGTGAAAAGTGTCTGGGATAATTATAAGAACAAAGATTTGAACCGGGAACTGCTGATCTCCTACGGCTATGGAGACGGAGGAGGCGGGCCAAACCGGGATATGCTCCGCCAGTTGGAGATGGCCGAAAAAATGCCGGGAATCCCCCATGTAAAAAAACGATCGGTGACGGAATATTTCCGTAATCTTAACAAGACAATAGAAGAGAACCCCATGGACGGTTATCTTCCCGTATGGGACGGGGAACTTTATCTGGAATTCCATCGGGGGACGTATACCTCTCAGGCGTATAACAAACGGATGAACCGCAGAATGGAATATGCACTCAGGGATGTGGAGATACAGTCGGTTTTAGCCAGGATATTTGGAAAGGTTCCATATGACGCCAAGAGGATTCTGCGTGCCTGGAAGATTGTGCTGTGCCAGCAGTTTCATGACATTCTGCCGGGGTCTTCCATAAAGGAGGTCTATGAGGACAGCCATGCAGAATATGAAAAAGCCGCTGCCCTTTTGAGGGAAGCAGACCGGGCCGCCAGCGCTGTGCTTGTGCGGGAATGTTCGGGGGCACATTTGTTTTCGGTATTTAACAACAGCAATTGGCTGAGGACTTCTGTTGTCCTGATACCCAGGGAGGAAGCAGAGTCTCTGTGCGCGCATCACGCGGGAACGGGTAATTTCTACCGGATGCAGAATGGGGCTTATAGGTCAAAGGTTCCTCTTCCCTGTGTTTGGAAAGAGGAGGGTGCGTATATCCTGGTAAAGGATATGGAACCTTTCTCCTACACAGAGATTGAATGGCAGCCGGAGGTGATTTCCTGTGGGCAGCCGGAGGAGATGACTGTGAAAGCCGGGGAGATCAGGACTCCTTTCTATGAGATCAGCTGGAATGAAAAGGGACAGCTTTCCAGAATCTATGACAGAGAGGCAAAAAGAGAGGTCCTGCCCCGTGGCGCCTGTGCCAATGTACTCCAGATTTTTGAGGACAAACCCCGCTGTTTTGATGCCTGGGAACTGGAACCCGGTATTGACAGAAAGATGGAAGAGATCACGGAGTGCACCAATATCCGCATTGGGAAACATGCCCTGGGCACGGAGGTGTCCTTCAGCTGGAAATACCATAAGAGCAGGATCCGTCAGACCATGTGTCTCTATAATGAAAAGAGGCGGATAGATTTTTGTACGGACGTAGACTGGCAGGAACGGCAGAAGCTGATGAAAGCCGCATTTCCGGTGGACATCCGGGCTGTGGACGCCAGATTTGATATCCAGAACGGAAATATCCGGCGTCCCATCACAAGAAATACAAGCTGGGAGGCAGCCAAGTTTGAGGTGGCAGCCCACAAATGGGTGGATATCTGGGAGACCGGGTACGGGGCAGCGCTTCTCAATGACTGCAAATACGGCTGTGACCTGAAAGAAAATACTATGCGGCTGACCCTTTTAAAATCAGCTACAGACCCTGACTACAGCGCAGACCTGGGCAGCCATACATTCACCTATTCTTTGCTGCCCCACGCGGAGGAATGGTACAATGCGGCAATAGAGCAGGAGGCATTCGACCTGAATACACCTCTCAAAGCCAAGGCAGGCGCCGCGGCTGTGCATGGGAGCATATTAACATTTGACAGGGATAACCTGGTGACAGATGCGCTGAAACAGGCGGAAAACGGGGAGGAGATCGTACTCAGATTCCATGAATTTCAGGGAAGACGGGGAGAAGTAAAGATAGGTACAGGATTTCACGTTGAGGAATGGTGTGAGTGTGATCTGATGGAAGAACCGGAAAGCCCCTTCATTTCATCCGGGATTCAGGTGTTCCTGGATCCATATGAGATAAAGACCCTGCTTCTGCGTGTGAAGGACGGTCAGAAAATGGAAAGCGGGGATTTGGCCACATGAGATTTATTCTGAAATGTCCGCAGACAAGTGGGACTGAAACTTTGGATATTCCGGTCTGCACGGAAGTGATACCGGATCACGCGGATGCCGGACGGCTGGCGGAACAGTTTAACCGGATGGGAAAACAGAGAGGGGAATGTTTTAGGATCCCTCTGGATGGAATCCCTTTGGAGCAGCAAAGAGAAGCAGCGCGCCTGATCGTGCGCTCTGTCTTTCAGGGGGCATATTGCTTCCGGAAAGAAGGACTAAAAGACCTTAAGGGAAAAGACATATTCGGGATGCGGGAGAGCCTGGCAGATTTTGGGGACACGGTATTTTATATAGAAAGCCATGCGGCGGAGGATGAGGGGCTGGAACGTGCTGTGCGGTACGGGGAACTGGAAGGGAGATGTATAGCCCATGCCAGAAGTCTCGGCAATCTTCCGGCCAATTACCTGGGGACAGAGGGATTATCTGCTTACATCAGGAACCTGGGCGCGGATTTAGGCGTAGAGTGCAGGATACTGGGCAGGGAAGAGTTAAAAGCCCAAGGGTTCGGCGGTATCCTGGCAGTGAACCAGGGCAGCGTGCAGGAACCCAAACTGGCAGTGCTCACCGCAGAGCGGGGGGTGGGGCGGCCTTTGACTGCTTTAGTGGGAAAGGGGATTCTCTTTGACAGCGGCGGCTATCACTTAAAGTCTATTGGAGCAATGGAAGGAATGAAATTCGATATGTGCGGCGCGGCTAACATTTTGGAGGCTTTTGAGATTCTTGTCAGGGAGGGGACGTACGAAAACCTTTTGGTCGTTCTGCCCCTGGCGGAGAATGCCATTGGCCCGGAGGCGTGCCGAATGGGAGATGTGATCACCATGGGAAACGGATGCACAGTGGAAATCTATAACACGGATGCAGAGGGAAGGCTTATCCTGGCCGATGCCCTGGTTTATGCCCAGCAGCAGGGGGCAGATAGGATTCTGGACCTGGCTACGCTTACATATTCCTGTCAGGCGGCACTTGGTGATAAAATGACAGGGATGTTCTCAAACGATGATTTTGCAAGCAGCGGATTCACATGTGCTGCACGTAAGGCCGGGGAACGGGTGTGGAGACTGCCTATGGACAGCCATTACCGGGAACTGCTTTCCTGGAGCAATACCGCAGATTTGGCAAATTATGCGCCCGGTAAAGGAGCCGGGGCCAGTGTGGCCGCCTGTTTTCTGGAGGATTTTATTCAGAAAGGGGTTAAATGGATACATCTGGATGCAGTGGGGCCAAGTGTGATGCGGGAAAGGGACGATCGGATGGCAGAGGGGGCTACAGGGGCCAATATTGCCTCCATTGTTACATTTTTGGAGAAGGGGAACTGGGATGATAGATTATAAGTTTGACGGCAGGATTTCAAAGGAAGTCCTGGAAAATTATCTGTCGCGGGCAGTGACCGCGGCAGGGCTTTTTGAGAGCAAAACCCTCTCGGATGACCTGCGTGTGATACGGGAGCTGGGAGTGAAGTTCCTGGGGCGGGCTTCAGGGATCTGGTATATGATGGAAGATGACAGGGAGCATTTTGCCAGGTCAGAGGAACTGGCAGAAAGGGTACATGAGGTTGACCCGGATATCATTCTGCAGGCCTGTATTTTTGAGTGGGTGACACAGAAGATAGAGACTGTGAGGATACCGGAGTTTGTGTTCCGTGACTTTGGGATGGAGCCGGAGGACAGGTGCTTTTGTCTGGCAGATACCCTGTTTCCGGGGGAACCTGGGGGATTCGTAAGCCACAGAGAGGAACCGGAAAAGAATGGGGGAATCCCTGATCTGAACAGAAAGGAAGCCAGGATGTGGTTTTATTACCGGGCAGCGCGCTATATCGACTGCGGCTATGAAGCGCTGCATATGGGACAGGTGCATCTTTATACGGCAGATGACCGGGGGATGGTAAAGACGCAGGATCTTTTTGAGATGATACGCAGGTATGCGTCCGTTCATGGCAGGAGACATAAGGTGCTGCTGGATGCCCACACACATGGAGTGAACCGGCGGGGAACGCTGTTGTTTGACTATCATGCCATGCCTTTTACCCGGGTTCCGCTTATGGAACGGGAGGGTACAGACCTGGTACTGGTCCGTGAGGGATACAGTGAGGGCGGATTAAATCCAAATGGCTGGTCAGCGCAGGCCATGCCCTATCTTATGGAATACGACAACTGGGGAGGCCTTGTGGTGGATGACCCGGCAAAATACTCCAGAGAGGAACTGGCCTTAAAAGACTGGTGGGGATATGATCAGATCGCCTGGTTCGCGCATCAGGACTTTGCAAAGCGGAACCATTTTCTGGAATATACATACCGGTGGCTGGAAGTGAATAATGTGAACGGCTTTTTTGAGATCCCTTTCCGCCGTATGCTGGGCGATGCCCCTGTAACCATGGAGTTGGGGGACAAAGGAGCCAAAGATACACAGACATTTTATCAGATAAACAGAAAGAGTCCGTCCTGTCCCATGGGTTTTGGACAGGAGGAGACAGTAAAGCGGCTGTGGCAGGAGGGGCACCGTCTGAGACAGCAGGCCGCCAATCCTGAGCTTCAGATCGCGTACGGCGCCAGGGAGGTCTATGATCCGGAGACAGGGATCAAGCTTCCGGAAAAAGTGGTGGTTTACGGGAGCTTCCAGCCTTATGTGGGGGCGGTGAGAAACGATTCCAACAGTGAAGTTACGCGGATGTATTATATAGGAAACAACACATACACCCTGACTGTAGTGATCCCTTATGCAGGAACCTATGATTTTGCGGTTTCCACCTATGGGACACTGTCAGCTACTTACTGCGGAGACGGGTATCCCAGAAGCGGAAGTTCCAATAAGGGAAGGTTCACAGTGGAAAAAGACAATGCTGCCGTGCGTTTCCGCTTTGATTTCACCGACTGCGCGGTGCAGGTGGAGATCTTCTGAGTGGAAGGGAAGAGGAGGAGGACAGATGCATCAGTATAAATTTTGCCTGGCGGATTCCCTGGATAAGATTTTCCCGGGAAAGCCGCCGAAAAAACGGGATCATCCCCTTTGTGCGGGAAGTTTTGCCGGGGAGCGGACGGCATTTCAGATTGCTTACACTGTGGATCATGACGAATCCCATATGCTGGAGGAAGATCTGCATTTTGAGATTGACGGCCATCCGGGGATTTCCTTTCATATATTTCGGGCAGGGCTTGTGCCCAGTGCTTACCCTTGCAGCGGTTTATCTGATAACGATTATCTGACCAGGGAACCGGGCATGTTCCCCGATGTGCTGGAGCCTCTGCCTGACGGGACCGCGCGTGCAGTGCCGGGACAGTGGAGGGCGCTTTGGATCCAGGTATGTGTCGGACAGGATATGAAGCCGGGTGATTATCCTATAGAAGTCTCTGTCCGTGTGAAAAACGGGGAGGTTTTGTGGAAAAAGGCGGCTGCCTTCAAAGTGCATGGTGGAAAACTGCCGGTTCAGAGGCTGCTGCATACGGAGTGGCTTCATGCGGATTGTCTGGCGGATCACTATAGGGTACCTGTTTTTTCCGAACAGCATTGGGAAATCCTGAGAAAGTTTATCACCCTGGCAGCAGAGAGCGGAATAAATATGGTTTTGACACCACTATTTACACCACCCATGGATACGGCTGTGGGTGGAGAGCGGACAACCGTCCAACTGATAGAGGTAGAGCGGACAAAAGAAGGATGGAGGTTTGGATTCTCCGGGCTGGGAAGATGGATCTCCCTGTGCAGGGAGTGTGGTATGGCCTGGTTTGAGATGGCACCACTGTTCACCCAGTGGGGCGCCCGGTCCGCTCCCAAGATCATAGCGCTGGAGAATGGAAGGCAGCGGCAGGTATTCGGGTGGGATACCCGTGCCGATGGAGAGGAATACCAGTCTTTCCTGCTGGAGTTTCTGCCGCAGCTAAAGGTGTATTTGCAGGAGAAAGGTGTGCTGGAGCATACCTGGTTTCATGTATCCGACGAGCCTGGAATGAACCATATAGACAGTTACCGCAGCGCGGTTCTGTGTATGCGCCGGGGACTGGGTGACTGCAGAATTCTGGATGCTCTGAGTGACTTTGAATTTTACCGTCTTGGTCTGGCAGAATGTCCGGTGGTTGCCTCTGACCATCTGGAGCCGTTCCTGGAGGCGGGGGTTGCGGATCTGTGGACGTATTACTGCTGTGTTCAGGGGGTGGATGTGAGCAATCGCTTTTTTGCCATGCCTTCCCGCAGAAACCGCATTTTAGGTGTGCAGCTCTATCTGTACCGGATGCAGGGATTTCTTCAGTGGGGATATAATTTTTACAACACCAGGTTTTCCCTGCGGCATATTGACCCTTTTGCCGTGACAGACAGTGGAGAGAGTTTCCCTTCAGGGGATGCCTTCCTTGTCTATCCGGGGCCGGAGGGACAGCCGTTTTCTTCGATCAGGCTGGAGGTTTTAAGAGATGCCATGGAGGATCTGCGGGCACTTGAGGCGCTGGAACAGTACACGTCCCGGGAATATGTGGAAGAGCTTGTCCGTGAAACGGCCGGCATGGACCTTACGTTCAAAGAATATCCAAGGGAGCATGATTTTTTATTCCGGCTGAGAAAAAGGGTCAATGGTGAGATTTCGTTCATGGCAAGGAAAGCCACTGATCTCCATCTACTTGAAGCGCTGTATCAGGAATACGGACTATAATACCATCCATTCATAACAGTTCAAAATATCTACAGGCGAATGCCTATCATTCGCCTGTCTTAAAAAATCAATCTCAAAATCCCATAATATATATGACATGGAACCCAAATAATCCCTGCTGTTCTATCTGCTTACAGTAATAGTTATGTAAACTTGATCAGTTATAGCGCCTGCATCCTGCATTCCTTTTCAAACACACCCTAGAATTTCTCCAGTTGACACTAATTTTTCCACTCCCCTGTCTAGAATTCGTACAGAAAACCTACAATTTCTCAACTATAATTTCCCCCCTTATCCATGTATAGTAAATATATACAAAACAGAACGCCAAAATCCCATGCCGGCAGGGATTTTGACGGGATGAGAGGGAGGTATTCAATTGAAACAGAAGAAGAAAAAAGAAAAGATAAGCTTCTTCACCCGTGTCAAAACCAACAAAGAACTATTGCTGTTAAGCCTTCCGGGAACCGTGTGGTTTTTCCTGTTTGCTTATTTACCACTGTTTGGTATCCTGGTAGCCTTTAAGAAATTCCGTCTGACCGGAAGCAACTTTTTTACTAGTCTTTTATCCAGTGAGTTCGTAGGCTTCGACAACTTTAAGTTCCTGTTCTCCAGCGGTGACGCATGGATCATTTTGAGAAACACGGTTTTATACAATGCTGCATTCATCATCCTTGGTGTTGTGCTCCCTGTTATTGTGGCATTAATGTTAAATGAACTCCGCAACAAGGGCATGGCTAAAATCTATCAAAGCTCCATGTTTCTGCCCTACTTCCTATCCTGGGTAGTTGTCAGCTACTGTGTCTTCGCATTCTTAAACCCGGAAAATGGTTACTTTAACTCCGTACTTGAACATTTTGGCGTAGATGGGATCTCCTGGTATACGGAGAAATCCATGTGGCCATTCATCATTATTTTCATGAGCCAATGGAAAGGTATCGGTTACAATACGGTGGTATATCTGGCTTCCATCTGCGGCATCAACAAGACATATTATGAGGCAGCCGTTCTCGACGGCGCAAGCAAATGGCAGCAGATAAAATACATTACGCTGCCGCTTTTAAAACCGGTCATCACCATTCTGCTGATCATGGCAGTAGGCGGAATCTTCAAGTCAGATTTCGGCCTGTTCTATCAGCTGCCACAGAATTCCGGTCCTCTGTATCCGGTCACCAATGTACTTGATACCTATATCTTCCGTGCACTGAAGACAAACGGCGAGTTGGGAATGAGTTCCGCGGCAGCCCTGTTCCAGTCAACCGTTGGATTTGTATTGATCATGATCGCCAACAAACTGGTATCCAAGGTTGACAGCGAAAACGCACTATTCTAGGAAGGAGGTAAGGAGAATGTCTTCAAGAAGAGAAGAACGAAAAAAAGCCAAAATGATAGAAAAGATGGAGGCTGAGGTTTGCGAATATAACAAAGTCAAAAAGCCTGCCAACGTAGTGCTGAATTTGATACTGGCAGTCATGTCACTGGTAAGTATCCTGCCCTTTATCTTTGTCATCATCATTTCACTGACAGATGAGCAGACCCTGGCAATGAACGGTTACCAGTTCATACCGGAAAAACTCAGCCTTTATGCTTATCATTATATTATAAGCGCCGGAGAAAATATCCTGCGCAGCTACGGTGTCACCATTCTGGTCACAGTGGCGGGAACTATCGTGGGCCTGTTCCTTACCGGAACCTATGCCTATGCGCTGTCCAGAAAAACATACGCATTTAAAAAGTTTTTCACTACAGTTATCACCATACCCATGCTGTTTTCCGGCGGTATGGTTGCCAATTACCTGATCGTGACCAAGGTGCTGATGCTGAAAGATTCCATATGGGCGCTGATCCTGCCCCTGTGCCTGAATACGTTCAATGTTATCGTGCTCAGAACTTTCTTTAAGACCACCATACCGGATTCCGTGGTGGAATCGGCCAAGATTGACGGAGCTTCCGAGTGGAGACTGTTTTTCAAGATCGTCATTCCCATGGCCATGCCCGGTCTGGCCACAATCGGTCTTTTCCTTACATTGGGCTACTGGAATGACTGGTTTAATGCTATGATGTATATAGACAGCCAGGACCTGATCCCCCTTCAATACCTGCTGATCAAGATTGAAAGTTCCATTGACTGGCTGGCCAGCAATAAAGCCATGATGGGTATCAATGGACTGCAGATAGCAAAAAATATGCCGAAAGAAACCATAAAGATGGCGATCGTAGTTATCTCTACCCTGCCGATCATCTTTGCCTATCCCTTCTTTCAGAGGTATTTCGTAAATGGCCTGACCATCGGCGCAGTGAAAGAGTAATTGACAAAAAGTAAAAGATTTGAGGAGGAAAATAGAATGAAATATAGAACGGTAAAACGTGCCCTGGCAATCTCTCTGGCAGCCGTCATGACAGCGGGAATGCTGTCCGGCTGCGGCAAGAAAGCAGAGACAAACGAAAAGGGAGAGGAAGTTGTAGAACTTGTCTGGTACCAGGTTGGTGATGCGCAGAAAGACGCGCCAAAGGTTCTGGAAAAGGTAAATGAATACACAGAAGAAAAAATCGGTGTAAAGATCAAAGTAAACAATGTTGCATGGGGCGACTATAACCAAAAAATGCAGGTTGTAATCAACACAGGCGATGATTGGGATATGTGCTTTACCTGTTCCTGGGCCAATGATTATCTGCAGAATGCGCAGAAAGGTGCCTTTCTGGAGTTGGATGACCTTCTGAAAGAAGAAGGAAAAGAGATGTATGACGCCGTTGACCAGCGTTTCTGGGAAGCCGCGAAAGTAGGCGGCGTAACATACGGTGTACCCAGTGAAAAAGAGATCGGCAACTGTCCTATGTGGGTATTCACAAAAGAATATGTGGACAAATATAACATTCCTTATGAAGAGATCCAGACTCTGGAGGATTTGGAGCCATGGCTGAAATTGATAAAAGAAAATGAGCCGGAAGTAGTTCCTTTCTATTTGACCAAGGATTACTCAGCGCCTACTTACATGGATAAGATCCAGGACCCCGTAGGTATTGAATACGGGGATGATACACTGACTGTGAAAAATGTATTTGAGACAGACCGGATGAAATCCACCCTGAAAACCATGAGAAAATATTATGAGGCAGGGTATATCAATAAAGACGCAGCAACAGCAACGGATGACAAATCAATCAAACGTTTTGTGACAAAAGGCGACGGACAGCCATATGCAGAACTGCTTTGGGGCAAAGATCTGGGATATGAGGTGGTTTCCACTCCCATTATGGATACCCAGGTTACAAACGCGTCTGCCCGCGGTGCTCTGACAGCTATCAATAAAAACTCCGCACATCCGGAAAAGGCTATGGAATTCTTAAATCTGGTCAATACAGATGAATATCTGAGAAACCTTTTGAATTATGGTATTGAGGGCGTTCATTGGACCAAGGCAGAGCCTACAGAAGAGGAAAAGGCTGCAGCAGAAGGCAAAGATTTCATATACGATACAAAAGTGAAACTGGAGCCCGGTGCAAACAAAGACTATGCGGTACCATACTGGGTGCAGGGCGGATTGTTCAACACCTATGTGCTGGAGAATGAGCCTCTTGACAAATGGAATACCTTCAAGGAATTCAATGATGCCTCCCAGGAAGCCCCGTCCTTTGGGTTCGATTTTAATCTGGAGCCGGTGAGCACACAGGTGGCAGGCTTCAGAAACGTACTGGATGAGTTCGGAAAATCCCTGTATACAGGAAGTGTAGACCCTGACGAATACCTGCCTAAGCTGCAGGAAAAACTGGAGGCAACAGGGATCCGGGAAGTTATTGACGAGATGCAGAAACAGATCGACGAGTGGAAAACTACAAAATAAAAGACATTCATATCCCCGCAGCACCTGGATAAGATAGAGAGAGCTGTCAGGTGCACGGGAATCGGAAAGGGACAGTATAGAGCAATGAAAAGATCCAAAATTAACGCAGCTTTAAAAGAAATGGAAGCCATGATTCAGAAACATTGTTTTGCCCTTCCTCCATTCTGCGGTTTTACGCCAAAAGACTGGGAGCAGAAAGGTCATGCATATGATGAGATCCGTGACAACATGCTGGGATGGGACATTACGGACTATGGACTGGGTAAATTTGACCAAGTCGGATTTTCTCTGATCACGCTGCGGAACGGCAACCTGAAGAATGATATGTATACAAAAACTTATGCGGAAAAGCTTCTCTACATCAAAGAGGGGCAGACAGCGCCCATGCATTTCCATTGGGATAAGATGGAGGATATTATCAACAGGGGCGGAGGCAATGTGCTGATCCGTGTCTACAACTCCACCGAAGACGGGCAGTTCGCTGACACGGACGTGACGGTAAACTGTGACGGAAGAGCGTTTACAGTTCCGGCGGGAACTCAGGTGAAGCTGCAGCCGGGTGAGAGTATTACCATCTATCCCTACATGTATCATGACTTTGCGCTGGAGCCGGGAACAGGCCCTGTACTTTTAGGGGAGGTTTCCATGTGCAATGATGATGAAAATGACAACCGGTTCTATGAACCAATCGGAAGATTCCCTGAGATTGAGGAGGACGAACCACCCTACCGTCTGCTCTGCACAGAATATCCCAAAGCAGATGATTGATCCCCGGATAGAATAAAGGAAGAAAATAAAGCGCCCGCTTACATTGAGCAGGGCGCTTATTTATAAGGAGCTGATTATGGAAATACGAAGTTTAAATACACAAGGACAAAGGCAGGCATTATACAGGACTGCCGGAACAATACCGGAGCAGTATGATAATTCTCTCCAGACAGGAAGGCAGGACTGTACGGTCTGGCGGATGAGGGAGCTGGGCAGTGCAGCTTGGCAGGAAGCCGTGGTGCCGGGTACCGTTTACACGGATTTGCTTAGAAACGGCCGGATGGAGGACCCGTTCTGGAAGGACAATGAGGACAAGATCTGTGCCCTCATGGAAAAAGATTATGAGTACCAATGCCGGTTCACATTACTTCCGGGTATGCTTAAAAACCACAGGGTTGTCCTTCATTTTGACGGCCTGGATACCCTGGCAGACATTTATGTAAACCAAATACACGCAGGAAAAGCCTATAATATGCATCGAATCTGGGAATTTGACGTGAAGGACCTCCTGCATGAAGGGGACAATGAAATACAAGTCATCTTTCATTCTCCTCTGAAATACATAGCCGAAGCCTACAAAAAATACGGAAATATGGGAAATGACGATACATACGAAGGGTTTATGCACCTGAGAAAAGCCCACTATATGTTTGGCTGGGACTGGGGAGCACATCTTCCGGATGCAGGGATCTTCCGCCCGGTTTCTCTTCTGGGCATTCAGGAAGCCAGAATTGACAACGTGTATATACAGCAGAGCCATGGGGAGGACCGGGTCAGCCTTGCTTTCCGGGTGGAAGTCCGGGAATCTGTGAGATCCCTTCCGGACGCCTTTACATACACTGTCCGCATTAAGGAACCGGAGGGCAGAACCTGGATCCTGGAGGATCCCTCCGGGGAACTGACCATTGAAAGCCCTAAGCTGTGGTGGGTCAACAACCTGGGCAGCCAGCCTCTCTATGACATCTGTGTTACACTCTGTTATCAAGGGGCTATACTGGATACTTGGGAGCAGAAGATTGGCCTGCGGCAGGTCACTATGCGCCGGGAGAAGGACCAGTGGGGGGAGAGCTTTGCCCATGAATTAAACGGAAGATCCATATTTGCCATGGGTGCAGACTATATCCCGGAAGACCACCTTTTGGGCAGGACCGGCAGGGAGAAGACGAGAAAACTGCTGGAAGCCTGCCGGGAGGCCAATTTTAATGTGATCCGTGTCTGGGGAGGAGGCTGTTATCCGGAGGACTGGTTCTATGAGTTGTGTGACGAGATGGGATTTCTGGTCTGGCAGGACTTTATGTTCGCCTGTTCCGTCTATGAACTGACGCCGGAATTTGAGGAAAATATCCGCCGGGAGTTTGCGGACAATATAAAGAGAATCCGGCACCATGCCTCCCTTGGCCTGTGGTGCGGCAATAATGAGATGGAAATGTTTGTGGATGAGGGATGCTGGGTCACAAAGCCGTCAGAGGTGAGGGATTACCTGTTCATGTATGAGCGTATCCTCCCCGAAGTCTTGTCAAAATACGACCCGCAGACCTTTTACTGGCCTGCCAGCCCCTCCTCAGGCGGTTCCTTTGATAAGCCCAATGACCCTGACAGAGGAGATGTACACGATTGGAAAGTATGGCACGGCAATCGTCCCTTTTCTGAGTACAGAAAGCATTTTTTCCGCTATGCCTCAGAATTCGGATTTCAGGCATTTCCCTTTAAAAAGACACTGGAGCAGATCACTGATGACCCGGAGGACTTTAACATTTTCTCCTATGTCATGGAAAAACACCAGAGGAATTACGGGGCTAACGGAAAAATCATGAATTATCTGCAGCAGACCTACCGGTACCCAACAGAATTTACCACCCTTTTATACGCATCCCAGCTTCTCCAGGCAGATGCCATCCGCTATGGGGTGGAGCATTTCCGCAGGAACCGGGGTAGATGTATGGGCGCTGTATACTGGCAGTTAAATGACTGCTGGCCTGTGGTATCCTGGTCCTCCATTGACTACGGCGGCAGATGGAAAGCACTTCATTATTATGCGAAACGCTTTTTTGCCCCGGTGATGATCTCCTGTAAGGAGGAGGGCTGGATGACCCAGGAGGCCAACATGAACCGGCAACATTTTGCATTTGAAAAATCCATCCGCCTCAATGTGGCCAACGAAACCTTAGAGGATAGAAAAATCAAAGTCTGCTGGCAGCTCCGTAACCAAAAAGCAGAGATTCTGCGCCTGGAGGAACAAGAGATAACAGTACCCGCCCTCTCGGCTGTGTGGCTGGAGAAGACAGAGCTTCCCCATGTGGATGTATTTACCCAGTACGTCAGCTTCCAGGCCATAGAAGTAAAAGATGGGGAAGAGAAGGCACATGTTTTATCAGAGGGGACGGTCATTTTTTCCTACCCGAAGTATTTCCGCTATGAAGACCCCTGCCTGACTTGGGAAAAAGAGGGAAATAAGATCAGGGTCACAGCGTCATCCTATGCAAAAAGTGTAGAGATCCTAAATGAAGAGGAAGACCTTGTCCTTTCTGACAATTATTTTGACTTGAACGGGGATACAAAAGAGGTGGAGATCATCTCCGGAAATGCTGATACACTCAGGCTGCGAAGCGTTTACGACATCAAATAAAGCAATATGGCTGCAGGGCGCGGAGGGAAGAGTTTATAAGCCTTTTAGAAAAAGTTCAGCCCGTCTTTATTTATGGATATGCCGGTTTATGTTATAGTAGAAGGAGCGGGCAGACAGGGGGATGGTCTGCCTATAAAGGAGGACGGTAAATGACAAATGAACAATATTATGATCTGATTGTTCCCTATCAGGATGCGCTCAACCTACTAAAGGCCAGGCTGGATGTGCTGAACCATTCCATGTATGGCAGTGCATCCCATCCTATTCACAATATTCAGTCCAGAATCAAGCAGAAACTAAGTATTGAGGATAAACTGGAGCGGATGGAACTGAGCCCCAGCTTTACAAATGCCAAGGAAAATCTTCAGGATATTGCGGGAGCCAGGGTTATCTGCTATTTTGAGCGAGATGTGGAACTGCTTGCCGAGCAGTTGAAAAAGCAGAACGATCTTATATTGATCAAAGAAAAGGACTACATTGCCAATCCGAAAAAGAACGGCTACCGGAGCTATCACATGGTTCTGGGCATTCAGGTCTGCACTATTGACAGCACGGAATACTATCCGGTGGAAGTGCAGATCAGGACCATTGGCATGGATTTCTGGGCCAGCATGGAGCACCGGGTGTGCTATAAGCAGGAACGTGATGACAAAGAGGAGATTCAGAAAGAACTTCTCAGATACGCGAAAATTTTAGAAGAAATTGAGGAAGGTTTTGAGCAGTACAATGACAGGCGCTGACTGACTGGAAATATTGACTGCGTAAGAAATACCCACGATTGCTCTGTTGAGGCAAATCTGCATATCTGCGGATTTGCCTTTCTTTTTTAATAATTTTTTCCCGCACATATTTTTATCATAACATTCTCATACTATCTGAAAGCGTAATTGTTCAGTAAAGGCCCGGTGTTCCATTCAGTTTGGTTTCTGGCCGGATGGAACACCGGATCTGCTGGATGGTTACAAGCAGCTTCTATGATCACGAAGCAGGAAAAAAGGATGGTGAAAGTTATGGCAACTGCAGCGGAGCAGGAAAAACAGAAAAAAGCCAAAGAATATGAAAAATATGTAAAGCAGGTGACGCCCACCCACAGCCTGTTTAAAAACATGTGCCGCGCTTTTCTGAGCGGCGGTGCAATCTGCGTACTGGGTCAGGGGATCATGAATTTCTGTATGAGCCAGGGATTGGATAAAGAGATCAGCGGCGGCTGGACTTCTTTGATCCTGGTACTTTTAAGTGTACTTTGTACCGGTTTCAATATTTATCCTAAAATTGCAAAGTGGGCCGGCGCCGGAACCCTGGTGCCTATTACTGGGTTTGCCAATTCAGTGGCAGCCCCGGCCATTGAGTATCAGAAAGAAGGCCAGGTGTTTGGGATCGGCTGTAAAATTTTTGTTATTGCGGGTCCGGTTATCCTTTATGGTATTCTGACTTCAGCCGTATTGGGAGCAGTCTATTATGGCCTTAAATTATGGGGGATCGTGGGATGACAGATGTGAGAAAACAGACAATCGGTAAACAGAGTATTCAGTTTGAACATGCGGTTCATATTTTAAGCGGAGCCTCCATTGTAGGAAAAAAGGAGGGGGACGGCCCTCTGGGAAAATATTTTGATGTGATAGGCGGGGAGGACGGCATGTTCGGATGTCAGTCCTGGGAGGAGGCGGAAAGCGTCCTTCAGAAGGAAGCCGTCACAATGGCGATTGGGAAGGCAGAACTGGAGAAATGGCAGATCCGCACGATTTATGTGGGCGACCTTCTGGCACAGACCATTGCCTCATCTTTTGGTATCATAGAGTTTGACACGCCGGTGTACGGGCTGTATGGAGCCTGCGCCACTATGGGCGAGGCACTTTCCCTGTCCTCCATGGCTGTGGCGGCAGGATACGGTGACTATGTGGTGGCAGTCACCTCCAGCCATTTCGGCAGCGCGGAGAAAGAATTCCGCTTTCCTCTCGGATACGGAAACCAGCGTCCCCTGTCCGCCACCTGGACGGTAACGGGAAGCGGAGCCTGTGTCTTGGGAACAAAAGGGGGAAAGGCCCGGATCACCGGCATTACCACAGGAAAGATCATTGATTTCGGCCTCAAGGATTCCCTGAATATGGGAGCCTGTATGGCTCCGGCTGCCTGTGATACCATTTACCAAAACATGATGGACTTTAACCGTATGCCCGAGGATTACGACAGGATCATCACTGGGGACCTGGGTGAAGTGGGGCAGCGTATTCTCTTTGACATGCTGAAGGTAAAAGGCTTTGACATTGAAAAGCAGCATATGGACTGCGGCATAGAAATCTATGACAAGGAGTCCCAGGACACACATGCGGGCGGAAGCGGCTGCGGCTGTTCTGCCGTAACCTTTGCGTCTTATATTCTCCCAAAGATTGAGAAGGGAGAATGGAAACGTGTTCTATTTGTCCCCACAGGAGCGCTTTTGTCCAAAGTCAGTTACAATGAGGGAAAAAGTGTGCCCGGAATCGCCCAGGCTGTTGTGGTGGAGCATTGTTAAAGCAGGATAACAGGAGGCAGTAAATATGGATTATATCAATGCATTTTGGGTTGGAGGGCTGATCTGTGCCCTGGTTCAGATACTTTTAGACAAGACAAAGCTGCTGCCGGGCCGCGTTATGGTACTTCTGGTATGCACAGGAGCTGTTCTTGGGTCAGTGGGGATCTATGACAAGCTCATGGATTTTGCCGGCGCAGGAGCCAGCGTTCCCCTTCTTGGATTTGGAAATCTTCTCTGGAAAGGCGTAAAAAAGGCCATCGGAGAGCAGGGATTCATCGGAATCTTCATGGGAGGCTTTACCTCCAGCGCTGTGGGAATCTCGGCAGCCCTCATATTCGCATACCTGGCCAGCCTTATTTTTAAGCCAAAGATGAAAAACTAGTTCTATACAATTAAGGGATTTAATAGTATAATGAAGAATAACGGCGAGCCCGGGAAGCGAGCCGTTATTCGATACGGCTTGACCTAGGTCAAGGCGGTACATTAAAGAATGGCGAGCCCGGGAAGCGAGCCGTTATTCGATACGGCTTGACCTAGGTCAAGGCGGTACATTAAAGAATGGCGAGCCCGGGAAGCGAGCCGTTATTCGATACGGCTTGACCTAGGTCAAGGCGGTACATTAAAGAATGGCGAGCCCGGGAAGCGAGCCGTTATTCGATACGGCTTGACCTAGGTCAAGGCGGTACATTAAAGAAGCGGCGAGCCGGGGAAGCGAGCCGTTATTCGATTAAAATAGTTTTTACTTAGGAGGAACCGCAAGTATGCTGCATGCATTTTCCCGTTCAGAAGGATTAATAGGAAAAGAGGGACTGGAGATCCTTGCCGATTCCAAGGTCGCGGTGTTTGGCCTGGGCGGTGTGGGGTCCTATGTGGTGGAGGCACTGGCAAGAGCCGGTGTGGGGAACCTGATCTTGGTGGACCACGATGAAGTTGCAGTAACAAACCTGAACAGACAGCTGGTAGCGCTTCGTTCTACGATCGGAAGAAAAAAAGTACAGGTAGCAAAAGAGCGCATTGCTGATATCAATGAGGACGCAGTGGTTCATACCTATGAGACTTTTTTTTCTGCTGAGACAGTCAGTTTATTTGATTTTTCCAGTTATGATTATATTGTTGACGCAGTGGACACGGTCTCTGCCAAGATCCTTCTCATAGACAGGGCAAAGGCCTGCAACAAGCCGGTCATATCCTGTATGGGGACCGGAAACAAGCTGGATCCGTCCTGTTTTCAGATCGCGGATATTGCGAAAACCAGTGTATGTCCCTTGGCAAAGGTCATGCGGACGGAATTGAAAAAAAGAAAAATAAAGAAGGTTAAGGTGCTTTTTTCCACAGAGCTTGCGCCGAAAGAAAAAAAACGCCGGATGGGCCTAAAAGAGGAAAAGGTACAGACACAGGAGACCAGGCCGTCCACAGGAAGGCCGGTGCCCTCCAGTATATCCTTTGTTCCGGGTGTTGCCGGACTGATGATTGCCGGAGAGGTGATAAAAGATTTAATTGGGATGCGACAGAAGACAGACAGAAAATAAAATTTCTGTCTGAAACTGTTTTTGCTGTGTCATTTGGATTTATATAATATTATCAAAGCAAGAGGTAAGAGAGTGAATAAAAAAATAGAAAATGAGTTTTGTCAGTGTCTGGGCAGTGACAATGTCAATGTCTATGAACCAATGAAAAAGCATACAACATTTCGTATTGGAGGACCGGCGGAATATTACCTTCGTCCTCACAGCGTGGATGAACTGCGGAAGATTTTACATATCTGTAAAAGGGAGGATCTGCCGTTTTTCATTTTAGGAAATGGGAGCAATCTCCTTGTGAGCGACAAGGGGTATAAAGGTGTTGTCATTCAGCTCTGGAAGAATGTGAGTGAGATTGAAGTCAGTGGTCAGGTCATACGGGCTAAGGCGGGGGCCCTCCTCTCCAAAATCGCAGCGGTGGCTTTGGACCACAGTCTGGCCGGGTTTGCATTTGCAAGCGGTATTCCGGGAACCTTGGGAGGCGCTGTTGTTATGAATGCAGGTGCTTACGGGGGTGAGATGAAGGATGTCCTGGAGGAAGTCACAGTCATGGATGCAGAGGGCAGCGTGATATGCCTGAAGAGGGAAGAACTGAATCTGGGATACCGGACAAGTATCGTAAAAGAAAAAGGATATATTGTACTGGAAGCAGTGCTCAGATTGGATAAAGGTGAAGCATCCCACATTAAGGAACAGATGGATGACTTCAAAGAGCGCCGTACCAGCAAACAGCCGTTGGATATGCCAAGTGCAGGGAGTACCTTCAAGCGGCCTGAGGGGTATTTTGCAGGTAAACTGATCATGGATACAGGCCTTCGCGGGTTTCAGGTGGGCGGGGCACAGATTTCTGAGAAGCACTGCGGATTTGTTGTCAATACCGGAGATGCCACAGCTGAGGATGTGAAGAACCTGATAGAGGAAGTGCAAAGGAGAGTCAGGGAGAAGTTCGGCGTTACCCTGGAGCCGGAAGTGAAGTTCCTGGGCGAGTTTTAAAGTGGTTACCAGAGAGGATTTTATATGCGTTTTGTAATTGTAACGGGAATGTCAGGTGCCGGTAAGAGTACGGCTCTGAAGATGCTGGAAGACATGGAATATTTTTGTGTGGATAATCTCCCTATACTCTTAATAGAAAAATTTGCCCAGCTTGTAAAGGACGGAAGTTCGGGAGAGATCGAGCGTGTAGCTGTGGGCGTGGATATCAGAAGCGGCAAAGCCTTATCGGAACTGGAACACGTTTTGGAGCGGCTGCGTCTGCCGGGGTTCCTGCCTGAAATCCTTTTTTTGGATGCGGACGACAAGACTCTTGTAAAACGATACAAAGAGACACGGCGTTCCCATCCGCTTTCCGGCAACGGCAGGGTGGATGAAGGGATCAAGCTGGAGCGGTCCAGGCTGGCATTTCTGCGGGAATTTGCGGATTACATTCTGGATACCAGCCAGCTCCTTACCAGAGAGCTGAAGGAAGAGCTGGAGAAGATTTTTGTGGAGAACCAGAAGTTCAAGAACCTGATGATCACAGTCCTGTCCTTTGGGTTTAAGTACGGGATTCCCGGAGACTCTGACCTGGTGTTTGATGTAAGGTTTCTGCCGAACCCCTATTATATAGAAGGAATGCGTTTTCTAAGCGGCAACGACAAACCGGTCAGTGACTATGTGATGGGATTTGAACTGTCACAGGAGTTTTCCCATAAACTGGAGGATATGCTGCGCTTTCTGATTCCCAACTACATATCCGAAGGCAAATCCCAGCTTGTGATCGCCATCGGATGTACAGGCGGCAAGCACCGCAGTGTGACGCTGGCCAATGAGCTTTACAGACGGCTGAAAAAGTCAGAAGAATACGGAATACGGATCGAACATAGAGATATAGAAAAGGATGCGAAGAAATGTCATTCTCCGGAAGCGTAAAACGGGAGCTGGAGCGCTTGGTCAGCCCTGCACGGCATTGCCAGATAGCAGAGCTTTCGGCCATTTTCAGTTTTTGCGGTGAGATACAGAGGACAGAGAAAGGCGATGCGTTTCTCTGTTTTTCTACAGAAAATGAAAGTGTTATAAGAAAGTGCTTTACTTTATTGCAAAAAACATTTAAAATAGATAGAGAAATTTCTATAGATAAACGTTTAATAAAAAGAAACAACAGATTTGTGATTGAAGTACGAGGTCAGGAAGATACCGTGAGAATTTTGCAGGCAGCAAAGTATCTGACCGCAGACAGGCAGCCAATGCCTTGTGCTGCTCTTGTGAACCCTCTGGTTGTCCAGAAGAGCTGCTGCAGGAGAGCATTTTTGCGGGGGGCATTTTTATGTGCCGGATCCATCAGTGACCCAGAGAAGTTTTATCACTTTGAAATCGTGTGTTCCACATTGTCAAAAGCTCAGCAGCTTCAGGAACTGGTGCAATCCTTTGAAGTGGATGCAAAAGTTGTAAGCCGCAAGAAGCACGAAGTTGTTTATGTAAAAGAAGGCGCACAGATCGTAGAAATTTTAGGCCTCATGGGGGCCAATGTATCCTTGATGAATCTTGAGAATGTCAGGATACTGAAAGAAATGCGCAACAGCGTGAACCGTAAGGTTAACTGCGAAACGGCGAATATTAACAAGACTGTAAATGCTGCAGTAAAACAAATGGAGGATATAGCCTATATCCGTGACACCATTGGGTTGGAACGGCTTCCGGATAATCTGGAAGAAATCGCACAGATAAGGCTGGAATATCCACAGGCTTCTTTGAAAGAACTTGGTATGTTATTGACACCGCCAGTGGGCAAATCAGGAGTCAATCACAGACTGCGGAAGATTGGCAGCATAGCAGAGGAGCTCAGAGGGAACAAGGAGGAACAGATATGATCAGTAAACCAATTACCATCGGTATTTCAAACGGCTTGGAAGCAAGACCGATTGCATTACTCGTGCAGGTAGCTAGCCAGTATGCCAGCAATATCTATCTGGAGAGTCAGGAAAAGAAGGTAAATGCAAAGAGCATCATGGGTATGATGAGTTTGGGATTAGACGCTGGTGAGAGCGTGACTGTATCAGTTGAAGGCGAAGACGAAGTCGAAGCTATGAAAAGTATCGAGGAATATTTGAGCAACAAATAAATATGGAACATTTAAGGAAAAAAGAGCAGATATGAAAAAGAGAGGCCGTCCTGGATGAGGGGCGGCCTTTTTTACGGCGCACAAATTGCAGGAGATATAAAAGATGGAGAGAGAAAAAAATACCGGAATTATGAGGGTCCGGATGCTGGGTGGTTTTTCTATTTCTTATGAGGGGGCTGCCGTTGTTTTCGACAGGAGCAGCCCGGCAAAATTTGTCCAGTTGTTTCAGCTTCTTATGCTGCACCTGAAGGATGGGATAGGCAAGACAGAACTGATTGATAATCTTTATGGAAAAAATGGTGTGGAGAATGGAAACAGCAGCCTCAACAACACCATTTTCAGACTCCGCAGACAGCTCAAAAAAGCAGGTATGCCCGATGACCCCTACATCACCGTGCAGAGAGGTGTCTGCAGGTGGAATGAGCATATAAAGGCAGTTGTGGATGTCCATCAGATGGAGGCATTGATCGAGGAGGCACATACCGCAAGCGGTGAGAAGAAGGAGGAGCTTTTGAAGGAGGCTTGCAGTCTCTATAAAGGGGAATTCTTATCCACCGTCACCTCAGAGGCATGGGCAGTGATCGCAGGTGTAAAGTACAGGGACCTTTATTTCAATTGCCTGCGGGAGCTTTTTTCTATTTTGAAAAACCGGAGGGAATATGAGGGATTGTTGTATATCAGTACCCGGGCCGCTTCTATTTATCCTTATGAGGAGTGGCAGCTTTGGCGGATCGACAGCCTGCTGGCCCTATACCGGCATAAGGAGGCGCTGAAGGTCTATGAGGAGACAGCGTCCCTGTATTTTAACGAGTTTGGGCTGACACCATCGGATAAAATGCAGGAGCGTTTTCATGCTATGAGCAGCCAGATCCAGGGCGTTACCTCTGATATGAGGGAGATACGCAAAGTATTAAAGGAAAAGACAAAAGGGAAAGGGGCTTACTTCTGCTCCCTGCCCAGTTTTATTGATATATACAGGATCATTGTGCGCATGACAGAGAGAACGGGGATGTCGGTTTTTCTCATGTTATGCACATTGACAGACAATGCGGGAACCCCCATTGAAAATGAGGAGAAGATCAGTAAGGCAGCGGAAAAATTTCAGACTGCCATTAAACTGTCACTGCGCAGGGGGGATTTATATACCCGGTACAGTTCGTGCCAGTTTCTGGTCATGCTTCCGGGCATTACGCAGGAAAACTGTTTCCGCGTGGCGGAACGTATCAGCCGTCTGTTCAAAGATGCAGGGGGCGGAAACAACCGGATCAAATGTTATGTCAGTTCCCTTATTGATGTATATGAGGAGTTGGAGGATTTTGCCCACGGTTTTTCCTCCCCTGGAAACTGGTTTAAGTAAAGGCATACAACTAAAAAACTTGTACCCTTCCTGTGAATACAACTTGTAAAGATAACCGTACAAGCTCTATGATAAAAGAAAAATACCATATATGTGAAGAATAACAAGAGAAGACACTAACAGGAGGGTGATTTTATGAAAACAGGCAGAAATTACAAGTTTTGGTTTGCTACAGGTTCTCAGGATCTGTACGGGGATGAATGTCTTAGAAAAGTGGCTGAACATTCCAGGATCATCGTAGAGGAATTAAATAAATCGGGGATGCTTCCTTATGAAGTGATCCTGAAACCGACTTTGATCACAAATGAAATAATCAGAAAAACATTCAATGAGGCAAATGCAGATGAAGAATGCGCAGGTGTTATCACATGGATGCACACTTTTTCACCGGCTAAGTCCTGGATCCTGGGTCTGCAGGAGTACAGAAAACCGCTGATGCATCTGCATACACAGTTTAATCAGGAGATCCCTTACGATACCATTGATATGGATTTCATGAATGAAAACCAGTCCGCTCACGGAGACCGGGAGTATGGCCATATTGTGTCCCGCATGGAAATTGAGCGTAAAGTGGTGGTCGGCCATTGGAGTGACAAAAAGGTACTGGGAAAAATTGCGTCCTGGATGCGTACAGCAGTGGGTATCATGGAAAGCAGCCATATCCGTGTCATGAGAATTGCAGATAACATGAGAAATGTAGCTGTGACAGAAGGTGACAAGGTAGAGGCCCAGATTAAATTCGGCTGGGAAATTGACGCTTATCCGGTGAACGAGATCGCAGAGGCAGTGCAGGCTGTGTCAAAAGGTGATACGGACGCGCTGGTGGAAGAGTATTATGACAAATATGAGATCCTTCTGGAGGGAAGAGACCCGGAGGAGTTCAGACGTCATGTGGCAGTCCAGGCTCAGATTGAGATTGGATTTGAAAGGTTCCTGGAGGAAAAGAATTATCAGGCCATTGTCACCCATTTTGGCGATTTAGGCTCACTGAAACAGCTTCCGGGACTGGCAATTCAGAGGCTGATGGAAAAAGGATACGGATTCGGCGGGGAAGGTGACTGGAAGACAGCCGCCATGGTTCGTCTGATGAAGATCATGACAGCCGGGATGGAAGGCGCCAAGGGTACTTCTTTCATGGAGGATTATACTTATAATCTGGTTCCGGGCAAGGAAGGGATTCTGCAGGCGCATATGCTGGAGGTATGCCCCACCATTTCTGAGGGTCCGGTCAGTATTAAGGTGAACCCTCTGAGTATGGGTGACAGGGAGGACCCGGCTCGTCTTGTGTTTACGGCTAAGACAGGTCCGGCCATAGCCGCTTCTTTGATTGATTTGGGGAATCGGTTCCGTCTGATCATTAATGATGTGGACTGCAAGAAGACGGAGAAGACTATGCCTAAGCTGCCGGTGGCTACGGCGTTCTGGACACCAAAGCCGGATCTGGCTACCGGTGCGGAAGCGTGGATTCTGGCCGGAGGAGCTCATCATACGGCGTTTTCTTATGATATCACGGCGGAACAGATGGGTGACTGGGCTGCGGCTATGGGAATTGAGGCGGTTTATATTGATGGGGATACTCGGATTCGGGAGTTTAAGAGGGATTTGCAGTTGGGGGGATTGTTTTTTCGGTAGAGTGAGTTAGAAGGGGGACGGCGGAACAGGGGATGAAAAAGGCATGAAAGAAAAAAAGATTTAAAAGATATAAAATAAACAAAGAGATATGGTGTTTGTCAGTGATGGTATTCCTTTTATGGAGGACTTGTCTGATAAATGCTATATCTCTTTTTTGGTGGATATTGGAGGGCGTTTTATTGGCGGGGGTGGTTGGCAGCGGTGGTGATCAGGCCTATCAGGAGGAAGAGGGCGGCGGCTGAGAAGTAGAGTATGGGGTAATGGTCGGAGAGGCGCCAGGACTCGTTTAAACCTGTGAAGGCATCTATTTGGTTGTTGGTGTAACGTTCTGCAAAGTAGAAGGCAAGGATAAAGCAGCCGGTTGTCAGGAAGGAGTTGGCGTGTGTCAGGACTCTGAGAAGGGCGGTGACTGCAAGGGCGGCCAGCCAGGCAAGGCCTATGGGGATGCCTAATTTTGTGACCCAGTATATGGGCTGGGGTATGTAGAAGTTGGCTGTGTATTCTGTGATGTATAGGAAGGGGATCAGCAGGATACAGATCACCAGGTAGGTGTGAAGGATGCGGTGTTTTCCGCCGAATATCAGGGTGTATCGTGCCAGATAGCCGAAGAGACAGCTTGCGGCTGCCAGCAGGGACCAGTTAAATTGCTGCTCCAGGGCGAAGTTTACGATGAAACAGGTTAAGACAGCAAGGATAAATGGGACTTTCTGGTTGATGGGGGTTGGAATGGAACTGGCCGTTGTGGAGGCCTTCCGGCGTCAACCCCGGGAAATTGTGTCCGGATATTTATCCTGGGAGAAAGGCTGGCAGCTTTCCTGCCGGAACCAATAAGTATAAAAATATGCAAATCCCAACCGCTCATAAAGTTTCCGTGCCCCCACATTGCCTTCCACAACCTGGAGATACGCTTCCGTGGCCCCTTCGTCGATGGCTGAATTTAAGATAGACCTGCATATAGACGCTCCTAAATGCTGCCGCCGGTATTCTTCCGCCACATGTATGGCGTATATCCCCACATGATCCCTGTCTAATATGCCAAGTCCTGTCCCTATGATCTTTCCCCCGTCATAAATGGACGCAAATATGGTGTCTTTCGGTATGGCCCTGTACATAGAGGGCACAATCTTTTTGTGTATCTCGTTTTCCGTTCCCTTTAAAGAAAACAGTCCATTCAGCCAATCCGGAGATATTTCCCGGCTTAAGAATACGGGCCTTGATGGTTTCTGCACCACGTACTTCTCCAGGTTCATGGTCATAACCTCTGTAGTGTGGGCAATGTGATACCCACGTTCCATAAGCTTTTGGTCAAAGGAACTGTCCATCAGGGGATTGATCTTAAAAATCGTGGGAGTTCCCCATCTTGCATAAATTTCCTCACAGTATGCGATTTTATCCATGAGTGGAATGGCAGACGGCCCGATCTGCTCCACACAGTTGGTCCTGTGGGTGTAAAAATAAGAAAACCGGAGAATCCATCCATCATAAATCTGCATCTGATGTGAGGGCCAGGCATTCAGGGAAAGGTCTTCGATAATTTTAATCTTGCTGTTCATCTGCGTTTCCGCCTTATCTTCATAAGATACCACAAGGGCATCTCTGTAATTTTATATCTCTTATTATATATAGATTACTCCCCAAAAGTCAAATATCTCCACCTTGGCATAGAATAAAACATACTGTAAAATGAAAAAGTATCTCATTATGGGAAAATCTGCATTTTTTTAGCTGGCAGAGAGGACCGCCCCATGATGTACAGATATGATCCGGACAGCAAAGACAAAGGAGGAGAAGAGAGAGATTTTGAATAAAAGACTGCAGAGACTGGGGATTGGCAGACGGATGCTTATGCTTCTTTTAGGTGTTTCCCTGGTCCCGATCATATTTGTCCTGCTGATCTCTTACAGACAGAGCGCAGCTACCATAACCAGGCAGACCGGAGAGCTGATTGAAGCCAACCTGGAACAATCCTCCGGAAACGTACAGAATTTTCTGGATACCTTTGAGAATCTGATCCAGGATATCTATACGGACCAGACATATGTGGATAACCTGAAGCCTATTAATATCTGGGACAGCAGCAGATTTTACCTGGCAAAACATAAGATAGAGGAAAATCTGCAGAATATTGTATACATAAATAAAAACATACTGGGGATAGCTGTCACCGGCATTTACGGGGATGTATGTTTTTATGACAGCATGACCTTGTCCGGTGCGGAGAGCTTCTGTTTTGACCTGGATAATATCAGAAACAATGAGATGGTTAAACAGGCCTATGCCGAGAAACAGACGGTCTATTCCAGGACGTATCATAAACTGGACACCAGATATGGGGAGAAAGATTATTTTTATGTGGCGCATCAGCTCACAGACTTTAATGATTACCAAGAGGGGCCTGTGGGATGTATCCTGCTGTGTGTGGATGAGAAGGCGCTGTGCGACGTGTACAGGCAGGGCAGCACAAAGTCAAACATTACGTTCGTTGTGAACCGGTACGGGGATATTATTTCCTACCCGGAGGGGAATTACGGGGAGAGGAATATATTTGCCGGGGAGGAGAAAAAGGAGCGGGGGAAGAAGGAAATAGAGCAGGCAGCCCAGAAATTTGTGGAGGACAACCGGTATCCCGGGGGCGCAAGCCTGTCTGTGCGCAGCAAAGGGGTACAGAATCAGGAGTTTTATGTGGTGAATGTGCGGGATTTGAATTATGTGCTGAAAGACCTTCATAACCTGGCCTTTCTCATTGTGCTGGTGGGCCTTCTGGCAGGTGTGATCTGTGTGCTGATAGCGGTCTCTTTCTCAAAAGAGATGGACCGTTCTGTAAAACCGATTCTGAATGCCATGGATAAGGCCAACAATGGGGATATGGATGTGCAGGTCCCGGAGGAGGGCATGGATGAGTTTGCAAGGATCGGCAGACACTTCAACAGTATGCTCCGGCAGATCCGCTCGTCCAATGAGCAGGAAAAAGAAGCCCTTGTACGGGAAAAATATGCGGAGATAAAATCCCTGGAAGCACAGATAAACCCCCATTTTCTGTACAATACCCTGGATGCCATCAACTGGGTCGCCATTGACCGGAAAGAGTACAGCATCAGTAAAATGCTCACCAGCCTGGCTCTGATCCTCAGGTACAGCATCCACAAAAGCAATGAGATCGTGGAGATCCGGGATGAACTGGAATACCTGAAAAAGTATGTGTATCTGCAGCAGCAGAGATTTGAATATTCTTTTATCTGTACCGTGGAGGCTGACGAGAATCTGATGAAGTGCAGGATTCATAAGCTGTTGATACAGCCCCTTCTGGAAAACACCTTAGTCCACGGCTTTCCGGGAAATACGGGCATGGATGAGATCAATATCTGTCTGACAAAAGCAGGGGAACACAAAATATCCATCGTGGTGAAAGATAACGGAAAAGGCATGAGGGAGGAACAGGCGGAGTACTTCAATCATTTTGATTATAAGAAAGAGCGCATAGAATCCAGTATCGGCGTGCGCAATGTCATAACCAGGATCAAGCTTTATTACGGGGAGCATGGAAGCTTCCATGTGGAAACAAGCCAGGAGGGGACTGTTATAACCATTCTGATTCCCTATGAGTAGGAGGTATACAATTTGAAGATAATAGTAGTAGAGGATGAACCGAAATCCAGAGAAGGAATCTTAAATATACTCGCCAGGAATACAGAGTATGAGGTGGCAGCAGTCTGCGGAAACGGAAAAGAAGGGCTTGAGGCAGTGAAAAAAATCAGGCCGGATCTGGTCATCTCTGACATTAAGATGCCGGTCATGGGCGGCCTGGAGATGCTGGAAAAAATCCTGGAGGAGGGAATCTCTGTCCAGGCCATTCTTCTTACAGGGTATTCTGAATTTGAGTATGCAAGAAGGGCACTAAAGCTTCAGGTGGTGGAATATGTGCTGAAGCCTCTGGAGGTGGAAGGATTTCTGGAGGTGCTGCAGAGGGCAGAGGGGAACATTAAGAAAAACAGGGTGGAGAAGGTCTCCGCGGAACAGCTTCTGTGGACGTATTTCACAGGTACGGATATGGACAGGCAGCAGACAGGGCCTATTCTCAGAGAGACCCTGCAGGTGGATGACAGGACGCAGATTTCTCTTTTCCTGATTTATCCGTGCAGTCTTGCCAATGAGACGGGAAGCGAGCTGCAGAAGCACACCACAGAACTGCTGGATTCCCTGTGCATGGAAAATTATTACGTCATGTCTCTGCCCAGACAGCAGGGATTTTTAGTGATGCTCACCGACACCGAGAGAAATAAAAACCTGTTCAAAATCTTCAAGACCAGAATTTACCACTCTCTCTGCCAGATCACGGAATGTCACTGCAGTTACGGGATACTTTACGGATTTACCGGGCTGAATGAAAGGCTGTCAGAGCTTAAGGATATGATGCAGTATGCATTTTCCCTGCCGGAGGAAACCATTCTGAGCCGGGAACTTGTGGATTCGGTTACATACAAAGAACTGGAATACCCGGATTATCTGGAACAGAGCATTTACAGGGAAATACGCAGCGGGCGCTATGAGAAAGTGCGCATGATCGGGGAACAGTTTGCCAAAACGGTCATAGACAGTGAGGGAAGGCCTGCCTGTATCCGGGATTATATCCTTAGGTTTGCGGCGGGGGTCCTTCGGGTGGCAGGGGAGACCAGGGGCAGTCTGGAAGCAGGGGAGGATACCTCTTATATCATGGAAAATATAGCCCGGAGCACTTCAAAAAGAGAGGTGAGGTATCAGTTTGAAAAGATCATGAATGCCGTTGCCAGCAGCAGGGAGACTCTTGATATTACAGAAAATGGCATGATACTCAATGTGATTGATTTCATCCGCAGCAATTATCAGAGAGAGATCACCTTGTCTGAGGCTGCTGAGGGGTGTTGTGTCACCCCGGAATATTTAAGCCGTATTTTCTGCAGGGAGACCGGGGTGAATTTTACCTCCTTTCTGCAGAATTTCCGGGTCAGCACAGCCAAGCGTCTGCTGCTCTCAGGAAATTATAAGGTATATGAGGTGGCGGAGATGGTGGGATTTCATGACCAGAAATATTTTGTGAAGGTATTTAAGAAGCTCTGCGGGGTCACACCCTCTGAATACAAAAGGGAGAATGCGAAATGAAAAAGAAATGGTGTTTTGCCGCCTTCTTTCTGTGTGTGGGCCTTGCAGCGGCGTTCCTCTTCTGGCAGGGGGAGGAGGGAAAAGAAGTACGGGAAACAGAGGAAGAGCAGAAAAAACAAATCTATGTGCTCTGTGCCTATGAGACAAAGCTGCATCAGCAGATCCTAAATGAGGTGGCAGAGTATTACTCAAAGCGCTCCGGATGTGCTGAGGTGCATATGGAGTTCATCCCGAAGGAGAATTTTAAAAAAGAGATCTGTCTCCGTATGGATAACGGAAAAACCGCGGATTTGATCATTTGTGACAACGGGATGATGCCTGCTTTGATCGACATGGGGGTGTTTGCGGATCTATCAGCGTATGTGGAAGCACAGTGTCAGGACAGCATGAACTTCCAGAAGCTGTGGAATACAACCATGGATGACGGAAAATATTATGGGATTCCCTTTACCTGCGACCCTTATGTACTGTTTTACAACCAGGATGTCTTTACGGAGAAAGGCCTGTCCGCTCCGGAAGACTGGGACGGGCTTTTAGATACCTGCAGCGCTCTGCAGGACAGCGTTGGGGACAAGTTTGGATTCGCAGCAAAGCGGCCGGAGGAGATTTACGCCTTTTACAGGGCACTGCTGTACGCCTGCGGGGGGAGCCTTAATACCATGGACCAGGAGGGCGGGGTTGAGGCAGCTGATATACTGGAGGAACTGAAAAGGAGCCGGTACATAGGAAAGCAGACCATTAACCTTACGGAAGCGGATGTAGCCCGCTCTTTTGCCGAGGGAAAAGTGCTGATGATGGCAAACAGGCTCAGTGCCTCCACCATTCTGCGCAGCTCCAGAATGGAATTTTCAGCAGGTATCATACCGCTTCCCGGCGATGTGAGGGAATCCCTGATGCTGTCAGGGGAGAATATCGGGGTGACAGAGTATGCGGACCGGGAAGCCTATCGTTTTCTCACCTACCTTTACCAGGATGATATTTAGGAAAGAATCTGCAACGCCATGGACACCCTGCCCGTAAAAGCAGCAGTGCCCTACCAGTCAAAACGCATAGGTCCGGATGAAGGCACCGGGTTTCTCAACCGTTACATTAATGAGGGATGGTGTGCGGAGACAAATAATTCCTGGTTTGAGATCGCCCAGCAGGTATCAGAGAGCCTTTATAACCTGCTGGAGGTCAGAGGGACCAAGCCGGAAGATACAGCAGAGGAACTTCAGAATGCGGTAAAACTCATTATAATAAAAAAACGTTAAGGGGTGGTCATAAATGCCCCCCTTTTTTAAATATATGGAATATACCCAACCGGGAAAAGATGATATTCTTGTTTCATCAAATAACACCGAAAAGGAGAGAACGAGTATGAAAATGAAAAAAGTGATGGGCCTGTTTCTGGTGGCTGTAATGGTTGCAGGGCTGACAGCCTGCGGAGGAGGAAACGACAAAGCAGCCCAGGCGGACGGCGGCGGCAAAGAGGAAGCGGACAGCGGAAAGAAAACCATTACCTTCTGTTTCAGGGATGACGGTCAGGGCGAGGACGGCGCGCTCTGGAAATGGATACAGGACGGATATGACACCTGGGATAAAAAAGATACGGTGGAATTGAATATTGCCCCAATCGTAGCGCAGGAGGGCGATTATTTCACAAAGGTGGCTCTCCAGCTTGCGGATAAAAAAACATGCCCGGACCTGGTTTGTGAGGATACCTTCCAGCTTCCAAATGATGTGAGCGCAGGCTATCTGACAAAATTGGATGATTATGTAAAGGATTATGAGGACTGGAATACATCCTACTATGATTCCATGAAAAAAGGCGTTACCGGCTCAGACGGTTCTGTATACGGCATTCCGTACTGTACAGATACAAGGGGCCTGTGGTACAACAGGGACATTCTGGCACAGGCCGGCGTGATCAGTGAAGGACAGGACTGGGAGCCGAAAAGCTGGAATGATATTCTGGATGCCTGCAAGGCTGTGAAGGAAAAATGCCCGGATGTAGTGCCGTTCTGGTGCAACTCCGGTGTGGCAACAGGTGAGGCAACCTCCATGCAGACATATGAAATGCTGCTCTACGGAACCGGAGAGAGGCTGCTGGATGATGATGATAAATGGATCGTAAAGAGCCAGGGCATTCTGGATTCCCTGTATTTCCTGCAGGATATCTACTCCAACGGATACGGGCCTGACCTCTCCCTTGTATTAAACGGACAGGCTTCCAACACATCCGCCAGAGAATATCTGCCGGAAGGCAAACTGGCTATCTCTCTTGACGGAAGCTGGGTTACAGGAAACTGGGCAGATACAGGCGCAGCACCGTGGCCGGAGGCTAAGGACGTGCTGGGATTCGCGGCTATGCCTACCTCTGAGGGACAAGACCCGGGAACCATTACACTGGCAGGGGGCTGGGCATTATCCGTTCCGGAGAATGCAGATGCCAAAGATGAGACTTTCGAGTTCATCAAACATCTTATGGACCCTGAAGTTTACACAGACGCTGTCATAGCACAGGGAAATATTGCCACCAGACAGGATGTAGCCACAGATGAAACATATTCCGCACAGCCATTTAAACAGATTGCTACAGAGTTCCTGGAGAGCGCTGATTTCAGACCGCAGAATGATAAATACTCCACTGTCACCACCAGCATTCAGACTATGGTGGAATCCGTGGTATCCGGCACATCTCCGGAAGATGCCATGACACAGTACGCTACCGATGTGGCACGTGCAGTGGGCGATGACAATGTAACTGAGAAATAAAAGGCTGTCCGGAGAAGATCCGGCATGATAAGCAACTGGGCGGTTTTGGCACCGTATAGTGCCGCCGCCCATATTTTTTCACGATTGAAGGGAGGGTGCTTTATGGCAAGACCAAGCCGTGCGTATGTCATAAAAGATGAGGCCAAAAAATCTATTCTGCTGCTTCCGGCAGTGCTGCTGCTTTTATGCTTTTTTATCATACCGATCGTACTGACCGTATATTATTCCTTTACCAATCTGGCACTGAGCGGTGCCAATGCCAAGAATGTGGAATTTATCGGTTTTGAAAATTATAAGAGAATGCTCACAGACCCCAGTACCATGACCAGCATCAAAAACACACTGCTCTTTTTGGTGGGCAGCCTTTTGGGGCAGAGTGTTCTGGGATTTTTGATCGCCTATTTCATGAAAGGAAAACCCAAGGGACTGCGAAGCTTTGTGGGACCCTGTATCCTGGCGGGATGGGTTATGCCGGAGATTGTGGTTGCCCTGTGCTGTATGGCATTTTTTAAGGATAACGGAACCATGAACATGATTCTGGGGGCTGTACATATTCCGGCAGTTTCCTGGCTGTTCAAGCATCCTATGATGACCGTGGTGATCGCCAACGTGTGGCACGGAACTGCGTTTTCCATGCTGAACTTTCAGTCAGCTCTTGACAACGTGTCAGGGGATATTGAGGAGGCAGCCAGGGTGGACGGTGCCAATCGTTTCCAGACACTTATCCGCATTATTGTGCCCTGCATCAAGGACACCATTGCAACCAATACCATGCTGAACACGCTGTCCACACTGGGCGTTTTCGGTCTGATCTATGCTATGACAGGAGGAGGGCCGGGTTCCTCAACCACAACCCTTCCTATATTCATGTATAATCAGGGGCTGAAAGGGCTGCAGTTAGGCTACGGTACCGCGATCGGTATGCTGATATTGATCGTAGGCGCTGTGTGCAGTGTGATTTATACAAGAATTTTGAAGGACCAGTAAGGGAGGGATTCTAATGAGTGAAAAGATGGTAAAGAGCCTGCATTGTGTATTCCTGGTGATCGTGGGGATCGTGTTTATCCTTCCTCTTCTGTGGGTGGTGATCGCATCTCTGGATACAAATGCGGGTGAGGCATTAAAGTGGCCCACACAGTGGACTTTCAGCAACTACAGTAACGTGCTGACAAACTCGGATAACCTGAGAGGCTTTGGCGTGGGGCTTGTGATCTCCTTTGCCCAGTCCCTGATCGTGGTGCTGATCTCAGGGCTTGCCGCTTATCCTTTATCCAGATATCATTTAAGCTACAAAAAAGGTTTCATGTATGTTATTCTGTTTATGACAGCGCTTCCGATGATCGCTGTCACGGTACCTGTATATAAGATTTTTCTCAGTGTGGGACTGCTGGACAGCATTCCCGGACTGGTGCTGTTTCTGTCCGCATCATCCCTGCCCTATGGAATTTGGCTCATGAAGAATTTTATGGACGGAGTGCCCGTGGAACTGGAGGAAGCTGCCTGGGTGGATGGCGCCACAACCATGAAATCCATCCGTAAGATCGTGGCGCCGCTTATGTTTCCGGGAATCTGTGTGGTATTTATCTATACCTTTTCCGGAAGCTGGGGGAACTTCTTTATTCCCTACATATTATTAAGTTCACCGGAGAAGATGCCGGCATCGGTAATGCTGTACCAGTTTTTCGGACAGCACGGAACCATCCAGTACGGCCCTCTTGCCGCATACTCCGCGATTTATGCACTGCCTTCCATCCTTCTGTATATTCTCTCACAGAACTATATGTCAAAAGGATTTACCATGGCAGGTGCAGCAAAAGGATAACGTGAAAACGGGAGGAATTTTTACATGGTGTTAATGAGAGAACGGATCGGCAAACTGCTGGAATACCTCCAGGAGCAGATCTATCCCAGGTCCTTTCAGATTCAGGACTACAGGATGACGAAGACAGAAAAGAGGTTCACGGATTTAGAGAATCTGGATACCTCCGGCTGGGACATGCTGACAAGAGAGCAGCTTTGGGGCGGTCACAGGGAGTATTACTGGTTCGAGACAAAGGTTACGATCCCTGCAAAGTTTGACGGGGAGTGCGTGGTGTATGAGCTGATGACCGGCAGAGAAGGGGAGTGGGATGCGACCAACCCGCAGTTTTCTGTTTTTGTAGACGGAAAGAGGATCCAGGGGCTGGACGTGAACCACAGGGAGATCATCCTTACGGAAAAAGCCTGCGCAGGCCGGGAGTACCGCATCATCCTGTCAGCCTTCACGGGGGACCAGAACTTTGCCCTCAGGCTCTGCTCCACCGTCAAGGTGCTGGACAGAAAGACAGAGAAATATTTTTATGATCTATCGGTACCCTTTGAGGTGGCAAGGCTTCTGCCTGAGGATGACAAGGCATACCTGACCATTCTGGGCTGCCTGAATGAATCCCTGAACCTGCTGGATCTCAGGAAAGAGGGTTCAAGGGAATATTATCAAAGCCTGGATAAAGCACAGGAGTATATTACCAGAGAATTTTATGAAAAACACTGCGGGGACAGTGACGCTTATATTTACTGCGTGGGCCACACCCACATAGACTGTGCCTGGCTGTGGACTTTGAAGGTCACGGAGGATAAGGCTGTGAGAAGCTTTTCCACTGTTCTGGAGCTTATGCGCAGATATCCGGAGTACATCTTCATGTCAAGCCAGCCGCAGCTCTATAAATATGTAAAGAAAAATGCACCGGAAGTATATGAGGAGATCAAGGAACGTGTGAAGCAAGGCCGCTGGGAAGTGGAGGGCGGCATGTTCGTGGAGGCTGACTGCAATATTGCCTCCGGTGAGGCTTTGGTCCGCCAGTTTGTGCACGGGAAACGTTTTTTCAGGGACGAGTTTGGGAAAGACAATGAGATCCTGTGGCTGCCGGATGTGTTCGGCTACTCTGCAGCCCTGCCGCAGATCATGGAAAAATGCGGTATCCATTACTTCATGACCACAAAGATAAGCTGGAATGAATTTAACAAAATGCCCTGCGATACCTTTGAGTGGGAAGGCATTGACGGCACCAGGGTACTGACTCATTTTGTGCCAACCAGGGATTACAACAAAGGAGCAGTGGACGGCGGTTTCGAGACAGAACATTTTACCACTTATAACGGATACATCAATCCGTCCCAGATGAAGGGCGCATGGAAACGCTACAGCCAGAAGTATCTGAACGATGAAGTTCTGTGCAGCTTTGGATACGGGGACGGCGGCGGCGGTCCCACAAAAGACATGCTGGAAAACCAGAGGCGTCTGGCAAAGGGAATCCCGGGCTGCCCCAAAACGGTCATGAGCACTTCCCGGCAGTTCTTCCATGTGCTGGATGAGAAAGTGAGAGGAAAGAAATATCTGCCTTCCTGGGTGGGAGAACTCTATCTGGAGTACCACAGAGGAACCTATACCTCCATGGCGAGAAATAAAAAGTACAACCGAAAGTCTGAATTTGCTTACCAGAACATGGAATTGTACGGCATCCTGGGAGAACGGCTTCTTAAAGAGTCCTATCCTGACCAAGAGATACATGAGGGCTGGGAAGTGATCCTGAGGAACCAGTTCCACGATATTCTGCCCGGATCATCCATCAAAGAGGTTTACGATGACTCCAAGGAGGAATACGAGACAATCCTCTGTGCAAACAGGGCCTATACGGACAGGAGGCTGGGCAGCCTGGCAGAACAGATTGACGCGCCGAGACATTCCGTTGTGGTTTACAACCCAAACAGCATGGAGGCTGAGGATGTGGTGTGTTTCCGGTGTCCGGAGGACCTCCTGCACCCTGCAGTGAAGGCAGGGGAGGAGATTCTTCCTGTACAGAAAAAGGATGACGGTACCTGTATGTTTACCGCAAAAGCTGTTCCCCCGAAGGGATACCGGACCTTCCTGCTGGAAGAGAATGAGGAGAAATACGAAGCCAAGATCCAGGTAACAAAAACCCATATGGAGAATGGATTTTTCTCTATTGACCTGAATGAAAAGGGGCAGTTCATCAGCATATATGACAAGAAGGCAGCCCGTGAGCTTCTTCCCGAAGGCCAGGCAGCCAATGTGCTTATGAGTTATGAGGACAGGCCCCACAACTATGACGCCTGGGATCTGAACAATTATTATACGGAAAAATCCTGGGAGATTGATGATGTGGCAGAGATCCAGGTAGAAGAGTGCGGTCCGGTGTGTGGCTGCCTGAAGGTTACCAGGAATTATCTGGATTCTGTCATCAGCCAGTATATCTGCATTTATGAAAATACGGCACGCATTGATATCAAGAATGAAATAGACTGGAAAGAGCATCAGATTTTTGTGAAGGCTCTGTTTCCGGTGGACATTCACACCGGTGAGGCATCTTTTGAAATCCAGTACGGCAATGTGAAGCGCCCCACCCATGCCAATACCTCTTGGGATTTTGCGAAATTTGAGGTATGCGTGCACAAGTGGATGGATGTATCAGAGGATGGCTATGGTGTAAGTGTTTTAAATGACTGCAAGTACGGCTGCAGTGTTCGGGACGGCGTGATAGGCATTTCTATGCTGAAATCTGCCATCTATCCAAATCCTGACGCGGATAAAGAGCACCATAGCTTTACTTACTCCATCTATCCCCACCAGGGAAGCTGGAAAGAAGCGGGAACTGTGGACCAGGCATATCTGCTGAACAATCCTCTGGAGGCGTCTGTGAAGGAGAATGAGGGGGGCACCCTGCCGGATACCTACTCCTTTGTCACATGCAGCCAGGAGAATGTGGTTGTGGAGGTTGTGAAAAAGGCCGAGGAGGAGGATGCGGTCATTGTCAGACTCTATGAGTGCTTTAACAGAAGGACAGATGTTACCCTGACATTTGCGGAGGACATTAAGACAGTCTGCGAATGTGATATGCTGGAAACAGATAGGGAGGAACTGAGACCTGAGGGAAGAAAGGTGTCCTTCCGGATGAGGCCCTTTGAGATCAAGACCCTGAAGCTTAAGCTTTAAACTATTATAATAGGAAGAAAAACAGTCAGGCCGGGATTTTGGCAGACAGCGCCTCATCAGGTGCCATGCCGGATTTCCGGCCTGATACTGTTTGTTTCTCCGTGACCACAAACATACAGCATGGGATAAAACCTGTGAGGTAACCAGCCCCACGTTACTGTTCACTCCGTGCCCAGCAACACGCTTCGCGATGCACAGATATGGAGCATTCTGCTCCGTATCGCGCTGGCTGCATCGGGATTTTGATGCCTTTGGCCTGAAAACACCTGGCGGGACAGTGGCGCGTGAACAGTAACAGCCGTACGCTCTGCATGGCCAGTGAAGTGAAACAATCTTGCATTTCCGGTCTTTGTGTAGTAATCTTTAATAAGAGAAAGGCAGAGACACGGTATCTGTTATGGTACAAAACAGCTGCGATGCCTGAATGGAAAGGTGGTAGATCAATTGACAGAAAACGCTTGGAAGAAATATGAGGACAAAAGTGAAATCTTCGCTTTCTGTGAGGATTACAGGAGATTTATATCTGACTGTAAGACAGAGCGTGAATGTGTTGCCTGGATGGTCCAGAAAGCCAGAAAGGCAGGATTTAAAAATCTTGACGATATTGTGGAGGCAGGGTCAGAACTGAAGGCCGGCGATAAGGTATATGCTGACAATATGGGAAAAGCCCTGGCCCTTTTTGTGATCGGGGAAGAACCCATGGAGAAAGGGATGCGCATCCTGGGAGCCCATGTGGATTCCCCCAGGCTTGACCTGAAACAGAATCCCCTCTATGAGGAGGCAGAACAGGCGCTTCTTGACACGCATTATTACGGCGGCGTGAAGAAATACCAGTGGGTGACACTGCCCATGGCACTGCACGGTGTGGTGGTAAAAAAGGACGGCACTGTGCTCCCCATAGTCATCGGTGAAGATGCGGATGACCCGGTTGTGGGAATCTCAGACCTGCTGGTACACCTTTCCGGAAAACAGATGGAGAAGAACGCCAGGGAAGTCATTGAAGGGGAGAACCTGAATGTGCTTGTGGGCAGTATTCCGCTGGAAGGAGTGGAGACTGAGGCGGTAAAGGCAAAGATCCTTTCTATATTAAAGGAGAAGTATCAGGTGGAGGAGGAGGATTTTATCTCTGCCGAACTGGAAGTGGTCCCTGCGGGGGCAGCAAGAGACTTTGGCCTGGACCGCAGTATGCTTATGGCATACGGGCATGATGACAGGGTGTGTGCCTATCCCTCCTTTGAAGCGACCGCGGCTGCAGAGAAGGTGAAGTATACCTCTGTATGTCTGCTGGTGGATAAAGAGGAGATCGGCAGTGTAGGTGCCACTGGAATGCAGTCACGCTTCTTTGAGAACACAGTGGCAGAGGTCATGAACGCCTGTGGGCAGTACAGCGAGCTGCTGGTCCGCAGGGCGCTGAAGAACTCCAGGATGCTGTCCTCAGATGTAAGCGCAGCCTTTGACCCGAATTACCCGGAGGTAATGGAGAAGAAGAATGCAGCCTATCTTGGACATGGGATCACCTTCAACAAATATACCGGTTCCAGGGGAAAAAGCGGGTCCAATGACGCCAATCCTGAGTATATAGCTCAGCTTCGGCATATTATGGATGAGAACAACGTATCATTCCAGACAGCAGAATTGGGGAAGGTAGATGCAGGCGGAGGCGGAACAATTGCCTACATTCTGGCCAACTATAATATGGAAGTCATTGACTGCGGCGTGCCTGTGCTGAATATGCATTCCCCCTGGGAAATAGCCAGCAAAGTGGATATCTATGAGGCCTATCAGGGATATTTGGCATTCCTCAGAAACTGCTGAAATGCGGGCCGATCCGGGATTCTGTGCTTGGGCGCAGAGGACCCGGAGACTTGATCCTGTCCGGGGTACTGGTCATGGAGTGAACAGTGACCTGATTGGCCGGGTTAAAATTTTTGCGATTTCCTATGTACATCTCAGCCGGAAAATGTTAATATAAAATATGCATGGACTTCAGCAAAAAATCAGAGTGTGTTTGAAAATTACTTCGGTAAGCTGTATATCACACTCTAGCACGAGATTACGAAATGAGGAATACACACATGTCTAAGTTTTTGAAATTTATTGTGAATCTGGTTGTGATCTGCGCAATACTTGTGGCAGCCGCCCTGCTCGTTCCTCCCTTTGCAGGGGTCAACACAGTAATGAATGACAACAGCAGTAAAGAGACCAATCTTCCGGTAGGTTCTGTTGCCTACGGAAGGGAGATAGAGGCCGCGAGTCTGAAAAAGGGCGATAAGATTATTTATACCAGCAACAATAAGGCATATGTCTATAAAGTTACGGATATGGATTCCTCCGCTGGTTCGTACAAAGTAAAAAGCGTGTACGACAAGAATGCCAAAGAGGAGACGGTTCAGCTGATCAATAATGCGGTGAAAGTCGTTGTGGTAGTTCCCTACATTGCATATGCAGCCATTGCCCTGCAGAGCAAGGAAGGGCTGATCGTAGTAGGGCTTGGTGTGATCTTTCTGATCATTCTCTTTATCCTGGCTGAGTTATGGCGCAAGGATGAAGCTGATGACGACGAAGAGGATGAAAACACTTCGGATGAGGATAACAGCGAGGAAGACGAAGATGAGGAGGATGACGAAGAAGAAAAGCTGAGCCGCAAGGAGCGTAAGCGCCTCAAAAAAGAGGAGAAGCGCCGCAGAAAGCTTGAAAAGAAGGGTCTTCTGGATGAGGAAGAGACGGAAGATGAGGAGGAAGCTCCAGATTTGAACGCTGCTCCCATACCGGAAAAGCAGCCTGATGAATATGACAGCGCTATGAAAGATGCCATGGCATCTATTGCAGAGAGTATTGCAAAGGTACAGAATGGAGAGATTGAAGCACCTGAGGAGGTACAGAAAACTGTAGTGCCCCAGGAGACTGCAGAAATCCTTCTGAACATGGATGAGGCGGAAGAAGCGGGAGTTTCGGAGGTATCTGAAATGGAAGCGGTATCTGATGACAGCGCTGCTTTGGTGACAGCAGATGAGGAAGCTGCGCAGCCGCAGGAAGAAACGGCTGCCGAAGAAGAGGTACAGCAGGAAGAGGAGATTGAACCTGAACCTGAGGAGGTGCCTGTAGTGGACAAGGAAGCCGTACTTCCTGCCCCGTCTGTGACTGAATTGCTTTCTAAGGCAGAGGCGGCGGGGGAGACGCCGGAAGTGATCGAGGATAAGGATAATGAGGTGACACTTCTGGATTATTCTAAATTGTTATAGACGAGATGGAAAAGGGATGACGTTCATTTGGACGTTGTTCCTTTTTTTGGCGGGGTGGACGGGATGGAGGGGGAGGCTGCGGTTCTCTCCGGTAGGAAAGCAGACCCCATCCTCTTTCCTATGGGGAATCCGGTGCCGGAAATTATGCCTGACCTTGCCAGGAAGGCCGGGGCCGCTGTTGTGGGGACCGGGAGAAGTGATTTCCCCAACCAGATTAATAACGTGCTGGCATTTCCGGGTATTTTCCGGGGAGCATTGGATGTGCGCGCGTCTGATATCAATGACGAGATGAAAATTGCGGCTGCTTATGCCATTGCCGGCCTGATTGACGGGAAGCATCTGAATCCTGACTATATTATACCAAATCCTTTTGACAGCAGGGCGGCCAAAGCAGTTGCCGCAGCCGTGGCAGAGGCGGCCAGAACGTCAGGAGTGGCTGAAAAGTAAGAGATATGGGTGAAGACAGACGGCAATATGGCGGCACATTCTTCCAAAAAGCGGAAATGTGCCGCTGATTCCCATATTTAGAGGAGAAAAAAACCGTGTGCGGGAAAAAATGCAAACTTTTTTCAAAAAAAGAAAAAAATACCTTGCATTCTGGAAAAACATCCTGTATACTAACTAGTGCTGTGACATTGATAGCTGTGAAGCGCGAGGTTGCTGCCAAATGGCAGGTTTTCCGTGGAGCGAATGTCAAGTTAGGAAACTGACGACAAGTCACTGTACAAAATCTTGAAGACTTACCACGGAAATGTGGGAGTGTGTGAAACGTTAGATGACACACACGGGAATGTGTACAGTCGCCGCTTGTCGTACTACTTAGTAAGTGCGAAAAGGAGGAGACTTTTTTTATGGCAAGTCAGGTAATGAGAATCACATTAAAAGCTTACGATCATCAGTTGGTTGATGCATCCGCAAGCAAGATCATCGAGACTGTAAAGAAAAATGGAGCAACTGTTAGCGGACCGGTGCCGCTTCCCACTAAGAAGGAAGTAGTAACTATCCTGCGTGCGGTACACAAATACAAAGACTCCAGAGAGCAGTTTGAGCAGAGAACTCATAAGAGACTCATTGATATCATCACACCAACTCAGAAAACAGTTGATGCCCTGTCTCGTTTAGAGATGCCGGCCGGTGTTTACATTGATATCAAAATGAAACAGAGATAAGGCATGCTTAGCGGGCTTGCCGGTAAGAGATGAGATTATCCTTACAAGGTTGATATATAGTCTATATTGACTGTCTGTCTAGGATGATTGCACAACGCAGTGTAATCCGCTGTAGATTCACAGGAGGTAAAGAAAAAATGAAGAAAGCGATTTTAGCTACCAAAGTCGGAATGACACAGATCTTCAATGAAGACGGAGTTTTAACTCCCGTAACAGTGCTGCAGGCTGGTCCTTGTGTAGTAACACAGGTTAAGACACAGGATAACGACGGCTACAGTGCAGTACAGGTTGGTTTCGCAGACAAGAGAGAAAGCCTTGTCAACAAACCACTGAAAGGACACTTTGACAAAGCTGGTGTTTCCTGCAAGAGATTTGTAAGAGAATTCAAATTAGACAGTGCAGAAGAAATGGCAATGGGCCAGGAAATCAAATGCGATGTTTTTGAAGCGGGCGATAAGATTGATGTTACCGCGATCAGCAAAGGTAAAGGATTCCAGGGCGCGATCAAGAGACACGGACAGTCCAGAGGACCTATGGCTCACGGTTCCAAATTCCATCGTCATGCAGGTTCCAACGGTGCAGCATCTGATCCAAGCAAGGTATTCAAAGGCAAAAAGATGCCAGGCCAGATGGGACATGTAAAAGTAACAGTTCAGAACCTGGAAGTTGTTAAAGTTGATACTGACAACAACCTGCTCTTAGTAAAAGGCAGCGTTCCGGGACCGAAGAAATCCTTAGTGACAATCAAAGAATCTGTTAAAAACGTGAAATAAAGTTTTTCTGGGAAAGGAGGACCACACAGATGGCAAACGTATCTGTTTATAATATGGAAGGCAAAGAAGTTGGAACAATGGAATTAAACGATGCAGTGTTTGGCGTTGAGATCAACGACCATTTAGTGCACCTGGCTGTTGTTCGTCAGCTTGCAAATAAACGTCAGGGAACTCAGAAGGCAAAAACCCGTTCTGAAGTGAGCGGCGGCGGAAGAAAACCGTGGAGACAGAAAGGAACCGGTCATGCAAGACAGGGTTCAACAAGATCTCCCCAGTGGACAGGCGGCGGTGTTGTATTCGCTCCGGTTCCAAGAGATTATGAGATCAAAATGAATAAAAAAGAAAGAAGACTTGCTCTTAAGTCCGCTCTGACAAGCAGAGTACAGGAGAACAAGATCATCGTTCTTGATGACCTGAAATTAGATGAAGTAAAAACCAAGGCAATGCAGACAGTTTTAAAGAACCTGAATGTTTCCAAAGCAATGGTGGTACTGGCTGACAATGATCAGAATGTAGTATTATCCGCTAGAAACATCCCGGACGTGATCACAGCATTACCGAACACCATTAATGTATATGATGTTCTGAAATACAATACGGTAATCCTGACAAAATCTGCTGTAGCTTCAATTGAGGAGGTATACGCATAATGGCAAACGTACAGTATTATGATGTAATCCTGAAACCGGTTATTACCGAGAAGAGCATGGCTGCTATGGGCGAGAAGAAATATACTTTCTTAGTTCATCCGGAAGCAAACAAGACCATGATCAAAGAAGCTGTTGAGAAAATGTTCGAAGGAGCAAAAGTGAAAACTGTCAACACCATGAATTTAGATGGCAAGACAAAAAGACGCGGAACAACCTTCGGCAAAACAGCAAAAACCAAAAAAGCTGTTGTTACTTTAACAGAGGACAGCAAAGATATTGAAATCTTCGAGGGGCTGTAAGCACTTAGTGAAACTGAACGTAAGTGAAGATTGAACTTAGTGTGAACGCCGTTCACGAACCTTAATGAAGCCCAGCGAAGCGAAAGCTGAATTTAGTTGAGTGAACATACCCCTTCTTTTTACAGTGGGGGCGAAGAACTTAAAATAGTAACTAAGTGCAGTCAAGAAAAATTAATCCGATATTTGACTGCCGGCATGAAAACGCCAGGATGCGTTGTGAACACAACGCTTGCGGCGTGGAGAATGAAAGGAGAGACAGAAATGGGAATTAAATCCTATAGTCCATATACACCTTCCAGAAGACACATGACAGGTTCTGATTTCTCTGAAATCACAACAGCAACTCCTGAGAAGTCTCTGGTAGTGTCCTTAAACAAAAACGCTGGACGTAATAACCAAGGTAAAATTACAGTTAGGCACCGCGGCGGCGGAAGCAGAAGAAAATACAGGATCATCGACTTCAAGAGAAGAAAAGATGATGTTCCGGCAACAGTAAAAACAATCGAGTACGATCCCAACAGAACTGCAAACATTGCGTTGATCGCATATGCAGACGGTGAAAAAGCATACATCCTTGCTCCGGAAGGATTAAAGGTTGGCATGAAGATCCAGAACGGCGCAAACGCCGAGGTTCGTGTAGGAAACTGCCTGCCTCTGTCAGAGATCCCGGTTGGTACTATGATACACAACATTGAGCTGTACCCGGGCAAAGGCGGTCAGTTAGTTCGTTCCGCCGGAAACGGTGCACAGTTAATGGCAAAAGAAGGTAAATACGCAACCCTTCGTCTGCCGTCAGGTGAAATGAGAATGGTTCCGATCAACTGCCGCGCTTCTATCGGCGTAGTAGGTAACGGCGAGCACAGCCTTATCAATATTGGTAAAGCAGGACGTAAACGTCACATGGGTATCAGACCTACCGTTCGTGGTTCTGTTATGAACCCGAATGACCATCCGCACGGTGGTGGTGAAGGTAAGACCGGTATCGGCCGTCCGGGTCCGTGTACACCATGGGGCAAACCGGCTCTTGGCTTGAAGACAAGAAAGAAAAACAAACAGTCTAACAAGTATATCGTAAGAAGAAGAGATGGTAAAACATTAGCGAAATAAGGAGGTAAGGCTAAATGGCTCGTTCATTAAAAAAAGGACCGTTCGCAGATGAAAGCTTACTGAAAAAAGTAGACGCTCTGAATGCGGCTGGAAATAAAACAGTTATCAAAACCTGGTCACGTCGTTCAACAATCTTCCCGTCCTTCGTAGGACACACATTCGCTGTCCATGACGGAAGAAAACATGTGCCGGTATATGTAACAGAGGATATGGTAGGACACAAACTCGGTGAGTTCGTAGCCACCAGAACCTACAGAGGACATGGCAAAGACGAGAAAAAATCAGGTGTTCGTTAATATTTTAGAAGGAGGCTTTTATCATGGCTAAAGGACATAGAAGTCAGATTAAAAGGGCAAGAAATGCTAATAAAGATACAAGACCGTCTGCGAAGATATCCTACGCTAGAATGTCCGTACAGAAAGCATGCTATGTACTGGATGTGATCCGTGGGAAAGACGTTCAGACTGCTCTTGGTATCCTGACATATAACCCAAGATACGCGTCAAGCGTGATCAAAAAATTACTGGAATCAGCAATCGCAAACGCTGAAAACAACAATGGTATGAACCCGGAAAACCTTTATATCGCAGAGTGCTACGCAAACAAAGCTCCGACTATGAAGAGAATCAAACCGAGAGCACAGGGCAGAGCTTACAGGATCGAAAAGAGAAACTGCCATGTTACCGTTGTGTTGGATGAGAGATAAGGAGGACAATCATGGGACAGAAAGTTAACCCACATGGACTGAGAGTCGGCGTTATCAAAGATTGGGATTCCAAATGGTACGCTGAAGGCGACTTCGCTGATAACTTAGTGGAAGATTATAATATCAGGACATTCCTGAAAAAGAAATTATACAGCGCAGGTGTTTCTAAGATCGAGATCGAGAGAGCATCTGACAGAGTAAAAGTGATCATCTATACTGCAAAACCGGGCGTTGTTATCGGTAAAGGCGGTTCAGAGATCGAAAAAGTAAAAGCTGAATTACAGAACTACACAAACAAAAAACTGATCGTTGATATCAAAGAAGTAAAAAGACCGGACAAAGATGCGCAGTTAGTAGCTGAAAACATCGCATTACAGTTAGAGAACCGTATTTCCTTCCGCCGTGCCATGAAATCTACTATGCAGAGAACCATGAGAGCCGGAGCAAAAGGAATCAAGACTGCTGTATCAGGACGTCTTGGCGGTGCAGATATGGCACGTACAGAATTTTACAGCGAGGGAAATATCCCGCTGCAGACACTTAGAGCAGATATCGATTACGGTTTCGCTGAAGCAGATACCACCTACGGCAAAGTTGGCGTTAAGGCATGGATCTACAATGGCGAAGTACTTCCAACTAAAGGGACTAAGGAAGGGAGCGATAAATAATTATGTTAATGCCTAAAAGAGTTAAACGTCGTAAACAATTCCGCGGATCCATGAAAGGAAAAGCATTAAGAGGAAATAAGATCAACTATGGTGAGTACGGTTTAGTATCAACTGAGCCGTGCTGGATCAAATCCAACCAGATCGAGGCAGCCCGTGTTGCTATGACCCGTTACATTAAACGTGGTGGTAAAGTTTGGATCAAAATTTTCCCGGATAAACCAGTAACAGCAAAACCAGCAGAAACACGTATGGGTTCCGGTAAAGGTGCCTTAGAATACTGGGTAGCAGTTGTAAAGCCAGGCAGAGTCATGTTTGAAATCGCAGGTGTGCCGGAAGAGACAGCACGCGAAGCGCTGCGTCTTGCTATGCACAAGTTACCATGTAAATGTAAAATCGTTTCTCGTGCAGACTTAGAAGGCGGTGATAACAGTGAAAATTAAAAATTATGTAGAAGATTTAAAAACAAAATCAGCTGCAGAATTACAGGAAGAATTAGTAGCTGCTAAAAAGGAACTCTTCAATTTGAGATTTCAGAATGCAACCAATCAATTGGACAATACAAGCAGAATCAAAGAGGTTCGTAAAAATATTGCCAGAATTCAGACACTGATTGCCCAGAACAAGGCAAAAGCAGCAAACTGATTATACTTGGCGAGGCCTTTTCGAGCTTAGTATAATCGTTGTTCTTTGAGCAAAGCGAAAAGAACTTCAATATGAAAGGAGCATAACCGTGGAAAGAAATCTTAGAAAAACACGTGTTGGTAAAGTTACGAGTAACAAGATGGACAAAACCATCGTAGTAGCTATTGAAGATCACGTTAAACATCCTCTTTACAAAAAAATTGTGAAGAGAACATATAAATTAAAAGCGCATGATGAAGAAAACACATGCAATATCGGTGACACTGTAAAAGTTATGGAAACAAGACCTCTGTCAAAGGACAAGAGATGGAGACTTGTTGAAGTAGTTGAAAGAGCCAAATAATTCGTAAGGAGGAATCCAAGCATGATTCAACAGGAAAGTAGACTTAGAGTCGCTGACAATACAGGTGCAAAAGAAATCCTCTGCATCCGTGTTATGGGTGGTTCTACGAGAAGATATGCTAACATCGGTGATATAATCGTTGCTACTGTTAAAGATGCAACACCAGGTGGTGTTGTCAAAAAAGGTGATGTTGTGAAAGCCGTTGTTGTTCGTACTAGAAAAGGCGCTCGTCGTAAAGACGGTTCCTACATCAAATTCGATGAGAACGCTGCAGTCATCATCAAGGATGATAAGACTCCGAGAGGAACCCGTATTTTTGGACCAGTAGCCAGAGAGCTTCGTGAGAAACAGTTTATGAAAATTGTTTCCTTAGCTCCCGAAGTATTATAGGAGGTAACCTGATGTCAACATTTAAAATTAAAAAAGGTGATACGGTTAAAGTGATCGCCGGTAAAGATAAAGACAAAGAAGGAAAAGTAATCTCTGTTAATCCGAAAAAAGGTGCTGTTCTGGTTGAAGGCGCAAATATGGTAACAAAGCACACAAAACCTTCCATGGCTAATCAGCAGGGCGGTATTGTAGAGAAGGAAGCATGGCTGGATGTATCTAACGTTATGTTAGTACATGAAGGCAAAGCTACCAGAGTCGGCTTCAAGATGGAAGGCGACAAAAAAGTGCGTTTCGCCAAAGCTACAGGCAAAGTAATAGATTAATAAGAGAGGAGGCCATTTTAAAGTGAGCAGACTGAGAGAAGTATACAAAAATGAGATCGTAGATGGTATGGTCAAAAAGTTTGGTTATAAAAATATCATGGAAGTGCCGAAACTCGACAAAATCGTTGTAAACATGGGTGTAGGCGAAGCAAAGGAAAATGCGAAACTGTTAGATGCAGCCGTAGCTGACATGGAACTGATCACAGGTCAGAAAGCTGTAACAACAAAAGCGAAAAACTCCATTGCTAACTTCAAACTCCGTGAAGGCATGCCGATCGGTTGTAAAGTAACCTTAAGAGGCGAAAAAATGTATGAATTTGCTGATCGCCTTATCAACTTAGCACTGCCCCGGGTACGTGACTTCCGCGGCGTTAACCCTAACGCGTTTGATGGAAGAGGTAACTATGCACTCGGTATCAAAGAGCAGTTAATTTTCCCTGAAGTGGAATATGATAAAGTCGATAAAGTAAGAGGTATGGACATCATTTTCGTTACAACTGCTAAGACAGACGAAGAAGCCCGCGAATTATTGACATTATTTAACATGCCATTTGCAAAGTAAATATAGGAGGGAAAATTCATGGCTAAAACAGCAATGAAATTAAAACAGCAGCGCAAACAGAAATTCTCTTCAAGAGAATATAATCGTTGCAGAATTTGTGGCCGTCCACATGCTTACTTGAGAAAATACGGAGTCTGCAGAATCTGCTTCCGTGAATTAGCATACAAAGGCCAGATTCCGGGAGTTAAGAAAGCATCCTGGTAAAAAGCCCGCACATCATTTTGTGCGCAGTGAATCTAATCAGTTCATCCGCCATTGCGGATATGGGATAAAGAATAGAAGGAGGAAACTCTAATGACAATGAGTGATCCAATTGCAGATATGCTTACAAGAATCCGTAATGCTAATACTGCAAAACATGATACAGTAGATGTTCCGGCATCTAAAATGAAACTTGCTATAGCAGATATCCTGGTTAAAGAGGGATATATTGCAAAATACGACGTTCTGGAAGACGGCGCATTCAAAACAATCCGTATCACCTTAAAATACGGTGCGGACAAGAGCGAAAAAATTATTACAGGTCTGAAAAGAATTTCCAAACCGGGCTTACGTGTATACGCAGGCAGCCAGGAGATTCCGAGAGTTCTGGGCGGACTGGGTATTGCGATCCTGTCCACAAACCAGGGTGTTATCACAGACAGAGAAGCAAGAAAACTGCACGTTGGCGGCGAGGTATTAGCATTCGTATGGTAGGCTGAAAGCAGCTTAGTGAAGTTGTACGATGCCATCCCCCCTTTTTTACGGAACGGGGATACTGTGTAGATAGAGATACTGAAAACAGAAAGGAACCATAATAGGCCTTTCCGAAAATTTAAGTAAGGAGGACAACAGGTATGTCACGTATTGGAAGACAGCCAGTAGCTGTTCCGGCAGGCGTAGAAGTTAAAATTGCTGAGAACAATTTTGTGACCGTAAAAGGCGCAAAAGGAACACTTGAAAAAGCGTTACCGACAGAGATGTCAATCAAATTAGAGGATGGTCAGGTAGTTGTTACAAGACCAAACGATTTAAAGAAAATGAAATCTTTACACGGTTTAACAAGAACACTGATCCAGAACATGGTGATTGGTGTAAGCCAGGGATATGAAAAAACTCTGGAGGTTAACGGTGTAGGTTATAAAGCTGCAAAACAGGGTAAAAAACTGGTTCTCTCCTTAGGATATTCACATCCGGTAGAGATGGAAGATCCAGAAGGACTGGAATCTTCTGTAGACGGTAATAAGATCGTCGTAAAAGGAATTGATAAAGAAAAAGTTGGCCAGTATGCTGCTGAAATCAGAGATAAGAGAAGACCGGAGCCATACAAAGGCAAAGGTATTAAGTATGCTGATGAAGTTATCAGACGTAAAGTTGGTAAAACTGGTAAGAAATAATTAAGGAGAGTGTAAAAATGGTTAGTAAAGTATCAAGAGCGAAAGTTCGCGCAAAAAAACATAGAAGATTACGAAATCATCTGAGCGGCACCGCTACAACTCCACGTTTAGCAGTTTTCCGCAGCAATAATCATATGTATGCTCAAATTATTGACGATACCATTGGAAAAACTCTGGTTTCCGCTTCTACCACTCAGAAAGAGGTAAAAGCAGAATTGGAAAAAACCAATAACGTTGATGCTGCAGCATATTTAGGAACTGTGATCGGTAAGAAAGCTATCGAAGCAGGCATCAAAGAGGTTGTCTTTGACAGAGGCGGCTTTATATATCACGGAAAAGTTCAGGCATTGGCAGACGCAGCACGTGAAGCTGGGTTAGAATTCTAATAAGGGAGGAAATGAACACATGAAACGTTCTATCATTGATGCTAGTCAGTTAGAATTAGAAGAAAAAGTAGTGTCAATCAAGCGTGTAACAAAGGTTGTTAAAGGTGGTCGTAACTTCCGATTCACAGCTTTAGTTGTTGTAGGTGACGGCAATGGTCACGTAGGCGCTGGTTTAGGTAAGGCAACTGAAATTCCCGAAGCGATCCGCAAGGGAAAAGAGGATGCTATGAAGAAACTTGTAACAGTAGCAAGAGACGAAAACGGAAGTATCACACATGACTTCATCGGAAAATTCGGAAGTGCTGAGATGCTGCTGAAGAAAGCTCCGGAAGGTACCGGTGTTATCGCCGGCGGCCCGGCCCGAGCGGTGATCGAGCTTGCAGGTATCAAAAACATCCGTACCAAATGTATGGGTTCCCGTAACAAACAGAACGTAGTTCTGGCTACCATCGCAGGTTTAAGTCAGTTAAAGACTCCGGAAGAAGTAGCAAAACTTCGCGGAAAATCTGTTGACGAGATTTTTGCGTAGGAGGATTGAAAAATGGCAGATAAATTAAGAATCACCCTGGTGAAATCTACAATCGGTGCTGTTCCGAAAAACAGAAAAACAGTAGAAGCTTTAGGTTTAAGAAAACTGAACAAGACAGTGGAAATGCCTGATAATGAAGCCGTTCGCGGTATGATCCGCCAGGTAAGACACTTAGTGAAAGTAGAAGAAATCTAATCATTGAAGAAGGAGGTGCAGTCATGGATTTATCAAATTTAAAACCAGCTGAAGGCTCCAGACAGAGCGACAACTTCAGAAGAGGCCGTGGCCACGGTTCAGGAAACGGTAAGACCGCAGGTAAAGGCCATAAAGGACAGAAAGCCCGTTCCGGAGCTAAGAGACCTGGATTTGAAGGCGGTCAGATGCCTTTATACAGAAGACTTCCTAAGAGAGGCTTCAAATGCAGAAACTCTAAAGACATCGTGGCGATCAATGTCAGCGAGTTAAACAGATTCGAGGATGGAGCAGAAGTAACACCGGCAGCTTTACTGGCATCTGGGGCTATTTCCCGTCTTGGTGACGGCGTTAAAATTCTCGGAAACGGTGAGATCACAAAGAAGATCAACTTAAAGGTTAATGCTGTAAGCGAAACCGCTAAAACTAAAATCGAAGCTGCAGGTGGAACAGTCGAGGTGATTTAATGCTTGAGACTCTTAGGAACGCTTTTAAAATAAAAGATGTAAGACGTCGAATTTACTATGTATTGTTAATGCTGGTTATTGTCCGGATTGGCTCTCAGCTGCCAATTCCGGGCGTAGACAGGGACTTTTTCAAGAACCTGTTTGCCAGCCAGTCTAATGATGCGTTCAATTTCTTCAATGCATTTACAGGCGGTTCATTTGAACAGATGTCTATCTTTGCGTTGAGTATTACGCCATATATCACATCATCTATCATCATTCAGCTTCTGACAATTGCTATTCCAAAATTGGAAGAAATGCAGCGTGACGGTGAAGAGGGCAGGAAGAAAATGACTGCCATCACCCGTTATTTAACTGTAGGTCTGGCTCTGTTCCGGTCTGTTGCTATGGTAATCGGATTCGGTAACCGCGGCTGGCTCACAGAGATGAACTTTACCAGTATCGTAGTCGCAGTCGTGACTCTGACCGGTGGTTCTGCAATGCTGATGTGGATTGGTGAGCAGATTACTGAGAAAGGTGTGGGCAATGGTATTTCCATCGTCCTGATGATCAACATCGTTTCCAGGATCCCAAGCGACTTGGCATCCCTGTTTGAGAAATTCGTCAAAGGGAATACAATCGCAAGAGGAGGTCTGGCAGCTATCATCATCCTGGCCATCATCGTGCTGGTTGTGGTGCTGGTACTTATTCTGAACGGTGGAGAGCGGAAGATTCCGGTCCAGTATTCCAAGAAGATGGTGGGAAGAAAAATGATGGGCGGACAGTCCAGTGCGATTCCCCTTAAGGTAAACACTGCCGGCGTTATTCCCATTATCTTTGCATCCTCCCTTATGTCTTTCCCGGTAGTCATTGCAAGCTTCCTGGGTAAGGGCGGCGGTACGGGAATCGGAAGCAAGATTTTAAAAGGTCTGACTTCAAGCAACTGGTTCAATCCAAATGAGCCGGTATATTCCGTTGGTCTGGTTGTTTATATCGTTCTTGTTATTTTCTTTGCTTATTTCTATACATCCATCACCTTCAACCCGATGGAAGTAGCGGATAATATGAAAAAACAGGGCGGTTTCGTTCCAGGTATCCGTCCCGGTAAGCCGACACAGGAGTATCTGGAGAAAATTTTAAGTTACATTATCTTCATCGGTGCCACAGGCCTGGTAATTGTTGCCGTTATCCCATTCTTCTTTAATGGTGTGTTCGGTGCAAATGTTTCCTTCGGCGGTACATCCATCATCATCGTGGTGGGCGTTGTCCTGGAGACGATCAAGCAGGTTGAGTCCCGTATGCTGGTTCGTAACTACAAGGGATTTTTAAGTGAATAAGCATATATGACTTAAGTGTACCCACTTTTGTGGGTGCACTAAAATGCTATATAAGGATACACACCCTGATTGGGGTCTGGGCAGCGATCCGTGGGCTATGATGCCGCGCTTATACTTTAAGGCGGAATGCGGATTGAAATACGAAAGGGGAAGAGAAGTATGAAGATTATTATGTTAGGCGCACCGGGAGCAGGAAAAGGAACACAGGCGAAGAAAATTGCGGAGAAGTATCAGATTCCGCATATCTCCACAGGTGATATTTTCCGTGCCAACATCAAGAACGGAACAGAGCTGGGTAAAAAGGCTAAGACCTATATGGATCAGGGCTTGCTGGTTCCGGATGAATTAGTAGTGGACCTGGTAGTGGACAGAGTGGCACAGGATGACTGTGAGAATGGTTATGTGCTGGATGGATTCCCCAGAACGATTCCCCAGGCAGAGAGTCTGGACGCAGCACTGGCTAAAATGGGCCAGAAAGTGGATTATGCCATTGATGTGGATGTTCCGGATGAGAATATTGTGAACCGTATGTCAGGCAGAAGAGCGTGTGTAGGATGCGGCGCTACTTACCACATCAAGTACAATCCCCCGAAAACAGAGGATGTATGTGATATCTGCGGTGAGAAACTGATCCTGAGGGATGATGATAAACCGGAGACTGTTTTAAAACGTCTCACAGTATATCATGACCAGACACAGCCCCTGATTGACTACTATACCAAGTCCGGTGTATTAAAACAGGTTGACGGAACCGTTGATATGGAAGATGTGTTCCAGGCGATCGTCAAAATATTAGGAGCGTAAAAATGTCAGTATCGATAAAAACTGCCAATGAAATTGAACTTATGAGAGAGGCCGGAAGGCTTCTGGAAAAGGTACACGACGAGCTGAGGGATTTTATCCGTCCGGGTATCTCCACCCTCGACATTGACCAGTATGGAGAAAAGCTTATCCGTGAGATGGGCTGTATACCGAATTTCCTCAACTATAACGGATATCCGGCTTCTATCTGTGTCTCTGTCAATGATGAGGTAGTACATGGGATTCCGCGCAAAGACCATATTCTCCAGGATGGGGATATTGTGAGCCTTGACGCCGGATTAATTTACAAAGGATATCACTCGGACGCAGCGCGTACCCATGCGGTGGGTGAAATCGCACCGGAAGCACAGAAGCTCATTGATGTAACACAACAGAGTTTCTTTGAAGGAATCAAGTATGCCAGGGCAGGACAGCATTTATATGAAATCTCCGCAGCCATCGGCGCATATGCGGAGAAATTCGGTTACGGTGTAGTCAGGGATTTGGTCGGACATGGAATCGGCACAAGCCTGCACGAGGACCCGCAGATACCGAATTTCCGTCAGAAGCGCAGAGGACTGAGACTTCAGGCAGGTATGACTCTTGCGATTGAACCGATGATTAATGAAGGCAGAGCCGATGTGGTTTGGCTGGATGACGACTGGACTGTGGTGACAGAGGATGGTTCCCTGTCAGCCCATTATGAAAATACCATTCTCATCACAGACGGCGAGCCGGAAATACTGACCTTGAGTGAGTAGGTGACCCTATGAGCGAGGTAAGAGCAGGAATGGCAGCCGTTTCCATGGCTGGCCATGACACCGGCAGATATTATATCATCGTCAGGGCGGAGGACGGATATGTCTATCTGGCTGACGGAACGCTTAGGACTTGTGAGCATCCCAAGAAGAAGAAATTGAGGCATGTCCGGATTCACCGCAGGATTTCCCCGGAAATTGAGAGGAATCTCAGTGAGCATGGGGAGTTGAAGAATGAAATTATCAAGAGAGTGATCAAAGAATATAGGAGTAAACAGGAGGTTTGATTTATGTCAAAGGCAGATGTAATTGAAGTAGAAGGAACAGTGTTGGAAAAGTTGCCGAATGCTATGTTTAAGGTGGAATTGGAGAATAAGCATGTGATTTTGGCGCATATCAGTGGGAAGCTGAGGATGAATTTTATTAGGATTCTTCCGGGTGATAAGGTTACGATTGAGATGTCACCGTATGATTTGAGTAAGGGCAGGATTATCTGGAGAGACAAGTAGGAATCGTTTCTGAATTGGAAATGGAGTGGAGATGCGGGCTTCTGAAGGGAGGCGTGTCTCTGCTTTTTTTTGGATATAGGGAGGCCGGAGGAGGCGGGGGAGGGGGAGAGATTGGGGTGAGCGGCGCACTGCGCTTGTCAGGGATATAACCTGCTCCCATTCACTAAATTCATCAGCAGTGGCTTCTTCATTAAGTGACTGGGGCAGGTGGATCTCCCAGACGCTCCGTGAAACGCCGCTCACCCCAATCTCTCTCCCTCCCCTGGTGTTCTCGGAAGGGAAAGTGTAAGAGGGCTGTTGTTGTTTTTAGAAGGGAAAGTATAAGATGGCTGTTGGTGTTGTTCAATGAAGCAATAGTATGAGATGACTGCTGGTGTTCACAGAAGAGAATAGAGTATGAGGGATGTTGGTATTCGGGGGGAAAGGGGAATTGGGGAATGTGTGCTTATGGGGAATAGTATATAGAAGAAATGGGTTTTTGGGGAGGTTTTTTGGTGGAAAATTATGGCGGAGTGAATAGGGTGAGAAAATGGGGTTAAAATTAAAAAAAGTGCTTGCGTTCTTGTAAAAAGAGTGTTATCATTAAAAACGTACTTTTGTGCTCGTACGTGGACTTTTTATGCCCATGTGCAGAGAAATTCAGAAAGGAGGGTTATCCGTGAAGGTAAGATCATCTGTAAAACCGATTTGCGAAAAATGCAAGGTCATCAAAAGAAAAGGCAGTATCAGAATTATCTGTGAAAACCCGAAACACAAACAGCGTCAGGGTTAAGCATGAGACTCTTATGGATTGCCTGTTAGCTGGGTATGAGATTCGAGTGAATGTTTGATGGATGTGATTTGTGTGAATTATTTTAGTGCGGCTGCAGTATGAAACGCGCGGTTGCGTTGTTCGTACTGATCAAATATAGTAATATATCACGTTTGTCGTCCTGCCGAGAGGACGATTGCAGAATATTGCTTAATACCGTCGCTCTGCCGTGACGGAAAGGCTGCGTAAAATTTTATTTTGCGGCTGGATGCATAGAGACCCGTCATTTTTATGTATCCCAATTAGGAACAATATTACCCGATTATTGGCGCTCCATAACTTAAACTGTTTCGTTATAATACTGGTGTCAATAATACATGATTATTGGTGCTCAATATCTTGATTGTTTGATACAATATGGTGTCAATAATACATGATTATTGGTGCTCAATATCTTGATTGTTTGATACAATATGGCGTCAATAATACATGATTATTGGTGCTCAATATCTTGAATTGTTTTAATACAATATGGCGTCAATAATACATGATTATTGGTGCTCAATATCTTGAATTGTTTTAATACAATATGGCGTCAATAATACATGATTATTGGTGCTCAATATCTTGAATTGTTTTAATACAATATGGCGTCAATAATACTATGAACAATGGAGGAACAAGTACATGGCTCGTATAGCTGGTGTAGACTTACCAAGAGAAAAACGTGTTGAAATTGGTCTGACTTATATCTATGGAATTGGTAGAACAAGTGCTGACCGTATTTTAGTAGAGGCAGGTGTAAACCCTGACACTCGCTGCAGGGATTTAACTGACGAAGAAGTAGGAAAAATCCGTGATGCAATCGACGAACTGAACATCGCTGTAGAAGGTGATCTGAGAAGAGAGATCGCTCTGAACATCAAGAGATTACAGGAAATCGGATGCTACAGAGGAATCCGTCACAGAAAAGGACTTCCGGTTCGTGGACAGAAGACTAAGACAAATGCAAGAACCAGAAAAGGCCCGAAGAGAACTGTTGCTAACAAGAAGAAATAATTTATGACCATAGAAAGTCATCATAGCGTGCTTTCTATAGTTGATAATATAAGAAACATGATAATTTTTGAATAAGTGAGAAAGTAGGTTAGTTTAAAAATGGCTAAAGTTACAAAAAAAGTGACAAAAAAGCGTATTAAGAAAAACGTTGAACGCGGACAGGCACATATCCAGTCATCTTTCAACAACACGATCGTTACATTGACAGATGCTGAAGGAAATGCTTTATCATGGGCAAGTGCCGGTGGTCTGGGATTTAAAGGTTCAAGGAAATCTACTCCGTACGCAGCACAGATGGCTGCAGAGACTGCTACAAAAGCAGCGTTAGTTCATGGTCTGAAGACTGTTGACGTTTTTGTAAAAGGACCGGGATCAGGAAGAGAAGCAGCAATTCGTGCGCTCTCAGCTTGCGGTCTGGAAGTTACAAGTATCCGTGACGTAACACCGGTTCCGCACAACGGATGCCGTCCACCAAAACGTAGAAGAGTCTAATTAGGAGGTTAAGAAATCATGGCAGTAAATAGAGTACCAGTTCTGAAAAGATGCAGATCCCTGGGTCTGGATCCTGTATATATGGGAATTGACAAGAAATCCACCAGACAGTTAAGAAGAGCAAACAGAAAAATGTCTGAGTACGGACTTCAGTTAAGAGAAAAACAGAAAGCTAAATTCATCTACGGCGTTCTGGAGAAACCTTTCCGTAACTACTATGTAAAGGCTGACCAGAAACAGGGTCAGACAGGTGAAAACCTGATGATCATGCTGGAGACACGTCTGGATAATGTAATCTTCCGTATGGGATTAGCAAGAACCAGAAGAGAAGCAAGACAGATCGTTGACCACAAGCATGTAATGGTAAACGGCAAACAGGTAAACATTCCGTCTTACCTGGTAAAAGCCGGAGACACAATCGAAATCAAAGAAAAATGCAAATCTTCTCAGAGATATAAAGACGTACTGGAAGCAACAGGCGGACGTCTTGTACCGGCTTGGTTAGATATGGACCAGGAAAATCTGAAAGGTGAAGTAAAAGCACTTCCGACAAGAGAGGAAATCGACGTTCCTGTTGACGAGATGTTAATCGTCGAGTTGTATTCTAAGTAATATGCACGTAGCAAGGAGGGCTTTGCATGTTCGATTTTAACAAACCCAAAATTCAAATCACAGAAATGTCTGATGATAAGAGATATGGGAAATTCGTTGTAGAACCACTGGAGAGAGGATATGGTATCACTCTTGGTAACTCTTTAAGAAGAATTATGCTTTCTTCTTTGCCGGGTGCTGCAGTGAGCCAGGTCAAGATTGACGGCGTTCTGCACGAATTCAGTTCGATTCCGGGTGTAAAAGAGGATGTGACACAGATCATTATGAATCTGAAAAACCTGGCGATCAAGAACACAAGCGACAGCACAGAACCCAAGACCGCTTATATCGAGTTTGAAGGCGAAGGTGTTGTCACAGGCGCAGATATCCAGGTAGATCAGGATATCGAAGTCCTGAACCCAGAACAGGTAATTGCCACCTTAAACGGCGGCACAGGATGCAAATTCAATGCAGAACTGACAATTACCAAGGGTCGCGGATATGTCAGCGCTGACAAAGGAAAAACAGACGATATGCCGATTGGTGTGATTGCTGTTGATGCAATTTATACTCCGGTAGAGCGTGTGAACATGACTGTTGAAAATACCCGTGTTGGTCAGGTTACTGACTTTGATAAACTGACACTGGATATTTACACCAATGGTACCCTGGACGCCGATGAGGCAGTCAGCCTTGCGGCTAAAGTACTGAGCGAGCATTTAAGCCTCTTTATTGACCTTTCTGAAAGTGCAAAGACTGCAGAAGTCATGATCGAGAAGGAAGATGACGAGAAAGAAAAAGTTCTTGAGATGAATATTGATGAACTGGAGCTGTCCGTTCGTTCCTACAACTGCTTAAAACGTGCTGGTATCAATACAGTAGAAGAACTTTGCAACCGTACTTCTGAGGATATGATGAAAGTCCGTAACCTGGGACGTAAATCTCTGGAAGAAGTGCTTGCGAAGCTGAAAGAATTGGGCTTACAGTTAAATCCCAGCGAGGAGTAAGCCTCTGATAAGAATTTATGGGCAAAAAGCAGTATGTCAGTAAGACCGAAGAAGCATGGCATAGTGTTCCACAAATGGAGGAAATATTGAGATGGCAAAATATAGAAAATTAGGCAGGACATCTGACCAGAGAAAAGCATTACTGAGAAATCAGGTGACAAACCTGTTATACCACGGAAAAATCGTTACCACCGAGACCAGAGCAAAAGAAGTTCGCAAGATTGCTGACGGATTGATCGCTATGGCAGTGAAAGAAAAAGACAACTTTGAGACAGTTAAAGTTATGGCAAAAGTTCCGCGCAAAGATGCTGACGGAAAGAGAGTAAAAGAAGTTGTTGATGGTAAGAAAGTTACCGTATATGACGAAGTGGAAAAGGAAATCAAAAAAGATGCTCCTTCCAGATTACATGCAAGAAGACAGATGTTAAAAGTTTTCTATCCTGTAAAGGAAGTTCCGGCTGCAGCTGCTGGTAAGAAGAAGAATACCAAGAATGTGGACATGGTTGAGAAAATGTTTACTGAGATCGCTCCGAAGTATGTTGACCGTAATGGTGGTTATACTAGAATCGTTAAGATCGGACCGCGTAAGGGCGATGCTGCTATGGAAGTTGTTTTGGAATTAGTTTAATATGGATTTTGGGCCTCTGGGGGAAACCTGGGGGTCTTTTTTTGTTGTGTATGAGGGGGGACGGGGAACCCGCGGCAGGATATTACCTCTGCCACACCCTGCCGCGGGTTCCCCTGAGAGCGTCCTGCGGGGGTGAAAGGGCGTCGTGTGTGTGGAACAGATGTTGAAAGAGCGTTAAGTGTGGGAACAAATGTTGAAAGGATGTCGTGTGTGGAACAGATGTTGAATGGGGGTTGAGTGTGGGAACAGATGGTGAAAGGGTGTTGTGTGTGGGGGAACAGATGGTGCAAGGGTGTTGTGTGTGGGGGAGCAAATGGTGAAAGGGCGTTGGGCAGGAAAAGTTGGGGGAGGGAAAAGATGGTGGTGGGAAATGTGGGTTGTATATTTGGGGGTTCGGTAGTAAAATAAGCTGAGATGGAAAGGGAGGATTGGTTATGGGTAAGAGGATGTTGTTTATTTTTAATCCCAGGGCTGGGAAGGGGAGTATTAAGAACCGGCTGGTGGATATTTTGGATATATTTGTGAAGGCCGGGTATGAGGTGACAGTGCATCCTACGCAGGCTTACAGGGATGGACAGAGAGTGGCCCGGCGTAAGGGCGGGGAGTATGATCTGCTGGTTACCAGCGGAGGAGATGGGACTCTGGATGAGATCGTGACGGGGATCATGGAAGGGGGGCATTCTACGCCGGTGGGGTATATTCCTGCAGGGAGTACGAATGATTTTGCTAACAGCCTGCATGTGTCTAAGAATATGCTGGAGGCGGCTGTGGATATTGTGGAGGGAAGGGCTCACGCTTTTGATGTGGGGAAGTTTAATGATGACTTTTTTGTGTATATTGCGGCATTTGGGCTGTTTACAGATGTTTCTTATGAGACGAACCAGGATTTGAAAAATATTTTGGGACATGCGGCCTATATATTAGAAGGAACTCAGAGATTGTTTAATATCAAATCTTATAATATGAGGATTGAAAGCCGGGAATGTGCCATGGATGGGGAGTTTATTTTTGGGATGGTGAGTAATGCTACCTCTGTGGGCGGATTCCGGAAACTTACAGGACCGGATGTGATGCTGGATGACGGGGTTTTTGAGGTTATGCTGGTACACAGGCCTAAGAATATATTGGAGCTGAATGAGATTATTGCATCTCTGCTGGGTGGGGCGGATACAAAGCTGATCGAGTCGTTTAAGACGTCATCACTGAAAATTTCCTGCGAGGGACCTGTTTCCTGGACCCTGGATGGAGAGTTTGGGGGAGAGCACAGGGAAGTAGAAATTACAAATATGAAGCATGCAGTACAGATCATGATCGCGGAGGATGATACGGTTCCTCTGATCAATACGCTGGTATAGGGATACCATTTCTGCACACACCGGAATACTATAATAGAAACAGAAACTAATCAGGTGTGCAATGAATTCTCTAGCTGTTTTAAAGGGTATATTGTTGATTCTTGCACTGACCATGGATTCTTTCGTGGTCAGTTTTGCTTATGGGGTTAGTAAGACTAAAATGCCTTTGGGTATTGTGGTTTGTATGAACCTGCTGATGAGTACGATTTTAGGTACAGCCATTTTTATGGGAAGCCGTCTGGCTTCACTGCTTCCGGAAGGAGTTACGGGGAGGCTTGGGTTCCTTCTGTTGTTTGGTATTGGATGTTACAGACTTTTCTCTTATTTTTTGAAGAAAGGGGAAGCGGAGTCGGAAAAGGTGAAGGCGCTGAATCTGCTGGAAGGCTTGGGGCTTGCTTTTATATTGTCCCTTGACAGTATTGCAGTGGGGATCGGGACCGGGCTGGTGCAGTCCGGGCAGGTACTGCTGGTTATTGGCTCTTTTCTGGCAGGTATTGTTGTGATGGAGGCCGGCTGGATGCTTGGGCACGGAACCCGGCATATTTTGAACCGGGATTTGTCCTGGCTCAGCGGGGTGTGTCTTCTTTTGCTGGCTATTGGCTCCCTGCGTGGCTAAATCATAAATTTTTTCTTGATTTTTGGCAGTTTTTGCGGTATCGTAGAAACAGTTTTAATGACTAAGTATCTCCGTGGCTCTCAGGTGCGGGGATGTATGGCATATAAGGGAAAAATATGGGGCCTGGGAGAGATGTAGTATGGGGCAACACAGTAAGGAAAGGAAAAACATATGAGCGAGTATACAAACGTAGCTGAAATTTTCGGAGAGGATGTGTTTAATGACACGGTCATGCAGCAGCGTCTTCCGAAAAAGGTTTACAAGGATTTGAAACAGGCAATCCTGGAGGGAAAAGAACTGTCCCCTGAGATCGCGGATGTGATTGCCCACGAGATGAAAGAATGGGCTATGGAAAAAGGGGCGACACATTATACTCACTGGTTTCAGCCGTTGACGGGCGTGACTGCTGAGAAACATGATTCTTTTATTACTGCGCCGCTTCCTAGCGGGAAGGTCCTGATGAGTTTTTCAGGCAAAGAGTTGATCAAAGGGGAACCGGACGCGTCTTCCTTTCCGTCCGGCGGACTGCGCGCCACTTTTGAGGCCAGAGGGTATACGGTTTGGGACTGTACCTCTCCGGCGTTTGTAAGGCATGATGCGGCAGGTGCCACACTCTGTATTCCTACAGCATTCTGTTCCTATACAGGGGAAGCCCTTGATCAGAAAACCCCGCTGCTGCGTTCTATGCAGGCTATTAATAAACAGGCATTGCGCCTGATCCGCCTTTTCGGTGATACAGCAGCCAAGAAAGTTACCCCCTCCGTGGGAGCGGAGCAGGAATATTTTCTGGTGAGCGATAAGAATTTTATGCAGAGAAAGGACTTGACTTTTACGGGACGCACGCTTTTCGGCGCTATGCCTCCCAAGGGCCAGGAGATGGATGACCATTATCTGGGAACCATCCGTCAGAAAATATCCGCATACATGAAGCACGTAAATGAGGAACTGTGGAAACTGGGGGTTACTTCCAAGACACAGCATAACGAGGCCGCTCCGGCACAGCATGAGCTGGCACCTATCTATGCAGAAGTCAATGTGGAGGCTGACCACAATCAGATCATTATGCAGACATTGAAACGCATCGCTTCCCAGCACGGAATGAAATGTCTGCTCCACGAGAAGCCTTTTGCCGGTGTGAATGGTTCCGGTAAGCACAATAACTGGTCTCTGACTACAGATACCGGAGTGAATCTGCTGGATCCGGGCATTACACCCCATCAGAATATCCAGTTTCTGCTTGTTTTAAGCTGTGTGTTAAAGGCTGTGGACAGACACGCTGCACTGCTTCGGGAATCCGCTGCGGATGTGGGAAATGACCATCGCCTGGGGGCGAATGAGGCTCCTCCGGCTATTATCTCGGTATTTTTGGGTGACCAGCTTACGGATGTTATGAACCAGTTGATCACAACGGGTATGGCTGACCACAGTATTGAGAGTGAGAAGCTGGAAACAGGCGTGAAATCTATTCCTGAGTTTATGCGTGATACCACAGACAGGAACAGGACCTCACCCTTTGCATTTACCGGCAATAAATTTGAATTCCGTATGGTTGGTTCCAGGGATTCCATTGCCCCTGCGAATATGGTGCTGAATACCATTGTGGCCCAGTCTTTCAAGGAAGCCTGTGATGTGCTGGAAAAGGCGGAAGACTTCGATATGGCAGTCCATGACCTGATCAAGAGGAATTTCACACAGCATCAGAGAATCGTGTTTAACGGCAACGGATATTCTGAAGAATGGGTAGAAGAGGCAGCAAAGAGAGGCCTTCCAAATATCGGATGCATGGTGGAAGCTGTGGAGGCTCTGACTTATGAGGAGTCTGTGAGTCTGTTCGAGGAGTTTGGCGTCTTTACAAAGGCAGAGCTGGAATCCCGAAAAGAGATTAAATACGAGACATATTCCAAAGCCATCAATATTGAGGCCAGGACTATGATAGATGTTGCCAGCAAGCAGATCATCCCGGCAGTGATCAGATATACAAAGAACCTGGCAGATTCCATCAATGCAGTGGTTTCCGCAGGGATTCTGGATGTGGATGTGCAGACAGAGCTGCTCAGAGATACATCTGCCCTCCTGAAGGATACCAGGGACGCTCTGAATCATTTAAAAGAGGTGGCAAAAACAGCAGCAGCCATGGAGGAAGGTAAAGAACGTGCTTTCTATTACCGGGAGAAAGTAATGCCCGCAATGGAGGCTCTGCGCCGTCCGGTGGATGAGCTGGAAATGATCGTGGATAAAGATATGTGGCCAATGCCTTCTTATGGGGATTTGCTGTTTGATGTATAATTTAGAAAAGGTGTTCCGGATGCAGATTCGGAACACCTTTTGTGTTATAATAAAAATGTGGTGTTGCAGATGCAACAGACGGCTGTTAAATGAAATGCTATGATCAGATAAAAGTGAAGGTGCCATATAAGATATAGGAAGCGTTTGATAATGATGATGCGGGTTAAGAGAAACCGGGATAGTGTCAGTGAACAGCAGGAATGAGTTATTATTTATAAAAGCTGTGGTTTGGGCAGAGTAAGCAAGAGAAGAATGAGCAGATGAGAGGAATTGTAAATGGATAAAGAATTGGAATTTTTACGGGAACAGGGTGTGGATCGCGGCCTCATTGACGGGGTGGAGGAATTTCGGTCAAGGTATGACGTGGCGGAGGAGGCGAAAGGGCGCGTGATTTGCCCGGACATGCCATTTTACGGCAGAGAAGTGCTGGAAATGGGCATTGCCGCTCTTCTGGAGGGGGAGAACCTGCTTCTGACAGGTCCTAAGGCTACAGGGAAAAATATGCTGGCAGAGAATCTGGCATGGATTTTCGCCAGGCCGGTATACAATGTTTCCTTCCATGTAAACACCAACAGCGGCGATTTGATCGGCACAGACACTTTTGTGAATAATGAAGTGGAACTGCGCAAGGGAAGTATTTACCGATGTGCGGAATTCGGCGGTTTCGGGGTTTTGGATGAGATCAACATGGCCAAAAATGATGCGGTTTCTGTTCTTCATGCTTCTTTGGATTATAGGCGCTGTATTGACGTGCCGGGATATGACAAGATAGATCTGCATGACGCCGCACGTTTTATCGGAACCATGAATTACGGATATGCAGGTACAAAAGAACTGAACGAGGCGCTGGTTTCCCGATTCCTTGTGATTGATATGCCGCCTCAGAATGAAGAGACTCTGGAATATATATTCCGCAGGAAATTTCCACAGATCAAAGAAAATGCGCTGAAGCAGTGGATCGGACTTTTCATGGATTTACAGACAAAGGCAGGCAACAGTGAGATCACTACAAAGTCTCTGGATCTGCGGGGAATGCTGGGAGCACTGAAGGCAGTTTCCTGTGGGCTTCATCCCGCGCTTGCCGTGCGCATGGGAGTCGTCAACAAATGTTTTGATGTATTTGAAAAAGAGATTGTCCAGGATGTGGTCATGACACGGATACCGGAATCCTGGAATACAGGGGATGTATTTCAATGAGAGAAGAATTTGAGCTGGAGCTGGAGAACAGAATCCGCAATCTGATGTGGACGGTGAGCGGGGACTATACCCTGGATGTAAAACCGGATTTGGAGAGTTTCCGGCGTTCCAGGTATATCGCTCTTTATGACGGCATCAAACAGGGCGCCTTTGCCCGCTATTTTGACCGGGAAGAGCTTTCCTTGTATCTGGTTAAGAAAATATACCTTCACGCCCAGGAAGGGGAATTGATCAGCCTTGCACAGCTTTGTATTGAGTGGGCGGTCTGTGACCGGATCATGGAGGAGAGGGAAGGCGTAGGGGAGATCAGGACAAAAGCTTTTGAGGACACCTTGGAGATGGATTTTTCTCAACTAGTGGGGTATGAGGCAGGCCGGTTAAAAATATCCCTTTTTAAGGAAGCTCTGAATGGGGAGGAACCAGCCACAAACAGGCTCCGAGGGTTCATGGAGAAAGTTTATGAGCTGAAAAATGCCGTGGATACTATGGAAGTCATACGGACAGTGGATTTTCTTTATAATGAGATTGTGGACCCTCAGTTTGTAAAGCAACACGGTTCTCTGGAGCGCGTGCTGGCAGTCACTTTGGAGGAATTAACAGAGTTTTCCTGGAAAGATTATCTGGAGGAGGAGGCTTTGGAGGAAACCTTTTCCGCTTATCTGGATAAAGTAACGGAGAGCATGACAAACCTGGACATGATGGAGCAGGCAAAACAGCAGGAACAGGAGGAGGACAGGGAAGAGGAGAACACTAATAAGAAAAAGGTTCTGCTGGTTGATGAAAAAGCCCTGGAACGTATGTACAGTTATGTACAGAGAAATTACGGGAAGTCCTATTTGACCGAGCCGGAGGAAAAACGTCTGAATTATTTATTGTGCAGAGGTATCCATGCGGACTGCAGCCTGTATTTTACGGAAGGGGTTTTAAAGAATCCTGTGCTCCGCAATTACCAGTATGAATACGCCAAAAAGCAGAAAGATAAAAATCTATATGCTTACCACAACAATCACAGGATGGTGAAGAATAATATCTGGACACTCACCGATATGCTGAAAAAGGCATTTACCATGCGGGATGAAACAGATGACGCGCTTTCAGACAGAGGAAAGATCATCCCCTCCCGTCTGTGGCGGATCGGCAGGACACAGGACGCAAAATTTTTTGTGCGGGAGCTGAAGCAGGATAACAGTGATTTTGTGGTAGATGTGCTGATTGACGCCAGCGGGTCTCAGAGAAGCAGGCAGGGACAGGTTGCCATGCAGGCTTACATTTTAAGCGAAGCACTGAGTAATGTGAATATTCCTCACCGGGTTATGAGTTTCTGTACTTTCTGGGACTACACTATTATGCAGCGTTTCCGCAGTTATGAAGATGACAGGAGTGCAAACAGCAACATTTTTGAATATATTACATCCTCCAACAACAGGGACGGTCTAGCTCTGAAAGCCGCGGGCCATGAATTGCTGAACAGGGATGAGGAGCACAAGGTACTGATCGTGTTAAGTGACGGCCGGCCGTACGATGTGATCCTGAACCGCCCAAACGCCAGAAATCCGCAGCCATATCAGGGAAAATACGCCATATCGGATACCGCTTTTGAGGTGCGTAGGCTGAGAAACCAGGGTGTGTGTGTTCTCGGTGTTTTTGCCGGGGAGGAAAAGGATTTGCCGGCAGAGAAGAAAATCTTTGGAAAGGATTTTGCTTATATCCATAATGTGAACGGATTTTCAAAAGTGGTGGGAAGATATCTGATACGGCAGCTGGAGAAAGAGGAATAGTGCAGACGGCAGGGGCCTTCGGTGATTTGGAGGTATCTGCCGTTCTTTTATATGGACGCGGGCAGGATTAACAGATATAATAGATGGAAAGCAGCAAGGATGTGAGCTGCGTGGTGAAAAAGCAGAGGAAAGAAAGGTTATTATGTATGGCAAATAAAGTGGAGAGCAAAAAATGTCCTGTAGTGAAAAGATGCGGAGGATGCAGCTGCAAGGGCACTTCTTATAAAGAACAGACCGATATGAAGGAAAAACAGGTGAGGAAACTTTTAAAGGGAATCTGCAAAGTGGAGCCTATTGTGGGGATGGAGAATCCTTATCATTACAGGAATAAGATACATGCTGCGTTTGCGCATCTTCGGGACGGAAGTGTTGTTTCCGGAAAATACGCGGAGGGAACCCACAGAGTCGTGCCTGTGGATGACTGTCTCATCGAAGATGAGAAAGCAGACGCCATTGTGAGGGACATTCGGGGGCTTTTGAGGTCATTTAAGATCAAGATTTATAATGAGGACAGCGGGTACGGGCTTCTGCGGTATGTCATGGTGCGCAGGGGATTTACAAGTGGGGAAATTATGGTGGTTTTAGTATTGGTGTCACCTATTTTTCCATCCAAGAATAATTTTGTGAAGGCCCTGAGAAAGCTGCATCCGGAGATCACAACGGTTGTTTTGAATGTGAATGATAAGCGGACAAGCATGGTGCTGGGGGAGAGGAACATTACCATTTACGGAAAGGGGTATATTGAGGATGAGCTCTGCGGCTGTATTTTCCGCATCTCGCCTTCTTCCTTTTATCAGGTGAATCCTGTGCAGACGGAAAAGCTGTATGGGAAAGCTGTGGAATTTGCGGGCCTTACAGGCAAAGAGCGGGTGATTGACGCATACTGCGGTATTGGCACCATCGGCCTGATCGCATCCAAACATGCGAAGGAAGTGATCGGCGTGGAATTAAATAAGGATGCAGTGCGCGACGCAGGGATCAATGCAAAGAGAAATGGCAGTAAAAATTTCAAGGTATGCCAGGGCGATGCCGGGGCATTCATGGTACAGATGGCCGCAGAAGGGAAGCGGGCCGACGTGGTTTTCATGGACCCGCCCAGAGCTGGCAGTGATGAAGCCTTTCTGTCTTCCGTGGTGAAACTGGGGCCGGAAAAGGTGGTGTATATTTCCTGCAATCCGGTGACACTGGCAAGGGATCTGCGGTATTTGGTAAGGAAGGGATATGAGGCGGTGAGGGCGGTGCCTTATGATATGTTTGCTTGGACGGAGTATGTGGAAACCGCCGTGCTTCTCGTGCAGAAGGGTTGATAAATTGGAAAGGAACTTCAGGCAAATATTCTGCTGGTTTATGAACATATTAAAAAATTTTATCTGAAGCAGGAAACAAAGTGTATTTTATCTTACTTATCCAATAAGCTACGAACTGCGTAGCGATTTAGTCGAATACATTATCGTCTGCTTTTTGTGCGGAAAATGAAAATCCCGTCAGTTCTATTTTTTCCTCTGAGCCGCTTGCGGCTGTGGATAATTTCAGCGGGCGGATGACCGTGAACGCATCACCAATTGGCAGAAAAACAGACCGGGACTACGGCAAAAACAAACATGAACCATGGTAAAACGTTGCTATTTTTATCATGGTTTGTTATACTTAACATAATATTCATGTATAGGAGCAAAGAAGGGGACAATTGTTTTTAGCACGGGAAAGGTGAAAATGAAAAACTTAAGAATCAGTAAAAAGTTGGTTATATCTTATGTTGTTATACTTCTGTTCCTTATTACAGGAATGGCCGTCAGTATTGTGAATCTTGTAGATTTCAGCAAACAACTTGAGACATTTTATGACGGGCCGTTTCTTGTAAAAGGCAGCGCCAATATGATCAACTCTAATTTTGAGAGAATGCAGAAAGCGGTGTACCGTTCAATCGCCAATGGGGATGAGGCGATCACCGGTGAGGCCATAGAAGATGCCAAAGAGTCTGCCAAAATAATACAGGAACAGCTCCCTATTGTGAAGGAACATTTTCTTGGCGACAAACAGATCATAATCAGGCTGGAGGAGCAGTTCACCAAGCTGGCGCCTATGAGACAGCAGGTCCTGGAACTGGCAGCTCAGAATAAAACAAGGGAAGCGGCAGCATATATGGAGGCCAACAATATTCCCACCATAAAAGCGGCCCAGGAAGAACTGGATCTGTTGAGTGAGAATAGCGATCTGAAAGCAGAGGAGCTGATAGAAAATATACGTGTAGACCAGAGGAATGCTATAATTATGCTGAGTTTTCTGGGAATCTGCAGTATTTTGATCAGTATTCTGTTCGGCACCTATATTACCAGGGCTATCACTGTGCCGGTTTCGGAACTGGCACAGGCTGCGGATAACCTGGCCAGTGGAAACCTGAGGGCAGCAGCCATCGGTTATACGGCAAAAGACGAACTGGGCCATTTGGCTGACAGTATGCGCAGTGTGGTGGATTCGCTTTTAACCATCATACAGGATGAGGGTACTTTGCTGGGAGAAATGGCAGACGGTAATTTTAATGTGCGGTCAAAAGCGGAGGAAAAGTATGTAGGGGACTTTGGAAAAGTGCTGGAATCTATTGAACGGATCAAAACCTCACTAAGCGATACATTGATGCAGATCGATCTGTCTTCTGACCAGGTGTCATCAGGGGCTGACCAGGTGTCATCAGGAGCCCAGGCTCTTTCCCAGGGGGCGGCAGAACAGGCGTCCTCCATCGAAGAACTTGCGGAGACCATCAGAGGCATTTCCAATCATGTAAAACATAATGCAGACTACGCGGAAGAGGCAGACCGGCGTGCAAATGCGGCGGGGAGCGAGGCCGTAGAGAGTAACCGCAGGATGCAGGATATGGTATCAGCCATGGCTGATATAAGCACCAGTTCCAGAGAGATCGGTAAAATCATCAAGACAATTGAGGATATTGCGTTCCAGACCAATATTCTTGCACTCAATGCGTCAGTGGAAGCAGCCAGAGCCGGGGAAGCAGGCAGAGGATTTTCCGTGGTCGCAGCGGAAGTCCGCAATCTTGCCACAAAATCAGCAGAAGCATCCAAAGACACTGCCGCATTGATCGAGAATTCCCTGAATACCGTCATAAGCGGTACACGTATTGCGGATGAGACAGCCCACTCGCTTGACGCGGTGCTGGAAAGTGTCCGGCTTGTAACCGGGATCATTGGGCAGATCACAGCGTCCTCCATAGAGCAGGCAGATTCCATCCTTCAGATAGAACAGGGAATTGAACGGATCTCTGAGGTGGTGCAGACGAATTCCGCTACAGCGGAAGAAAGCGCGGCTGCCAGTGAAGAGCTGTCAGCGCAGGCACAGCTTTTGAAAAATCTGACCGGACAGTTTCGTCTGGAATCAGATGCATGTCAGTGATCAGGGATCAGAAGTTCTTCCGCTTCTTTTATTCCTGATTGGACCAGTTTGCTGATCGTGAAATGAAACTCATGCATCAATAGTTCTTCCAGTTTCTCAGAAAAACGGACGGCGTCTGCTTCTTCCAGGGAACGGCTGAAGGTTTCAAAGCAGGAAATATACAGCTTCTTTTTATCATCACTCCTTTTCCATATACTGTAAAGTGTGTATCCCCAGAAAAGCTGCTGCAGGAGCTCCGTGTAAACGGTACGGACAGCCTCATATGGGGAATATTGTCTCAGCAAATCCAATGTGGCATAAGTGATCAGCTCATACTGCTGACGGTCTTTCAGTCCTGACAGTCGTTCCTGACAATCCTGTATGGCATTGGTATCCAGCGAAGATATGGTGATTTCCGAAACTTCCCTGCAGGATAAGGCCAGGATCTGCAGGCTTTTTGCCATATCTAACATCCGTTTCCGGACAGCAGGTTTTGTAAAATCGCAGTTTTTTGCTGTCTCTTTGTAAGACAGCACTTTAGTTCCGATCCGTTTGAAGGATTTGGTGGCACCCACGCCGTTGAGCAGGGAAAGTGCCCTGCGGACCGTACTCACAGATACATTTCTCTCTTTGGAAAGCTGACTCAGAGAAGGGAGAAAGGTGTCTGCAGGATACTGGCCCCGGCTGATTGAGGTGAGAAGGTCCATTGCCAGTGAGTAGCATATTTGTGATGCTTTTTTATATGGGCTCCATGTGAACGGGATCTCCTGGGACGGCCCGGGCATGGTGATCCTTTCTTCATAAAACCGGCACAGGGACAGGGAAATGGAATCCTGTGCGCTGCGGATGGATCTGCGCAGAGAATCCCAGTCTTTTTTCAGGCAAAATTCTAAAGAGCGCGGCGCATATTCCGTGACGACTGACATATGCCAAGGATTTTCGGGTGTACTGAAAAAAGGTGCCTCAAAAAAGGTAAAGATCTGCCACAGCAGCCGAAGGAAAAGATCGTTTCCCAAAGACGCATAAGCTGTCATAATGTAGTCGAACGCAAAAACCGGAGGATATGTATGATCGGCATCAGACAGATGCGTACTGTTGAGCATCTTTGCAGGTGCATTTTTAAGTCCGAGCCACTGGGCATGGCCTGTCAGCGGTCCTATTGATTTACTTAAATCAATCAGGGCATTTTTTCTTTGGGAAAAGAAGAGCTGGACATTGTCCTCTATCTGCTGTTCACTGTAATCCTTTATGACCACAGACCCTACATTCTGGGAGATGGTGATATAGCCATCCTTCTGCAGGCGCAGATATGCCCGGCGTATGGTATCCAGTGAGACAAAAAAGCTGCCTGCCGCATGTTCCATTTTGGGAAGCGTATGGCCATAATGGTAGACCCCGAATTGAATGTGTGTTTTTAATACACCATAAACTACGTTGCACAGTTCTGTATCATCTTTCACAAGTCTTACCTCATTTCTTTTGTTTCCATCAGTATTTTTAAATCAGTATAGCATGAACATAAATATTTTACCACAGGATCAAGCTGTGCGCTATGCGGAGATTCCGTGCATATCCTCCCGGAATATTGATATTCTCTATGCCAATCAGGCGGCCAGGACATGAACCGGTTCTCCGTGAACTGTTGATTCCGGAGCCTGAGAAGCAGCCGGGATATGTCAGATACCAGTTTACTGTGACATGCAGATGCTGCAGTCTGCATTGGCAGAAGCATTCAGCCCATATTCCGGGGATGATGGGGAATATACGGATTGATATGGGAATCTATTGGCCTTTTGCTGGGCGCATGGTATAATACTTGGTATATAAGTTGAATATTCTGACTGGAATTGAGCTGCTGTCCGTAAGGACCGGCCGATGCCATGATTTTGGAGGAGAACAATGTCTAATATTTCAAACAGAGAAAATAAATATGGTAACGAGCCTGTGAAAAAGAGGGAAAGGTCTGTCTCCGGGAAGATCATCAGGAGCCTGCTGTTGGCGCTGACTCCGTCACTGGCTATTTTGATTGTTATTTCCTGCATAATGGCAGCCGGTGCTATCTCAGACCTTAATGAAGAACTTTTGGATGTGCAGACAGATTATGCGGTTTCTGTTGTGGATGATTTTTTCAGCAGTAAAATTGCGTCAGTCAGTATGTTTCAGGAGAGCGCTGTTCTGCAGCATTACTTTGAAGCCGTGAATACGGCGGAGGATATTGACCGGTATGAGGGCAGGGATGTGGTAAGAAAAGAACTATCAGGGGCATTGGAGCGTATGTCTGACCAGATGGTTATGCAGGTATGGGCCGCAGACGAGAGGACGGACAGCTACTTTCTTTCAAACGGTGAGGCAGTGGATGCAAATTTGAAACAAGTCATATGGCGCCAACCCCTGCTTGATGGGAAGAAAACAGTGGTGTCAGAGCCTTACTTGGATCCCGCCTCAGGAGAATCTATTGTGTCTGTGGTTTCGCCGGTTTTTTCTGAAGATGGTGCGGATATTGCGGGATATGCCGGTTTGGATGTCTTTGTGAGCAGTCTGTCACAGCTTCTCTCAGAGATAAAGGTGGGGGAAGAGGGATATCTGGAAGTAATCTCCCACGATTCGGATTACATATACAGCGATGACCCCGCAGCAATGGGGAAAAACGTGGAGGAACTGGATATATCCAATGACTACAAAGAAAAAGTAAAAAGCGGCTACAATGGAATCGTGGATTTTCATTACAGTGATACTGCTTATACCTCCATGTTCAGAAACTGTGAAACAACAGGCTGGCTGGCCGCTGCCACACTGCCGTTGGCAGAGGTAAATGCAACCCGGAATTATCTGATCGCTGTACTTGTGCTGCTGTCGGTTATCATACTCGGACTCCTGGCTGTTATTGTGATTGCCGTTACCAGAAGGATGATGAGGCCCCTTGCGGAGATCAGCAGCAATATGGAGGAGTTTTCCGCCGGAAACCTGGAGGTTACGATCAAAGAATACGGCAATGATGAGATTGGACGTATGGCTGGCAGCATCCGTTCCTCTGTCAGCACGCTGAAAGAAATGATACATGATATTACTCATATTTTGAGTGAGATATCACATGGCAATCTGGATGTGACGGTAAATGGCAATTACATCGGCGATCTGCGGTTCATCCGGGAGGCGCTGGAACAGATCATTGAGTCACTGAATATAACACTGGGGCAGATCAATGTCTCGGCTGAACAGGTATCTTGTGGTTCAGAGCAGGTTTCAGAGGGGGCTCAGTCCCTTGCCCAGGGCGCGTCGGAACAGGCGGGCGCAGTGGAAGAGCTGGCAGAGAGTATCGGGGTGATATCCGCACAGATCGCCGCTAATGCGGAAAGTGCTGCAAAAGCCAGCCAAAGAGCCGCAGATGTGGGCCGGGAGGCGGCGGCCAGCGACATCCGTATGCAGGAAATGCTGGCAGCAATGCAGGAGCTGAGAGAATGTTCACGGGAAATAGGCAATATCGTCAAGACGATTGAGGACATAGCGTTCCAGACAAATATACTGGCGCTGAATGCCGCTGTGGAGGCAGCCAGAGCCGGAGAGAGCGGCAGGGGATTTGCTGTAGTTGCAGGGGAGGTGAGAAACCTTGCCAACAAGAGCGCCGAGGCATCCAGAAATACCACGGTGCTGATAGAGAGTTCTTTAAGAGCCGTGGAAAATGGAGCGGCGCTAGCGGACGAAACCGCAAAGACACTGAAACTTGTGGTAGAAGGAGTTGGCGGGGTGGCTGACGCCATTGACAAAATCTCAGAGGCATCCGGTGAGCAGGCCCATTCTGTAGAGCAGGTATCACAGGGAATAGAGCAGATTTACGGCGTGGTCCAGGTAAACTCCGGTACCGCGGAGGAGAGCGCTGCCGCCAGTGAGGAGCTTTCCGCCCAGGCGCAGATCTTAAAAGAACTGATTGGAAAATTCAGGATCAAAAAATAACATCAGAAGGAAAGGGAGGATAAGATGAGATACAGAGAACTTGGGAGAACAGGACTAAAGGTCAGCGAGATCGGCCTGGGTGCAGAGTGGCTGGAGCGGCACACTGCCCAGGAGGTAAAAGAGGTGGTCCTGCACTGTGAGGAAGCGGGGATCAATATTCTGGACTGCTGGATGTCAGAGCCGAATGTAAGGTCAAATATCGGCGCGGCGATCAAAGGAAGGAGACAACACTGGATCATCCAGGGGCATCTGGGCTCCACCTGGCGCGGCGGCCAGTATGTTAGGACCCGTGACCTGGCCCAGACTAAGTCTGCTTTTTGTGATCTGCTGGAGCGTCTGGGAACCGATTACATAGATCTGGGCATGATCCATTTTGTGGATGAGGAAGAAGAGTTTCATCGTATTATGGATGGGGAATTCTATGCATATGCCGGGGAACTGAAGGAAAAGGGGATGATCCGGCATATTGGAATGAGCACACACAACCCGGCAGTTGCAAAGCTGGCTGCCGTGAGCGGTAAGATCGAAATGATCTTATTCAGCATTAACCCTGCGTTTGACATGCTTCCCGCAAGTGAGGACATGACCGAGTATTTTAAAGAAAGCTATGATGAAAAGCTGGGAGGCATTGCACCTGAACGGGCGGAACTGTACAGAATCTGTGAAAAGAACGGGGTAGGCATTACGGTTATGAAAGGGTATGCGGGCGGACGTCTGTTTTCGGCTGAGACATCCCCGTTTCAAGTGGCGCTGACACCGGTGCAGTGTCTGCACTATGCCCTGACGCGTCCGGGAGTTGCCAGTGTCATGGTGGGTTATGACACGCCTGAACATGTAGACCAGGCGGTGGCGTATGAAACAGCCTCAGAGAAAGAAAAGGATTATGCCACAGTGCTTGCCAATGCCCCGGCCCACGCTTATTATGGACAGTGTACCTATTGCGGGCACTGCGCACCGTGTCCCTCCGGGATCGACATTGCCATGGTGAACAAACTGTATGACCTGGCAGTGATGCAGCCGGAGGTTCCTGCGGCGCTGAAGGCCCATTATGAAGGCCTGACTGCAAATGGGAAAGACTGCGCGGAGTGTAAAAGCTGTGAGGATAACTGCCCCTTTGGCGTGGCCGTCACAGAAAAAATGAGAAAAGCGGAAGAACTTTTTAAATAGCCCCTTCTTATGCAGCCTGAACAACAATTAGAAAGGAAAAGAGATTATGACGAAAGAGAAACTGGCACTGGAAGTAGTGGAACGGTTAAAAAAGGAATACCCTGATGTGGGATGCACCCTGGATTATGACCAGGCATGGAAGCTGCTTGTCAGTGTCCGTCTGGCAGCCCAGTGCACAGATGCCAGAGTCAACGTGGTAGTACAGGATTTATATGCAGAATATCCGGATGTGAATGCACTGGCGGAGGCAGATGTGGAGGATATTGAGCGGATCGTGAAGCCCTGCGGCCTGGGAAAGAGCAAAGCCAGGGATATCAGTGCCTGCATGAAAATACTGAGGGATGAGTACAGCGGCAGGGTACCCTCTGACTTTAATGCCCTTCTGAAACTGCCGGGAGTGGGGCGCAAAAGCGCCAATCTGATCATGGGGGATGTATTCGGGAAACCGGCGATCGTGACAGATACCCACTGTATCCGCCTGGTCAACCGATTAGGTCTTGTGGACGCCATAAAAGACCCTAAGAAAGTGGAGATGGCCCTTTGGAAGCTGATCCCCCCTGAGGAGGGCAGCGATTTCTGCCACAGGCTGGTGTTCCACGGCAGAGATGTGTGTACAGCCAGAACAATACCTTACTGTGAAAAATGCTGCCTGCGGGATATCTGTCAGAAAAATGGTGTGTGAGGATGCGCTATCTGACAAATGTGGGAGAGATCCTGGGACAACTGGTGCAGACCATAGAGAAAGCAGTGCCGGCTGGGAAAATATCTGTGTCATACCAAAGGATGAGAAGGTTTTTGGTTTGCTGAGAGAATCAGGGGGACATATGAGAGCCAGATCTGTGCCTAGGGACGGTATCATTGTGATCCGCTGAGAGAGGGGATGGATGCCGTACCTACCGCGGGCGGTACAGCATTTCCGGTGAAGCCTTCTGTCCTCCATAGCGGATTTGGCGGAAGATCCGGAACAGATCAGTTAAGGCTGCATCGGGCGCATCAAGCGCGCCGGCGGCCTTTTCTTCATATTTCAGAAGCGTTTCTCCCTCCTGGAATGGCAGACTCGACAGTTTTCCTCTGCGCCCAATGAATTTCCGGAGGCACCCAGCCTATTGGCTCCAGATAAGCTTCGGTCCAGGCATGGGCACTGGAACCCGCAAGAAGTATTTCACTGTTCTCCGTGTCACAGGTACGGTCTGTGGCAAATCCTTCCACATATCGGGTGGGGATCTTGCGGCAGCGCCCAAGTATGGCCATGGCTGTGGCAAAGGAAGTGCAGTAGCCGGTCTTTGTGTCAAAGAAAGGCATCTGCAAAATCCCTGCCCCCCCTCAGGGGAGTCCCCGGTTGCGGTATAATGATAGCTGTTCAGGTATGTGCGGATGGCTTCCAGTTCTTCGTAGGGAGTCCCGCAGCCTTGGGTGATCTTGCAGCATAGCGCAGTGGTTATTGCGCAGCAGAAAAAAAACAGGTATAATATATAAAATATGACAAAATACTACAAGGTGACAGTAAAAATATGCGGAAGAAAAATTGGATAAAAAGACTGGCTTTTGTGATGGTCATACTGTTAGTGCTGTTCGTGTTTGCAGCGAATATTGTGGTGGATCTGGCATTGGTTCCGGAGAAGATGGAACAGACCCAGGCTTTTGAAGATATAACGGAGGACAGCTACGAAGCCCTTGTCCGGACAGATGACATTGAACAGAACAGGATGTCCAGTCTGGAGAAAGCTAACCAGTGGGCACAGACATCTGACAGTCAGGAGCTGTCTGTGACAACAGAAGACGGATACCGTCTGATCAGCAGGGCGTTTTACCGGGAAGGCGGGAGTCATAACTGGGTCCTGCTGCTGCACGGTTATACCGGATGGAAAGAGGAGATGTACCCCATTGCCTATGAGTATGCTAAAAGAGGATATCAGGTTCTGGTGCCGGATATGCGGTGCAGCGGTGAGAGCCAGGGCGATTTCATCGGTATGGGATGGACCGACAGACTGGATAATCAGCTGTGGCTTGAGATGATCCTGGATGTGGATGAGAGTGCACAGATAGTCATACACGGACAATCTATGGGAGGTGCCTGCGCGCTGATGATGGCCGGGGAGCAGCTTTCGGAACACGTGGTCGCGGCAGTATCCGACAGTGCGTATACGGATGCCTACAGTATTTTTAAAAAACAGTTAAAGGACTGGTTCCATATCCCCGGATTTCCCCTGGTGGACGGTGCCAGCCTCATGCTGCAGATGCGCGGGGGCTATAGTCTGAAAGAGGCCTCTGCCCTGGAAGCTGTGAAGAAAAGTACCATTCCCCTTTTGATCATACATGGGGAGGAGGATGCATTTGTACCTGTGGAGATGGCTTATGAACTGTACGATGCGGCGGACTGTGAAAAAGAAATCCTGATCGTTGAGGGTGCGGGCCATGCCCAGGCACCCGACAAGGCACCAAAAGAATACTATGAAACCGTATTTTCTTTCCTGGAAACGCATGGAATGACCGGTTTTGGCTGAAAATACAAAGTGTAGGAAAAGGGCAGGGAAGAATCCCTGGATGTGCGGCTTGAAAAATCTCTGCCTGTCTGCTATAGTAGGTAGATAAAGCGCGTGTGAGGCGCCGGACAAGGTGCTGTAATAAGATTACTGGAGAAATATTATGCATGAAAGAATAGAGGTACTGGGCATTTCCGTGGAGAAATGTTATGTGGAGGACGTGATGGAGTGCGTCAATGAGAACTGGTTTAACGAGACGCTTTCCACTTATGGAGTCATCAATATGAAACTGCTCATGGCTGCCCAGGAGGATGAGAAGCTGAAGGAATATATTGGAATCCTGGACAAGGCTGTAGTGGATGAGCCGGAGGTTTTAAAAGCAGCAGGTGTTGAGGACCCAAGGCTTGAGGAGGAGGCTGCCAAGCATGGCTTCTTTTCCACACTGTTCTGGTTTTTGTCCCATTATAAGAACCAGGTCTTTTTACTTGGAGAGACCGAGGAGGATATGGAGACTTTCTATCATTATGTGAAGGATAAGTATCCGGATATCGTGATCCTGGGAAAAGACAGTCTTGAGGAAGCTCATGCGGACCAGGTAGACCGAATTATTAATGAGATTAATTCTTTCAGTCCCCAGGCGGTTCTGACTTGTTCCAGAAACATGGGGATTGAACGTTTTGTGGCAGATAACAGGAAGATGATGAATACAAAAATTCTGTTTTGTCTTGGAGAACGTCACGAAATCCAGAAAGAAACAGGATTAAAAAAGGGCTGGCTGGGAAAACTTTTGGAAAAGAGTACATTTAAAAAGCTGGTTTCACAGTATAATGAGGAGAATGAGGACTCGGGAAAAGGAGAAGAATAACATGCTTGCTGAGAAAAAAGGAAATTGGCGGGCATATGTGTATATACTGATTGGGACGGCTGTGATGGCCGTCTCAATCACTTCTATTTATGACCATATGCAGATGGTGACCGGGGGCTTTTCCGGTTTGGCCATCATTATCAAATCTTTGACTGAGAATCTGATGCCCGGCGGAATCCCCCTGTGGCTCACCAATGCGGTACTGAATGTCCCCCTGTTTTTCCTTGGGGTGAGCATCAAGGGATGGGGATTTACAAAAAAGTCTATTTTCGGCGCCCTGGCTCTGTCCCTCTGGCTTTTTTTGATACCGGAACTTCCCATCATACCCCATGATATGCTGCTGGCAGCCTTGTTCGGCGGTGTGATCATGGGTGTGGGAATCGGTTTTATTTTCCTGGGACAGGGTACCACAGGCGGAACAGATATGGTATCTGCACTGATACAGCACAAGATGCGCCATTATTCCATTGCCCAGATCCTCCAGGTGGTGGATGGGGCTATCGTCATACTGGGCGTGTTTATCTTTGGGCTGCAGAGGGCACTCTACGCAGTGATCGCTATTTTTGTCACCACGAAAGTGACTGACGGCTTCCTGGAAGGTATGAAATTCGCCAAGATCGCATTTATCATCACTGACCTGCACGATGAGATGGCTAAAAGCCTGATGGAGGAACTGGAAAGGGGCCTGACCGGTATATCTGCCAGAGGCATGTATTCCGGTGAGGAGAAAACCATGCTCTTCTGCGTGGTGGGGAAGAAGCAGATCGTGCGCTTAAAAGAGCTGGTGACCAGGACAGACCCCAAAGCATTTGTTATCGTGACCGATGCCCGTGAGGTGATCGGGGAAGGATTCCACAGCGGGGAAGACATGTGAGTTATCATTCCCCCAGCCGCTTCCACAGGAGGCTTTGGGCGTAAACAGAGTTGTGAAAAGAAAAGGGGAAATGTGAACAAAATGTTACATTTTGAAAAAAAGATGTAATATTTAACATTTTCTCTTTATTTTTTTTCGATTATGTATTAGTATATAGTGTAGGGTTTTTTGTTTTTATGGGATGGAAACAGAGAAGAACACTATATAATGAAAGAAGGAAAGAGAATGATATCAAACCAGGTACTACAAAACACTCTGGACGGGCTGAAAAGCATATCCAGAACAGACTTCTACATCACGGACATGGAAGGGAAAGTGATGGCATCTACTTTTTCTGAGAATGTTTGTGCACAGGAGGAAGTCCTAGCTTTTGCAAATTCCCAGGCAGACAGTCAGGTGATTAAAGGATATCAGTTCTTTAAAATCTACGATGACCATCAGCTTGAGTATGTGCTGGTTATCAATAGCGCCGGAGACGATGTCTATACACTTGGAAAGCTTGTGGTTTTCCAGATTCAGGGACTGCTGACCGCATACAAAGAGCGGTTCAATAAGGATAACTTTATCAAGAACCTGCTTTTGGACAATCTGCTTTTAGTGGATATCCATAACCGGGCGAAAAAGCTGCATATCGAAGTGGATGTGCGCAGAGTTGTATTTATTCTGGAAACGAACCAGGATAAGGATTACGGCTCCCTGGAAAATATTAAAAATCTATTGGGCGGCAAAACCGGGGATTTTGTCACTGCTGTAGATGAGAAGAGCATTATCATTGTGAAAGAGCTGACTGCCACGGATAATTATCCGCAGGTGGACAAGATCGCGAATATGATCCTGACCACTCTCGGTATCGAGAAGGACGGCAGGACCCACATTGCCTACGGTACCATTGTGAAGGAGTTAAAGGAAGTATCACGCTCCTACAAGGAAGCCCGCATGGCTCTGGACGTTGGTAAGATTTTCTTTGGAGACAGAGAAGTGATCGCTTATAGTTCCCTAGGCATCGGCCGTTTGATCTACCAGCTGCCGATTCCTCTGTGTAAAATGTTCATCCGTGAAATTTTCGATGGAAAATCACCGGATGACTTTGATGAGGAAACACTGACCACCATCAACAAATTCTTTGAAAACAGCCTGAATGTCTCGGAGACATCAAGACAGCTGTACATACACAGGAATACTCTGGTATACCGTCTGGATAAGCTCCAGAAGAGTACCGGCCTTGACCTGCGTGTGTTTGAAGATGCCATAACATTTAAGATAGCCCTGATGGTGGTAAAATATATGAAGTATATGGAGACACTTGATTACTGATATCCGGGGAAGCGGGTGTCAGGAACACAGGAGGATATTTATGATTGATTTAAAGGGCGTGAGTAAAGCATACAGTAAGGGCCAGCCGGCTCTTAACAATGTGTCGCTTCACGTAGAGAAGGGTGAATTTGTTTTTATCGTGGGCAACAGCGGTTCAGGTAAATCCACTCTGATAAAGCTGCTGCTGAAGGAACTGGATCCCACAAGCGGGTCCATCACGGTAAACGGACAGCGCCTGGATAAGTTAAGACGGCGAAAAGTGGCAAAATACCGCAGGGGAGTCGGTGTTGTGTTCCAGGATTTCCGTCTGCTTCGTGACAGGAATGTCTATGAAAACGTAGCATTTGCACAGCGGGTCATTGAGCGCCCCACACGTGTCATTAAAAAGCGCGTGCCTGAGGTGCTCACCTTAGTGGGCCTGGCTGAAAAATACAAATCCCGTCCGGACCAGCTGTCCGGCGGTGAACAGCAGAGGGTTGCCCTGGCAAGGGCACTGGTGAACCGTCCAAGCATCCTGCTGGCGGATGAGCCAACCGGTAATCTGGACCCTAAGAACTCTTTTGAGATCATGAAACTGCTGGAAGAGATCAACGAGCGCGGTACAACCGTTCTTGTCGTTACACACAACAGGGAAATCGTAAACGCATTCAAGAAGCGGGTGATTACCATGAAGAAAGGCGTCATTGTAAGCGACGAACAAGAAGGTGGATATCAGTATGAGAATTAGTACAATAGCATACATATTAAAACAGGGTGTGAAGAACATCTGGAGAAATTTAAGATTCTCCCTTGCTTCTATCGCCACCATGTCCGCATGTATATTCCTGTTTGGACTGTTTCTTGCACTGGTAATGAACTTCAGATATATCGTCCACACAGCGGAGGAAGGCGTAGCAGTTGTTGTATATTTTGAAGAAGGAACAAAACAGGAACAGATTGATAATATCGGAAAGAAGATCCAGGCCCGTGATGAGGTTGCGGAAGTAAAATACATCTCTGCTGACCAGGCCTGGGAAGAGTTCCGCGATGACTATCTGGGCGGCGACGAGGCACTGGCAGAAGGATTCAGAAACCAGGATAATCCTCTTGCCAACTCAGCAAACTATCAGGTATATCTGAAAAATGTTGAGGAGCAGAGCCAGCTTGTAGAGTATATTGAATCTCTTGACGGTGTGCGCAGCGTCAGCCAGTCACAGTCAGCGGAGAAGACCCTCTCCACATTTAATAAGCTGATCGGTTATGTGTCCCTGGGAATTGTATTTATCCTGCTGGCAGTTGCCTTCTTCTTGATCAGTAATACCATCACCATGGGTATTTCTGTACGCCAGGAAGAAATCGGGATCATGAAACTGATCGGAGCAACCGACTTCTTTGTAAGAGCACCTTTCGTGATCGAGGGTATTCTGCTGGGCGTAGTAGGGGCAGCGATCCCTATGGGAATTCTCTATGTGCTCTATAACAGAGTCATAGAGTTTGTAATGACAAAGTTCCATTTACTGTCAGGATTCCTTCAGTTTTTGGATGTATCCCATGTATTCCGGATCCTGCTGCCGGTAGGTGTGGGACTTGGTATCGGCATTGGTTTCATTGGTAGTATGATTTCCGTAAGGAAACATTTAAGGGTATAAGTTATAAAGTACAGAAGAGATGCTGCTGAATGTATGTTTCCTCCCGCGTATGCGGGGGGATCTGTTTGGCAGTGTCTTCTTTTTGTTTGGGTGAAGACAATTTTATAAGGAAAGGAACTGAAAGTGTGGACAGAAAGAAATATATCAAAGGTTTTCTGCTGGGTGTTCTCTGTACAGCCCTTATAGGCGGCGGAGTAATGGGATTTCTGTGGTTTCAGGGCCAGCAGGGCGTGCTGAATGGTTCTACAGTGAAGAAGGCAAAAGTGATCGAAGACATCATAGATGAGTATTATCTGGAGGATATTGACGAGGAAGAACTGGAATCCTATCTGTATAAAGGACTGGTGGCAGGGCTGGGTGACCCTTATTCCGGATATTATACCTCTGAGGAGTACGCCAAGCTCAACGAGAGCACAGAAGGTGAATATCTGGGCGTGGGCGTGGTGCTGCAGCAGGAGGCAAGAACAGGTATAGTCACCATCACCAGATGTTACGAAGGAGCACCGGGAGCCAAGGCAGGGCTTCTGCCCGGGGATGTGATCTACACCGTGAACGGGGAGACGACCACAGATAAGGAATTGTCAGAGATCGTTAAATTGATCAAAGGTTCAGAGGGCGAGACCGTCCATCTGGAGATCGCCAGAGAGGGAGAGAGCGACTATGTGAGCCTGGACATTCCTCTGGAACACGTGGAAGTGCCCATGGTGGAGCATGAGATGCTGGAGGACCATATCGGATATATTCAGATCTATGAATTTGCGGAGGTGACGGCTGCCCAGTATGAATCTGCATTCCAGGATTTGCAGAGCCGGGGGATGGAGCGCCTGATCGTGGACCTGCGTGATAATCCGGGCGGTCTGCTGATCTCTGTGTGTGATATCCTGGAGCAGATCCTGCCAAAAGGACTGATGGTTTATACCGAAGATAAGAACGGGAACAGAAAGGAATACACCTGTGACGGGGAAAATGAACTGCAGATTCCTCTGACAGTGCTTGTCAATGACAACAGTGCCAGTGCGTCGGAAATTTTCTCCGGTGCAGTACAGGATTATGGAATTGGAAAACTGGTAGGCACTACCACTTACGGAAAAGGGATTGTACAGATGCCCATTCCCCTCACAGACGGAAGCGCGGTAAAGCTCACCATTGCCAAGTATTATACACCGAATGGCCGCAACATCCATGGTACGGGAATCGAGCCGGATGTGGAAGTGGAGCTGGATGACAGCCAGCGCCAGCAGGTGACAATAGAGAAATCCCAGGACAATCAGCTTCAGAAGGCCATAGAAGTGGTAAAGGGAATGTAGTTGAAGAGACGGTCAATCCGTGGTAAACTGATAAAAATGGGAAAGTGAGGGAGACAGCGTATGAGTGAATATGTAATTATAACAGATAATACAGTGGATATGCCCTTGTCATGGTTTAAGGAACATCAGGTGGATTATCTCTGCCTGTCCTGTAACATGGACGGAGAAATATACGACAAGGAGCATGTTATAGAAGATAAAGAGTTTTACAGGCGTATGAGAGCGGGCTCCATGCCCACCACATCACAGGTAAATCCCACAGCAGCGGAGGAGATCTTTGAGTCTGTAGTCAAAGAGGGCAAAGATGTTCTGTATCTGGCATTTTCATCCGGATTAAGCGGAACCTATAACAGCTGCCGCGTTGCCGCGGAAGAGTTAAGGGAATCCTACCCTGACAGAAAGATAGAGGTGATTGACACCCTGGCCGCATCCATGGGGGAAGGCCTGCTTGTATGGTATGCCGCAAAGATGAAAGCGGAAGGCAGGTCCATGGAGGAAGTGACGCAGTGGGTAAAGGAGAACATCCTTCACACCTGCCATGTCTTCACCGTGGATGACTTAAACCATCTCTACCGGGGCGGACGTGTCTCAAAAGCCACAGCGGTACTGGGGACCTTGGCCAATATCAAACCAATGCTCCATGTGGACAATGAAGGGAAACTGATACCTGTGGGAAAGGTCAGAGGACGCAAAAAATCACTGGCAACCCTGGTTTCCATGATGGAGGAGCGGATTGGAAATTACAGGGGTAAAAATGAGATTGTCCTGATCAGCCACGGTGACTGTGAGGAAGACGCAGCGTACGTGGCAAAGCTTGTGGAGGAAAAATTCGGTATTACCAATGTGATGATGAACCCCATAGGCGCCACCATAGGCGCACATGCCGGTCCGGGCACGGTAGCTCTGTTTTTCCTTGGGGAATACAGATAGTCCTACGGTTAAGGACAGTGCTCTTTGCGCGGTTACAAAATTTGTAATATTGGAGATAGTGCTTGACAGTTTTTAGCAAGAGAAGTTAAACTGTTAGAAGTGAAGGATTTACCAAGGAAATGTGTATGAAAGGATATATGCACGATGGACAATAGACATGGGAGTTCTTCTGGGATTTTTCGGGAGGAGGCATTGGGGCGTTTATGAACAGCAGACAGACAATTCTGATTGTAGATGATGTGGAAATGAACCGTGCCATTCTGGACGCTACTTTTTCGGAAGATTATAGAATTTTAGAAGCTGAGAACGGAAAGCAGGCCATGGAGTTTATCATGGAGCAGCAGGACAGGCTTGCAGCCATACTGCTTGACGTAGTTATGCCGGTTATGGACGGGTTTGAAGTGCTGGAAGAAATGCAGAAACTGAACCTTACGCATAAGATCCCTGTCTTTTTGATCACAGCAGAGAACTCTCAGGAGGTTCTGAAGAGAGGATATGAACTGGGTGTTGTGGATATTATCGGAAAGCCTATCATTCCTTTCTTTATCCGTCGGCGTATCGGCAATGTGATACGGCTTAATAACATTGTGAATGAACAGGACGCTCTGCTCAGGGAACAGGCACAGGAGATCAGGGAACTGAACAGTTCCATCATTGAGACCCTCTCCACTGCCATTGAGTTCAGAGACTGCGAATCCGGGGAGCATGTTACCAGAATCCGCGATCTGACCATGATTCTTTTGCATGTCATTAAAGATTTGGACCCCTCCTGCAGGATTGAGGAGAATGATCTGCCTATGATAGCAGACGCGGCAGTCATGCATGACGTAGGCAAGATTGCCATTCCTGACGGTATTCTCAACAAGCCGGGCAGGCTTACTGCTGAAGAATTTGAGATTATGAAGACACACACCGTACGGGGATGTGAGCTTCTGGACAGTGTACCGCGGTTCCATGAGAACCCTGTATACAAATATGCGTATGATATCTGCCGTCATCATCATGAGCGATGGGATGGACGCGGGTATCCGGATGGGCTGAAGGGAGATGAGATTTCTATACAGGCGCAGGTCGTGTCTGTGGCGGATGTCTATGATGCCCTGGTCAGTGACCGTGTATACAAAAAGGCATATCCTCATGACACGGCCTATGAGATGATACGGAACGGCGAATGCGGCTGTTTCAGCCCCCTTCTGATGGAAGGACTCAGCAGAGCAAAGGATAAGATGAAAGCGTTCTATAAGAGAGAAGAATAAAAAGGTGCATCCGCACCGGCGTTGGATGAATGGACGCCGGGGGATGCACCTTTTTTGATAGTACCACTGCCGTAAGGTCAGTGGGATTCCGGCTCTCTGGTCAGGCGGTAGCTGCGGGGTGACATACCAAAACGGGCTTTGAATATCTTATAGAAATAACTGAAATTGTGATATCCCACGTTCAGGCCGATATCTGTTACAGACAGGGAAGTATTTTGAAGCAGGTAGGCAGCCTGGTTCAGCCTTTTATCCTGCAGCAGGTCCTTGTAATTTTTCCCTGTGTGCCGCTTGATGACACGGCTCAGCCAATAAAGGTCATAACCCAGTTCCCCTGCCAGCTCTGACAGTTCCCCGTCACTGTAATGTTCCTCTATGTACTGGAAGACCGTGAGTAGCAGTTCCTGTTCATAGTTTTCCTGCCCGATCTTTGCTTTGTCGATGTAATTCATGAGCTGCAGAAAGAGGAGTCCCATGGTTACCTGATTGGAGCTGCGTTTATTGGGCTGTTTGTTGTGCAGAGTCCAGATGAGATTTTCCACCAGATTTTGTATGGGCAGAATGTCTGCAACTTTAAAATGAAGGTAATTTACATTCTGGCTGCCGGTCTTCAGACATTCAATGATGAAGGTGCGCAGCATATTGTCCTCTGTGCCTATCATATCTAAGGGCTGTCCGAAAAACTCGGGCAGTATGATGAAATTGACGGCGATATCGTCATACCCTGCTTGATAGATTTCCTGGGTGGCAGTCTGGCTTAAAAAGAGAAGCTCCCCGGTGCCCAGCAGAATCTCTGCGCCGTTAATGATATGACGGGTGCTGCCTGAGCACATATAGATCATTTCTACATAATTGTGGTTATGTTTTGGGAAATGTACGAAGCGGGTGTGGGGACGGATCTGCAGGAGTTTTCCATGTTCCAGAAGTTTTTTGTTGTCAATGGTCATAGAATATTCCAGATTGTAAATGGAGGGGTTGATTTCCTTCTTCCCGTCCAGCAGTGCCTGTTCTTCCGCCGTTATTTTTTTCAGTTCTCTTAACAATTCCTGGTTCATGGCTTCCTCCGTCTTTCTGTCTGCTGCCTGTCCATGAGGTGCAGTTCTGTATTTATAGTAATATGGGAGAGAAAAAAATGCAATCGGCGGACTGCAAATAAGGTTATAAAATTATGCAAGCTGTGTACTTTTTCTTTCTCCTCTTTTCCGATAAGATGAGAAGATAAGGAGGTCGGAAATCATGACAGAATATTATCTGGCGGTGGACATCGGCGCGTCCAGCGGCCGTCACATTCTGGGACATATGGAGCAGGGCCGCGTGGTGATGGAGGAGATGCACCGTTTCTATAACGGACTGACCGTAAAAGACGGGGAAGCCTGCTGGGATCTGGAACAGTTGTTTGAGGAAATCAAGATTGGACTTAAGAAGTGCGGAAAGGCCGGGAAGATACCTGTGAGTATGGGCATTGACACCTGGGCTGTGGATTTTGTGCTTCTGGACGGGAACAATCAGGTTTTGGGAAACACGGTGGGATACAGGGACAGGAGAACAGAGGGAATGGACAGGCTTGTCCGCCGGGTTATTCCCGAGAAAGAGCTGTATGGAAGAACCGGAATCCAGAAACAGATATTTAACACCATTTACCAGCTTATGGCTGTGAAAGAAAAACATCCCGGTCATCTGGACAAGGCAGTAGCCATGCTGATGGTGCCGGACTATTTTCAGTTCCTGCTCACCGGTAAAATGGCATCAGAGTATACCAATGCCACCACAACGCAGCTTGTAAGTGCAAAAACAAAGGACTGGGATTTTGAACTGATTGAAATGCTGGGGTATCCGAAACGGATTTTTCAGCCTATTAAAAAACCGGGTACCGTGCTGGGAGCGTTCACGGAAGAGATACGGAGGGAAGTGGGCTTTGACTGCCAGGTCATACTGCCTGCTACCCATGACACAGGCTCCGCGGTTCTGGCTGTGCCTTCCAATGAGGAAAACGCCCTGTACATAAGCTCAGGTACCTGGTCCTTGATGGGGGTGGAACGAAAAGAGGCAGACTGTACGGAGGAGAGCCGCAGGCTGAATTTTACCAATGAGGGCGGCTATGATCACCGGTTCCGTTATCTGAAAAATATTATGGGGCTGTGGATGATCCAGTCTCTCAAGAAAGAACTGCAGGATATGTATTCTTTTGCGGAGCTATGTGAAATGGCATCCCAGGAGAAGATCCCCTCCCTGGTGGATTGTAATGACAGCCGTTTTCTGGCCCCGGAGTCTATGACAGAGGCAGTGCAGGGATACTGTAAAGAGACAGGGCAGCAGGTGCCCGCAGCCCCGGCACAGCTTGCAGGTGTTATATATAGAAGTTTTGCGGACTGCTACGGCAAAACGGTGCGGGAGATTGAGGCCATGACAGGGGTACAGTATAAAAATCTCCACGTGGTGGGAGGCGGCGCAAACGCAGCGTATCTGAATCAGCTCACAGCAGCCGGTACCGGAAAAACGGTCCTGGCGGGTCCCACAGAGGCCACTGCCATCGGCAACCTGATGGTGCAGTTCATAACAAAGGGTGTGCTGGCAGACTTAGAGGCAGCCAGGCAGTGCGTCTATGACTCATTTGAGATTAAAATATACGAACCGTAAATTAGAGATGCAAAAGGATTAATTGTAAAGTCAGGAGGAAAAGAATATGACTATAGCGCAGAGATATGAGTCCGCAAAGGAAATTTACAAAAGTATGGGAGTTGACACGGACAAAGCAGTGGAAACACTGAAGAACATCCACATTTCCATGCACTGCTGGCAGGGGGATGATGTACAGGGATTTGACCACAAGGGACCTTTATCCGGAGGGATCCAGACAACAGGCAACTATCCGGGAAAAGCCGGGACACCGGAGGAGCTTATGGATGACATTGACAAAGCCCTAAGCCTGATTCCGGGTAAGCATAAACTGAACCTCCATGCAAATTATGCCATTTTTGAGGAGGGACAGTTTGCGGACAGAGATGCCCTGGAGCCTGCGCATTTCAGGAAATGGGTAGAGTTTGCGAAAGAGAGGGGGATGGGAATTGATTTCAATCCTACATTCTTCTCCCATGAGAAGGCAGAGACTTTTACACTTTCAAGCCCGGATGAAGAGATCCGCCAGTTCTGGATTCGCCATGGACAGGCCTGCATCCGCATCTCCCAGTTTTTTGCAGAGGAGCTGGGACAGCCCTGTGTGATGAATATCTGGATTCCCGACGGCTATAAGGATGTGCCGGCTGACCGTCTTGCTCCAAGGGCCAGGTTCAAGGACTCCCTGGATCGGATATTATCCATTGACTATGACAAGTCAAAAGTATATGTCTGCCTGGAATCCAAGGTGTTTGGCATTGGCATGGAGTCCTACACGGTGGGGTCCAGCGAATTCTGTATTAATTATGCTGCCAATAACGGTATTTTGAGTCTGATGGACAATGGGCATTATCATCCCACAGAGGTGGTTTCCGATAAGATCCCGGCCATGCTCTTATTTAATGAGAAACTGGCTCTGCACGTGACAAGACCGGTGCGCTGGGATTCTGACCATGTAGTGCTGTTTGATGATGAGACAAAAGAGATCGCAAAGGAAATTGTGAGAAATGATGCCATTGACCGGGTATTCTTAGGACTGGATTTCTTTGATGCCAGCATTAACCGGATCAGTGCCTGGGTGGTGGGAATGCGCAATATGCAGAAAGCTTTTTTGTTTGCACTTCTCCAGCCAAATGATAAACTGAAAGAACTGCAGAATAACAGTGAATTTACAGAACTTATGATGCTTCAGGAGGAGCTGAAGCTGTATCCGTTTGGAGACGTGTGGAATTATTTCTGCGAACAGTGCGGAGTCCCCGGAAAAGAGGACTGGTTTGAAGAAGTACAGCAGTACGAAAAAGAGGTGCTGAGTAAACGCGCATAGCAAAAAGAGTGTGGTAAGGGATGATAGAAAGGAACAGAAAACATGAGAGTTTTGGAAGCAAAATTTGTACAGGGTTTTATGAGAATGGCAGATGACGGCTGGGAACAGGGATGGCACGAGAGAAACGGCGGAAACCTGACCTACCGTATAAAGAAAGAAGAGGTGGATTCTGTCAGAGAAGATTTGTCAGCAGACGGTGCGTGGAAGGAGATCGGCACAGCGGTACCGGCCCTTGCCGGGGAGTATTTTCTGGTGACAGGAAGCGGGAAATACTTCCGCAATGTCATGAGCGACCCGGAAGACTCTATTGCCATCATAGAACTGGATCACAAGGGGGAGAACTACCGCATCTGCTGGGGGCTGGTAAATGGCGGAAGACCTACCAGCGAGCTGCCCTCCCATCTGATGAACCATGAGGTGAAAATGCAGGCAACAGGCGGGAAGCACCGGGTGATATATCATGCACATACGACCAATATCATTGCACTCACCTTTGTTCTGCCCTTAAAGGATGAAGTGTTTACAAGGGAGCTGTGGGAAATGGCCACGGAGTGTCCCGTGGTATTCCCGGATGGTGTGGGCGTTGCAGGCTGGATGGTGCCGGGTGGAAGAGAGATCGCGGTTGCCACCAGTGAGCTGATGAAGAAATATGATGTGGCAATTTGGGCGCATCATGGCATGTTTTGTTCAGGGGAAGATTTCGATTTGACTTTTGGGCTGATGCATACTGTGGAAAAGTCAGCGGAGATTCTTGTGAAAATGTTATCCATGAGACCGGATAAGCTGCAGACCATCACAGCGCAGAATTTCAGGGATTTGGCGGTGGATTTTCATGTGAGTCTGCCGGAGAAGTTTTTATACGAGAAATAAGGGTGCGGGGGCAGAGGTCTGTGCACCAGGGAATCGGCGGAGGACAAAAGCGTCCGGCACACGGGAAATTGTGCCGGGCGCTTTTGGCTGTCTGGGATGTTGTCAAAATACACACTGGATGTGGTTTTGTTTTGGGATTGTCAGGGAGGCGGAGAGATTATATAATGAGGAAAACAGAGGATGAGGAGGGATGTATATTGATCTGGCCGGATATTCAGCGCAATCTGGGGGATGTGTTTGAAGGGGGCGTACTGCCCACAATGGTTTACATAAACAAGCAGAGGATTAATCGCAGCCGGGTGGACAGACCCCTGCACAGTCATGAATCTATCTGCGAAATGCTGCTTATTTACAGGGGAACAGGAGTCTACACCGTGAATGCGGTCACCTATCATCTGGAGGAGGGAGATGTGCTTTTTTATAACCAGGGTGATCTGCACGAGGTGTCTTCCGGGACAGAGGAGGAAATCGGGTCTTACTGCGTGGGGATCACGAATTTAAGGCTCAAGGGGCTTCCGAGAAATCATCTGGTGGGGGAGAGTGGGCCTTATGTGTGCAAGGCGGGACAGATGTATCCGCTTTTGCGGGAAATGTGCGCACAGATGTATCAGATGCAGGAGACAAATCAGGCCGGAAGGCTGGCAGCGCAGCTTCTGTGTGCGTCCCTGGTGGTCATGGCCAGCCAGTTGGAGGCGTTTCCCCAGGCGGTGGCAGACGGGACCAGGGAAGAACAGTTTGTGGCACGGATTTGGAATTATTTAAATAGGCACTATACAGAGGAGGTGAGTCTTGAGAAGATTGCCGGGGCTCTGGGGTGTTCGGCGCCTTATGTTTCCCATGCGTTTAAGAAGGCTACGGGTCGTACGCCTATTCAGTATGTGATACGGCGGCGGATCGGGCTGGCGCAGACGCTGCTGATATCTACGGATATGACGGCGACGCAGATCGCTGCTACGGTGGGGTATGATAATACGAATTATTTTTGTACGCTGTTTGCACGGGTGGTGGGGATGACGCCCATTCGGTATAGGGGGCTTTATTTGGAGGAGCTGAAGGGGGTTAGGAATCAGTCTTGAAGAGGGAGGATAGAAGCAGGCGAATGAGAACGGGATGATGAAAGTAAGAAGGATGGAGGGATTAGATAGAATTTTATAATGGGTTAGAAGGTCTGTGACTGTGGTTGTCGGTCATGGGCTTTTTTTATTGGGTGAGGGGAGAAAAGGGATATTTTTGGAAGGTTTGGTTTGAGGAGAGGGGGAGGTGAACAGGATAGTGGAGTGGGGAGGGAAAAGAGGGGAATATTTTTGGGGGATCCGGGGGTTTTTGGAGGGAGGCGGGACAGGATATTGGAGGCGTGCTTTTGGTGGGTGGGATATAATGGAAACATGGAAAGACACAAGGAAAGCACACGAAGAAGGAGGAAATGAGATGAGTATGAATATTTGCGGTGCGCCCTGCTGCTGGGGTGTGGATGATGTGAAGAATCCTTATCTGCCGGCTTGGGAGACAGTGTTGAAAGAGGCCGGATTGGCGGGGTACAGGGCTGTTGAGCTGGGGCCGTATGGGTATCTGCCAGTGGATGTGGAACGGGTGTCCGGAGAATTGGCCAAGAACGGACTGGCGGTTGTGGCCGGGACTATTTTTGATGATCTGCTCAGTGAGGAGAATTATGAGAATGTGCTTAGACAGACAGAGGAGATATGCGCGCTTGTGACAAAGCTGCCTCCGCTGCCGGTACATGAGGGGCAGCATTTTGCGGCACCTTATCTGACGGTTATGGATTGGGGGCATGAGGAGAGGGATTATGCGGCGGGACATCCGGACAGGGCACCCAGGCTTGATGAGAGACAGTGGGGGATCATGATGGAACATATCAGGGGAATCTGTGAGAGGGCTAAGGCGTTTGGGGTACGTCCGGTGATCCACCCCCATGCGGGCGGGTATATAGAGTTCGCAGATGAGATAGAGGCTTTGGTCAGGGATATTCCTTATGAGATGGCCGGGCTTTGCCTGGATACCGGGCATCTCTATTACTCGGGAATGGATCCGGTTAAGTGGCTTGGGAAATATGCAAAACGGCTGGATTATGTGCATTTTAAGGATGTGAATGAAAAGGTGTACAGGGACGTGCTGAAGAAAAGGATCCGGTTTTTTGAAGGGTGCCAAGAAGGGACTATGTGTCCTATAGGAAAGGGATGTCTGGATTATCCTGGGATCAAAGGTATTTTGGAGGAGATTGGGTATAGCGGGTATATTACCATTGAACAGGAGAGGGACCCCAGAAATTCGGATACCAGCCTGCGGGATGTGAAGGAGAGCGTTTCTTATCTGAAGAGTGTGGGGTACGAAATTTAGAAGGAGGCCGCATGGCCGGAAAAAAGGATGGCAGGCTGCGGGTATGCGCCTGGCCGGAAAACAAAAATAAAGGATAAAAGGAGATAGAAGTTATGTATTACGGAGAAAAGAGAGTTGAGGATCCCATTCGCTGGGCAATGGTAGGGGGAGGAAAAGGGAGTCAGATTGGCTATATCCACAGATCTTCCGCACTGAGGGATTTTAATTTTGAGCTGGTGGCAGGAGCTTTTGATATTGATCCTGAGAGGGGAAAGGCTTTTGGGAAAGAGCTGCATGTGAGTGAGGACAGGTGTTATCCGGATTATAAGACGATGTTTGCAGAAGAGGCCAAAAGGGAAGATGGTATCCAGGCTGTGTCTGTGGCTACACCTAACGGTACACATTATGAGATCACAAAGGCGGCTTTGGAGGCCGGGCTTCATGTGGTCTGTGAAAAGCCGCTGTGCTTTACTACAGAACAGGCAGAAGAGCTGGAAGCGCTGGCAGCCGGGAAGAATAAGGTGGTTGGTGTGACCTATGGATATGCAGGACACCAGATGATCGAGGAAGCACGTCAGATCATTGCAGAGGGTAAGCTGGGGGATATCCGTATTGTAAACATGCAGTTTTCCCACGGATTTCATAATGTGGCCGTGGAAACCACTACTGCGTCTACAAAGTGGAGGGTTGACCCCAAAGTGGCAGGACCGTCCTATGTGCTGGGGGATGTGGGAACCCATCCGCTGTATCTGTCAGAGGTTATGCTTCCGGAAATGAAGATTAAACGGCTTCTGTGCAGCAGGCAGTCCTTTGTAGGATCAAGAGCGCCTTTGGAAGACAATGCCATGACTATCATGGAATATGATAACGGCGCTGTGGGGTATCTCTGGTCCTCCTGTGTGAACTGCGGTTCCATGCATGGACAGAAGATACGGGTCATCGGTGAGAAGGCTTCCCTGGAATGGTGGGATGAAAGGCCGAATCAGCTTACTTTTGAGGTGCAGGGAGAGTCGGTAAAGGTTCTGGAGAGAGGGATGGATTATCTGGCACCTTCTGCTATGGTAGATGACAGGATCGGCGGAGGACATCCGGAGGGGCTGTTTGAGGCATGGAGCAATCTGTACAGTCGTTTTGCAAGGGCCATGGAGGCAGCAGAGAAAGGGAAAAGCGTGGATTTCTGGTATCCCAATGTGCATGCTGGGGTAGAAGGCGTGCGCTGGGTGGAAAATTGCGTGCGTTCCGCGGATAGCGGTGCTGTCTGGGTGGATTATGAGTAAAAGGGGGAAGGAAAGAGATGAAAATTGCATTTGATGTGGATGTGCTGGCAAAGCAGATGGATATTAACAGGATGGTGCATCAGGTAGCTGACTGGGGTTATAAGTACATAGAACAGTCTCCCCATCCCCGTATCAACCCCTTTTACAAACATCCTTTATTTTCACAAGAATGTGAAGCGGAGTACCGTAAGGCACTCCGTGAAACAGGAGTGGAGATTTCTTCTTTCATTGTGGTGTACCGATGGTCAGGTCCCACAGAGGAGGAGCGGCAGTTTGCAGTGGCAAATTGGAAAAGGATGATCCAGATCGCGGTGGATATGGGGGTTACGGTTATCAATACGGAACTTTCCGGAGACCCGAACCGGCAGGAGGTATGCAATGGCATGTGGTTTAAGTCCATGGAGGAACTGCTTCCAATCTTTGAACGGGAGGGGATCCGGGTGGAGATACAGTCCCATCCCTATGATTTCTGTGAACGGAATCATGAGACTTGTGATATGGTAAAGTCTTTCAGGTCCGGGAATCTTGGCTATGTGTATTCCTCCCCCCACGGCTTTTTCTATGACGAGGGCAGGGGGGATGTGCGTTCCATGCTGCGCTACGCGGGGGATGAGCTGACACATGTACTGTTTGCAGACACCTTTAATCAGACACTGGACTGCCGTTATATTGTGAACCCGCCATGGCTGAACCAAAGAGGGAAGGCAGATGTCACCATACACCAACATTTAGCCATGGGGGAGGGTGACGTGGACTTTGACGGCATTTTTGAGACACTCCGGGCGATGGACTTTGCCGGAAAGCAGCTTGGGGAGGAGGCTCCAAAGGCAGGCGGTGATACGATCGCATGTGTTTCCATGTTTGGATTTCCGGAGAAGATGGACAGACAGGCCCCTGAGGCCAGGGAGCGGATCGAAAGGGAGCTTCTGGTAAAATAAAAACAGATAAAAGAGATTGGGAGGATTTACTTGTGGAAAAAGAAATGGAGAACGTACCGCAGGCAGGGGCGGATAGGAAGAAACTATCTTTTGCCTTACGGGTTTCTTATGGGTGTGGGGATACGGCGTGTAATGTTGTATTTGGAATGATCAGTACGCTGCTGACTTTGTTTTATACGGATTATGTGGGGGTCGCGGCAGCGGCAGTGGGAATGGTCATGCTGATCTCCCGGGCGTTTGACGGATTTTCGGATGTGGTCATGGGCCTGATCGTGGAACGGACCAACTCAAAATGGGGAAAGTCCAGGCCGTGGATCCTGTGGATGGCAGTGCCCTATGCAGTGTCCGCGGTGCTGCTGTTCACGGTGCCTCACACTACGGGAATGGTGCAGTTTTTATACATATTTGTCACTTATAACTTCTGTACCACGATCTGCTATACAGCCGTCAATCTTCCTTACGGGAGCCTGTCAGCCATGATGACAAGGGAATCCAGGGAGAGGGATATGCTGAGTATTGTCCGTATGGGAATGTCCCCTTTTGGACGTATTCTGGCTGTCACCTGTACCATGCCTCTTGTTAAACTCTTTGGAAATGACCAGGCAGCGTGGGTAAAGACCATGGCGATCTGGGCAGTTCTGGCGTTGGCATTGCTGCTCGTCTGCTTTTTCAGGTGTGAGGAAACCGTAAAGCTGGAAGCACAGGCAAAGCAGGAAAAAATACCGGTGGGAAGATCGTTCCGGGCATTGGTATGCAATCAGTATTTTTGGGCGGTTCTGGTGCTTTGGATGATGCAGAATGTGATCTACGGGCTGACGGGAACCATTCTGCCTTATTACTGCAAATATATCTTCCACAATGATACATGGATGTACAGCGCCCTGTATCTTACGGAGACGCTGACCATTGTGGCTGCCACCTTTGTCTGCCCCTTTCTCCTGAAACGGTTCGGGAAAAGGAATATGTCCCTGGCCGGTGCGGTTTTTGCCTTAATGGGACAATGTATCTTTTTTGCGGATCCGGAGAGTTTTAAGTGGATGCTTTTCTGCTGTATCATTCGGGGGATTGGCCTGGCACCCCTTAACTCTGTTGTTTTCGGTATGCTGGGCGATGTGGTGGATTTTGGACAGTGGAAGACACACATGCGTCAGGAGAGCCTGATTTTTGCAGGAGGGTCAGTGGGGACCAAGATAGGCTCCGGGCTGGCATCTGCATCCATGACAGGTCTTTTGTCCCTTGCGGGATATGTGAGTTCCACCAGCGGCAGTGTAGTACAGCCCGACAGCGCTGTAGACATGATACAGAATATTTATATGTTCGGTCCGTTTCTTGTGTGGGGTGTTGTGATCCTTACGCTGCTTTTGTATAAGCTGGATAAACGGTATCCGGATATCATGAGGGAACTTTGTAAGAGGGAGGCGTCAGGCCTGTTATAATAAAAAAAAGTGGGTATCCGGCTTCGTTTTCCGTAAAATCGGCGAACGGGGCCGGATTTTCTATGGTATCCTGCAGAATTAAATGATACAATGGTTTCAATAGGGATCTTGGGACAGGTCAAAGTGCCGATTCTGTGAGGAGATTATAATATGTGTAAAGAGATGCTGCAGAGAGTGGAAGCGTTTGCTTCCCTGATACTGAGAAGATATTTTTGTGAATCAGACGTGGAATTTCTCATATCTACATTTGATGATGATATAGTCTGGCTGGGGGCAGGGCCTCAGCAGCAGGCAGAGGGTAAGGAGGCAGTGGCGGCTTGTTTTTTGGAGGGCAGGGAAGATTTGGCACCCTGCCATATGTATGGGGAGAAGTATGTGACCAGAGCGCTTTCAGGAGACTGTTTTTTGTGTGAGGGGGACAGCTGGATCCGGCCCAGGGAGGAAACCGGACTGTATTTTAAGACACACCAGAGGATCACTTTTATCTTCCGGCTGGCGGGGGATACGCTGAAGACGGTTCATATTCATAATTCCGTAGATTTTTCCGATATCCAGGAGGGGGAACTTTTTCCGGTGCAGGCCGGAAAAGACGCATACAAAAAACTGGAAGAAAGCCTGGCGAACAGAGACAGGCAGATAGAACTGATGCTGTCCCAGCTTCCGGGCGGAATGATGATCTGCCGCAGAGATGACCGTTATTCTACAAAATGGATCAGTGATACGCTCAGTCATCTGCTGGGCTATATAGGGCCGGAAGAATACGGTGAATTTACCGAAAACTGCTGCCGGGGATTTATAGTTCCGGAAGATTATGCAGCAATGCAGGTGCAGGCGGAAGAAAGTCTGAGGAAGGGGGATCTCTACTATGTGGAATACCGGGTTCTGAGAAAGGACGGCACCTGGTTCTGGGCATCGGATATGGGGAAAAAGGCTATTGATCAGGATGGGGAGGAAGTGATCTACTGTTTCATTGCAGATATATCTGAGAAAAAGGAACGGGAACGGCAGGCAGAACTGGCGGGAAGAGAAGCTGCCCGGCAGACACGTTTTCTGACCCAGCTCTACGATTCCATACCCTGCGGGATTCTTCAGTTTGAGCCGGAATTACCTTTCCGCATCGTGAATTTTAACCGGAGTGTCTGGGAATTCTATGGGTTTTCCTCAGAGAAAGCGTTTCGGGACGAAATACAGAATCCTCTCATAATGGTCCTGGAACATGAGCGGGATCAGATCAAGGCAAAAATCCGCGGCCTGCATGTGGGGGGCGGAACCATCACGTACACAAGGCAGAGCAGGAAAAAAGATGGTACCCCAATGTGGATCAGTGTGATCATGGAACGTCTGGTCAATGCGGACGGCGCTGATGTGGTGCAGGCTATCTTTACGGATGTTACACAGATGCATCTTCTGCAGGCCGCGCAGGAACAGGAGCAGAGGATAGAAAACCAGTCCCTGCGTGCAGCTACCTGTACGGCGTATCCCCTGATCATGAGCATCAATCTTACGAAAAACACATACAACTGCTTTATTGAAGAGCAGATCTCTCCTTACGAGAGGAGCGGCAATTACGATGAAATGCAGAATAGAGCGCTGCCGGACGTCTACCCTTCTTACAGGGAGGATTTTGAAAAATTTGTTTCCAGGGAACAGATGAAGAAAAGATTTGAGAACGGTGAGCGGGAACTTTACATGGAGCTGCAGGAAAAAGGCTATGACGGAAAATACCACTGGATCTCCATACAGCTTATCTATGTGGACAATCCTGTGGGAACAGACATGCTGGCCATTGAGCTGGTAAAAGTGCTGGACAGCCAGAGGGCGGAACTGGCCAGGCAGGAACAGCTTCTGCGGGATGCCCTGGCGGCAGCAAAAGCGGCCAATAGTGCCAAGTCTGATTTTCTCTCCAGGATGAGCCATGATATCAGGACCCCCATGAATGCCATTATCGGAATGAGTACCATCGGGCAGATGAAAATAGAGGACACGCCCAGGGTGCAGGACTGCTTCAGGAAAATAGACGCCTCATCCAGATATCTGCTTTCCCTGATCAACGATATTTTGGATATGTCCAGAATAGAGACCGGAAAAATGGAGATCAACAGCAGAAAGTTTGATTTTGCCGAGCTGTTTGAGGAGATATCTTCCATCATCTATCCCCAGGCTTTGGAGGCTATGATTGAATTTGAAGCCCGTCAGATGGAGCCTATTGAGCGCTATTATGTTGGCGATGCCCTGAGGATAAAACAGATCCTCATGAATTTACTGTCAAATGCCCTGAAATTCACACCTGCGGGGGGAAAGATCGCGGTAAATACCCGGGAGGAAAAACGCACCAATGGATATGCCTATGTGCGCCTTGCGGTTGAGGATAACGGGATTGGCATGTCCGAGGAATTTCAGGACCGTATTTTCCAGCCTTTTGAACAGGAAAGCGCGGAGAGTGCAAGGAACAATGTGGGAAGCGGTCTTGGGCTATCCATTGTCTATAACCTGGTCCAGCTTATGGGCGGGGAGATCCGGGTGGAGAGCAAAAAGGAAATGGGAAGCAGATTTACGGTTTCCGTTCCGCTGGGCCTGATGGAGGATGACGAGGAGGAAGAGTGCAGACGGAAAACAAGGGAACTTATGAAGGATGTGGAAGTCCTGGTGGTGGATGACGATGAACTTGTATGTGAACAGACATCAGCCATATTGGAGGAGATAGGCGCGCATTCCATATGGGTGACATCCGGCCATGAGGCGGTGGAGCAGGTGCGGACTGCTGTATCGGAGGGAAGGATCATAGATGTGGCTATGATAGACTGGCGAATGCCGGATATGGATGGGGTAGAGACAACCCGCCGCATCCGTGCGCTGACCGGGACGGAAACCATGATCATCATCATATCAGCGTATGACTGGAGCAGTATTGAGGAGAAGGCCAGACAGGCAGGGGCTGATTTCTTTATCTCTAAACCTCTTTTCCGCTCCACTATCTTTGATACGTTTTCAAAGCTGGGAACTGCCTGCGGGGCCGGCAGGGAAGCAGAGATGGAGAAGCAGGACTTTGTGGACCGCCGGGTGCTTCTGGTGGAGGACAATGACCTGAACCGGGAGATCGCCCAGTCCCTTCTGGAGATGCATGGGATTCGGACAGATACGGCAGAAAACGGAGCCGAAGCTGTGGATATGTATGCAAAAGCTTCAGAAGGGTATTACTCCGCAGTTCTGATGGATATCCGCATGCCTGTCATGGATGGACTGGAAGCCACAAGAAGGATCCGGAGGCTGGAAAGGAAGACAGGGGGAGGGATACCGATCCTGGCTATGACGGCAAATGCGTTTGACGAGGACAAGGCCCGGGCCTATGAAGCGGGAATGACCGGATATCTGGTGAAACCGCTGGAAGTAAAGGCGCTATTGGAGGAACTGCTGGCAATATGGCAGTAGAAGAATAAAAAATCATATTGATACAGGAGGTAAATTTATGGAGATGAAGCAGATCAGAATGGGTATTGCAGGTGCAGGCACCTGGGGACAGACACATGCATCCATTTACGCGGAGCATGTCTGCGCCTGCCCGGTGGCCATCTGCGACAGCAGGGAGAAACGTGCCAGGGAGATCGCAGACAAGTATGGGGTTGAGAAGGTCTACACAGATTATCACAGTCTGGCCTCGGACCCGGATGTGGATGCTGTGGCCATCGTGACGCCGGACTTTGCCCATGCGGATATTGCGGTGGCAATGGCAAATGCAGGCAAGGACATTCTGATAGAAAAGCCTCTGGCAACCACCAGGGAAGATATTGAGAGGATCTGCAAGGCTGTCCGGGAAAACAAAGTGCGCTGCATGGTGGACCTGCACAACCGCTGGAACCCGCCCTTCAACACTGCAAAGCAGGAGGTGGAGTCCGGAAAACTGGGCACCCCATATACCGGATATATCCGTCACAGTGATGTAAAATGGGTGGCAACAGATATGCTTTCCTGGGCTTCCAGGTCTTCCATTCTCTGGTTTTTGGGGAGCCACAGCCTTGATACCCTGCGGTGGATCTTCGGAGATGAGGTAAAACGTGTCTATGCGGTCAAGCGGAAAGGGATTCTGGAGGAAATGGGTGTGGATACGGACGATATTTACCTTACCACCATTGAGTTTGCACATGGGGGCATTGCTCACATGGAAAACGGATGGATCACGCCAAATGGAAATACCAATGTGAATGATTACAAATTCAGTGTTCTCTGCACAAGAGGCATGATCAATATGGATCTGTCCAGCCATAACCTGATCCAGGAGGTGACAGAGGAAAATACCAGCACCCCGGACATTCTGGTGTCCAACCGTGTATTTGACCGCTGTAAAGGACTGTCTTATGAGAGTATCCGGGATTTTATCGACCGGCTGGTGGATGGCAGGGAATTCCGTGTCTCCATGGAGGATGCCAGAAGAACGGCTATCGCTATCCTGGCGATCATGGAATCAGCGGAAAAGGGAATGCCTGTGGATGTAAATTATGATTAAAATGTAACGAAGTCCCTTTCCATATTTCTGAATATAGTATATAATCTGAAAAAAATGTTATACCATAAATAGTATGGCATAATAAAGAGATAACGATCCGGCGCTTTTAACGGTCCGCCCAGTAAATATGCGGACCTGCCCCATCGTTACGCAAAAGGCACTATATACGTGCCGGCTCATGTTTTGGCACATATACGGATTTCAGATATGGAGGACAGAATGAATTTAAAATTTAAACCAGTAGAAGCAGAAGATATAGACAGACTGACCCCTCTTTTTTGCAGGAGGCCAAATAAGACTTGTGACAGTGTGTTTTTGGACAGTTTTATATGGAGCAAGCTTTACGGCGTACAGTTTGCTGTCAGCGATGGCAAAGCGGTCCAGTGGCTCATGGACAATGAAGGTGTGGCCGGGACTGCCATGCCGATCTGCAGCCAGGAGGATTTGGAACATTATTTCAATGAGATCACAGAGTATTTTAATACCGTGCTGCAAAAGCCTTTATATATCCATCTCGCCGACGAGGAGGCAGTTTTGGCTCTGGGATTAATGGAGCAGAAGGAACGGTTTCTTGTGACAGAACAGGAAGATTTAAAGGATTATCTCTATGACGGGGATGCCATGAGAAGTCTGTCGGGGAAGAAACTGCATAAAAAGAAAAACCATCTCAATGGATTTAAGAGAGCCTATGAGGGCAGATATGAATACCGCCGCCTCTGCTGCTCCGACAGGGGTGATGTGTGGAAGTTCCTGGATCACTGGAGAGAACAAAAAGGGGAAGAGGTGGAGGAACATCTTGACTACGAGGTGGAAGGCATACACGAAATTTTGAAAAACTGCTCCAATCTTCAGGTCCGCATGGGCGGTGTCTATATTGACGGTAAGCTGGAGGCGTTTACCATCGGAAGCTTTAACCCGCTGGAAAATATGGCGGTGATCCATATAGAAAAGGCCAATCCCGAGATCCGGGGGCTGTATCAGTTCATCAACCAGCAGTTCCTTCTGGCTGAATTTCCGGAGGCGGCTCTTGTGAACCGGGAGGATGACCTGGGTATAGAGGGACTTAGAAAAGCAAAGATGTCTTACAATCCTGTGGGGTTTGCCAGAAAATACGAAGTCAGACAGATTGATTTCAGACCGGAAGTGTGAGGTGCACCATGGAAGTACGATATCTGAGCGGCTCTGAGAAAGAAAGGTGCAGAAGCCTTTGGGAGGAAGCCTTCCCCGAAGATTCGGCGGCTTTTGTAGACTACTATATGAAGGAGAAAACAAAGGACAACCAAATTCTGGTCCTGGAGGAAGACGGAAAAATCCTCTCCATGCTCCACAGAAACCCCTACGATGTCTGTGTGGGAGACCGTATGTGGAGATGCGACTATATTGTAGGCGTTGCCACAGCAAAAGAGGGACGTCGCAGAGGATACATGCGCAGACTTATGGAGAGAGCCGTGTCAGATATGAGGGCAGAGGGGATGCCTTTTTGTTTTCTCATGCCTGCGGCAGAAGCGATTTATCTTCCCTTTGGATTTACCTACATTTTTGATCAGCCAGAATGGGAGCTGCCCGGGATGCGGATGCAGGACAATACACTGGCACTCCGCCGGATCAGCAGTCCGGACCCAGGGACAGTTCTGGAGAGGGCAGCCGAATGGATGAATGCCTGGCTGAGGCAGAGATACGAAGTTTTTGCAAAGCGTGATGCAGGATATCTGAGGCGCCTTATAAAAGAGATGGAGAGTGAGAACGGAATCCTGGAGGAGATTCGGGAGAATGGAAAAACAGCCGGTTTTCTGGGAACCTGGGGGCTTGAGAGGCCCAAACAGCGGCTGTTGTTTTCAAAACCGTCCCTTGTCCGGGAAAGGGATGCGGGTAAGCCGGCTGTCATGGGGAGGATTGTGAGCCTTCCTGATTTTATGAAGGCTATCCGTCTGAAAGAGGAGGCGCCTGTAAAGCGTGTGACATTCTATATCAAAGTTGAGGACGAACTGCTGGAGGAGAATCAGGGGGCGTTTTTCTGGACCGTTGACAGGCATTCCTCTGCGCTTGAACAGGTGTCCGCGGGAGAACAGGCAGAAGGAAAAGGAGAAATTACAGGGGTGATAAATATTCACATCCGGAGACTGACTGCCTGGCTTTTCGGCTATGGTATGCCTGAAGATCTTCCGGCCGCAGCAGATTTCATCCGCCCCATTCAGGGTGTGTTTCTGGATGAAGTGGTATGACGGTGAGGGGATTTATCAAGAATAAAACCTCCGGTTCAAAAGGGTTGTCCTTTTTGAACCGGAGGTTTTTGCTTCGGCGGGAATGATTGTCTAGCGGATCTCTGTCTTCCAGAATCCATGCAGGTTGCAGTACGCATAGGCTGCAACAGGTCTGTCTCCTTCTGTGAGAGCAAAGCAGGCTTTGGGGTCTCCATCTGCTTTTAAGGGAACTCTCTGCAGGCCTTTTTCCGTCTCCAGGCAGATAAATCCAATACTGTGCTCCTCTGTCATAGGATGTGCAATACTGCCTACATTAACGGTGACCGTATTTCCGTTTTGTTCCACAACCGGGAGGTGTTTTTCAGAGGCACCTTCCGATGTGTTAGCTTTCAATTCCGTCAGATCTTTTCCGCAGCAGGAAAAACTTGCTCCCGGGTCTGCGCAGATGACTTCGATCAGTGTGCTGCATCCTTCTTTGCTGTAAAAACGCGGTTCATGCATAATCTATTACCTCCTTGTCTGCCTTATAGTCATTCCCACAGAATGTAAGGTTTATGTGCATATCGGTACATATGCTGTATAAGTTTTCTTATTTTATGGATAATAAATGGTAACTGAGATGAAGGAGAGAATGTAAATGGATGAGAAAATAAATCTGCCCATTGTGAATGAGGAAGGATGTTTTGAGATTCGTCTGGAGAGTATAGGCGGTCTGGGAGCAAACCTGTGCGGGAAGTTATTGGGAGAGCTGGGAGCATCCTATCTGGGGCTTAATGCGTCCAGTTTTTCCAGCTATGGTTCTGAGAAAAGAGGCTCACCGGTAAAAGCGTTTATCCGCTGGTGTGAGCCCGACAGGGAAATCCGCATCAGCAGTCCGGTGGAAAAGCCTCACATCCTGGGGCTTTTCCATGAGGCGCTGGCAGGCAAGCTGCCGGTTACCGCTGGTGTGTGGGAGGAGACCAAGATTGTGATCAACTCCCCTGATTCCCCCAATGACCTGAGAGAGAGGCTGAAGCTTTATGGGGGAAGCATCTATGCAGTGGACGCCCTGAAGATTGCCATGGAGAGCAAAAGCCGTGTGAATATGGTCATGCTGGGAGCGGTTGTAAAAGCTGTGGGGTTCATACCTCTTGAGCGGGCATACGACCTGGTAAGGGATACCGTAGGAAAGAAATATCCCGCGCTTTTGGAACGGAATCTGGAGGGCGTGAAACGGGGATATGAGGCAGCCCGGGAAGTATATTTTGCACCTGACGGCCAATATGAAAAGGTCCCCTACAAGGAAGCTGAAAATCAGTGGGGATATAAAAATGCTCCTTACGGCGGTGTCAATACCCGTTATGGAAGTACGGTATCCAACGACCTTTCCGCATCAAGAGAAGGCTATATCCCTCTGTTTATCCAGGACAGATGTATCAACTGCGGCCTGTGTGATTCCACATGCCCCGATATGGTCTTCCGGTTTGAAAAGGGTGAGTATAAGGGAAAAGAGGCAATGGTAAATAAGGGACTTGACTATCACCACTGCAAGGGATGCCTGCGGTGTGTGGATGTCTGCCCGGTGAATGCGCTTGTACAGGGCGTTGAGAGAGAGCATCCTGACAAAAAATGGTTTGTGAGAAATAAGGATTTGATCGTGGATCATCTGGAATTTGAAGATGCAGGGGCAAATTCCTGGATCACAAGTGATTCTTATCTGGAAGAGCGGAGAATAGACGGAGGGCTGGTTTGATGGAAAAGCAGAAAGTATTATTTGAGAGCGGAAATGAACTGGCTGCCTATGCGGCGAAACAGATCAATTATCATGTGATGGGGTATTATCCCATTACCCCGTCCACACAGATCGCGGAGTTCCTGGACCTGATGAAGGCGGAGGGGGAGCATGATATTTCCCTGATCGCAGCGGAGGGGGAGCACAGTGCGGCAGGTATCTGCTATGGCGCGTCAGCTGCTGGGGCAAGGGTTTTCAATGCCACAAGCGCCAATGGTCTTTTGTATGCGCTGGAACAGCTTCCGGTCCAGTCAGGGACCCGGTTTCCTATGGTGCTGAACGTAGCCTGCAGGACTGTGTCCGGCCCATTGTCCATCAAAGGGGACCACAGTGATATTATGTACACGCTGAATACGGGATGGATCATCCTTTTTGCGGATTCACCACAGGCTGTCTATGACATGAATCTGTGTGCCATCAGGATAGCGGAGACAGTCAGGCTGCCGGTGATCGTGGCATTTGACGGCTTTTTTACCAGCCACCAGAAGAAGAAATGCTATGTGTTTGAGGATGAAAAAACAGTGGCGGATTTTATTGGGACCTATCATGCCGAATATTCCGTTCTGGATTTGGAACATCCGGTTTCTATTGGCTCCTATATGAACGAACCGGATACCCTGAACAATAAATACCAGCTTCATCTGGCTATGGAACAGGCACGCACTGTGATTCCCCAGGTGATGAGGGAATATGAAGGACTGTCAGGAAGAAAATATCCGCTGGCAGAGGGGTATAAAAATGAGGATGCGGAAGTGATTTTATTTCTGCTGGGTTCTTCCTACCACACAGCCAAGACCGCGGCCGACCGGATGCGGGAGGAGGGTATCAAGGCAGGTGTAGTGACCCTGCACGCTCTGCGGCCGTTCCCGGCAGAGGAACTGTACGAGCTGTGCAAAAGTGCAGTGACCATACTGGCAGCGGACAGACAGGACAGCTACGGTGCCGGAGGGGGAAATATGACACTGGAGCTGAAGGCAGCCCTGAAGGACCGCAACAGCAGGGCAAGGGTCCTGAGCCGTATTTACGGATTGGGCGGAAGGGACTTTTATGTGCAGGATGCATTGGAACTTTTCCGGCAGTGTCTGGACGGCAAGGCATCTGCATTTGATTATCTGGGGGTATATCCCGGAGATGAAAGTCTGCAGGTGCAGCAGTATTTTGACCCGATCAGCAAAGAGGATGCCAGTCCGGGCTATATATCCGCAAAGGTAGATGAAAATGGTCAGGTGAAGGTGACGGGGGGAAGAGTAAACGAGAGCACAGCCATGCCCAAGCGTCTGGCTCCCGGACACGGCGCCTGCCCGGGCTGCGGAATCCCGGTAAATGTGAACCTGCTGTTAAGGGGGATTGAGGGGAATGTGGTCCTTCTGTTTCAGACTGGCTGCGGCATGGTGGTCACCACCTCATACCCAAAGACTGCTTTTCGGGTTCCTTATATCCATAATCTGTTCCAGAACGGCGCCGCAACGCTTGCAGGTGTTGTGGAGGCCTTTCAGCAGCGGCGCAGGCGGGGGGAACTGCCTGACGAAGCCATCACTTTTGTCATGGTCAGCGGTGACGGCGGTATGGATATTGGTATGGGTTCCGCGCTGGGGACCGCTCTTAGAAATGACCATCTGATCATATTTGAGTATGACAACGGGGGCTATATGAATACCGGGTACCAGTTATCCTATTCCACACCCAAAGGCGCCAAAAGCTCCACCTCCCATATCGGAAAAGAACAGTATGGAAAAACATTTTTCCACAAGGATATGCCTATGATCATGGCTGCCGCAAACCTGCCGTATGCGGCAACGGCAGCAGAGTCCAGCCCGGCGGATTTTATAAAAAAAGCGGCAAAGGCCAAAGAGTATGCAGCACGTTTCGGAACCGCATATATCAAGACACTTTCCGCCTGCCCCTTAAACTGGGGAGATAAACCCAATACGGAGAGGAGAGTCATAGAAGCAGCCGTGAACTCCTGCTATTTTCCGCTCTATGAGATAGAAAACGGAATTACCACATTGAACTATGATCCGGAAAAAAGTAAGAAAAGGATTCCGGTTACAGACTGGCTTAAACTTATGGGAAGAACGCGCCATCTGGCGGAAGCGTCCTACAGCCGTGTGGCAGAGGAGATCCAGGCAGAGGTGGACCGGCGCTGGGAACGCCTGAAAGCCAGAGCGGAACATCCCCTTCTTTAGTCCTTGACGGGGAAGGCGATTCATCATATTATAGGTAATGATGGAATTTTGTGACAAAATTTGTAAGGGTTCAGTATCTTCACAGCTGCAGGCAAAAATCCATGCAGGATCGCCTTGGCGATGTGCGGTCAGCGCAGTAGATGCACGGACCGATCGAATGGTCATCCCAATTTTACAATTTCAGAAAAGAGGAAAAAATAATATGATGTATCTATGGCTGCTGCTGGGCTTTGTCTCCCTGGTGAAGGGAGCTGATCTGTTTGTGGACGGTTGTTCTTCCATTGCGAAGACACTGCGGGTTCCGTCCATTATCATCGGTCTGACGATCGTGGCGTTCGGGACCAGTGCACCGGAGGCTTCCGTCAGTATCATGGCCTCCCTGTCAGGTAATAATGATATTGCCATCAGTAATGTCATTGGCTCCAATTTGTTTAACAGTCTGGCTGTTATCGGCGTGTGCGGTGTCGTCCTTCCTATGAAAATACAGGGCGGGCTGCTGAAAAAAGAAATGCCCTTCTCTATCCTTGTCACAGGACTTTTGCTTTTGTTCTGTATGTTTTCCGTCGGAGGGGCAGAGGGAGTTCGGCAGATTGGACGTCTGGAGGGGCTGATACTGCTTCTGCTGTTTGCCGGATTTTTGTATGTGCAGATAAAGTCAGCGCTGAAGACACGTACCGTTAGGCCTGAGGAGGAAAATATCGGCAAAAAGCTGACCCCTGTCAGGAGCATTGTATATGCTGTTCTGGGTATTGCCATGATTATTATAGGCGGGGAATTAGTCGTTGACAGCGCCAGTGAAATTGCTGCCGCTTTTGGCATGAGCCAGACACTGATCGGACTGACCATTGTGGCGATCGGCACCTCCCTGCCGGAGCTTGTAACCTCTGTGGTGGCATCCACAAAAGGCGAGAATGATTTGGCTATGGGTAATGTTATTGGGTCCAATATATTCAATATTCTGCTGATCATCGGTGCGTCAGCAGCAATATCCCCTATGGCTATCCGTATGGAGTCCATCTATGACGGAGCTGTGCTGCTGATCATGAGTATCATACTTTTCGTCCTGGCGAAAAAGGGAGAAAAAATCAGCAGAGGAGAAGCCATTGCGCTTCTGGTGCTCTATGGAGGATATACGGCTTATATCATTATGCGGTGAGAATAGTAAATTTAATCTGGGGTTTTCTTACGGCAGCAGGGTCATAAAAAGGCCAGGCTGCTGTTTTTTTACGCTTTCGAGGTTGTGATCACATCTGGCGGATGCTATAATGAAAAACAGATTGTTCCGCAGAAAAAGGAGTATTTATGCGGGCAGTACAGTGGCAAAGGGTGAGGGAAGAAAGTATGCTGACAAGAAAAGAGATGAAGCAAAAGGCCAGGCAGTCTCTGCGGAAACATTATCTGATGTTTGTGACTGTCTGTGTAGCTGCGGCTATATTGGGAACTGAGTTTTCCGGTTCCCTGGACGGGATAAAGATCGAATCCAGGGAGGAGAGAAGCACAAAGACAACAGTTACTGGTATTGTGGGCAGACAGCCTAATCTGTCAGATGTGGTGCTGGAGGCGCTGCAGGGGAGAGAAGAGGAGAGCCGGGAGTTATCCCAAGAATTAAAAGACCAGGCAGTGCAGAACACAAAGGAAGGCAGAGGCAATGCCGCTTTGGGAAGAAGCAGGGGTGTCCTGGCAGGATTTGTGAATTCCATTACATCGGGTTCCATTCTGGTTACGCTCATAGCTGCCGTGAATTCCATGGTGGGGTCAGCGGGGGTCACGGTCTTCCTCTTTATCGTGCTCAGTTTGCTGCTGTCCCTGGGGGCCTGGGTCTTTCTGTTCAATATGTATACCGTTGTATCCAGAAGGATTTTTCTGGAGGGCCGTGTTTATGAGAAACTGACCATTCAGCGTTTTGCCTTTCTGCTCAGGGTGAAGAGATGGACAAAAGTATCTCTTACCATGGCTTTGGCGTCCCTGTACCAGATGTTGTGGGCATTGACGATTGTTGGTGGTATCATTAAACGGTATTCTTATTTTCTGGTACCTTATATTGCAGCCGAAAATCCGGATATTTCCCCTAAAAAAGCCATCCATCTTTCCAGAAAGATGATGCATGGGCATAAGTGGGAATGTTTCGTATTTGAACTTACTTATTGGGGATGGGATATGCTGGGAAGTCTGACATTGGGCCTGACTGCTATTTTCTACTCCAACCCTTACAAGACAGCAGCTTTCAGCGAATTTTACGCAGAACTGAGAGATTTGGCAAAAGAAAAGAGAATTGAGGGCTGTGAGCTCCTGAATGACAAATACTTATTTGAAAAGGCTGATGAAGATGTGATCTTCGAGGCATATGGGGATACTCTCGCCTCCTTTCTGGAGAATGAGGGGGAAGAACCTGAGAAACTGGGAGGAGCTGCAGGATTTCTTGCAAATGTTCTTGGGATCACAGTCATTAACAGGCAGGATGAGCGTGCTTATGAAGAATACAGGAACGGACAGTCAAAATATCAGATGATAAAAGCAGCGGTGGAGGGAAAGGTCTATCCCGAAAGATTATTTCCCATCCCGGAGACAGGGAAGCGGCAGAGGCTGGAGACGCTTCGCTATATGCGCCGCTATTCCGTGTGGTCTGTGATCCTGTTGTTTTTTGCGTTTTCCTTTATTGGATGGGTGTGGGAAGTGAGCCTTCATCTCATAACAGACGGTGTATTTGTAAACCGGGGGGTTCTGCATGGACCCTGGCTGCCTATCTATGGGACCGGAGGTGTAATGATACTGGCGGTTTTAAACAAATTCCGGGAAAAACCCCTGGTGGAATTTCTCTTAACCATTGTATTGTGCGGCTGTGTGGAATATTTTACTTCCTGGTTCCTGGAGATCACCCATAATGGACAGAAGTGGTGGGATTACAGCGGATATTTTCTCAACTTAAACGGAAGGATCTGTGCAGAAGGTCTTCTGGTGTTCGGACTGGGGGGCATGGCCATTGTCTATGTGGCAGCGCCTCTTCTGGATGATCTGATCAGGAAAATACCGCATAGGATACTGATACCCGTGTGTATTACTCTGCTGGCCGTATTTGGGGCCGATGAGGTGTATTCCAACCAGCACCCGAATACAGGAAAGGGGATCACGGACTATACAGGGGCGTGGATAGAAGAAGAAAAAGTCCGGACATGAGAAATAGGTTTGGGCTTTTTTGGTGGAAAGGATGTAGCTGGGGGCTGTGGTTTAGGGTTGTGGGATTTGACTGAAAATTGTAGAATGGTAATAAGTATTAACAGATATTATGATGTGATTTATAAGGAGGAAATGGTAAAAGCAGCCAATGGAAACAGAGTTCGGCAGCGAGGGTGGTCATGATAAGTGGTTTGGCGGCAGCGTTCTTGGCGGTATTTATGGTAAGTCTGCTTATAGACAGAACCCGTAAAAAAACAGGGCGCAGCAAACCATGGATATACGGTGGGATTGTCTTGGTGGCTGTAAGCACACTGATGAGTCTGCATGTGCCCAAAACGCCTGCGGGGGTCGTAACGGTATATGTGGGAATTGTATTTTTTGTATGGTGTTTTGGTATGAAACTGCTGCTCTGCCCTGTGGATGCACTGCTTGCGGGAATGACCGGAAACGCAAGAGAGCGGTCATATCTGGCGTCTGTGAAAGGATTTAGCAGAGGGCTGTCAGCGATCTGCGCGGCTTTTATTGCAGGCAGTCTCACAGCACCGGGGCTTCATGGGACTGACGGAGGCAGAAAGTATGTGATGGTATTTGCAGGGGCAGCAAGGCCCCTGCGGTATTGTAAAAGTCTATTTTTGTCTGGAAAATCCAATGGCTGTCACAAAAGCCCCAACCAGCATTTCGCCGATAGACAGTCCAAACAATAATCCGGAAAAGAAATCCCTCACATCACTTCCTCCGATAGAGAAATGGACCGCAAAAAGAGCAATCCCCATGGTCATTAAAATAATACCGTACAGTGATACTTTCTGATTTTCCAGATTCTGGATTCTTTTAATCAAATCTAAAACCTGGTTATCGTCATAAATGCGTATACTGTCAGGTTCTGTTTCCTCACCGTCAATTAATTCCGGCAATGTGATTTCCAGTTCCTTACACAAAGACTGAATAATACCATAGTCAGGCATACATTTCCCTGTTTCCCATTTGGAAATGGTCTTGTTGGAAACACTCAGTTTTTCTGCAAGCTGTGCCTGGGTGAAATTCTTTTCCTTTCTTTTCTTTGCAATAAATATCCCAATCTCTAACTGATCCATTATGTGAGCCTCCTCTGTACTTTATAAACACAGAATACCGTTTCTAAAGTAAATTATACATCCCCCGTTGGTAGAATTTGAGGGGAATCCCTGTTCCTGCACAGTTTTTGGGGCCTGCAAAAGAAAAAGGGGAGTCATATTCTCTTCGGCCTATAATCCTCAATAATTGTAGATCTGCCGGCGTGTATCCGGACCGCCAAAGGTAAATAAACACAACTTTATTTTCTCCATTGTAATATCAGCATGTGGAAATGTCAAATGACCCGTTTCGTGCCAATGTGAACATGGTGTATTTTAGTTCAAAGGATGATCCTTTTCAGCGCGAAGTCTCGTATTTGCCTTTTCTACATCGAGTTTGAAGTAAATAAAAACGATGAGTGCTGTAAAGAGCACCGGTATCCCTGCGAACAGAAAGGTCAGCATATTCGAGCATCCGGCGCTTTGTGTCAGCGCAGAAGCATGGAATTTGGCAGCAGCCAGTAACCAGCCGCTGAGTGCGGAGCCAATACCGCCACCCACCTTCATGCCAAAGGAGGTACAGGAGTACATAGAACCGTTGAAAGTCCCGCCAAGTGTACAGCATGTCAGAGAGACCAGACCATACATCCCCACAAGAAGGCGCATTATTTGAAATGGCAAATACCATGTATATGATACGCATATCGAGATTTACAAGGAAAAATCCAAGGTTTATAATGCGCCGTTCCCATGGATACGCCCATCATAAGATAAAACATACTGAGCATTGGTACCAATGCCTGCAGGGATTACAAAAAGGGCCATCTGAATTCCGGCGGCAGTACCGCAGCAAAAGAGGCAATTAGAGGAAGCTGCTCGAATGCCTGATTTCATGTGATCAAATAAAATGGGTAAAAATAGGTCCAATACTTCAGAAGAGAGAAGTATTGGACCTGTAATGCAATGAGTAAATTTTTGAAAAAATATACCAACAAAAGGGTAATTCCCGGACCTTTTGATGATCTGATTTCTTAGTGTGTTTTATGTCTATAAATATACTCTCTATAATAAATATAATGTTTTGATGTATATTTGAGCAATTTTTTCGTTTATATACATTGTAGTTCAGTAAAAGTGATTTATTTATCATCCATTTTAATATATGAATGGAGAAGATTCAGAACCACTTGTTTTTCTTTTGGGCTCAATTGGTTTAGTGCCTGCAGTATTTCCTTATCCTCACCGTCCTCTACGAAATCAAAGAGATAGTTGGGTGAGAGGCTGAGAACTTCGCATAACTTGATGATCACCTGTCCGCTTGGCACCTGCCCTGCTAAGATCTGTCTCATATAGCCAGGTTCTATGCCGCATTTCACTGCCAATTCATCAGTTTTCAGATTTAGTGATTTTCTCTTTTCATTTACTTTTTTACCAAAACGTTTATCTATCATTTTATGACCTCTTTTATGCTATATATAACTTGTTAGTTATAGTATAAAACACAAGCGAAAAGCAATATATATAACAAAATCTGCATTGTTTGATATAAACTCATATATCCCCTTGATCAAACTCGTTGAAAGAGTCCAGCAGGTGGAGCAGCAGATCTTTTTGTTTGGGCGTCAATTTATTGATCCTTGATATGATCTGTTCATCTTTTCCGCCTTCATCGGTTATTTCAAATATGTAATCCGTTGTAATATTTAAGACTCTGCATATATTGACTAATACTGATAAACTGGGGACATTTCCTGATAAGATCTGACGCATATATCCTGGTCTTATATGGCACAGATCAGCAAGCTCTTCCACTTTTAACCCCTTTTCCTTACGCCGCTGGTTTATCTTTTCACCACATCTTTTATCTTTCATGGATATTTCTCCCTACAATAATATGTGAGTAATAAGCTCATATTGCTGATTATATATGCTTTTCTTCACGTGTGAACAGCACCATAAACTCGAACAATGTCATAAATAGACGAACAAATGATGTGGACATGGTTTAAAATGGATGCTACTATATATATTATATTGTTAGTTATATCATTACATCGTATGCGTATGAAGGGATCGAAAAGGGACAAAAGGATGCTGCTTTTTATACAAATTATTGAAGAGGAGGGAAAACGGCTTAAATTCTTAAAAATATATGAAAATTATAGATATAGGATGTTATACATTTCCAAGCAGATCCTTAATGACCAGGGAATTGCGGAAGATGCAGTGCAGGAGTCTTTTCTTTATCTGGCTATCAATATCCATACCATAGACACGGATATCCTTTCGCCCAGGACCAGATGAGAGTCTTTTTCTGAATATGGGTATGTATTCTACATAGATACAAATTCAGAAGACATAACAAAAGAACAATTAATACATATGGCAGAATCTATTGAGAAGGAGTCAGGATATGAATAAAAAAATGAATGGCAATCTAATAGTAGTTTGTCTGCTGTTTTCCCTATTGACTGGCACAAATCGCGAGGTACAGGCATCTGCAGATATAGATGCTGAGAATGTTAAAACAGTAATCGTGCCAAGAAACACAAACATGAAATACAGCACTATTTCATTGTCAGGTACTGCGAAATGCAGTGCTTCAGTTACCGGGTATTCTTCAAATACAAGCCATGTTTCCATTTATCTGTATCTGCAAAAGTATACCGGCAGTGGCTGGTCTAATGCGGAAAGCTGGTCTGATCCAGCAAATGACTATACGCTCAGTATGTATGAGACAACATTGACATCAAGTGGGAGGTATAGGCTAAAAGCAAGTGATTACGCGGAAAATGAGAACATTATAAAATACAGCAGTGAGAAAGTATATTAAGGTGAAATGCGATATGGATAAAGATAATATAAACAAGCTGAATCCTGATAAGAACATTGTGGTAAGGATGGGTAATAAGGCATACATATATGAGAAGGGCTCACCGGAATGGAAGGATTGGGAGAGTATACCATCTTATGATGAGGCAGAAATGGTATATAGCCTGATGATAGGTGATTATGTGGATGAGTTTAAAGCAATGATCCCTGAATATATTACGAATATTATCGTTGAAGAAACCCATCCGGCTTCTGAATCATCTAAGCTGACGAACGAAGCATATGAGATATATAATAACCTTCTTAGCGCTTCAAGGGACGGCCATGCCGATGATGTATCAGGTATGGGCACATTATTTGAAAACTTCTATGATCTGGTTCATAATATTGCCTGTACTTTTTATAAAGTGTCTTTTTATAGCCAATCGAAGGAAGCATATTGCCTGGATGAAATACAGTGCCGAAAAAATTATGAATGTATGATCGGGAAATTGCTTTGCTATAAGGATAAGGTGAATTCTGATGCAGATAGGCGGAATATAGACAGATTGATATTTATTTTTAATGAGCAGATCAAGATGTTTTATGTCCGGGCAATAGAGTACGGAATCTATTTTCGGAATTATGACAAAAGGAAAATGTTAATTGATATTTGACGCGGCTTGCCGATCTGATATCTCTGAATAAAGTTTGAATATCCTATGTCGGCAAAGCGATGAGTTCCTGCCAGGGAATCCGGGCCATGGAAATCTGTACCGGAAAGAAACCTTCTGATGAGGATGCCAGAAAACTGGCTGCTTCTGTTGAGGGTGATGACTGATTAAGAAAATAAACATTTCTTCATAAAAGTATGGAAGAGCTGCGTAAAGATTGCTGCGCAGCTCTTCGTTTGCTTTAAGAGAATGTATATTTCTCCTCGGCTAAAACTGAATGTGTATAATATTCCCCGATGCAGTAAATTATTAATATGAAACAAAACTCCGGTCATGCGTTATATCCTTACAGATGCTGTTGCGGGGAGCGGGAATGTGTCTTTCATTAAGACTGATGTGGAAAAAATCAATGGGTTCATGAAAATCCAGGCGGATGTATCGGCAGATCTAAGGCCTGCAGACGGAAATGGGACCTTTGAGAATCACAAGACACACTTTGATAAGATGTCCCATAACAGTACGGTGATCAATGTGATCAAATAAAAGGAGTTATTTGTATTCATGAGTTATGCATGAGATGATAGACGTCCACATAGTGCTTATAAAAGGTACTGCGGTTGATTTCTGCTTTATCACAGATTTCTTTTACCGTGATTCTTCCAAGAGTTTTTGTTTTAATAAATCGATAAATACATGCTGAATGATTTGCCTTGTATATCGGACACGAGCATCGGTATTCATTTATTTCCTCCTTCAAAAATTCCCATCCGGCCGGGCATCAAGCATCTGCTCCTGTATTTATCTGCCGGGACGGGAGGTTTTTAAATATCGGTTATTTTTTTATACCTTGTAAAACGCGGTTGAGTTGTTTGATGCTTTCATCATCGGCACCGCTTTGTATCAGAAGGCTGACCAGAGTCATACGGCCCATCATGCGCTGAAGCGCCGGATTATCCTTAACAGCATCGGCAACGTCACCCCGTGCAGAAGCACCCTGTGACATCATCTGGTCAATGATTGCACCGGCCCTGGGATTTTCACGGATATCTGCCAGGCGGTCGTTTATGAAAAAACAGTCGGGATTCAGGTCATCTGTGTCAAACCAGTTCGTGACAGGAGCCCGTTTGACAAATATATAATCCGGATTTTCTTCTGCAACACGCCTTATCGTTATGCTGTCTTCGCAGGAGTCTGCTTTGGCAGTAATGGTATGAGTACCTGTGATCGGCAACTGGAATTTAAAAATGGTTTTGCCGGAGACAGTGGCAAATTCGTTTTCATCTACAAAGAGTGTGACCTCCGGTTGATTTGAGTATACTTTAATTTCGGTAGTTTCTTCCACACGGTCAGCATAGCGGCGGCCGCACAGGTGTACAAACCTATCTGTCTGGTTCCATGCAGCTTTGTAAAGATAGAAGGCGTCTTTTTTCAGTTTTCTGTCCATGGTAACAAGGCCTTTTTTGTTTTTCCCCATGTTTACCGCCTTCGTCACGGCCGTCAGCAGCAAAATCAAACAGATTCCATACATGTGTGGCCCACAGATAGGGTCTGGCTTCTATCATTTGCAGCATATGTACGTGGTAAAGGGCCTGATAGCTTTCTGTGTAATCGCCTTTCTCCGGTGCAGCGGACTGGTACTGTGGATTGGCGTCTGCACCATATTCTGAAAAACCGATCACCCTGTCAGGATATTTCTCATGGTATTCATCAAAGAATTCATCCGTTTGTTCCAGTTCACCCAGATACCAGCCGAAATACAGGTTATAACTGTTAATGTCCTGGATTTCCAGAATAGGACTGTCTGTCTCCAGCATAAATACATTGGCCATGGTCGTAGGTCTCGTGGAATCAAGTTTGTGGCACAGGTCATTGAGTTGTGTATGGTTTTCCAGTAAATCCTCATCTACAGCGCTGGCGGCTGTGATTTCGTTGGATAATCCCCAGGTTATAATGGAAGGGTGGTTGTAGTTTTGTACCACTAATTCTTCCATCTGTGACATTGTATTGGCACGGGCATTTTTCATATGCATGGTAACGTATGGAATTTCCGCACAGAGAATCAGCCCGTATTCATCGCAGAGGTCATAAAATTCCTGTGCGTGCTGGTAATGCGCCAGCCGGAGAGTGGTTGCGCCTAATTCCAGGATGATTTCCATGTCTTTTTTGTGGTGCTCCATGGTCAGGGCATTTCCTACGTCTTTAAAATCCTGATGACGGGAAACTCCGCGCAGGGGATAGGATTTTCCATTTAAAAAGAAACCATTCCGGGGGTCTATATGGAACTCCCGGCATTCAAAACGTGTACTTACTTCATCACCGTTTGTTAAAGAGGCACGGGCTGTATAGAGATATGGATCGTTTAATCCATCCCATAAGTGTACATTTTCAATTACAAATGTGGCCTGTGCATGTTTTTCAACGGAGAGTACCGTCTGAGACTGGCCATCTACAGTGAATGTTACCTGGTGATCTGCCGAAACCCATGCTTCTACGGTAACAGAAGCTCTGTGATTTTCCAAATCCACCTGAGGTGTTACCTTAATTCCAGGTGTACCGCAGTAGTCCAGTTCAAAATGTGTTTCCGGAACGACAATCAGGTTCACCATCCGGTAAAGTCCGCCGTAAAATGTAAAATCAATGGTATTTTTTTCCAATAAAACATCCGTGATGTTTACACGGAAGGTGGAATATCCGCCCTGGTGGTGGGCAAGCAGCCGGTCATTTACATAGATGTGGGCAGAATAGCAGCGCCCTGGAATTCCAGATAAGCCTGTTCGCCCGGGGTTAATTCCGGTCTGGGTAAGATTTTTATGTAATAGCAGGTACCCCTGTGGTAGTCATTTCCACCGTCCTGGCCATCAATGGTGTTCCAGGTGTGGGGAAGTGTCACTGTCTCTCCGGGAAGCGCTGCAGCGGTAAGTGCATCCTCTGCTGATTTTACAAAATTCCAGTTGTCTTTTAGCTGTGTTATATATCTGGTCATGCTTATTTTTCCTCACTTTCTGTGGGTACTGCATTTTTCTTCTTTTCGATGCGTTTTTGAACTTCTACCATATCATCTTTACTTAAATGACAGTAGTGCATGGCTACCAGAGTACAGATCCAGCCAAGAATCGGAAGTCCGAACATGATGATCGTTGTGGTCCAGAAAATAGCCGGGGTGGCAGCATCTGTTGGCTGGGGCATAGTAGAAGTATAACCGATCAATTCAACAGTACCTGTGGCGATCAAAGCGGAGAAAGAAGATACAATTTTATCGATAACTGTAAATGCCCGTAACGACTGCCGGAACATAACGGCCGCTGCGGTCCTGTTCATAGTCAATGATATCTGCCATAAAAGCAGTACCTGCAGTAGTTACACACATATTGGCACCGTTTTTCGCCAAAGTAAGAATTACATAGAGAATCATGCAGATACCTGCGCTTGCAATCTTTTTTGGGTCGATCACAATTAAAAATCCCCACATGATCACGCTGACTGCGATACAGATGCGAGTCCAACTGATGATTGTTTTCTGGCTTCCGAACTTTCCGGCATATTTCGCACCGCGACTGCAAAGAGAATAGAAGGCAGCATACCGATAACGCTGAGGATGGTTGCAAGTCCCATATTGCCGATCAGAATACCATTCATCATTGTTACGATGACAGCCTGAGAGGTTGTCTGCTGTGCAATCTTGTCAGAGACAGAAGAGATGATGTAGCACTGAAGAGGACGGTTATGCTTTAAAATCTCAGCCATATCTTTGAGTTTTAAGTGTTCCTTCTTATCTGCTAATCCGCGGAAGTTTTCCGGTTTATCATATTCTGATACACCAATGCATACAAGAAGAGTACCAACTGCGGCAAGACCAAGGCATACCCTGCAGGCAGCACCCAGGAATTCAAGATTGTAATCTCCGCCGAATTTGGGGAGAAGAATAGTATTTAATACAATACTGAGGGCCATGGGGATGACATAATTTAGTGCGGTTGACCACACGCTGATCGTCGGGCGTTGTTTGGGGTCATTACTGATCAGCGGATTGATGGTAAGGGTGTCATATTAGTGATGGTATAACCAATGACATAGATTATGTAAAATAAAGTGAATCCGATAATACCAAGACCTTTTCCCGGTCCCCAGACAAACATTGCCATGAGAGCCAGGGCTTCGATGATATAACCTGTGATGAGCAGGATACGGATTTTACCAAACCGTGTGTTTACTCTGTCATAGACAAATGCGAGAAGCGGGTCAGTGATACCATCTATAATCCGTGTCCAAGTGAGGATAACACCAACGACTGCTGTGGCAATACCAAATCCAAGACTGGCTGTGTAACTTGCCAGTCCGATGAGGGAGTAGACGCTCATGCCGACAAAGGCGTTACATGCAATCAGGATAATTTGCCAGAGTTTTGCGCGGCGGTATTGTATACCGTCAATTTCGCTAGCGAGAGCTTTTGATTTTTGCCATGATAAATAAATCCTCCGTTTTCTTTGTGTATATTTGCAATATGCAGATGATAAGACGTTACGGTTCACTCCGTGCTCAGTAACAATAAGACAACTATAAGGGAAGTTTTATTTTCATGCAGTATAGAAATTCGCTCATATGTACAAAAAATGGTGGAAAGAAAATTGAATATGGAAAAACTAAACATAATACATAAAATCTGAACTATTATATTCTGTGATTCTGTGCGCGGTATTCGCTTGGCGACATACCGACAAGTTTTTGGAAACAGGTATAAAAATAACTCCGGTTGCTGAAGGAAAGGTTATCGCTGATCGTCTGAATATTTTCCGTGGTTCCGGACAGAAGCAACTTGGCCTGATCGATTTTCTCCTTCAAGATGTAATCATGGATGCTTGTGCCCATCTCCTCCTTGAATTTGTGGGAAAAGTAATACTCTGAATACCCGCTGCGTTTGGCGAGCATATGAATTGACAGAGGCTCTGTTATATGGGATTGAGCATAACAGCATACTGATTGATAATATTGGTGGGGATTGTGGGAATACGCTCAAACAATTTAAAAACCATAGAACGAAGCTTCACAGTCAAATCATAGTCATCCAGATGTTTTCTCATAAGCATCTGGGAATCGCGGCCGCTGTAAATGGGGCCTATTAAAGAACATTGTTCCAGAAGTGAACCATGGTAAACAAATCCCACAATCCATAAGAGGTTTCCGGCGGCTTCCGCAATGAGAGGAGTCTTCCGGCCGGAAGCGATATATTCTTCCACCAGTTTGGAAAGTCCGGTGTAGGAGAGAAAATTGCCGGAAAAAATACTTTCGGTCCAGTTTGTATGTGTCATATTCAGATTCTTATCATAGGCCCATATATACAGGTCATAGTTACAGTTGATCAGGTCCATAAAAAAAGATATTTTATCGGGTGTGTTCATAAAATCCTCCGTTTATCCGCAAAGTGTCAGGTGGCGCATGTTAAAATTCGTTAAAATGTAAATTTAATAATAACTACTCGGAATTAACTGTAATAAATGTGGCAGATATATGGAGAGAAAGTGACGTGTGGTACCCAGGGAGGTCTCGTCAGCGAGTGGAAACAGAGTAAGAAACTGGTGAGTAACAACGAATGGCGGGAAGTCAGCAGAGGCCATAGTAAACCGATGGCTGCAAACATCGGCGAAGGGCTGAACTTTAGGAGATACAAGCAATGAAAGTAACTGAAAGTAGATTTAAGGACAGACAACTTCATATTGAGGACTATCTGCAAATGGTATCTGCGGAACAGAAAGAGTATGCAGAAGTGTTCGACTACGGGAAGATTACTGAAAAGAGCGGTATCATCACAGACGATTGGACGAACAATCTTTTGGATTTGATCTTGCGAAAAGACAATCTAAACAGGGCTTACAAGAGAGTGAAATCAAATAAGGGAGCAGGTGCGGATGGAATGCAGGTGGATGCCCAAAGCGGTATCAAAGCTGACGGGCCATGCAAAAGAATTTATCACAATGGATGTGTATGGTGATAAAAAAGGTATCATTGCTGACCGTTTAGACGAACAGCAGCCTTTTATGGATGATGTAATGCCAAAGGAAGAAGACGAGATTATATTGAATTCCGAAGTGTTGGATACGGTTATCCCTGTAGAAAATTACTTTTTATAAGTAGAGACAGAGGAAATGACAATTGAGAAAAAACGAAAAAGAACAAATGTTCCGCTTTTGCCTATACATTTTTATATGTCTATGTTATAATTTTTAGTGACTTTAAAGAATACCATTTCCACCAGGTTTTATCTGGTGTTACGACGTATCCAAAAACAGGTTTTGGTGACCTTCATTCGTACATGGAAAAAGTTCGCCTATAGACCACAGTACTGAATACTCTGTTTTACGAACTTTTGGTCTATAGGCGAACTTTTTGTTGGGTCACCACGGAGGTAAACATATATTATGGAGTTCAAATTACACTCAGAATACCAGCCCACCGGCGACCAGCCGCAGGCGGTCGAAGCCCTCGTCAAAGGCTTCAAAGAAGGCAACCAATGCCAGACTTTACTAGGGGTTACGGGGTCTGGAAAGACTTTTACCATGGCCAATGTCATCCAGCAGATCCAGAAGCCGACCCTCATCATCGCCCACAACAAAACCCTGGCCGCCCAGCTCTACGGCGAGTTTAAGGAGTTCTTCCCCGAGAACGCAGTGGAATACTTTGTCAGCTACTACGACTATTACCAACCCGAAGCCTACGTCCCCTCATCCGATACCTATATAGCAAAAGACTCCTCAGTCAACGATGAGATCGACAAGCTCCGTCTCTCCGCCACTTCCTCCCTGAGTGAGCGGAAGGATGTTATCATTATTTCCAGTGTTTCCTGTATCTACGGCATTGGAAGCCCAAAGGATTACCAGAACATGATCATCTCCCTTCGTCCGGGGATGGAAAAGGACAGGGATGTGGTGGTGCGGGAGCTGATCGACATTCAGTATGACAGAAATGACATGGATTTTCACCGAGGTACTTTCCGTGTGCGCGGGGATGTGCTGGAAATCTTTCCGGCGGATTATACAGACATGGCAGTGCGGGTGGAATTTTTCGGGGATGAGATCGACAGGATCACACAGATTGACACGCTGACCGGTGAGATCAAGTCCCAGCTCAATCACATTGCCATTTTCCCTGCCTCCCATTATGTAGTTCCCATTGAGCAGATACGGAAGGCGGCTGTGAATATTGAGGAGGAGTTAAAAGAGCGGGTGGACTATTTCCGCAGTGAGGACAAACTGCTGGAAGCACAGAGAATTTCCGAGAGGACCAACTTTGATATAGAAATGCTGAAAGAGACGGGATTCTGCTCGGGGATTGAGAACTATTCCCGCCATTTATCCGGTCTGGAACCGGGGGAGGCGCCCTATACCCTCATGGACTATTTTGGGGATGACTATCTGATCATTGTGGATGAATCCCACAAGACTATTCCCCAGATACGGGGTATGTACGCAGGTGACCGCTCCAGGAAGAGTACACTGGTTGACTATGGTTTCCGCCTGCCGTCAGCTCTTGATAACCGACCTCTGAATTTTGAGGAGTTTGAGAACAAAATAGACCAGATCATGTTTGTGTCTGCCACGCCAGGGGACTATGAGGCAAATCATGAACTGCTGCGCGCAGAGCAGATCATCCGGCCCACAGGACTTCTGGACCCCATGGTGGAGGTGCGCCCTGTTGCGGGACAGATTGACGACCTTGTGGGGGAAGTCAACAAAGAGGTGGAAAAAGGCAATAAGGTTCTCATAACCACCCTGACCAAGCGGATGGCAGAGGACCTGACAGATTATATGAAAGAACTGGGCATCCGTATTAAATACCTGCATTCAGATATCGACACCCTGGAACGTACAGAAATAATCCGTGATATGCGGTTAAATGTGTTTGATGTTCTGGTAGGCATTAACCTCCTCCGTGAAGGTCTGGATATCCCGGAAATCACCCTTGTGGCGATCCTTGATGCGGATAAAGAAGGTTTCCTGCGTTCTGAGACATCCCTGATCCAGACCATTGGACGTGCGGCCCGTAACTCCGATGGGCGTGTTATCATGTATGGCGATAAAATAACGGACTCCATGCGTCTTGCCATTGACGAAACCATGCGCCGCCGTAAGCTGCAGCAGGAGTACAACGAAGCCCACGGCATCACACCCCAGACGATCAGGAAGGCGGTCCGCGATCTGATCAACATCTCCAAGAGTGTGGCAGAGACGGAGCATAAGCTGATGAAAGATCCGGAGTCCATGAACAAAAAAGAACTGAAGAAGCTGATTCAGGATGTAGAAAAACAGATGCGGGCAGCAGCAGCAGATTTGAATTTCGAGATGGCAGCAGAGCTGCGTGATAAGATGATAGAGCTTAGAAAAAATCTGGAGGAGATTTCAGAGAATTGATCGGTCTAAGCCAGCATGTGTCTGAAAAATATTCCGGCAAATGGTGACGCACCGTTTGCCGGAAGCAATTTTCAGACATTGCGGAGCAGAGATAAAATAAATTTCTTGTAAATTTATTCAGAATAATGTAATATTACTCATGGACTGTCCCTGGGCGGGACAGGAATACAGGACCGCGGCTGTTTTAAAATATCCAGCCAAGGCCTTTTCTTATGTGAAAATATTAATATTGGGAGGAAACCTATGAATTACGGTATTTTAAGTTTACTGCCGCCTGTCATAGCCGTTATCCTGGCGATCAAGAGCCGAAATGTGATCCTTTCCCTTTTCTGCGGAGGGCTTACCGGTGTATTGATCTTCAGCCATGGTAATCCGTTTTTGGCTGTGAAATCCATGATTGGTGATTATTTATTCGTGCAGCTTACGGACAGTTATAATGCAGGTGTGATCGTTTTGGTAGTGTTCATCGGAGGATTTATCAAGCTCATGGAAAAGTCAGGAGGGGCACAGGCTTTTGGGCAGAGTGCATACCGCTATGTGAACACAAAGCTGAAAGCACAGCTCTGCGCCTGGGCCGGGGGCATCATTATCTTCTTTTCGGATTTGGGTACCCCGCTTCTGGTAGGGCCTGTGTTTAGGCCTCTGTTTGACAAACTGAAGATTTCCAGGGAAAAATTGGCCTGGATCCTGGACTCCACGTCCTCACCGGTGGCTATTTTGATTCCCTTTATCGGCTGGGGCGTATACATTATGGGGCTCATCCAGTCAGAGTTTGACAACCTGGGGGTAAAAGCATCGGATTATACTACATTTGTCCGGGCGATTCCCTTCCAGATCTATGCGATCCTGGCGATCATCATGATTCCGCTCATAGCCTTTACAAAAATAGACTTTTTCCAGATGAAAAAAGCAGAACAAAAGGCTGAAAAAGAAAAGGCGGATTACAGCTTTGACGAACATGTGGAGAAAGAGGAGAATACCGGAGCATATTCCAAAAAGAACGCAAAACCCATTATGGTGATTCTTCCTATTGTAGTTGTATTCGTCACATTGTTTGCTACTCTGGCGCCATTGGGATTTCCCTTTAAAAAAGTGGATGGCAATGAATTCAGGGTTGCGCTTACCATGGGATACTTTTTCGGGGCATTGGTACTGATCCTTATGATATGCCTTTTTAAAGTTATGAACTTCAGTGAAACGTTCAAAGTATATGTGGGCGGTATGAAAGGCATGACGGACGTGGCCATCACCCTGATCCTTGCCTGGTCTCTGGGAAGCATGATCAGTGAGCTGGGTACAGCACAGTTCATTGTGGATGTGCTGAAATCCATGAGCTTTTCCGCAGCGCTGGTTCCTGCAGCCATCTTCCTGTTTGGGGCATTTGTGTCTTTTTCCACAGGCAGCTCATGGGGAACCTTCGCAATTATGATGCCTCTTGCCATACCAATGGCCCAGGCATTCTCCATACCGTTTGCCATAGCGGTAGGGGCGGTTCTCTCCGGCGGCCTGTTTGGAGACCATTGCTCCCCGATCTCTGATACCACCATTCTGTCCTCCACAGGTGCAGAATGTGATCTGGTTGAACATGTAAGGACCCAGCTTCCCTACGCGCTGGTGAACGGTGTGATCGCTCTCATTGCCTTTATTATCGCAGGGGCAACGAAAAGCGCCGCTTCCCTTGGATTTGCCGTTGCGGCGCTGGTCATCGTGGTATTTGTTATCAATAAAGTATTTAATAAAAAGGCAGCAGTATAATATACGGCCGGCGCATCGTTTCAAAGGGTACGCCGGCTGTTTTGTTATATAGAAAAGTCCGTCGGGCGGAATGGGCGCACATCATGAAAATCCTCCTGTTTTACAAAATATCTAAATAGTTTGAAACATTTCCGGCAAACTTCCTGACTAATAAGCAGAAACATGAAAAACATGTGGAAACGTACGTGCGGAAGAAAGGAACTTCATATGAATGATCTTATAAAAAAAGCGCAGGAGCGGGAGACATCTCTGAAACCATTCTACCTGCTGGGAAAAAATAGACCGGCTCAGGGAAGAAAGGTATTTCCGTACCTGGATGACCAGAATCCTGATCAACAAATGCAAGGATATACGGAACAAAAAAGTCTGCTGTTTGTAAAATCTTATCCGGAAGGTGATCAGCTTCTCACAGAGGATGATGGCTACATTGTACCTATTAAATAAATGACCACCGTCAAAAATTTCTGATATATTATGACAAAACAGAGGGAATGCTGTTAAGTATATACAGTCTCTCTGTTTTTTGTCTGCTGTTTGTACTTTATTTATTATGCAGATTCTGAAACTTTCTAAAAAAAACATAAAGCCCTTGACAAATAAACACGCTGGTGCTATCTTTAGAACATAGATGTTAGCACTCCATGCAAACGAGTGCTAACAATACCGGAAAAGAGATCCGGCCCTATCAATGCAGAAGCAGAAAGGAGATAATAATGGACAGTGAACTGGATGAGCGGAAACGAAAGATATTAAAAGCCATTATCCGTACGTATCTGGAGACCGGCGAACCGGTTGGTTCGAGAACGATTTCAAAATACACTGACCTGAATCTCAGCTCTGCGACCATCCGGAACGAGATGTCAGACCTGGAGGAACTGGGGTATATTGTACAGCCCCACACTTCAGCAGGACGGATTCCCTCAGACACAGGCTATCGTCTCTATGTGGATGAGCTGATGCGTGAGAAGGAAGAGGAAGTTTCGGAGATCAAGGAAATGATGATCGAGCGGACCGATAAAATGGAAAAGGTGCTCAAACAGGTGGTGAAGGTTCTGGCATCCAACACCAACTACGCAACCATGATCACAGGCCCGACCTATCATACAAACAAATTAAAATTCATTCAGCTTTCCAGGGTTGCTGAGATGCAGCTGCTGGCAGTTTTGGTGATTGAAGGAAATATTGTTAAGAATCATATGATAACCCTTCAGGAGCCTATGGATGATGACACAATATTGAAGCTGAACCTGCTTCTCAATACCCAGTTAAATGGTCTCACCATTGAGGAGATCAACCTGGGCATGATCACCAAGATGAAAGAACAGGCAGGTATCCACAGCGCTGTTGTGGGAAGTGTCATTGACGCGGTGGCCAATGCCATTGCGGTGGATGATGATGAGGTGGAGATTTATACCAGCGGCACCACGAATATTTTCAAGTATCCGGAGCTGGCGGACACCTCAAAGGCCAGTGAACTGATTTCCGCCTTTGAGGAAAAGCAGGAGCTGGTAGATTTGGTAAAAGATACTATGAATTCCGAAGAAAATACCGGCATTCAGGTATACATTGGAAATGAAACCCCTGTAAAGACTATGAAAGACTGCAGCGTTGTGACAGCCACATACGATTTAGGAGGCGGGATGCAGGGCACCATCGGTATTATCGGCCCCAAGCGTATGGATTACGAGAACGTAGTGGATAATTTAAAAACGCTGAAGACGCAGTTGGACAATATATTTAAGAAAACCTAGAAAGGCGGTACGGATTCGTGTCAGAAGAAAAGGAATTATATGAAGAGATGCAGCCGGATGCGGCTTCTGAAGAGAAAGCAGAAGAAATATTAGAGGAAGACGACAAGGCTCTGGCAGAGGAGGCCACCTGTGAAGAGGCCGGTGAGGCTGCTGACCAGTCTGCGGAGGAAACAGAAGAGCAGACAGACGGGCAGGCTGACCAGGGAAAAGGAAAGTCAACAGAGAAAAAAGGCCTGTTTGGTAAAAAGAAAAAAGATAAAAAAGATGAAAAGATAGAAGAACTCACCGATATGGTGAAACGCCAGATGGCAGAGTTCGACAACTTCAGAAAGCGCACGGAGAAGGAAAAAGCATCCATGTATGAGATTGGTGCGCGTGAAGTGATTGAAAAGATCCTTCCGGTGGTTGACAACTTTGAAAGAGGTCTGGCAGCAGTTCCGGAGAATGAAAAAGAAAGTCCCTTTGCTGACGGCATGACAAAGATTTACAAGCAGATGATGACCGTCTTTGAAGAAATCGGCGTAAAGCCCATTGAAGCAGTAGGACAGGAATTCAATCCGGATTACCACAATGCAGTCATGCATGTGGAGGATGAAGAAGCCGGGGAGAATGAGGTAGTTGAAGAATTCCAGAAAGGCTATCTTTACAAAGACCACGTAGTGAGACACAGCATGGTAAAGGTTGCCAATTAGTTTTAGAAGATGCGCCTATGGCGCAACTCAAATTCTCCGGCGGAACAGTCCGTTGGATTTTATCTTATAGATGAGACGCTTTGGCGGAGCGCAAAACCGCTGTGAACAGAAAAAGTAATTGATTTTAAATTCAGGAGGAATTTATCATGGGTAAAATTATAGGTATTGACTTAGGTACAACAAACAGCTGTGTAGGTGTTATGGAAGGCGGACAGCCGGTAGTGATCGCCAATGCAGAAGGCGCAAGAACCACACCGTCTGTTGTGGCTTTTACAAAATCAGGAGAAAGACTGGTAGGTGAGCCGGCAAAACGTCAGGCTGTTACCAATGCAGATAAAACCATCTCTTCCATCAAGAGACATATGGGAACAGATTACAGAGTGACCATTGACGATAAAAAATATTCTCCGCAGGAAATTTCCGCAATGATCCTTCAAAAACTGAAAAGCGATGCAGAAAACTACCTGGGTGAGAAAGTGACAGAGGCAGTTATCACAGTTCCGGCCTACTTCAACGATGCTCAGCGTCAGGCAACAAAAGATGCCGGTAAAATCGCAGGCCTGGAAGTAAAACGTATCATCAACGAGCCTACAGCAGCAGCCCTTGCTTACGGTCTGGACAATGAGAAAGAGCAGAAGATCATGGTATACGACCTGGGCGGCGGTACTTTCGATGTTTCCATCATTGAGATTGGAGACGGCGTTATCGAAGTATTATCCACAGCAGGTGACAACCGTCTGGGCGGTGATGACTTTGACCAGAAAGTTGCAGATTACATGATCGCTGAGTTTAAGAAATCCGAAGGTGTAGACCTTTCCGCAGATAAAATGGCAATGCAGAGAATCAAAGAAGCTGCAGAGAAAGCGAAAAAAGAACTTTCCTCCGCAACCACAACCAACATCAACCTGCCGTTCATCAGCATGAACAGCAACGGACCGCTGCACTTTGACATGAATCTGACAAGAGCAAAATTCGATGAGCTGACACATGACCTGGTAGAGAGAACCGCAGAGCCGGTTCGCCGTGCGCTGTCTGATGCAGGCCTGAATTCTTCCGAACTGGGCCAGGTACTGTTAGTAGGCGGTTCCACACGTATCCCGGCTGTACAGGATAAAGTAAAACAGCTCACAGGCAAAGAGCCGAGCAAGACCCTGAATCCGGATGAGTGTGTAGCTCTGGGTGCTTCCGTACAGGGTGGTAAGCTGGCAGGCGATGCAGGCGCAGGTGATATCCTTCTTCTGGATGTTACTCCGCTGTCCCTGTCCATTGAGACCATGGGCGGTATCGCTACAAAACTGATCGAAAGAAATACAACCATTCCTACCAAGAAGAGCCAGATCTTCTCCACAGCGGCTGATAACCAGACAGCAGTGGATATCAACGTGGTACAGGGTGAGAGACAGTTTGCAAGAGACAACAAATCCCTCGGACAGTTCCGTCTGGATGGAATTCCGCCTGCAAGAAGAGGTGTTCCGCAGATCGAGGTTACCTTTGATATTGATGCCAATGGTATTGTAAACGTATCTGCAAAAGACCTGGGAACAGGAAAAGAACAGCACATTACCATCACTGCAGGCTCCAATATGTCCGATGAAGATATTGATAAAGCAGTAAGAGAAGCTTCTGAGTATGAAGCTCAGGATAAGAAGAGAAAAGAGGCTGTAGACACCAAGAACGACGCTGACGCTATGGTATTCCAGACAGAAAAAGCTCTGGAAGAAGCAGGCGACAAGCTGGATGCCAATGACAAGACTGCAGTGGAAGCAGATCTGAACGCATTAAAAGAACTGTTAAACAGCTGTGCAAACACAGACGAGATCACAGATGCTCAGGTTGCTGACATCAAAGCCGGCAAAGACAAATTGATGGAGAGCGCACAGAAACTCTTCGCTAAAATGTATGAGCAGGCACAGGCTTCCCAGGGAGCACAGGCAGGTCCGGGTCCGGACGCAGGCGCTGGTACTCAGGGAGGAAATGAAGCATACGGTGATGATGTGGTTGACGGAGACTACAGAGAAGTATAAAATAGCTTTGTCAGTAAATGACTTGGATGGCATGGGGTGTTACAGCACTCCATGCCTGACTGTATGTTTAGAAAGGGATAAGACCAATGGCAGATAAAAGAGATTACTATGAAGTCTTAGGCGTGGACAAAGGCGCTGACGACGCCACGATCAAAAGCGCATACCGTAAGCTGGCAAAGAAGTACCATCCTGATGTAAACCCCGGAGACAAAGAAGCGGAGAAAAAATTCAAGGAGGCTACAGAAGCCTACGGCGTTTTGAGTGACCCGGATAAGAGAAGACAGTATGACCAGTTCGGCCATGCGGCCTTTGAAAACGGCGGTGCCGGCGGAGCAGGAGGCTTTGGAGGCTTCGGCGGATTTGACGGTGCCGATATGGGTGATATTTTCGGCGATATTTTCGGCGATTTATTCGGCGGCGGCGGAAGAAGAAGGGCCAACAACGGTCCTATGAAAGGTGCCAATGTGAGGGCATCTGTGCGCATTACTTTTGAGGAAGCAGTGTTCGGCTGTGAAAAAGAGCTGGATCTGAACCTGAAGGAAAACTGTAATACATGTCACGGAACAGGCGCAAAGCCGGGAACTTCCCCGGAAACCTGTCCGAAATGTCATGGGGAAGGCCAGGTGGTATACACCCAGCAGTCCATGTTTGGTATGGTGAGAAATGTACAGACCTGTCCGGAGTGCCACGGAACCGGTAAGGTGATCAAGGACAAATGCCCGGACTGCCGCGGAACCGGATATGTGAACCAGAGAAAGAAGATCCAGGTATCAGTACCCGCAGGCATTGACAACGGACAGAGTATCCGTATCAGGGATAAAGGCGAACCGGGTACCAATGGCGGACCAAGAGGAGATCTGCTGGTGGAAGTTGTGGTAGCCCGCCATCCGATTTTCCAGAGACAGGATATGAACATATTTTCTACAGCTCCCATTACATTTGCCCAGGCAGCTCTGGGAGGCGAGGTGCGCATCAGCACAGTGGACGGGGACGTGATGTATGACGTGAAGCCCGGAACCCAGACGGACACTAAGGTGCGTCTGAAAGGCAAAGGTGTGCCTTCTCTGAGAAATAAGAGCGTGCGCGGCGACCACTATGTGACACTGGTGGTTCAGGTACCGACCAAGCTGAATGAGGATGCCAAGGAAGCGCTCAGAAAATTCGATGAGGCCTGCGGCAACCGTCCGTCCGGCAGCACAGAGAAAAAGAAAAAAGGATTTATGGACAAACTGAAAGAGACGTTTGAGGATTCATAAAAACAAGGCGCTGTGGAGAACTTCCACGGCGCCTTGTTTTTGTGGTAAATATGCTATGACTTTTGAACGCTTCAATCATTTTTTAAATTTTTCGTGATTTTCTGCAGAGTATGATACAGCACTTCCATTTCATCTTCTGATATGCCCTGCCATATCTGTTCATCCAGATCCGAAAATATTTTTTGCACACTGGCAGCCTTTTCTTTTCCTTTTTCCGTAATACAGATCAGGAAGGATCTTCTGCAGGAGGGGTTGACTGTTCTTAACAGATATCCAGCCCCCTGTAATTTGTCCAGGGTTCTGGACATGGTTGTCACATCCAGCAGACACCTGTCCGCGAGCTCGCGCTGTGTCATGCTTCCCTGCTCCAGGAGGCATTTCAGGATCTTGGCCTGCCCTTCGCCCACAGTGAGGCCCAGCTCCTGGAATTTTGGCCTTACTATTTTTCTGCGTTCTATGTCCATACTGTGCAGTATTTCCCTGATTTTACTTTTTTCCATTTCCATCACTCCAATTCAAATTGTCCTGTATACAGTTGATAATAGCGCCCCTTTTGCTCAAGCAGTTCATCGTGGCTGCCCCTCTCAATGATTTCACCTTTTTCCAGTACCAGGATGGCCTTGGCATTGCGCACGGTGGACAACCTGTGCGCGATGACAAATACGGTCCTGCCCTCCATGATCGCGTCCATTCCTCTTTCTATAAGCCGTTCTGTCCGGGTATCAATGGAACTGGTAGCCTCATCCAGGATTAATACCGGAGGCTTAGCGATGGCGGCCCTTGCAATAGCCAGAAGCTGCCGCTGTCCCTGGGATAAGTTGCTCCCGTCACCGTAAAGCATAGTGTCATATCCCTCAGGGAGCCGCCTGATGAAAGAATCTGCGTTGGCGATCACAGCCGCTTCCCGGATTTCCCTGTTGTCTGCGTCCAGTTTCCCGTACCGGATGTTCTCCGCAATGGTTCCTGTGAATAAATGGGTATCCTGGATGACCATTGAAAGGGAACGTCTTAAGTCATCCTTTCTGATTCTCTTGATATCAATGCCGTCGTAGGTGACCACTCCTGACCGGATCTCATAGAAACGGTTGATAAGGTTGATGATAGTTGTTTTACCTGCGCCGATGGAGCCCACAAAGGCAATTTTCTGTCCCGGTTTTGCGTACAGGGAGATATTGTTTAAAATTATTTTTTCCTGGCCATATCCGAATATAACAGGTGCTTATAAGTACCAGGAGGGCCACCAGGACAAACAGCCATTTATGCATCCCCAGATAATGAAAGAGGTTCAGCAATGTCTTCCTGGTGTTTTTTGGTCTTTTATATCCTACAAATTTTGCCATTACAGATCAGCTCCTTCCTTTTGGGATTCGTATATCTGTCTGTAAATCTCACTGCGCTGCAGAAGGTCACGGTGAGTTCCTATATCACGGATACGGCCGTCATCCAGAATGATGATCTGGTCTGCATGTTTTACGGAAGATATTCTCTGGGCAATGATGATCCTGGTCATATCAGGAAGGAATTCCTGCATCCGCTGCCGGATGATCCCTTCCGTGGCAGTGTCCACTGCGCTGGTTGAATCATCCAGGATCAGTACCCTGGGCTTTTTCAGCAATGCCCGGGCTATGCAGATCCGCTGTTTCTGCCCTCCGGAAACATTCACGCCTCCCTGCCCCATCTCTGTTTCAAATCCGTCCGAAAGGCGTTCCACAAATTCGTCCACGCAGAGGGAACGATCAATTCAAAAACAGATTCCGCGGCAACACAGAAAACAGCAAGGACTGCGAACTTCTTGTACTGATGCATATAGGAAAACAAGCGTCTCAGCATTATTTATTGCACCTCCAATTATTGTATATACAACAATTGTATGCTCCGCACTATGATAATGTCAAGAACTCTTTTTTTACTTGGCAGGATATGATACAATAAATTTATTACAGATAAAAGGAAGTTTAAGGTTGTTGAAATGGAGAAGATAGAGATAGATAAAAATAGTGCCGTACCGCTGTATCTTCAGCTTGCCAGGCAGGTAGAACAGCAGGTGGAAGAGGGGATCCTGGCTGCGGGTGAACGGCTTCTCTCGGAAGTCAGAATGGCAGAGGAGACCGGATTATCGGTGGGCACGGTGAAAAAGGCGTACACCTGGCTGCAGGACAGGGGGGTTGTGCAGAAGGTTCGGGGCGGAGGCGCTTATGTACAGGAAAGGCTGCAGAAGCATGGGCAGGGACAGGCGGAAAATCCTGCCGCTATTGTGGAGGAGATGTTTTCAAAAGTGATGGAGAGCGGTATTCCCATGAATAAACTGTTTCTTCTGGCACAGCAGAAACTGGTCAGCCGTTTTCAGGAAAAACAGAAGATCTGCGCGGCATTGGTGGAATGTAATATCGAAACCCTGCACTCCATCGCCCCGGTGGTGGAGTCCATTCCCAATCTGTCGGTGGAGACGTATGTGCTGGAGGACCTGCTTTCCGGAAACAGAGTGATCAGTTCCAGATGTAACCTGGCTTTTATCTCCCAGAGCCACTACCAGGAATTTATAGGGTATGCGGATGCCATCAGGATTCCCACGGAAACCTTCGCGCTGGTGGAGAGCAGGGAAACCATAGCACGTCTGGCTACCATACCGGAGGGAGAACCCATATGTATCTTGTACAGAAGTGCTGCATTTTTAAAGAACGTTCAGAGAACCCTGCATTTTCTGGGAAAAACCAACCAGCAGATTTGTTCCGGCGAGGAAGAGATGAATGAAGCTATTGACAAATACTGCCGTCAGGGCTTGCCCCTGATCATTCCGCCCGACTACATAGAATATGCAAGCGCGTGGACGCTGCAGGTTGTAGCCAGGGCCAGAAAGAGTAAGTGCAGGATCATTCCCATGGAATATGAGATTGACCAGGGGTCCTGGATGCACATGGTGGAAGTGGCAGAGAAGATGGACAGACAGAAGGAGAATGGGGAAATATGAACCGGACACCGGAGGATAATGGGAAAGTGCCCGTGTATCTGCAGATCGCACAAAAATTAATGGCAGAGATTGAGGACGGGACCCTGAAAGAAGGGGAGCGTCTTATGCCGGAGCGGAAGCTCAGTGAGAATCTGCATGTAGCCCGAAACACAGTGAAACAGGCCTATGAAGAGCTGTGCAGGGAAGGCTATGCTGCCACGAAAAAAGGGAGCGGAACCTATGTGGATACCAGCCGCAGGGCAGATATAGACAAAAAAATATGCGGCATTATTGATGAAGCCATAGATAAACTGGCCTCTATGGGCAAAGGACGAAGAGAGATCGAGCGCATGTTCATGGAAAGTGCCTGGCAGCGCGTCCCTGACAGGGAACGCCTGAAACTTGCATGGATAGATTGCAGCGAGGAGTTTTTGCAGGATACGGCTGAGGAAATCGCAAAGTTCTGTAATGTACGCGCGGATGCGTATCTCATAGATGAGATCAGGGAAAATCCCAAGATATTAAACAGGGAAAAATATGATCTGTTCGCAACCACCATCAATCATCACGATGAGGTCTGGGCAACTGTGAAGCATGTGGTGGAAGGCGGAGACGAGATACCTGTGGAGAAGGTGGTCCTCTCAGTATCCAATGAGACCATCAGCAACATTGCCAAATTACGGGGGGAGAAGCCCATTGCCGTCATTTACGGCAGCGAATGGTACCGCTTCAGCGTGGAATGCTTTTTAAAGGAATTCGGAGTGGTCAGCCCTTACGCGTATATTCCCATTAAAAGCAGCATATACGAGCTGGAACGCAATACCAACAGATATCAGGCTGTTATCCTGCCACAGAATCCTTCCTACAGGGACGGACTGATAGGAGAGATACAGCTTCTGTGTGAGAAGAAGGAAATCTGTAGTTTTCCTTTTCATCAATATGCGGACCAGGGGTCTTTGTTCCATCTGCGGGGGCTGGTTTTTAAAAGGTGGCTGGAGGAAGGGACAGGAGAATCCCGCATGGATGAGGGGAGGAAAACGGTATAACATGATAAAGGACGGGGCAGTGACTAAGAACATGCTGCCTCCGGGCTGTGCCAATTTAAGAGCTGCTGCACCCAATATTGGTGCACAGCTCTTCTTTTCTTTCACGGGCAAGTCTTCTTTTTTATAAATTGCAGAATATATATGTTGTAAGACGAAATACTTCTGGAAAAAGAATCTGGTATAGTTTAATAGCGTGACGTGTATTTGGTATATATTGAAAAATAAATTGGAGTATATTAATTTAAGAACGGAGATATAAGATGTTGTGGAATATATACAAAAATATAGCTGAAAAATTAACTTTAATGCTGAAAAAATAAAAATATATTGATTAACCACCGGGTTTATGCTAGTATCAGTATAAGCCAATCGGAAAGGTTGACACGTATGAAAATATTTAATGTATACCAATTAAGAGAAATGAGGTGCTATTATGTCAACTAACTATCCACATTTATTCAGCCCGTTACGCATCGGAAACGTAACCCTGAAAAACCGTATCGCAACTGCTCCTATGGGATCGGAACCTAACACATCAGGATTCTTATCCGAGCAGAACCTGGCAGCTTTTGAGAACCGCGCAAAAGGCGGTGCTGCCATTGTCACAAGAGGTGAGACCCTGGTCCATGCCCACACAGGAAGTGCTCACGGCAATCTCTGTAACTTGGACAATGAGGGATTTATGCCCTCACACCTGCAGCTCACAGACAGGATCCATCAGCACAACGCACTGGCCAATATCGAGATCTTACATAGCGGTGCCCGTGCCCATCCTCAGTATACCAACGGGATCATCTATGGGCCAAGTGCACAGCCCGGTGTATACGGCGTGGATGTAACACCTATGGATGAAGACATCATGAACGAGATCGCAGATGCCTTTGCACACGGTGCTTATGTAGCTAAATTCGGCGGATTTGATATGGTTATGGTTCACGGCGGCCACGGATGGCTGCTCAGCGAATTCTTATCTCCGCTGTACAATACAAGAACAGACAAATACGGCGGTTCCATTGAAAACCGTGCCAGATTCCCGCTTATGGTCATTGACCGTATCCGAAAAGCAGTAGGACCCAACTTCCCCATTGAGATCCGCATCTCAGGTGATGAATTCATGGAAGGCGGTTACGGCATTGATGATGCTATTGAATTCGCCAAGATGCTGGACGGAAAAGTGGATTTGATCCATGTATCCGCTACTTCCTTCCGCGATGTGAACTCCGGATGCCGTATGTTCCCGTCAGCATTCCTGCCTCACGGTGTCAATGTATACCTGGCGGAGGCCATCAAGAAACATGTGAAGACACCGATCGCAACCGTAGGTTCCCTGTCCGATCCGGCAGAGATGGAAGATATTATCGCATCGGGCAAGGCAGATGTGATCTATGTGGGCCGCCAGATACTGGCAGACCCGGAATTCCCCAACAAGGCAAAAGCGGGACGCTTCGACGAAGTACGCCCCTGTGTGAGATGTAATCACTGTCTGTCCCTGGACTTTGTTCCTTATGTAGATATGTGCTCCGGTATTTCCCAGTGTGTGGTGAATCCGGAAGTGGGACGCGACTTAAAAGAAGGCATGTATCAGCCAAAACCGCTGCCTAAGAAAGTATTGGTGATCGGCGGAGGCCCTGGTGGAATGCAGGCAGCTCTGAAGGCTGAGGAGCAGGGACACGAGGTCATTTTGATCGAAAAAGCGGACCGTCTGGGCGGTATGCTCAATGTGGCTGTTCATGATGTTTCTTTCAAAGAAGACCTTGGTAAATATATGCAGTATTTGATCCGCATGGTGGAGAGAAAAGCCATCCAGGTACGTTTAAATACAACTGCCACACCGGAACTGATTCAGGAAATCGCACCGGATACCGTGGTGTGCGCAGTGGGTGCAGAACCTATTATCCCCAGAATTCCGGGAGTTGACAGAGAAAATGTGGTAAAAGTTACCCAGCTTCGCGATCCGGGTCTGGAATTCGGAGAAAAGGTAGTAGTGATCGGCGGCGGCCTTGTGGGATGTGAGGAAGGCCTGGCTCTTGCTATGGAAGGAAAAGATGTTACGGTTCTGGAAATGCAGGAAAAACTGGCGCCTGATGCACCGATCCTGCATCTGAAAGCCATGATGCTGGAATACGAGAAACGCACAGAGAATTTACATCCATATACAGAAGTTACCGTTACCTCCATTGAGGATGACGGAGTACATGCAAAAGACAAAGACGGCAAAGAAGTTATCTATCCGGCAGACACGGTATTGTTGTCTGTGGGTATGAGATCTAAAATCGACGAGGTGGAGAAACTCCGCACCAACGATGCTGAATTCATTACCGTAGGTGACTGTATCAAACCGGGCAAGATTCTGCAGGCAGTAAGCGGCGGATATTTTGCAGGGAAAAACGCGTAACGGCAGGACATAGACATAACCTCTTTTCTAATGCACGGCCCCCGGGGAGCGTAAAGCTTCCCGGAAGGGCGGTACATAAGGGAGTTTTGCATCTGTCTGATTTAGTAAGATGCAGTTGTGTCTATATATAATATTAATGTGTAAAAGAGGAGGGAATATATGTCTGAAGTTGCTTCAACCAAAGAACTAAAGAGAGTTTTAGGCAGAAAAGAACTGTTGTCCATTGGTATTGGCCAGACGATCGGTTCCGGTATCTTCGCCATGGTAGGGATTGGTATTGCCATGACAGGAAGATCAGCCAGCGTTTCCATGCTGATTGCCGCCATTTTCACAATTTTCACCAATATTCCATTGATATTTGTAGCCGGTACCGTTCGTCTGAGAGGTGGTTTTTATACACAGCTTGCACTTCTCGGCAATGATGTCAGTGCGGGATTTTTCGTTATTGTCCATATCCTGTCCTGGACAGCGCTGGCAATGTACGCTTTGAGTTTTGCGGATTACATGCTGGGCCTGATTCCGGCCCTGGCCGCTAATGGTTTTGTGCGCCAGCTTATCGCGCTTATTGTGTTGACCGTCTTCTATGTGACAAACCTGATGGGGATTGAGGGGGCAGCCAAACTACAGAATGCTATGATGCTGATCATGATCCTGGCACTTACAGCATTTATCGTATTTGGATTACCCCATGTAACCGCAGATTACTTTAAACAGCCCGAATTTATGACTCACGGTGTGAAGTCCATGCTGTCGGCAGGCGCGCTCTTTACCTGGGCAGTGGGCGGTGCAAACGTTGTGATCCATCTGGGTGCGGAGTGTAAGAACCCCACCAAGGATGTACCGTTTGTTATTATTGTGGCTACCTGTATCATCGCTGTTTTCTATGCGGGCCTGGTAGTGGTCGCGTCCGGTGTTCTTCCGGTTGCGGAAGTTGCCAATCAGCCGCTGACACTGGTATCCGCGGAAGTTCTGCCGTATCCGCTGCATGTGTTTTTTATTGTCGGCGGTGCTATGTTCGCCCTGTCCACAACACTGAACTCTGCTCTCGGCTGGGTTACAAAGCCAATCCTGCAGGCAGCAGTTGACGGATGGTTCCCGCCTAAGGTTGCCACCATCCACAAGAAATACAAAACCCCTACCGTCATCCTGACCATGTTCTATGTGGAATGCGTGATCGTTATCCTGTTCAATGTTCCAATCTCCACCATCGGCAACATGGCAGTTATTTTGAATAATGTATTCTTCGCCATACTGGCATTTACTTCTTACAACATGATCAAGAAGATTCCGGATGTGTGGAAAAAATCCAGGTTCCATGTAAGCAACGGCATGCTGCTGTTCTGGGCAGTTGTGGGAGGCATTTCCCTGATCTTACAGACACTGCTTCTGTTCAGTGATCTGAAACCATGGGAATTCGTAGCCAATGTAGTGGTACTGATCTTCGGTCTTGCCTATGCGTATTTCCGTAAAAGATCAGGCAAGGTCCATATGGAAGTCAGCTACGAAGAGGCATAGGAACCTCCGCTTGGGACGGAGATCAAGTTCCTTTCTGTGATCGAAACAGAGATATAATCTTTTATGGGATTATGTCTCTGTTTTTTGTGCGCCTGGCGGCGCCCGTTGCTAGTGCATGGGATGGCAGTTGATTTTCGGGAACCCTCTGGTGACCGTCTTATCCGCAGTTATTGGTCAGTTCACAGGTTTTGGAACGTCGAGCGGCTGCAAAGATACATCCCCGGCCCCTTCCTGCCCTGTTTCCGTCCCCCCTTGATTCTAAAACCCAACTCTATTTATCATTGCAATCCACAAATTTTTTATATATAATAGGAATATTGAATACAAAAGCGGAGAGTGTATAAAAAATGAGCGGTCTTGTAGTTATGAAGCAGATGATAATAATATTCGCATTGATCATGGCAGGCTTTCTCCTGCACAAAAGGCGCATCCTGTCTTCCGCTGCATCCAAAGACATGTCAGCACTGGTATTAAACCTCTGCTCCCCTGCTCTGATCATTTCCAGCATGTTCAGCGACCTGACCTCCATCTCCAGAAAAAATGTGGGCCTGGTTGCCCTGATCGGCATTCTTTGCTTTGCCTTTCTCATAATACTGGGATATGCTCTGACAAAAATCCTGCGGGTGCCTGTTTCCCGCAGAGAGGCATACATTCTGATGACCGTATTCGGCAATCTGGGTTTTATCGGACTGCCGGTGGCGTCTGCGGTGCTTGGGCCGAAATCCATGGTGTATGTGATCGTCTTTAACTTTCTGTTCAATGTGGTGATCTTCACCTTCGGGATCATGCTTGTGAAAAAAGGTGTGGAAGGGGTGGAGCAGTCCTGGACCGATATCTTCAGCCCCGGATTTATTGCCTGCATCCTTGCATTTATTATTTATTGGTTCAATATAAAAATCCCGGCGGATCTGCAGTCACTGGTAAATTACTGCGGCAATGCCTGCACCCTTTTGTCCCTGCTTGTGATCGGTATGTCTCTGGTGGGAATGAATCTGGGCAGTGTGTTTAAAAACAAAAGGCTTCTGCTTTTTACTGCCATCCGTTTTATTGCAGTGCCTATAGCCCTGGCCCTGCTGTTAAAACCGTTTCTGCCGGATTATATTATGAGGGCTTCCATTGTACTTATGATGTCTCTGCCGGTGGCGAACATGCCCATGATGATGGCAGAGCAGTATGGGAAAGAGACAACAACTATTTCCGAGGGGATCATTTTGTCTACCGTACTTTCGGCAGCCACGATCTCCCTGGTGTTTTTATTTGTATAGACAGGTGGAACTGTTTACAGAAGTTTGATTTCACGGACTGCAGAGGCAGCCGGAAAGGAGAATGTGATATATGAAATGGAATAAATTCACACTGAAAACAAGAACCGACGCGGAGGACATTATTATATCCACACTGGCGGATATGGGTATTCAGGGTGCGGAGATAGAGGATAAACAGCCTTTGACTGAGGAGGATAAAAAACAGATGTTTGTGGACATCCTGCCGGATATGCCGGAGGATGACGGGGTGGCCTATCTGAACTTCTATCTGGATGAGGATGAAAACGTGGAGGAAATGCTGCAAAAAGTGGAAGCCGAGCTTTTGGATCTTCGCAATTTTGTGGATATCGGTGAGGGAACCATAACCACCTCCCAGACAGAGGACAAAGACTGGATCAACAACTGGAAACAGTATTTCAAACAGTTCTATGTGGATGATATCCTGATCATTCCTTCCTGGGAAGAGGTGAAGGATGAGGACAAAGACCGCATGATCATCCATATTGATCCGGGCACTGCATTTGGCACAGGGATGCATGAGACCACACAGCTCTGCATCCGTCAGCTCAAGAAATATGTGACCCCCGAGACAGAACTTCTGGATGTGGGCACCGGAAGCGGCATCCTTTCCATCGTAGCCCTGAAACTGGGAGCGAAGCACGCTGTGGGGACAGATTTGGATCCCTGTGCAGTTCCCGCGGTGGAGGAAAATAAGGAAGTAAATGATATTCCGCCTGAGAGCTTTGACATGATGATCGGAAACATCATTGATGACAAAACCGTCCAGGACAAGGTGGGGTATGAAAAATACGATATTGTGGCTGCCAATATTCTGGCTGATGTGCTGGTACCCCTCACTCCGGTCATTCTGAACCAGATGAAAAAGGGCGGCATTTATATCACATCTGGAATCATTGATAATAAGGAAGAAACTGTGGTGAAGGCAGTGAAGGATGCCGGCCTTGAGGTCCTGGAGGTGACCTATCAGGGCGAATGGGTGTCTGTGACCGCCAGAAAGAATTAAGGAGCGTGATCCATGTACCGTTTTTTCGTAGAGCCTTCCCAGGTGGAGGAGCATACCATCCATATTCTGGGCAGTGATGTGAACCATATAAAAAATGTGCTCCGCATGAAAACAGGTGAGGAAATCCTCATAAGCTCCGGTGATGATCTGGAGTATGCCTGTTACATTGAGGAGATGGGGGCAGAGGAAGTCCTGGCACACGTGATGTATGTGCAGGAGGCAGGGTATGAGCTGCCTTCCCAAATTTATCTGTTTCAGGGACTTCCAAAAGGTGATAAGATGGAACTGATCATCCAGAAAGCTGTGGAACTCGGCGTGCATGAAGTCATTCCCGTGGCGACCAGGCGTGCTGTGGTAAAGCTGGAAGGCAAAAAAGAAGAGAACAAGATCCGCCGCTGGCAGGCCATTGCAGGCAGCGCGGCGAAGCAGTCAAAACGCATGTATGTGCCCGAGGTAAAACCTGTCATGCGTTTTAGCCAGGCGATAGAACAGGCAAAGGAGCTGGACATAGTGCTTCTTCCCTATGAGCTGGCAGAAGGCATGAGAAAGACTAAGGAGATCATTGCTCAGATAGAACCGGGCGGGTCTATCGGTATTTTCATTGGACCGGAGGGCGGGTTTGACGAGGAAGAGGTGCGTATGGCAGTGGAAATGGGAGCAAAGGCCATCACACTGGGAAAAAGAATTCTGCGGACAGAGACAGCAGGACTTACAGTTCTCTCTGTCCTGATGTTTGCATTGGAGGAATAACATGGAAGCGTATCTGGACAACTCAGCCACCACAAAATGTTTTGATGAAGTAAAGGACATTGTGGTGAAGACTATGACAGAGGATTACGGCAACCCGTCAGCTATGCATTTAAAGGGCGTGGAGGCGGAAAAGTATGTGAAGGAAGCAGCAGCGGCCATAGCCAAAACCTTGAAAGTACAGGAAAAGGAGATTTTCTTCACTTCCGGAGGAACAGAATCAGACAACTGGGCTTTGGTGGGCACAGCACTTGCCAACTGCCGTCAGGGTAAGCATATCATTACCACATCATTTGAGCACGCAGCGGTTTCGGCACCTCTTGACTGGCTGAAAGAACAGGGGTACGATCTGACCGTGATCCCTGTGGATGAGAAAGGGAATCTCTCCATGGAAGAGCTGGAGGCAGCCATCCGCCCGGATACCATCCTGGTATCCACCATGTATGTGAATAACGAAGTGGGAGCCGTAGTGCCTGTGGAGGCCGTGGCAAAGCTGGTGCATGAGAAGAATCCTAAGACGGTATACCATGTGGATGCCATACAGGGCTATGGAAAATACAGAATTTATCCCAAACGCGCCGGGATCGACCTGCTCTCTGTGAGCAGCCATAAAATCCACGGGCCAAAGGGCGTAGGGTTTTTATATGTCAGTGAAAAGGTGAAGATCCGGCCCCTTATTCTGGGCGGCGGCCAGCAAAAGGGTATGCGTTCCGGTACAGATAATGTGCCGGGGATCGCGGGACTTGGAACTGCGGCACGCATGGTATATGAAAATCATGAGGAAAAAATAGAAAAGCTGAGAGCACTCAAATCATATCTGGCAGAAAACCTGTCTGCCATGGAGCGGGTGGTCATCAACGGGCCTGCGCCCAAGGACGGGGCGCCACATATAGTGAACGCCAGCTTCCTGGGGGTGCGGAGTGAAGTGCTTCTGCATACTCTGGAGGAAAAAGGTATCTATGTGTCCGCGGGAAGCGCCTGTTCCAGCCACAAGCGGGCTGCAAGCGCCACTTTGACTGCTATATCCGCGGACAAGGAACGCAGAGAGTCCGCCATACGTTTCAGCCTCAGTGAGTTTACCACAAAAGAGGAACTGGATCATACACTGGAGGAGATCAGAACCGTACTGCCTGTGCTTAGGAAGTATGCAAGGCATTGATAAGGGAAAGGAATAAGTTATGTATAAAGCATTTTTAATAAAATATGCAGAGATAGCCATCAAAGGAAAAAACCGGTACATCTTTGAGGACGCCCTGGTGGACCAGATCCGCCGTGTGCTGAAAAGTGTGGACGGATCCTTTGATGTGGTGAAGGAAAGAGGCAGGATCTATGTATTTGCCCGCAGTGAATTTGATTATGAGGAGACTGTGGAAGCGCTGAAGCGTGTGTTTGGTATTTACGGCATCTGTCCTGCCGTTGTATTGCAGGATGAGGGGTATGATGAGCTTGCAAAGGCTGTGGTTTCCTATACGAAAGAAGTATACGGCAGCAAAGACATGACTTTCAAAATGAATGTGAGAAGAACCAAGAAAAGTTATCCCATGAATTCCATGGAGCTGAACGCGGAGCTTGGCGGAGCCATCCTGGATGCGTGCCCTAACATGAAAGTGGATGTGCACAAGCCGGATGTGTTTATCCATGTGGAAATCAGGGATAAGATATATCTGTACTCCCAGGTGATCCCGGGACCGGGGGGAATGCCTGTGGGAACCGGTGGAAAGGCAATGCTCCTTCTGTCAGGCGGCATTGACAGCCCGGTTGCCGGATACATGATCGCAAAGCGCGGGGTTAGTATTGACGCTGTGTATTTCCACGCACCGCCGTACACCAGTGAGCGTGCAAAACAGAAGGTAGTGGATCTGGCCAAACTGGTGGCACGCTACAGCGGTCCCATCCGTCTGCATGTGGTCAATTTCACGGATATTCAGTTATATATTTATGAAAAATGCCCTCATGAGGAGCTGACCATCATTATGCGCCGTTATATGATGAAAATCGCGGAGGCATTTGCTAAGAAGGACGGCTGTCTGGGATTGATCACAGGGGAGAGTATCGGCCAGGTGGCAAGCCAGACCATGCAGAGTCTTGCCGCTACAAATGAGGTATGTACCATGCCTGTATTCCGTCCGGTCATCGGCTTTGACAAGCAGGAGATCGTGGATGTGGCGCTGAAGATCAACACTTACGAGACATCTATCCTGCCTTTTGAGGACTGCTGTACCATATTTGTTGCCAAACATCCTGTTACAAAGCCAAGCCTGAAAGTGATCAAACGCTCTGAGGAAAAGCTTCGGGAGAAGATAGAAGAGATGATGGAGGAAGCTGTGGGTACAGCGGAGACGATCATCTGTGAATAAAGTTACTATTCAGCCTTTCGGCTTCATAGCAACAAAAGCATGCACACAGACTGCATAAACCGCAGTCTGGCGCGTGGCTGCCTGGGGATTGCCTATATGGGATTCCGGCATCTGTCCCAAAGGGTTTTCCCTAGAAATGAAAAAAAGGACTGCCCTCAGGCAGTCCCGGTTGTTGCTTTGTCGGAATGAATCTCGATCAGTCTACTAAATATGGTTTTAACACAGTTAAGATGTCATCTAAAGCGCCATCAGCTGCATGGATGTTCAAGTCAATAGCTTTTGATAAATCTAAGCTGAAGATACCCATGATGGACTTAGCGTCGATAACGTATCTTCCGGATACTAAATCAAAATCATAATCAAATTTTGTAATCTCATTCACGAATGATTTTACTTTGTCGATAGAATTCAGTGATATTTTTACTGTTTTCATTGGAAAAATCCTCCCTTACCTATTCCGTTTTTTGCTTCTTACAAGACTTATGTTACCGTTTATGGCAAAAAAAGTCAATATAAAAAAGGGAGAAATAAAATACAAAGAATGTGACGACTATTCGTCAAAACGCTTAACGAATTTTATGATAAAGAGGATTAGGATGAAAAAGAAAGTAGCATTGCACAATCTGGGCTGTAAAGTCAACGCATACGAGTTAGAGGCCATGCAGCAGATGCTGGAACAGGCAGGGTATGAGACCGTGCCTTTTGCGCCCGGAGCGGACATATATATTATCAATACCTGTACAGTCACAAACATTGCTGACCGCAAATCAAGACAGATGCTCCACAAGGCAAAGAAGATGAACCCGGATGCCATAGTGGTGGCAGCGGGCTGTTATGTACAGGCAAAAAAAGATGAGATACAGATTGATGAGGCCATAGACATTGTGCTGGGCAACAACAAAAAGCAGGATTTACTCACAGTGCTCAGGCAGTACGACAGGGAAAAGGGCCAGGACAAAGAACTGATCGACCTGAAAAATCCGGTGGAATATGAGAATCTGCAGCTATCCTCCACAGGGGAGCACACCAGAGCCTATCTGAAGGTACAGGACGGATGTAACCAGTTCTGCAGCTATTGCATTATCCCTTATGTGAGAGGGCGGGTGAGAAGCCGCAGAAGGCCGGAGATCGTGGACGAGGTGAAGCGGCTGGTGGAGAACGGATACCAGGAGTTTGTCCTTACGGGCATCCATTTAAGTTCCTACGGCGTGGACTGTGAGGATTCCCTTCTGCAGCTCATTCTGTCTGTCCATGAGATCGAAGGCGTGAAAAGAATTCGCCTGGGATCTTTGGAACCCCGTATTATTACGGAAGAATTTGTCAAAACTATAAGCAGCTTATCTAAAATATGTCCTCATTTCCACCTGTCCCTGCAGAGCGGCTGTGATGCCACCTTAAAACGCATGAACAGAAGGTATACAGCACAAGAATATCTGGACGGCTGTGCACTACTGCGGAAATATTTTGAACATCCGGCTCTCACCACGGATGTGATCGTAGGATTTCCACAGGAGTCAGAGGAGGATTTCGAAGCATCCAGAGCCATGATAGAGAGCGCGGACTTTTATGAGACCCATATCTTCAAATATTCCAGAAGGGAAGGCACCCGGGCCGACAAGATGGAAGGACAGATACCGGAGCAGGTAAAAGCAGCCAGAAGCCATATACTGATCGAGCTGGGAAAACAGCAGAAACAGAAGTTTATGGAATTTTATCTTGGCAGGGAAGTGGAGATCCTCTTTGAGGAAAAAGCTGAGATCCATGGAAAAACATACTGGATCGGGCATACCAGAGAGTATTTAAAAGTGGCGGCAGAGACAAAAGAAAAACTGGAGAATTGCATAAAAATTGGCAAAATTGGCGGATTTGTCGAAGATGGCGTTTTTATTTGCGCAATATAATGGTTGAATTTCCCTTCAAGATATATTAGAATAAGGATATGGTTTAGAGAACTATCCGGCGGCGGGCGTGCTCATTGGCTGTTTTACCCAATGGCCCATAGCTTATCAGTAAGTGATGATTTATGGAGCGGACGGTAACCCGAATAGTTACAAGTTTAGATAAGGGCGTGAGAGATTATGGAGAATAATTTAGGAAATACCCAGTATTTCAAAGTTAAGACAGAACCGGAAGTCCGGGTAAAGGAAGTTCTGGACCTGGTGTACAATGCCATGGCGGAGAAAGGATATAATCCGGTAAACCAGATTGTTGGATACATTATGTCCGGCGACCCGACTTATATCACCAGCTACAAAGGTGCCAGAAGCACCATCATGAAAGTAGAGCGTGATGAGTTAGTGGAGGAGCTTTTGAAGGAATATATCAAGAACGAATCCTGGAAGCGTGACTGATGATGAGGATCATGGGACTTGACTATGGCTCTAAGACAATAGGGGTGGCGATCAGCGACCCTCTGGGTCTTACTGCCCAGGGAATCGAAATTATCCGTCGGGAAGATGAAAATAAACTCAGAAAATCCCTTCGCCGGATAGAGGAGCTTATAAGCGAATATCAGGTGGAAGAGATTGTTCTTGGATTTCCCAAGAACATGAATAATACCATAGGAGAACGGGCGCAGAAGTCTCTGGAGCTGAAGGAAATGCTGGAGAGAAGGTGCAGTCTGCCCGTGGTCATGTGGGATGAGAGGCTGACTACTGTTGAGGCCAATCGTACACTTATGGAAAGCGGTGTACGGCGAGAGAACAGAAGTAAATACGTGGATATGATAGCTGCAGTGTTTATTTTGCAGGGCTATCTGGATGCAAAAGCAAACCCGGGTACAGTTTGATTTCAGCTTGATACCGTATTTGGATTATTGAGGGAAAGAAGGCTCGTTTCCGGGTTTGGGTGTTTATGCACGTAAAAAGAACGACAGAAAGGAAGAATGTATGGAGACAATTATTTTTGATGGAGAAGACGGAACAGAATTGGAGTTAGGGATTCTGGAACAGACAAGAGTGAACGGAAGCGTATATCTGCTGGTAGTGGACCCTGAGGATTCGGACGATGAAGGGGCGGCAGCATATATTTTAAAGGACATTTCAGAGGATGGCGACGAAGAAGGCTGCTACGTGTTCGTGGAGGACGACACGGAATACGATGCGGTTTACAAAGTCTTTGAGGCCATGTTAGAGGACATTGAATTTGAAAATTGAACGGAGAAATTGGAGGAATTAACTTGAAAAAAAACAACAACTCAAAATTGAAGATCATTCCTTTGGGCGGGTTGGAACAGATAGGAATGAATATTACTGCCTTTGAATATGAGGACAGTATTGTCGTAGTGGACTGCGGTCTGTCATTTCCCGAGGACGATATGCTGGGAATTGACCTTGTGATACCGGACATCACTTATCTGAAGGACAATATTGACAAAGTCAAAGGATTCGTTATCACCCATGGCCACGAGGACCATATCGGTGCACTTCCTTATGTAATGAAGGAGATCAATATACCCATCTATGCAACAAAGCTTACGATCGGATTAATCGAAAATAAATTTAAAGAGCACAATTTGCTCAGAAGTACCAAGAGAAAAGTGATCAAACATGGACAGTCCATTAATCTGGGCTGCTTTCGTATAGAATTTATCAAGACAAACCACAGCATCCAGGATGCGTCCGCACTGGCGATCTATTCCCCAGCGGGAATCGTGGTGCATACCGGTGACTTTAAAGTGGACTACACGCCTGTATTCGGAGATGCCATTGACCTGCAGCGGTTTGCGGAAATCGGAAAGAAAGGTGTACTGGCACTGATGTGCGACAGTACCAATGCGGAGCGCAAGGGATTTACCATGTCTGAGCGCACGGTTGGAAAGACCTTTGACAATATATTTGCGGAACATAAGAACACCAGGATCATTATCGCAACCTTTGCCTCCAATGTGGACAGGGTGCAGCAGATCATCAATTCTGCCTACAAATACGGCAGGAAGGTGGCTGTGGAGGGCCGGAGCATGGTAAACGTTATCGGCACGGCCTCTGAGCTGGGGTATCTGAAGATCCCGGACAAGACGCTGATCGAGATTGACCAGCTTCGGAATTACCCGGATGAGAAGGTTACGCTGATCACCACGGGAAGCCAGGGCGAATCCATGGCAGCCCTCTCCAGAATGGCAGCCAGTATTCATAAAAAAGTGACCATCAAACCAAATGATACGATCATTTTCAGTTCCAATCCCATTCCGGGCAATGAAAAGGCAGTATCCAAGGTTATCAATGAACTGAGCATGAAAGGTGCGGATGTTATCTTCCAGGATGCCCACGTATCCGGACATGCCTGCCAGGAAGAGATCAAACTGATCTATTCCCTGGTAAAACCAAAATATGCCATTCCGGTGCACGGTGAATACCGTCATCTGAAAGCCCAGGCAGGACTTGCCCTGGATTTGGGAATCCCCAAGGAAAATGTGTTTATCCTGCAGTCCGGCGACGTGCTGGAGCTGAATGAGGAGGAGCCAGCCAAAGTTACAGGCAAAGTGCGCACAGGCGCTATCCTGGTTGACGGACTTGGCGTGGGTGATGTGGGAAATATCGTGCTGCGTGACCGCCAGCATCTGGCAGAGGATGGTATCATGATCGTGGTGCTGACTCTGGAGAAGCGTTCCAGCCGTCTTCTGGCAGGACCGGATATTGTCTCACGGGGATTTGTGTACGTGAGGGAATCCGAAGATTTGATGGATGAGGCCAGAATCGTGGTGGAGGACGCCATAGATGTGTGCCTGGATAAGCATATAACAGACTGGGGCAAAATAAAGAATGTCATCAAGGACTCCCTGGGTGAATTCTTATGGAAGAGAACTAAGAGAAACCCCATGATCCTGCCGATTATCATGGAGGCTTAGGAAAATGAGTATAATCGACGTCTGCGTGGACAAGCTGGTACATGCGATCAAGAACGGTGTTGTCTACAAGCAGTATTGCACGGCTCTGGAGGAGATCAAGGCAATTCCGGGGCTGAAAGAACAGGTAGATGAACTGCGCAAGCTGAATTATCAGATTCAGGCGGAAGGTGATGAGATCAATCTCTATGATGCGATTGATGATGTAGACAGCAAGATGGATGAGCTGTGCAGGATACCGGAGGTAAACCGTTTTTTAGAAGCGGAGCTTACGCTGTGCAGACAGCTTCAAAGTATTGATGCGTCCATCCATCAGGGAATACAGCTGGATATTCCGGATCTTTAAGAATAAGGAGAACAACATGGCAAAAGGAATCAGAAAACAGGGTGCGGCATCTATTATGGCGAGTGGTTTTTTCAGGCTGGCAGTTTATGCCTGTATTGTATTTGCCGTCATTTTTGTGGGCAAATCTGCCTATGATTTCGGATATGCGATTTTTAATGAAGTTCCTGTGGCTGAGGGGGAGGGAACAGACATCACCGTGGTGATCAAGGATGGTTCCTCTGTTTATCAGATCGGCAAGATCCTGAAGAAAAAAGGGCTGATCGAGGATGCAAAGGTCTTTGTGGTGCAGGAAAAGCTGTCCAATTATAAGGACAAGCTGCAGGCAGGTACCTATATTCTGAATACCAATATGACGGCAGATGATATGATGGCGATCCTGTCCCGTGAAAATGTGGATGGCCAGCCCACCCAGGGCTCCGGTACAGACGGCAATTCTGCTGTGCAGGACACCTCCAAGGCAACCGGGGGAGACGGTACAGAGCAGGAAAGCGGAGATACCGGAGAAGGTGAAGAGGCCGGTACCGGTGAAGAACAGGAAGGCCAGCAGGCAGAATAGCAGAGGAAGTAAAAGTGATCGTTGATGAGAGAATGGTAACTTATATCAATTCCCTGGACCGGGGCAACACCCCCTTTCTCAATGAACTGGAAAGAAAAGCCAGGGAGGACAGGGTGCCCATTATCCGCAGGGAGATGCAGAGTTTCCTGAAAGTACTGCTTCAGATAAAACGTCCCCGCCTCATTTTAGAGGTGGGGACTGCTGTTGGGTTCTCCACACTTCTGATGAGCGAATATGCGCCGGCAAAGTGTGAGATCACCACCATAGAGAACTATGAGAAACGGATCCCCATAGCACGGGAAAATTTTAGACGGGCCGGAAGGGAAGAGCAGATCACCCTGCTTTGCGGGGATGCTGCCCAGGTGTTGAAAACCCTTGAGGGGCCGTTTGATCTTATTTTTATGGATGCTGCCAAGGCACAGTATATCCATTTTCTGCCCGAGGTGTTAAGACTTCTGCCATCCGGGGGAATCCTGGTATCTGACAATGTGCTTCAGGATGGGGATTTAATAGAGTCCCATTTTGCCGTGGAGCGCAGGGACCGTACCATTTATAAGCGGATGCGGGAGTATCTCTATGTGCTGAAGAACCATGAAGAATTGGAAACGTCCATTCTGCCTCTGGGAGATGGAGTGACTTTGAGTATAAAGAAATAAAAACAGGATGAAGAAAATGAGAGAAAAACCAGAATTACTGATTCCCGCCAGCAGCTTAGAAGTCCTGAAGATTGCTGTTATCTACGGCGCGGATGCCGTATATATCGGCGGTGAAGTATTTGGACTGAGGGCAAAAGCCCGGAATTTTTCCATGAAGGATATGGCAGAGGGTATGGGGTTTGCCCACAGATATGGGGTGAAAGTGTATGTGACTGCCAATATCCTGGCCCACAACAGGGACCTGGAGGGTGTGCGGGAATATTTTGAAGAATTAAGAGAGATAAAGCCGGATGCGCTGATCATTTCAGACCCCGGTGTTTTTATGATCGCAAAGGAAGTCTGCCCGGAAATCGAGCGGCATATCAGTACACAGGCTAATAATACCAATTATGGCACTTACCGGTTTTGGCATGATCTGGGAGCAAAGCGCGTGGTATGTGCAAGGGAACTTTCCCTGGAGGAAATCCGGGAGATCCGTGCCCATATTCCGGGGGATATGGAGATAGAGACCTTTATCCATGGTGCTATGTGTATCTCTTATTCGGGAAGATGCCTGCTGAGCAATTTCTTTACAGGAAGGGATGCGAACCAGGGGGCATGTACCCATCCCTGCCGCTGGAAATACTCCATTGTGGAGGAGACCAGGCCGGGAGAATATATGCCTGTCTTTGAAAATGAGAGAGGGACTTATATCTTCAATTCCAAAGATTTGTGTATGATCGAGCATATGGATGATATTCTCACAGCGGGAATAGACAGCCTGAAAATAGAGGGGCGTATGAAGACAGCCCTGTATGTGGCAACGGTGGCAAGGACCTACCGAAAAGCCATAGATGACTATTTTGACAGCCCGGAGCTTTACAAAAAGAATATGCCATGGTACCGGGAACAGATCATGGGCTGTACCTACAGACAGTTTACCACAGGATTTTTCTATGGCAAACCGGATGAGACAGCGCAGATATATGACAGTAATACCTATGCCAAGGATTACACCTATCTGGGATATCTGGAGGATAAGACACCGGAAGGGCTGTACCGCATCACCCAGAGGAATAAATTCCTCGTGGGAGAGACCATAGAGGTCATGAAACCGGACGGAGAGAACCGCCCGGTGGTTGTGAAAGCTATATATGATGAGGAAGGGAATTCCTGTGATAGCGCCCCGCATCCCCAGCAGATTCTGCATGTAGACCTGGGTGAAGGGCTTGATCTGTACGACATTTTAAGACGGAAGGAAGCAGTTCCGGAGCTTTAGGACAGCATTTTTTTCAATACGGGAGACATAAGAGCGGCTGATATTCAGCCGCTTAGCTATTTCCCTCTGTGTCAGTTCCTTTTCCCCGTAGAGTCCGTACCGCAGTTTCAGAACCTCCAGCTCACGTTCGTTCAAGACCTGGTCCAGGAGGCTGTAGAGCTTTTTGATATCTTCTTTCAGGGAATAATGATCCACCACGTCTACAGGTTCATTCTCGATCACATCCAGAAGATTTATCTCATTCCCCTCTTTGTCTGTACCGATTGGTTCGTAGAGGGAAACTTCCTTATTGGTCTTTTTCTTGGAACGCAGCAGCATAAGCAGTTCATTGTCAATACAGCGCGCAGCATAGGTGGAGAGACGGTTAGATTTCTCCCCATTGAATGTATGGATGGCTTTGATAAGCCCAATGGTTCCAATTGAAATCAAATCATCTAAATCTTCCTCAACCCCTTGATATTTTTTCACAATATGTGCAACAAGGCGCAGATTGCGCTCTATGAGAATATTTTTAGCTTCCTGGCTGCCCCTTTTGTATTCTTGAAGATAATATTTCTCTTCTTCGGAAGTCAAGGGCTTAAGAAATGTTTTCAAGCAGCTTTACCTCAAAGGGATTTAATTATAGTCTATGTGCAAATCCGTCAAATTGTGCTTTTCCCACTCATTTAGGGACGGGTAGGCTGCCCAAAAATTCAGTTTGTGCGTCTGGGATAAGGTTTTTTATCGTCTGTAAGGCCTGCCAGATAGTCCATACTGGTATCCAGCGCCAGGGCGATCCGTTTGCATTGTTCAAAGGTATAATAGCGTTTTCCATTTTCAATTTTAGAGTAGTCACTCTGGTCAATGCCGGTCAGATGCTGCATTTTGATCTGTGTATATCCTTTTTCCATTCTTAAATCTTTTAATCTGGATTTCATTGATACACTCCATTTCTTTCTTTTATGGCTTTCCATTGATAATCAATTATGGCGCTGTGACCTATTGACTCTAGGGTGAAATTGACCTATAATCTTAGGAAAAAGAGTAAAGGCAGAGGGCTGTTTATATGGGCGGAAATAGTAAAAGTCAGCAGCAGGACAAAGACAGTGTACAGGGCAGCATAAGTCTGCGGTCTGTGGAATGGAACTGCCTGGGGCAGGACATAGAAACGTACCGGACAGGAAGCGGGGAATACGCTTTATATATCATAACCAAAGGGCGTGGAAGTATAACGGCAGGTGGAATAGAATATGAAGCGGCCGAAGGAAATGTGCTGGCCGTCTTTCCGGAAAGGGATGTGAAAGCCGCAGGGAATGCGCAGGGTTTCTTCTATTATATCCGTCTTTGTTCCTGTGGTGCCCAGGTGGCGGAGTGTGCCAGGGAGGCAGGCTTTTTTGAGGACGCCCCGTTCCATCTCGTCAATTGTATGACAGAACTGATAAAAACAGTGCGGGGTATGCTGGAGTCAGAGGATGCCGGGTATGTGGAACGTCTGGAACAGAACTGCCGCATAACGAAAATATGGATCGACCTGATTGAAGACCACAGGGATTCCAAGGGGCAGATTCCGTACACGGCGGGAAATGACAGGTTAATGGAAATACAGGAGATCGCTGCATATATGAAGGAACATATGGAGCAGAATCTGAAAGTCGAGCAGATAGCAAAAAAATACGGAATGAACCGGAGCGGTCTTACCAGGCAGTTCCGAAGTGCAATAGGATGTCCCCCTCAGCAGTATCTTCTCCAGGTGAGAATGGACAGGGCAAAGGAACTGCTGCGGGATACAGAGTATACCATCGGGGAGGTTGCTGCCCGGGTGGGGTACAGGGATGCACTGGCATTTTCCCATATTTTTAAGGAGAAGTGCAGTATGGGACCGAAGGAGTACAGGAAAAGCTGTATCAAAGAATAAGAAGAGGGGAGATTCCTCTCTTCTTTTCATTGCACAGGAAGAAAAAATGTGATACAGTAAGGATAAGTCAGAAAGCGGGTTCCCGCGTTTCTTTCCAGGTGATTCCACCGTTATTTCAAAACTTATATTTTAAAATTAAAAATGTTTATGCCCGCACCGAAAGGGGTATTTCTGCCTGCTGCGGGGGAAAGGAGTATCTGTATGTTCAGCAGTGTGATGTCGGCAGCGATCTGCGGGGTGGACTGCGTCCCTGTACGGGTGGAGGCGGATGTGAGCAGCGGCCTGCCTGTATTTAATATGGTTGGGTATCTGTCCTCCCAGGTCAGGGAGGCCCAGGAGCGGGTGAGGACAGCGATCAGAAATACAAAGATCAGCCTGCCGCCCAAAAGGGTCACTGTGAATCTGGCGCCGGCGGATGTGAGGAAGGAGGGGAACCGGTTTGACCTGCCCATTGCGGCAGCACTCCTGGCAGCTTTTGGCTACATAGAGAAGGAGAAACTAAAGGGTGTCATGCTGGCCGGTGAACTGGGTCTGGACGGCAGGGTAAACCGGGTAAGAGGAATCCTTCCTCTGGCGGAGACAGCGGCGCAAAAGGGATGCTGGCTCTGCATTGTGCCAAAAAGTAACTGCAGGGAGGCGCTGGCAACAGGAAAGATAAGGGTTCTGGGGGTGGAATCCCTGCAGGATTTTCTGGATGCGTCAGGAAAAGAGAGGTGGGGTGTCAGGAAACAGACGCCGTATGGGAACGAGGAGTTCTCCGAACCTGTTTACAATGTGGATTTTGGGGAAATACAGGGACAGGAAACCGTGAAACGCGCGGCAGTGATCGCGGCAGCCGGGTTTCACAACTTGCTGCTGACCGGTCCCCAGGGGGCGGGCAAGACTATGATCGCCCGCAGGATTCCCACCATTATGCAAAAGCTTTCCAGGGAGGAGAGTCTGGAAGTTTCCAGAATCTACAGTGTTGCAGGGCTTTTGTCGGAAGACCAGCCCTTTCTGTCCGCAAGGCCTTTTCGTTCACCTCATCATACCATTTCTCCCCAGGCGCTGGCCGGAGGCGGCAGGATCCCAAGGCCGGGGGAAATCACACTCTCCCACAGAGGGGTTCTTTTTCTGGATGAAATTCCCGAGTTTTCCCACAATTCTATTGAAATATTGAGACAGCCTTTGGAGGAGCATAAGGTGATGATCGCCAGAACCGGGGGCTCTTATGAGTTTCCGGCGCACTGTATGCTGGTGGCTGCCATGAACCACTGTCCCTGCGGCAGGTATCCGGATCTGAAGCGGTGTACCTGTACAGACAGGGATATCAGCAGATATGCGGGGAGATTAAGCGGCCCCATACTGGATAGAATTGACCTCTGCGCAGAAGCGGCCTGTATGACTTACCGGGAGATTTCCGGCGGTAAGACAGGCCGGAGTTCGGCAGAACTTAGGAAAGAGGTAGAAAAAGCGTTTTTGACACAGCAGGACCGTTATCAGGGGCTGGGTATCTGCTATAATTCGGAACTTTCCGGGAAACAAGTGGAGAAATACTGCAGTGTCAGCCGGGAAGGCCGGCGTCTTTTGGAAAAAGCTTACGAAATGATGAATTTAAGTGCCAGGGCCTATCATAAGATTTTAAAGACAGCACGTACCATTGCGGACCTGGACGGTGAGGAGGAAATCAAGGAGGCACAGATCAGTGAGGCGGTCTGCTACAGGGGCCTGGAGAAAAGGAAGGTATAAAGTACATGGAAAAAGAGAAAATTTTCTGCTGTCCGAAAACGGGCAGGGCATATCCGGATAAGCTCAGACATTTTGAGGACATGCCGGAATATTTATATGTGAAGGGAAAGCTTCCTGACAGCCGGAAAAAGAGTGTGGCAATTGTGGGAGCCAGGCGATGCAGCAGTTACGGCAGTTCCCAGGCATATTATTTTGCAAAAGAGCTGTCAAGGTACGGAATCCAGATCATAAGCGGTATGGCCAGGGGGGTGGACGGCTGGGCACACAGAGGTGCCCTGGACGGGGGCGGGGAAACATTCGCGGTTCTGGGAAGTGGGGTGGATATCTGTTATCCCAGGCAGAACATGGACATATATAGAAGGATTCCGATCCGGGGAGGCATACTTTCTGAGTATGAACCCCAGACACCGGCCCTTCCCTATCATTTCCCCAGAAGGAACCGGATCATCAGTGCGCTGGCGGATCTGGTGCTGGTCATAGAAGCGGGAAGGAAAAGCGGTTCCCTGATCACAGTGAACTTTGCGCTGGAGCAGGGGCGGAGCGTCTATGCCCTTCCCGGGCGTCTGGGAGACGCGCTCAGTGAGGGATGCAACAACCTGATTTTTGAAGGTGCAGGCATTGCTAATTCCGTAGATATTATTCTTAATGAACTTCAGATTTCAGATAGATTAAAAGCAGATTTGGAAGCAAAATCAAACTTTAGGCTTGCAAGCCGGGAAGAAATGGTGTATAGTTGTCTGGATTTGAAGCCAAAATATCTGGAAGAGATTTTCCTTCAGGTAGAACTAAATCCTGGGGAAATTCAGGAAATATTATTGAAACTGGAATTGAAGGGGCTTGTAGCAGAGCCAGTCAAAAATTATTATGCCAGAACGGGAGGTTGAGATGGCGAAATATTTAGTGATTGTGGAATCACCGGCGAAAGTGAAGACAATCAAGAAATTTCTCGGTTCAAATTATGAGGTCATGGCATCCAATGGACATGTGCGGGATCTTCCCAAAAGCCAGCTTGGAATCGACGTGGAGAATGATTACGAACCTAAATATATAACGATCAGGGGAAAGGGGGATATCCTGGCGGGGCTTCGCAAGGCTGCTAAAAAGGCGGACAAGGTATATCTGGCAACTGACCCTGACCGTGAGGGGGAAGCCATTTCCTGGCATCTGTCCAAAGCGCTGAAACTGGACGAGAAGAAAATGCGCAGGATCACATTCAACGAGATAACCAAGACCGCAGTAAAAGCTTCTATTAAAGAGGCCCGCGATATTGATATGAACCTGGTGGATGCACAGCAGACCAGAAGAATGCTGGACCGTATGGTAGGTTACAGGATCAGTCCTGTACTCTGGGCAAAAGTAAAAAGAGGATTAAGTGCAGGCCGTGTACAGTCCGTGGCCCTGCGCATCATCGGTGACCGGGAGGATGAGATCAATGCATTTATTCCGGAGGAATACTGGACACTGGACGCGGAGTTTGCCGTAAAAGGGGAAAAGAAACCCCTGATCGCCAAATTCTATGGAAATAAAAGCAAAAAAATGAGCATTGGTTCCAGGGAAGAACTGGACAAGATACTGGAAGGACTTGAGGGCGTCAGCTATGAGGTGGCTGAGGTAAAGAAGAGCGAACGAAGCAAAAAACCGCCTCTTCCTTTTACGACCAGTACCTTACAGCAGGAAGCGTCCAAGGTGCTGAATTTTTCCACGCAGAAGACTATGCGCCTGGCGCAGCAGCTCTATGAAGGAATAGACATTAAGGGGAACGGTACCGTGGGTGTTATCACCTATCTGCGTACAGACTCCACCAGAATCTCTGAGGAGGCTGAATCAGCCGCCCATGCGTACATTACTTCTCAGTACGGGCCGGATTACACACTGACCCAGGAGAAGAAGGATGACAAGAAGAAAAAAATCCAGGATGCCCATGAAGCCATCCGTCCCACAGATATTACAAGGACGCCGGCTTCCCTGAAAGAATCCTTGAGCAGGGACCAGTTCAGGCTGTATCAGCTGATCTGGAAACGGTTCACAGCCAGCAGAATGCAGAATGCCAAATACGAGACTACGTCTGTGAAGATCAAGGGCGGGGAGTATTATTTTACGATGGCTGCCTCCAAGTTGAAATTTGACGGTTTTATGGCTGTCTATGTGCAGGAGGATGAGGAAAAGACAGAGAACGCCTTCCTGGCTAAGGGATTGGATGAGAGCACAGAGCTTTCTTTCCAGGGCTTCCATGAACAGCAGCATTTTACACAGCCGCCGGCACATTATACGGAGGCTGCCCTTGTAAAAGCTCTGGAGGAGCTGGGGATTGGACGTCCAAGTACCTATGCGCCCACCATCACCACCATTATTGCCAGGCGGTATGTGGCAAAGGAAAATAAAAATCTGTATATGACGGAGCTGGGCGAAGTCGTTAACAATATTATGAAGAAATCTTTCCCCAGTATTGTGGATGTGTATTTTACTGCCACCATGGAGGAACTGCTGGACAGTGTGGGAGAAGGGATCGTGCAGTGGAAGACTGTGATACGGAATTTCTATCCTGACCTTGAGGATGCAGTGCAGACGGCTGAGAAGGAACTGGAGGAAGTCAAGATAGAGGATGAGGTGACAGATGTGATCTGTGATCTGTGCGGGCGGAATATGGTGATCAAATATGGCCCTCACGGGAAATTCCTGGCTTGTCCCGGATTTCCGGACTGCAGGAATACAAAGCCTTATCTGGAGAAGATTGGAGTGCCCTGCCCTGTTTGCGGGAAGGATGTGGTGCTCCGCAGGAGTAAGAAAGGGCGCCGGTATTATGGGTGCGAGAATAATCCGGAATGCGAGTTTATGTCATGGCAGAAGCCTTCTAAGGAGAAGTGCCCGAATTGCGGAGGGTATATGCTGGAGAAGGGGAATAAGGTTGTTTGTGCGGATGAGCATTGTGGGTTTGTGATGGTGCGGAAGAAGGAGGAGGTGCAGCAGGAGGCATAGGAGTTGGGGGCTGAATGTTGTCGAATTGGATTTGTGGTTGGGCGGGGGGATTGTCTAAGGCGGACGATACCTGCCGCACAAAGTCCCTGGAGGCCAGTCGGCAGATGGGGATGGACTAATGGAAAAAAGCGGGAAGAATGGGTGAACCGGATAGAACCGCAGACAAAACTGATGTTTTGTCTGCTCAACTATCCTTAGAATTTGCTTTTGTGAAGCAAATTCTATCACCCATTCTTCCCGCTTTTTCCCATAAGTCCATCCAGCCATCTGCCTCCAATGCCCTCCAGGGACTTTGTGCGGCAGGTATCTGGTAGTGAGGAAAACCTGCGGGCGGGGAGTAGTTTAGTGAGAAAAGGTCTGTGGATGGGGGAAGAGTTGGAGAAAAGGGGAAAGTATCTGACAGGCGGGGAAAGAAAGGGAAGTCGGGGAAATTTCAATTGTTTTGAAAGTTAAGTTTGTGGGAAAGAGATAAATAGACAGAAAATAAAAAAATCATACATTGATTTCAGAATAATTGTGTGTTAAAATAAAAAAGGATATAGAGAATAGAAATTAGCGGTTATATTCTGTAGGAATAGAGTGAAAGGAGGTCGCTATGAGCGTACAGTTATTGGATAAAACCAGAAAGATTAACAAACTGCTTCATAACAACAATTCTTCTAAGGTGCTGTTCAACGATATTTGTGAGGTGATGGTGGAGACTTTAGACTCCAATATCCTGGTTATCAGCAGGAAAGGAAAGGTGCTTGGTGTAGGTACCTGTCCGGGTGTGGAGGAGATTACGGAATTGATTGACAGTGAAGTGGGCGGTTATATTGATAAACTGCTCAATGAGCGTCTGCTTGGCGTGCTGTCGACAAAGGAGAATGTGAATCTTCAGACATTGGGATTTGAAGGAGAGAACATCAGTAAGTATATGGCAATTATCAGTCCGATTGATATTGCAGGTGAGAGGCTGGGTACCCTTTTTATGTACAGGGATCAGAAGGGGTATGATATCGAGGACATTATTGTGAGCGAATATGGCACAACTGTTGTGGGGCTGGAGATGATGCGCTCTGTACATGAGGAGAATGCAGAGGAGAACAGGAAAATTCAGGTAGTGAAATCTGCGTTCAATACGCTTTCTTTCTCAGAATTGGAAGCGATTATCCATATTTTTGATGAACTGGATGGGGACGAGGGGATTTTGGTGGCAAGTAAGATCGCCGACAGAGTGGGGATCACCCGTTCTGTGATCGTCAATGCGCTGAGGAAGTTTGAGAGCGCTGGCGTTATTGAGTCCAGGTCTTCAGGTATGAAGGGAACATATATCAAAGTGCTCAATGAAGTGATTTTTGATGAGCTGGAAGAGATCAAAAAGCGCAAGCTGGTAAAAAAGCAGTAGTTAAACCGTGATTTAGGGCAAGAAAACCGGAGGTTATTCATATAGTAGGAAATAACCTCCGGTTTTCTTTGGGTTTTTATATTTTTATGGGAAAAACTGTATGCAGAGGGCGGGTTTTGGCTAAACTTTTGCTATGGATCATCCCATTGGATGGGGATTTCATGCGAAAATATAAAGATTCTAAAATAAATATAAAATTCAATGAAAATTAAAAAGATGAGAAAACAAGAGAATAATCGAGTAAAAAAAAGAAATAATTAGTAATGACTTGATTATTTGGAGATGAAAGAAGTTGCAGAAATGCGCCAGATTCACTAATATATGACTAACGGTTAGCACTCGAATCAAATGAGTGCTAATAACAAGCAGAGAATTTAAAAGGAGGCAATAGATATGAAATTAGTACCATTAGGAGACAGAGTTGTATTAAAACAGTTGGTTGCAGAAGAGACCACAAAATCCGGAATCGTGTTACCGGGCCAGGCACAGGAAAAACCGCAGCAGGCAGAAGTTGTAGCAGTAGGACCGGGCGGAGTGATCGACGGCAAAGAAGTTAAAATGGAAGTAGCTGCAGGCGATCAGGTGATCTACTCTAAATATGCCGGTACAGAAGTAAAGCTGGACGATGAAGAGTTCATCATCGTGAAACAGGGTGACATCCTTGCTGTTGTAAAATAACAGGCAGCAGGGAAGATTTTACAGATTCTCTATTAACATGAATAAAACCAGAAAACAGAAATAGACATTTTTTAATTTCAGGAGGAATCGAATCATGGCAAAAGAAATCAAATACGGTGCAGAAGCAAGAGCTGCCCTTGAAAGTGGTGTAAATCAGTTAGCTGATACTGTCCGCGTAACTTTAGGACCGAAAGGAAGAAACGTTGTTCTGGATAAATCCTTCGGCGCTCCGCTTATCACAAACGATGGTGTGACTATCGCAAAAGAAATCGAGCTGGCAGACGGATTTGAAAATCAGGGTGCACAGCTGATCAAAGAAGTTGCATCCAAGACAAACGATGTAGCTGGTGATGGAACTACAACAGCAACCGTTCTGGCACAGGCAATGGTAAATGAAGGTATGAAGAACCTGGCAGCAGGGGCTAATCCCATCATTTTAAGAAAAGGTATGAAGAAAGCGACAGAAGTTGCAGTTGATGCCATTCAGCAGATGAGCGGTAAGATTGAAAGAAAAGACCAGATCGCACGAGTAGCAGCTATCTCCGCAGGTGATGATGAAGTGGGAGAAATGGTTGCAGATGCTATGGATAAAGTAAGCAACGACGGTGTTATCACCATCGAAGAGTCCAAGACCATGAAGACAGAGCTGGACCTGGTAGAAGGTATGCAGTTTGACAGAGGATATATTTCCGCATACATGGCTACAGATATGGACAAAATGGAAGCAGTTCTGGACGATCCGTATATCCTGATCACAGATAAGAAAATCTCCAACATCCAGGATTTACTGCCGATCTTAGAGCAGATCGTTAAATCTGGTGCGAAACTGCTGATCATCGCAGAGGACATTGAGGGCGAAGCTCTGACAACTCTGATCGTAAATAAATTAAGAGGAACCTTCTCCGTAGCTGCTGTAAAAGCTCCGGGATATGGCGACAGAAGAAAAGAAATGCTGCAGGATATCGCGATCCTGACAAACGGTACAGTTATCTCTGACGAACTGGGTCTGGAGTTAAAAGATGTTACCATGGAGCAGTTAGGACGTGCAAAATCTGTTAAAGTTCAGAAAGAAAACACCATTATCGTTGACGGCGAAGGCAACAAAGCTGATATTGATGCAAGGATCGCTCAGATCAAACATCAGATCACTGAGACAACATCTGAATTCGATAAAGAGAAATTACAGGAAAGACTTGCAAAACTGGCTGGCGGCGTTGCAGTTATCCGTGTAGGTGCTGCTACGGAGACGGAGATGAAAGAAGCAAAACTGCGTATGGAAGACGCTCTGAACGCTACAAGAGCAGCTGTTGAGGAAGGTATCATCGCAGGCGGCGGATCTGCTTACATCCATGCATCCAAAGAAGTTGAGAAACTGATCGCCGGAATGGAAGGAGACGAGAAGACAGGCGCAAGAGTAGTTCTGAAAGCTCTGGAATCTCCTCTGTACCACATTGCAGCAAATGCAGGCCTGGAAGGTTCTGTGATCATCAACAAAGTAAAAGAAGCCGAGACAGGTGTAGGCTTTGACGCATTAAACGAGAAATACGTGGATATGGTAAAAGAAGGTATCCTGGATCCTACAAAAGTTACAAGAAGCGCACTGCAGAACGCAACAAGTGTTGCAGGTACTTTGCTGACAACGGAAGCTGTTGTTTCCAACATCAAAGAAGAAACACCGGCTATGCCGGCAGGCGGTGCTCCCGGAATGGGAATGATGTAATATATAATAGAAAATTCACATTTCTTATGCCGGTGTCATATGGACACCGGCATTTCTTTGTGATAGACTTATAAGCAAAAGCTGATACCTAAGGAGGAAAACATGAACGACGCGTACTCAGAGCTGCTCGTGAAAAAAGAGCAGACCATAAAGGAGAAAGCAATCAAGGTACTGGTTATCACATTGATCGTACTGGCAGCGGTTGTCGGTATTTTATTTACACCCATTGCCCTGGTTGTAGCTGTAGTGCTGGGAGTGGCTGCGTATTTTCTGCTGCCGAACCTGGACCTGGAATTTGAATATCTCTATGTGAACGGAGAACTGGACATTGACCGGATCGCTTCCAGAGCAAAAAGGAAGAGGATCAAGAGCCTGGATCTTTCTAAAATGGAACTTATGGCTCCCGTGCAGTCACACCGCCTGGACTACCAGAACCACAATAAAAATATTAAAGTTTACGATTTTTCATCCGGAAATCCATCCCATAAGATTTATGCAATGATCATCCCGGACGACAAAGAAGTCTGTAAAGTGCTGATCGAGCCGGACATGGAACTGATCAAAAATATTGAAAAAAGCTGTCCGAGAAAAGTTTTTACGGATTGACAGGTTTGTCGTAATTTGTTATATTATTTTACTATAAACAATCGAAGGGAGAACGAAAATGGGTAAGATTATTGGTGAAGGCATTACTTTCGACGATGTGCTGCTGGTTCCGGCGTATTCTGAAGTAATCCCCAATCAAGTTGATTTGTCGACTAATCTCACAAAAAAAGTGAAGTTAAACATTCCGATGATGAGTGCAGGGATGGATACAGTTACCGAATACCGTATGGCCATCGCCATGGCGAGACAGGGAGGTATCGGTATCATCCATAAAAATATGTCTGTGGAAGCACAGGCGGACGAGGTGGACAAGGTAAAGCGTTCCGAGAACGGTGTTATCACAGATCCCTTCTACCTCTCTCCTGAGCATACCCTGGAGGATGCCGACAATTTAATGTCGAAATTCCGTATTTCCGGTGTTCCCATCACAGAGGGCAGGAAGCTGGTGGGTATCATCACCAACCGCGACCTGAAATTTGAAGAGGATTTCAGCAAGCAGATCAAAGAAAGCATGTCATCAGAGAATCTGGTTACAGCCAGAGAAGGCGTAACTTTAGAGGAAGCGAAAAAGATCCTCGCAAAATCAAGAAAAGAAAAACTTCCGATTGTCGATGAAAACTTCAACTTAAAAGGTCTTATTACCATTAAAGATATAGAGAAACAGATTAAATATCCGTTATCCGCAAAGGACGAGCAGGGAAGACTGCTGTGCGGTGCCGCAGTAGGCATCACAGCCAATGTTATGGCCCGTGTGGACGCATTAGTGGAAGCACAGGTTGATGTCATTGTTGTGGATTCTGCACACGGACATTCCGCCAACATTCTCAAAGCAGTCAGAGAAATCAAAGCAAAACATCCGAATCTGCAGGTAGTTGCAGGCAATGTGGCAACCGCAGCAGCAACAAAAGCCCTGATCCAGGCCGGTGTGGATGCTGTGAAGGTTGGTATCGGTCCCGGTTCCATCTGTACCACACGTGTGGTTGCAGGTATCGGTGTACCGCAGATCACGGCTATTATGGAGTGCTACGCAGCAGCAAAAGAGGCGGGTATCCCGATCATCGCAGACGGCGGTATCAAATATTCAGGAGATATGACAAAAGCCATTGCAGCAGGGGCCAATGTCTGCATGATGGGCAGTATCTTCGCAGGATGTGACGAAAGCCCCGGAGACTTTGAGTTATACCAGGGGAGAAAATACAAAGTTTACCGCGGTATGGGCTCCATCGCCGCAATGGAAAACGGCAGCAAGGACCGCTACTTCCAGCAGGATGCCAAGAAACTGGTTCCGGAAGGCGTAGAAGGACGAGTTGCTTATAAAGGCCATGTGGAGGACACAGTCTTCCAGTTAGTGGGTGGTCTCCGTTCCGGTATGGGTTACTGCGGAGCAAAAGATATTGAGACTCTGAAACAGACAGGACAGTTTGTGAAGATCACGGCCGCGTCTCTGAAAGAATCTCATCCGCACGACATTCACATTACAAAAGAAGCACCGAATTACAGTGTAGACGAATAATAGGAAGCACGGGCATTGTGTATCTCCTATTGATACAAGAACAGAGGCTGTTGCTAAAGTGGCAACAGCCTTTTGTCTTTTGCAGGGGAAGTCATCCGTGAAGAGAAACGTACACCCCGCTGTATAGTGGGGATAAACAGTTGCGGTAAAAATACATAAATAATGGGGAGAAACGCTTATGGGACAAAGGAGAGGTCATAGCAGGAGAGATTACAGAAGGGTAAACAGAAGGAAACAGAGAAACAGAAGGCTTATGCTTTTTGGTCTGGTTCTTCTGGGAATTATTTTTGCAGCAGGGGTCATAAAAATCGTGACAGGGAGGATAGAGGATGCCAGGCTGGACAAGCTGCAGGCACAGGTTACACAGGAGAACGGCAGTTTTATAGGGGCGCCGCCTTTTGAGGTCAATCTGCTGGATGTGAATGAATACTCAAGGCCCGGTATCCCCCTGAAGAAAATAAAGGGCATCGTAGTGCACTATACGGCCAATCCGGGAAGTACAGCAGCGGAGAACAGAAACTATTTTGAAGGACTGAAAGACAGCCATGAGACAAAAGTAAGCAGCCACTTTGTTATTGGCATTGAGGGGGAGATCGTCCAGTGCATTCCCAGCTCAGAGATTGCCTATGCATCCAACTCCCGCAATGATGATACGCTGTCCATTGAGTGCTGCCACAAGGACGAGACCGGTGAGTTTACAGAGGCAACATATGATTCTCTGGTCAAACTGGTGGGATGGCTCTGCTACCGTTTCGGTCTGGAGAGCAGTGATGTTATCCGCCATTATGACGTGACAGAGAAAATCTGCCCCAAATATTTTGTAGACCAACCGGATGCCTGGGAACAGTTCAAAAAGGATGTGGATGGGCAGATTCAGGCGGTGGCAGAGGAAGTGAAGGCGGCAGACAGTAAGACAGAGTAAGCGGTATGGACGCCGCCAAGAAAGAAGAGGGGGTCCCATGCATTTATACAAAAAGATGAAAACATATTTTGAGGAGCATATCGTATCTTCTTTTGTTCTTGTGTTTTCACTGGCAGTCCTGGTAATGGCCCTTGTATTTCAGGGATATCTGAAAAATGAATACCTGAATTACCTGGTGGAGCAGAGCTTTGAAACGGAAAATGCGGTATTGGTTTCTGTACAGAAAAATGTGAATTACTCCATTAAAGAACACATAAATTTTGGCAGTGAGATGGTGGTATCCTCTGATATTTATAATAAGGTCCAATCTTTTTATGACAGTAACGGATATAATGCGTTATATAATACTTTGTCAGACTATGATTATATTAAAAATACTGTAGCGGTGGCTATTGTGGGTGAAGATGGCTTGATGTGTCAGTATGACAGGTATAAACGCTCAGACGGGGCCATGTGGGACAGTGAAAATGATAAGTATCTGCGTGAAATGTATCAGGAAGTCATGAAAAATACAAATAATTATTACATCCCCCTGTACATGGCATCCACTGAGCCGGACGTGCATCCACAGGATTCCGACCTGAGGCTTTTTCATGTGGCTTATCCCCTGATCGGCAACAGGACTGGTCTGAAGAAGGTGAAGTATGTCCTGATCGTTAGCTATAATATGGATGTATTTAAAGAATTTCTAAATACAGTGGAGATACCAAAAGTGAAATATGCCCAGGGATACATTGCAGATGAGAATGGGCAGATCCTATACCATAATATGGATAACTATATTGGCATTTCGGAGGATGACCTGGTTCGGGATGATGAGATACAGGTCATCAGCCGGCAGCTCGGTTATTTTGGATGGACAATGAACATTTTGATGGATGAACGAAAAATGCAGGAACACGTGGACCAGATTTATAACAGAGGCGTGATCATCTATATTTTGATCCTGGCTGCCTATATATTTCTGACGGTTTTCTTTATGCGCTATCTGCTAAAGCCGGTCACAAAGATTTCAGAGTCTATTAAAACCGTGAAAAAGGGCAATTTCCACAGTAAGATATCCATAGAAGGAAAACATGAGATCTGGCAGCTGGCAGATGAGTACAATCGAATGATAGAAGCTCTGGAAGAAAAGAATATAGCTATGAAAAGGCAACATGAGGAGACGCTCGCTTCCATTGAGCGCCAGCACCAGGCAGAGCGGGAGGCTCTGGAATCCCAGATAAATGCCCATTTTATATGTAATACTCTGGGCACGATCAATTATGAAGCCATAGAAGCGGGAAACCGGCAGGTATCTGTCCTGATCAAGAAACTATCTAATATACTCCGCTATACCTTTGACCAGAAATGCCAGGATGTGTATCTGTACCAGGAGATTGCCTGGATCGACCAGTATCTCTACCTGCAGAAGACAAGGTTTGAGAATGTATTTGACTATTCCATAGATTTTGAAGAGGAATATGGTTATTGGCCGTGCTGCAAACTTATGTTTCAGCCATTTGTAGAAAACTCTATCCTCCATGGCTTTGAGGGAAGGCATGGGGGCGGAATGGTTAAAATTACCGCGTCCGAGGAAAAGGGACGATTAAGGATAGAGATTAGAGACAATGGAAGCGGAATTGATGCAGATACGGAGAACGTGATAAAAAATATCTTAGAGTCAAAAGGAAAGGCACCTGTACTGCAGCGGCAAAAAGTAGGCATCGGAATTTTGAATGTGGTTACAAGAATGCGTATGTATTATGGAGAAAAGCTGGATATTCAGATGCACACATGTCCGGAGTCCGGAACCTCCTTTACATTCTGGATTCCTATCCCGGAATCAGAACTGAAAAAGCAAAGCGAAAGTGAGATATGCCTGGAGGAGGAATTGATGTGAGAATACTAATTGCGGAAGATGAGAAGAGGGCAAGCAGAGGCCTTAGAAATCTGATCATGATGGTATCAGACAAGCACGAAATAGTCGGTGAGGCTGCAGATGGGAAAGAAGCATTTGAGCTTATGAAGCTCTTGGAACCTGAGGTGGTCTTTACTGATATTAAAATGCCATATATGGATGGGATCGCGCTGATCAGAGCTGCCAGGGCCCAGGATATGAAGACGAAATTTGTTATTATCAGTGCGTACGAGGAATTTGAACTTGCCAGGCAGGCAATCTCTTTGGGCGTAACAGACTATCTGGTCAAACCTCTGGTGCCTGAAGATATTGAGGATATTATCCAAAGGCTGGAGGAGTACAACAGCATTACATGGGATAAGGAGAATCGGAATCTAAAAAGCAGATATCCCAATGCGCATCCGCTGATATTAAAGGCAATGCACATTATAGAATGTTCCTATGCCTCTAAAATCTCACAGAAAGACCTGGCTGCAGACCTGGGGGTCAGTGCTGAATATTTCAGTTATCTGTTCAGCAGAGATGTGGGGGAGAATTTTTCCAGATTTTTAAGAAGGTATCGCATTGAAAAAGCCCAGGAGCTTTTGCTGGAGGGAGAAATCTCAAAGGATGAAGTGCTGTACAGTGTGGGCTTTTCAGACCCAAAGTATTTCAATAAATGCTTCAAGGAAGAAACGGGAGTCAATGTGACGGAGTTTATGAAAGCGAGACGTTAATGTCTCGCTTTTTTGTGTGTAAAATGCTGCTATTATATGAAGATGATGTACAAAATATACAATGGAAAACAATGAATATTAATTTTTTACTCAAATATTAAAAAAATACCCTAAAAAATTAATCCCAATCTTAAAAGCGGCGGTTTTTGAAATATGATAGAGACGCTATAATAATGACATCCTAAGAAATGAAAAAACAAAAGGAGGAAACAAAATGAAGAGGAAAGTTGTTAAGACATTGGCGTTGACCATGACATCTGCAATGGTGCTGACAATGACCGCAGGCTGCGGCAGTTCCGGAGGCGGTGACACGAAAACCGACAGTGCTGATACGGGGACAGAGGATACCGCTGATGATGCGGATACCGGTTCCGCGGAGACGGAAACAGGGACAGAAGCCACTGCAGCAGACATAGGTGATCCAAATGGCGGAAAAGAAGTTACCCTCTGGCATTATTTTGAGCATGAGGCTGACGCGCTAAATGCAGTTGTAAAGAAATACAACGAGGAGCAGAGTGACATCTATATTGTACCTACTTTTGTATCACGTGACGAATTGATGAAACAGTATACCATCGGTGCAGTATCAGGGGAACTTCCCGACATCGGAATGGTGGATTCACCGGATATGGCTTCCTACATTTCTCTGGGTGTATTTGCTGACATCACGGAATATCTGGAAGGATGGTCTGATCTGGACCAGTTCTATGAAGGACCCCTGAGCAGTTGTATGGATGCGGACGGAAAGTATTACGGACTGCCCAATAACTCAAACTGTCTGGCACTGCTCTGCAACATGGATCTTCTGAAAGCAGCAGGTATTGAAAATCCCCCGACAACATGGGATGAGTTCAAAGAAGCCTGTGAGAAGACTACAGATGAGGCAAACGGCGTTTACGGATTTGCTATGTCTGCAATCGCAAATGAAGAGGGTACATTCCAGTTCATACCATGGCTGTATGGTGCCGGAGCAGACATTACAGATGTCTCCAGCGACAAGGCAGTGAATGCCCTGGCATTTCTAAGTGACCTGGTAAAAGAAGGATATATGAGTAAAGAAGCTGTAAACTGGGGACAGGGCGATGCGTATAACGCATGGATCGCAGGAAAAGCGGCAATGCTGGAATCCGGTACCTGGCAGATAGCTACATTAGACACTGACAACAAAGACGATGTGACTTGGGAATACAAATATGCTCCAATGCCAAAAGGCGAGCAGGAGGCAACGGTTATCGGCGGTGAGAACTTCGGCGTATGCAGCGGTTCCGAAAATGTGAAAGAGTGTGCAGAATTCCTGAAATATATGCAGTCCGCCCAGAATACAGCAGACTGGTGTGAAATCGCAGGAAAATTACCGGTTCGTGCAGACGCAGTTGAGCTGAAAGATTTCTGGACAGCAGATGAAAGATACAAAGTATTCAATGACTCCATGGAATTTGCAGTGGCAAGGGGACCTCACGAGTCCTGGCCTACAATTTCCGAAGCACTGTACAAAGCAGAGCAGGCAGCTTTACTGGGTGACAAGGACCCGGCAGAAGCATTGAAAGAGGCGCAGGCAACCATTTCACCTATTTTGGAAGAAACACCTATTGCAGTACAGAAGTAAAACAGAATATGTCGTAACAGTTCAGTTGTCTTGACTGTTACAATAAGTCTGGATGCTGACTGTAAGACAAGGTTTAGGGTGTATCCCGGCGATACATCTTAAACCTTTTTAAAAGAAAACAATAGGAATTTGGAAGAGGGGTGAAATCCATGAAAATGTCCATGGCGGCGAAAAAGAGAAGAGAAGGTTATACCTTTATCCTTCCGGGATTCATTTATATGCTGGTTGTTCTGGGATATCCGCTTGTTTACAACTTTGTACTCAGCTTTAGGAACGTAAATGTAAAGACCTTCAAAGGAGGAACCGACGTCTTTGTTGGCCTGTCCAACTATATAGAATTATTTCACAATGAAACATTTTTGATGGTATTTAAAAATACCTTTATATTTACCATTGGATGTTTGGTTGTGCAGTTTACGATCGGGTTTATTTTCGCGTTGTTTTTTTCAAAGAAATTTACACTTGCCGGCCCGATCCGTGGTATGATCTTGGTGGGATATATGATGCCCATGTCCGTTACGGCTTTGCTGGGCAAGAATATGTTCGACGTATCCAGCGGTGTGATCAATGACCTGTTTATGAAGTTAGGGCTGATCAATGCGCCTGTGGAGTGGCTTCTGAATGGAAGTACCGCCATGATCGCGATCATCGCGGTGAACTGCTGGGTTGGTATTCCGTTCAATATGCTGCTTTTGACTTCCGGTCTGACAGGAATTTCAACGGAGATTTACGAGAGCGCGGAGGTGGACGGCGCAAATCCGTTGCAGAGATTTCTCTATATCACACTTCCGCTTATGAAACCGGCTATTTTATCTGTACTTATGTTAGGTTTTATCTATACCTTTAAAGCATTCGACCTGATGTTTGTTATGACAAGCGGAGGACCTCTAAACTCTACGGATGTTCTTGGTACATATGCCTATACATTGTCCTTCAAACAGTATGAATTCTCCTTAGGTTCTACAGCGGCGATCATCTTGTTCGCATGTCTGTTCATTGTGGGACTATTCTACTTGCGTCTCATATCAAAGGAGGATGATTAGAATGGCAGGAAAAGTAAAAATATCAAGTTCCAAAGAAAAGAGAAAAAATATAATCAACTGTGTGATTGCGGTTATCATTGCCATTCTGTTCCTGTTTCCGATTTATTGGATCCTGGCTATGTCTTTTAAATCAGACGCAGAATCTTTCGGCAAATTGGTGACCTATTATCCTCACAACTTTACCCTGGAGCCCTGGATCAAAAATTTCCAGGATGCAGAGTTTCTGTCATCTCTGAGGAACAGCATCTGCATTGCCTTTTTATCCATGGTCATCTCACTGGTGTTTGGTATTCCGGCAGCTTACGGTATGGGGCGTTATAGAGTACCGGGCAGAAAAGTATTCCTGCTCACCTTCCTTGTGACCCAGATGCTTCCGGCATCCCTTATGCTGACACCTATGTACCTGATTTTCAACAAGCTGCATTTATTAGGAACTTACTTAGGCCCATCCCTGGCCATCGCTTCCGGGTCGGTACCGTTTATTGTTGTAACCCTGAGACCTTATTTCAAGAGCGTGCCCACGTCCCTGGATGATGCGGCCAGAATTGACGGCTGCGGCGTGTTCAGATCCTTCTTCAAGATCATGATCCCGGCGATCAAGACAGGTGTTATCACAGTTGTGGTTATATCCTTCCTGGGCGGCTGGAATGACCTGGCATACTCCATGACATTTAATGTGAAACCGGATATGCGTCCATTGACAGCCAATATCTATAAATTCCAGAGTAAGTACGGAACGAAATGGAACTGTATCATGGCATACGGAGCAATTTTGGTACTGCCGGTCATCCTGCTGTTTGTCTTCCTGCAGAAATACATTGTGGGCGGTTTGACGGCAGGTGCGGTGAAAGAATAAAAAGCGGCAGTTTATAATAGTGAGGATAAAAAATGACGGATATTATAAAAAGAGAAGATGCATCAACAGGAGATTTTCGTTCGGACAATGAGTTTTTACTGGGATATTTTGAGGAAAAGGATCATGCACTGTATTACCGCTATGATGCGGAGCATGTCATTGTGGAACCCTGGGGGAGAAACAGCCTCCGTGTCCGCGCATCCAAGATGCCGCAGATGCCTGATGAACTTTGGGCGCTGGATGGAAAGCCGGAGGGATGCGAAGAAGCCTTGGTTTTAATACATGATTTTTCAGCAGAGATCACCAATGGAAATATCAAGGCAGTAATAAATAATATCGGTAAGCTAACCTTTTATAACCAAAAGGGTGAAGTGCTTCTTGAAGAATATGTCCGCAACAGAGAGGACATGTTTGCTGATACCTGCAGTTCCCTGGAGGTAGAGGCAAGGGAATTCAAACCGATCATCGGAGGCGATTACCAGCTTACCATGCGGTTTGAATCCAATCCCCAGGAGAAGATTTACGGCATGGGGCAGTACCAGCAGAAGTTCTTAAACGTAAAAGGAGCAGAGCTGGAACTGGCACACAGAAATTCACAGGCCAGCGTGCCATTCGCATTGTCGTCTCTGGGTTATGGGTTCTTATGGAATAATCCGGCGATCGGACGTGTCAGCTTTAATAAAAATATTACCACATGGGAAGTAAAGTCCACCAAGAAACTGGATTACTGGATCACGGCAGGGGATACGCCGGCTGATATTGAGGAAGCCTATGCGGATGCCACAGGTAAAGTTCCCATGATGCCTGAATACGGAATGGGATTCTGGCAGTGTAAGCTAAGATACCAGACACAGGAAGAGCTTTTAGAGGTGGCAAGAGAGTATAAACGCCGCCAGATTCCCATAGATGTCATTGTTGTGGATTTCTTCCACTGGCCGAAACAGGGTGACTGGAGATTTGATGAGACATATTGGCCCGATCCGGATGCCATGATCGCCGAGCTGAAGGAGATGGGAATAGAACTGATGGTATCCATCTGGCCTATGGTGGACTATAAGAGTGAGAATTTTGTGGAGATGAAGGCAAAAGGGCTACTCACACGGGTGGAAAAAGGTGTCCGCATTGACAACACTTATATGGGCAATACCATCCAGTATGACCCAACCAATCCGGAAGCCAGAGAGTATGTGTGGAATAAGGCAAAACAGAACTATTATGACAAAGGCGTGAAGATTTTCTGGCTGGATGAAGCGGAACCGGAATATACCGTGTATGATTTTGAAAATTACCGTTACCACCTGGGGCCGAATATTCAGATCGGAAATGTCTATCCGGCAATGTATGCACAGACTTTCTTTGAAGGTATGAGAAAAGAAGGGCAGGAGAATATCGTCAACTTACTGCGCTGTGCCTGGGCTGGAAGCCAGAGATACGGAGCACTGGTATGGTCGGGGGATATCCACTCCTCCTTTGAAAGCCTTCAGAACCAGTTCGCGGCGGGCCTCAATATGGGGATCGCGGGTATTCCCTGGTGGACAACCGATATCGGCGGATTTTTCGGGGCAGACATCCATGATGAGGAATTTCATGAGGTGCTGATCCGATGGTTTGAATACGGTACCTTCTGTCCGGTTATGAGGCTGCACGGCTACCGTATGCCATACCAGCCTCAGTATGGGACCACAGGCGGGGCAGCGTGTGTATCCGGAGCCCCTAATGAAATCTGGTCTTACGGAGATAAGGTTTATGAAATCTGTAAGAAATACATTGAGATGCGTGAAGCCATGCGTCCCTATGTGCGCAGTCTGATGGAGGAAGCCCACGAGAAGGGAACTCCTGTCATGAGACCTCTGTTTTATGATTTCCCGGAGGATAAAAAGTGCTGGGATAATGAGACACAGTATATGTTTGGGCCTGAAATATTAGTTGCCCCGGTTATGGAAAAAGGCCGGAAGGAAAAAGAAGTATATCTTCCCGCAGGGGCTTCCTGGAAAAATGTATGGACAGACCAGACTTATCAGGGCGGCCAGACAGTCACTGTCCCTGCACCTATGGAACAGATCCCGCTTTTTACAAAAAATGGTTTTAAATTGAACTTCTAAACAGAAGGGGCTGCTGCACGTAAAACTGGGGCAGTCCTTTTGTAAAATAAGAAAAGAAGACCGGAGTGTGTTTGAAGAGTGGTTTGGCAGACTTTAAATATACGCTGGAAAGAGGAGGTATTTGAATGCTGAAACAAGTGGGTAACAAGTTATACAGAAGACAGGATAAGGAATTGCTTCTGATCGAGCCATGGGGGAAAAACAGCCTGCGCGTGCGTGCCACACAGCGAAGTGCTTTTATTCCGGATACGGACAGTGCGCTTCTTGAGCCTGAAGCCGCAGATGTGCAGATTTCCGTTGAAGGGAAAAAGGCAGTTATCACCAACGGCAAATTAACCTGTAAAGTCATGGACAATGGAGTGCTCCAATATTATAATCAGGATGGAAAGCTTCTTTTGGAGGAGTATGACCGTACCAGGGACATGTATGAGGGAAGCGGCAAATTTGCCAGTGCGCTGGAGATTCTGCCCCGCACGTTTAATCCTCGCCAGTGCTCCGATAATTTTAAACTGACTGTCCGGTTTGAAGCATATAAGGATGAGAAATTTTACGGTATGGGGCAGTATCAGCAGCCATATCTGGATATGAAGGGCTGCATCATTGAGCTGGCCCACAGAAACTCACAGGCAAGTGTTCCTTTTGCCATGTCAGACAGAGGTTATGGAATCCTCTGGAACAACCCGGCCATTGGCCAGGTTACTTTCGGAAAAAATGTTACGGAATGGACCGCAGAGTCAACCAAGCAGATGGATTACTGGATCACTGCGGGAGATACCCCGGCTGAAATCGAGGAGTCTTATGCAGATGCCACAGGTAAAGTTCCCATGATGCCGGATTACGGAATGGGATTCTGGCAGTGCAAGCTGCGTTACCAGACTCAGGATGAGATTCTGGAGGTTGCCAGGGAATATAAGAGAAGAGGCCTTCCCATAGATGTCATTGTTGCGGATTTCTTCCACTGGCCTCACCAGGGAGACTGGAAATTCGATAAAGACTATTGGCCGGACCCGGCAGCCATGGTAAGGGAATTGAAAGAGATGGGCATTGAACTGATGGTATCCATCTGGCCTACGGTTGACGCGGAGAGTGATAATTATGAGGAAATGACAGAGCTGGGCTATCTGACGCGTTCCGAGTATGGAAAGCGGATCGGACAGCTTGGGGACGCCTGCATTATAGATGTGACAAATCCTGACGGAAGAAATTATGTGTGGGAAAAGATAAAGAAAAATTATTATGACCTGGGCATTAAAATCTTCTGGCTGGATGAGGCGGAGCCTGAATTTACAGGATATGAATTTGAACATTACCGGTATTTCCTGGGCGCTGACATGGAAGTAGGAAATCTATATCCCAAATATTACGCGCGTATGGCTTATGAGGGCATGGAAGCACAGGGACAAGAGAACATCGTGAATCTTCTCCGCTGTGCATGGGCAGGCAGCCAGAAATACGGTGCCCTGGTTTGGTCAGGAGATATTGACTCCTCTTTCCGCGCGCTGAGAAACCAGCTTGCAGCAGGTCTTAACATGGGAATCTCCGGCATTCCGTGGTGGACAACCGATATCGGCGGGTTCCACGGCGGCAACATCCATGATGATGCATTTAAAGAGTGCTTTGTCAGATGGTTTGCCTTTGGTGCTTTCTGCCCGGTTATGAGACTGCACGGGTTCCGCGAACCGTTTAAAGAGCCTCTTGGAACCACGGGAGGAGGAAAACATATAAGCGGAGCGGAAAATGAAGTATGGAGCTACGGGGAAGAAGTATACGAAATCTGCAAAAAGTATATGGAACTGCGTGAGAAAATGCGCCCGTATGTGAAGACGCTGATGCAGGATGCCCATGAAAAAGGAACACCTGTCATGCGTCCGCTGTTCTATGATTTCCCGGATGACAAAAAAGCCTGGGAGATTGAGGACCAGTACATGTTTGGAAGCAAAGTGCTTGTCTGCCCTGTGCTGTATGAAGGTGTCAGAGAACGGAATGTTTATCTGCCGGAGGGTAAATGGAAAAATATCAATGACAACAGGATATACCAAGGCGGCGCGGAATATACGTGCGCTGCACCGTATGACAGCATTCCGGTATTTGTAAAAGCAGGGGAACTGGAAGACATTTTTTGATCTTATCAGGCAGCCGGGCGGGGCAGGATATCCGCCTGGCAAAGGGATATAACAAGGAAAGCAGGGATGACATATGGGCAACGGTACGATATTTGGTTATGACGGTAAATATGTAAAGGTGATAGATAAGATATTCAATACGATCGTGTTGAGTGTATTCTGGCTGATTGGATGTCTCCCCATCATAACGATCGGCGTATCCACAACTGCCATGTACTATACTGCAGTGAAGGTGATCAAAAAAGAAGAGGGATATGTACTGGAACAGTTTCTAAGATCATACAGAAGAAATTTAAAGGACGGTATTCTTCTCGAAATACTCTTCGCGGCGGTATTATTTATCCTGCAGTTAAATGTGGGAATTTTGCAGGCAGAGACTTCGGGATATATAGGCTTGTTTTTTATCTGTCTGTACTATGGTGTGAGCATTTATGCGGCGGGAATGCTCTGTTATGTATTCCCTGCACTTTCCAGATTTGAGATGCCTATGGGATGGATTTTGAAGCTGTCCATGTTCATGACAGGGCGTTATTTCCTGACAACGGTTGTGCTGCTGTTTATTTTAGTATCCTCTGCTGCGATCGTGGCATGGATACCCTATGCCATGATTGTTGTGCCGGGAGGAGCAGCTTTACTTTGTTCTGAGTTTATGGAGCGGGTACTCAAAAAGCATGAACCTAAAATAGAAGAACTGGAGGAATCACAGCTATGAGATTTACCAATGGATATTGGATGTTAAGAGAAGAAATGACCCCGGCCTATGCCGTAGAATACGCAGGCCATACCGTTAAGGGAGACGAACTGGTCGTTTATCTCCCCGGAAAACATATTGCAGGCAGAGGGGATGCCCTGAACATTCCCATGCTGACCATCACACTTTCAACACCCATGGAGGGGGTCATCAAGGTGTCTGCTGTCCACCATGCAGGCGCGCTTTATAAAGGGCCTTTTGCAGAAATAAAAAATGACCATCCCCATGCGGAAATTACTGAGACAAACGAGAGCCTTTCCTTTGCCAGCGGCAGTCTGAAGGCTGTGATCGACAAAACCCCCCATGCGTACAAGCTGGCTTTTTATGAGGGAGATAAATTCCTGACAGAGTCCAGTTTCCGCAACCTTGCACATATGCAGAACAGGGAAACCGGTAAGAAGTATATGGTGGAACAGCTTCTCATTGATGTGGGTGAGTATGTATACGGTCTTGGCGAGCGTTTTACACCGTTTGTGAAGAATGGGCAGACCGTTGAAATGTGGAATGAAGACGGCGGCACAGCCAGTGAGATCGCCTACAAAAATATACCTTTTTATATTACCAACAAGGGATATGGGGTCCTGGTGGACAATGAGGGGGATGTGGCCTATGAGATCGCCAGTGAGAAGGTGGAGAGGATCCAGTTCTCCGTGGAAGGGGAGCGTCTGGACTATTATTTCATCAGCGGGCAAAGCCCAATGGGGACCGTGGAAAAATACACAGAGCTGACCGGAAAACCGGCACTGCCTCCTGCCTGGTCTTTTGGCCTCTGGCTCACCACATCCTTTACCACTGATTACGATGAGGACACCACCTCCGGGTTTATACAGGGGATGGCTGACAGGGATATTCCGCTGCATGTGTTCCACTTTGACTGTTACTGGATGGAGGCCTTTGAGTGGTGTAACTTCAAATGGGACCCCAATGTGACCACAGATCCCAAATCCATGCTGCAGAGATACCATGACAGAGGTCTGAAGATCTGTGTATGGATCAACCCTTATATTGCCCAGAGATCCTGCCTGTTTGAGGAAGGCAGCAAGAAGGGATATCTGGTAAAACGCACAGACGGAAGTGTATGGCAGACGGATTTGTGGCAGCCGGGAATGGGGCTGGTGGATTTCACCAATCCGGATGCCTGCGTGTGGTATCAGAGCAAACTGAAGACACTTCTGGACATGGGTGTGGACTGCTTTAAGACGGACTTCGGTGAGAGGGTGCCTGTAAAGGATATTGCATATTTTGACGGCTCAGACCCGGTAAAGATGCACAATTATTATACATATTTATATAACCAGACCGTGTTCCGGCTTTTGGAGGAAGAAAGAGGAAAAGGAGATGCTGTGCTCTTTGCCCGCTCCGCAACTGTAGGCGGACAGAAATTCCCGGCACACTGGGGCGGTGACTGCTCCGCCACCTATGTTTCCATGGCTGAAACCCTGCGGGGGGGATTGTCCCTTGCTCTTAGCGGTTTCGGTTTCTGGAGCCATGATATCAGCGGATTTGAGCAGACAGCTCCCGCGGATATTTACAAACGCTGGTGCCAGTTCGGGCTTTTAAGCTCACACAGCCGTTTGCACGGTTCTTCCTCTTACCGTGTGCCATGGCTTTTTGATGGGGAAGCCTGCGTGGTGCTGAAAGAGTTTGTCAACCTGAAATGCCGTCTTATGCCGTATCTGTACGGACAGGCTGTACGTGCTCACGAATACGGGACACCGGTTCTGCGGCCTATGTTCCTGGATTTCCCAACAGACAGGGCCTGCGACACACTGGACCGCCAGTACATGTTCGGTTCCTCTCTGCTTGCGGCGCCCATATTTAAGGAGTCAGGCGAAGTGGATTACTATCTGCCAAAGGGAACCTGGGTGAACCTGATCACAGGGGAGACAAGAGAAGGCGGCAACTGGTATAAGGAAGTCCATGACTATCATTCCCTGCCATTGATGGTGAAAGAAAATACAATTCTGCCTATGGGAAATAATGATCAGGAACCAGAGTATGATTTTGCGGACGGCGTGACCCTTCTTCTGTCTGTGTTTGCGGATGGAAAAGAAGCGGAAGCGGAAATTCCGGACTGCAGGGGGAATGTGGTGATGAAGGCTCATGCCCGGTGTCATGACGGTGAGATCATGGTACATGTGGATGGTGGAAATGGAAACTATTCGGTAAAGAGCCTTGCGGGACAGACATTTAAAATGGTATAAGAAATGTAACTGTAAAGATGCTGGATAATGACAACAGGATACAAAAAGAGATGGCACAGAACCGTGGGAACTGGTTCTGCGCCATTTTTTTATATTTTACTCCAGATTTAGTTTTTTTGACAAGATATATCTGCTGCCAAAGAAGAAGAAAATACCGGCTAAGAGATACCATACGGTTTCTGCGATATAAGAATAGTTTACCACGGTCTCACCGGCACGTGTAACCATTAGGGTCGCTCCGATACCGCCGGGAAGAGTGACTCCGGTAATGATAAGATTTACGATATTGCTTACAATAACAATGCCAAAGAAGGACAGTACAGACCCCATAACTTTATGAGTCTTAAATTGGCTGCCCAGGCAGATGGCAAAGATCAACAGCCCTGTAGAGAAGCAGAAGAAATCAATGAAAATGGACAGCAGATAAATAATGGTATTCATGATATCTGAAAATCCGCTCAGGGAACTGAGGTTTTGCCACATTTGCCGCAATGCATAAGTGACAGCAGGCCAGGTCTCCTTATTGATCAGCAGGATACCGATGGAAATAACTACAAAAATGATGTCAAGTATCGTCCAGATCCAATATATAAACATTTTAGACAGCAAGAGCTGTGTTGGTGTTACCGGAAGCGTGTGGGTCAGGTAGCCCTCATCAGAAAAGAAACTCTTCTGTATATGCATAGCCAGATAGAGCATGGTCATAAGCAGGACTGCCATGATTCCCAAAATATAAACGATCACATAAAACATAGTTGTGATTCCCATGACGGCGTTACTGGAATCAGAGAGAGATTTTGAAAAATAAATTTGAAATCCCATACGCCCGATAAGTGCATAAACTAAAAGCGCTCCGTGTACAATAAATAGTAGTGTGGAAACAGACCTCCACTCATATTTAAATAGTTTCTTTAACATTTGAACACCTCCCGGAACAGACTATCCACAGAAATGCCTTTTGCCTGGCGGATATTGTCCACACTGTCCTGCATACGGATATGGCCGTTCTGAATAAAGATCACGTCATCCAGTATGTTTTCCACATCGGAAATCAAATGGGTGGAAATAAGGATAGTTGCATTTTCATCGTAGTTGTTGATAATGGTAGAAAGGATATAATCCCTTGCCGCCGGGTCCACACCTGCTATGGGTTCATCCAGGCAGTACAGGCTGGCTCTGCGGCTCATGACCAGTATGAGCTGTACTTTTTCCTTGGTACCTTTGGACATGGTGCTTAAACGGTCATTAGGATTGATATTCAGCTTCTGCAGCATGTCATAAGCCCGGGACCTGTCGAAATCTGCATAAAAGTCACAGAAATAGGATATTAAATCTGAGACCTTCATCCAACGGTTCAGATAGGTGCGTTCCGGAAGATAGGATACTATTTTCTTTGTCTCCACACCAGGTGCCTTGCCGTCAATAAAGATTTCGCCTTCCGTGGGAACCAGAAGGCCGTTCAGCAGTTTGATCAATGTGGTCTTGCCGCTTCCGTTAGGGCCCAGCAGACCGATAATTTTACCACGCTCCAGTGATAAGTCGATGTGGTCGAGTGCCAGTTTATTGCCGTAACGTTTTGTCAGGCCCCGGCAATCTAAAATCGTACTCATTTTTTCTCCTCCTCGCTCACTTTTTGGATCAGCCCTATAATGTCCTCTTTAGACAGGCCTATTTTTTCCATTTTTTCAAGAAACTCTTTGATTTGTTCAGAAGCTAGTTCTGTTTTCAGATCATCTATCATACTAAGGTCCTCCGTAATGAATCTTCCGCTGGTTCTCTGGCTGTATACCAGATTGGTACGTTCCATCTCTGACAAGGCTTTCTGCATTGTGTTGGGATTCACACCAGCGGTCTGTGCCAGATCCCGCACAGATGGAAGTTTACTCCCCGGCGGGTAGATGCCGGCGATGATATCCGTTGTGATACGTTCGATCAGTTGTACATAGACTGGCCGATCTGGATTTAGTTTCCACGACATATAATGTAACACCTCCTGTATTACTGTACTAATTGATTAATACAATAATACGCGTTTGAAGGGCCATTGTCAATAGGTTTTAAAAAAAATACAAAAGAATTTGAAAAACACTCTATTTAGGCATTGCAATTCCCAAATTATATGTTACAATATTGTTACGGAAAAATTAAAAGGTGAGAGTATGAACTTATACGAAGCGATATTTTCAAGGAAATCAGTCCGAAGCTATGAGATGGAGCCGGTGAAGGCTGCTCTGCTGAGTGAGATCAAAGAGTATTACAGCCAGATTGAAGGGTTAAATCCCGGTATCCATACGGAGATTTCTATTATAGATAATACTAAGGGACAAAATAAAAGAATACATCTTCTGGGGGTGAAGGCTCCATACTATATTGCCTTTTACTCAGAGGAGAAAGACCGCGCCATGATGAACGCGGGTTATATTATGGAGCAGCTAGCGCTCTTTATGTGTGCCAAAGGTCTGGGAACCTGTTTCTTTAGCGGTGTGAAGCCAAAGGCAGGGAATCCGCACAAGGGGAATCTGAAATTTGTGATCCTTATGGCGTTTGGATACAGCCGGGGCAGCCATACCAGAAAGGCCGTGGAGGCCAAGCGGATGGACCTGCAGGACCTCTGTGTGTACAAGGAGGTTCCCAGGCAGTGGATGAAGCAGCTTCTGGATTCCGCGCGCCTGGCGCCGTCTAGTTTGAACAGTCAGCCATGGCGGTTTGTGGTTTACGATAACAGAATCCATGTATTTGCCAAGAAGCATAATATGAACCACCTGGGCAAATATGAGGAATTTAATTTTGGTATCATGTTTTCTCATCTTATGATCGTTGCTGAAGAATTGTGGCTGGACGTGGATTTGATCCGTCTGGAGGATATTACGCATAAGAATTTCCCGAACAGCCAGTATATATTGAGTGCTATTTTAAGGACGTGATCAAGGATCATGTCCTTTTCTGTTTTTTATGATGGACAATTAGGCATACAGCGGTATATTGTGTAAAGAGACGGCTCTTGGACCCAGAGGGCGGAATCCCGTGAGATGGAATGCATCGGCACCGGGGCCGTTCCTGCCTGATAAGAACCCCAGGCCAAGTCGGCTCGAAGTTGAACCGTAGGAAAAGAAAAGCGCCCCAACGGCACAGAGCCAGACGAGCGCATAAATGACAGGATTCGACTATTACACTTGCTATTTTGGTTATAGAAATAATGCAATAGCGCAATAGACAAGTAGCAGCGCCATAATAAAATTAACACTTTTCGTATGTTTGGAAAGATACTTGCAAAAAAACCAACCAAACAGCGCCCACACAAAAGAACCAGAGGCCCCTATCAGTGCCAAAAGAATTGTAAACCCAGCGATAGCCCCAAAGGAGTGATAAACGGGCAAAATATAAAGCGTCATAGCAGTAATTGCATAAATGTAAATTTTCGGATTGGCAAACTGCAATACCATACCGGAAAGAAAACTAGCCGCATTACCGCTGTCAGCACTCGGATCAATAGAACTCTTCCAGACTTTCCACGCAAGATAAAGCATATAGACAGCCCCTAAGACCTGCATAATAATCTTTACCTTCGGGAGCATGGTAAAAAGTGTTGTACTGAAAATTGAACAAACCGTCATGACAATAGTAAATCCAGCGAGTATTCCAAGATTAAAACGGAAACTGCGGCGAAAACCAAGCCGTATTGCATTACTCATAGATAGTAAATTGTTAGCTCCGGGTGTATATGCCGTAATAAAACAATAAATCAGAAAATCGGATAAATAAAACAATTTGGGCCTCCTATACCTCCATAAAGTGGAAGGTTTCTATTTGAAAAATGATAGATAGCCGCTGATAAAAATAATCAGCACAATATATCCTCGCCACAACACCCGGCGGCAAACTCTTTTTTCTTGAATTTCTTTTTTATAGAACCTACGTCCATGTCACAGAGGCTTTTTGACGGGCGAACCATCGGTTTTACCGTTACCCAATCCAGCCGGCCATAGCCATGACTTACAATAGAATGGATCATCTGTTCGTCAACAACATGTTCCCGCAAAAGTTCATAACATTTTGCACAGTGTTCCTCTGGATAAAGCTCAAGATCAATGTCATGCAACATTCCGGCAGCCGCCCAATATTCCTCATTTTCAGGCTCAAATTGACGTGAAAAATACCCCATAATACCAGATACAATTTCCCCTTGAAGTAAATGGAAATCACCCTGATCGTAGTTCCTTAGCAATTCACGTGCCTCATTAAGTTTTGGTACCATTTTTGATCACTCTCCTCTTTACAATCCTTATTGGAAACTATATAATAGTACAAAAAGAATAATATATTGCACTGTTACGATATAATAATACATCTTGTGCATTATATTGTCAATAGAGAGGAGAGATTTTTATGGATCCTATGAATTTGATTATCGCTAAAAACATTCGGAGGCTGCGCGAAGAAAACAAACTTAGCATGGACGAACTGTCAAGATTAAGTGGTGTCAGTAAAAGTATGCTTGCACAGATAGAACGTGGGGAGGGAAATCCAACTATATCTACACTCTGGAAACTCTCAAATGGTATGAAAGTACCTTTTGACGCTCTAACACTTCGTCCAAAAAGTCCTTATGAAATTGTAAAAACTTATGAATTACAACCGTTACTAGAAGATGGGGGGAGGGTCAAAAACTATTCTATCTTTCCGGATGATGAAAACCGTAGATTTGCAGTCTACTATCTGGAATTAGACGAGGAAAGTTATTGGGAATCAGAGTCTCACCTAAAAGGAACTACGGAATTTATTACAATATTTGCGGGGTGTATTGAAATTAACGCAGATGGTCAACATTTTACCGTTAATAAAGGTGAGAGTATACGGTTTAGAGCTGATACTGTGCATTCATATAGGAACGTTGGAAATGAGACAGCACTTTTGCATATGATACTTTACAATCCGTAATTATTTTGTGTACTTATAGCGCCGCGCTAAACGGCAGGCGGTGCAAGTGTCTATACACTACGCCGGACCTCCCTGTACTCGGCGTAGAGCTCCTTTTTCTCCGCCGTCAGCTTGCGGCATTCCTCTTTGAGCGTATCCATTTTGGGGAGCTTCGCGCCGTTTAGCATGGGGCTGGTCGCCCGCGCCGCCGCCCGGATAAATCCGGCGTATCGGTCAAGAACGGCTTTCATGGCGGTGCGTCTCCATTTCCCGGCGTAGTGTGCTTATCAGCTTTTCCAAATAGAAGGCGTTGCGCTTCTTATCGGCCTCCGCCGTGTATTTATAGTTCGGGTGCTTTTTCAGGTCATACTTCGGGGAAAAGAACGGGCGCAGGCCCCGCGTCCGGCTCTCTGTGTACATGGAGATTGTCTCTTTTCCCAGTACCTCCCAGATTTCCTTAATCGAGGAGTGTTCCCGGCCCCCGAGGAAAAGGCATTACTCTGGCTCATGGCCTGGTAAAATAAGCAAATACTGTACTCGCGCGACCGACCTTATAACAGCGCAGATTTTTTCGAGCTGGAGCACCTAGCCCGTATTCGCGGCCTCGTCCCACAACAGAACCTTTGATATCCATCAGCCCTCTGTGTTTATAAAACTGCCATCCTGTGATTGGAAAAATGCAGGAACTTCTGGAAGAGCTAGTGAGAAAAGCGGGGAGTGTTTATGCATAGAAAAATGCAGAACGTAAAAGGACGGGCATCTTTCAAAGATGTCCGTCCTTTTGACAAAAAAATAGAGCGCGAGACGGGACTCGAACCCGCGGCCTCGACCTTGGCAAGGTCGCGCTCCACCAACTGAGCCACTCGCGCATGTCTTAACGACAAGACATAATATACTATACCTTTCGCCAAATGTCAACATGTTTTTGGGAAATAATTTAAAAAATTTTCCAGAAGAATTTGCTGACAAGCAACAGTTCAGTAGTAAACGGTCTTCTAAAAGGAAATCATCAAAGAGGGAGGGCAGGGGAAGAACCGGAGAATATGGGAATAGGGGTAAAAAAAGGAGGGCCGGACTTTTTAAAAGCCCGGCGTATGAAAAAGAAAATTTTTATATAAAGGTGATTACCTTTCTATGTATCTAATATTAAACCACAAATGTGATGAAACTGTGGTGAAATATTAAAAGAATTGTGAATGGAATTTGAATGTTTTGTGAAAGGGATTTATTGCAAGAAGAATTATACAAAATAATTTACCATTATGCTCAATTTATGCTATAATAGACGAAAAGCTGGTCAGACGCCCTCAGGCGCCTGGGGTTTCGTAAGAGGCCGGGCGGCGGGCAGAGAGCAGCACTGCATTAGGAGGTGCTTCATTATGAAAATGATATTTGCGATCGTGCACAAAGAAGATGAAGGATTCGTGGTAGAACGTCTGAATAAGGAACGCATCAGTGTGACAAAGCTTGCCAGTACAGGCGGATTTTTGAGAAAAGGAAATGCCACGCTGATGATAGGTACTGAGGACGACAAAGTGGAAATGGTGCTCCAGGTCATCAAGGAGGAGTGTTCCAGAAGAAAAGAGATGCTCATCAACCCAACCTACTCGGCTGGAACAAAAGGCCCGGTACTGGGATATTCCGCGCCGCCGGTCACTATTGATGTGGGCGGGGCTACCGTATTTATCGTGAATGTGGAACAATATCTGAAACTGTAAAGGCGGATACAAGAGATGATAGGAACACTGGTAAACTGCGCAACTATTTTGACAGGGAGTTTTATAGGCAGCAGACTGAAAAAGGGAATCAGGGAAGAACATCAGGAGATCATGATGCAGGCTATGGGGCTGGCAGCCACTGCGTTGGGGATCAATGCCATAGTCAAGTATATGCCCCAGAGTGAGTACCCGGTCCTGTTTATTGTGAGTCTGGCTCTTGGCGGGCTTCTTGGAGAGAAGATACATCTGGAGGACAGGTTTAAAAAGTTTGTCACCGGCTTTTCCAATGGGAACCTGGCACAGGGGCTTTCCACAGCCATACTGCTGTTCTGCGTGGGCACGCTGTCTATTCTGGGGCCCATGGAGAGTGCTTTGAAAGGGGACAATACTTACCTGTTTACCAATGCCATGCTGGATTTTGTGACGTCTTCTGTGCTGGCGTCCACGTTTGGATTGGGAATTGCGCTGGCTGCTATTGTTTTATTTTTCTGGCAGGGATTTTTCTACTGCCTGGCGCTGCTGCTTTCAGGGGTTATGAGTCCGGCGATCATGGCGGAGATCTCTATCATCGGAGGCATCCTGATCTTCAGTTCCGGCCTCAGCATTTTGGGGATCAAGAATTTCAGAACCATGAATATGCTGCCGGCATTTCTGGTTCCGGCAGTGTTCTTTATCATCAAATCATTTTTATAAACAGAAGATCCATACCCATTTTACCGGGGGACAGGATACGGCAGAAGAAAGGGGATAGACATCGTGGTCAGAAAGACAAATGTAGTGGCACAGCAGAATGTGCGGGGCGGAGAGGGAACCGTGGAATTCCATCACATCCTGAAGGAGGAAGAGCTTTACGGGCATGGAAAGCTATATGCAAAAGTAGTGTTAAAGCCTCACAGCTCCATCGGCATGCATCAGCACGTGGGCAATACAGAACCTTATTTTGTGCTGAAAGGAACCGGGGTTTTCGTGGACAATGACGGCAGCCGCACAGAGGTGCATTCCGGGGATGTATGTGTCATTGAACCGGGACAGAGCCACAGCATGGAGAACAACACGGACGAAGATTTTGAAATGATGGCGCTGATCTACAATGAGGCGGCAAAATAACCGAAACAAATTTTAGGAGGGGAAACCCCTCTGATAAAATCTGACAAAAAGGACGTTTTCACGTGGGTGGAAATGTCCTTTTTTGTAAAATCCACTTGTGAAACATAATATATAATGTTAAAATTATCACATAAGCATATGCTTGTGTATGTTTCTAATTACATACAAAAATTTCAGGAAAAAAGCGGAGGAATTCAAGATGAAGAAACTGAAAGTGACCAAAGGCGCAAAGTGTATGGCATGTCTGGAGTGTGTAAGAGCCTGTTCAACAAGCTTTTATAAGGAGTTTGACCCCGACAAATCCTGTATCCAGATCATTGACAAAAAGGGCGACGCAAAACCAATGGTCTGCGTACAGTGCGGAAAATGCGCAGAAGCCTGTCCGGAGGGCGCGATCACACAGAATGCAAAGGGCGTTTACATGATCAGCAAGAAAAAATGTACCGGATGCGGCAAATGTGTTGAGGCATGTCCTTTCCATGTAATGGTAAAAGCAGAGGAGTCACCTACAAGCAGCAAATGTATCGCTTGCGGTATCTGTGCGAAAGCATGTCCGATGGACGTACTGGAAGTTGTAGAAGGCTAAGCATATGTAAGGAGGCTGCCGCAGTTACTGTGCGGCAGCCTTTTGGGTTTCCGGATGATTGAAAATTGGCGGCAGGGGACCTTGCTGTCTTAAAAAGGGGGTTTTTACATGGTACATGGCACAGCAGTGCTGAAATCAGAATACGACGGACTGGGGCTGTCTGTCTTGTGGGTAGTGCCAAAAGAGGGAAGTAAGGGCGTGGTTCAGATTTCCCATGGCATGAGCGAGCATAAGGAGAGGTATCTGCCGTTTATGGAATATCTGGCAGAGAGGGGATACATTTGTGTGATCCATGACCACCGGGGACATGGAAAAAGTGTACATAATCAGGAAGAACTGGGATATCTCTACGGCGGAAAGAATAAAGCCATGGTGGAAGACCTGCATCAGATCACTTTGTGGATCAAGGCGATATTTCCCAAATTGCCGGTGTATCTGCTGGGACACAGTATGGGTACCCTGGCAGCCAGGAATTACCTGAAATATTTTGACAATGAACTGGAAAAGCTGATCCTGACCGGACCGCCCTGCCAGAACCCGGCGGTGGACCTGGGCCTTCTCATTGTCAGGCTGCAGAAACAGAAAAAGGGAGGACGATATCCCAGTAAACTGCTGGAGGCCATGTCCTTCGGTTCCTTTGCCCGCCGTTTTGCAGGGGAGAAGAGCCGCTTTGCCTGGATCTGTTCGGATGAGGAAGTGGTGAAAGCGTATGAACAGTCCCCCCTGTGTGGCTTTACTTTTACAGCAGATGGGTTTGAGGGACTGTTGATGTTGCTCAAGGAGACATACAGTAAGGACGGATGGAGACTGCAGAACCCGGAGCTGCCTATTTTGTTCCTGGGAGGCCGGGATGACCCTTGTATCGGAAACGGAAGAAAGTTTGTCAAGGAGCTTCAGCATATGAAACTGGTGGGATATACACATGTGACAGGAAAGCTCTATCCGGGGATGCGCCATGAGATTTTGAATGAGAAAAATAAATTGACAGTATTCCAAAATATTTATCAATATCTGGAAAAATAAGGTGATTATTTTGAAATTATCTCCAACATCCCGGTTGAAAAACAAAAAAGATAATGTTATAGTTAATTTGTATTTATAAAAGAAGTACATATGTTATCAAAAGGAGGATGAGCATGAAGAAGAAAATTTTAGGTATCTTATTGTCTCTGACCATGGCCGGCGCAATGCTGGCAGGCTGCGGACAGCAGCAGGGAGCAGAGGACAAGAAGGAAGAGACCAAAAAGGAAGAAACCAAGACAGAAGATACCAATACGGACAAAGCGGACAAGCAGGACGACAAAGCTGACGACACCAAGGCAGAAGGAACCGGCAAGTTTGCCCCTGTTGCCAAAGAGGATCTGAAAGTGGGTGTTATCCATATCACTGACCCGGCAGAGGGTTCCGGATACACATATACACATGATCAGGGTATTGTGGAGATGCAGAAAGAACTGGGACTTGACGACAGCCAGATCATCCGCAAGAACAATATCCCCGATACAGACCCGACCAAGACAGAGCAGGCGATCAGAGAGTGTATAGAGGATGGATGCCAGATCATTTTTGCCACAAGCTTTAACTACATGGATACCTGTGAACAGCTTGCGCAGGAATTCCCGGATGTGATTTTCTCTCACGGCACAGGATATAAGTCCAATGACACAAACTTCAACAACTATTTCGGAAGAATTTATCAGGCCAGATACTTATCCGGTATTGTTGCTGGTATGAAGACAGAGAGCAACAAAATTGGTTATGTTGCAGCTATGGGTTCTGAGAACTCTGAGGTTACCGGCGGTATTGATGCTTTTGCCATCGGTGTTGCGGAAGTAAACCCGGATGCGGAAATCCACGTAAAAGTTACGAACAGCTGGTTCTCCCCCACAGAGGAGACCAATGCGGCAAAAGCTTTGATCGCAGCAGGCTGTGATGTGATCGGACAGCACTGTGATACACCGAATCCCCAGACAGAGGCAGAAGCAGCAGGCGTATGGGGCGTTGGTTATAACTCAGATATGAGCAAGGATGCTCCGGCAGCAACACTTACCTCTGTTATCTGGAACTGGGGTGTATATTATAAACAGGCCGTACAGAAAGTGATCGACGGAACATGGACACCGGAAATTTATTTCGGCGGCATGGATGACGGTCTTGTAGATATCACACCGATCAATGAGGAACTGTGCGCACCGGGAACCAAAGAAAAAGTGGAAGAAGCCAGAAGAAAGATCATGGAAGAAGGCTTCAATGTATTTGACGGTGTCCTGGAGACAAACGACGGCAAAGCTGTAGGTACAGAAGGCGGTACACTGGATGATGCGACCATCACCGGAGGCATCAACTGGTATTACAAGAATGTGGTTGTAGATTAATGGTAATGGATCAGTCAGGCCTGTGCATTGACTGCGCCGGCTGTGTATAAGGGCAGCGGCAGGTATTTGCCAAGAGGGAATACAAAATGTGAAAAATCATTTTGTATTCCTTCTTTTCTTATGATACAATTATTCTGTATGTTTGTGTCTAAAATTGTAACGGATGGTGTATGCGTTACCAAAACAGAAAGAAACGAGAGGTGACACAGTTGGCTTTAGACAAGGTAGAGAATGCCATTGAGCTGAGAGGTATCACAAAGACATTTGGCAGTGTTGTGGCGAATGACCATATTGACCTGGATGTCAGAAGAGGAGAGATCCTTGCACTTCTGGGTGAGAATGGTTCCGGAAAGACCACATTGATGAATATGATTTCAGGCATTTACCACCCGGATGAGGGGAGTATCCATGTAAACGGCAGGGAAGTAGTGATCAATTCCCCTATGGATGCAAAAAAGCTGGGAATCGGCATGATCCATCAGCATTTTAAACTGGTGGATGTGTTTTCGGCCATGGATAATGTGGTGATCGGTGCAGAGGGAAAGAGGATCAAGCCAAAGGAGCTGAAGGAAAAAATCCTGGAGCTGACCAAAAAGTTTGGTCTTGAGGTTGACCCGGAGAAGAAAATATACAATATGTCCGTCAGCGAGAAGCAGACCGTGGAAATTTTGAAAGTCCTGTACAGAAATGCTGACATATTGATCCTGGATGAGCCCACCGCAGTGCTCACACCCCAGGAAACACAGAAGCTCTTTGCAATATTGAGAAGAATGAAAGAGCAGGGAAGTGCTATTATCATCATCACCCACAAGCTGAATGAGGTTATGGAAATCAGTGACCGGGTGACCATTCTGAGAAAAGGCAGAAGTATTGATACGGTAAATACGGCAGAATCCAACGAAAAGCAGCTTACCGAGCTGATGGTTGGCCGGCCGGTCACTTTGGAGATAGACCGTCCTAAGTGCGAAAATGTACACATAAGATTAAAAGTGGTGGATCTGTCTGTAAAAAAAGCGGACGGAACCACTGCCCTGAAAGATTTGTCTTTTGAAATAAAGGCAGGGGAGATCCTGGGTGTGGCAGGCATTGCAGGAAGCGGGCAGAAGGAACTGTGCGAAGCCATTGCAGGTCTGCTGCCTGTGGAGACAGGGGCGATCCTGCACAACAAGGAGAATATTATAGGAAAGACGCCAAAGCAGATCAATAACTTAGGCATCAGCCTTGGCTTTGTTCCCGAGGACAGGCTGGGCATGGGGCTTGTGGCCTCCATGGGTATGGTGGACAATATGCTGCTGAAATCCTATGACAAGGCAAAGGGGATCTTTGTGGACAGAAAGCCCGCCAAAAAGCTGGCTGAGGAGCTGGTGGAGCGTCTGGAGATCATGACGCCAAATGTGGAGACACCTGTGCGCCTGCTCTCCGGCGGCAATGTGCAGAAGGTACTGCTGGGAAGAGAGATTGAATCGGAGCCGTCCGTTTTGGTCACAGCCTACCCTGTCAGGGGCCTGGATATTAATTCTTCCTACACAATTTATGATCTGCTGAATGAGCAGAAGAAGAAAGGCGTTGCTGTTATGTTTATCGGTGAGGACCTGGATGTGCTTCTGGAGATTTCGGACAGGATCATGGTCCTCTGCCATGGAGAGGTGACCGGTATCGTGGAGGCTGCGGCAGTCACAAAAGAAGAGCTGGGCCTCATGATGACAGGCTCAAAAAGGGAAGGGGTGAAGGCTGATGGATGAGACAAGGAAGAAAGAGCCTCTGATTCGTGTTGAAAAGAGAAAAGAGCGCCCCGCAAAACAGGTGCGGCTGCTGCGTCTGGCTTCGGTACTGCTTGCCATTGTAGCCGGCGGCCTCTTTATTCTCTGTATTGGATATAATCCGTTTTCTGTATATGCAACCATTGTCTCTGGCGCGTTCAGAAGCAGCATGGCATTCCAGGCCACAATTAAAGTGATGGTGCCCCTGCTCATACCTGCCCTGGGACTTACCCTGGCATTTAAGATGCGTTTCTGGAACATAGGAGCTGAGGGACAGATCATCATGGGCGCAGTGTTTGCCACATTTTTTGCCCTGTTCTGCTGGGACTTCCCGCATTGGCTGCTCATGATCTGCATGTTTTTGGCAGGTATGCTGGGTGGTGCCCTGTGGGGGATCATTCCTGCGTTCTTTAAAGCAAAATTTGGTACCAATGAGACACTTTTTACACTGATGCTGAATTATATCGCACTGTATCTCATCTCCTTTTTAAGAGATGGCCCATGGCAGGACCCCAATTCATCAGGCTTTCCAAAGATCGCAAGGTTTGGGGAGAACGCGCAGCTTGACAAACTGTTCGGCGTGCATGTGGGATGGCTGATCGGGCTTGTGCTGGTAGCAGTGGTGTACATTTACCTGAAATACACAAAACAGGGATATGAGATCAGCGTGGTAGGCGAAAGCCGTGCCACGGCCCAGTACGCGGGTATGAATTACAAGAAGATCGTACTGCGCACCATGGCTTTCTCAGGCGCTATCTGCGGTATTGCAGGTATGGTGCAGGCCAGCGGTTCTGATTTGACACTCACCACGTCAGTGGCAGGCGGTGTGGGGTTCACAGCCATTATCGTGGCGTGGCTGGCCCAGCTTAACCCGGTGGGGATTTTGGTGGTATCTTTCTTATTCAGTGTGCTGGAAAAGGGAAGTACGGTCATGCAGTCCTCCTACGGACTGTCCGCATACTCTGCTGACGTGCTGCAGGGGATCATCCTGTTTTTTGTACTTGGATGTGAATTCTTTGTCAGATACCGGTTTGTTACCCGTAAGAAGGGAGGTAAGGCGTAATGGATTTTTTTACTAACTTTTTTGTGGCGGCGGTCCTTGCAGGTACTCCGCTTTTATTCGGGATTTTAGGTGAGATCATCAATGAAAAATCAGGCCATCTGAATCTGGGTGTGGAAGGTATGATGTCCATCGGTGCATGCGCGGGATTCATGATGGGATATAAGACAGATAATCTGCTTTTGGCCCTGGCGGCTGCATTTGCGGCGGGTATGCTGGGAGCCCTTATCTATGCTGTGCTCACGGTGACTTTTATGGCGGATCAGAATGTTACCGGTCTGACCCTCACCATTTTTGGTATTGGACTGAGCAACTTTTTTGGTGATTTTGTCAGGGAAAAGACAGGGGCTGCCTCCCTGAAACTGCCTGCGGGCATTCTGGACAGCCTTGGCAAGGTGGATATTCCGGTGCTGTCGGATATCCCGGTGCTGGGTAAATTGTTTTTCAATTATAATATCTTTGTTTATCTCGGAATTGTTGCAGCCATTCTGTGCGGTATATATCTGCACAGGACGAAAGCAGGCCTGAATATCCGCGCAGTGGGTGAAAATCCCGCGGCTGCAGATGCGGCAGGCCTTCCGGTAACAAGGCTGAAATATATGAACCTGATGCTGGGCGGAGGGATCTGCGGTATTGGCGGTGCCTACTGTTCCATGATCATCTGTAACGGTGTATGGATCAGCAACTGTGTAAACGGTCTTGGATGGATTGCCGTTGCGCTTGTTATCTTTGCCACCTGGAACCCAAATAAGGCTGTGTTTGCGGCGCTGGTGTTCGGTGCATTCAGTGTGCTGAAATACTATGTGCCAAAATCAGTCATCAAGATACCGGACTCCATTTTTGATATGGTGCCGTTCTTTATGACAATACTTGTGCTGATTGTCACATCCATCCGTTCTTCTAAGGAAAATTCCCAGCCGCAGTCCTGCGGTGTGAATTATTTCCGCGAGGAGAGATAAGGATTCACGAAAGAAAAGCCAGATTCCCGGGCGGGAGCCTGGCTTTTCGTGAAGGTACAGGAGAGTGTCAAAAATATGTGGATAGGAGGCAGGATATGTCAACAAAATCAGAGCTTCTGAAGCTGCTTGAGAGTCACAGGGGAGAATATCTGTCCGGGGAGGAACTGGCGTTAAGGCTTGGATATTCCAGAACAGCGGTGTGGAAGGCTATGAAAAGCCTCCGTGAGGAGGGATACCGGATCGCGGCTGTGAATAACAGAGGATATGCCCTTGAGACGGATAATGATATTTTGTCTGTGGAGGCAGTGAAAATACATCTGGAGCACCCGGATGTGTTTATGCAGGTGGAAAAGGAGATCTCATCCACCAACCAGTATTTGAAAAAAAGAGGGATTGAGGAGAACCTTCCCCATGGTTCTTTTGTGGCAGCGGAGGCCCAGACAGAGGGGAAGGGCAGGCGTGGGCGCAGCTTTTACTCCCCCGCGGGCAGCGGCCTCTATTTAAGTGTGCTGATGCGGCCAAAGAGAACGGCCCAGGAGAGTCTGACACTGACGGCAGCGGCAGCAGTTGCTGTCTGCCGGGCCGTGGAGCAGATTTGCGGTGTCTTTCTGGGCATCAAATGGGTCAATGATTTATATTTGGGAGAGCGGAAAGTCTGTGGTATCCTCACAGAGGCTGTCACGGATTTTGAGACCGGGGATATTGAACTGGTGATCGTGGGGATCGGCCTGAATCTTCGTATGCCGGCAGGCGGTTTTCCCAAGGGTTTATCCGGTACCGCCGGGGCTGTATTGGAGGATGATGTGTATGTGAACAGGAACCTGCTGACTGCCGGAATCATTAATTATCTGCTTGAGGAGGCAGAGAAGGAGGGGATTCCGGAGGAGTATATATCCAGAAATATCGTACCCGGCAGACACGTCCGGGTAGCTTACGGTACACAGGTGAGAAGTGTGGAGGCGGAAAAGATCCTGCCGGACGGCAGGCTTCTGATCAAAAACGAACAGGGGGAGGAAGAAATCCTTCCATGTGGGGATGTGTCACTGAACCTCCATGAGGACAGAGAATGATCAGCCGCGGCGTCTGTTTTTACTTCTGCTTCGGCGCAGGGCGTTCCAGCAGAGAAACTGTACCAGAATAATGCCTGCAAAAGCACCGATGCTGTCTATCATCACATCCCTTTTAGAGGGGCCTCTTCCCGCTACAAAGGACTGGTGGAATTCGTCGGTGCAGGCAAATCCCACACTGATGATCCCTGCAAATAGAATCAGTAATATACCCCGCAGCCCGTAAACATACAGGGGAAGGGACACACAGACAGCCAGTACAAAGTATTCACTCATGTGTGCCAGCTTCCTGACCGGGGTGTGGATCTTGTCTGTGTAGTAGGCGATCCGTTCTTCGCTCATATGTTTGTTTAATATTTTATCTGCTGTTACAATGACTTCATGGCTTATTTTATAGCTGAGATTACCGGATTGTGCGCCCGTCTGGCTGGAAAAAGAAAAGATCATGTACATGACCAGCAGTGCCGGGAGAAAAGAAAACGGCTTCAACAGCAGTATGAAAAATTTCTTCATATTTGTTTCCTCATTTGTCTTTATAAATTTACGGATAACTGCTCAGCATCCTTGCGGAACGGCTTTTGACCATGGGTTGTCTGCCCGGCTTCAAAAGGCTGTCTTACGGTCAGCACAGTGAATGCCCAGGCCTGCTGAATAGTTACATTTATGGTTACCTTCTGGTGACTATATCATGTTTTGGGGGCAGTGTAAAGTACAGGGATCGGGCAAAGAGGAACAAAAATTTTTGGAAAAACAGTTTGACAAGGAAAAAGAACAGTTTTATACTTAGTAATAAATAGAATGAAAAAGGCAGAGAAAAGAAGAGTACATTCTGCAGACTGGCAAAGAGAGCTTCAGTTGGTGAGAAGAAGCGCAGCAGGCTGAATGGAAGATGGTCTTGGAGCCGCGTACCGACTACAGAAGTATAGGCTACGATGGGAGCGCCCATTACAGCGCCGGAGTATAAGGAAATACATGGAGTGGTTTGGATTTCCCGTACTTGCAAAGGTCAGCATCGTGAGGTGCGGATAAATCAAGGTGGTACCACGAAGCGTAATGCTCTCGTCCTGATTGTATTTACAATTAAGGATGGGAGCTTTTTTTGGCCGCTTTGTACTTTTTTATTGCCGGAAAAGGAGGAGATTATGAGTAAACAGACACAGGAAACAGGAGGGGCGCCCAAATGGTCGGGCAGCTTCGGATTTATTATGGCAGCAGCAGGGTCTGCTGTGGGAATGGGAAACTTGTGGCGTTTCCCAATGCTTGTGGGGGAGAGCGGAGGCGGTGCCTTTGTCCTGGTATACCTCATCTGCATTTTTCTGGTGGGCATTCCGCTGATCATCGCTGAGATCAGTATTGGCCGAGCAGGAGGAAAAGATGCCTTTGGAAGCTATAAGGCCCTGAACGCCAAATGGGGCGGCGTGGGTATACTGGCTGTGATCACAAGTTTTATCGGACTTTCTTATTATGCTGTTCTGGGCGGCTGGGTCATCCGGTATATTTTTGTTTCTGTGACAGGACTGCCGGAGAGCAGCGAAGCGTTTTTTATGTCATTCACAGGTAATACAGGAAGCCAGGTTATCTATTATCTGGTATTTATGGTTATAACTGTGGCAATTGTTGTGATGGGAATTCAGAAAGGAATTGAAAAATCATGTAAGATCATGATGCCTCTTCTGATTGTCTGCCTGATCGTCATTGTCATTCGCTCCTGTACCCTTCCTGGCGCAGGGGAAGGGATTAAGTTCTTCCTGAAACCGGACTTCTCCAAACTGACACCGGGAGCTTTCCTGTCAGCACTTGGACAGGTGTTTTTCTCCCTGTCACTGGGAACCGGAGCTACCATTACATACGGGGCATATCTGGGGAAAAACCAGAATATACCTAAGAGTGCCGTTAGTATTGCATTTTTCGACACCATGGTGGCTATGATCGCGGGGTTTGCCATTCTTCCGGCTGTATTTGCCTTTGGCTTCTCACCCACAAGCGGACCGAGCCTGATGTTCCAGACCCTTCCCGCAGTTTTTGACGAGATGACAGGAGGAAAGATTTTTGGAGTTGTATTCTTTGTGTTAGTGCTTTTTGCAGCGGTTTCTACCAGCATTGCATTTTTGGAGGTAGTGGTTTCCTTTGCTGTGAATACCTTTAAAGTCAGCCGCGCAAAGGCTTCCGTGATTTCCGCAGTGCTGATCACCTGCCTGGGTATTCCATGTGCCCTGAGCTTTGGAATCTGGAGTGACATCAAGATCGCAGGAAAAACCTTCTTTGACCTGGGAGATTACCTGGTGTCCAATGTATCTCTGCCAATCGGCGGAATCCTGGCCTGTATCTTTATCGGCTGGGTGTGGAAGAGCAAAAACGCAGAGAAGGAAGTTACGAATGAAGGGAAGATCAGCTTTAAGCTGGTTTCTGTATGGTCAGTGCTGATCAAATTTGTGCTGCCGGTTGTGATTTTCATTATTTTTGTGACTTCCAATCCGTGGATTATAGATCTGTTTCAGTAAAAAAGAACGTTAGCCGCCCGGATGTATGGTATCTGCCGCATCCGGGCGGCTCTTAGAGATGCGTGTTCTCAAAATAACAGTTGTCAAATATTTTCACGGAAGTTATAATAAAGTGGCAGTATATTGTCAACAGAAAATCAGCAAGCCCCAATAATATATTGAAAGAGATAAAATAACGGCAGAAACGAGATAAAAAACTAAATAAATATGCTTAGAAATCTCTCTGGACTTGCCGAGATGGAATGAAACAAATAGAAAAGCGAGGATGAGACATGAGTCAGGCAGATCATATTTTTATGGATATGTGCCGTGATATCCTGGAAAACGGCACGGATACAAAGGGCGAGAAGGTCCGCCCAAAATGGGAGGATACCGGGGAAAGTGCCTACACCATCAAACGTTTTGGGGTGGTGAACCGGTATGATTTGAGAAAAGAATTTCCAGCCCTGACACTGCGCAGGACGGCTCTCAAAAGCTGCATGGATGAGATCCTCTGGATATACCAGAAAAAATCCAACAACATTCACGAACTGAAATCTCATATCTGGGATGCATGGGCGGATGAAAACGGCTCCATCGGAACCTGCTACGGAGATGTGGTGGGGAGAAAGTTCATCTATAAAGGGGAGGAGACCGACCAGATGGATTACGTTCTTCGGCAGTTGAAGGAGAATCCCTACAGCCGCAGGATCATGACAAACCTGTATCAGTTTGAATACCTGAACAGCGGCGCCCTGGACCCTTGCTGTTACAGTATGACTTACAATGTGACAAAGGAGCCGGGGGAGGAGAAGCTCATTTTAAATGGGGTTTTGAACCAGCGTTCCCAGGATATTCTGGCAGCAAATAACTGGAATGTATGCCAGTATTCCATCCTTCTTATGATGGTGGCTCAGGTCAATAACATGATTCCCGGAGAATTGCTGCATGTGATCGCGGATGCCCATATCTATGACCGTCACGTGCCGGCCATCAGGGAGCTGATCTCCAGGACACCGTATGAGGCGCCTAAGGTAACCCTGAATCCGGAGATAAAGGATTTTTATGATTTTACCACCAATGATTTAATTGTGGAGGATTATCAGGCTGGGCCGCAGATCAAAAATATACCTATAGCAGTCTGAAAATCGTTAAGCAAAGGAGAGACAGAATGAATATAATCGTAGCGGTAGATAAGAATTGGGGAATCGGCAAAGACAACCGTCTTCTTGTAAGTATTCCGGCTGACATGAAGTTTTTCCGCACAACCACCACAGGCAAAGTAGTGGTGATGGGGAGAAAGACGCTGGAGAGCTTTCCGGGGGGACAGCCCTTGAAAAACCGTACTAATATTGTCCTGACCAGGGATGTGAATTATAAGGTAAAAGGTGCTGTGATCGTGCACAGTGTGGACGAACTCATGGAGGAACTGAAAAAGTATGACAGTGAAGATGTTTATGTCATCGGAGGGGACAGCGTTTACAGCGCTCTGCTGGATCACTGTGATACGGCACATGTGACAAAGATTGATTTTGCCTATGAGGCAGATACCTGGTTTCCGAATCTGGACGAGAGAAAAGACTGGTCAGTGGCAGGGGCCAGTGAGGAGCAGACATATTTTGACTTGGAATACCAATTCGTGCAGTATAAAAGAAATAAAGAATAATACCTGAAGGTTTCAGCAGATAAGATCAGGCCTCCGGAAGATGGAATTCTTCCGGAGGCCGTGTCAGTTGTGTGGTTCTTTCTGTATAGCATGTATAAAGGCGGCACAAGAGAGAGGCCATGTTCCTCCACCCCGCTCAAGGGTAGGCATATTTCCGGATGCGTTTCCCTAATGTCATGGGAGCCTTATTCGATAACCTGGATCCAACCCTCAGGAGCTTCCAGTCTTCCCATCTGGATGCCTGTGAGTGTATCATACAGCTTCTGGGTTACAGGACCCATCTGTTCCATGCCTGCCGGCAGTACGATCTCTTTGCCGTGGTCTACGATCTTACCCACAGGAGAGATAACGGCAGCCGTACCGCATAGTCCGCATTCAGCGAAATCTTTGACTTCTTCCAAGAGAACTTCTCTTTCCTCAACCTTCAGTCCAAGATAATGTTCAGCAACATAGATCAGGGAACGTCTGGTGATGGAGGGCAGAATGCTGCTGGATTTTGGAGTGACTACAGTGTTGTCTTTGGTGACAAACAGGAAGTTGGCACCTCCGGTCTCCTCCACCTTTGTTCTGGTACCTGGGTCCAGATACATATTCTCGTCAAAGCCCTGGCTGTGGGCATCCACGATAGCGTGAAGGCTCATGGCGTAATTCAGGCCTGCTTTGATATGGCCGGTGCCGTTTGGCGCGGCCCGGTCAAAATCGCTGACACGGATGGTCAGAGGCTTTACGCCGCCTTTGAAGTAAGGTCCTACAGGAGTGGTGAATACACGGAACTGGTATTCATCGGCAGGCTTCACACCGATGACCGGATTGCTCCCAAACATATAGGGGCGGATATACAGGGTGGCTCCTGAGCCGTAAGGAGGAACATAGGCGGCATTTGCCTTTACGGTTTCAATAACTGCTTTTATGAAGCGTTCTTTTGAAAACACTGGCATTTCCAGGCGGCGGGCAGAATTTTCCATGCGCTCACCGTTTAAGTCAGGGCGGAAGGTGACAATGCGGCCGTCTTCTGTGGTGTAAGCCTTAAGCCCCTCAAAAACGGTCTGTGCATACTGCAGGACACCTGCGCATTCGTTGATCGCCACGGTGTCGTCCGTTATCATTGCGCCCTCATCCCAGGCGCCGTCCTTATAATTAGAAACATAGCGGTAGTCGGTTTTCATATATGTAAAACCGAGGTTAGACCAGTCAATGTTCTTCTTTTCCATAGTGAATCCTCCATTCTGCCGATAGATACGGTATGTAATAAAATATTTTTTATCATTATAGAACTTTAATCCATGAATTGCAAGAGATGCCGCATTGCTTTTTTCTCTTATTTCATATATAATCGTATTCAAACGGAGATGTATGTGAAACAGGTTTTAGTTTTGAAAAACTGGAGAGATAAAAAATGGCAAATAATGATTGGAATAATCTGGGCAGAGATATTAAGGATATCGTACAGGATGCCCTGGACACAGGAAATTTTAACCGGTTGAACCGGGACTTGGGCGCTACGCTGGAAGACGCCCTTAGTAATGTGGCCAACAGCGTGAAAGATGCGGCAAAAAGCGGCATGGACCAGGCCAAGAACGGTATGGATCAGGGGCCGGGCTATAAAGGCCCCGGGCGATACGGCAGGTCTTATGGAGGACCCGGCACCCGCAAAACTTGCGCGGGCAGCTCCTCATGGAATGACAGGAGCTATTCCCAGGACGGGGCGCAGACAAGGCCGAGGTATCACTATCCAGAGACAAAACGTGTGAAGGAAGCAAGAGAAAAGTTTGCCCTCTATATAAATACCAGCGGACCAAGAGCCATGGGTATATTATTTACCACACTGGGCTTTGCGCTGCTGGCTATGTTTGGCGTTACGCTGACTGTGCTGGGAATCTGCTCGCTGTTCATAGGTTCTCTGGCTGAGAAAATGGGGATATTTGTCTCTGTGTTTGGTCCCGCAATAGGGATCAGCGGTATCATGGGAATCTGTGGGAACAAGCTGAGAAAAAAAGTGAACCGTTTCCGCTCCTACATACACACCCTGAACGGCAGGACGTATGCGGAAATTTCAGAGCTGGCAAAGGGCGTCAGAAAACCGGAGAAATTTGTCCGCCGGGATTTAAAGCGGATGATCAAGAAATATATGTTTCTGGAAGGCCATCTGGATGATTCGGGTACCTGTCTGATCACCAGTGACGAATCTTACAAACAATATTTGGAGACAAAGAAACAGGCGGAGATCCAGCAGAAGACAAAAGAGCAGGAAATCAAAAAAGAAGAGGAAACAGCGGGAGATAAGGATTTATCCAAGGAAACCCGTGAGGTTATAGAGGAAGGCAATGCCTACATGGAACAGATACGGAAGAGCAACGACGCGATTCCGGGCGTGGAGATATCCAACAAAATGTATCATCTGGAAAATGTGATCCGCCGGATCTTCAAACGTGTGGAACAGCATCCGGAGCTGATTGACGATCTGCACAAATTTATGGATTATTATCTGCCCACCACAGTGAAGCTTCTGCAGGCCTATGAAGAGCTGGACAAACAGGACGTGGAAGGCGATAATATTAAAACCGCAAAGAAAGAAATTGAAAATACACTGGATACGATCAATCAGGCATTTGAAAACCTTCTGGACAGCTTTTTCAGGGATACAGCCTGGGATGTATCCACGGATATATCTGTTTTGAAGACCATGCTGGCACAGGAAGGCCTTACCGGCGGTAAAGATTTTCAACAGGATAAGTGAGGATTTTCACCCTAAAATAAGATGGATGGCAGCGGCGGGCGGAGCGGAATCGGTATCCCACACTGGCATGAGGCTGAGTAATACATGGATATAAGATGTAGTCGTACTCTGTGAAATTACCGAGGCGCGGAAAGAAGTAAAAGAAGGAGTAAGAGATGAGTGACGAATTCAAGGATTTTACAGTAACACCTACACTGACGTTTGATGCGCCAAAGGAGGAGGCGCCGGTTGTGGAAATAAAAAAAGAGGAGCCGGTGGAACCCCAGCTTGACGAGAGCGTGCTCTCCGATGCGGAGCGGAAAATGGTGGATGATTTTTCGAGACAGATTGATATCCGCAATTCTGCAGCTATTCTGCAGTATGGGGCAGGTACCCAGAAAAAGATGGCGGATTTCTCAGAGGAGGCTCTGGAAAAAGTAAAGACAAAGGACCTGGGCGAAGTGGGAGACCTTCTTGGCGATGTGGTGACACAGCTCAAAAGCTTTGACGCTGCCGAGGAGGAAAAAGGCCTGCGCGGTTTCTTCAAACGTGGTTCCAACAGAATAGAAGCCATGAAGACCAAATATGCCAGGGCTGAAACCAATATAGGAAAGATCGTACAGACCTTGGAGCAGCACCAGATTCAGCTTATGAAGGATGCTGCCACCATGGACAAGATGTATGCCCTGAACCTGAACTATTTCAAAGAACTTTCCATGTACATTCTGGCAGGAAAGAAGAAGCTCCGGGAAGTGAGAAACACAGACCTTCCCCAGCTTATGGACAAAGCCCAGAGAAGCGGCCTTCCGGAGGATGCCCAGGCAGCCAAGGATTTGGATTCCATGTGCCAGAGATTTGAAAAGAAGATCCATGATCTGGAACTCACCCGCATGATCTCCATTCAGACAGCCCCCCAGATCCGTCTGGTCCAGGGCAATGACACCCTGATGGCAGAGAAGATCCAGTCCACCCTGGTAAATACCATTCCCCTGTGGAAAAGCCAGATGGTCCTGGCTCTGGGTGTGGCTCATTCCTCTGAAGCTGCAAGGGCACAGAGGCAGGTGACAGACATGACAAATGCCCTGCTCCAGAAAAATGCGGAGACACTGAAGATGGCTACCATCGATGCTGCAAAAGAATCCGAGAGAGGCATTGTGGATATCGAGACTCTGAAACATACAAACGAGTCACTGATCAGCACATTTGATGAGATTATGAACATCCAGAAAGAGGGACACCAGAAGCGTATGGAAGCGGAGGTGGAGATGAACCGTCTGGAAGGGGAACTGAAACAGAAACTTTTAGAGATCAACCGGTAAATGCGAAGCGGGCGTGTCCGGGGCAGAAAAGCCCGGACACGCCCAAACACGCTTATAATACAGGAGGCAGTAATATGTATCGTGACCATACAAAAGTGGTGCGGATAGGTGAAAAAAAAATAGGAGGGGGAAACCCTATTCTGATCCAGTCCATGACCAATACAAAAACAGAGGATGTAAAAGCCACGGTGGCACAGATTCTTGCTTTGGAAGCGGCAGGGTGTGAGATCGTCCGCTGTACGGTTCCGAGCTGGGATGCGGCAGAGGCCCTTGGGGAGATCAAGAAACAGATCCATATTCCCCTGGTGGCTGACATTCATTTTGATTACAGGATGGCTGTTGCCGCAATGGAGAAGGGGGCTGACAAGATTCGTATCAATCCGGGCAACATTGGAGGGCCGGAGAAAATAAAGGCCGTTGTGGACACTGCAAAGGAGCGGAATATCCCCATCCGGGTGGGTGTCAATTCCGGTTCCCTGGAAAAAGAGCTGGTGGAGAAGTATCACGGTGTGACTGCGGAGGGGCTTGTGGAGAGTGCGCTTGACAAGGTGAAGATCATTGAGGATTTTGGCTATGACAACCTGGTGATCAGCATCAAATCCTCAGATGTGCTCATGTGCATCAAAGCCCATGAACTTTTGGCAGAGAGGACGCATTATCCTCTCCATGTGGGAATCACAGAAGCAGGCACCCTGTACTCCGGCAATATCAAATCCGCTGTTGGCCTTGGCGTTATTTTGTATCAGGGGATAGGGGACACCATCCGGGTATCCCTGACCGGGGACCCGGTGGAGGAGATCAAGTCAGCAAAGAGGATCTTAAAGACCCTGAATCTCCGAAAAGGAGGTATAGAGGTGGTGTCCTGCCCTACCTGCGGAAGAACGCAGATAGATTTGATCGGACTTGCAAACCAGGTGGAAACCATGGTGCAGGAGTTCCCTCTGGACATTAAGGTGGCTGTTATGGGCTGTGTGGTCAACGGCCCCGGTGAGGCAAAAGAGGCGGATATCGGTATCGCAGGCGGCAAAGGTGTGGGCCTGCTGATCAAAAAGGGTGAGATCATCCGAAAAGTTCCGGAGGCAGAGCTTCTTGGAACCCTTAGGCGGGAACTGGAGAACTGGGAGAAATAGTGTTTTACGGAAAGGAAGCTTAAAGATGGAAAAGAATTTTCTGGATGTCTTCCCCAATCTGGAGGTGGGGCAGGAGCTGGCTGCTCTGCTGGAAGAGGTAGTGGTGACAAAGGCTGCCGTCAATCCGGAAAAAGACCATATCAGAATCTATATCCGGAGCAGACAGTGGATTCATAAAAAGTATATCTATTCCCTGGAGGAGACCATACGGAACCAGTTCTTTCCCGGTGTACCCATGGCAGTGAAGATCATAGAAAAATTCACTCTGACCGGCCAGTATACGCCAAAGCTGTTCTTTGACGCATACCGCGCCTCCATGTCCATGGAGCTGAAAAACTACAGCATTCTGGTATACAATATGTTCCGTACTGCCCAGATCTCCTTCCCGGAGGAACAGAAGATGGAGCTCAAAATGCAGTCTTCTGTGCTGGCTAAAAGCCGGGAGGAGGAACTTGTCTCTTACATTGAGAAGGTGTTCTGCGAGCGCTGTCCCTTTTCCCTGATCGTGGAGCCTGAATATGTGGAGGCCAGCGAGAGCAAGGTCCGCAAAAACAGCGAGATTCGTATTATGCAGGAGGCTGCCCACGTGATTGAGCAGTCTTCTTTCGGGCAGCAGAATGACGGGGAGGATTTCCTGGAAGAAGGAGAATCGTCCGCTGTCCAAGGTATCGGGGAAGGCAAAAGTACAGACAGAAAAGAAGCGTCTGCTGATAAAAAACCGGCAGAAGGCGGAAATAAGGTGGACAAAGACAAGAAAGAATCCAAAGGCGGAAAAGACGCGAAGGGCAAAAAAGCGTTTGGAAAAGGTGACCGCAGTTTCGGTGATCACAAACGGAGCATCAAACGCTCGGATAATCCCGACGTGCTCTATGGCAGGGATTTTGAGGACGAGACGATTCCTCTGGAAAGTATCCAGACAGAGATGGGTGAGGTCTGTATCCGCGGTCAGATCATGACACTGGAGACCAGAGAGATCAGAAATGAGAAGACCATCATCATTTTTGCGATCACGGATTTTACGGATTCCATCACGGTGAAGATGTTTGCGAGAAACGACCAGGTGGAAGAAATCCTGGGGGGTGTGAAGGAGAAAGCCTTCCTGAAACTGAAGGGCGTGACCACCATTGACCGGTATGACAGTGAGCTGACCATCGGAAGCGTGGTGGGTATCAAGAAGACTGCCCCGTTTACCAGTTCCAGGGCTGATACCAGCCCGGAAAAAAGAGTGGAGCTTCACTGCCACACTAAGATGAGTGATATGGATGGTGTGTCAGATGCAAAGGCCATCATCAAGCGCGCCTATGAGTGGGGGCACAGGGCCATTGCCATTACGGATCACGGGGTGGTGCAGGCTTTCCCGGAGGCGAACCACTGCTTTGATTCCTGGGGCGGGGTAGTGCCCCCGGATGCGGATTTTAAGGTCATTTACGGTGTGGAGGCATATCTGGTAGATGACATGAAGGGCATTGTGCAGAACAGCAAGGGACAGTCCATGCGGGGAACCTTTGTGGTATTTGATATAGAGACAACGGGTTTTTCAGCGCTTCGTGATAAGATCATCGAGATCGGTGCGGTCCGTGTGGAGGACGGCAAGATCGTGGGGCGGTTCTCTGAGTTTGTAAACCCCAGAATCCCCATTCCCTTCAGAATTGAGAAACTCACCAGCATCAATGACAGTATGGTAGCAGGTGCAGAGGGCATTGACGTGCTGCTTCCAAAATTCGTAGAGTTTTGCAAAGGGGCTGTCATGGTTGCCCACAATGCGGAATTTGATATGAGCTTTATTGAGAAGAACTGTAAGGATTTAGGGATTGAGACAGACTACACGTCCGTGGATACTGTGGGAATGGCGCGTTTCCTGCTTCCTCAGTTAAACCGTTTTAAGCTGGATACCGTGGCGAAAGCAGTGGGCGTTTCCCTGGAACATCACCACAGGGCGGTGGATGATGCGGAGTGTACAGCCCAGATTTTCCAGAAATTTATCACCATGTGTGAAGAGCGGGATATCGGCACCCTGGATGAACTTAACGAGAAGGGGGCTGTATCTGTGAATGCAGTGCAGAAAATGCCCTCTTACCATGCCATCATCCTGGCTAAAAATGATACGGGCAGGGTGAATCTCTATCATCTGGTGTCAGATTCCCATCTGATCTATTATCACAGAAGGCCCAGAATACCCAAAAGCCTGTATCTGAAATACCAGGAGGGGCTTATGATAGGCTCCGCCTGTGAGGCAGGGGAATTGTACCAGGCAGTCTTAAACGGCAGACCCGAACCGGAGATCGCCAGACTTGTGAGCTTCTATGACTATCTGGAGATCCAGCCTATCGGTAACAATGCCTTTATGCTGCGGAATGAGGACCGGACAGATATCCAGACGGAGGATGATCTAAGGGATGTCAATAAGAAGATCGTGAAGCTTGGGGAGATGTTCAATAAGCCCGTGGTCGCCACCTGCGACGTGCATTTCCTGGACCCATCGGATGAGGTATACAGAAGGATCATCATGGCTGGCAAGGGCTTTGATGATGCGGATCAACAGCCGCCTCTGTACCTTCATACCACGGAGGAAATGCTGGATGAATTTTCCTATCTGGGAAGTGAGAAGGCTGAGGAAGTTGTTATCACCAATCCAAACAAGATTGCGGATATGGTGGAGAAGATATCCCCGATCCACAATGGTAAATGTCCCCCTGTCATTGAAAATTCGGATGAAATGCTGCGAGAGATCTGCTACAGCAAGGCTCATGAGATATATGGGGATGAGCTTCCAAAAGTGGTTGAGGAGCGTCTGGAGAGGGAACTGAACTCGATCATCTCCAACGGATATGCGGTTATGTATATGATTGCCCAGAAACTGGTGTGGAAGAGTAACAGTGACGGTTATCTGGTAGGTTCCCGTGGTTCCGTGGGTTCTTCATTTGCTGCCACTATGTCAGGTATCACGGAGGTAAACCCTCTAAGCCCTCATTATTACTGTCCCTCCTGTCATTACTGTGATTTTGATTCCGAGGAGGTGCGGGCTTACTCCGGCAGGGCCGGCTGTGATATGCCGGATAAGAACTGTCCGGTGTGTGGAAAGCCCCTGACAAAAGAAGGGTTTGATATTCCCTTTGAGACCTTTTTGGGATTCAAGGGGGATAAGGAGCCTGATATTGACCTTAACTTCTCCGGAGATTACCAGGGCAAGGCCCACCGTTATGTGGAGGTTATCTTCGGGGCCGGGCAGACCTTCAAGGCAGGTACCATCGGTACCCTTGCGGAAAAGACAGCCTTCGGTTATGTGAAGAATTATTTTGAAGAGCGGGGAAGCCGGAAGCGGTACTGTGAGATCAACAGGATCGTGCAGGGATGCACAGGTGTCCGCAGGACCACGGGACAGCATCCGGGCGGCATTATTGTTCTTCCCATCGGCTGGGATATCGAGGAATTTACCCCGGTACAGCATCCCGCCAATGATATGGGCAGCGATATTATCACAACACACTTTGATTACCATTCCATTGACTCCAACCTGCTGAAGCTGGATATACTGGGACACGATGATCCCACAATGATCCGTATGCTGGAGGATTTGACCGGCATCAATGCCAGGGAGATCCCTCTGGACAGTAATGAGGTTATGTCTCTTTTCAAAAATACGGATGCATTGGGAATCACACCGGATGATATCAGGGGATGTCCTCTGGGCTGTCTGGGCGTTCCGGAGTTCGGAACGGATTTTGCCATGCAGATGTTGATCGACGCCAATCCCACCTCATTTTCTGATCTGGTGCGTATTTCCGGCCTGTCCCACGGTACGGATGTGTGGCTGGGAAATGCCCAGGATCTGATCAAGTCAGGGACGGCGACCATCACCACCTGTATCTGTACACGAGATGATATCATGATATATCTGATCAACAAGGGGCTGGAGCACGGGCAGGCCTTTACCATAATGGAGAGCGTGCGTAAAGGAAAGGGCCTGAAGCCGGATTGGATTGATGATATGAAAGCGCACGATGTGCCGGACTGGTATATTGAGTCCTGTAAGAAGATCAAGTACATGTTCCCAAAAGCCCATGCAGCGGCTTACGTTATGATGGGATGGAGAATTGCCTACTGTAAGATTTACTATCCGCTTGCATACTACGCAGCATTTTTCAGTATCCGTGCAACTGCCTTTTCCTATGAGCTGATGTGCCAGGGAAAAGAAAAGCTGGAGTATTTTATGGACGACTATGAGAAGCGCAAGGATACCCTGAGCAAGAAGGAGCAGGATACTTACAGGGATATGAAGATTGTGCAGGAGATGTATGCCAGAGGATTTGAGTTTCTGCCTATTGACCTTTATAAAGCCAATGCCCACACCTTCCAGATCATGGATGATAAGCTGATGCCCGCCCTGGATACCATAGAGGGTCTGGGAGACAGGGCAGCCGATGCCGTGGTGCTTGCCGCGGAGGAAGGGGAATTTTTGTCCAAAGACGATTTCCGCAACAGGACAAAGGTCAGCAAGACGGTTATTGATCTGATGGATGATCTGGGATTATTCGGTGATCTGCCCGATTCCAATCAGATGTCGTTGTTCGATTTTCAGTAAAGAAAAATGGAGAGGCATTTTTATCCCAGGGGATGAAAAGGTTTTCTCCTTTTTTTGCTGCGGTATGCCTGCAGCCATCTTGCAGCGTATGATTCTCTTCCCTCACAGTTGGCAAGAGAAGCAAAAAAATAGCCAGGGCATCACAGGATGGAGATTCCATCGACTGGCCCATACAGGCAGGAATCCTGAATGGGAATTATGGCGGCGCGTATAGGTATGTCGGTAAACAGCCTGTGTGGAACGGAGAGCCAACACATCAGGGGGATTTTCTGATTATTCGTGATGACCATGTGATCCCAGTAGAGTGCAAAGCCGGAGATCATGTAAAGGGTCTATAAAGGAAAGTATAAGGAATAAAGTCTGTGCCTCTTTATGCAGCGTTTTATATATAAAACATTTCTTGAATACACAAGGGAAAAGTAATATAATGGGAACGATAAAGAGACGGACAGAAAAGAGAGCCGCCTCGGATAGGAGAAACATGAATTACGAAGAAGCAAGAGTATATTTGGACGAGGTGTCCAAATACGGAAGTGTACTTGGTCTGGATAACATGAGAGAGCTGCTTGGACGGCTTGGTGATCCCCAGGATGATCTGAAATTTATCCACATTTCCGGTACCAATGGAAAGGGGTCAGCACTCTCATATATGTCTACAATCCTTTCCGGAGCGGGCTTTCGGACAGGCCGGTACATATCTCCAACCCTATATGCTTACCGGGAACGGATTCAGGTGGATGGAGTGATGATAGACAGGGAATCCCTGGCTGCCCTGGTGACCGTGGTCAAAGAGGCCGTGGATGCCATGGAGGCGGAGAATAAAGGGAACCCAACTGTGTTTGAAGTGGAGACTGCCCTGTCCTTTTTATATTTTAAGGAGCAGAAATGTGACATAGTAGTGCTGGAGACCGGACTTGGAGGGACGCTGGATGCCACCAATGTGGTGAAAACAACAGTAATGGAGATGATTTCCTCCATAGGTATGGACCACATGGAGTTTCTGGGCGGGACGCTTCAGGAGGTCGCAGAGAATAAAGCGGGAATCATCAAGCCACACACATGGGTGGTAAGTGCCAAGCAGGACCCAAAAGCGGCGGCGGTGATCAAGCGGGTCTGCCGTGAAAAGGACTGTAAGCTGGCGGTTGTGGACCCGGATGCTTTTCGGGATGTACATTACGGTTATGAGAAGCAGACTTTTACATATAAGAATTGGAAAGACGTGGACATCACCCTGGCGGGCACATACCAGGTGACGAATGCAGCCCTGGCGCTGGAGGCTGTGGAGGTACTGCGAAAACTTGGGTATTCCCTGACAGAGGAGCAGGTGCGAAAAGGCATGAAGGCGGCCTTCTGGAGAGGACGCTTTTCTGTCATCCACAAAAATCCGGTGGTGGTCATAGACGGTGCCCACAATCCGGCCGCGGCCAAGGTGTTGAAAGATTCCCTTGAGACCTATTTTCAGGGGAAAAACCTGCACTTTATTATGGGCGTGTTGGCGGACAAGGATTATCAAAGTGTGATCGAGATGACAGCACCCCTTGCAAAACATATTATCACTATAGAAACACCGGGCAATCCCAGGGCGCTTTCTGCCGGAAAGTTAAAAGAAGCTGTGGAAAAGGTGAATCCCAGCGTGGAGGCAGCAGGCAGCATACGGGAAGCTGTGGAAAAAAGCATGAAAAATACACAGAAAGATGACGTGATCGCAGCGTTTGGCTCTCTGTCCTTTTTAGGGGAGCTTGACCGGGAAGTACAGTCCATGGAGGGAGAATAAAACATGAACCAGGATAAGATAAAAGAGGGAGTAGGCCTGATTCTGGAAGGGATTGGGGAGGATATAAACAGAGAGGGACTTTTGGAGACACCGGACAGAATTGCCCGCATGTATGAGGAACTGGCTGCCGGATATTCGGATGATGCGGCAGTGCATCTGAGGAAGCGTTTTCATGTGGACAATAATGACATGGTGATGGAAAAGGATATTCATTTTTATTCCTTCTGTGAGCATCACATGCTGCCCTTCTATGGGAATGCAGCCATTGCCTATATTCCCAACGGGGAAGTGGTGGGACTTAGTAAGATTGCAAGAACCGTGGAGGTCTTTGCCAAGAGATTTCAGCTTCAGGAGAGACTGACAGCCCAGATCGCGGACGCCTTTATGGAAGAACTGAAGCCCAAGGGCGTAATGGTGCTGATACAGGCAGAGCATATGTGCATGACCATGCGGGGAATTAAAAAACCGGGAACCAGAACCGTATCTGTGGTAACCAGAGGTATCTTTGACAACAATGAAAACCTGCAGAATTCCTTCTATAGAATGCTGGACTGCTGACAGAGTCTGTTCCTTTCCTTTTCAGGAAAAGTTCAGCGGCCCTGGAGTGTGTTTGAAAATTCATTCCAGGCAGAAGGGAGCGGAAAAGTGACAGATAACAAAGAGGATATGCCCCGGGTGAACCGGATCTGGAACCACCAGGGCTATCAAAAGAGTTTACATAATATTGAAGAGTTGGAGAAAGAACGGATTTTCTGCGGACATGACGCCCGGCATTTGCTGGATACGGCAAGGCTTGCATATATTGAAAATCTGGAACTAAGTCTTGGGATTTCAAAAGAGATCATATATGCGGCAGCTCTTCTGCATGATATCGGAAGAGGCCTGCAGTATACAGAGGGGGTTCCCCACCAGGAAGGCGGAGTAAAGATTGCAGCCCCTATACTCAGAGCGTGCGGCTTTTCGGACAGGGAGACAGAGGAGATTCTTGAGGCCATCGGAGGCCATAGAGACATTTCAGTGAAAACAGGGAAGAATCTGGCCGGGATTCTTTACCGCGCGGACAAAAGGTCCCGGTGCTGTTTTTCCTGCCCTGCAGAGGCGGAGTGTAATTGGAGTACGGAAAAGAAAAATATGCGGCTGACCGTGTGAGCGTTATGATACACAGTCCACGCCGTGCCCAGGGACAGTAGCCTGTGAACAGTAACGAAAAAGGAGATAAAAAAATGAAAATCGGAAACAGAATCTTTGATACGGAACATGAATGCTATATTATGGGGATTTTAAATGTGACCCCCGATTCCTTTTCAGACGGCGGAAAGTGGAACGATATGGAGCGGGCAAAACAGCACGCAGCAGACATGATCGCAGAAGGGGCTGCCATTGTTGACGTGGGCGGAGAGTCCACGCGTCCGGGACACCAGCAGATCACCGTGCAGGAGGAAATCGACCGGGTGGTGCCCGTCATAGAGATGCTGAAACAGAATTTTGATATTCCGGTATCCATTGACAGCTATAAAAGCCAGGTAGTGGAAGCTGCCTTAAAAGCAGGCGCTGATATGGTAAATGACATTTGGGGATTCAAATATGACAAAAAGGTGGCAGAGCTGACGGCCCGGTATCAGGTCCCCTGCTGTCTGATGCATAACAGAGAGAAGGCAGAGTACACAGATTTCATGCAGGATATGTGCCGGGATTTAAGGGAGTGTGCTGCTATCGCAAAAGAGGCCGGTGTGGCAGATGACAGGATCATCCTGGACCCGGGCGTAGGGTTTGGAAAGAACTATGAACATAATCTGGCTGCGATCCACCATCTGGAAATGCTGCGGGAGATTGGGTATCCCGTTCTTCTGGCAGCCTCCAGAAAATCCGTAATCGGCAATACCCTGGACCTGCCTGCTGACCAGAGGGTGGAGGGTACACTGGTCACTACTGTTATGGGCGTAGAGAAAGGTGCTGCCTTTGTCAGAGTCCACGATGTGAAAGAAAACCTGCGCGCCATACGCATGACACAGGCAATTCTGCGGCAGAGAAAGGGAATATAAGCATATGAATCCGGAAAAATACGATAAGATCACCATAGAAGATTTGGAGATATTTGCAAACCACGGTGTGTTCCCTGAGGAAAATAAACTGGGCCAGAAATTCATGGTATCCGCTATACTGTACACAAATACACTGCGTGCAGGCAGAACCGATGAACTGGCAGCATCCATTGACTATGGTGCTGTGAGCCATTTTATCACTTCTTACATGCAGAAGCACACCTTTAAGCTTCTTGAAGCTGCAGCGGAGCATCTGGCAGAGGAGATGCTCCGAAGCATCGCCCATCTGGAAGCAGTCACCCTGGAGATCAAAAAACCCTGGGCCCCTGTGGGGCTTCCGCTGAAAACCGTATCCGTAAAGATAACCAGGGGATGGCATACCGCCTATATTGCCCTTGGTTCCAATCTGGGAGATAAGAAGGCATATCTGGATATGGCGGTGGAGGAACTGGACAAGACGGAAGGCTGCCAAGTTCTGAAGGTATCAGAGTATCTGGTGACCGAACCCTATGGCGGCGTAGAGCAGGATGACTTTCTGAACGCCTGCCTCAGTATGCGGACTTTGTATGAGCCGTTTCAGCTTTTGGTGCGGATGCATGAAATTGAACAGGCAGCCAAAAGAGAACGGCTGGTACACTGGGGACCGCGAACACTGGACTTGGATTTGCTGTTATTTGATGATGAGATCATAGATACAGAAGAACTGAACGTACCACATGTGGAAATGCATCTGCGGGATTTTGTGCTGATCCCGCTGGCGGAGATCGCTCCTTGGAAACTGCATCCGGTCCTTGGGAAGACAGTGGGGCAGTTGGCGGCGGAATTAAAGAGATGAGGTAGGTATAGGGCGGAGGGAAGGTGATGGGAGCACCCCACCCCTCCGCCCAAAACATTTCTTACAACAATTCCCGAAAAGCCCCAATCAGCTCATCATTTTTCTCCGGACTCATCACACAGAACCGCACATAGGAAGAATCCAAGAACGGAAATGTGGAACAGTCACGTATCATAAGCCCTTTTCTTATACAACAGTCAAACAGCATATCTGAAGTGACATCCTCCTTCAATATTTTTATAAGAATAAAGTTCGTACAGGAGGGATAGACCTTCACAGTATCCCATGCGGACAAAAGCGAAAGCAGCCGCTCCCGCTCTGTGGTGATGAGGGTGCGGGTCTTTTCTATATAATCCTTGTCTGAGAACATGATACAGCCCGCGATCTCGGCCAGGCTGTTGATGGTCCAGGGGTTCTTTTTGGTATTGATGTATTTTAATAAGTCCGGATTTCCCGTTACAGCATAGCCCAGTCTCAGGCCGGGGGCTGCGAAAAACTTGGATATCCCCCTGAGTACGATCAGGTTATTGTAATTGTTGGTCAGAGGAATAGAGGATACTTTTAAGTCGTCCGGGGCGAATTCTGCATAAGTCTCGTCCACCATGACTGCAATGCCGTACTGCAGGGCAGCATCCAGGATCTTCCGCATGTCTTTTCTGGAGATGGCTGAGGCGGTGGGGTTGTTGGGATTACAGAGTACCAGCAGGTCCAGGCCGTCTTTCATCTGGCTGCACAGGTCGTTTACATCCATCTGGAAGTTGTTCTCCTCCTTCAGGGGATAATAGAGGGTATGTCCGCCTTCCAGCGCGATTTCCCTCTCGTATTCTGAGTAGGTGGGACCCAGGATCAGGGCTTTTTCCGGGTGGGTGGTCTGGATGAACAGGGAGATCAGCTCTGTGGAGCCGTTGCCCACAATAATGTTCTCAAACTGGGCTCCGGTGTAGGCGCAGATACTTTTGCGCAGTTTTGCGTAGTCCCTGTCCGGGTAGGTGGTGATGGCGTCCACATGGCTTGCCAGTGTCTCCCTTAAAAGGGGAGAGATGCCAAGAGGATTTACATTGGCGGAAAAACTGGTGATGTCTTCCTTTTTGATTCCATAGATTTCTTCGATTTTTTCCAGGTCGCTGCCGTGGAAGTGGTCTTTATGTTTCAGCATGCGTATGCCTCCGTTTCTGTGCATTTTCATATTTATAGAGTTTGGGGAGGGGCAGCAGAGGTTGCACCCCTTGCATTTGTAGTGTATAATTGTACTATTCAGGACTTGGCCCTGAAAAAAATATATACTTAACCACATTATAGCGGGATATAATAAATAGTTCAACATAATAATCGGTTCTCTGTGCCATTGGAGTAGCCGTTTTGATCGTATTTGCTGCGCATGCCGAAGCCGGCATGGTACTGAGCGTGGATGGAAACAGAATAGATAACGGGGTAAAATACATTGAAGAGAAGAATAGAACAACTGATAAATGGAAGATTTGAATACGAGGTTCCCGGCCTTTTGTTGTCCAGGGAAGAGATCAGGGAAAGTACAAAGGCAGGGGAAAATATCAGGGGAGAGCTGATGATAGCAGCAGAGAACGGGAGCCGCATTAAGGGGATCGCCTATTCTTCCCACCGTCGTTTTCTTCTGGGAAAAGAGCGTTTTACCGGGGAGAAGATAGAGATACCCTACGGAGCAGATGTAAAAGGCCTGAATCCGGGGGATTCCTTTGAGGGAGAACTGGTTTTAAGCACCAGCATCGGAGAGTACAGGATTCCTTTTGCTATCCAGGTGGAACCCTGCAGGATCAAGACATCTGCAGGCTCTATTAAGGATTTGGGTGCCTTTGCAGAGCTGGCAAAAAAGGACTTTAAAGAGGCTTACCATTTGTTTCTGGATGCCTCTTTCCCGGAACTTTTGAAGGAGGACCAGGAGGTGCTGCCCTATTATTATGCCATGGCGAAGAACCCTGTGACCTGGCAGCATCTGGAGGAATTCCTCATCGGAACAGGCAAGAAAGAGCCTGTAAAGCTCCATCTGGAACAGGAAAAACTGGAGATTTATGAAGTGCAGAGTTCCCTCATGGATACAGTCCGGGTACGCAGGAGCGGATGGGGGTATCTAAATGCCGCTGTGAGTGCGGAGGGCGACTTCCTGGAGGTGGAGAAAAAAACGATCCGGGACGAGGATTTTATCGGCAGTGTCTATGAGCTGCAGTATATTATCCGCAGGGAGAATCTGGGGCACGGAAGGAACTACGGAAGAATCTGTATCAAAACCGTTTACCAGACTCTTGTATATGAGGTCATGGCCTCCAAGAGCGGGAAAATCCAGGTAAATGTCACTGCCTATGAGAAGAAAAAGAAACTGGAGCTTTTAAGGGATTATCTGGATCACAGCCTGGAGAAGCTGCCTAAGAGCCAGTGGGAGAGTAAAACCCTGGATCTTTTATCAGAACTCAGGGAGACAGGGCATTATACCACGGAACACCAGTTGTTTGAAGTGTGGTTCTATCATGAATGCGGGGAGGACGGCAAAGCAAGGGAAGCGCTTGACAAGCTGAAGGACAACAGCCGGATTGAGGCTGAGGAGGAACTGGAGGGTGTCTATCTCTATCTGGAAGATGTGCTGGGCTGCAGCCAGGAGATCCGGGAGAAGATGGTGGTGCGTCTCCACCAGCTTTACCAGCGCAGGGAGGATAGTTTCCTTCTTCTGTACATTCTGCTGAGAACAGATTCTGAGCAGGTGCGAACCCAGTCCAAGAAAATCTATCTGCTGGAGGAACAGTACAGAACCGGCTGCAGAAGTCCGTTCTTGTATCTGGAAGCCTGCCGGATAGCGGCAGCGGACGGGGCACTGCTGCGCAGGATCAGTCCTTTTACCATTCAGGTGCTGCACTTTGCCATGCGTCATCACATTATGACAGAGGAGATGGCTTTCCGCGCTACAGACCTGGCAGGCCAGATGAAGGAATACAGCCAGAAGGTCTATGAGATTCTGGAATACATTTACGAGAAATATCCCTCAACAGCCGTGGTGCGCTCTATCTGTATGCTGATCATGAAGGGCAATCCCAGAAAAAAGGAATATTTCCGCTGGTATGAGCTGGCAGTGGAAAAAGAGCTGAAGATCACAAGGCTGTATGAGTATTATATTGAGACGATGAGCCGCAATCACCAGAAGATACTGCCCCGTATGATACGCATGTATTTCAGTTATAACAATACCCTGAGCGATGCAAAAAAGGCATTTGTTTACAGCAATGTGATACGCAACAAGGAAGTGGATAAAACTACTTATTTGAGCTATAAAAGCAGCATAGAACAGTTTGCCTGTGAGAAACTGAAGGAAGGCCGGATGAATGAGGATTTTGCGGTGGTATACCAGGAATTCTGCCTGAATTCCCATGATCCTGCGGTTAAGAGGGCGCTTGCGAAAGTGCTTTTTACCCACAGGCTTTTCTGTGATGACCCTAAAATACGCCGGGTGATCGTCCGTCATGCGGCATTTCGGGAAGAACAGGTTTATACCTGTACGGATAAAGTGGCTTATGTGTCCATTTATACCCCGGATGCCAGGATTGTCTTTGAGGATGACAGGCAGAGACGCTATATCCAGACCATAGATTACAATATCCAGCCTCTTTTGGAGAGAAAGGAGCTGGCACGGCAGCTTTTAGCGGAGGGTATCAGGACACCGGGACTTCTTCTCTATACCTGCGGAGAGCTGAATCATGAGAACCCCATAACCAGAGAGAATATATCCTGTATCCAGGATGTTTCCGGGGAGGATTGTTTTTCTGAGGATTACAGACAGAGAGTGCGCAAACGCCTGCTTCTGTACTATGAGGAGCACATGGGCAATGACAATCTGAAGGACTATCTTCGGGAGATGGATTTCCACAGCTTTGCAAAGGTCAACAAGAGTCTGCTCATCACCATTTTGGTGAAACAGGGAATGTATGTGGGAGCCTATGACCTGCTGTGCGAGTATGGTTACGAGGAGATTGATCCCAGGGATCTGCTCAGGCTGTGCAGCCGCATGATACTTAACCTGGAGTTTGAGTACGAGGAGGAGCTGCTTCTTTTAGCTCACCATATATTTAAGGAAAATACCTATGATGAGGTGGTTCTTGAATATCTGACCAAGTACTATGAAGGCCCTGTGGATGAGATGATCCGGGTGTGGGAGCGCTCCATGGGATTTTCTATAGAAGCCTACGAGCTGGAGGAAGATATTCTGACATACAGCATGTTCACAAGGCTTTACCATCCCGGGGATGCCGCGGTCCTGAAAGACTATGTGAAATTAAGCGGCAAGGAGCAGGTAATACTGGCCTATCTGACCTTTGTCTCCTTCCAGTATTTTGTGGGGGGAAAAGAGGCGGAGCCGTTTATTTTCCGTTCCTTGGAGCATGTGAGGGAAAAGGGGTGGGAGTATGACATTATCTGCGACCTGGCCCTTCTCAAATATTATGCAGGGGAAAACAAGTGGGAGGAAAACAGGCTTTTGACAGCCCGCTCCATCTTATCCGTATGCGGAAGAACCGGGCTTAAATTCGCCTTCTTCCAGGATTTGCCCAGGACGCTTCTGCAGAGTATGCAGCTGGAGGACAAAGTATTTGCCCAGTGTCAGGCAAGCCCCAGGGCGGATGTGACGATTCACTACCGTATGCTGCAGGCAGACCGGGAGCCGGGAGATTTCAAAAGCGAACCCCTGAAAAACCTGTATCAGGGTATCTATAATAAAGAGTTTATCCTGTTTTACGGGGAAGTGCTGGAGTATTATTTTACTGTTGCACAAAAGGGAGAGACCCATGAGACGGAGAAGAAAAAGCTTACCGTTCCCATAGCAAAGCTGGAGGGAAGCACAAAATACCAGATGATCAACCGTATGCTGGCGGCAAGACAGCAGGGAAGAGAACAGGAACTTATGGAACTGCTTGGACAGTACAGGCAGCAGGAAGAATGGGTTTCCTCTCTCTTTGAACTGATAGAATAAGGAGGCAGACAAGGGCATGAATGAGACAAGAAATATTATTGCGGGCCTGGAACTGGGAAAGGAATTTTCCCAGATCTGCTATTATGACAGAAAAGAAAAAGAGCCGGTTTCTCTCTCCGTGAAGACAGGGAGCAATCAGTATACATTCTCAACCAGACTTTCCAAAAGGCCCAGGACTGAGGTGTGGCATTTTGGCATGGAGGCAGATTATTTCTCCACGCATGAGGGGGAGATCCCGGTGGACAATCTGCTGGAAATCTGGGCGCAGGGGGAACCGGCCCAGATTGACGGCGGCTGGTACAGACCGGAAGAGCTGCTGGAGATATATTTAAAAGGCTGCCTGTCTGTTCTGGGCGTGGCAGAGCCTGTAAGACAGATCAAGACACTGATGATCACAGTACCGGATTTGAACCGGGTGCTGGTGCGCAAGCTGCAGAGAGTGTGCAGCCGTCTGAAGTTTACTTCAGGGCAGGTGCTTCTGCAGGATTATGAGGAGAGCTTCTATTACTATGTGATGAGCAAAAGACCGGATAACTGGAACAGGATGACAGGACTTTTCACCTTTGAAAAGGGGAAAGCCACCTTTTCCCGCATGGTGGTTGACAGCCAGAAGAAACCCATGCTGGTCACAGTGGAGCACGGCAAGACCATAACCCTGCCAAAAGACCCGGATCAGAAAGATGTGGATTTTTACCAGTTGATCGCGGATTCCTGCGGGAACGACACATATGGGGGAATCTATCTGGTGGGCGACGGTTTTTCAAAAGACTGGGCAGTGAGAAGCGTACCTCTCCTGTGCAAGAACCAGCGCCATGTATATTATGGGAATAACATGTATGTGAAAGGTGCCTGCTATGCGGCCAGGGAGCGGACGGAGGAGAAGCTTCTGGGCACATACCTGTACGTGGGAAATGCCCTGGTGCAGAACCATGTGAGCATGGAAATGCTGATCCAGGGAGCAAAAAAGAATTACACGGTTGCTGAGGCGGGAAGAAACTGGTATGAGACAGAGCATGAGTTTGAGCTGCTTCTGGATGGCAGGCAGGACTTGGAATTCATGGTGAAACCCATGGACGGCGGTGAAGTCAGACATTACTGCATGAAACTGCCGGGACTTCCAAAGAGGCCTGACAGGACCACAAGACTCAGGGTACACGTCATGTATGAATCGGCAGATACCTGCATCATTCTGGTACAGGACCTGGGATTTGGGGAAATGTTCCCCTCAAGCGGTCTGATGTGGACCGAGAGAGCAGTGTGGTAGGAGGAAACAGATGAGCGGATACATATTATGTCAGATAAAGCGGGCTTCTCTTCCGTTTTATATTGAGAACATCAGCACAAATATCTACAGCATAGAAGAATTATGTTATTATCTCTACCACAACATCTATCTGCTGGATGAGACCATTATCAATGAACATCTCTGTGACTGGATAAAAAATGAACTGGGCCTTTTAAAACTCTATCAGAAGCTGTACCGTATCCTGGAGGAGGAGCGCGGTGCAGGGGACTTTATCCTGGCCGTATTCAGGGAGATCAATTATCTGACCCATGAGCAGTTCAAGAAGCTGAACGAGGAGCTTGTAGTCTTAGAGCAGCTTCCCGATGTGGCACGCAAGAAGAAAAAAGGCGACTATCTGGTTGACAACCGGATGTATGTCAATGCCATCCGCATCTATGAGGATGCACTCAGAAGTGTGGATACCGGCGGTCTGGGCGGACAGTATGAGGGTGAAATTTACCACAATATGGGCTGTGCCTATCTGCATCTCTTCCAGATGGATGAGGCAAAGGCCTGCTTTGAAAAAGCATATGAAAGTCTTCATACCAAACTGGTTCTGAAACATTATCTGTGTACCTGCAGGATGCTCATGGAGGAAGCCCAGTGGCAGGGAGAATGTGCCAAAATGGGAGCCGATCTGGATACCTGCAGGGAGATCCAAATGGAGATGGATGAGAGAAAAATCAGCGTTCCCCGGGAGAAACAGGAAGATATGGGGGATGTTTTGGAAAAATACACAAAAGAATACCACAGAAGCACAGGATTTTAGGCTTGTGTTTTGAAAACCGATGTTATATAATTCCTTGTGTATCATAACGTTTCTCAGTGAAAGAGGAATCGTAACTGTGAAGGTACCAGGCAGTTATGAGAAATCAATATTATGGAAAAAGGACAGGTGTACGAAGGTGAAGAAGTTAGAACAGCTTTATGAAGGAAAAGCAAAGAAAGTATTTGCAACGGATGTAGACGGCGTAGTGATCGTAGATTACAAAGATGATGCAACTGCATTCAACGGTGAGAAAAAAGGCACAATCACAGGCAAGGGCGCTATCAACAACCGCATGACAAACTATGTTTTCCAGCAGCTGGAAAAGGAAGGCGTGCCGACTCACTTCGTAGAAGAACTGAGTGACCGCGAGACAGCCGTGAAAAAAGTGAGCATCGTTCCTTTAGAGGTAATTGTTCGTAACGTGGCTGCAGGAAGCTTCTCCAAGAGAATGGGAGTGGAAGAAGGAAAACAGCTTCTCTGCCCAATCTTAGAATTCAGCTACAAAGATGATGACCTGGGCGACCCCTTCATCAACGATGACTATGCGCTGGCATTAGGACTGGCTACACAGGAAGAGATCGACACCATTAAATCATATACAAGAAAGATCAACGAATTTTTAATGAAATATTTCCTGAACGCAGGAATGAAGTTAATTGACTTCAAGATTGAATTCGGTAAATTAGCGGACGGAACCATCATCCTGGCTGATGAGATCTCACCGGATACCTGTCGTCTTTGGGATGTAGAGACAAATGAGAAGCTGGACAAAGACCGTTTCAGAAGAGACATGGGCAACGTAGAAGAGGCATATAACGAAGTTTTCAAACGTCTGGGCCTGGCTTGATCAGAGGGGTGCCCGGGACACCTTCCGGCTGGGAAGGCGCCTCGCGGTGCCCTTTTTATTATTGTAAATGGAAAAGGAGATTTTAAATGAGTACAGATAGATATCAAAGCCCATTATCCGAGCGCTACGCCAGCAGGGAAATGCAGTATATTTTCTCCCCGGACATGAAGTTCCGCACATGGAGAAGACTGTGGATCGCTTTGGCAGAGACAGAGAAAGAACTGGGGTTAAATATTACCCAGGAACAGATTGCCGAGCTGAAAGCCCATGTGGATGACATCAACTATGATGTGGCAAAAGAGAGGGAAAAACAGGTACGTCACGACGTTATGTCCCACGTATACGCATATGGTGTACAGTGTCCCAAGGCAAAAGGAATCATCCATCTGGGTGCAACCTCCTGTTATGTGGGTGACAACACGGATATTATTGTAATGACAGAAGCCCTGAAACTGGTCAAGAAGAAACTGATCAACGTCATCGCAGAGCTGTCTAAATTTGCGGACGAGCATAAGGCGCTCCCAACCCTGGCCTTCACACATTTCCAGCCTGCACAGCCTACCACGGTTGGCAAGAGGGCAACCCTGTGGATGCAGGAATTCATGCTGGATCTGGAAGATCTGGATTATGTCATAAGCACCATGAAGCTTCTCGGCTCCAAAGGTACAACAGGCACACAGGCCAGCTTCCTGGAACTGTTTGACGGTGACCAGGAGACCATTGACAAGATTGACCCTATGATCGCAGAGAAGATGGGATTCAAAAAATGCTACCCTGTATCAGGACAGACATACTCCAGGAAAGTGGATACCAGAGTGCTGAATGTGCTGGCAGGCATTGCAGCCAGTGCCCATAAGTTCTCCAATGATATCAGACTCCTGCAGCATTTAAAGGAAGTGGAAGAACCATTTGAGAAGAGCCAGATCGGTTCCTCAGCCATGGCTTACAAGAGAAACCCCATGAGAAGCGAGCGTATTGCTTCCCTGTCACGTTTCGTAATGGTAGATGCCCTGAATCCGGCGATCACTTCCGCTACCCAGTGGTTTGAGAGGACCCTGGATGACTCCGCTAACAAACGCCTCTCTGTTCCTGAAGGATTTCTGGCTATTGACGGTATCCTGGATCTGTGCCTGAATGTGGTGGACGGCCTTGTCGTATACCCGAAAGTGATTGAAAAACGTCTGAGAAGCGAACTGCCGTTCATGGCTACAGAGAACATTATGATGGATGCTGTTAAGGCAGGTGGGGACCGCCAGGAACTGCATGAGAGGATCCGTGAGCTGTCCATGGAGGCAGGAAAGAATGTGAAGGTAGAAGGAAAAGAGAATAACCTTCTGGAGCTGATCGCCGCAGACCCGGCATTCAATATGAGCCTGGAAGATCTGCAGAAGACCATGGAACCTTCCCGCTATACAGGTCGTGCCCAGGTACAGGTGGAGGCATTCCTGAAGAGTGTTGTGCAGCCTGTTCTGGATGAAAACAAAGAAATTCTGGGCATGAACGCAGAGATCAACGTATAAAAACAATCGGGAGGTTTTTACATGAAGGAGCAAAAGAGAGGGAATCCCATAGCGCTTTTGCCCATTGGGGTATTTTTGATCATTTTCATTGGGGCAGGTATCCTGTTCCATGACTTTTATACTATGCCGGCCATTGTGGGATTTTTGATTGCCCTTGCTGTGGCATTTTTCCAGAACCGTAAAGTTGGATTCCAGGAGAAAGTGTCAATCATTTCCAAGGGGATCGGTGAGGAGAACATTGTCACCATGTGCCTGATCTTCCTGGCAGCCGGAGCCTTTTCCGGCTCCATCAAAGCCGCCGGCGGGGTAGAGAGCACAGTCAATCTGGGGCTTTCCATTATGCCGTCCTCGATTGCTGTGGTAGGATTGTTTGTGATCGGCTGTTTTATTTCCATCTCCATGGGAACCAGTGTGGGTACTATTACCGCTATGGCCCCCATCGGGGTTGGGATTGCTGAGAAAACTGGTATTCCCCTTCCTATCTGTATGGGAGCTATTGTGTGCGGAGCCATGTTTGGAGATAATCTGTCCATGATTTCCGATACCACCATCGCGGCAGTGAGGACACAGGGATGTGAGATGAAGGACAAATTCAGGGAGAACTTTTTCATTGTCCTGCCTGCAGCCATTATCACGGCTGTGATCTTCTTCTTCATAGCCAGGGGAAATGCAGGGATTATTGATGGCGATCTGAAGTTTCAGATCATCAAGGTGATCCCATACCTGGTGGTCCTGATTGGGGCGCTTGTTGGTATTAACGTGTTCATCGTACTGATCACAGGTACCGTGCTGTCCCTTATTGTGGGGGTAGGCACAGGCGCGTTTGCTGTCAGTGAAATGTTTCAGAAGATGGGCGACGGCATCACAGGTATGTATGATATCACAGTGATCTCCATTATTGTAGCTGCCATTGTGGCGCTGGTGAAGGAACACGGAGGTATCGAATATATCCTGTATGTGATCAAGAAACGGATAAGCGGCGAGCGGGGCGGGGAGTTCGGAATCTCTGTTCTGGCGCTGCTGGTGGATTGCTGTACAGCCAACAATACGGTGGCTATCGTTATGGCCGGACCCATTGCAAAAGAGATCAGCGAAGAGTTCAAGGTAAGCCCAAAGAGAAGCGCATCCCTGCTGGATATCTTTGCCTCCGTAGGCCAGGGAATGATTCCCTACGGCGCCCAGCTTCTGGCCGCTGCCAGTCTGTCCGGGCTTACGCCTATGGCGATCATGCCGTATCTGTTTTATCCTATTTTAATGGGAGTTTCAGCCATTGGATTTATCATTTTCCGCAGGAGAGAAGTGGCGGGATAAAATTAAGGTTAAAAAAGGCAGCTATATTACTTGGGAATATGGCTGCCTTTTCTGTGCGCCTGGCGGCGCACGTTTCTAATGGGTGAAAGTCCCTAATCCCCCCTAGTAGTGGGAAGGATACAGCCAAGACCAAGGGTGTCCATTGTGAAGTGGAATCTGAAGGAAGGTGGAGGCAAATCTCTGGTCTGACGAACAGAAATCACATCAGGCTACAGTTAAGGATTATTTCCTTCTGCTCTCCCAAAACCAGGTGCCCGTCAATAACATCCCTGAAGGAGGTGTCAATGTTTATACAAAAAACAGAATATTTCAAACAGGAGTACCAGACCTTTCAGGACTACAGTCTGTATGTGGAACGGGTAACTGTGAATCAGGATTTTATGGAACATACCCATGAATATGATGAGATCGTGATTGTAGTGTCCGGGTCAGGGCAACATTTGATTTAATATATATTTTTAAGAACCTTTTTATCATGCCAGGTATCTAATTAATAACAATAGAGATTTTACAGAACCTTATTGTTTCTGTCTATTGTTTACAAAAACGGAGCTCACGTTTTTTAGAACCGGGGAGAAGGCCCTTTCCGGTACACAAAAAGGAGGAACCCATGCAGCAGCAGAAATTTATACAAGCCGTCAGGGAAGCGGAAACCACGCTGTATCATGTAGCCATGTCCATTTTGAGAAACGATGCGGACAGTGCGGATGCAGTTCAGGAGGCGCTTCTGAAGGCTTTTGAAAAATTAGATACGTTAAAGGAAGAGAAGTATTTCAAAACCTGGCTGACACGTATCCTGATCCATGAGTGCTATCAGATACAGAGGAAAAAGAAACGTCTGGTTCCTTACGAAGCGTATGTGGAGAGGGAGCCGGGAAACGAAGACGAATTATATACAGACCTTTATACAGCCATCAAGGGTCTGCCGGAGGACCTTCGCATTGCGGTGATATTATTCTATATAGAAGGCTTCTCCATTGCGGAGATCGCCCAGATGATGGGAATTAAGGAAAATACCGTGAAAACACGTCTGTACAGGGGAAGAAATCAGCTCAGGAAAAGTCTTGGTGATAAGGAGGAAGCATTATGTTAGAACAGGGAAAATGGAAGAATGAGGCACCGAAACCTTCAAAGGAATTTCACGACAGATTCGAGGAGAGTTTGAAACTGATAGAACAAAGGGCTGAGCATACAGGGGAGAAGGCTTTTGCCGGCGCAGAAGTTGTCAGTATGAATAGAAAGGCAAAACGAGGAACAGGACGTTTAAAAAGGGCAGCAATGGGCTGCACAGCCATGGCTGCTGCAATGGCCGTATTTCTGGGGGCATGTTATCAGAATCCGGTGTGGGCATCCAATCTGCCCCTGATCGGCCATATTTTTGAACGGATGGAAGGAAAACTGTCATACGGAGAAAATTATAAAGACTATGCGGAACCTCTGGAGTCTGGAACAGCAGAAAATCAGGCCGGAGGCGGACAGGAGGGCCAGGCCGGAGGCGCCTTTACAAAAACAGTGGACGGTACCACGGTCACCATGTCAGAAAGCTACTGCAGCGGTTCCGCTCTGTATCTGTCTGTGCTGATCGAGTCAGAGGACCCCTTTCAGGACACCTTTAAAAATGAATCCGGGCAGCCTTCCATCTGCATACAGACAACAGAAAATTACAGTTTTAACCCTCAGGTACAGAATGATCTGGTTTATCTGGAGGGGGAGTTTCTGGATGACAATACCTATACAGGGGTTATGCGCATAGACCTGAATATGAAAAATACGGATGCCACAGAGCTGGAGAAAAAACAGGCCGAAGCGGAAGCAGCCGGGGAAGAATTTATGGTTGATGCGGAGGTAGTGAAACAATACAGCACAAAATTAGAGATCCCGGAACAGTTTACCCTGAATCTGGATATCAGCCAGATCATAGGACAACTGGCAGAACCGGACGTTTTTGATACAGGATACACAGACGAAGAACTGGAAGCCATGTCAGATGAAGAGTGGAAACAGGTCATGACAGAGGCGGAAAATGAGGGTGGATGGAACAGCTTTCCAAACAGCCATGAAAACTGGTGGATGGATGGCTCCTGGCAGTTTGAACTGGATATTAAAGCGGACCATTCCAAAGTACAGACCGCAGAAGTAAACCAGATGAATGAAGAGGGCGCAGGTATTGCGTCTGTAGTGAAAACACCTTTTGAGCTGACTGTAAACGAGTTATATGAGGATGAGTCGAAACGGGCAGATTACTTTCCTGTGATCCTGGATGCCCAGGGCAGGGCCATGGAAGTTATTTCAGGTAATGTCAATACCGTTCCGGTGAAAAATTACGATGTCTCCACCGTCTATGTATATTTATGTGATTACATGGAATATATGGATGAGCTGAAAGGGCACAGGCAGGAGGATGGCTATAAGGCCCTTATAGATGAGAAGGCAAAATTCGCCACAGAAGTGCATTTTGACTAACAATTTTTGATAAAAAGCAGGCAGAGGGGGAGTCCGTAATTTCCGTTCTGTGATTGGGAAGGAGCTGTTTTCAACCGTCAAAACACGGGGAAGACAGCTCCTTTCCCATAAAAATCCACAATTTTTCGTCCGAAAATACAAATTTGAACTTTATTTCTTAAAAGAAATGTAGTATGATACATGGGTACAAAAAGTTCATTAGGAGGAATGAAAAATGGTAAAAGCAGTAGTAGGGGCTAACTGGGGAGATGAAGGTAAGGGCAAGATCACTGACATGCTCGCACAGGAATCCGATATCATCGTAAGATTCCAGGGCGGTGCCAATGCGGGTCATACAATTGTAAACAATTACGGAAAATTTGCGCTCCATACTCTTCCGTCCGGTGTGTTCTACGACCACACAACCAGTGTCATCGGAAACGGTGTTGCGCTTAATATCCCGGTACTGTTTAAAGAGATCCATTCTATTGTGGAGAAGGGTGTACCTGCACCGAAGATCAAGGTTTCTGACCGCGCGCAGATGGTCATGTCCTATCATATCAAATTCGACGAATATGAGGAAGAGCGTCTGGCAGGAAAATCTTTTGGCTCCACCAAGTCTGGAATCGCGCCGTTTTATTCTGATAAATATGCAAAGAACGGTTTCCAGGTCAGCGAGCTGTTCGATGATGACGCGGCACTGAGAGAAAAAGTGGAGCGTGTATGCGAGACCAAGAATGTGACCTTAGAGCACTTATATCACAAACCGCTTCTGAATCCGGATGATATCATGAAAGAGCTGATGGAGTATAAGGAGATGATCGCTCCCTATGTGTGTGATGTCTCCCTGTATTTGTGGAATGCACTGAAAGAGGGCAGGGAAGTGCTTCTGGAAGGACAGCTCGGATCCCTGAAAGACCCGGATCACGGAATCTATCCAATGGTTACCTCCTCCTCCACACTGGCTGCTTACGGTGCAGTGGGCGCAGGTATTCCGCCTTACGAGATCAAGAAGATCATCACAGTCTGCAAGGCATACTCAAGCGCAGTAGGCGCCGGTGCATTTGTATCTGAAATCTTCGGTGACGAAGCAGACGAGCTGAGAAGACGCGGCGGTGACGGCGGAGAGTTTGGCGCCACCACGGGACGCCCAAGACGTATGGGATGGTTTGACTGTGTGGCTTCCAAATATGGCTGCCGTATGCAGGGAACTACAGATGTGGCCTTCACGGTTCTGGATGTTCTGGGATATCTGGAGGAGATTCCGGTATGTGTGGCTTACGAGATCGACGGCGAGATCACAACAGATTTCCCCACAACAGGCAGGCTGGAAAAGGCAAAACCGGTTCTGGAAACACTTCCGGGCTGGAACTGCGATATCCGCGGCATTAAAAATTACGATGAGCTTCCGGAAAACTGCCGCAGATATATTGAGTTCGTGGAAGAGAAGATCGGATTCCCCATCACCATGGTTTCCAACGGCCCAAGCCGTGAGGATATTATTTACCGCAATAAATAAAAGCTGTGTGATATAATGGAAAAAGAAATGTATTAACATAACAAAAACCGACTGGTCAGCAGGCCAATCGGTTTTTGTTATGTCTTATCCCATTTAAAGCACATCGTATTCTTCCACTAATTTTTGGATGGTCTCTTTCCTGCCCTTAAAATGGACAGCATTAATTCCCTGCAAACGGGCTTCCGCCACATTTTCCAGTACATCGTCAAGAAATACCGCCTTCTCCGGCTTGATATGAAAGTCATTCAGCAGTTTCTGGTAGAACTCCGGTTCCGGCTTCAGCATTTTTACCTGCCAGGACATGTAGCCGCCGTCCATAAGATCCAGAAATGCCATTTTCTCCTTGCAGCGTTCATACATAGGCTGTGAAAAATTGGATAGATAATAGAGCTTATATCCTCTCTTTTTCAAATGTTTCAGCCAGTCCACTGTGTAAGAGTAGGTATGTATGGCACCGCTCATTTTTGCGAATGCCTCACGTATTTCTTTTTCGTATTCCGGGTCATTGTCAATAAAGGCCTGGAGAATTTCTTCTTCATTCCGCACACCTCGGTCAGCATCCACCCAATCAGGGCTGTCAAATACAGCATCGCCCACAGCCTGTACTGCTTCCGCGCTGAATTTCAAACTTTTTAAATAGGTTTTCCAGTCATAACGGACCAGCACATTTCCAAGGTCAAAGATAAAAGTATCTACAGCGGAGGATGCAGTGTCTATCTGAGGAATATCATTTTTCTGCCTTGTATAGCGGTATACCAGCAGGCAGGCATACAAAAACACGGGAACAAGTACCGTGCAGTAGATTGCGGCCAGCAGCATATTACCGGCATTTGGGTTGTGCGAAAGAGAAAAAATAAAAGCCAGGACGTACATGCTAAGAAGCAGTACGGCTCCAACCAGCGCAGCAATTTGTTTCAGCTTCTTCACTTCTTATTCTCCCTCCCATAGAATATCTTTAATTATAATGAGTTTTGAGGTATCCGTCAATGTGCATAAATGCTCGAAATCAAAGAGAAAATCGACAATTTGTCCAATTTTCAGGCTATACTTACCGAGAAATGGAGAATGATTTGCATATATTTTCCAAAATTTTTAAAGGAATTATGGAAGTTCAGACAGTAGGTGATACGATGGATGGCAGAAAGCTGTACCATGTGAGAATGGGAGATGAAAATGCCTCTGACAGGGTTTTGATTTTTGCGGGAATACATGGAAGAGAATACATGACCAGCCAGCTTGTCATGGAACAGATGGGGGAATTTGTGGAGAATCTGCTTCACGAGGACAGAACCTACAAGGGATATTCCTACCGTGAGCTGCTGAAAGACCGTGCCCTCCATATAATTCCCATGGCAAATCCGGACGGGGTGACCATCAGCCAGTTTGGGGCTGAGGGCATGCAGTCACCCGGGATTCGGGAACAGGTGTGGGAGATCGCGGACCGGGATGGGGCACGAATGCCGTGGAAATCTTATTTCAGACGGTGGAAATCCAATGCCGAAGGTGTGGATGTGAACCGGAATTTTGATGCCCTGTGGGAGGATTATGTGGATGGGATCGGCAGACCCTCCAGGGAAAAATACAAGGGTACCGCCCCAGAGAGCACCAGGGAGGCCCAGGCATTGGTTAATCTGACAAAAAAGGAAAACTTCGCGCGCACTGTCAGCTATCATTCCTCCGGCGGAGTCATATACTGGGCTTTCGGGCAGCAGGGGGAACTGGCAGCCAGGACACAGGCCTTTGCAAACCGTATTGCTGCTGTCACGGGATATGAGCCGGACGGCAATTACGAGGAGCTGGATCCCGCAGGATATAAGGACTGGGCATTACTGAAAAGGGGAATTCCAAGCCTGACCATTGAAATCGGCAGGGCGGATTCCCCGCTGCCCCAGTCTGCATACAAAAAAGTTCTGCGGGAAAACAGATATGTGTGGGAAGAAACTCTGCTGGATATCATAGAAGAAAAGAAATAGAGCCCTCTTTTTTCGTTTAACTGTCAGACCTTCTGCCGGAAGTTTCCCGGCACAGGCGAATAAATTCTTTGACATAGGGAAGAAAGGCCCTGTCCTTTCTCTGTACGATATAAAAAACACGCTTTATGGGCAGGTCTGTGACCGGGCAGGCGTGGAGTTTGTGGCTGGAAAGTTCTTCCCGTATCAACATTTTAGAGATCATGGAGATCCCTTCATTTTCAGCTACAGCTTCCTTCAGGGCGTCAATGTTATGATATACATGACTTTTAGTAAGGGAAAGGCCCTGTTTGCTCAGGGCCCGCTCCAGAGCCGCGCGGGTGCTGTTTCCTTCCTCCCGCAGGAGAAACATCTCATTTTCAAAATCCACAATGGAAAGACTTTCTCTCCGGGCATAGGGATGATCAGGACTGCATATGACCACAAAAGTATCATCCAAAAAAGGGGTATAGACAAGGCTGCTGTGGCTTCCCTTTGTCTCTGTAAGCATTACATCCAGTTCCCCTGAGGCCAGCTTTTTCTCCATAAAATAGGAGTCGTCAATAGTAAAACGTGTGCTTACATCCGGGCAGATGATATGGTATGCCCGGATAATATCCTGCAGCAGGCAGGAGGCAGCCACCAGCGTGCTTCCAATATGGATCTGTTTCAGATGGAGTCCCAGAAGTGCGGACTCCATTTCTTTATATAGGGAAATGATTCTGGATGCGTAATCCAGGAGCAGCACACCTGCCTCTGTGAGCCGGAGATGTTTGCTCAGACGGTCAAACAGGCGGACCTTGTAAGTCTTTTCAATCTCAGAGATAGCCAGACTGACCGTGGATTGTGAAATATACAGGTTTTGGGCAGCAATACTCATATTGTTGCAGGATGCAACTTCCAGAAATATGGACATGTGGCGGAGTGTCATGGGGTATCCTCCTTTGCTATTAAAAAAACTCATAACATAACCATATTTTAGTATTTTACAAGAGTAAAATCAAGTGCTATTATGACCATAATAAATGAAAATTCGGCTGAATGAAAAAATATGTTATTACTATAATCAATATGTAAAGGGGATGAGGAAATCATTGTTTAACCGGGGACAGTCTGACAGGAGAGTGTCATAGCGTTTTCCACGATCCAGAAGACGTTCACAGCTCTGGACGCGGAAATCCGCAGTCTGGCAAACCCCGTGTCCATGGATACCTTTCCGCTTGCCGGTGAGATTGAGGACAGGAGCACCAGCGCGCCTTTGGCTGTGCAGAGACCGGATAAAATACTGGACGATCTCTGCTATGTCCTGGGGATTGAACTCATGCTTGCAGGCCAGGCGATGGATTTGCGGAGAGGGGAAACATTTGGGGAAATAACAGGGAAAGGGCTTGCCGTCCTCAGGAAACAATACCGTTTTATGATAAGGATGACCGTATACTGACTGAGGATATAGAGGCCGTTTATGAACTATTGAAAGAGGGAACATTTCTGCGAAAACTAAACATATAAACGGATTGGAGAAGAATTGGGAGGTTAAAGATGAAAGAAACGAAAGAAAAGACAGGTTCTGCCGGACTTGTGCGGAAGGGTGTATTTATTCCTGCTTTTGTTATCATGGCAATTGTTGTAGCGATTGGTTTTATCAATAATGAGGGGCTGGCAAAGGGAGCCAAAGCCTTCTTTGGTTTTTCCCTTGGGAAATTCGGATGGCTGTATCAGCTTGTGGCAGTTGTTTCAGTTGTAGTCATAGCCATTGTCACATGTTCTAAGCTGGGAGATATGCGGATCGGCGGAGCCAATGCAAAACCCAAGTATCCCTTCGGAACCTGGTTTGCCATGATACTGACAGGCGGAATTGCAGTGGGAATTGTAAACTGGGGGATCAATGAACCTTTGATATACTATGGAAATGTGTACGGTGAGCTGGACCAGCTGGGCATTCAGGCGGGAACCCAGGAGGCGGCACGTTTTGCGCTTGGCAGATGTTTTTATAACTGGACATTTGTACCTTATGCCATGTATGCGGTATCGGGCCTTCTCATTGCCTACATGTATTTCAACAAGAAAGAAAAACTGTCTGTAATTTCCACCTTAAAGCCTCTTTTTGGAAAAAAGACAGAAAATCCCATATTTATGAATACAGTAGATACGCTGTGTTCCCTTGCGATCACACTGGGAATGTCTTCCGGCCTGGGAACCGGTCTGGCGCTTCTTATTTCCGGGCTGAATGTTGTATATAAAATACCGAATAATACATTCATCTGGGTACTTCTTGGGGGGATAGCCACTCTTATTTTTACAAGCTCCGCTATCCTGGGCGTGGATAAAGGGATCCGCAGACTGGCATCCCTGAACAGTAAGATTTTCTATGGTCTGCTGATCTTCCTGTTCATCACAGGACCAATGGCGATCATTTTAAGCAATTCCGTATCAGGACTGGGAGAGTGGCTGAATAATTTCTTTATCTGGGGACTGGATTCCGGTGATGTGGGCGGCGAGGCGCTGACAAGATGGTGGACCCTGGCTGACTGGTGTTCCTGGATCGCCTATGCTCCCATCATGGGTATTTTCCTTGGAAAGATTGCCTATGGCAGAACCGTGCGTGAATTTATGATCATCAACTGGGTTATGCCATCCTTATTCGGTATCGTGTGGTTTTCCGTATGGGGAGGAACAGGACTGAACTGGCAGATGAACGGTGTTGTGGATATGGTTGGAGTCATCAAGGAAAGCGGCGCTACAGCAGGCGTTTGGGCCTTTCTGCAGAACCTTCCGCTGGGGCTGGGAATTATTATCATTCCGGTTGTTATGATTACCCTCATGCTGTCCTTCTCCACAGCGGCGGACTCCATGACCAGCACCATTGCATCCATCTGTACCAAGGGACAGAATATGGAGGAGGAGCCTCCAAAGTCCCAGAAGTTGATCTGGGGTATCCTGATCGGTTCCATCTCCATTATCATGGGAGCCGTAGCAGGCGGTGTACGTGGTATAGACGGCGTAAAACAGTTGGCTTCGGTGGGAGGTTTTCTGGTACTCTTTGTATTCCTGCTGCAGTTGATCGCATTTATTAAAACATTTTTTGTGGATTTGAAAAAAGAGAAGAATGGGAAGAAAGAATAGAAGTGCTTGCAGAAAACGAGCAGAGAAAAATTTATTAAATTTTGGAGGTGCTTATGGATTTATTATACATAAATGCATTTGATATTGAAAAACTGGAACTGACAAATGAAGAAATTCTGGGAGCAGTGGAGAAAAGCCTGGAGGCCCAGGGAAATGGCAGGACAGTCATTGAGCCCCGTGTACATCTGATCCCCGATCCGGAATTTCATGGACATTTCAATGTACTCAGAGGATATATAGAGCCTATGGATGTGGCAGGCGTGAAAGTTGTGGGAGACTATGTTTATAACTATAAACACAATCTGCCGTCAGAAATGGCCCTGCTTAATTTGTACGACCCTAAAACCGGGGCGCCGAGAGCCGTGGTCGACGCTACGGAAATCACATCTATGCGTACGGGTGCTCTGACAGCCATCGGAGCGAAGTATCTGGCAAAGAAAGAAAATAAAATCCTGGGGCATCTGGGTTCCAGAGGAACCGCATGGTGGAACGTGGTGCTTCTTGATTCCATTTATGATTTTGAGGAGATTCGTGTGAACAGCCGCAGAAAAGAATCCATGGAGGATTTTGCGGCACGGCTTACCAAAAAACTGGGCAAACCGGTTAAAGTGACCCAGAACAGTGAAGAGTGCCTGAAAGGGGCGGATATCATGGTGGAGGCCACCCGTCTTATGGAACCTACGCCTCTATTGAAAACAGAGTGGGTACAGCCGGGGAATTTTGTGGTTCCCTATGGGACAGTCAGCGCGGTGGAACTCTCCCTCACAGATGTGATGGACAAGATCGTGGTGGACGACTGGGGACAGTGCAAAGGCGGCATCCTGGGAAGCCTCCGCAGACATGTGGAGACAGGAAAACTAAGCGAGAATACATTGTATGGAGAACTGGGAGAGATTGTGGCAGGGAAAAAACCGGGCAGACAGCGTGAGGATGAGACCATTTTATTCTGGCACAGAGGACTTTCAACAAATGACATTGCACTGGGACAGTTAGTATATGAAAAAGCATTAAAAATGGGAATAGGCACAACATTGAAATACCGATAGAATACCCTCTTAAAACCGTCCTGCAGCCGGGAAATTTTTACGGCTGCGGGACGGCTTTTTTTGGATAAAAAGGAAAGTTGCGAAAGATAGTTGCAGACATTGTAAAAAGTGGTATAATGCAAACTGTATAGAAAAAATTTTTAATTTCTGGATATACACATTTATGGAGGAATTGACGCAAGAAATGAAAATCAGAAAGCATTTTATACTGACCGGTTTGGTACAGGGAGTAGGGCTTAGGTACCGGGCGCAGCACCTGGCACGGCTTCTGCAGGTGACCGGATGGGTGAAGAACACCTGGGACGGATGCGTGGAAATGGAACTGCAGGGCAAAGAGCAGGAGATAGCAAACTTCCTGGAACGGTTGTCCATGGGGAATTTTATACGGATTGAAGGGGTTGATGCCAAGGAGATTCCGGTGCGGGAGGAGAATGGGTTCTGTGTAAAAAGTTAAAACAGAGGAATATTATTTATGCAGGAAAATATTGACAAGCCCGTAAAAGCGGAACCCACCTTTGGGGACCTTTTTGCATGGAGGAAGAAGTATGATGAAAACAGAAACAGTAGAAAATATGTGCGGGGGCAAGGGCCATGTGATCATTAAGCATATTTTAGGAGAGAAGGAGCTGAATGGAAAATGCGGTCTGTACGCAGAGGTAGTCATTGAGCCGGGATGTTCCCTTGGATATCATGAACACCACAATGAGAGCGAGACTTACTATATTCTGTCCGGCCAGGGAGACTATGATGACAATGGCACAGTACGCCCGGTAAAGGCAGGGGATGTAACCTTTACACCGGATGATCACGGACATGGGCTGGTGAATACTGGGGAGGAAGACTTAGTGTTTATGGCATTGATCATTTTTGATTGATACAGGACTTATACATACATAGGGGAAGCGGCGGTAAGGCGCTTCTCCTTTTTGTATGTATAAAACTTTAGCAGTTATGTCCAATTTTTAGTTAGTATTTGAAAAGAAAAATTTAAAATCAGTGTTGTATCTGCCACATTATGTCAGGAAGCATTCAGACAAGGCTTTATAGGGGTGGAAATTCTTGGAGGTACTTGTAATGCCGCAGACAATGCAGTCTGGTCTTTGGGTGTTCCGGCTTCTTTTCATACCATAGTGTATGAGACAGGACGCACATATCTGTATTTTCGGGGGATATAGATGAGTTTGTACATGTTTCACAAAAATTAAAAAGTATGGAATATAGGATTGAAAGTGAAAAAGAAATATGATACATTAATAATAAGATAATAGAACTGAGTTCTATAATGAAGAACGAAAGGGTTTATATTTTATTACTCGGCCAATAGCCGAGTAATAAAATGATCATTTTGTAGAATTAAGTTCTGTAATAAAGAACGTGAAAAAAGAACTTTTTGTAACTAGAGGATATTACTTTACCGCACAGAATTTAAATATGGAAAGGGGGCTCCTGACAATGGGAAAAGGAAAGGTGTGATCAATCCGGTGCGGGGGCTGTGGCGATTGTATTCCGGCATGTCCGCAGAAGGTATTCAGAGAAGGCGGACAGGTAGTGGTGACAGCCGGGAGGGACCGACAACTGACTGTGAAGGTCAGCGGCGAGAACACCTGATTCGCGGACTTCGGATGGTGAACTCCTCCATCATACCAGAGGACAGAATATACAGGGCTGACATCAAGGAAGTGAAAATCCCTGTAACAGATATTGTTGCGGTGTACCTGCTGACGCAGGAGAGTAGAAGGTAACGGGTATCTCGGAGTTTGCAGTGAAACAGAAAGACAGAATGAAAGAGCTGGATATAAATCTTCTATTGTAAATGGGGAAGTAGAAGATGTGGATATTGCAGATGCCCTGGTGGTGGAATATGGTATTGCGGACTGAATACGATGTACAAAAGGAGGGGCTTTATGGAACAAAACGGGGCTCATAAAAAGATACGACGTTTGCTGATTCTGATGTCATTGGGAATTGCCTATGGTTTTATGTTCGTACTTCCCTATATGAAATCCACTTTTTATGACCAGATGATAGCAGCTATGGAAGTTAACAATGAACAATTAGGTTCTTTGATGAGTATTTATGCAATAGCGTGTACTGTATCTTATCTTCCAGGAGGCTGGATTGCGGATAGATTTAAACCAAAGACTGTTTTATTATTTTCTACGTTTGGTAATGCTATATTATGTTTTATCTTTATGATGACATATAAGAACTTTTTTATGGTGCGTATGATATGGTTGCTCTGCGCATTTACTGGAGGGTTTGCATTCTGGCCTGCAATCATGAAAGGAATCCGTCTGTTGGGCGATGAGGAAGAACAGGGAAGAATGTTTGGAATATTTGAGGGCATGAACGGTGTAGCTTCTCTTTTAGTTAGTTTTATCATGGTAGGTCTGCTTTCTTTGTTCAGCGGCGATTTGATTACCGGATTTAAAGGCGCTGTGGGCAGTATGGGAGTATTATGTCTGATATCAGGAGTTTTGATTCTGATCCTGTTCAATGATAAATTAGTATATGGAGAAGAGAACGGAGAAAGTGAAAAATTTAACACCAGACAGTTTATGCAGACATTTAAAATTCCCGGTGTATGGATTATGGCAATCCTGATGTTCGGGTATGTAACTACATCTGCTGTTGCAAGTTATCTTACACCGTACAGTACCGGGGTACTGGGGATTTCTGCAGTGGCCGCAGCAACCATTGGGACAATCCGTACCTATGGCTGTCGTTTTTTAGGCGGGCCAATAGGAGGCTGGATAGCTGACAAGGTATTTCATTCTGTCTGTAAAGAACAGATGCTGGGTCATATCCTTTGTATTATAGGAATAGGCGTGTTTCTGGTAATTCCAGGAGGTACTCCCACGGGTATCATCGCGGGTCTGCTGATTTTGGTGGGAGTGTTCATGTTTACCGTTAAAGGCACTACTTTTTCAGTACAGCAGGAACTGGGGATTCCCTTGCACGTGTCAGGAAGTGCAGTGGCTATAGCCACTCTCATTGGTTATCTGCCCGACATGTTTATGCATACTATGTTTGGTAATTGGCTTGACCGTTATGGGAATGACGGATATACAAGAATATTTTTATATGGCATTGCCATTACCGTTGTTTGCGTAGTGGTTGCATTTATCGGAGTAAAGGTATCGAAAAGGAGATAACCTGATGGTCTGGAATAGATAAACAGGAGACGGCGTACATGGGTTATCTGGATATTGAAAGTATCTCATCACCTGTTCAACAGCATAAATAGACAGACAAAAAAGTTGAAAACTGATAAAATACCTTGATTAAAAGATGTTAAGAAGGGGTGGAATAATGACTAAGATTATATTATTGGAATACCCAGAATCAGCAGACAGGGATATCCAGACAGAATTAGATTATTTACCAAAAGATGCTGAAGTGGAAGTTGCTGTTTTTAATGAGGTTTGCCCGGAAACGTTTTATAAAGCGATAGAAAATGCAGATGCGGTTATAACAGGATATGTTCCTGTGGATAAAAAAGTCATTGACTGTATGAAAAAGTGTAAAATAATATCTGTCCAGGCAACAGGTTGGAATTTTGTGGATGTGGATTATGCAAAAGAGAAAGGAATTGCTGTCTGTGCAGTGGGGGAATATTGTACACAGGAGGTTGCTGACCACACTTTGATGCTTATCATATCGCTCTGTAAAACCCTGCCTTACTTGTCGAGACGAGTTAATAAAGACAGGGTGTGGGAAATAGAGACTTTAAAGAGCAAAAATATCAGGAGAATGGAAGGTCAGACTCTTGGAATTATGGGATTTGGCAGGATTGGCAGAGCTGTGGCGAAAAGGGCTGTTGCCTTTGGTATGAAGATATTGGCATATGATCCTTATATACCCGATTCTGCAGCACAGGATATGGGGGTGAAACTGGTGGATGTTGATACCCTGCTGGAAAATTCTGATATTATCACAGTCCATATGAATTTGACTTCGGAAAATCAGAGCTTTTTCAATAAAAATGTATTCACAAAGATGAAAAAGAAACCATTCTTGATTAACGTGGCCAGAGGCGGTGTGATTGACGAAGATGACCTTGTAGAAGCATTAGATAATGGGATTTTGAGAGGAGCTGGTCTGGACGTCCTTGGCAGTGAGTCTCCTGATTTACAAAAAAATCCCCTGGTAAACAGGGAAAATGTGATTCTTACCCCTCATTGTGCCTTTTTCTCTGAGGATTCTATTGAGGCATGTGAAAGGATATCGGCCGAAAATATTATGTATTATTTAAATGGAGAAAAAGAAAAAGTGTTCAGAATTGTGAACTGAAGCTATCATAACGTATCAGCATAAGTGAACCCCACTTTTACTTTTTTAATTTCACCCCGCTTTTCATGGTGCACAGGCAAGTCTGAATTATCCAATACAGCAAAAGAACATCTGAACGGCATGTGTTGTATCTTATGCAGGAGGCCGATGGCAACAGGCTGGCTACAGGCAAAAAATTGATATGCAGGGTTAGCATTGTTAGATGGATGTACCCTTTAAGTTGTGAAAGATCTGCGGACTTTCCAGTTTTCCAAGGGAAAGTATCTTTGCAGTACAGTCACATGATGTCGGCATTTTAACCGTGATGATCTGACTGTTATCATAAGTCCTGAAATAATACTGGGTTTTTGAGAGGTCAATGAAAGCCGTATACTGTGTATAATCCGCAGTTCCTTTGTCTGTCATAACGACTCCCTTGGGTATGCTGACACTCTCTATTAAATGAAAACAGGTAAGCAAAACCTCTTCCTTTTTGTCAGGGAGCGTGGCATGGCTTTTTTGGAAGGCAGTCTGGAAAAGCGCTGTTCCTGTTGGGAGTATGAACTATACAGGCAGAGTGCTCGGAGAGGCATTCTGTGGTGATTTCCTGAAAGAAGTACTGTTTAATGCAAGAGAAGATATGCCTTACCGGGGTCCTGTAATTTACAGAAAAGGGGAATATAGTTATCACTGCAAAGTCCAGGGGGAATTTGTATGGTTTCAGGGTTATGAAGAGATATTTTATGGGAATCAGAGAATATACGAATGCCATTTTCATGGCGGAAGCATCAGATAAGGGGAAAAGGGCAGCAAATAGCGGCCCTTTTCCCCGGTTTTTTACCATATGAGAAATTACCGGTAAAATTCCCATATAGTGTAGCTGCTGTATGTATCCTGATAGTTTTCACGCAGTGTATGCAGAAGCAGTATACTGTCTCCGGGCGTGAAAATATTCTGTGTGTTGGAGGACGCCTGCCTGTCTGCGGCGGCGGGCAGCCTTGTTTTTCCGCGCAGTTCGGAGGCCGGGCAGCCATAATACTTCTGGCATAGATGGTTCAGGTACCTCACATCTGAAAACCCGCTTTCAATGCTGATGGTAAGCACTTTCTTATCTGTATGCTGCAGAAGGCGGCATGCGTACTCAAACCGTTTCAGGTTCAGATATTCCTGAAAAGACAGGTCAAGTTCGTGGCGAAAAAGGTGTGAGAGATAGGTGAGAGACAGATTTTCATGGGCAGCAATATCCCTCAGCAAAAGTTTCTGTCTGAAATTTTTTTCGATATGATCCGTGATACGGCTCATGCGCTCCTGTCTGTGCCAGCGAGTGGTGATCTCCGCATCTGTGTATGTCTTTTTGGGAACATAAGTGTGAAGCGCATATAGGATCATGTTCAGAAGACTCATGCATTTGTACTCATAGTTGGCAAATTGTCCGAAATAGTTATATGCAAGCTCAATCAGCAGACCCTTCATGATTTCATAACGGGTCTCATGCTGTGAGAAAAAGGAACGGACGTTGTTTTCAATGAAGCAGGTATTCTCGTCGTGTTGGAAATAAGAGGTGACAAGCTGCCGTGACATTTGTATGGCCAGTATCAGCGCGCCGCCGCTTTGTCCATGTATTTCATGCAGTTCCATGGGATTTAGCAGATATATGTCACCGCTTTGCAGATTCCGTATATTTCCATTGACGTTGAGCTGCGGATTTCCGTCAAGAACAAGCCCTATTTCCATCTCCCTGTGGGTATGGGGAGCACGGGAAAAGAGGCGTACCAATAGGGCACGGAACGCATGTATCTGCGGGTGGGCAACCAGTTCAAATTCTTTCTCCATCTCTGTCACTGCTTTCTTTTGATTTTCTAACTCTATTCTAATATCATTGGATAGATCAGACAAGAACAATCTCAAAATTATCTGCATAATAACAAAATAATCATTAAATATAAACAAATAAATCATAGCAATTACAAGAAAAACTGTACAATAATAGAGGCGCTTTCAGCTTTTAGACAAACAAAGGACAAAACGCAAGATTATCGCCTGGTTATCACAAATATGGAAATGCAGTTTCACAGGAAATCGGTTAAACTGAAAGAAAAACAGAGCAAGCTCTTTCCGTGTTCTGAAGACGGTAAGAAATAAAGGAAGACAGGTGATCATATGGGGAAAAAGGTGATTGCAGCGGGACATTCCTGCCTGGATATAACGCCACTCTTTCCGCAGGGGCAGCGGGTATCAAAACTGGGGGAAATTCTCTCGCCAGGAAGACTGATACAGATGGAAGGTGTAGATATTCATGCGGGCGGAGCAGTCTCCAACACGGGGCTGGCTATGAAAATGCTGGGAGCTGATGTCTGCCTCATGACAAAGACCGGAAATGATAAATTCGGTAAGATCCTTTCGGATATCTATGCTGCTTGGGGTGCAGATTCCGGGATCATTGTTCAGGAGGGGCAGAATACATCTTATTCCGTGGTGCTTGCGGTTCCGGGGATAGACAGGATATTTCTTCATGATTCCGGATGTAATGACACCTTCTGCTTTGAGGATTTGCCGAATGAGAAGCTTTGCGGCGCGGATCTATTTCATTTTGGCTATCCTCCCCTGATGAAGAAAATGTACGAAAATACTGGAAGTGAACTGGTGCGTATGATGAAATATATGAAATCCCAAGGAACAGCAACCTCCCTTGACCTGGCTTTTGTGGATGGAGACTCCGCGGCGGGAAAGGCTGACTGGAAGGAGATTTTAAGAAGTGTGCTCCCTTATGTGGATTTCTTTGTACCAAGTATAGAAGAACTCTGTTTCATGCTGGACAGAAGGAGATTTGAGGACTGGAAGCGCAGGGCAGGGGATGAAGACATTTCATTTATTCTGGACGTACAGAAAGATATCCGGCCTTTGGCAGAGCAGTGCATGGAGTTTGGGGCAAAGGTCCTTTTGCTGAAATGCGGGGCACCCGGTTTATATTACAGGACAGCAGAAGGACATGGGCTGGGGGAACTGGAAGCAAAATTGGGGATTTCCGCAGAAGAATGGTCAGACAGGGAGGGATTTGAGGCCAGTTACCAGCCTGAGAAAGTATTATCAGGGACAGGAGCGGGCGACACCACCATCGCCGCATTTCTGACTGCCATGCTGAGAGGGTATCCTTTTAAAATGTGTGTCCGCCTGGCTGCCGCTGAGGGGGCGTCCTGTGTGGAAGCATATGATGCGCTGAGCGGCATCCGCCAGCTGGAGGAACTGGATAAGAAAATTAAAAATGGATGGAAAAAGAGAGAAGGAGTGTAAAAAATGTTAGTAAACCTGAATGATGTGCTGCTGCCGGCCAAAAAAAACGGCTACGGAGTTGGTCTGTTCAATACCGTGAATCTGGAACTTGCCAGAGGTGTGTTAAAAGCAGCGGAAGAACTTAAATCCCCGGTCATCATCGGCACAGCGGAGGTACTGCTTCCCTGCGGACCGCTGGAGGATTTGGCGGGACTGCTTGTCCCCATGGCAAAAAAAGCGTCGGTTCCGGTAGTGCTCCACTATGACCATGGACTTACCTTTGAAAAATGTATGGAGGCGCTGAAGCTGGGATTTACCTCCGTTATGTATGACTGTTCCACAGACAATTACGAAGAAAATTTGAGAAAAGTCCATGAACTGGTCAGAATCGCACATTGTTTTGGGGCAACTGTGGAAGCAGAACTGGGACATGTGGGAGACAATGAGGAACCGGCTGCCCATAAGGGGATGAATGCACCGGAAGCATATTATACAGACCCGGCACAGGCGAAGGATTTTGTAAAAAACACACAGGCAGATGCTTTGGCAATTGCTGTGGGAACTGCTCACGGTGCTTATAAATGGAAACCTAAACTGGATTTTGACCGGATAAAGACAATTGCAGATATGGTGGAGGTCCCCCTGGTACTCCACGGAGGTTCCGGGCTTTCAGAAGAAGATTTCAGAAGGTCCATCGCCTGTGGAATCAGCAAAGTGAATATTTTTACAGATATCAATGTGGCTGCAGGCAAAGCGGCAGTCCGGGCCATCAAGGAAGGAAAAACCTGTCTGACAGATATGATTCCCTGTCAGGTGGAGGCAGCGGCGGAGGCAGTAAAGGCAAAAATACGGGTCTTTGGTTCAGAATATAAGGCATTGACGGATATGAGTATATGACGTAAAATAAAAATTGGGTGGACACCTACCGCAAACTAAGGTCATTTGGTTTGCGGCTTTTTTTGTATATAAGGAGGAAAAGTATGTGGAATTACATCTGGCCGATTCTTTTGGTGATCGGCTCAAATACGGTCTATAATATCTGTGCAAAATCAACCCCGGCAGAGGCAAATGCATTTGTCTCACTTTCCGTGACTTATTTGGTAGGGGCGTTCTTGTCCATTGTGATGTTTTTGTTTACATCATCTGGAAAAGCATATTTTCCGGAATTGAGAAAACTGAATTGGGCATCCGTAGTCCTGGGCGCATCTGTGGTTGCGCTGGAATTTGGTTATATTGCCATATACAGAGCCGGATGGAAGGTCAGTGTTGGCTCCCTGGCGGCCAATATTGGGCTTGCGGTTATTTTGATCATTGTGGGTGTGATCTTTTATAAGGAGCTGATAACTTTTAAACAGATATGCGGAATCATGCTGTGCCTTGGCGGGCTGCTTTTGCTTAATACATAAGCAGCCTGAGTTCTCACATTTTGTTTGGCCGGAAAATTTTTTATCTCTTGGATGCTTATTTTCTGAATATGTCAATGGCGTGGCTTGTAATACCCAATAAATCTTCCCGCTCACAAGTGGCAAAGTGGTATTTCAAAAACAGTTCAAAGGTATCATGGTCCATCTTAGCGATTGCTTCGCGCATAAATAAGGCGCAGCCGTCTGTTGCAGCGTAATGGAGCCGGGTTACGGGAAATGCAGACATCAGGTCATCAATGTCTTCCTTTCGGACAAGTTCAAATACATTCTCTGGATTGGAATTGGCGGCAAATGTCCGGGCATCAAGCAGGCCTTTTTCTATATATTCGGAGACACTGATATTGCCCCGATGAAATCCTTCGTCCATGAGACAGCCATCGGATATGACATAGGCGGCAAAAATTATGCCTCCCTGTTTTGTTACACGAATCGCCTCGCGCAGTGATCGCCTACTCGGATGTACAGAGGCAGGCAGGCCTGCTGGACAAATACCGGGAGGAGAAAGTGGATGGCATTATTTTAAGCCCTATCAATGCACACGAAATTGTGGAGGCGATAGACCGCTGTACAGAAGAAAGAATACCCGTGGTAACGGTCAACTCGGATATTAAGGGAAGCAGACGCTTCTGCTTTATTGGGCAGGATGGTTATAAAGCAGGAAAAGTAGCGGCAAGATTTATGGGAGAGTTTTTGAATGGAAAAGGCAGGACGGTAGTCATAACCAGTGATGGGGATGAGCATCAGTCCTTTCCGTTCGGCACACGTGAGGGCGGGTTCCGTACAGTCATCACAGAGGCGTATCCGCAAATCCAGATGCTTCCCAGCGTCACAACCAAAGAGGACCCGGTGATCATGCGGCGGGAGATGCAGAGGATCCTGCAGGAGGAAAAGGATATAGATGGTATATTAGTCACCTGCGGGTGTGTCCGGGCAGCAGGCGAGGAGCTGAAGGCCAGCGGGCGCAGGGGTGTGCGCCTGATCTGTTATGAGGACTATCCCGAGATTCTGGAACTTATGAGAGAAGACGTGGTGACTATGACACTTGGCAGTGGTTTGAAAGACCAGGGGAAAAGAAGCATAGAGGTTCTGCTGGACAAGCTTATCTATGACAAAAATCCTTACAGGAAGCATTTGTATTCGGAGATCCATGTGATGGTGAAGGAAAGCTTATAGCAGATAGACCAGGCTGTGATGCTGTCATTTTTTTATGATCTGGGAATCACAGCCTTTGTTGTAAGGTGCAAGGTTGTTTCCGGCGGCTTCATGATCAGGGATTCTGTTTGCTTTTTCTGTACTCAGATGGAGTCTGCCCGGTCAGTTTTTGAAAGACTTTTGAAAAATGACGGGTTCCCCGATAGCCTATCTGCTCTGCAACTTCATTTACAGATAAGCACGGGCTGGCGGTGAGCAGACGTTTTGCATGACTTATGCGTACCAATGTGAGATGATCCATAAATCGAAGCCCTTCTTTCTGATGAAAGATCTTGCTGAGGTAATTAGGCGTGATACCGTAAAGAGAGGAGATGGTATTGATTCCAATATCGTCCATGTAATGCTCCTCCACATACTGCTTGACTTTTTCCGTAAGGTTTGGGGTGTTATTTACGCCGGATATTTTGTACATGTCCTCTTTGCCCTGTACAAGAAACTGATAGAGAGAAGCAAAACTGTCTACGGTTTGGCCAAAATGGAAATAATGCTGCAGGTACTTTCCCATACCATTCCAATCCAGTTCTTTTTCCAGCGACAGATCAGGAAAAGAGATTAGCCGGTCCAGCAGTTTCTCATATTGGATATAGTCCCGGTCCTGGTAGGCCAGCTGAAGATTTTCTACAGTTTCACTAAGCTTGATCAGCTGTTTTTTTCTTGATAAAGCAAAAACTTTATGTTCATCCAGGAATCCTCCATAACCACAAAATATTCTTAAAGAAAACAAGTCCATAACGGAAATGATCTTGTCAAAAATTTCCCCTAAAGAACAGGCTGACAGATGATAGGTGGTTACCGGAACACCGAAAGCAGAGGATATAGTATTTAATATTTCAGCAGGCCGCCGGGATGGCTGCGGCGTTTTGATGATCAGGCAGATCTCACCCTCCGGAAGGTGAAACAGACAATAGCGGTAATACAAATGGATCAAAGGATTCAATTCCTGCTGAATGTTCCGGTATAATCCTTTATAAAATTGCTTTTGTGCTTCCGGCTCTTTATAATCCACGCAGAAAATATAGGCAGATAAATTTCCGGTCATATCCTGCTCAAGCGCAGGAAAGATACAGTAAGCATTAAACTGTGCTATGGTTTCATAGAAAAAGGTGTGGTTATCCTGAGTTATCTTCTGGCTTCTGTCCACTTCCGCCTGCATGAAAATTTTTTGGATGTCATCCAGAGAAGGCGGTTTCAGCAGATAATCCCTGGCGCCCAGCTGTATGGCTTTTTGCGCATATGAAAAATCGGAATAACCGCTGAGAATGATAAACTGGGTATGGGGGCATAGGGCGGAAAGCTTTTCTATGGCAGACAGTCCGTCCATGAGCGGCATTCGTATATCCACAAAGGCCAGGTCAGGCTGCTCTTTTTCTCCCAATACAGACATCTCGTTTCCGTTTCTTGCCTCGATATATTCATGAATACCAGGGTACAGCTCATTACACATGCTGATAAAACTCAAACGTACCATGCGTTCGTCATCTGCAATTAATACTTTCATTCGGATTCGTCCTTTCTGTTCTCTTTCAGGCTTGTATGTATATCTCTGATGACCATATAACTGCCTGTATATTCACCCACTGCACTGTGTATTTCAAAAAAACTTTCACTCTGGAAAAGCTGAAGCCTTTCATGGATATTCAGCAGTCCCACACTTTTATTTATATTCAGCTTCTTTTTATCAAATCCAATACCGTTATCCATGACAGCCAGAAAAATACATTGTCCTATTCCTTTCAATGTAATAACAGAGGCATCCACTTCCACCCGGGTAGGTCTATCGTAATCTTCCATACCATGTACAATGGCATTCTCTACTAACGGCTGTATCAGCAGGCGGGGAATGGAGAAATTTTTTGCCTCCTCATCTAAATAAAGCCGGAAATCCAGCCGTTCCTCAAAACGGATCTTTTGAAGAAACAGATAATGCTCAATAAAGGAAAATTCATCCTGTAACGTACTGTATCCGGAGTTAGAGCAGGTATAATGGAAGATCCGTGTGAGCTGGATAATAGAATCCTCCAGCAATTTTCGTTCTTCCATGCGGTTCAGTGCCACAAAATTATTTAAAGTGTTATATAAAAAGTGAGGGTTGATCTGGGCCTGCAGAGCCTGGTATTGGGCATTTTTCTGACTGATGACAGCCATATATTCCTTCTTTATGTGCTCGTCCAGACTTTGGATCATGTGGTTAAGCTGTTTGGTGATTTGTTCAAATTCCTCGTTCATAGTAAGAGTTTCATCTGCCCTCACATCCAGGCTGCCTTCTTCTGCCTCATGCATGATATATAAAATATTACGCAGCGGTTTCGTGAACCCGGAGGATATTTTCCTGTAATTCCAAACGGAAAAGAGAAAAATAAGGATGCCCAAAATAAAAGAAACCAGGAGGGCTTCCAGGATAGGCTTGTAAAATTCCAGATATGGAATGAAATATACCATTTTCCAGTCTGATTTTTTCAGCGAATAAGAGCACACCAGTCCAAAGCGTTCCGGGTTAGTGCTATAGGTTTCCAGAAATGTTTTTCCGGCTGTCTTGTTTGTGGAGTAGATGATCTCGTCCTTTTCTGAAAGTATAGTGATGCAGGAAGGTTCAGAAATGGAGATGTCTGAGAATAAATGCTGAAACAGTTCTGTGGAGACATCTACTTTTAAGAAGCCGATATCTTTTTTGGAATCCAGAATACGGATTGGTTTTACAACAGAGAATACGGACTGTTTTTTCGCTTCCTCATAGTAAGAGACCGTATGCGGTGCGCAATATGTAATATATTTATAGGCAGAGGGTGCATAGGAAAACCAGGAATCTAAAGGATAGCCTTTGGGTGAAAATTCATGGAGCCTGCAGTCACTTTTGCGGTAGACGAACCCTTTGTCACTGTTTGGGTCAATGGGGAAAAAAGCCAATCCAAGTATATCCGAGGAACTCAGTGCAGTTAATTTTGTGGCAGTGCGCTCATATTGTGTAACGTAATTGGACCATTGAGCCGGGGAGGATGATGTATCCTTTTTCATGGTTGAGATATAAGTATATAGATGGATCAAATCATCATACTGATAAGGACTCATGGACAGGCGCTCGGCTTCTTCTAAGTAGGACTCTATATTGCTGCCCAGTGATGATAATACATTGTTATACTTTCGGGCAGTGTCATCCGACAGCCGGACAGAATACAGGGAGACATTGAGGAGAGTATTGATCAAAAGGGGTACCACGGAACATAATAGGAAGAGCAGAAAAATGTTCTTTTGAAAGGAGATTTTTTTCTTGTTTTTCTTTTTCATTATTTGCCTCCAATTCTAAGTTAATATCCATCATACCAGATTTGAAAATGATTACAATATTTAGGCACTGAAAAGTAAAAAATTGTGCAATTTGTGGGAGAGAAGCAGGAGGGGGTTTGGTAATATGAATAAAAGCAATGTAGGAAACGGTACTTAAAGAATAGAAATAGTACATTTTAGAAAGGGCCAAGGCTTGCTATAATAAATTTATAAAACGGGCCCGATAAAAAAAGGAGATTAAGATGAAATACAGAAAATTATTGGCAGGTATCATGGCTGCTTCTATGACAGCGGCAGCGTTCAGCGGATGTTCCCAGCGTCCGGAGGAAAGCAAAGCATCAGAAAAAAATGAGACAGATATAAAGGAAGAAAGCAGTGGGGCAGACCATAGCGGGGATGCAGGCGAAAGTACAGGAGTTACGCTGGAGTTCCAGCACAATATGACAGGTGTGATCACAGACACTATCGAAGAGGTATGCAGGGAATTCACAAAAGAAACCGGCATTGCTGTGGAGGTGTCCGCACCCGGAACATATGGTGAAATGATCAAAGCGCGTATGGCATCCAATGATATGCCGGATCTATTTTCCACACATGGATGGTCAACCTCTCTTTATGTAGAATATCTGGAGCCGATCAATGATCAGCCATTTGCGGATAAGATCGTAGATTCCATTAAAGACATGGTCACGGATGCAGATGGAAATAGGTATGTGCTTCCGGCAGATGCGGATCTGAGCGGCATGACATTTAACAAGACTGTTTTAGATAATGCAGGTGTCAATGTGGATGATATCAGAACATGGGCGGATTTTGAGGAGGCATGCCAGAAAGTAAAAGACATAGGCAAAACCCCCATTCACGTGGGCGGCAAGGACAACTGGACAATCGGTACTATGCTGGATTTAATTGCGCCTACACTCCTTACAAACGACGAAGAAAATGGTTTGGGAGAAGCGCTCTTAGACGGCAGCTTTGACTGGGAGAACTGGCAGCCTGTCAGCGAAATGATAAAGGATTGGAATGATAAAGGTTACTTTAATGTAGACTGTCTCACCGCAGACTATATAACAAGCTGCAAAGCATTGGCTCAGGATGAAGCGGCCTTTACCTTCTATACAGGAAAAGCGGTGGCTGAGGCGCTGCAGACAAATCCGAACGCAGATTTGGGGATCATGCCCATCCCGGCGGCAGATGAAAGTCAGCAGCCATGTATGATTGGCGGTGAAGACCTGGCGGTAGGCGTATGGAAGGATAGTCCTCACAAGGAAGAGGCTTTGGAACTGCTGAATTATATGGCACAGCCGGAGAACTGCTCCAGACTGGCAACAGCCTGCGGTATGCCCGCCGGACTGGAGGGGGTTGAAAGCGAAACGGGCACTTTACAGCCATATTATGAAAAATATATGAGTGCAGATTTACTCACCATACCATACTTTGACAGGGTGTACTTACCGAGCGGATTATATGATGTTATGTGTACTACCGGAACCAGCATTCTGGCCGGAGAAAAAGATGCGGTGGAAGCTTCTGTAAAAAGTATGAGACAGGCATACGAGGAGAAGCTTGCACAGCAATAGCAGGATGAGATGCAGGGGTGTTGTCCGTGACGGCACCCCTGTTAAAAGGAGGGGACTGTATGAGCAAAAAAAGCAGAAAATCTGTGATCAATATTTTTTATGTTCCGGCTATACTTTTGTTCTTGTTTTTTGTTATATATCCTTTTGCGGAAGGGATAAGAATTTCTTTTACCAACTGGAACGGATATTCGCAGAAATATACATATGTAAAATTTGATAATTATGTGAAGCTTTTACATGATGGAAATATTTTGACAGCATTAAAAAACACTTTGATCTATGGGATGGGCAGTACGGTGGTACAAAATATCCTGGGCCTTGGCTACGCTGTTTTACTGAATACGAAGATGAAGGGCAGGACCGTCATCCGTACGGTGGTCTATGCACCAGTCATGATATCCGGACTGGTTATGGGATATATTATGTATTTTCTGGTACAGTATGATGGCGGAGCGGTGAACGATATACTGGCTGCACTGGGACAGGCTCCTGTGGACTGGCTCAGCAGCGGCAGCAGGGCTGTGATCATTATGACATTGATCAACAGTATACAGTATGTGGGAATCTCTATGGTGATTTATCTGGCCGGACTGCAGAATATATCATCACAATATTATGAGGCGGCGGCCATTGACGGAGTAAGCAGATGGCAGCAGTTCCGTTATATTACCGTTCCACTTCTGATCCCTGCCATTTCTTCCTCTGTAACATTGAATTTAATTGGGGGATTGAAATTATTTGATGTGATCCAGGCGTTGACAAAAGGCGGGCCGGGTTACGCCTCCCATTCCCTCTCCACACTTGTGGCAAACCAGTATTTTCAGGCCACAAATGCAGGGTATTCTTCTACCATAGGCCTTTTCTCATTTTTATTGATCATGCTCCTGAGTAATGTGGTGACTTCTTACTTTAATAAGAAGGAGGTATATATGTAATGAACAGAAAGCGCAAAGAGGGTAAAATGCAGAATACCCGGAAAAATAAATGGTGGTTATATCTGATAGGGGCAGTGGTGGTTGTTGTTCATTTTATTCCCCTGTACATATTGTTTGGTGTTGCGGCAAAATCTTCTATGGATACCAGTTCCAGGTGGATCATGCCTGCTTATATTGAGTGGAATAACTTTAAGGAGGCGCTGAACGGTGGAAATATGCTGCTGGCTTTAAAGAATACAGCAGTCATAACCGTATTTTCCGTTGTGTTCATCACAATGATCGGAGCCTTTTCCGCATATCCGCTGGCAAGAAACCGTTCCAGATTTAATATGGGGGTTAAGAGTTTTATTCTGGGCATCATGATGATTCCGGGTCTGAGTATTCTGGTCCCCCTTTACAGTACTATGGTAAAAATACAGGGGATATCCACCTATTGGGGAATCATCATTGTGCTGGTAACCTTTAATCTGCCCATGAGTATATTTTTGTTCTCTAATTTTATTGCTGGGATTCCGGAAGCGCTGGAAGAGGCGGCGTTTATTGACGGGTGCGGACCGGTTCAGGCCTTTTTCAGAATTATACTGCCGCAGCTAAAGCCTGTCATAGCCAGTGTGGTGATACTGACGGGGGTAGGATGCTGGAATGATTACCAGTTTTCCTTATATTTTCTACAGTCACCAAAGCTGAAGACCATCACCTTGGCTGTGGCCAGTTATTTTTCCCAGACCGCTAATAATATGAATGCTGCCGCCGCTTCTGCCCTGCTTGGAGTATTGCCGGTCCTGGTGCTGTTTCTGTTTTTACAGAAGTATTTTATTCAGGGTATGGTAGACAGTGCAGTGAAATAAAAATAATATGGAACAGGAGGTAACTATTCAGTAGGTCTGCGCATTCACTGCGCTGACCGTAAGAATGCGTACCGCAGCCAAGCAGAAATCCCATGGCCGAAGATGATCCTCCATGGATTTTTGCCTGTAACTGTGAAGGCACTGAACAGTTACAACAGGAGGTAACTATGAACAGATGTAGTGAAAAGACATGGAGGATATCCCATAATTTCCCCGGGAAATCTGAAGTAAAAGTATTGTTTGAAGAAAAGGGAATGATCTGCAGAGAGGCACATTTTCGGTATACGTCCTCAGCCGGGGAAAAGGAGGAACGCAGAATTACAGTGGAGTTTTCCTTTCCCGTATTGGATATAAGCGGCAGATGGTATCCGTCCTGTGGATTCGACAGGTCGATCAAAGCGGACTGGTTTCCTGAAGTGGAATCCATGACATCCATTTCTGCACCGGTCATTTGTTTTTTTAATGGAAAAGGGGAAAACAGGCATACCATTGCTTTGTCAGAGGTAAAGCAAAAGGTGGCCATGAGGTATGGAATCCATGAGGAAAATGGTGTTATGCTCTGCCGAATTGATATGATCCTTCCAAGAGGCTTGTTTCTGCAAGGGTATAAACTGAGGATTTGGGAATCTGCCAGAGAGGAGCCGTACTGGAACACACTGGCGGATGTGAGAAAGTGGTGGGAGGCTGCTCCGGAGTGGCAGATGATGGAAGTGCCCGGGGAGGCAAGAAAACCCTTCTATTCCTTCTGGTACTCCAAACATCAGTCTGTAGATGCCGATACTGTGGAAAAGGAGTGCAGGCTGGCAGCAGATATGGGATTTACCTCTGTTATTGTGGATGACGGTTGGCAGACAGATGATAACAGCCGGGGCTATGCGTTCTGCGGAGACTGGGAACCGGCTGTTAAAAAGTTCCCGGATTTTGCACAGCACGTTAGAAAGGTCCGGGATATGGGACTAAAATACCTTATGTGGTTTTCTGTTCCCTATGTGGGGAAAAGAACAAAGGCCTGGGAGCGGTTTGGCCATAAACTTTTGTACTGGAATGAGCTTCAGCAGGCGGGAGTGCTGGATATCCGATATCCCCAGGTAAGGGAGTATCTGAAGGGAATCTATCTGAAAGCAGTGAAGGACTGGGGGATCGACGGGCTGAAACTGGATTTTATCGACGAGTTTTACCTTTATGATGAAAGCCCTATGTTTACAGAGGGGATGGACTGTGCAGATGTACAGGAGGCGCTGGATATTCTTTTGACGGAGGTAAAGGAGGTGCTTACCTCGGTCCGCCCGGATATACTGATTGAGTTTAGGCAGAAATATATTGGCCCTCAGATCAGGAAATACGGAAATTTGCTGAGAGTCTCAGACTGTCCGGGATCCGGGATCAGCAACAGAGTTGGAATTGTGGATCTGCGGCTTCTCTCCGGAGCCACAGCTGTACACTCGGATATGCTTATGTGGCATGAGGAGGAAAAAACGGAGGATGCTGCGCTGCAGGTATTGAGCTGAATTTTTTCTACCGTGCAGATATCCGTGAGTCTGGAGAATATCACAGAAGATATGAAAAGAATGCTGCTGTTCTGGATGTCCTTTATGCAGACAAACGAAAAGCTGCTGCAGGAATCGCAGATCAAGCCACAGGAACCCGAAAATCTTTACCCTCAGGTATTGGTGGAGGACGAAGAAACACAGATATTAGTACAGTACAGCAGAGGCAGAACCGTTGATCTGCGCCGGGTATCAAAGTGCATGTACTATGTACACGGGGTAAAAGAGGAGGAGGTCTGCATACAGCTGGACGCGGATCATAGAATGGATTTCCGGATAAAAGACTGCAGGGGCGATATCTTGGATGAGGGAAGCTGGGAAAATATTTCTATGGCCAATATTACGGTGCCTACAGGCGGACTGGTAAAGTTTATAAAGGAAGAATGATAAAAAGGGAACTGGATACTACCGATTTAAGAATCGGTATCTCCGTTCCCTTTTTAAGATGAATATCAGATGGTTTCTATTTTACTATAGAACAGATGGGTCCCTTTGCCGACTTCCCGTTCCTTCCCCGCGATCATCACAACCGCATCCACCGGAGTCGTGATCTCATAGCGCCACACATCCCCCGCTTTTTTCCAGGAGGAAGTTATTTTTCCATGGCGTGTATCCAGGGATACTGACAGCCAGTCAAGCCTTTTGTCGGGGATGGGGGCAATACTCACTTTTTCATAGCCCGGGAATGCAGCAAGCCTTTGGATCCCCCCGGCCACACTGTAAATCCAGTCAGCCACAGAGCCGTAAGCGTAGTGGTTGAAAGAGTTCATATCCGCGCTCCAGAAATTGCCGTCAGGCATAATGCCGTCCCAGTGTTCCCAGATCGTAGTGGCGCCTTTGGTCACAGGATACAGCCAGGAGGGGTAGTCTTCCTTCAGCAACAGGCTGTAGGCCAGGTGGGAATAGCCGTATTCGCTCAGGGTATGCAGGATATAAGGCGTTCCCACAAAGCCGGTCTGAAGCCGGATACCGCACTCTTTGACCATGGCAGCAAGCTGATCCGCAGCTGCCTGGCAGTCTTTGGCAAGGCCGAAGCGGGCAGCCAAAATACACTCGGTCTGGGTTTTGTATTCCGGGAAGGCGGTGCGGAAGGCAGATACAATTTCAGTGTAAAGGGTTTCATATTCTGTGATATCCTCCCCCAGCACCTTTCCGGCTTCCATGACCAGCCATGTGGAATATGCATAAAATGCGGAGGCGATAAAATCCTCCCGGGTGGAACCTTTATAGCTTCCCACAGGCGCATCCAGGCCCAGCCAGTCTCCGTAGTGTGTGCCTCCGGTCCACAGATATGGGGTTGTGGTATGGGAAGAAATATAGGAGATCCATTTCTTCATGAGGGTAAACTGGGAGGATAACAATTCCTTGTTTCCGTATGCCAGATAGAGTTCCCAGGGGCAGATGGCTGCCGCATCACCCCAGGCAGAGCTGGCGGGTTCTTCGGAGAGCAGATCGGGGATCACATGGCCTACCCTTCCGTCCTCCCCCTGGTCTGCCGCCATATCTGACAGCCATTTTGTATAAAATTTTTCTGCGTCATAATTCATGCAGGCTGTGCGGATGAACACCTGCGCATCTCCGGTCCATCCAAGACGTTCGTCCCTCTGGGGACAGTCTGTGGGAACGTCCACAAAATTTCCCTTCTGTCCCCAGATGACATTGTCAAAAAGCTGATTCAAAAGGGGATTGGAACAGTTAAAATATCCGGTCCGCCGCATTGCGGAATGTATCACCACGGCTGTGAAATTTTCCGGTTTTGCCGCACAAGGGCCGCCCGGATACTGGTCGATCCGTACATAGCGGAAACCGAAGAACGTAAGTTTTGGCTTATAAGACTGCTGACCGTCACGGCAGATATATAAATACTGCGCTTTGGCGCTTCGGTAATTCTCTGTGTAAAAACATCCTTCTTTATCCAGAACTTCTGCGTGGGAGAGCGCTACTTTTTCTCCGGCCTTTGCGGTAAGGCTGATTTCCACATAACCTGTGATATCTTGTCCGAAATCCACCACGGTCTCTCCTTTTGGAGTGGTAAATATCCCAATGGGAGAAAGCCTTTCCTGCTCCCGGATTTCCTCACCCTGCTGGGGGATCAAGGTATGTGACGGGCCTTCAAATTCACATACCGGTCTGCCGGATCCATGACCCTGGGTGCTGCTGCATCCGGGTGCACAGCCGTATGCCAGGGAGGCATCAAAAATCTCGCCGTCGTATATTTCTGAAAAGCGGACAGGGCTGTCTGTAAACGTCCAGGTCTCATCCGTTGCCATGTACTCCGTGGAACCGTCCTCATACGTGATCTCCAGTTGCGCGAGAAGTCCCGCAGGGCTTTTTTTAAGCTCCTCCTGCACGGATGATCTGCTCCAGCCCGGCATGGGACTTCGGTACCAGCCTTTTCCTACGGTGACGGAGAGTTGGTTGTTTTCTTTTACCAGATTTGTAACGTCATAAGCCTGATACTGAAGCCGTTTTTGATAAGAAGTCCACCCTGGGGCAAGTATAAAATCTCCTATCCGGGTTTTGTTCAGCTCCGCTTCGTAGGTACCGAGAGCTGTTATATAAAGTGCTGCTGCCTTTACCGGCTTTTTCAGGAAGAAAGATTTTTGGAACAGGGGGCAGATATCACCTGTTTCCGTCTGTGGTTTGATCCATTTTGCATACCATTCCATTTAAAATACCTCCGTTTGTCTTTTCTTGACGGTAACTGTTCAGAATTCTTACAGTTTCTCTTGACTATCATGATACCAGAGAATAGAATGAAAAAAAACACCTGTTTTTAACTAAAATAGGGGGTGAATTTGCCTTATGGATAAAGCGGCAACGATCCATATCAGGGAGGTTTCAAAGGAGGAGCAGGAGCGGCTGGTCATGATGCCATACCGGCAGACGGATATGGAGAGCCATACCCATGATTTTTTTGAGTTGGTGTATGTGGTGAAGGGAACAGCAGTGCATACGCTCAATTCGGCAGAGGGAATGCTCACAGAGGGGGATTATTTTATTGTAGACTATGGAAGCGTGCACAGCTATTCCAGAAGTTCGGATTTTACACTGATCAACTGTATCTTTCTGCCTGAGGTGATAGATGAGACGCTGACAGGGTGTCGTTCTCTGGATGAACTGCTGCACGGCTGCCTGATCCGCTATTATACATCCATACCGGGTGAAACACCTGTAGACCGTATCTTCCATGATGAGAACGGACGGATCAAACAACTGATCATGGGTATGCTGGAGGAGTATGAGGAGAAAGAAGAGGGGTATGCAGAGGTATTCCGGTGCAGACTGATCGAGCTGCTCATACTCACCCTGCGAAAAGGCATTCATGAGAAGCAAAAGCATCCAAAACACAGGGCAGTGCTGGATGTGATTCAGTACGTTGACAGGAATTATCAGGATTATGTCAACCTGGGGGCATTCTGCAGACAGTATCACTATTCCTTGTCCTATATCAGCAGGATTTTCCGGCAGGAGACAGGGCTTTCCTTCCGTGAATATCTGCAGAAGGTCAGAATAGAGAAGAGCTGCCGGCTTCTGGCGGGCAGTGATATGCGGATTGGAGAGATCGCCCAGGCGGTGGGGTATGAGGATAAGAAGTTTTTCAACAGTGTGTTTAAGAGGATTGTGAAAATGACGCCCAGGGAATACAGAAACCTTTGGGCTGCAAAAGGGAAAAATTGAAAATCTGCCCGCGGAGGAACCGCTCTGCTTTCCCCGCCGCCTTGTGGACTGAATAAATATGCAGCACTGCTGCGATGTTTCCTGACACGGATGGCGTGACAGCGCCAGATTGCCATAAATTAGCAGGATGAAATGTTTTGTCATGGACTTGACATAAGGAGATAACAGTCTATAATTACCAGTAGAAAGAAATAGGAGGTGTGTGTGTCCATTGTAGCAGGAAAATAAATCAAATGTATAATTAAATACACAGAAGGGTTGCCGTAGAGATGACTCTTTTGTTGTTGTACAGATTTATTTTGCTTACAGGAAACAAAACACACCGGGAGCAGGGGCACAGCATTTTTTGCTGTGCTTTTATTCATGATTATAGGAAGCGGATGAAGCAGGACAGATGTCCTGCTTTGAGAAATGCGGTTTTCTTTAAGAATGGAAGACTCGTGGTATTGTTTACAGACATTGTAAGCAAAATACCATGAGTTTTTTTGTTATATAAAAGTTATCCTGACTCTTTTATACAATAAAAGCTTGGGGCCGGGTATCCGTAATACCCTATCTCCATCAGATTATGAAAAGGAAGGCAGACGGTCCGGGTTCCCCGGCAGTTCAGCCATCCATCCCCTGTTAAAAAATATATGGGAAGCTGGGGCGGGGTGGGGAAAAGGGAAGCTGTAAGGCGTTTTGGGGAGAACAGAGTGAGCAGTGATCAACTTGCCCATGTGGACGCGTGACCATATTTTTCCATATTGAAGATTTTGGCCTCAGCATATAGTATAGTGACTATACAAATAGTGTATATTACACAAAATGAACAAGAAAGTAAGGCATGGGAAAAAATGTTACCAGGAAGGACATAGCGAAAGAGGCCGGTGTTTCGGTGTCTGTGGTCTCGAGAGCACTTAACAACAGCGGATATGTAGACAACGAAAAAAAGAAAAGAATTTTGGAGATCGCTAACCGTGTAGGGTATATGCCAAACCCTGTAGCCATGGCATTGCAGCAGAAAAAAACGTACCAGCTGTTGTTTTTCTGCGGAGACCTTACCGGAACGTATTATAACCAGATGTACCATGGCATGGCCAGGGAAGCTGAAAAAAAGGGATATCATGTTCTGGCTATCATGAATGAACGGGATTTCGAGATGGTGAAAAAGACATTAGCGGACGGTGCGCTTTTCCCTACGGAGTCGGTGGCACAGGCATATGCGGAAAGTATCGGCAAAAACTATTACCTGCCAACCGTCACGGCAAGTTTTGATCCATCAGCGGTTTTTGCGAAACCCATGCCGGCAGTTATTATTGATAATAGAAAAGTTATCAATACGGCGATTGACTATCTCTGGAAAAAAGGCCATCGAAAAATCGGTATGGCGCTTCCGTTTAATGAAGGCTACGCAAATCTCCGTTACCGTTACTGGAAGGAACGGATGATGCTGGAAATAGGGAAAGAATACAGAAAATATATCCTGGATGTACAGGGAGATCTGGAAAAGACGGAAACACCAAAGAACAGCAGTCAAAAGGATTTCAGCTGTGAAGCGGAAGGGTTTGTTTACCTGGATCTGTTTTTCATAGGAAGAAGGGCAGCCAGGATGTATCAGGCGTCTGCGCATAAGCCCACAGCCATCATCTGTTTTAATGATGATATGGCATTTGGAATGATGGAAGAATTAAAATCTCTGGGATTCAGGGTGCCCGAAGATGTTTCCGTTATAGGGATCGACGGACTTTTTACAAGAGAAAGATATGAGCCGAAACTGACAACAATGGCCATCTACCCGGAACGACAGGGAGCGGAATGTGTAGATGTTTTGATAAATGTATTAGAAGGCAACAAATATAAATATATGAATTACTCTCCTTTTAAAATCCTGGAGGGAGAGACCGTAAAAAATATGGCATCTGTTTAGCAGGTCTTTACATGATCAGGAACATATATCAAAGTACAGCGCGCAGCTTTGGTGTATAAATAAATTTACATAAATATGGATGGAGGTAGAAAGATGAAATTAAAAAAATTGGCAGCATTGGGTATGGTTGGCGTTATGCTTGCAGGATTAACTGCCTGTGGAGGCAATTCTGATAAGGAAGCCGCAAAAACAGCAGATGGCAAGGAAAAGGAAAAACTGGTGATCTGGTCCTGGGGAGCAGATGAGGAGAAGAAATCAAGAGAAACCATGGTGGAGGCGTTTCAGAAAGCACATCCGGAAATCGAGGTTGAACATTCTGTGATCCCCACAGCTGACCACGTATGGGACCAGAAGATGACAGCAGCATTGTCTGCAGGCACCGGCCCGGATGTTATCCAGATGTCCCCGGATTATTACGGTTTATATACGGAATATTATGAAGACCTTAATCCTTATGTGGAAAAAGAAGGCGTTGACCTCAAATCCGTGATAACAGAGGGAATGATCGAGCCGTATTTCCGCCCGGATGGTAAGCTGGAGGCTATGCCTTTATTGGAGAATGTTTTTGTCCTGGCCTATAACAAGGATATGTTTGATAAGTTTGGTGTAGAATATCCTACCGATGACTGGACCTGGGATGACCTGGCAGAAACCGCTAAAAAGTTTGCCGGAGGAGAAGGGGCGGATGCCACCTATGGAATGGTAAACCATTGGATTGACGCAGGCTTGTCTGTGATCTGCAAAGGCGGAAGTGCATACGCAGATGATCTAAAGACGTGTGAAGTCAACAGCCAGGAAGTAAAAGACGGACTGAATTTATTCGGAGATTTGGTTCAGAGCAAGGCAATGCCGGATGACACAGCAGCAAAAAGCCTTCCGAAGGAACAGTTATTTGTATCTGGACACGCGGCTATGTATACACTGGGCGGATTTGAGACAAAGCTGATCGCAGAGGAAGTGGGAGATAATTTTGCATGGGATGCGGTTTCTATGCCGAAAGTGGAAAACGGAAAGAACAACCTTATGTACGCAACCGGCTATGCCATGCTGAAAACTTCAAAGAACAAGGATGCAGCCTGGACTTTCTTAAAAGAAGCAGCGTATGCAAATGAAGATATGGCAAAAGAAACCAGTAAGATCGGTCTTACATCCTGCAAAAATATCGCAGAGACATATTATAAGGATTTAGAGTATGGACCGATCAAAAACAGCGCATTTCTTGACGGACTGGCCGATGCAAAACTGAATATATGGGGCGGTGCATTTTCAGCAGCCGGTGATGTGTATACACAGATTTGGCAGTCAGTGACCATTGACGGCAAGACGGCAGAGGAAGCCATGGAGGAGTATTATCCGGCTTTGGAGAAGGCATTTAACGAGGCAAACGGCAACTGATTGTAAGGATGGCAGAGAAGCGGAGGCTACCCGCCGGGTCATATTGACCCGGCGGGTGGCCGCTGATAGTTCATGACAATAGAGGGTCCGCAGCGTGTACGTTCTATAGTCGATTGGAGGCATGGGAATTTTGAGGAAACCGGGAAAACAAAAAAAATATACAACCATGAAAAAAAGAGAAGCCAGGAATTTTTATATTTACACAGCCCCCTGGCTGATCGGATTCCTTGTACTTACATTGTATCCGATTTTGTATTCTTTTTATCTGATGTTTACGAATATGAATCTTACAGGGATCGGGGAGTTTGTGGGGCTGGATAACTGGAAATATGCATTTACAGATGACACTTTATTCAGGAGAGCTTTTCTGAACACCCTGAAATATGTATTTATGTTTGTACCGTGCAGCATTATACTTGCCTTTTTTGTTGCACTTCTTCTGAGCAAGAAAGTAAAAGGTCTGGGATTTTTCCGTACCGCATTTTATATACCATATATTACCTCAGGGGTTGCGGTGACCATACTTTGGGGATGGATCTTCCAGAAAGATTTTGGAATTATCAATTACATATTATCCCTTGTGGGATTGAAAGGGCCAAACTGGCTGGGGGACAAAAATGTAGCCATGATCTCCATTGTGATCCTGTCATTATGGACCATAGGAAATAATATCATTATTATGCTGGCAGGTATACAGGATATTCCCCAGTCTTATTATGAAAGTGCGCAGATGGACGGTGCAGGTTCTCTCCGTCAGACCTTCTATATCACACTGCCGTTATGTACACCTACCATATATTTCAATCTTATCGTTACAGTGATCGCAGCTTTCCAGGTATTCCAGCAGCCGCTGATCCTGACAAACGGCGGTCCTCTGAACAGTACCTATACGGCGGCTATGCATTTATATAATAATGGATTCCTCTATGGTAAGATGGGGTATGCTTCCATGATGGCCTGGAGTATGTTCGCAGTTATTATGCTGATCACCATCGTAGTGGTATCCACATCCAAATTCTGGGTATTTTATGATGATTAAGGAGGAGGAGAGATAAAATATGCATACAAGATCACAAAAAAAGACAAAACTTATGGCAAGGATACTGACATATGTTGTGCTGGTCATTGCTGCGGTTATCTGCCTTTTCCCGTTTATCTGGATGGTTTCCACATCCTTTAAGCCAATGTCGGATATCTACAGTATGCCCCCCACTCTCATTCCAAAGCACAGTACCTTTGAGAACTTTGTGGAAGGATGGAAAGGAGCCAATTTCCAGCTTTATTTTAAAAACACTGCGGTGATCACCTTTCTTGCCACCGTGGGGACCGTACTGTCATCCTCTGTGGTTGCCTATGGGTTTGCACGGTTTCAGTCCAGATTATCAAAGATCCTGTTCATGGTGCTTTTAGGCACCATGATGCTTCCAACTCAGGTTACACTGATTCCCCAGTACCTGCTATATTATAAGCTGGGAATGGTGGATACCATATGGCCTCTTATTATACCAAGCTGGCTTGGTGGAGGCGCGTTCAATATATTCTTATTTATCCAGTTTTTCAGGACACTGCCTAAGGAACTGGATGAGGCAGCTGAAATTGATGGTGCCAATTCCCTGCAGGTATTCACCAGGATTCTTCTTCCGGCAGTAAAACCGGTCATGCTGGCAGTTCTGGTGATGGCTCTGGTGTTTAACTGGAATGATTTTTTCAATCCTTTAATTTACCTTAACTCCAATGATAAGTTTACAATTGCCATTGGACTGCAGTTTTTCAAAGGTTCTCAGGGGAATGTCCAGGTAGGACAGATGATGTCCATGGCACTGGTCTCCCTGCTGCCCGTGCTGGTGATATTTGCAACCTGCCAGAAATATTTCATCCAGGGAATAAAAATGTCCGGCCTGAAAGGCTGAGACGAACCCGGGTGATCCAAACAATACAATGACAAAACGGAGGACAACTTTAATGAAATACAGAAACCCCATAATTTCCGGATATAATCCGGACCCGTCTATCTGCCGAGTGGGAGAGGATTACTATATTGCCAATTCATCCTTTGAATTTTATCCCGGTGTGCCTGTTTATCACAGCAGGAATCTTGTAAACTGGGAACTTCAGGGTTACTGCCTTACAGAAGAAGCGCAGCTTGACCTACATGGATGCAGGCCGTCAGGAGGAATTTACGCGCCTACCATCCGTTATCATCAGGGAACCTTTTTTATGACAACCACCAATACGTCAGGGAAAGGCAACTTTATTGTCTATACATCAGATATGGGGAAGGGGTGGTCCAAGCCGGCATGGGTGGACCAGGGCGGAATCGATCCGTCTCTTTTGTTCGACGATGACGGAACCGTTTATTTTGCGTCCACCAATATTGACGGGGAAGGGAAGACAGGAATTTTTCTCTGCCAGGTGAATCCTTTTACGGGAGAGCGTCTCACGGAAAGTATCATAATAAGCAGAGGGTGCGGCGGCAGGTATGCGGAAGGCCCCCATCTGTATAAATGGTTCGGAAGATATTATCTCATGCTGGCTGAGGGCGGCACGGAATACGGGCACATGGAAACCATACTCCGGTCAGACAGTCCTTATGGACCCTTTGAGCCGTGTCCCCACAATCCTATTCTCACACACAGGGATGACATGAGGGAGGAGATTTATTGTACCGGCCATGCGGATATGATAGAGGATCACAACGGCAACTGGTGGATGGTATGCCTGGCAGTCCGTCCGTGCCAGGAGAAGAAAGACAGGGTGCTGCTTCACAATCTGGGGCGTGAGACATTTCTGGCACCGGTTGTATGGACCAAAGACGGCTGGCCGGTTGTGGGGGAAATGGGGCTGATATCTCCGGAGATGGACGGTCCTCTTCCCGGAGAACCGCCGCTGCCCGTGAACCGGGATTTTACAGATGATTTCTCAAATGACGTGTTCAGTACACATTATAATTTCCTCAGGAATCCATCTATGGAAAACTATTTAAGGGATACGGTGAATGGCCGGCTGATTTTAATTGGGACAAGTACCACGATCAATGAAATGGCAAGCCCTACCTGGATCGGGGTACGGCAGAAAGGGTTTGAAACGGTATCAACGGTAAAAGTCACCCTGCCGGATGCGGTGCAGGGAATGCGGGCAGGCCTTACTGCTTATTATAATGATTCTTATCATTATGAGATTTATTTAAGCAGAGAGACGGACAAATGGAAAATCTGCCTGGCAAAGCATATCCATGATATTTTTACTGTTACGGCATGCGCAGAAATAGCCGAGGCAGAAAATGTGATGCTGCGAATTGTATCGGATAAAACATATTATAGATTTTCTTATAGCCTGGACCAAGAGACATTTGTGGAACTGGGAAGCGGGCTGACAGTAGGGCTGTGTACAGAGAGTACCAGGTATATGACATTTACAGGAACTTATATAGGGATGTTTGCAGAAAACGGCTGTGCTGCCTTTGAGGATTTCCAGGTAAAGGTGCTGGATTACTGAGAACAGATGTACATTTGATCGTGATTTAAGAAAAAAGCAGACCGCCGGGAGAGATTCCGGCGGTTTTGAATGCTTATTTTGTGACTGCCTGCCCCAAATAAATGCTTCCACAGCACAGCGTAAACAGTTTTCAAAGACCCACTGATATTGTTCTTATTTTGTTAGAAAGAAATGCATAACGGCAAAATAGAATAACAGATATACAAAAAAATAGAAACAAAATCAGAACTTACAAAATAAACTTGAAAAATTGTTTGTAATGTGTTAGCATATATTCATAGATGAGAACAAATGTTCTATCTGCGGAAGAGGGGATTGGATGTTAGCAGAAGAGTTGAGAGATCTGGCCGCAAAGGTTCAGATACAGAGAGCAGAAGCCCAGTATATAGAAGTAAAAACTGCAAAGGACGGATGTCCAAAGAGACTTTATGATACTTTATCAAGCTTTTCCAATCAGGACAGCGGAGGCATCCTGCTTTTTGGACTTGATGAGAGAGCTGCTTTTCAGGCGGTGGGTGTGTATGACCTGCATGACCTTCAGAAAAAAGTAACAGAACAATGCAGCCAGATGGAGCCGCCGGTACGTGCTGTATTCACCTTTACAGAATACGAAGGGGTCAATATATGTTCTGCCGAGATACCCGCCATTGATCTGGCAGAGCGCCCCTGTTATTACAAGGGCGCCGGTAAAGTGAAGGGCGCATATGTGCGGGTGGGGGATGCCGATCTTCCCATGACAGACTATGAAATATACAGCTATGAGGTTTACCGCAGACACGTGCATGATGATGAACGGACCGTTGAGAGAATTTCAGTGGCTATGCTGGAACGAACAAGGCTCGAACGTTTTCTGAACGATAAAAAAGCGGAGCGCCCCCAATTCTCCATGCTTCAGGAGTCACAGATGCTGGAGATGCTTAATGTGACCAGAGGCGGTATCCCGACTCTGGCGGGAATTATGAATTTCTGCATCTATCCTCAGGGTATTTTTCCCCAGTACAGCATAACGGCAGTTGTAGTTCCCGGTTATGAGATCGGGGATGTGGGGGAAGATATGGAGCGGTTCATGGATAATAAGAGAATCTGCGGGACTATTCCAGAGATGGTAGAGGAGGCTGTGGGCTTCTGCAAGCGCAATATGAAGATAAAGACAATTATCGACCCGGATACGGGCAGGCGGAGGGATAAGGCGGAATATCCGCTGAATGCAGTCAGGGAGGCTGTCCTGAATGCGCTGATCCACCGGGATTACAGTGAGCATACAGAGGGTACACCTGTGCAGATCAACTTCTTTAAAGACCGGCTGGAGATCCACAGTCCGGGAAACCTTTACGGCAGGATGACAGTAGAACAGCTTGGGGTTGCCCGCCCGGATCTGCGTAATCCGGCACTGGCAGTTATGGCAGAGAGCCTTACCGGAGCGGAGAACCGTTATTCCGGCATCCCCACGATCCGCAAGGAAATGGCGGACGCAGGCCTTCCGGAGCCTGTTTTTGAGAACAGGAGGAATGAATTTGTTGTGGTGCTCTATAATGCTTCGGTCAGCTACAGGAATATTGCAGAGCAGCCTTCCGTAGTGAGAGAAAGCGCGCTGTATGCTGTGTGCGGCGATGATACAGGAGAGCTGCAGGAAGATAAAAATATCCGGGATCTGCTGGGATTTTGTGCACAGCCAAGAACTAAAATAGAAATTGCAGAATTTATGGGAGTAAAAACATTATATTATGCTATGAAAAAATATGTGAACCCGCTGCTGCAGAGCGGGGAGCTGGCGATGACTCTGCCGGAAAAGCCCCAGAGTAAGCTGCAGAGGTACTACACAATAGGGATACGCTGACTGTCTGAGAAGGGGGCATGCAGGAGAATGGATAGTCCTCCACAGGGGACTATCCATTCTTCTCTTTAGTGTAAAGCTGCGCGTTTCCGAAGGTTGATAAGTGCAAGAACATCGTTCATGATCTGCTCGTCCCGTACTTCCAGCATCAGCCATTTCTGCCCGTTACCGGTTTTCGTATCCTTGAATACTGTCTGTACATGATCAGAGCAAAGAGGCATCATGAGTTCAGCTTCTGTGAGTTCACTGTTTCCTATAACAACCAGTGCAATAAAATACCCCTGCATTGGATAAAGGGTGCAGAGCGATTTTCCGCTTTTTTTGTATTTGATATTCCAGCCGGCCTGCATGGAGCAGCGGCTGTATTCCATGCGGGGGGCACTGTGGTAAGCTGATTGGATACGATGATGAAACTCCGGCCAAATGGGACTGTTGATATACTCCGAAATTTGTTCTAAAGACGGTTGTTCTTTGTCTGTGTACAGCGATTTCCAATCCATTCCATCTTCCTCCTGCTTTCATACTTATACGGAATCCGGTAGCTGCCTGATGACTCAGAGTCCGGTATATGCAGCCAGTATACTATACAGTGCCGGAGGGAGTCAATATCTGTTACGGAAAAGACTTTTCTTCCGCCTTCCACTGTCCCGCGCCAGACTGCGGTTTGTGCAGTCTGTGTGCATGCTTTTGCTGCTATGAAGCCGGAAGGCTGAATCGTAACCTTCGGTTCCGGAAAACTATATCATCCATTATAAAAGAGGTCTGATACTGTTCAGTGCATTGAGCATTCTGGGGAATCCCATATACGGCATGGCGTGGAGCAGAGCCGCGAGAAGGTCCTCACTGGTGCTGCCGGATTTCAAGGCCCCCGCAGCATGGCTGTAAACCTGCAGGTCAGCACCCCCCAGTGCTGAGAGCAGGACAAAAATAAATAATTCCCGTTCTTTTTCATTAAGGCCTTTTCTGGTGTAAAAGTCACCAAAGCAGAATTCAGTCAGGAACCTGGGAACAGCCTCAGCGTATTCATCCGGCAGATAGGAATATTTTTCACGGATTTCCGAGCCGTAAAGAGGTTCCTGAACTGCAAGCCCGGCCTGATACCGTTCCTTATCCTGTATTGTTTCCTGGTTTTCGAGGGGGAGCGGTATATTTTGCGCCGTATAAACTTCATTCATGGCGGCTATTGCGTTCAGGGTCTTTGGAAAACCAATGAACGGTGCACACTGATAGATAACCTCCCGGATTTCAACCGGTGTGCAGCCCACATGCAGACCGGCTTTTACATGGGATTTTAACTGAGGGAGCGTTTGATTTACTGCCAGGACTGTAATAGTGATCAGTTCTCTTGTACGGTTGTCCAATTTACCTGTGTAACAGACCTCTCCGAAAATGAAGCGCTGCAGTATTCTCATAAACTCCGGGTCAGTACCTTCATTTTTCACAGGTGTAGTGCCGAATAATTCCATAAATTTTTCTTCACATTGCTGGATCCTATTCAATGTATTATCCTCCTTTTATGATAATGGCAGCGGTGCGTGTCTATAGAACTTACAGCTGCGCATATTCCTCATGTGACACCGGTTCCAGCCATTCGTTGAAAGCACCTTTTGCGGGAATCTCAACGGCAAGATGGGTGAACCAGCAGTCAGGTGCTGCCCCATGCCAGTGTTTCACTTCCGGCGGAATATTGACCACATCGCCGGGATGCAGTTCCTTTGCGGGTTTACCCCATTCCTGATAATAACCTCTGCCATCTGTACAGAGCAGGATCTGTCCGCCTTTGTGATGGATGTGCCAGTTGTTACGGCAGCCGGGCTCAAATGTAACATTACCGATGGAGAGGCGTTCTGTTGTCAGCATTTTCAAATAGCTTTGCCCTGTAAAATATTGGGCAAACGCATCATTTTTTCCTCCGATGGGAAAGAGGGGGTTAAATTCAATTTGATCCATGATCATCCTCCTTATGATATCGTATTTTTATTTGGGTACAGTGCGTTTAAGCGGTGCTCCGATGCGCCTGAAATCTGGGTATACTTTTGATTATGGAACCTATTATAGAGGATATTCCGTTGATGGGGAATCATCAGAATGTTAGTATCGTATTAACTGTCCGTTTATACAATGGGGGACAACTGCCCAATCCGCCCATGGGAATGAACCTGTTAATCTGCAAGGCGGTTTTTGATAGCTGGGGGAAATACCGGCTTTTTGATCTGGAGGGGGCCGTCTATAAAGAGAGCAAAGATGTGAAAGAGATGCTGGATTATCTCTTCGGCCTGGTGACTTATCCACACTATAAACTGAAATCTTTAAAAGAACTGGTGCATTTATTGGAAATGACCTACAGGAAAATAAGAGAAAAAGAAAGTATCACAGGTCTGGAGAAAACAGGATGTGAGAGACGAGCCCGCGGGGCGAAATATGAGATCGTTGTGTGAGATGTATTTGCAGAGATGTGGATACATCTCTTTTTGTGTTTTATAGAGGATCATTGGTGGGGATAAGTTACAGGAAAAGAGACCACTGTATAAAGACAGGGACAGGAGATACATGGACAGTCATGAGAAAGAAACTGGAAGACTGCCAAAGTGGGCCGCTGTAAAAAGAAAGGCCCTTTCACTGATCCGGCAGACAGAGTCCTATGTGGAGGAGGGAAAGGAGCAGCCGTTATACTCTCAATGACTGTAAAGCGAAATGGATGTTCAAGACGGCGCGGCGGAAGAGCCGGAACGTGCGGTGGCGATGTAGACAGGGGATACCCTCTGGCAGGATGCTGTGCCATATATCCTGGCGCTGGCCGGGGCGGGATTGATATCCGTGAATTGGCGGAAAATTTTTCGATTATCCGCATAAATGCTATACTTTCAAGCATTTTGAAGTATAACAAAACACTCATTTTACCACGAATTTACCACGATTGAATGATACCATTCTTCCTCACTGTCAAAGAAGTTGTCATAGTGTCCATGTTTCAATTTGGATTTGTAAAAAAAGAAGTAATTATCAATGGTAAAGTACAACTTCTTGTTATGCAAAGAGTTTGATAACTTTCAGTTTGTCGAGCAGTTAATCAAATAGATTAGTCTTCTGTAAAGAAACATTCAGCTTAATGTGACAGGCCCGCTTCAGCACTTCACATTATGTAAAACCCCTGTAACCGGTGGGCTTCTTCCGGTTACAGAGGCTTCAAAGGGGAGGATAAGTATTTCTACTTTTTCTTTTGTAATCCTCGAAGAGCGTCACATCTTTGTGCCTTCCCTCCGTGGACTACTTATAGTATGACCGGAAACAAACGTCCTATACAAAAGAAACAAAAAAAGTTAAAATAATTTTATATACCAGTTTTACCTCTTACAATATCAGGAGGTTTAAGGAGAAAAAAACGGGATTGGGATCATGACATATTTTACACAGATGAAAATCCGACATGCTATGGAAATGCTGGAAAGCGGAACAGGGATCAATGAGACGGCAAAGCGTCTTGGATTCTGTGACAGGAATTATTTCAGCACTGTCTTCAAACGGGTCACAGGCAAATCCCCCGCATCCTTTCTCCGGTGGTCAGGGCTATGACGGGAGTTTATATCTCCAAATCCATATAGAAATTTGTATACGGGTATGTTACAACTATGATATATAAAATACATAAGGAAAAGGAGCCGTTCAGATGGAAAAACTCAGAGTAGGGGTAATAGGACTTGGATGCAGGGGATACAGTCTTTTAAAAGACGTCATGCTGCATAGGATGGATGTGGAAATTGGCAACCGGATGCTGACTCTGAGCTCCATGGCATCGAAAGCAGAGGGGCTTTCGGAGTATCTGGCAGAATATGGGCAGGAAATCCCGGGATTTTCCCAGGGCGATGTGGTGAACACCACTATAAAATGCGCGGGAGGAGAAACGATCCTTCTCACCCTGAACACCACACTTCCCAGATTTTATAGCCGGGACTTTACGGTGTGGGGAACAAAGGGCATGTATGAGGAGGCAACCGATTCTGTATTTTTAAACGGAAAGGACACGGAGTATGACTTTAAATGGAAAGAGCAGTGGGGCAATGCTGTACGGTATGAGGCAGAGTATGAACATCCGGTGTGGAAAAAATTTCTGAATGACGGTATCCGGGGCGGACATGACGGAATGGACTGGCTGGTGTTTGATGCATTTTTTGACAGTGTGAAGAATCATAAACCATGCCCGATCGACGTTTACGATGCCGCTTCCTGGATGTGCATAAGCGCTTTGTCTGAGGAATCTATTGCCCTTGGCGGACAGCCGGCGGCGATTCCTGATTTTACCAATGGCAGATGGATTCTTTAAGGATTGTTAAGGAAATTTATCAGAAAAAAGTAAGGATTGAAAAAATCGGTCATATCGTATATACTATATCTGTCAGGCGTTTCGGGACGCCTCAAAATACGATAATAAGTAAAAGGTGGTAAAGATACATGGCATTATTACAGGAATGGAGAGATGTTGCCTATTCTCAGGAAGCAGACAAAGCGCAGCTGCAGAAATTCTGGACCAACTATTTTCTGATTGAAAAAGGGATCTATGAAAAACTTCTTGCCAACCCGGACGAAGTAGTTCGCGGCACAGTGAAAGACCTGGCAGATAAATTTGAAGTAGAAGTTATGACTATGGTTGGATTCCTGGATGGTATCAATGACAGTCTGAAAGTTCAGAACCCCATTGAGGAGATGGACGAGAATACAGAAGTCAATCTGGGATTTGACAAAGAATTGCTCTATAAGAACATGGTGGATGCGAAAGCAGACTGGCTGTATGAACTTCCCCAGTGGGACGAGATTTTCCCGGAGGAGAAGAAAAAAGAGCTTTATAAAGAGCAGAAAAAGTCCGGCACTATCGTAAAAGGTGCAAAAATCGGACGTAATGATCCGTGTCCATGCGGAAGCGGCAAAAAATATAAACACTGCTGTGGCAGAAATAAATAATTTTTAAGAGGGGCGGTGGAGAACCGCCTCTCTTTGTTTAGAAAGGATGTAACTGTTCAGTACCCTCACAGTTACAGGCAAAAATCCATGCAGAATCGCCCTTGGCGATGGGATTTTTGCTTGGCCGTGGTGCACTTTCTTACGGTCAGCGCAGTGAATGCGCAGACCTGCTGAATCGTTACGAAAGGATACAAATGAAGATTTTATGCATTATTCTGGGGAGCCTCTGCACCTTTTATTTTATAGGCATTGCCGTCTATGCAGGGCTTTCCTCTTTGTTTCCATGTATATGGGCAGCAGGGGGTGTGTTTTTTTACGGAATCGCGGTATTCCTGCATTTAAACAGTAAGCGCGGAATGCTGTCCGGGTTCGCACTCCCTGTGGCCTTGAAAAACGGACTTTTGGTGCTGGCAGCGCTTTGTGTACTTATTTTTGTGGCAGTGGAAGCCTTGATCTTTACAGGAATGTTTCACCAGCCGTCCAAAGATTTGGATTATATCATCGTATTGGGGGCCCAAGTGAACGGCACAAAACTGAGCAATTCTCTGAGACTGCGTGTGGAGCGGGCCAGGGAGTACCTGGAGGACAATCCTGAGACCTGTGCAGTTCTCTCGGGAGGAAAAGGGACAGGGGAGGATGTCACAGAAGCGGAGGCAATGTACCGTTATCTTGAGAAAAAAGGCATCTCCCCCAAGCGCCTTCTGAAAGAGGAACATTCCACAAACACCAGCGAAAATCTGAAATTTTCTCTGGAGATCATTGACACAAAGGAAGATGAGAAAGGTAAAGAGGCATCCATTGGCGTAGTGACCAACAATTTTCACGTGTACCGGGGCGTGGCCCTGGGGAAAAAACTGGGGTGCTCTTATATAGAAGGAATTCCTTCCAAAAGCAATAAATTTTTACAAGTCAATTACCTTGTGAGGGAGTTTTTCGGAGTGGTGAAGGACAAAGCAGCAGGAAACATGTGACTGTTGGAGGGAAAATACAATAATTTTGTAAATCGGAGAGGGAAAAATGTTAAAAATCAGCACGATCAAAGAAAACTGCTTTCCGGCAATGTATCAGCGGGGAAAACTGCTTGCCGAGAAAAAGGCTTATAAAAGTTTCCTGATCGAGGAAGGCGCGGAGGGGATAAAAGAGGTGAGCGCCCAGGTAAAGGGCAGCGGCAGCAAATGGTATGATGTGACGGTTACTTTTGATTCTCATGATGACATTATGGATTATGTCTGCAGTTGTCCGGCATATGGAAATTATTTTGGTATGTGCAAGCACTGCGCGGCTCTGGCACTTGCCTACAGGGACACCCAAACGCCGCGGGATTCCCGGGGGATCGTGGATTTCCCTGTGAGAAACCCAAGAAAACGGGAGACATCAGACACACTGAAAAATACCATTGCTAAGTATGCTGTGCGCGATAACGCGTATCTGCTGGGGGAATATTATGGCCAGGTCCGTCTGGAGCCAGTCATCACAACCTCATATAACTCTTTTCACATAGAATTTAAAATAGGAACGCGCAAACTGTATATCCTGAGAAATATCTGCAAAATGCTGGACAGCGTGGAATATGGCAAATATGATTCTTACGGCAAAAATCTGGGTTTTATCCATGACCGTTCTGCTTTTACCCCGGATGCCCTTTCCTGGATTGACCTTCTGTCTGATTATATGAAAATCCAGTATAATAATATGGAATTCAGTTCCCAGATATACAGCTCGAATTTCCGGAATCTTTCACTGAACAGTTATGGGATAGACAAAGTCATGCAGAAATATATGGACCAGACCATAGAAATAGACGGAACCCCTTACCACGTCAGACGCGGCAATCCGGAGATCAAAATGGAGATTGTCAAAACAGAGGAGCAGGGAGCCAATATTTATCTGCATTCACCAAAGTGGATAAAAGGAAATGTCCACGATTATCTGCAGAAAGACGGCATCATCTACCAGTGCACATCTGATTTTTCAAGAGATATGATGCCGATTGTCAAAGCTTTGAACACGGACAACGTACATTATTATACATTCCAATCCAGGGACCGTTCGATATTTCTCAACCGGGAAGACTATACAGCATTCTGCGGAACACTGCTTCCTGTTCTGGAGCAGTATGCGGATATTCAGATGAACGATATTGATTTTGACGAGTACCAGCCAAAAGAGGCGGAGTGCAATGTGTACCTGAGTATGGATGAAAAGTATCGGGATGCCATTCAGATGCGGGCGGAAGCTATCTATGGAAATACAGTCTGCAATCTGTTTGCAGAGATAGATCCGGCCAGCCAGTACCGTGACATACAGAGGGAAGGGGCCCTGAAAAAATGTCTGGAAGAATATTTCGACATAGAAGAAAGAGCAGGGGAAATCTATGGGTTCTGTACAGAGGAAGATAAAATATATGACCTTCTGGAACAGGGATTTCCGAAGATCCGGGAACTGGCAGCCCTATTTGTGGATGACAAAATCAAGGGGATGCGAATTCTTCCCACCCCAAAAGTCAATATCGGGATCGGCATGTCCGGGGAGTTGCTGAATCTGGATATTCAGGTGGAAGATATGGATCTGAGGGAGATGGAGCAGATACTCTCTGGATACCGCAGACGGAGAAAGTATTACCGTCTGAAAAACGGTGATTTCATCAGCCTTGAGGACAATGGCCTTTCCCTCATCTCCGAGCTGTCCCAGGGATTGGGGTTTGACAAAAATGATTTTGTAAAAGGCAGCTTTTCCGCACCAAAATACCGGGCTTCCTACATAGCCGAAACTTTAAAAGCGCAGACGGGCAAGGCAGATACCAGAAGAAGTCCGGAATTCAAACGGCTCATCCGTGAGATGAACAGCTATCAGGACAATGATTTTGAGATTCCGGAGGAACTTAATGCAGAACTCAGGGAATATCAAAAAAACGGGTTCCGTTGGCTGGCCATGCTGTCCCAGTGGGGGTTCGGCGGGATTCTGGCAGATGATATGGGGCTGGGAAAGACACTTCAGGTCATTGCACTGCTGGAAATGAAGAAAGAGGGCGCCTTGATCATATGCCCGGCTTCCCTGGTCTATAACTGGGAGAGTGAGATCAGCCGGTTCGCACCGGACCTTCCAGTCAGAGTGGCTGTGGGCAGCAGCCAGCAGAGGGAGGAGATCATAAAAAGCGCATCCGGCTCGGAAATACTTGTGACTTCCTATGACCTGCTGAAGCGGGATACAGAGCTGTATAGAGACAGGGTCTTCCCTTATATGGTCATAGACGAAGCCCAGTACATTAAAAACGCGGGCACACAGACGGCAAAAGCAGTGAAGGAAGTACAGGCTGTCCATCGTCTGGCACTGACAGGGACTCCTATAGAGAACCGTCTCAGTGATCTGTGGAGTATTTTTGATTTCATAATGCCCGGGTATCTTTACAGCTACAAAAAGTTCAGGGAAGAGCTGGAACAGCCTATTGTACAGAATGAGGACAAAAATGCCATGGAACGGCTGAAGCATATGGTAAATCCCTTTATTCTGCGCAGAAAAAAACAGGATGTGCTCAAAGACCTGCCGGACAAGTTAGAGAAGACCATCTATGTGAAGATGGAGGAGGATCAGAAGAAAATCTACGATGCCAGAGTCGCCAGGCTGCAGATGGAATTAAGCAGCCAGAGCGAGGAGGATTATCAGGCCCGGCAAATTAAGTACCTGGCGGAACTGACAGGACTGCGGCAGATCTGCTGTTCTCCAAAGCTTTGCTACGAAAATTACAGGGGAGGTTCCGCGAAACAGGAAAGCTGTGTGGAACTGGTTCAGGATTTGGTGCAGGCAGAGCACAGGATACTGCTTTTTTCCCAATTTACCACCATGCTGGAACTGCTGGCCGGAGAGTTTGACAAGGCGGGGATTTCCTATCTCTATCTTTCGGGAAAGAACACCAAAGAACAGCGCCGGGAGATGGTGAAAAACTTCCAGAATGGAGAGACCCAGGTCTTCCTTATCTCTCTGAAGGCAGGCGGCACGGGGCTGAACCTGACAAAGGCGGATGTTGTCATACACTATGATCCATGGTGGAACGTGGCGGCCCAGAACCAGGCCACAGACCGTACCCACCGTATCGGACAGGAGAATATAGTCACTGTCATGAAGATGGTGGTGAAGAACACCATAGAAGAGAAAATCCTGGCCCTCCAGGAAAAGAAGGCCCGCCTGGCCGAAAATGTTATGGAAGGGCAGGCCGTGGCGGACCACAGGATCAGCAGGGATGAGCTATTGGAACTGATAAAATAGTTGACAAAAATATTTCTGCGGCTATAATGAAAGATAGATTCATACAGAAAACGCGATGACAAGACGAGTAAAATGCGGAGGTTCCCAGAGAGGGCGGCATATGCTGGAAGCAGCCTGTTCAGGAAGCATTTGAAAACTACCTTGGAGCGGCCCTGATCCGGCCCGGTGATTCCGTTACCATCAAATGAGTGGTAAACCGGTCCTTCAAAAAAGGACAGTGTACAACAAGGGTGGAACCGCGAGTAATGACAGTTACCCGTCCCTTGCAGTCAGAAATGGCTGCATGGGACGGGTTTTTTGCGGTTTCCGGTCTGCCGCGTGTGAGCAGTACCGAATTGCACAAGAAATATGCCTAGTACAGCGTTGCATAAGTTCCAGTGATATAGCACCCGCTATTTACGCCAGTGCCGCGTTGCCGGAGCTAGTCGTAGGAACCGCTGCGCCGTCGCTTCGGCGCCTTGCACTGACGAAAATATCAGGCACTCTATCACTGTAACTTACGCAATGCTGTACTAGAGAAAAGGAGAAGCAGAGGAATTATGATTATCACATTAAAAGACGGGTCAAAAAAAGAATACGATCACGCTGTGTCTGTCCTTGATATCGCTTCCGATATCAGCGAAGGCCTGGCAAGAATGGCCTGCGCAGGGGAAGTAGACGGCCAGACCGTGGATTTGAGAACAGTAGTGGACAGCGATTGTGAGCTGAGTATCCTGACTTTCAATGATGAAGGCGGCAAGGCGGCTTTCCGCCACACCGCATCCCATATTATGGCCCAGGCGATCAAACGTCTGTATCCGGATGCAAAGCTGGCGATCGGACCATCCGTCTCTGAGGGCTTCTATTATGATATTGACAGGGAAATTCCCCTGACAGCGGAAGACCTGGAAAAAATCGAGGCGGAGATGAAGAAAATTGTGAAGGAATCCCTTCCCATTGAACGCTTCGAGCTTCCGAGAGAGGAAGCCATAGCGTTTATGAAGGAAAAAGAGGAGCCTTATAAAGTGGAGCTGATCCAGGACCTGCCGGAAGATGCGGTTATCAGTTTCTATAAACAGGGAGAGTTCACAGACCTCTGTGCAGGTCCTCACCTGATGACCACAAAACCAGTAAAAGCCTTTAAACTCACAAGCCTTGCAGGTGCTTACTGGAGAGGCAGCGAGAAGAATAAAATGCTTACCAGGATCTATGGCACGGCTTTCACGAAGAAGGCAGACCTGGAGGAACACCTGGCAAGGATCGAGGAAGCGAAGAAACGTGACCACAGAAAACTGGGCAGAGAGCTGAGCCTGTTCATGATGCGCGACGAGGGACCGGGATTCCCGTTCTTCCTGCCAAAGGGCATGGTGCTGAAAAATACCTTGCTGGATTACTGGAGGGAGATCCATACAAAAGCCGGCTACGTGGAAATCTCCACTCCGATCATGTTAAGCCGCCATCTGTGGGAGACATCTGGCCACTGGGACCACTATAAAGAAAATATGTACACAACCGTTATTGATGAGCAGGATTTTGCCATCAAGCCCATGAACTGTCCGGGAGGCATCCTGGCATACCAGTCTGAGCCACGTTCTTACCGGGACCTGCCCCTGCGTATGGGGGAACTGGGACTGGTGCACCGCCATGAAAAATCAGGACAGCTCCACGGACTGATGCGTGTGCGCTGTTTCACACAGGATGATGCCCATATATTCATGACACCGGAACAGATCCGTGATGAGATCAAAGGTGTTGCCAGCCTTATAGACCAGGTTTACAGCCTGTTTGGTTTCAAATACCATGTGGAGCTGTCCACACGCCCGGAGGATTCCATGGGAAGCGATGAGGACTGGGAAATGGCTACGGAAGCCCTGCGCGGCGCTTTAGATGACCTGGGACTGGATTATGTGGTCAATGAAGGGGATGGTGCCTTCTACGGACCTAAGATTGACTTCCATCTGGAGGACTCTATCGGCAGGACCTGGCAGTGCGGAACCATTCAGCTTGACTTCCAGCTTCCCCTTCGTTTTGAATTGGAATATATTGGGGCTGACGGAGAAAAGCACCGCCCGATCATGATCCACAGGGTGGCATTTGGCTCCATTGAGCGTTTCATCGGCATTTTGATCGAGCACTTTGCAGGTGCATTTCCGACCTGGTTATCCCCGGTCCAGGTGCGTGTCCTGGCTATCTCTGACAAATATATGGATTACGGCAAAAAGGTCCTGGCACAGCTTCAGGAGGCGGGGATCCGCGCGGATATGGATACAAGAGCTGAAAAGATCGGTTACAAGATCCGCGAGGCCAGACTGGAAAAAATACCTTATATGGTAGTGGTAGGCGCCAAAGAAGAGGAGGAGGGTCTTGTGTCCGTGAGAAGCCGCTTCCTGGGCGATGAGGGGCAAAAAGATCTGGGTGAGTTTATCACTTCCGTCAAAAAGGAGATAAAAAGCAGAGAGATCCGTGAAGTAAAGGCAGAAGGGCAGAAATGAATTTATAAAAAAATCCATGGTATAAAATCCAGCGGCCGGACGCATACTATTTCCGACGAAATTATAAGGAGGAAATGACTATGCCATTATTAAGCTGTACTGCAAGAACCTGTATTTATAACAAAGATGAATACTGCTCCAAAGGAGATATCCTGGTAGACGGAACCGATGCAAGAGTTGCGGACGAGACCTGCTGCCGCAGCTTTCAGGAAAGAGGAGAATCCGCGTCAAATAAAGCCGCTGCTGATAGCTGCGGATGCCGTACCATTGATGTGGACTGCCGTGCATGTACCTGTACCTTCAACAAAGAAGAGAAATGTCACGCGGACAAAATAACGATCACGGGCGGAAGTGCCTGCGACTGTGAAGAGACAAAATGCGGAAGCTTTGAAAAACGATAAGATGTAAAAAAGGAGCCATACCTGTAACCGAAATTACAGATATGGCTCTTTTTATCAGACTTTGATCCAGCCCATTGCCTCAGATACTGCGAAAATCAGAATCATGATCAGGCAGATAGGGGCGATCCATTTAAGCATGATCGTATAGAACTTTTTCATTTTAAAAGGCCCGTTCAGCTCCACTTCGTCATACACTGCCTTTGGCTTGATAAAGAAGCCGATGCTGATACAAGTCAGGATAGCCACTATCGGCATCAGCACACTGTTGCTCAGGAAGTCGAAGAAATCCAGAAGTCCCAGTCCGATGATCTGGATGAAATCCAGAGGTCCGAATCCGAGGGATACCAGTGCACCCAGAAGCAATACATATATGGTGACTGTGATCGTTGTTTTCTTTCTGCTCCAGCCCAGTTTGTCACGGATAATAGACACATTAGTTTCCATCAGTGAGATGGAGGATGTCAGTGCCGCGAACAGGACCAGAAGGAAGAAGACCGCACCAATGATGCCGCCCAGTGTCATATTGTCAAATACCTTTGGCAGAGTGATGAACATCAGGGATGGTCCCTTGCCCAGGGCCTCCTCGTTGCCGCCGGAGAATACAAATACGGACGGGATGATCATAAGGCCAGCCAGAAAAGCGATTCCGGTATCGAAGATCTCGATCTGACGGACAGATTTTTCCAGGCTGTTGTCCTTCTTCATATAGGAACCGTATGTGATCATAATACCCATTGCCAGTGACATAGAGTAGAACAGCTGTCCCATGGCAGCCAGCACAGTGGTTGCTGAGAAACGGCTGAAATCAGGCAGCAGATAATACTTTACACCTTCTGCGGCACCAGGTCTTGTGATACAGAAGATAGATATGCCCAGTGTAAGTACGATCAGTACCGGCATTAAAATCCTGCTGGCTTTTTCGATTCCTTTTTCCACGCCGGCGATCACGACGATGGAAGTCAGCAGAACGAAAACTGCAAACCACAGAACCGGTGAACCGGCCTGAGAAATAAAACCTGTAAAATAGTCATCTCCGGCAGCCGCAGATACGTTGCCGCTGACAAAGGTAATCAGGTATTTGATTACCCATCCGCCGATAACACAGTAATAGGGGGTGATGATAAAAGGAACGATACAGGCCAGATATCCAACGAAGCCAAATCGTTTGTCCAGCTTTCTGAAAGCACCTACTGCGCTGAGGCCTGTTTTTCTGCCTATGGCAATCTCTGTTATCATCAGGGTAAACCCAAGTGTTACGGCGAGAATTAGATAGACGAGTAAGAAAATACCGCCTCCGTATTTCGCTGCAAGGTACGGGAAGCGCCAGAGATTTCCAAGACCAACCGCGGAACCCGCAGCGGCAAGGACAAATCCCATCTTGTTAGAAAATGCTCCTCTTTTTTTCTCCATGATTCTCTCCCTTTTTTCGATGCTTTTCGCATCTTTTGTTGTATTGAAACATTATGCCATTTTTTCAGAAAAAAGACAAGAATTTTCTTGTAAAATTATAAATAAATTTATATTTTATACTTGACTCGATGAAATAGCTGTGTTAAACTTATCTAGTCTGAAGAAAAAGAAAGCAGAGTATCCACTCTCACCCTAGCACAATCGCGTGACTATGGTTAATATGGTAATAAACGAAGCGCCTTCAGCGTTTTCTTTATGCGGATATGTGGATAGTCGATTGTCGTCTATCCATTTTTTTCTTGTTTCTTTCAGGATGTTTTATGAGGTGGGGCCGCCTGACCGGCCAATAACAGAGTGTTTTATCAATATTATGGAGGTGCACTACAATTAGCGATTTAATGATCAATGAACAAATCAGAGACAAAGAGGTACGTCTGATCGGGGCGAACGGAGAACAGCTTGGAATCATGTCTGTCAGAGATGCGCAGAAACAGGCAATGGAGGCAGGGCTTGATCTTGTTAAGATTGCTCCGACTGCAAAACCACCCGTTTGCAAAATTATCGATTATGGTAAGTACAGGTACGAATTAGCCCAGAAAGAAAAGGAAGCTAAGAGGAAACAGAAAACCATAGAGATTAAGGAAGTGCGTTTGTCCCCTAATATTGAGGAAAACGACCTGAACACCAAGGTCAATAATGCCAGAAAGTTCTTATCTAAGGGAAACAAAGTCAAAGTGACCTTGCGTTTCCGCGGAAGAGAGATGGCACATATGTATAAGAGTAAACACATCCTTGATGAGTTTGCAGAGTCTGTAGCTGATATCGCGGTGATCGAGAAAGCACCCAAGGTGGAAGGCCGGACAATGACCATGTATTTGACAGAAAAACGTTAAACACGTTCACGAAAAGAGTCTAAGGAGGAATACAAACATGCCAAAAATGAAAACAACGAAAGCTGCTGCTAAGCGCTTCAAAAAAACAGGTACAGGATTATTAAAGAGAAACAAAGCCTATAAGAACCATATCTTAACAAAGAAATCTCAGAAGAGAAAGAGAAACCTGAGAAAAGCAGCTATCACAGATGCAAGCAATGTAAAAGCGATCAAGAAAATTTTACCATACATCTAATTACCGGATAGGTTCTAAAATAGGAGGAAATTCAGAATGGCAAGAATTAAAGGCGGATTAAACGCTAAGAAAAAACACAATAGAGTATTAAAGCTGGCGAAAGGCTACAGAGGAGCACGTTCCAAACAGTACAGAGTTGCAAAACAGTCTGTTATGAGAGCACTGGCTAGCTCCTATGCAGGAAGAAAGCAGAAAAAACGTCAGTTCAGACAGTTATGGATCGCACGTATCAACGCTGCAGCAAGAATGAATGGTCTGTCCTACAGCAAATTCATGTACGGCTTAAAGCTGGCTAACATTGACCTGAACAGAAAAGTTCTGGCTGATATGGCTATCAACGATGCAGAAGGCTTTGCAACACTGGCAGAGCTGGCTAAATCCAAAATCGCCTAACTCGTATGGAACATATGGCCGCTGCCCCAAGGTCTAATCCCGAGGCAGCGGTTTTTCTATGCGCTGAATGTACGCGCTGCACGGGCAGATGTGTGCCGGGTTTTTGTGTCTGTTATAAAAGAGGAGGAAAAGGGATGAAAGTCTACAAAAAAATCATGGATGTACTGGCTTCGGCTGAGAAGCTGATCCTGGCTGCATCCACACTGCTGATTCTGGTTCTGACTGTGGGAAATGTATTTTCCAGGAAAGTAATACACCGCTCCTGGTCATTTACGGAAGAGCTGGTCGTGGCAGTCTTTGTACTGATCACACTCATGGCAGCCGCTCTGGCCAGCCGGGAAGGAGAGCTGGTAAGCCTGACGCTGGTTACGGACAGGCTGCCGAAGAAGACAAAGAAACCCATGGTCATTCTTGTGACAGTGCTCTCTGTGGTATTTACAGTAATACTGTTTCGGTACGGTATGGACAAGGTGCTGACACAGCTTGCCAATGGAAAGAGGACCTATGTGCTGAACTGGCCGGAATGGATCTTCTGGTCTTTTGTACCTATTGGCGCAGTCTTCATGATCCTGCATTTTGTGGAATACTGTATTGATTTCTGCACGGATTTTAAATTTGTTAAGAGAAAGGGGGAGGCCTAAGTGGTAAGTGCGGTTTTATTTATTTCTTTTTTTATTTTCTTGATTCTCAATGTTCCGATCGCTATCTGTCTGGGCTTGTCCTCCGTGTGTGCTATCCTGTACTCAGGCACATCCCTGACGATCGTGGCTACCAATATGTATTCCGGTATCAGCAAATTCCTGCTGCTGGCGATCCCGTTTTTTGTCTTGTCGGGAAATATCATGGCCAAGGCCGGAATCTCCAAACGTCTTATTAAGTTTGTCAATACCTGTGTGGGACACAGAAGAGGCGGCATCGCTATTGTGTGCGTTATTGTAGCCTGTTTCTTCGGCGCTATTTCCGGTTCCGGTCCGGCTACGGTGGCGGCACTGGGCGCAGTTTTAATTCCAGCTATGGTGGAGGAGGGAGGGTTCTCCGCACCGTTTTCCACGGCTATGATGGCCACGTCCAGTTCTATAGCCATAGTCATACCGCCCAGTATTGCATTTGTGGTATATGCGTCCATCACCGGTGTGTCTATTGCGGATATGTTCGCAGGGGGGATTCTGCCGGGGATCCTCATGGGCCTTGCTCTGATTCTTGTCATCATGATCGAGGTCCGCAAAAAAGGCATACAGCCGACTACCCAAAAGGCGGGCTGGGGGGAGAGGCTCCGCGCGTTTGGTGATGCGTTCTGGGGCTTCTTGATGCCGGTCATCATTCTCGGCGGTATCTACGGCGGTATATTCACGCCCACGGAGGCGGCGGCTGTCTCTGTGGTATACGGCCTTTTTGTGGGTATGGTCATTTACAGGGAAGTAAAATTCAGGGATTTGATTGACATTTTCGTGGAATCAGCCAAGACTACCGGCGGTATCATGCTTATCGTGGCTTGTGCGTCCCTGTTTTCCTTTGTCTGCACAAAGTTCGGCATCTCCCAGGCGGCATCCGAGCTGCTGGGCAGTGTGGCTCACAATCAGTTTATTTTCCTTCTGATCGTGAACGTGATTTTCCTTATTGCGGGATGCTTTATTGACGCCAATTCCGCTATGTACATATTTATTCCCATTATGCTGCCGGTCTGCAAGGCTCTGGGATATGATCTGGTAGCCTTCGGTATACTGGCAACGGTCAATCTGGCTATCGGACAGGTAACCCCGCCTGTGGGTGTCAATCTGTTTGTGGCTATCAGTATTAAGATCAAAAAAGGACTGGAAGTCAGTCTGCAGCAGATCTCCAGGGCGGTTGTTCCTATGATAGCTGCCAGTGTAGCTGTGCTGCTGCTGGTCACATACATTCCGCAGATTTCTGTGTGTCTGCCGAAAGCGTTTGCCGGAAGCTCTTATACGGGAACCTCCAAGCTGAAGGACAATACAGGCAGCACAGTGGGAGACAACAGCTCTGAAGATTACAATGAAATGGGCGGCTACAGTGACTTGGGATGGGAAGAACAGACCTGGAACTTTGCCTGTTCTACCACAGAGACAAGCACATGGGCAAAAGCCGGGGAACAGTTCGGAAAGCTGATGGAAAAAGCAACAGGCGGAAAAGTACATGTGAATGTCTACGCAGCCGACCAGCTTACCAATGGAAACCAGTCAGAGGGCATCCAGGCTTTGATGAATGGCGACCCGGTACAGATATCCATGCATTCCAATCTGATCTATTCTGCTTTTGACCCGCGGTTTAATGTGGTATCCCTGCCCTTCATCTTTGATTCTGTGGAGGATGCGGATGCCAGGCTGGACGGTGAGGCAGGAGAGAAGCTGAATGCCCTTCTGGAGGAATACGGGCTGCACTGCATGGGTATGGCAGAGAACGGTTTCCGCCAGCTCACCAACTCTGTCAGGGAAGTGAAAACCGTGGATGATATGAAAAATCTGAAGATACGTGTGGCAGGTTCCAATCTGCTGATGGAATGCTACAAGAGATGGGGCGCTGACGCCACCAATATGAACTGGTCCGAGACCTACACTGCTCTGCAGCAGAACACTGTGGAGGGCCAGGAGAATCCGCTTCCGGCAATTGATGCGGCCAGTGTGCAGGAGGTGCAGAAATACTGCTCCATGTGGAATGCCAACTATGACTGCCTGTTCTTCTGTATCAACGAGGAACTGTACAACAGTCTGACACCCAAACAGCAGAAGGTAGTGGACGAGGCAGGCAGAAAGGCGGTTGATTATGAGCGCCATATTAACCGCTCCGGCGATGATGAGATCAAAGAGCGCTGGACAGAGCGAAACGGCGTGGAGATCACAGCGTATGAGGACCTTGATATTGATTCCTTTAAAAAAGCCGCAGCGGACATTCCGCAGTGGTATCAGGAGGAACTGGTAAGTGAAGGATATGATGAAGGGGAGGTGAAAGAGCTGATCGAAGCTTTTGCCGCCAAAACATCAGACGCCTATCAGGTGGAGGACAGGAGTGACCTTGCCTGGGAAGAGCAGACCTGGAACTTTGCCTGCTCCACCACAGAGACAAGCACCTGGGCCGAGGCGGGACGCAAATTTGGTGAAATGATGGAAGAGGCCACAGGCGGCAAGATCCATGTGAATGTCTACGCAGCCGACCAGCTCACCAATGGAAACCAGTCAGAGGGCATTCAAGCCCTGATGAACGGCGACCCGGTACAGATATCCATGCACTCCAACCTGATTTATTCTGCCTTTGACCCCCGCTTCAACGTGGTGTCCCTGCCCTTTCTCTTCGATTCTGTGGAGGATGCGGATGCCAAGCTGGACGGGGCAGCCGGTGAGAAGATGAAGGAAATCCTGGAGGGGTACGGTGTACATTGTATGGGCATGGCGGAGAACGGTTTCCGCCAGCTCACCAATTCTGTCAGGGAAGTAAAATCTGTGGATGATATGAAGAGCCTGAAAATCCGTGTGGCAGGTTCCAACCTGCTGATGGAGTGCTACAAGCGGTGGGGGGCTGACGCCACCAATATGAACTGGTCTGAGACTTACACAGCCCTGCAGCAGAACACGGTGGAGGGACAGGAAAATCCCCTTCCGGCCATCGACGCAGCCAGTGTCCAGGAGGTGCAGAAATACTGTTCCCTTTGGAACGCCAACTATGACTGCCTGTTCTTTGGCATCAACCGGGAAGTCTATGACAAACTGACTCCCGAGCAGCAGGAGGTTGTGGACGAGATCGGACAGAAGGCTGTCCGGTATGAGCGTGAGATCAACCGTGCCGGGGATGATGAGATCCTGAACCGCTGGCAGACAGAAAACGGTATGGATGTGACTGCTTATGATGATCTGGATATTGATTCCTTCAAAAAAGCAGTTGACGGGATTGATGAATGGTTTATCAAAGAACTGAAATCACAGGGATATGATGACGGCGAAGATTTAGTCAATGCTTTTAAATAACGAAGAATAAGAACTGCCGCTGGTGCCTGCATTCCGGAAAGGGAAGCCGCACCGGCGGCAGTTTTGCTCTGCTCATGAAATGGAAGAGATGCCGGCAGAGATATAATGTTTTACAGAATCAGCTTTACAGAGCAGCGGACTAGCAGCAGAGCTATGATAATATTAAATGCCATATAATATTTGTTGTACCATTTTTGAAAGATACTTCCGATCAAGGCCCAGACCAGATTTCCCGTGGCACCGAAAAATGTCAGGAAAAAAGCAAAGAAAATCAGCGCCGGGACACTGCTCTCGTATGGAAGAACATAGCTGCTCAGGGCAGAGATGCCGTACAGGATGACTTTCACATTGATAAACTGCAGCAGGAAACCCGAGACGAAGGAAGGGTCTTTTCCCGTGCCGTCATCAGCGCGCACAGGCTTTCTTTTGAGAACGGTAAATGCCAGATACAGGATATAAGCTGCGCCTATGTATTTCAGATAGGGAACCGCTCCGGGCAGTAGCCGGCCAAGCCCTACGCTGAAGACTGCACACAGAAGCATAATGGTCAAAAAACCGGTCCATATACCCGTGATCAGTTTCATACTCCGTTTCAGTCCGAATCGGCCGGTGGTACTCAGCAGCAGTACATTATTAGGTCCGGGCGACCAGCCTGTCACCAGAGCGTAGACAGCCAGTGAAGATAATACGTCAAATGTCATGTCAAAAATCCCTCCCTCGGCCTGGATAAACGCTTCTTTGGCCTTCATGAACGTGATAAAAATATTATTTGATATTTTATCATATTGACCTGGGAAGAGAAAGTCTTTTCCCCAAATTCTATACATATAAATAGAAGGAACAGTATGGCCGGAGTTGCAGTATGAGTAAAAATAAAATATGGCTCTGTCTGGCAGTCCTTCTGGTTCTGACAGCAGCGGCAGCACTGAAATACAGTACAGATTCTTTTTCAGAGCTGAATATACAGACAGTGGGGGAACTGTCGGATGAGGAGCACCCGAAAATCGCGCTGACTTTTGACGACGGTCCTCATCCGGTCTATACCCCAAAGCTTCTGGACGGTCTGAAAGAACGTGGTATCCATGCCACCTTTTTTTTGATTGGAAAAAATATAGAAGGAAATGAGGAGCTGGTCAACCGGATCCAGGAGGAGGGACATCTGATCGGCAGCCACACCTACAATCATGTGCAGCTTAATAAATTATCCGAAGCCAAGGCCAGAGATGAGGTGTTAAAAGGTTGCAATAAGATATATGAAACCACAGGCACCTATTCTTCCTTTGTCCGCCCGCCCTACGGTTCCTGGAAAAAGAACCTGGATTTCTGTATCACCATGATTCCTGTATCCTGGAATGTGGACTCTCTGGACTGGAAAACGCAAAATACTGAAAAAATTGTAAAAAGAGTAGTGAAAGATGTGGGGGAAGGTGATATTATTTTAATGCACGATATATTTGACACCTCTGTGGAAGCCGCCCTACAGATAGTGGATACGCTTACAGAGGAAGGGTACCAATTTGTGACAGTGGATGAACTGTTGCTGGAATAGGAGAAAATAATGGATTTATTTGATTATATGAAAGAACAGACTCTGGAGAATGAGTCTCCCCTGGCATCCAGGTTGCGCCCCACAACGCTGGAAGAGGTGGTGGGGCAGGAGCATATCATCGGTAAAGGGAAACTGCTTTACCGTGCCATCAAGGCGGACAAACTGGGAAGTGTACTTTTCTACGGACCTCCGGGTACGGGAAAGACTACACTGGCAAAGGTTATTGCCAACACCACCAGCGCCCAGTTCCAGCAGTTGAATGCAACGGTTGCCGGAAAAAAGGACATGGAGGAAGTAGTGAAAAAAGCCCAGGATTATCTGGGCATGTACGGGAAGAAAACCATTCTCTTTATTGATGAGATACACCGCTTCAATAAAGGACAGCAGGATTACCTTCTGCCTTTTGTGGAGGACGGGACGCTGATACTCATAGGCGCAACCACGGAAAATCCCTATTTTGAGGTCAACAGCGCCCTGATTTCCCGGTCTATTGTCTTTGAACTGAAGCCTTTGGAGCGTGAGGATATCAGCAGGCTTCTGATCCGGGCTGCCACAGATGTGGAGAAAGGGATGGGAAGCTATGACGTGGAGCTTACGGATGAGGCCAGGGAATTTCTGGCGGATATAGCGGGCGGGGACGCGCGTGCTGCCCTGAATGCCCTGGAGCTGGCTGTGCTGACCACCGAAAAGGCAGCAGACGGAAAGATACATGTGACCCTTGATGTGGCTTCCGAGTGTATCCAGAAGCGGGTGGTGCGCTATGACAAGACTGGGGACAACCACTATGACACGGTTTCCGCATTCATAAAAAGTATGCGTGGCTCTGACCCGGACGCGGCAGTCTATTACCTGGCTAAAATGCTGTACGCAGGGGAGGATATTAAATTCATTGCCAGGCGGATCATGATATGCGCTTCAGAGGACGTGGGAAATGCAGACCCCCAGGCACTGGTTGTGGCAGTGGCAGCATCCCAGGCCGTGGAACGTCTTGGGATGCCTGAGGCACAGATCACCCTCTCCCAGGCCGTGACTTATGTAGCCAGCGCACCGAAAAGCAATGCTGCCTGTATGGCGGTTTTCAATGCTGCTGAGTCCGTGAAGTCTGTACGCACAACTGTGCCCCCGCATCTCCAGGATTCCCATTACAAAGGGGCAGCCAAGCTGGGACACGGGATGGGATATAAATACGCCCATGATTATCCCAACCACTATGTGGAGCAGCAGTATCTTCCTACGGAGATACTGGGCAGCCGGTTTTACGAGCCTACGGAAAATGGATATGAAAAGAACATCAGGGATCATCTGGACAGGATCCGCAGAGGCCGGTGACGGGGCATACCTCAGGTTATAGCCTGGCGGACGCCGCGGGCACTGGTTCGGACCCGGAAAGAAAAGCCTTCCGGACATGCCCGGCGGGCATTGTGTAACTTATGGCACAGTCAATATGCCATAAGCCACGCAATGCTCACAGGAGCATATCCAGCAGGCTTTCATATACCTGTTTGCTTTTCTTTTTCCATGCCGCGCACAGAGCCTCTGCGGCTTCTTTTGTGGGCACGGTCAGTGTCATATCTATGAGAGGGATATCACGTTCCTTTGCCTGACAGCGGACAAGATAACCCTCCTTATCACTTTTGTAGTAGTCAGCCATGGCAGAGCGTTCCTCCTTCAGTTCCATGGAGTTCTCCTGGAAGAATTCCCTGATATCCTTTTTTATATCAGCGGAAACCTCCTCCCCAAAGTATTCCAATGTCTGATTCCCCGAATCTGTAATCTTCAGATAAGAGGCATTGCGCACAGTCTCGGAGCGCACCAGACCCGACTCGATCAGCTCAGAGATTGCCTGCTGGAGATGAAAGTAGTTGGTATATCCTTTGTCCAGTATAAATCCGGATATCTGGGCGTTGCTCAGTGGGAAATCCACTTTTTGCAGCATGTACAGTATTATCAGTTTGTATAAAGTGAGTGGTTCAGCCATAAAGAATCCTCCTTTTTCATGCCCTCTTGTGTACATTGGAATCTGTGTAAAGCCGTCCCTGGTAAGCGCCCCGGATCTTGCACTCATGATGCAGGGTGTTGAGGACGGTCTTCTTGGCGCTGCTCCAAAGCGGCGCTAAAAGAAGTTCTCTGGGCCCATCCCCGGTGAGTCTGTGAATGACAATGCGGGGGGACAGGTGTTCCAGGCAGGCAATGACAAGATCTATATATTCCTCCATTGTATAGACAGAGAATCTGCCGTCCTCATAATCCTTTGCCAAATCTGTGCCTTTCAGGACATGCAGAAGCTGCAGCTTGATTCCCTGGATATCCTGTGTATTCAGATAGGAGATGGTCTCCAGAATATCATCCTTAGTTTCACCGGGAAGTCCCAGAATGGTATGCACGATAACTTCCAGATTCCGTGCCCTCAGTCTTTGTACTGCATCCTCAAAAACTGAGAGGGGATATCCCCTTCGGATGTAAGCCGCAGTGCTGTCATGCATGGTCTGCAGTCCAAGCTCCACCCATACAGGCTTCTGCTCATTCAAACCAGCCAGCAGATCCAGCACATCCTCACCCAGACAGTCAGGCCGGGTCCCAATGGACAGTGCCACAATATCGGGATGGGAAACTGCCTCCGTAAAAATTTTCCGGAGATATTCCACAGGTGCGTAAGTGTTGGTGTACGCCTGAAAGTATGCAATAAAGTGGCCGGCATTCCTTTTGCTGCGTATTTTAGCAGCCTGTTCATCAATCTGCTGAGTGACAGGCAAATCCCTGTCGCCGGCAAAATCCCCGGAACCTCCTGCGCTGCAGAAGATACAGCCGCGGCTGTCCAGAGAACCGTCACGGTTAGGACAGGTCATCCCTCCGTTCAGAGCTACCTTATATATTTTCTCCGAAAACCATTCCTTCAGCATATGATCAAAAGAGTGATAGGGTTTTCCATTCCATGTATTCATATCCAGAGACCTTTCCGTTGTTAGCTGTAACAGTTCTATATTCTCACATTTACTGTTTGCTTTCTATTATCATACCAAAAGGAAAAATCTTTTACAAGTAAAAAAACAAACGTTCGGATTTAGGTATCTGATATCCCGCTCTAGTCTCATTTTCTTAAAATTTCCAAAGCCATTTGACAAAAAGTAGCAGGCATGTTATGTTTTTTTACGTGGATATGTTAAAATGCCGGGCAAAAGCAGACTGCCTCCGGACAGCCGCAGAGCCTGCACAAACATACCATTTATGATATTGTTATAGAAAGCAAAGAAAATGAGGTGGTTATCATTGAAGAAAAATAAATTTCGCCGTATCATCTGTGTTCTGGCCGCAGCCATCCTGACAGCCGCAGCCCTGACCGGATGCGGAACCAAAAAAGACTGTGAAGGGGAGGGAAAGATCACAACCATAGAAAAAGGCGTCCTGAAAGTAGGCATACATTTAGACGACGGTTCCATGGGTTATGTAGAAGAAAGCACAGCGAAACCAGCAGGCTTCGCCCCGGAGACAGCCGCCAAAATAGCAGAAAAACTGGGCCTGACCCTGGAAATCATAGACACAACAGAAGAAAACCTGTTAAATTCCTTAGATGCTGACCTATATGACTGCGTCATTACCGTAGGCACCACTGACTGGAACCGGGAACACTATTCCGCCACCAAACCCTACGCCGACGTCTCCGGCATCCAGGACAAGCTGGGCAAAAAAGCCGCTTACCCAAAACTTGCCATATTCGGCCCAAAAGGCAGCTGCCTAATCCCCGCCATCCAAAACCAGGCCCTGACCCCCCTGATAAAAGACGGCACCCTGACAGAAATCTCAAAAAAATACTTTGAAAAAGACATCATATTAAAATAACCGGACAAGACAGAACGCAGAGGACTGAATTCTGTCTTGTTTTTTGCCCTTTATCCCGCTTACAAAAGTGACATGCTTTTCACTTCCGGCAGAGAACGTCAGGGAGGAGGGGCGAACGTCTTAGCCGCAGTTATTGGTTAGCTCACAGGTTCTGGAACGTCGAGCAGCCGCAAATATCCACACCCCGCCCCTCCTCCAAAAAAACATTCACTTTTTTAAAAAAACATCTTGATTTTTCCCTCCGTCAATGGTAGCATAAGCATATAGTTTAATGGATAAACTAATTCCCAAGGAGGTCAATTCCCATGAAAATTTTAAACGTCAGGGATGCCCGGTTCAAGGCCTATGGTAAGGTCGTGGAAGGTCTTGATGTGAGCAGTCTTCTGAAAGCACTGGAGGAAACTCCGAAGCCGGACGATGTCATCTACGTTGCATCAGATGAGAAGCTGGAAGCCTGTGACTGTGCTGAGAAAATTGCTGATAGCCTGTTCGGCGGAATGCCCATTCAGATTGGCTACTGCAATGGCAGCAACTACCTGCTGAACGCTGTGGAATACCACAGAGACAGTGAAGTGAACGCAGCGCTGACAGACTTGATCCTGATTCTCGGAAAAGAGCAGGACATCGAAGCAGACAATACATATGACACATCGAAAATGGAAGCATTTTTAGTACCGGCAGGAACCGTGGTCGAAGTTTACGCCACCACCCTGCACTATGCCCCATGCAATGTAAACGGAAATAAATTCTGTACTGCAGTGATCCTTCCAAAGGGAACCAACACAGACGCGCCTGCTGTGCAGAACAACACCAGTGAAGATAAGCTCCTCTTTGCCAGAAACAAATGGCTGATCGCCCACAAGGACGCCAAGATCGAAGGCGCGTTCGAGGGACTGACCGGTGAGAATCTGTCCGTAAAAGACTGTTAATTTCGCTTCATCATAGGAGCAGGCAGCGAAGCGGATTACGAATATCCGTTTTGACTTGAAAGAAAAATCAATCAATATAAAATCAGGAGGATTAAGATTATGAATTTAACAAACATGCCGGAATTAAAACTGGGTATTGTGGCTGTAAGCCGTGACTGTTTCCCCATGTCTCTGTCTGAGAACAGAAGAAAAGCGGTAGCAGCCGCTTATAAGGGTGAAATCTATGAGTGTCCAACAGTTGTAGAGAGCGAGACTGACATGCAGAAAGCTTTAAAAGAGCTGCGTGAGGCCGGATGTAACGCACTTGTTGTATACCTGGGCAACTTCGGACCTGAGACGGAAGAGACTCTCCTGGTAAAATATTTCCACGGACCGTCTATGGTAGTGGCTGCTGCTGAGGAGAGAGGCGACAACCTGGTTCAGGGCCGCGGTGATGCATACTGCGGAATGCTGAACGCAAGCTATAACCTGAAACTGCGCAGCTTAAAAGCATATATTCCGGAATATCCGGTAGGAACTCCTGAAGAAGTGGCTGAGATGATTGCTGAGTTCGCACCTATCGCCCGTGCGCTGGTAGCTGTAAAAAACCTGAAGATCATCAGCTTCGGACCTCGTCCCACAAACTTCCTGGCATGTAACGCACCTATCAAACGTCTCTATGACCTGGGCGTAGAGATTGAAGAGAACTCTGAATTAGACCTGTTCGAGGCTTTCAACAACCACGCAGGGGACCCTAGAATCGCAGATGTTGTGAAAGAAATGGAAACAGAATTGGGCGAAGGCAACATGAAACCAGAGATTCTGCCTAAACTGGCTCAGTATGAGATCACGCTCCTTGACTGGGTTGAGGCTCACAAGGGCAGCAGAAAATACGTGACACTGACCACAAAATGCTGGCCTGCATTCCAGACTCAGTTTGGATTCGTGCCCTGCTATGTAAACAGCCGTCTGACAGGCCGCGGTATTCCCGTATCCTGTGAAGTAGATATCTGGGGAACTTTAAGCGAGTACCTGGGAACTGTTATCAGCCAGGATGCCGTTACTCTTCTGGACATCAACAATACCGTTCCGGCTGATATGTATGAGACAGAAATCAAAGAAAAATACAACTATACACATAAAGATACTTTTATGGGCTTCCACTGCGGCAACACAGCATCAGGAAAACTCTCCTTCTGCTCCATGAAATATCAGATGATTATGGCAAGAACTCTGCCGGAAGAAGTGACTCAGGGAACACTGGAAGGAGATATCATGCCTGGTGATATCACATTCTACCGTCTCCAGAGCACAGCAGACTGTAAACTGCGCGCTTATATCGCACAGGGCGAGGTTCTGCCGGTTGCAACCCGTTCCTTCGGAGCCATCGGTATCTTCGCAATTCCGGAGATGGGACGTTTCTACCGTCACGTGCTGGTAGAGAAGAATTACCCGCATCACGGCGCTGTAGCTTTCGGACATTTCGGAAAAGCACTGTATGAAGTATTCAAATACTTAGGCGTAGAAGTGGAAGAGATCAACTATAACCAGCCAAAGGGTGTTCTGTATCCAACAGAAAATCCATTTGCTTAAACCATAGAGCTATTTACTGACAAAATTCAGGAGGCTGCCCGAAAGAGCAGCCTCTAATAAGGAGAATATAGCATGTTATATATTGGCGTGGATTTAGGAACTTCTGCCGTAAAGCTGCTTTTGATGAACAGCGAAGGCAAAATAGAAAAGATTGTTTCCAGGGAATACCCCCTTTCCTTCCCCCATCCCGGCTGGTCTGAGCAGAAGCCGGAGGACTGGTGGAAAGAGAGCCTGGAAGGGATCAGGGAACTGACTGCAGACTGTGACAAGAGCCAGGTAGCAGGTATCAGTTTTGGCGGACAGATGCACGGTCTGGTTATTTTAGACGAGCAGGACAATGTCATCCGTCCCGCTATTCTGTGGAATGACGGAAGAACAGGCAGGGAGACAGAGTATCTGAACCAGGTGATCGGAAAGGATAAACTGTCCCGGTATACAGCAAACATTGCATTTGCCGGATTTACCGCACCTAAGATACTTTGGGTAAAAGAAAATGAACCGGAAAACTTTAATAAGATAAAAAAAATCATGCTTCCAAAAGATTATCTGGCATACAAACTGTCCGGTACACACTGCTGTGACATGTCAGATGCCTCCGGTATGCTGCTTCTGGATGTAAAGAACCGCTGCTGGTCAAAAGAGATGCTGGATATCTGCGGTATCACAGAAGAGCAGATGCCAAAGCTTTTTGAAAGCTATGAGACAGTAGGCACACTGAAGCCTGAACTTGCAAAGGACCTGGGTATCCCGGCTTCCTGTAAAATCGTGGCAGGGGCAGGCGACAATGCAGCCGCAGCGGTAGGTACAGGAACTGTAGGAGACGGCATGTGTAATATTTCTCTTGGGACCAGCGGTACCATCTTTATCTCCAGCAAAGAGTTCGGTGTGGACCCTAACAATGCCCTTCATGCCTTTGCCCATGCAGACGGATGTTATCACCTGATGGGCTGTATGCTCAGCGCCGCATCCTGCAACAAATGGTGGATGGATGAGATCATCGGAACCAAGGACTATGCAGAAGAGCAGGCAAAAATCCAGAAACTTGGCGAGAATAATGTATATTTCCTGCCATATCTGATGGGAGAGCGTTCTCCGCACAACAATCCAAATGCCAGAGGTACTTTCATTGGCCTTACCATGGACAGCACAAGAGCTGATATGACTCAGGCTGTACTGGAGGGGGTTGCTTTTGCCATCCGTGACTCTTTTGAAGTCGCAAAATCCCTTGGTATTAAAATTGAGCGCACAAAAATCTGCGGCGGCGGCGCAAAGAGTCCGCTGTGGAAAAAGATGATCGCCAATATTTTAAATATCAAGGTGGATGTCATCGAATCCGAGGAAGGCCCGGCTCTGGGCGGCGCCATGCTGGCCGCTGTGGCAAACGGGGAATTTACCTCTGTCCGGGATGCAGCCGCTAAGATCGTAAAGGTCACAGGCACCGTGGAGCCGGAACCGGAACTGGCAGCAAAATATGAGGAAAAATACCGTAAGTTTGCAAAGATTTACCCTACTGTAAAAGATCTTTTCAGTGAAATCATTTAGAAAGAACCGGTTAAAAAGCCAGGCGGACGGGAAACAGCCGTTTGGCGAGACACAGCGATAACTGCTGTCACAGGGCCTGACAAGTCCGTGACAGCAGTTTATTTTTGTCTCAAAATGCCTCCGCCTTTCCTCTGTATAGCAAACAGTCCTATAATTGTTGCTTTTCCACGGCAAAGTGTGATATACTGTCACAGTGTAATTGAGTGACAGATTTTTTACATAGAAAGCCGGTATCCTATGTTTTCTATTCAAATATGAGGTGAAGAAAATGAAATACGTTCTGGATGTACATACTCATACCCTTGCCAGCGGGCACGCATACAATACAATCCGCGAGATGGCAATGGCCGCTTCTGAAAAGGGGCTGGAACTGCTGGGGATCACAGAGCATGGGATTGCCATGCCAGGCACCTGCAATGCATTTTATTTTGATAACACAAAAATGCTGAACCGCAGCATGTTTGGAGTGGAGATGCTGTTTGGTGTTGAAGCGAACATTATGGATTATGATGGGAAACTGGATATGGAGGAACGTCTTATAAAGCGGATGGATGTGGTCATTGCCAGTATGCATATCCCCACGATCAAGCCGGGAACCAGAGAAGAGAATACCCATGCCTATCTGGGCGCTATGAAGAATCCTTATGTGGATATTATCGGGCACCCTGACGACGGGCGTTATCCTGTAGATTTCCTGGCACTTGTGCAGGCCGCCAAAGAGCACCATGTCCTGCTGGAGCTAAACAACAATTCCCTGGATCCCCGCTGCAGCAGGGAAAACGGGGAGGAGAACGTGAGGACCATGCTCCGTTACTGTATGGAATATCAAGTCCCCATTGTCATGAACAGCGATGCCCATGTGGATGAACTGATTGGCTGCCGCTGTTATTCGGAAAAGATTGTGGAGGCCATGGAGTTTCCGGAGGAGCTGATCGTGAACCGTTCTGTAGAAGAATGGAAGAAATATGTGCACAAATACAAAAATTAATAAAAATTTAATAGTTTAGCACAAAAAAATCGCACAAGACTGCTTTACTTTAAAATTTTAGTGTGCTACTATATATACGGGTAATGTGTTACCACACTTGGGGTGGAAACTAAACAATAAGGAGAATGTATGTATATGAGCAAGAAAATTCATACGGAGGCAGTAGACTCCCTGTTTGATGCTGTCCTCAGTTTAAAGAACAGAGAAGAATGTTATCTTTTTTTCGAGGATGTGTGTACAATAAATGAGATCCTTTCACTTTCACAGCGCTTTGAGGTTGCCAAAATGCTGAAGGATAAGAGGACATATCTGGATATCTCTGAGAAGACAGGAGCTTCCACAGCTACGATCAGCCGTGTAAACAGAAGCCTGAATTATGGCAATGACGGTTATGAGATGGTTTTTGAGAGATTAGCCAACAAAAAGGATGAAACAGAAGTATAAAAGGATGAGGCCGGAACTTTGAAAAAAGTTCCGGCCTTTCTGCATACAGACATTAAAAAACGCTTTGCGAGGGACAGGACGCACCATACATACTTTAGCGAAATAAAAAGGCAGTGTTTTACTTGACACTACTGAACATGTTCAGTATAATATAGACAAGATTCGACTGAACGCGTACAGTGAAAGAGAAGGCAATTAAATTCCAGCTCTTTTTTGGAAGTGCACACCAGGAAAGCGCTGCATATGGGAGGTAATAAAATGGGTAATAGGAAATGGGAACATCTGATCATTTCTCCGGATTATATACCGCCGGTCATGGACGATGTAAGGGACGACAAAGGAGATATCAAGACTGGAAGAACACTGGGGCAGACGTACAGCTCTTCGGATTTATTTCCTGATTGTAAGGTGAACATGAGCCTGTCTTGGTTCTATGAGATTCCCAATAAGAATCCTTATGTGGATGAACACGTTCATGATGTGGATGAACTGGTATTTTTCATGCCGAACTACAACGGCGTGGAGGATGACATCAACGCAGTGTGGGGGGAAGCGGATTTTTATATTGACGGAGAACCCTACACCATTACGAAAAATACATGTATCTACTGTCCGGCAGGGGTAAAACACTGTCCGATCGTTTACAAAAAGATTATCCGTCCTCACTGTTTTATGACTATTCTGCTCACCAGTGAATATGTGAGAGAGCAGGCCGGCAAGATTGTAAAGAATATTGGCGGAAAGTTTATTGAGGTAGGATAGGGAAAGTAGACAAGGGGAACATGCGTATGGAAGAAAAAGAGATTTTATGGGGCCTTACGGATGCCGATTCCATGGAGGAAATAAGGGAGAAGGCATTTGCGCTTATTGGAAAAATTCGTTTTATGCCTGCGGCAACTGTAAATGAGGGACAGCCTGAAAACAGGATTCTGGATTTCAACCGTTTGAGCGATGGAAACCTGTATTTCATGACATCCAAGGGAAAACCCACATATGAACAGCTTTGCAGACGCCCTCAGCTTGTGATGAATACGCTGATCGACGAGCGGTATTCCCTGCGTCTGCGTGCCTGGGTCAGCGAGACAAAAGACCAGGCGGTATGGGATGAATTTTTTAAATTAAATCCCGGCACAAAAGAAATGTACCGGAAAAATTTTGATATGGTGGCACTTTATAAAATTGACAGAGGGGAAGGGGAAATCTTCCACCTGTATGCCAATGAGAGAATACGCCGTCTGCGTTTTGCGTTTGGCGGGGAAGAGATAAGGCCCATGACCTACCGCATTACAGAGGAATGCGTGGGCTGCGGGATCTGTCAGGAAAACTGTGTAGAGCGTGCGGTCCATCAGAAGGAAGACGGGAAATATTACATAAAAGAGATGGACTGCGATGACTGCGGTATCTGTTACACCAAATGTCCGCAGGCAGACACGGCACTGATCTGCCGTTTGAAGGAAAAAAGGAAAACTTGAGGTTTGGGATGCGTGTGAGAGGTGAAAAATTATGGCTAAAACAAACGCTGATGGTTCAAAAAGTTTAGGCCGCGGGGATCTGCTTGCGATTGCGATCGGCAACGTGATTGGCGGCGGTGTTATGACAATGACAGGCCTTGCCATTGGAATTACGGGACGTTCTATTGTCCTGTCTTATATTATCTGTGCGGTTATGGTGACCATTGTGGCGCTGCCGCAGTTCTTCTTATCAGGAACGATCCGTATGAACGGTGGTTTCTATACACAGGCGGCTATGTTCGGCGGCAAGTGGTTCGCAGGCCTGTATTCTGTGGTATTTGTCAGTTATTTCTTCGGTGCGACTATGTATTCTGCATCCTTTGCAGACTACGTGCTCTCCGCATTTCCGGAGATTAACGGCAAGCTGGTTGCTTTTGCGATTCTGACCATATTTGTGGTTCTGAATCTCTGCGGTATCCAGGTGGCAGCAAAAGTACAGTATGCATTGGTGATCATTCTGGTTATCGCACTGCTTGTGTTTACAGGGTTTGGTATTGTCCATCTGGAACCGGGGTATTTTGATGAGAATCAGTTCTTTACGAGCGGATTTACGGGTGTGATGTCTGCGGCAGCATTGTTGTCCATGGCGACCAGCGGCGCAACCTTTATTATCAATATGAGCCGCGAGGCAAAGAATCCGAAAAAAGATATTCCGTTTTGTATTGTTGTAGGTACTGTGATCGTTACACTTCTGTACATCGGTGTGGGCGTAGTTGCAGCAGGTGTGTTCCCGGTTGAACATGTAGCCGGTCAGAATCTTTCTAAGGTGGCAAGGGAAATCCTGCCTACCCCGCTGTACATATTCTTCATCGTGGGCGGTGCCATGGTGGCTTTGGTCACATCCCTGAACGCGAACCTGGGATGGCTGCAGGCGCCTATCGCACAGGCCGCAGAGGACGGCTGGTGGCCAAAGATTTTTGCGAAACGTAATGATAAATTTGGTACGCCTCATTATATCATCCTGACCATTTATGTGCTCTGTTCTGTTATTATATTAAGCGGCATGAATGTGGGAGATATTGCGAATATCGGAAATACTTTGGCTAACTGTGTACAGGTTATCCTGTGTCTGGCAATTATCACTATGCCTAAGAAAATACCGGAAATCTGGAAGCGCTCTCAGTTCCATATCAATGACAAATTATACACATTTTTATGTGTGATGGGTGCCATTGTCAGCGCGGCATTTGTATACTATGAATGTCTGGAGATCCACATGAATTATGTGATAGGGATTTTAGTTTACCTGGCTGTGGCATGTATTTACCCGATGATCCGCCAGAAGTTCCATAAGGTGGAGATTGAGGTAAGCTACGAGGAAGCATAGAGGATACCAGAGATAAAATGTGATTGGGAGGAATTGTAATGTCAGATTTTGATCCAGCTCCGGCTTTGGGGCTGACAGAAGAAAGTTCCAATGAAGAAATAAAAAACGCAGCCTTTCAGTTTGTCCATGAAGTGGGCTATATGGTGTTCGGCACAACTGCGATTGATGGGAAAATGCCTACAGCCAGAGGTCTGGAGGTACACTATCTGGATGATGCAGGCAACTTTTATATTGGTATTGCAAAGGGAAAACCCGTGTATTATGAGCTTCAGAAAAATCCTTATGTGGTAGGGACCATTATCCGTGACACGGTGAAACGCTTATCTGCAAGTGTCAGGCTGAGTGCCCATGTGACAGAGGTTGACCCTGAAAAACATCCGGAAATTTATACAAAATACTGGGAGCTGAATCCCGGAACAAAGGCACTGTACAGGAAAGACCTGGATATGTTCCGCATATTCATACTGGACAGCGGGGAAGGAGAAATCTTTCACCTTCCGGATGATGACATTGTCTGCCGCCTGCGTTTCTGTTTCGGCGGCGCCTGCGTTCGTCCCTGGGCTTATGTGATCGCTCAGGAGCGCTGTGTGGGATGCGGTACCTGCGAGGAGGCTTGTATGGAGGATGTGATCCATCCTACGGCTGACGGCAAATATGAGATCAAACATTTTGGATGCCTGGAGTGCGGACGTTGTGCCATGAACTGTCCGAATGATGCCATAGACTGCAACTGCAGGTAAGAGAATATAGGTAATTGGTTGAAATAAAGGATTAAGCGGGAATCTCTCTGCCGGGGCAGGGGGATTTTCCGATTCACGGCAGAAAAGACAGTTGTTGTCCTGTCTCTTGGGTGTTTGTGGGGGATGCGTAGCTGCGGAAGTAAAGAGGTGGAAAGTGGACAATAATGGTTGACTTCTAAAAACAGGACTGCTATTATGGGAGTGCCGGAATATTTAAGAAAAGTCGAGGAAATATTTATGGGAGCAGCTGCAGGGGAAGGGAAAAAACAGGAAAACAAGAAAGAAGAGATTCTGAACGTATCCCGGAAATTTTTTATAGAGCAAGGATATGAGAAGACAAGTATGCGGCAGATTGCGGCTGCCGCGGATGTGAGTCTGGGGCTGGTAGCCTATCACTTTAAGACAAAACGTGACATTGCGCTGGAGATCGTACAGCGGATGTACCACCGGTTTGCTGCCTTTGCCAAAATGTATGTGAACCGGCACAGAAACCCCATCTTATACTCCGGGCTTCTGGTCAATCTGAATTACATGGTGTTATCCTCAGAAAAATATGAGGCCTTCTACAGAGATATACTGCGCAATGACATACTGCTTGATGTGATAGCCAAGTCAGGCGTGGAGACTTATATGAGTATCCGTGACAATTACAGACAAGATCTGTCTGATGAGGAAGCGGAGAAGATGGGATGGTACGGCAATTTTATTTCCGTCAGCATGGAGCGGACACTGGTGCTCTATGATGACAGCCTGGAGATGATGGAGGGAAGCATACCGGACGTTATCTTCAAGTCCTATATGGGCTTGTGGAGGTTTCCCGATGTGGATAGAATCATGGATGAGGTCTGTATAGAGAGCCAGGAACTGGCGGAAAAGATCCTGAGAGAGCATCCGGAGATCTACGGGTAGATTTGGGGATATGGGAGAGGCATGGAAAGGCTGCTGAAATTGTGGGCAGTCTTTCCATACCTTTCCTTTTTTTTGTTATAAAGGCAACTGAAAGTAACAGAATCTGTTAAGACAGATTGGTAGAACTATATGGAATCAGGGATTATACTGGATGGAAAGGAGTGTGAAAAATATGATTTCTGCGAATTTGAATACACTGCGCAGACAGAGGGGCTACTCCCAGGAGGAGGTAGCCGAGAAAATAGGAGTTTCCCGCCAGGCAGTGGCGAAATGGGAGCGCGGGGAGACGGTGCCGGATTTGGATAATACCATGGCGCTTGCCGAACTGTATGGGGTAAGTTTAGATGATCTGGTGAATTATCAGGCAAAAAAGGAGGGACTTCAGATACCGCCAAAGGGAAAACATGTATTTGGTTCTGTAAATGTTGGGGAGCGGGGACAGATCGTCATACCTAAAAAAGCGAGGGACATTTTTCGGATCAAACCCGGGGACAGTCTTTTGATACTTGGTGATGAAGAACAGGGGCTTGCCATGGTGAAGACGGAAGTTTTTATGGAGCTGGCAAAAGAGATCCTGGAAAAAGGGGGAAGATTTGATGAAGGCTATCGAGACGAATCATTTGATAAAGAAATATAAGGACGTGACCGCTGTGGACGCCCTGTGTCTTTCTGTGAAACAGGGAGAGTTATTTGCACTTCTGGGTGTAAACGGAGCGGGAAAAACAACCACCATTAAAATGTTATCCTGCCTCACCGCGCCCAGCGGGGGAGACGCTCATCTTTTGGGGGACAGTGTGGTGACTGCGCCTATGAAGGTGAAGGAAAAAATCAATCTTTCTCCCCAGGAGACAGCAGTGGCCCCCAATCTGACCGTGCGGGAAAATCTGGAGTTTGTCTGCGGTATTTACGGAATCGGAAAAGCGGAGGCTGGCGTTAAGGCAAAGGATATGATAGAGAGATGCAGTCTTGGAGAAATTGCGGGCAAAAAGGCCAGGATGCTTTCCGGAGGGTGGCAGAGACGGCTTTCTATCGCTATGGCGCTTATCTCAGAACCGGAAATTCTCTTTCTGGATGAACCCACACTGGGACTTGACGTGCTGGCAAGAAGGGAACTGTGGGACATGATTGAAAAATTGAAGGGGAAAGTGACAGTGGTGCTAACCACCCATTATCTGGAGGAGGCGGAGAACCTTTCCGACAGGATCGGTATTATGGCCGGAGGCAGGCTTTTTGCTGTGGGAACAGCAGAAGAACTGACAAAAAAGGCGGGTAAGGAAACATTTGAGGAAGCGTTTGTTGTGCTGTGCAGAGGAGGCGGTATATCATGAAAACAATGGCGTTTGCGTCACGTAACGCGAAGGAGATTCTGAGGGATAAAACGAGCCTGGGATTCGGCATTGGATTTCCTGTGATCCTTCTGCTGCTTTTGTCTCTTATTGGAGCCAATGCTCCGGTGGATATGTTTCAGATAGATAAGCTGACGCCGGGTATTGCTGTGTTTGGTATGTCATTTATATCGCTGTTTTCCGGTATGATCATTGCAAAAGACAGAACGAGTTCCTTTATTATGCGGCTGTTTGCCTCACCAATGAGGGCAGGGGATTTCATAGCGGGTTATACGCTGCCGCTGATCCCAATGACAGTAGTACAGGTATTGATATGCTTTGCAGCTGCAATGATCCTCGGACTTTCCCCCAGTTTCAATATTCTGCTGACTGTGGTGGTCTTCATACCGGCAGCGCTGTTGTTTATTGGAATTGGCCTGTTGTGCGGCAGTGTTTTTAATGATAAACAGGTGGGCGGTGCCTGCGGCGCACTGCTCACCAACCTGAGTGCATGGCTTTCCGGAACCTGGTTTGATCCGGCTATGGTTGGCGGAGTGTTTGAAAAGCTGGCTGAATGCCTTCCGTTTCTGCACGCTGTGGACGCGGGAAGATATGCGCTTGCAGGGGAATACAGCAGGATCATACCGGAACTTACATGGGTGCTGGTCTATGCGGCTGTAGTGGATGTGATAGCTGTGCTGGTGTTCAGACATAAGATGAAAAGTGAATAGCAGATAAAAATGCTGCTTTGGGGCATGTCCCCCAAAGCAGCATTTTTATTGTTTGTGACGTTGGAAAGCACTGAAGCGACAGCAGGTATGCGGAGCGTGCTTTTTCTATTTTTTTGGCTTGGCCATGTCATCAATGAGTTTTTCAATTACTTGTTTTTTTAGATATACGTCAAAGCTGAGCATACAGATAAATGCGAACTTTTTTAGAAAATCCTGGTTATCTGCCTCTGCATTTTCGTAGGAATCGCAGGCCATTTTGTATTTGCGCACAATGTCTTTTGTCAAAGGGTCTATCTGCTTGAGCTCCAGGCGCATGATTTCTTCATATATGTCCGTCAGGCTCATCTCACCGTTATGATTGAAGTATTTTTCCGTGAGCGGCCCCAGGAGAACCTGGATATCACTGATAGACAGAATGTTTTTAAAATAATAAATAAAGGTCAGCATCAGCAAATGTTCTTTTGAGTATTTCTTCTTCACTGGCGGGGGTAGAATGTCGTTCTTGGCATAGTTGTTTATCATGGTTTTGGTCAGGATCTTGTCGTCCGCGTGGCGCTTGGAAGCGGACAGTTGACTCTCCATGAATGTGGTTACCTGATCCATATATAAATCAATGCCCGGAATTTCCTCGGGTTTTATATAGTCAATGCGGGAAATACTAGCCAGAATACTGTTCAACATGTCTTTTGTATCAATTGTCATCTCATCACCTCTACGCTTTATTATATAGTTTTAAATACTCTTTGTAAATGGATTTTTCTGAAAACGGCAGAAATCCCCGGCAAATGCTTGCCTGCCCCGGAGAGCTGTGTTATATTGTAGGAACAGGTGTTTTGATGTTACTGCCAACCTATGTAGCCAGCGACACACTTTGCGATGCACAGCGCTGCCTTTTAGGGCAGTTCCGCCCTTCAGGGTGAGAATGCAGGAACCTGCATTTGGTGCTGGCTGACGCGGGGTTTTGCTGGGCATGGTGCAGCATCCCCTTGGGGAGACCGCGTCCAGGGATGGCGGCCTGTGAACAGTAAGGGTTTGATTTTCGGAGACAGAAAGTTCAGAGTATGCTGCTGCTATTCACAGCCCTGCCAAAAGAGCAGGCCTGTGAACAGTAACAGTGTGCTTTTTATCGTTATGGATTATGGAGGGACATTTTATATGAGTATATATGATACGTTGAATCCCCAGCAGAAGGAAGCTGTCCTACACACAGAGGGACCGGTGCTGATTCTGGCAGGGGCAGGTTCGGGAAAGACCAGGGTGCTGACCCACAGAATTGCTTATTTGATCGAGGAAAAAGGTGTAAATCCGTGGAATATCATGGCAATCACATTTACCAATAAGGCAGCAGGTGAGATGCGTGAACGTGTGGACAAGATTGTGGGATTTGGAGCGGAGAGTATCTGGGTTTCCACCTTTCATTCAAGCTGCGTGCGTATTTTGAGAAGATACATAGACAGACTGGGATTTGACCACAATTTCACCATTTATGATACAGATGACCAGAAAAGCTTGATGAAAGACATCTGCAAACGTCTGCAGATTGACACAAAGGTACACAAAGAGAGGGCAATTCTGTCTGCCATTTCCTCGGCAAAGGATGAGCTGGTGACTCCGGAGGAGTATGAGCTGAATAATATGTCTGATTTCAGCAAGAAAAAAATTGCCCAGGCCTATAAGGAATATCAGAAAGAGCTGAGAAAAAACAATGCGCTTGATTTTGATGATTTGATCGTGAAGACTGTGGAATTGTTTCAGGCATGCCCGGATGTGCTGGATTATTACCAGGAGCGTTTCCGTTACATCATGGTGGATGAGTATCAGGATACCAACACCGCGCAGTTTAAGTTTGTGAGTCTTCTGGCAAGCAAGTATAAGAATCTGTGCGTGGTGGGTGATGATGATCAGTCGATCTATAAATTCAGGGGGGCAAATATTGGCAATATCCTTGGATTTGAGAAAGTATTTTCTAATGCAATGGTGATTAAGCTGGAGCAGAATTACCGTTCCACCCAGAACATACTAAACTCCGCCAATGAGGTGATACATAATAATATGGGGAGAAAAGAGAAATCTCTGTGGACAGATAATGAGGAAGGTTCTCTGGTGCATTACAGGCAGTTCATGAATGCATATGAGGAAGCAGAATTTATTACAGGGGATATCAGCAGGAGGGTGCGGGAAGAGGACTGTCAGTATAAGGACTGCGCTATTTTGTACAGGACCAATGCCCAGTCACGTCTTTTCGAGGAGAAATTCCTTATGGCAAATATTCCTTACAAGCTGGTGGGGGGCGTGAACTTCTATGCCAGAAAGGAAATCAAGGATCTGCTGGCCTACTTAAAAACTGTGGACAACGCAAGAGATGACCTGGCTGTGCGCCGTATCATCAATGTGCCGAAACGTGGAATCGGGGCAACTACACTTGCGAAAGTGCAGGATTATGCGTCTGAGCATGATATGAGTTTTTATGATGCACTGAAGGAAGCGGAAAGTATTCCTACGCTTGGAAGGGCGGCTGGTAAGATTGAGCCGTTTGTTACATTTATCCAAAGCCTGAGGAGTAAAACAGAGTATTATTCTCCCTCAGAACTGCTCAATGACATTATTGAAGAGACAGGATATGTGATGGAACTGAAGGCAGAGGGGACGGAGGAAGCTGACGCCAGAATTGAAAATATTGACGAGCTGATTACAAAAATTGTTTCCTATGAGGAGGAAAATGAGGACCCCACGCTCAGCGGATTTTTAGAGGAGGTTGCTCTGATCGCGGATATTGATACTGTGGACGGGGATGGAAACCAGGTGCTTTTGATGACGCTTCACAGCGCAAAGGGGCTGGAATTTCCTTTTGTTTATCTAGCTGGTATGGAGGACGGGATCTTCCCCAGTTATATGACCATCACCGCGGATGATCCGACAGAGATTGAGGAGGAGCGCAGGCTTTGTTATGTAGGCATCACAAGGGCCATGAAGGATTTGACGCTGACTTGTGCGCAGCAGAGAATGATCCGTGGAGAGACGCAGTATAACAAGCCGTCCCGTTTTATCCGGGAGATTCCAAGGGAACTGGTGGATCTGGGAAGAGATTTTAAAGAGCAGAAGATTAAAGAAATTCCCCTTCCCAATACGATGAAACAGATGAAGCAGGCATTTAAGCAGCCGGCATTTATACCGAAGCAGTTTGAGGTGAAGAAATCAGCGGGGCTGTCCTATGATGTGGGCGATACAGTGAAGCATATTAAATTTGGTGTGGGCGTTGTGAAAGGCATTGTGGAAGGCGGCCGGGACTACGAGGTGACGGTGGATTTCGACAAGGCAGGGACCAAGAAAATGTTTGCATCTTTTGCAAAGCTGAAAAAAGTGGAATAAGGATTTAGGGTTTTGCAGAAGCTGTAGAAAGTGGAGGATGATTCCAGGGGTTTGCAGAGGGATCCTAATTACAAGATTTGCATAAGCGGAATTTAACAGAACTTTTTTGGTGGGTCTATGAGCAGATGAAATTGAGATTACAATTTATATTTCCGGAAATCAATATGAAAATATTGAATAAAGGATAGTAAAATTCTGCCTATCGTGATATAATATTAAAAACAAGCCGAATGAAATTTTTTTTATTAGGAAACCATAATAGAGAAATTAGAATCACATTCGGCACAGATTGACAGACAGCCGGCAGCAACTCCGGATAGGCGGGGCAGCAGTGCAGGATGTCATATGTAAGAGAGGATGGTGCAGGCTATGAATCGTATTGAGGATTTAATCACAGCATTACAGAAGAAAGAAGAAGAAAAAAATAAGAATACCGTCTTATGGATTCTGGCTATTATCGGAGCAGTAGCTGCTGTTGCCGGAATAGCATATGCAGTATACCGTTTCTTCACTCCGGATTATCTGGAAGATTTTGACGAGGACTTCGACGAGGACTTCGATGATTATTTTGAAGACGATGACGAGGATGAAGACAAATAGAAAAGAGTAATAGGGAGCTTCGGGAAACCGGAGCTTCTTTTTCTGTTCAATAATATCGGGAGGAATAGTTTTGAAAAAAGGAGAAATTTACGAAGGAATTATCGAAAAAGTGGACTTCCCCAACAAGGGACGAGTTGTGATAGATGGAAAGACCGTGATTGTGAAAAACGGAATTCCGGGCCAGAAGGTACGGTTTCTGATAAATAAAAAGAGGGGAGACCGCCTGGAGGGAAGGCTTCTGGAAGTGCTGGAGAAATCCCCCATGGAGAAACGCGGACCGGTATGCAGTATTTTTCCGGACTGCGGGGGCTGTATGTATCAGACTATGGAGTATGGAGAACAGCTGAAAATGAAGGCAGAGCAGGTTAAGAATATGCTGGATAAGGCCATAGCAGATGCCGGGCAGGTGGACGATGACGGGAACCCGGATTACGTGTTCGAGGGGATTAAGGGAAGTCCCATGGAGTTTGCTTACAGGAATAAGATGGAGTTTTCCTTTGGGGACGAATATAAGGACGGACCGCTGGCCCTGGGGCTGCATAAGAAAGGAAGCACGTATGATGTGCTGAATGCTTTTGACTGCAAGCTGGTGCATGAGGATATGACGAAGATCCTACGGTGTGTGGGCGGGTATTTCAGGAGCAGAGGTGTGAGCTTTTATAAGAAAATGCAGCATGTGGGGTATCTGCGGCATTTGCTTTTGAGGAGGGCGAATACTACCGGAGAGATTTTGGTGAATCTGGTCACTACAAGCCAGGAGGAGCATGATCTGGAAATGCTGAAGGAAGAACTGCTGTCGCTGCCCTTGGAGGGGGAGATTGTTGGATTTCTTCATATTATCAATGATTCGCTGTCGGATATGGTACAGAGTGATGAGACGCGGGTTTTGTATGGGAAAGATTATTTTTATGAGGAGATTCTTGGGCTGAAGTTTAAAGTGACGCCGTTTTCGTTTTTCCAGCCGAATTCATATGGGGCAGAGGTGCTTTATAATACGGCCAGAGAGTATATTGGGGATACAAAGGATATGACGGTGTTTGACTTGTACAGCGGGACGGGGACGATTTCACAGATTCTTTCGCCAGTGGCAAAAAAGGTGATTGGGGTTGAAATCGTGGAGGAGGCTGTGCAGGCGGCAAAGGAGAATGCAGAGCTGAATGGAATCTCAAACTGCAGGTTTATTGCGGGGGATGTGCTGAAGGTGATTGATGAGATTGAGGAGATGCCGGATTTCATTGTGCTGGATCCGCCCAGGGATGGGATTCATCCGAAGGCGTTGCCGAAAATTGTGGGGTATGGGGTGGATAAGATGGTTTATATATCCTGTAAGCCGAGTAGTTTGGCTAGGGATTTGGATTTGTTTTTGAGGGAAGGGTATCGGGTGGAGAGGATTTGTTGTGTGGATCAGTTTTGTCAGACGGTGCATGTGGAGACCGTCACGCTTCTCGTGCGGAAACCTTGATTCTAGGCGGGTTTGCGAGACTATTTGGAGAAAATGGAGTTGTGTTTTTGCGGAAGGTGAGATGGATAAGTTTCCGCAGATAAGGGGACGGGGTTAACGCCGGATAGTTTGAAAATGAGGGTTTTGTCGGGCAAAAGATACAATCTGGCAAAACCCATACTATTTGGCAAAAGTGTATACAAACTGGCAGAAGATATACTCTGCGGCAAAAATCCATATAACATAAGCTTATGTATTTGTTAATTAATCTTTACAATTACTTTATGGGGACTATAACGGAAATGGAAAACATGGAAGGAATAAATTGGTGTATAATGTAACTATTAATATCAGAAATGTGGTGGTTGTATGGATGTCCTTACTAAAGAACAACGGCGAAAAAATATGCAGAACATAAGGTCAAAGGACACTTCGATTGAATTGGCATTAAGAAAGGCTTTATGGAATGATGGTTATAGATATCGGAAAAATTATAAAAAACTTCCTGGTAAGCCAGATATTGCACTAACACAATACAAAATAGCTGTATTTTGTGATAGTGAATTTTTCCATGGGAAAGACTGGGATGCTCTAAAAACCCGGTTAGGCCGTTCCGAAAAAGGGGAATACTGGATAAAGAAAATTGAGAGAAACATGAACCGCGATAATGAAATAGAGAAAGAGCTTCATTATCTTGGATGGAAAGTAATACGTTTTTGGGGAAAAGATATAAAGAAAAACCCGGAAGCATGTGTTCAGGTCATAAGAGAAGCCATTTTTGAGCAAATGATGGAAAAAAGTGAATTAGAATAGAAGGGCTGGGTAGTACCGTTATGATAATCATAAAATATTATAACTAATGATTAAAGCACATCACATAATAACGTAAAAAAGATTGTAATAGTGAAAAGTATTTGATATACTTGGTACACTGGTTTTTTCCGCATTAAATTAAGGAAAAACCTAGAAAATTATAAATAAAAGACTTGCAATTTTTGGCTTTTTACGGGATATATGGTAGCAGTATATGCCTGTGAGAGGAGGATAAAGTTTACTTTTCTGTATACAGATGAAAAGTAAGGCAAGCTGTTAATATGAACGATACATAAAGGAGTTGACTAGATGAAAGTTTTTTCTTTCTTTTCTGGTAGTGGATTTTTGGATTTAGGATTTGAAACAAATGGTTTTGATGTAGCCTTTGTAAATGAGTATGATTCTGAATTTATGAGAGCATACCAGTATGCAAGGCAAAATATGGGAATTGAACCGCCAGAATACGGATATTATAGAGGAGATGTAAATGCATTTTTGACTGATGCAGAAAAGCGTGATGAACTTAGCAGAAATATCGAAGCAGCAAGGGCACGGGGGGAATTGGTTGGATTCATAGGTGGTCCCCCCTGCCCTGACTTTTCGATTGCAGGAAAGAACCGTGGCAGGGAAGGAGATAATGGAAAACTGTCACTTTCATATGTTAATTTAATAGTGGAAAGAAAACCAGACTTTTTCCTTTTTGAAAATGTGAAAGGATTATGGAGTACCAAACGCCATAAAGCATTTTTCGAGGAATTAAAAAATATGGTTCATGCAGCGGGATATAGTACCGCTGAGCGATTGACAAATGCTCTTGAATATGGAGCTCCCCAAGACAGAGACAGAGTTTTGTTTTTTGGAATAAAAAATGAACTGTTAGGTAAGAATCACATGGGAAATGAATTGATAGATTTTCCGTGGTTAAGATATCAGATATACACTATGGAAGAGATTAATGCATATCCTTGGCCGGAGAATCAAGATTTTGTAGAGGGAGGTACAAGGCCAGTGCCCGATGGCATTCCGGAAGAACTGACGGTACAATATTGGTTTGAACGGAATCATGTTGAAACTCATCCGAATGCACAACACCATTTTGTTCCTAGAGCAGGACTTGCTAAAATGCAGCTATATCAAGAAGGTGATGTTAGTAAAAAGTGTTATAAACGGCTTCACAGATGGAGATATTCGCCTACTGCTGCCTATGGTAATAATGAAGTTCATCTTCATCCGTATCATGCAAGGCGCTTGTCAGCAGCAGAGGCATTAGCGATTCAGTCGCTTCCAGAAAAATTTGTTTTACCGTCAGATATGACGCTGACAGCAATGTTTAAAACTATAGGGAATGGAGTACCTTATATGTTGTCAAGTGGAGTTGCAAGAACGATTCATGACTATCTAGATGAAATGGTTATTGGACAATAATTTATAGCCTGTACCCCGTTTATGAGGTACAGGCTTATTTTTAACGGTTTGTATAAACATCATCCAGAAAAGTTTCAATAAAAGCTTCGGTAATCCCTTTGAGCTTACGTTCCTGACAAAGTCCAAGAAGTTCACTGACTGCGGAATATGGAAAGTAGTACGCGTGAAGATGGGCAAATTCTGGCTTGTTGATTTCACGGGTTACTTTATCACGATATTCATCAGGTGCAACGATAATATATCTCATACCACGGTATTCAGGAAGAGTTTTCTTGAAATTTGACATGCGGGTCAGTCCTGACGTTACTCCGGTGGATTGCTCAACTTCAAAGACAGCAGGAATACTTTTGTTTCCTAACCAAATTGCATCAATAAGTTTTCCGGCATTAGCTGCACCATCAAAAGCCCCAATAGTAGGTATCTCGCTTAGACTTGTTACGATGTTATCGTGTTCAGTTAACATTTTTCCTTTATAACGTATACTGGAATCATTTTGAGCTATATAGGTTTTCAAGGAAAAACTGCACCCGATTTCATATATAGCCATTTGCATTTGAGAATGGATTCGGTCTTCATTTGTATCTACTTTACCCAATCGCGGAGTGTGAGCAGGTAACTCTAAAGCGTTGTAAACGACATTTTTGGAAGGTATTTCATTAATTTCAAGATGTTCTAATTTTTTTTCACACAGTAATCCCATTTCATGAGGTTCTTCTGGTAAATAAATAACATGCTTATGCCCGGACTTGATTTTTGTTTTTCCGTGAATCAATTCGATTCTTCCGGGATAGCAGTAGTAAAATGGCGGAGTATGACATAAAAGCGTTTCTAAGGCAGATCTCGTATTATACGATGCACCTAACAGCCTGTCGATATTAATTGGGGTTCCGCTCGTTATTGCATTTGCGACACGATTCATCATTGCCATTGAAATTGACAAAGGTTCTGCTACTTTTTTTGTTTCGCCTTTTGTGGGATCCCAACGCTTAATGGTTATGGGACCATAGTGGGATATAATCTCTTCAATTGTGACAACCGTATGTGTTGAATTATTTATATACGGATATTCTGCTCCTTTGGGAAGGGCACTTAATAGATTGATCATTTCTGCAACTGTAAATCCATTGTTTGTAATAACGCTCATATTTTTTCTCCTTTATGTGTTGGACAAGTTTTTGATGAATATAGAATAACATATTACAAAGGTTTTGTATACAATAAAAACCCTTAAAAATTATTAAAATTTTATAAAATATATCATATATAAATAAAAAAATGGAATAAAACTGGGTTTTTTAAAATAGAAAAACCTAGATATTAAACAAAAATAATAAAAGAAGTGTCCTAATATCTTGCTGAGACAGTATTTAAAATTTGTTTTGGAAATGTGGATTAAAGAGAAGAGTAGGTGAACAAATAGAAATTCTCCGAAATTAACGAGATAATACTTGAAAAATACTTGTCCATCATTTACACTATTTCTATCTGACATCACGGTTCTTAAATCACATCGTTCTGGGGTTCCCCGGTATATTCATTCATACAAAAAGACAAAGGAGAAACAGGTATGGCGTTTGGTTTTATTGATTTTGCAAAAGAGGTATTAGAGGCTTCGAACAGGCCATTATCCGTGGAGGAGATGTGGGCGGCGGGATGTAAACGGGGGCTTGACGGGAAGCTGGGTTCATCCGGAAAGACACCTGTCCGCACGTTATCGGCCAGGATTTACGTTGATCTAAAAAATAATCAGGAGTCGATATTTACACAGATAAGTAAAAGACCAGCGAAATTTTATCTGAAAGGAAAAGATTTCACATCAGACCTAGAAGAAATTCAGGAAACGGATAGCAGCAGGGAGACGGGCAGGTTTCATGAACGGGATTTACATATTCTTCTGTCCAGCTTTGTCTGTGCAGATGAGCATTTTAAATGCATGACAAAAACCATTTATCACGAAGTTTCCAAGAGGGAGAAAAGCGGTAAGAACAGATGGCTGCATCCCGATATCGTAGGGGTTCATTTTCCGTTTGATTCTTATACGGATAATACACTGAAGCTGTTCGATGTGCTGAAGGTCAATCCATATAAACTGTATTCCTTTGAGATGAAGATTAGTCTGAGTTTGTCCAACCTGCGGGAATGCTATTTCCAGGCAGTATCAAATTCAAGCTGGGCGCATGAGGGATACCTGGCTGCGCTACATATATCGGAGGAACCGGAACTGATGGATGAGTTGCGGAGGCTGAATAATGCCTTTGGCATTGGGGTAATCCGGGTGGACGCTGAACACTTTATGCAGAGTGAGATACTCTTTTCAGCGAAGGAGAAGGATTCCCTTGACTGGGATACGATAAACCGGCTGGTGGATGATAACCGGAATTTTAAAAGTTTTCTCAATGATTTGATGGAAGATATCAAGGTCGGGAAAATAAAAAGCAGATATGACAGGGTTTATGAAGACGAGGAGACCGCCAGCAGGGAGTTAAGAGAAAAAGGAATTATTGAATAACAGGAAGGAAAAGAAACAGTCAGATTATTTGGATTGTTTCTTTTTTATTACTTTGACCACAGACAAATTAATATAAGTTTTACCTGGAAGGGAATACTTCATATACATGGAAGTTTATGGTAAATAGGCTCATGCAACGAGCCATAGAAAACCATAGGCATTCTATGAATATGTGCGGTACTGCCGGAAAGGAGAGAGACAATGCCTGAAAATCAAAGGTGTTTATTCAAAATAAATATTTTTTATGAGATGGCAGTTACCCAAAAGACAATTATGATAAATATAGAATATATGTGCTATGTAATAGGAAGCACTTTTAAAAAGCGAATAAAACATCCACCGGGGCATGCCCCATGTGATAGTCATAAAATTTCAGACCGTAGGAAATCCGACCAATGGATTCCTGCGGTCTTTTTTTGCGCTTTGAAAGATGGCAGTCAGTTTTTCTGGCTTTACCGCAAGGTAAAGAGAGGAATGCTGAATGCAAAAAAGAAAGATCACTATCAAATATGGCAGGGAAGAAATCCAGATGGAGGTTACGGAGGAGGAATACCAGAGGTTTTATCGGCCATGGTGGCAGCAGAAAAAGAAGGAACAGAGGAATCGGGAGGCTATGGAGGCACAGGGATACAGGATGGAGTCTTATGAGGAATGGAATTTGGGTGTTCGGGGAGGCTACCGAGGGCATGGAACAGGAAATACGGTTTGCTGTGGAGCATGGCATCCACATCTGGTTTAAGGAAGATGCGGAAGGAGACAGTGGGGTATGAAACTGGCGATGGTTGTGACAAAGTTGACAGGAAATGAGGAGAATGACTGGGCGAGGGCGCAGGAGTATTGCCGTTATGCGGCGCATAAGGGTGTTATCCCGGTCAGTGCCTATCTGAACTTCCACGGAATGTTCCCGGATGAGCTTGGCGGGGCGGTGGAGCATCTTTTAATTTCCCGTCTGGCAAAATAGATGGATGAAATATGGGTGTTTGGGAATGAGACAGATGCGGAAAAAAAGAAACGAATGGAAGAAGCCTGCCGGGAGTACGGCGGCAGGGCAAAGTATTTTGACGCAAGGGAGATTGGGGAGGATTTATTGCGCTGTACCATGTTCTCCGAGGAACTGATTGAGAAGCTGGAAGAAATGGAGGAGTTTTAGATGGGAAGTGAATTGTTGAAGATGGCGGACGGGTTTGCTTTGGTTGCGGAGAGCCTGCGGGAGCTGGCAGAACAGGCTGTGGAAGAAGCAAAGGCGGAGACGAAACAGGAGAGCAAAACAGAGACGGGAATAGCAGATAAGAAAAAAAAGGAACAGAAGGTGGCTGTGGAGGATATCCGCGCGGTGCTGGCGGAGAAGTCACAACAGGGGAAGTCTAAGGAAATCAAGGGGCTGCTGGGAAAATATGGGGTGGAAAAGCTGTCTGCCGTGGAGGAAAAGGATTATCCGGCGCTGCTTGCGGAAGCGAAGGTGCTGTGATGGGGAGACATGCGCTGTTGTCTGCTTCTTCATCTAAGCGGTGGCTGAACTGTACGCCGTCCGCAAGGCTGGAGGAGCAGTTCACAGAAGATACGGGAAGCGTGTATGCGGAGGAAGGAACTGCCGCCCATGCTTTGGCGGAGCATAAGCTGAAGCGGATGCTGAAACGGCGTTCCAAACGCCCGGTATCGGATTATCAGTGTGACGAGATGGAAGAATGCACGGATGGGTATGTGGCTTATGCCATGGAGCAAATTGAACTGGCGAAGCAGAACTGCAAAGACCCGGTGGTGCTAATCGAGCAGCATCTGGATTATTCAACCTATGTACCGGAAGCGTTTGGAACCGGAGATTTGGTGATTGTTGCGGACGGGGTTTTAACAGTCATTGACCTGAAATATGGAAAAGGCGTGGCAGTGGAGGCGGAGCGGAACCCGCAGATGATGCTGTACGGGCTGGGAGCCTTGGAACTGTTTGATGCCATTTATGATATTGATACGGTGCGGATGACCATTTACCAGCCGAGACTGGAGAGCATCAGCACCTGGGAGATTTCTGTTTCTGAACTGATGGGCTGGGTGGAGAAGGAATTGAAGCCGAAGGCTGCGCTTGCCATTAATGGTGAGGGAGAATTCCGGTGCGGCTCCTGGTGCCGTTTCTGCAAGGCGAAGAATACCTGCAGGGCAAGGGCGGAGGAGTACCTGAAGTTGGCACAGATGGAGTTTCGGCCTCCGGCGCTACTGTCGGATAAGGAGATTGCGGAAGTTTTGAAAGTTGCGGATGACCTTGCCAAGTGGGCGGCAGATGTGTATGCCTTTGCCATGGATGAGGCAATCACCCATGGGAAGCAGTGGGCAGGCTTCAAGCTGGTGGAAGGCCGGAGCAACCGTAAGTATACGGATGAGGAGGAAGTGGCGGAGGCGGTAAAGGCTGCCGGGTACACGGATATTTATAAAAGTACGCTGGTGGGCATCACGGAGATGGAGAAGCTGATGGGCAAGAAGAAGTTTGCGGAGGTACTTGGGAAGCTGGTGTACAAGCCACAGGGCAAGATTACCCTGGTGACGGAATCGGATAAGAGGCAGGCAGTAGAAACGGCAACCGCAGAGGCGGATTTTAAGGAGGCAGAATAAGATGGGAAATGAGAATGCGAATGTAAATGTAACAAAAGTGATTGTACCCTGCAGGTTTTCTTACCTGCATTGCTGGGAGCCAAATGCAGTGAACGGGGGAGACCCGAAGTATTCGGTGTCAGCCATCATCCCAAAATCGGATGCGGAGACTGTGGAGAAGATTAAGAGGGCGATTGAGCAGGCGAAGAAGGATTCCGATTCCAAATGGGGCGGAAAGGTTCCGGCCAATCTGAAACTGCCGCTCCGTGACGGGGACATTGACCGCCCGGAGGATGAAGCCTATGCGGACAGTTATTTCTTAAATGCCAATAGTAGGCAGGCCCCACAGGTGGTGGATAAGAACGTGCAGCCCATTCTTGAGCAGTCAGAAGTGTATTCCGGGTGTTATGGCAGGATTAGTATGAATTTTTATGGGTTTAACAATAACGGAAACCGTGGGATTGCGGCGGGGCTGGGGAATATCCAGAAACTGCGTGATGGGGAATCCCTGGGTGGCAGGAGCAATGCGGATGAGGATTTTGATGCAATAGCAGATGAGGAAGATTTTCTTGGATAATGAGAACAGGGCGGCGGGTGACCGCTGCCCGTTATTCAAAATGCGGAGGAAAGGAGTTCTGTCATGGGAAGGATTTTAGAAATAGACATTGAGACATACAGCGATGTGGATTTGATTAAATGCGGGGTTTACGCTTATGCGGACGGCCCTGCTTTTGAGGTCCTGCTGTTTGCCTATTCCTTTGATGGAGGGAAAACGCAGGTGATAGATCTGGCGCAGGGAGAGGAACTGCCAGAAGAGGTGACAGAGGCTGTATTTGATGAAGGTGTGGTAAAGACGGCATTTAATGCAAATTTTGAGCGGATTTGTCTTTCTAAGCACTTTGGAAGACAGCTATCTCCAGAGAACTGGCATTGCAGCGCGGTACAGGCGGCCATGCTGGCATTGCCCCGTTCCTTGGAGGACGTTGGGGTGGTGCTTGGATTGGAACAGCAGAAGATGAAAGAGGGGAAGGAGCTAATCCGGTATTTTTGTGTACCGTGCAAGCCCACAAAAGCCAATGGTGGGAGAACACGGAACCTGCCCTGCCATGCGCCAGAGAAGTGGGAAATATTTAAGAACTACTGCATCCGGGACGTGGATGTGGAGAAGGGAATACGGAGAAAACTGCAGCATTTTCCGATTTCTGAAGGTGAGATGGAACTGTACTGTCTGGACCAGAAAATCAATGACAGGGGTGTTTTGGTGGACAGGGAACTGGTACAGCAGGCGGTATCCTGCGACCTGCTTTATAAGGATATCGTGACGAAACGGGCATATGAACTGACCGGGCTGGAAAATCCCAATTCGGTGGTGCAGATAAAGTCATGGCTGGAGGAGAACGGCGTGGAGATGGAAAGCATGTCAAAAAAAGCAGTGGCCGGGCTGATTGAAGAATCAGACGGGGAGGTGCAGGAGCTTTTAAGGCTTCGGCTTCTCATGGCAAAGACTTCTGTGAAGAAGTATGAGGCTATGGAGCGGTCTGTCTGTTCAGACGGGCGGGTGCATGGCTTATTGCAGTTTTATGGAGCCAACAGGACAGGCCGGTGGGCCGGGAGGCTGGTGCAGGTGCAGAATCTGCCACAGAACCATATCCCGGATTTGGAACTTGCCAGGAGCCTTGTAAAGCAGGGGAGGTTTGAGGATGTGGAACTGCTTTATGATTCCACGCCGAATGTGCTGTCGGAGCTTATCCGTACCGCTTTTATCCCAAAACCGGGATACCGATTTGTTGTGGCAGATTTTTCTGCCATTGAAGCAAGGGTGTTGGCATGGCTGCCAGGTGAGAAGTGGAGGTTGGATGTGTTTGCTTCCCATGGGAAAATCTATGAGGCTTCGGCATCTGCCATGTTCCAAGTGCCAATTGAAGAAGTGACGAAAGGCTCGCCGCTCCGGCAGAAGGGAAAAATTTCAGAACTGGCTTTGGGATACGGAGGTTCTGTAGGTGCGCTGACTTCCATGGGTGCTTTGGATATGGGGCTGGCAGAAGAGGAACTGGCTCCGCTGGTATCCACCTGGAGAAGTGCCAATCCACATATCACACAGTTCTGGTGGGATGTGGATGCGGCGGCAGTAAAAGCAGTAACAGAGAAAAAGAAAACAAGGGTAGGGAGAATCACCTTTGAATATAAAAGCGGGATTCTGTTTGTGGAGCTGCCATCAGGTAGGAAACTGTCCTATGTGAAGCCCAGGATGGCATTGAATAAGTTTGGCAGGAACGGGCTGACCTATGAGGGAATTACGGAGAACAAGAAATGGAGCCGGATAGAGACTTACGGTCCGAAGTTGGTGGAGAACATCGTGCAGGGGACGGCAAGGGATTTGCTGGCGGAAGCCATGCTCCGGGTGGAGGAAAAAGGCTATTCCATTGTCATGCACTGCCATGACGAGATTATAGCGGAGATGCCGGAGGGGTATGGTTCCGTGGAGGAGATGTGTGCGGTCATGACCGTACAACCAGAGTGGGCGGATGGGCTGCCGCTCCGGGCAGACGGCTATGAGTGCGCTTTTTATAAAAAGGAATAGGAGGCAGAGGAACATGAAGCTGTTTATTTCAACAGGGAACTCACGGATGGAGAAGCAGTGGAACGGCAGGGAGATGGAACTTGAGGAATTTATAGGGCGTATCTCCACCACCATCCGTACTTCGGAGACGGTGGGGCAGTACCGGAAGCTATCAAAAACAAAACAGGATAACATCAAGGATGTGGGTGGCTTTGTGCTGGGGAAGCTGAAAGGCGGCAGGAGGAAGAAGGACTGCGTGGTGTTCCGGTCTGCCCTCACATTGGATATGGATTATGCCACAGTGGATATCCCGGAGCAGATAGAACTGTTTTTTGATTTCCGTTGCCTTATCTATTCCACCCATAAGCACACGCCGGAGAGTCCAAGGCTCCGGCTGATTATCCCGTTGTCTAGAACAGTCACGCCAGATGAATATGTTGCAGTGGCGAGGAAGGTGGCAGAAGATATCGGCATGGAGCTGTTTGACGATACCACCTATGAACCGTCCAGGCTGATGTACTGGCCGTCAACTTCTGCAGACGGGGAGTTTGTGTTCCGGGACATTGAGGGGGAAATCCTGAACCCGGATCAGGTGCTGGCAAGATATAAGGATTGGAAGGATTCTTCGGAGTGGCCGGTGAGCAGCCGCCAGCAGGCAGTGGTGCAGAGGGAGATGAAGAAACAGGCGGACCCGCTGGAAAAGGATGGGGTGATTGGGGCGTTCTGCCGGACCTATGGCATTGAAGAGGCGGTTGCCGCTTTTCTGCCGGAGGTGTACCAGCCAAGTGCCATGCCGGGAAGATTTGATTATATCCCGGCGGATTCCCAGGCGGGTGTGGTGGTCTATGAGGGGAAGTTTGCCTATTCTCATCATGCCACAGACCCGGCCTGCGGGAAGCTGATGAATGCTTTTGACATGGTGCGCATTCATAAATTCGGGGAACTGGACAGCCACTCATCCAAGGATACAGACCCTGCAAAGCTGTCTTCTTTTAAGGCAATGAGTGAATTTGTAGTAAGTGATGAGAAGGTGAAACGCCAGTTGATGAGGGAACGGGAGGAATCAGCACAGGCAGAGTTTTCACAGGAAGAATGGCAGTCTGCTCTGGAACTGGACCGTCAGGGGAGGGTAAAGGATACGCTGGATAATCTGGTGACAGCCATAAGGTATGATGAACGTTTACAATCCATTGCGTTCAATCTCCACCGGGACGGCATTGACGCGGGGAAGGAATTGCCCTGGAAGCAGATCAAGCCGGGGTGGAATGATTCTGATTTTGCATCCCTGAAAGTGTACCTGAATAAAGGCTATGGCGTGTATTCCCCGTCCAAAACGAAGGATGCACTGCTTGCGGTGGCTTCGGAGCGGGCATATCATCCGGTGAAAGAATATCTGGATGGGCTTCCGGTCTGGGATGGGGTAAAACGGGTGAATACGCTGCTCACGGATTATCTTGGGGCAGAGGATTCTGAGTATACAAGGGCAGTCATACGGAAAACACTGGCGGCAGCGGTAGCAAGGATTTACCAGCCGGGGGCGAAGTTTGACAGTGTGCTGATTCTGAACGGTCCCCAGGGGATTGGGAAGTCCACGTTGTTTGCAAAGCTGGCGGGAGCCTGGTTTTCCGATAGCCTGACGCTCACGGACATGCGGGATAAGTCAGGACCGGAGAAACTGCAGGGCTATTGGATTCTGGAGTTGGGAGAATTGGCAGGAATGAAGAAGACGGATGTGGAGACGGTGAAATCCTTTTTATCCCGTGTGGATGATAAGTACCGTGCCAGCTATGGCCTGAATGTGGAGAGCCATCCAAGGCAATGCGTGATTGTGGGAAGCACCAATACGGAGAGCGGATTTTTAAGAGATATAACAGGAAACCGGAGATTCTGGCCGGTGCGGGTGAACGGGCAGAGCGTGAAGAAACCATGGCAGATTACACAGGAAGAAGTAACGCAGATTTGGGCGGAGGCTGTGGCAATTTTTAAAGGTGGTGAAAAACTGTTCTTAGAAGGGGATGTGGCGGCAATGGCAGCCTCAGAACAGGCGGAAGCCATGGAGACGGATGACCGGGAAGGTCTGGTCAGGACGTATCTTGAAAAGCTCCTGCCGGAAAATTGGAATGCCATGAGCCTTTATGACCGCAGGAATTTTTTAAATGGAAGCGAGTTTGGTGAGATGCAAAGAGAGGGTACTGTGAAACGCAGCAGAGTGTGCAACATGGAAATCTGGTGTGAGTGTTTTGGACGGGAGTCTTCCACTCTGAAAAAGATAGATTCCTACGAAATTAGCGGTATCATGCAGAAGATTGAAGGTTGGGAAAAGGCGGAGCGGGACACCTTTCCCCTTTATGGCAGGCAGCGGTGTTACCGGAAAAGTTGAGGACAAGCGGGACAAAGTGCAGAGATGTCCCGATAGGCTGTCCGCTAGGAAATATAAGCAAAAGCAGGAGTTTTGGACAAGTGGACAAGAAATCCATATTGGGATTAAAAAATAAGAAAAGAAGCTGATTGTGCCTGTGTAATATGTGTATGCGCGTATATAGGAAAACACTGTCCGCCCTGTCCGCTTGTCCTGAAAATAGATAGGTTACTATGAACAGCAGGTAATAGAAAATGAAGGAAAATGTAATTGAAAGACAGTTTGCTATGGCTGTGAAAAAGATGGGAGGCATGGCAGTGAAGTTCGTTTCTCCCGGATTGGATGGGGTGCCGGACAGAATTGTCCTGTTGCCGGATAAGAAAATGGCGTTTGTGGAGTTGAAGGCTCCGGGAAAGAAGCTCCGGCCTTTGCAGGAGAAACGCAGAAGGCAGTTGGAAGCTTTGGGTTTTTCGGTTTATGTGATAGATGGGGCGGAACAGATTGGAGGTGTACTGGATGAAATATGTTCCACATAAGTATCAGGAGTATGCAAAAGAGTTTATTGTGAAACAGAATATCAGTGCTTTATTTTTAGATTGTGGTTTGGGAAAGACCATCATTACTCTGACTGCCATATGGGAACTACTGCTGGATTACTTTGAGGTCAGGAAGGTTCTGGTAATAGCCCCGCTCCGGGTGGCGAGGGATACCTGGCCGGGGGAATTGAAGAAGTGGGAACACCTGCAGGGGCTTGTGATGTCAGCGGTTCTTGGCTCGGAGAGGGAACGGATAACGGCATTAAACCGGAAAGCCAATGTATATGTCATTAACCGGGAAAATATAGAGTGGCTGGTGGCACATGGCGGGTGGGATTTTGATATGGTGGTGATTGACGAGCTGTCTTCTTTCAAATCACACCGGGCGAAGCGGTTTAAGGCATTGAAAAAGGTACGGCCCTGCGTGAAGCGGATTGTGGGGCTGACGGGAACACCTGCTCCCAATGGTTTGATTGACCTGTGGGCGGAGATTGGGATTCTGGATATGGGGCAGAGGCTTGGGCGGTTTATCGGCGGTTACCGGGAACGGTTCTTTGTGCCGGACAAGCGAAGCAGGGAGATAGTTTATTCCTACAAGCCGAGAGAGGGAGCGGAGGAAGCAATCTACGGTTTGATTTCAGATATCTGCATCAGTATGAAAGCGGTGGATTATTTGAAAATGCCGGGATGCATTTATAACCGGGTGGTGGTTGCCATGAGCGAAAAAGAAATGAATCTATACCATCAGCTTGAGAAAGACATGCTGGTTCCATATGAGGACGGTGATATTGATGCGGTAAATGCCGCCGGACTGTCCAACAAGCTGATGCAGATGGCAAACGGGGCGGTCTATGATGAGATCGGAGCAGTAAAACACATACATGACCGGAAGCTGGATGCCCTGGAAGATTTGGTGGAAGCGGCGAATGGGAAGCCCGTGCTTGTTGCTTATTGGTATAAGCATGACTTGGCAAAAATCCGGGAGAGGCTTGGGTCGGTGGTGCTGGACACTGTAGAGGATTTCCAGAAGTGGAATGCAGGGCAAATCCCTGTTGCAGTCATTCATCCGGCTTCTGCCGGACATGGACTGAACCTGTAGGCTGGAGGCTCCACCCTCATCTGGTTCGGACTGACATGGTCTTTAGAACTGTATCAGCAAATGAACGCAAGACTGTGGCGGCAGGGGCAGAAGAAGACGGTGGTCATCCATCATCTGATCGCTAAAGAGACACTGGATGAGCGGGTGATGGAGGCATTGGAGAAAAAGGACTGCGGGCAGTTGGCGCTGGTGGATGCGGTGAGAGCGAGAATTGGAGGTTGGAAGGATGGATGTGGAAAAACTGTTTAAGGATTATGATAAATGGAAAAGAGATATGGGGATTCTGGAATTTGAACTTAGCCGCTTTGAGGGCGTGCCATATGATGACGTGATAGAAAGTCTGTGCTTTTCCCATCCACAAGGAGACAAGGTGCAGACCAGTGGAATTTCTGATAAGACAGGAAAGACAGCCATCATTTACCGCCAGGTAAAAGAAAGGCTGGATGATGACTGGTTTGACTATCTGATTGAGCGGTACAAATCGGTAAAAGAGGAAGTGGAGTTTTTTGAATATGCAATGAACAGGCTGAGCGGAAGACAGTCCCAGGTATTAAAGGATATGGTGCTGGGACAGATGAGCTGGCAGGAGTTGATGAGTAAATACAATGTCAGCCATGCTATGATAGGAAAATATAGGAAAAAGGCAATCGAGGAATTGGAAGGGATTTATGGTATAAGAGAACAAAACACGGAAAACTATATGCTGGATTAGGCACGGTAGACAGATGGTAGACTAAGTGTAGACAAAGAGTTTATTGAAAGTTTATTGGAATCTGTGTTATCCTTAAACTGCGAAGAACTGTAAGAAGCTCTGTGGAAAATCCATGGGGCTTTTTCTTTTGCCTTTGTATGGACAGGGGCTTCATCCTTTCACCCTGTCCGGTACATAGGAGAGGGGATGGATAAAATGCCGATGAAGCCAAAAAAGCCCTGCCGCCATCCGGGATGCCCGAAGCTGACAGACGGGATTTATTGTGAAGAGCATGGATTGCTGCATTGTAGTGACAGGACATCTTCTGCCGGGCGTGGGTACGACAGACGATGGCGTATCGCAAGAAGCAGGTTCCTGAAAGCACATCCGCTATGTGTCCGGTGCCGGGAACAGGGAAGGCTGGTGAAGGCAACTGTGGTGGATCATATTGTGCCGCACCGTGGAGATGACAGATTGTTCTGGGATGAAGAGAACTGGCAGGCGCTGTGTAAGAACTGCCATGACAGCAAGACCATGACGGAGGACCGTTATCAGGAGTACAAATACTGACAGAGAGAAGCCTTGGGAGATTCCCAGGGCTTTTCCTCTAGGCGGTAGTAACGTGCCGCCTGCCATTTAACTGGAACTGGTCGTGGCTTTGAATCTGCCGAATGGCGGAGCGGACAGTGTGTGCGTGTCCATGCCTGTGGTAATAAGGTATACCTTTGGAGTGTTTGTGGTAGATGCGGACAGGATATTTTGTATAAGAGTATGGTTTCTGGATAATCCAGCAATGCCCGGTGCACCGGGACTGGATTTCGTAGAAGTCATCCGTTTTCCGGACGAGTTTGAAATAGGACGAGGCCAGGAGAGAATGCTCGTTGGATGTGAACATTATTTTTTACCCTTGCGTTTGCCGGGGGCTTCTCCATACGGTGTTTGTGGTTCACAGACCATGGCAGGCTGAGGTGCGGGTGTGATGCAGATGCAGTTATCCTCATAGGACACTTCGATGGCATCCCCGATGTGGAAGCCGAGAGCCTCCAGCCATTTTCCCTCCATGGAAATCTTAGGAGTGGCAGTGTAGTAACTTTCCCTGCCCCAGACATATTGAGCCTGCCTTGCCCGTGCGCTGTAAAGGACTTTCATTTTCTTTGATTTCATAAGCAGTTGCCTCCTTTGGTTTTGGTAGTGCCATGTTAAATCGGATTCGGATAATTATCCAGTCAATTCGGAGGCATGAACTGCACAAAGATTTGTCCCGTGGATTGTGCAGGTTATGACTGGATTCGGGGAAATCTGCCGAGGGGAGGGGCGGTCTGAATCTCTGGAACCCCGCCCCCTGGAAACCGCCGCCCCCTCAAACGTGAATTTTCGCATAAATCGGCAGGGGGGATAGGAAACCCGGAGCATTTCCATACATAAACATAGGATTTCCGCAAAATAAGGCAAGAAAGGTTTTGCCGAAAAGTACCGGAAATCCCGTGTTTTGAAGCTGGGAAACCATTTAAAAGGAGTGGCTTTCTGGCTTCTTTATATTTGGAGGTGTGAAAGGATGACCGATGCACAGGCAGCTCAGATAAAGGAACTGCGGATACGGGGGCAGGGATACCGGGCAATAGGGGCGGCGGTTGGGCTGTCCCGTGATATTGTAAGGAATTTCTGCAAGGCAAACGGAATGGATGGCTATGCCAAAGCTATGGCACTCAATATGCAGGAACGCCTGGCGTGCGGAAAAGCCTGTGCCTGTTGCGGAAAAGAAATTAGTCAGTCGGGGAACGGCAGGGCGAGAAGGTTCTGCTCAGACAAATGCAGGCGAGTATGGTGGAAGCTGCACCCGGAGGCGGCACAGAGAAAACACACCCGTATAGAGATGTGCGCTTACTGCAAAAAAGAATTTGAAGTCAATGGAAGCCGGGAACAGAAGTATTGCAGCCATAACTGTTACATCAAAGACCGGTTCTGGAGGGACGAGGATGGAGTTTAAGAAAATCAGGATAGCGGACTTGGTTCCGGCTTCCTATAATCCGAGGAAAAAGCTGAAACCCGGTGATAAGGAATATGAGAAAATCAAGAATTCCATCCAGGAGTTTGGTTATGTGGAGCCAGTGATTGTCAATTCTGATATGACCATCATCGGCGGTCACCAGCGGGTGACAGTGCTTTCCGATTTGGGCTATGAGGAAATTGACTGTATCGTCATTGATATCGACAAGAACAAAGAAAAGGCGCTGAACATCGCCCTGAATAAAATCACAGGCGAATGGAATAAGGAACTGCTGGCGGATTTGATTAAGGATTTACAGGCTTCGGATTTTGATGTGTCTTTCACAGGCTTTGAGCCGCCGGAGATTGAGCAGCTATTCAATGCCGTGCACGATAAGAAAATTACGGAAGATGATTTTGACGTGGAGGCGGAGCTTCAGAAGCCTGCGGTGGCAAAACAGGGAGATGTGTGGCTGTTAGGCAGGCACCGGGTAATCTGTGGGGATTCCACTATGCCGGAGACATACGAGGTGTTGATGGCAGGGCAGAAAGCAAACCTTGTGGTGACAGACCCACCTTATAACGTGAATTATGAGGGAACTGCCGGGAATATCCAGAATGACCATATGGAAGATGGGAAGTTTTATCAGTTCCTTTTTGCGGCTTTTGTGAATATGGAACAGAATATGGAGCCGGATGCTTCCATCTATGTATTTCATTCAGACACAGAAGGGCTGAACTTCCGCAAAGCGTTCCATGATGCTGGATTCTATCTTTCCGGCTGCTGTATCTGGAAAAAACAAAGCCTCGTGCTGGGGAGAAGCCCCTACCAGTGGCAGCATGAACCGGTGTTGTTCGGCTGGAAGAAGGGCGGGAAGCACAACTGGTATTCGGACCGGAAGCAGACCACCATCTGGGAGTTTGACCGTCCAAAGCAGTCCAAGGACCATCCGACCATGAAGCCAGTGGGACTGGTGGCATACCCCATCCAGAATTCCTGTATGAGCAACTGCATTGTGCTGGACCCATTCGGTGGTTCCGGTTCCACTCTGATGGCTTGTGAGCAGACCAGCCGGATTTGCTATATGGCGGAACTGGATGAGAAATTCGTGGATGTGATTGTACAGAGATATATGGAACAGAAAGGCTCCGCAGAGGATGTGTCTGCCATTCGGGGTGGAGAGAAAATAAGATATTCAGAGTTAAAAAAGGAAGGTGCCGCCGATGAAGCAGTTGACCTTCCTTGATTTATGTTCAGGTATCGGTGGGTTCCGGCTGGGGCTGGAGGCTACCGGGCATAAGTGCATCGGTTATTGTGAATATGACAAATACGCAAGGGCTTCCTATGAAGCCATGTATGACACGGAGGGGGAGTGGAAAGCGGATGACATCACAAAACTCAGACCGGGGGAGATTCCATATGCAGACATCTGGACATTTGGTTTCCCTTGCCAGGACATCTCCATCGCCGGAAAACAGCGGGGACTGTCCGGCAAGCGAAGTGGAATCTATTACAGCATCATTGACCTCGTCAAAGGCAAGGAAGAAAGAGATAAACCCACATACCTACTTGTTGAGAACGTTAAAAACCTGCTTTCAGTTAATGGAGGCTTCGACTTTGCCGCCGTTTTGTCTGAAATGGACGAAGCGGGGTATGACGCAAGATGGCAGGTGCTTAACTCCAAAGACCACGGAGTCCCCCAGAACCGGGAGAGGGTGTTCTTTATCGCAAATCTTAGAAGCAGAGGTGAGCGAGAAATTTTATTTGTCGCAGGAGAAGACGGAGGAACTCTTAAAGAAGTTATAGGTGGGATGCAGGGATACCGGGTTTATGACCCGGAGGGAGTTTCTGTGACACTTGGAGCAAATGGCGGCGGCATGGGAGCGAATACCGGACTTTATTGTGTCGGAAATGTCAACCCCAGCGGCAGGGGGATGAATGGAAGCGCATATGATGACCGTGGACTGGCACCTTCTGTTACTACCAATAAGGGGGAAGGTCCCCCATTTGGTATGCCCATCCCCGATCTGAATGAAAAGTCCTGCGATAAGGACAATCAGAAGTTATTTCAATCGCTTTATTTAACGCATTCATCACATTTGCAGCAGTTGGTCGTTTAGCAATTCCGTAACTTATGATTTCTCCATTACACATGTCCATGAACGGATCCAGATACAGCTTGTGCATCGTCATGTGCCCTTTCGCGTCCACTTCATAGTATTTGAACTCTGTGGTGTCTGTCGTTATTTTTTGATGTGGTATATGTGTGTGAAATCTTCTTCGAATTCTATTAGGCGCAACAGTCCCTACATTCCCTTTATAAGAACTATATTTACGGCTTTTTCTAGTATACGATAGGACTTGAAGATTTAGCTTCTGCATAATGCGTTGAACCTTCTTCTTGTTTATCAGCATTCCTTGATTTCGAAGTTCTCCATACATACGTCGATAACCATAATCCTTGTTATTCTCATGGATTTCCATGATTTTATTTTCAATTTCTTTATCCGGATTTACTCTATCAAATCTTTTTTGCCAATACATATAGGTTGCTTTTGGCATACCGGAATACGAGAGCAGAACTTTTAATCGGAATTCTCCTCGGAGGCTGTGGATGACTCTTGCAATTCTCTCGTTTTTGCCTCGTCCTCTAAACGCAGCCTCCTCAGTTCTTTTAAAAATGCGTTCTCTATTTTTAGCTTGAGAAGTTCATCTTCAAGTTCTTTTACGTGTTCTGTACTTGTATCGACGGATACAGGATTGTCAGGAAGTACTTTGTTTTTATCAGTTGATGTCTCCAATGTCTTCTTACGACCTTTCTTACGTGGTCTTAACGCATCAGGTCCGGCAACACGATACTCATTCACCCATTTGCAAACAATCGCATTATTATTGATGCCGGAAGACAGAGCAACTTCCTGATACGACAACTCACTTGATAAATACAACTCTACCACATGAAGTTTAAACTCGAAAGAGTAATTCTCATTTTTACGGGATTTCAACAATCCTTCGTCACCGAATTGCTCATAATAATGAACCCAATTTAAAACTTGACGTCTGTTTTTAATACCATACTTTTCAGCAAGTAATGTGTAGCCACCTTCTCCACATAAGTAAGCATCAACGACTTGCTTCTTGAACTCATAGCTATATTTAGCCATAAAAATACCGACCTCCAATCATTAGATTATAGGTCTAACTTTTGGGGGTCGGTACATCGGAGGTGCTTTTCTTTTGCTTATTTTTAGGAGGTGTGTATGAAATTACCATCTATTTTAGGCATCCGGGGCGCGAGGGATAAGCCAAAGGACAACTACGGCGGTTCAGCATACTCCTTTTTCTTTGGGAGGAGTACCAGCGGGAAAACTGTGAATGAGCGGTCAGCCATGCAGACCACGGCGGTGTATTCCTGCGTGCGGATTCTGGCGGAGACGGTGGCATCCCTGCCGGTCCATCTGTACCGTTATACGGAAACGGGAAAGGAGCGGGTGTATGACCATCCGCTGTACCGTCTGCTCCATGATGAGCCGAACCCGGAGATGACTTCCTTCGTATTCCGGGAGACGCTGATGAGCCACCTGTTGATATGGGGCAATGCCTACGCACAGATTATCCGCAACGGCAAAGGGGAGGTCATTGCGCTGTACCCGCTGATGCCGGACCGCATGGGCGTGGAGCGTGACGGCAAGGGGCAGCTCTATTACGAATACACGGTGAGCATGGATGATGCGCCGACCGTGAAGGGCAGCACGGTCATCCTGCCGCCGTCGGAGGTGCTGCACATCCCCGGCCTCGGCTTTGACGGGCTTGTGGGCTATTCCCCCATTGCCATGGCAAAGAACGCCATCGGCATGGCGATTGCCTGCGAGGAATACGGGGCGAAGTTCTTCGCCAACGGCGCACAGCCGAGCGGCGTGCTGGAGCATCCGGGGACGCTGAAAGACCCGTCAAGGGTGCGGGAGAGCTGGCAGTCTACTTTTGGAGGCAGCCATAACGCCAATAAGGTGGCCGTCCTCGAAGAGGGGATGAAATATACTCCGATTTCTATCTCGCCGGAACAGGCGCAGTTTTTGGAAACACGGAAGTTCCAGATCAATGAGATTGCGAGGATTTTCCGTGTGCCTCCGCATATGGTGGGGGACTTGGAAAAAAGCAGTTTCTCCAATATCGAGCAGCAGAGCCTTGAGTTCGTGAAATACACCCTTGACCCTTGGGTGTCCCGGTGGGAGCAGTCCATGGCAAGAGCCCTGCTGACCCCGGAGGAAAAGAAGCAGTATTTTATGAAGTTCAACGTGGACGGCCTGCTCCGTGGCGATTACCAGAGCCGCATGAGCGGGTACGCCGTGGGGCGGCAGAACGGGTGGATGTCGGCCAATGACATCCGGGAGCTGGAGAACCTTGACCGCATCCCGGAGGAGCTTGGCGGCGACCTGTATTTAATCAATGGAAATATGATGCCGCTTTCGATGTCCGGGGCGGCATACCAAAAAGGGAAGGAGGAATCCGATGAAAACGAAGAAGTTCTGGAACTGGAGGAAAGTGAAAAATCAGGAGCCGGAAGTGACAGAGCGGATACTGGAATTAAGCGGCACCATCGCGGAGGAAAGCTGGTTTGACGATGATGTGACCCCGCAGCTTTTCAAGGATGAGCTGAATGCCGGGAGCGGTGACATTACCGTGTGGATCAATTCGCCGGGCGGTGACTGCGTGGCGGCGGCACAGATTTACAATATGCTCTCCAACTATAAGGGCAAGGTGACTGTAAAAATAGACGGCATCGCTGCGTCAGCGGCATCCGTCATTGCCATGGCGGGCGATACCGTCCTGGTGTCCCCGGTATCTATGCTTATAATCCACAATCCCGCCACCATCGCCTGGGGCGACCATGCGGAGATGCAGAAGGCCATTGATATGCTCGCCGAGGTGAAGGAATCCATCATCAACGCCTATGTGCTAAAGACGGGGCTTTCCCGTCCGAAGCTGTCGCATTTGATGGATGCGGAAACGTGGATGGATGCGAATAAGGCGGTGGAGCTTGGTTTTGCGGATGAGATCATGACGCGGGCAAAGGCAGAGGGACCGCCGGAAGAAGAGTCTGAGGAAGAAGAATCCGAAATGGGCGGGAAAAAGCCGCCTGCACAGGATTCCATGCTGTTCTCCCGGAAGGCGGTCAATAACACGCTTTTTAACAAGATGGCTGCCAAATACGGGCAGGCAGAAAAGAAACCGGATATGCAGGAGCAGGCACAGATCCCTGCCCCGGAAACAGAGACCGGCCGCTGTGTGGACGCACTCATGGAGCGGCTTGCTTTATTAAGACATTGAGAAGGAGGATTTCATTATGACGATTCTGGAACTGCGCGAGAAGCGCGCAAAGGCATGGGAGGCGGCAAAGGCGTTTTTGGATTCCCACAGGAAGGAGAACGGCGTCCTTTCCGCGGAGGATGATGCCGCATACACGAAGATGGAGCAGGAGATCACCGACCTTGGGAAAGAGATTGAGCGGCTGGAGCGTCAGGAGGCTCTCGATGCGGAACTGAACCGCCCGGTGAATAAACCCCTCACGGGGAAGCCGGGCGGAAAGGCGGATACGGACGGGGAGGATAAGGCGGGGCGTGCCTCCGATGATTATCGCAGGAATTTCTGGAACGCTATGCGCTCCAAGGTGCCGATGCCGAATGTGACCAACGCCCTGCAGATTGGCACGGATTCCGAGGGCGGCTACCTGGTGCCGGACGAATACGAGCGCACACTGGTGGAGGCGCTGGAGGAGGAGAACATCTTCCGCCAGATGGCAAAGGTCATCAAGACCTCCAGCGGCGACCGCAAGATTCCCGTTGTAGCTTCCAAGGGTACGGCATCGTGGATTGACGAGGAGGACGCGTTCCCGGAGAGCGATGACTCCTTCGGGCAGGTTTCCATCGGGGCGTATAAGCTCGGCACCATGATCAAGGTTTCCGAGGAGCTGTTAAACGACAGCGTGTTTGACCTGCAGTCCTATATCTCCCGCGAGTTTGCCCGCCGCATCGGGGCGAAGGAAGAGGAGGCGTTCTTCACGGGGGACGGCAAGGGCAAGCCGTTAGGCGTGCTTGCGGCCACAGGCGGGGCGGAAACGGGCGTGACCGCGGCATCTGCCACGGCTGTGACGGCGGATGAACTGATGGATTTATATTATTCCCTGAAATCCCCATACCGCAAGAAGTCCGTGTGGGTGCTGAATGATTCTACCATCAAGGCTATCCGCAAGCTGAAGGACAGCAACGGGCAGTACCTGTGGCAGCCGTCCCTTACGGCGGGAACCCCGGACACCATCCTTGGCAGGCCGGTGAAGACTTCTGCCTATATGCCGGTCCTTGCCGCAGGCGCAAAGACAATCGCTTTCGGCGATTTCTCCTATTACTGGATCGCTGACCGGCAGGGGCGCTCCTTCAAACGTCTGAATGAGCTGTTCGCAGCCACCGGGCAGGTGGGATTCCTCGCTTCGCAGCGTGTGGACGGGAAGATGATCCTTGCGGAAGCTGTGAAGGTGCTGGTGCAGAAGGCGGCATCCGCAGGCTAAAGAAAGGGGGCTCGGTGGCGCTGGAAGAGATGAAAAACTATCTCCGTGTGGATTATGACGAGGATGATGCCCTGATTGAAAGCATGGTCAGGGCATCGGAGAAAATCTGCATGGATGTGGCAAGGATGGATTCTGCGGAGGAATTCTATGCCGTGGAAAATGCAGAGGTGGCTGTGCTGTATGCAGCCGCCTACCTCTACGAACACAGGGAGGAAGCCGACCACCATGCCATGATGCTGACGCTGCGGGCGCTGCTCTTTGGCAGCCGGAAGGAGGCGTTCTGATGGATGTGGCGGCAATGAACGTGCGGATCATGTTCCAGAAAAATGATGTGGTGTCCGACGCCATCGGCAACCGCAGAAACACATGGGCGGATTATTATTCCTGCCACGCTACGATCAGCGATTCCCAGGGGAAGTCCTCTGCGGAATCGGAGGCGGCGGGGCAGACAACGGAACATCCGGACATCAGTTTCACTGTGCGTTTCTGCAGGAAGGTGAAGGCGGTGGACACCACGGGTTTCCGCATCTTATGGGACGGCGGCATTTATGACATTTTGAAGATAGACCATCTGAATTATAAAAAACGGGCATTGAAATTCAAATGCGAGAAAGTGAGGCGGTGACGATGGCGAACGGTGTATCCATTGACCGGATGGCAGAGGAGATCATGAAGGGGCTGACGGAATATGCGGACCTTGCCACGGAGGATGTGAAAAAGGCGGTGAAAAAAGCCGGGACTGCGGTGCGGAAGGACATTGAAGCCAACGCGCCGAAGGACACCGGGAAATATGCAAAGTTGTGGACGGTGAAGACCACGAGGGAAACGGCCAATTCGCTGGAAGTGACGGTGCATTCCAGAAACCGCTACCAACTGGCGCACCTTCTGGAACACGGCCATGCCAAGAGGGGCGGCGGGCGTGTTTCCGCAAAGCCCCATATCGCGGCAGCGGAGCAGGCCGGTACCCGGCAGCTTGAAAAAGAGATACAGAAAGCATTGGAGGGATAGGCTGTGAAAACATTACTTGTGCTTTTGGAGGAAACCGGCATCCCTTTCGCCTATGACCATTTCGCGGGTCCGACTCGTTCCTAACTGAAAAGGTTAGGCACTAATAAAAGAACGAGAATCGTTTGATTATTAGGAGAACTGATAATCCAACAGGTGGAATGAAGGGGTAACGCCCAGAAACGCCACCCTAAACTCCGACATGCGTCATATGGCGAAAGCCAAGGCGTGTGAAGCTCGGTGAAGTCGGCTGAGAGCAACCGTAGGATGTGATCAACATCTCGAAAGCTGTCCAGAGGTGGACGGTGTTGCCTATAGGTCGGGGGTCTATAAAATACCTAAGGTTAGAATGTCTCAAAATGGGAGACTGACGAACCTGCGAATGTACGGGTCTATAAGTGGACTGCATAGAAATGTGCAGGCACGTTAATTCGTGGTCAGTAGCGGTCGAGTAAGAATCTGCGATATGAAAGACCGTAATGCGTTACAGGCGCATTTAAGCTGACAGGCTCATAGTGGGAACCTACGGGTATATGCACAGATAGGATTATCGGAACGAGGAAAGGTATCAGGCCTTGTAATTAAGGTAATCTGACGAAAACGGGCACTCATGCCCCACAATAAGCAGACGCACTGATGCTGAAAAGTAGAGGCCGAACCAATGATACTCTTGCAATGAGAGCGGAGGAATGGCCTCAAGTCGTTAGTAAGGCCGTTGAATCATACAATCGTATGAGGATTCGGGTAAGACAAAAAGTGTCGCCCCAGAAATGGAGGTGATGCCTTATGCCAAATGAAAAAGCAAATGTAACCAGTAAACAGCTCTCGGTCGATAGTATAAGACATGCTGAATACTACGGAATGCAGGAAACCTTTGACACACTGTATGCAAGAAGTAAAAACGGGGATGTTTTCGATGACCTGATGAACATAGTACTTAGTAGAGAGAATATCCTGTTGGCATACAGAAATATGAAGTCCAATACCGGAAGTAGAACGGCAGGCACTGACAAACTGAACATTTTCGACATCAGCAGGCTAACCGCTGATGAAGTAGTGGAAAGGGTTAGATTTATACTGACGGGAAGCAAGCACGGATACCGGCCAAGGCCGGTACGAAGAAAAGAAATACCGAAGCCTTATGACCCGACAAAAACCAGACCGCTCGGAATACCGTGTATCTGGGATAGATTGGTACAGCAATGTATCAAACAGGTCATGGAGCCTATCTGCGAAGCAAAATTCAGTGATAACAGCTATGGGTTCCGTCCTAACAGGTCGGTCTGTAGAAAACGCCATTGCGGCAACCTATTACAGGCTGAATATAGGACACCTGAACTATGTAATTGAGTTTGACATCAAAGGGTTCTTCGACAACGTAAATCACAGCAAGCTGATAAAGCAGATATGGTCTTTGGGAATCAGAGATACAAAACTGATAGGGATAGTGAAGCGCATACTGACTGCACCAATCAAGATGCCTGACGGGTCTGTGGTTCGACCCGACAAGGGAACTCCACAAGGCGGCATAATCTCACCATTGCTCGCAAATATAGTCCTGAACGAACTTGACCACTGGATTGACAGCCAATGGCTTGAAAATCCGGTACTCGACAAATACAGCGGAGGATTCAACAAGTCAGGAACCCGTATCAAAAGCACTGGATACAGAGCCATGCGCAGCACGAACCTAAAGGAAATGTATATTGTGCGATATGCTGATGATTTCAGGATTTTCTGTCGAACAAAAGAGGATGCCAAAAGGACAATGATTGCAGTCGCGCAATGGCTGTCTGATAGGCTGAAACTTGAAGTCTCGCCAGAGAAAACAAGGATTGTCAATGTAAAGCACAGACACTCTGATTTTCTGGGGTTCAAAATCAAGCTACACCCAAAAGGCAAGAAATATGTAGTGACTTCACGTATTGCCGACAAACAAAGGCAAAGAAAGAAGCAGAACCTGACTGACCAAGCTAAAAATGTTGCGCACCCAAGAAAAGGCCGTAATGAGTACAGCGAGATTACGCTGTACAACAGCATGGTTATGGGAATGCAGAACTACTACAGCATTGCAACAGATATCATTATGGATTGCAGGGAACTGAATCGGGCTGTCATGACGGTCTTTACGAACAGGTTAAAGGAGCAACGTTCAAGCCGCCTTGTTACGACTGGAAGAGAGCTGACCAGAACGGAGCAACATAGATATGGGAAATCCCAACAGCTACGCTATGTAGCCGGAGTGGACGAACCGATTTATCCGATTGGTTACACTCAATTCCGCACGCCAAGACAGAACAGCAGGAGTATCAACAGTTTTTCAGCAAAAGGCAGAATCGGGTTACACGATAATCTGAAAATCAACACTGACCTAATGCTTACGCTGATGAGAAATCCACCCAAAAACGCAAGCATAGAGTATGCGGACAACCGTATTTCTTTATTTTCAGCGCAATGGGGAAAATGTGCTGTCACTGGCAACGAATTTCAGGGGTTGCAGGATATATATTGCCATCGTATAAACCCGTACCTCAGGTATGGGTGTGACCGATTTGCTAATCTTATCCTGATATGCGAGAACGCCTATAATCTGATTACTGCTATAGACCCGCAAGCCATAAAACAATATCTGCTGATTTGCAATCTGGATGAAAAACAGCTTGAGAAAGTCAATATGCTTCGTCAAAGGTCTGGCCTTGTAACTTTATAAACTTATATAATAACGCTTTTTCAATACGGTAGATTGTCATAGATTCAGAAGTTTTACTAACGATGGAACGCCGTGTGCGGTGAAAGTCGCATGCACGGTGTGGAGTGGGGGAAAATCCGGAGGTGGTAAGTACCAAAGGATTACCTATCACTATAGGGCGAATCGCCGGAGCCGCCGTTTATCTGTTACCTCCTGCCGCAGAGCGGCAACTTCGCCGCGGACGGCATGGTGTATTTCAAGGCAAGCGGCGTGAAGATAGAGCTGTACACCGACACGAAGGATCTGTCGGTGGAAAAGAAACTGGAGGACGCGCTGGATAAGCGGCGCATCTTCTACAACAAGTCGGAGGTCTGGATTGCCAGCGAGAAGCTGTACGAGGTCCTCTACCAGTTTGATATGGAGGTGGTTTACGATGCCGAAGAAGAATAAAGTGAAATTCAACATCTGCAACGTGCATTACGCGCTGCTGACGCTTGGGGCGGACGGGGCGGTGTCCTTTGGCACGCCCGTTGCGATGCCCGGCGCCGTCTCGCTCTCCCTGGACCCCAACGGCGAGCCGAGCAACTTTTACGCCGACGGGTATGCTTATTACACGGTCAGCAACAACATGGGCTATGAGGGCGACCTGGAGCTTGCCATGGTGCCAGAGAGCTTCCGCACGGATGTGCTGAAGGAGGCGCTGGATGAAAATAAAGTGCTTTTGGAGAATGCCAACGCGGAGACGGAGAACTTTGCCCTGCTCTTTGAGTTTGACGGGGATGTGCGGAAGATCCGCCATGTGCTGTACAACTGCTCGGCGGCGCGCCCGACCATTGAGTCCCAGACCAACGAGGACGAGATCGAGGTGCAGACCGAGACGCTGTCCCTCACGGCGGCGCCTTTGGCGAGCGGCTATGTGAAGGCAAAGACCGGGGACGCCACCACGGAGGAGGTCTACCAGAACTGGTACAAGAGCGTGTACCTGCCGGAAGCGGCTGCGGGAGGCAGCGGCACGGATACAGAACCCGGAGGCACAGAAAATGATGGCACGGAAGGGGAGGGATAATCCATCAGCATGAAGCAGAATATCGAGATTGATGGGAAACAGGTGCCTTTTAAGGCATCCGCAGCCATCCCTCGCATTTACCGCATGAAATTCCACCGGGACATTTATAAGGACCTGCGTTCCCTGGAGAAGTCCATCGGTGACGGGGACGAGGAAAGCTCCAACCTGGATTTATTCTCACTGGAGATGTTCGAGAATATCGCTTATGTGATGGCAAAACACGCAACCCGGATATTCCGGACAGCCCGGAGGAATGGCTGGATGAGTTCAACACCTTTTCCATTTACCAGGTGCTACCGAAGCTGATCCAGCTTTGGGGGCTGAACGTGCAGACGGATGTCCAGTCTAAAAAAAACTTCGCCCGACTGACCGGGAAATGACAACGCCGCTGTTCCTGCTGCGCTGCGTACAGCTTGGGCTTTCCATCCGCGACCTTGACCTCCTCACCATAGGCATGGTCAACGATATGTTCGCGGAGAGCAGGAACGACGAATACAAGGGCTATAAAGAAATCGCTACCCAGGAGGATTACGACCGCTTTTAGGCGGCGTCCCCCTGGGTTTTGTTTTGCATTTTAACAGGAAGGGGTGTCCACCGTGGCGAACAGAATCAGGGGTATCACTGTTGAGATCGGCGGGGATACCACCAAGTTACAGACTGCCTTAAAAGGCGTCAATTCTTCCATCCGGGATACGCAGTCACAGCTCCGGGATGTGGAGAAACTCTAGAAATTAGACCCCGGCAATACGGAGCTGCTGGCGCAGAAGCACAGGCTTTTGGGCGAGGCGGTCAGTGATACCAAAGAGAAGCTCGCCACGCTGAAAACAGCGGCTGAGCAGGCAAACGCGGCCCTTGCCAACGGCGAGATCACGCAGGGCCAGTACGATGCCCTCCAGAGGGAAATCATTGAGACCGAGCAGCGCCTCCATGACCTGGAAACACAGGCAAACCAGTCCGCCACGGCTTTGCAGAAGATATCAGCCGTGGGTGAGAAACTACAGTCTGCCGGAGATAAGATTTCCTCTGCCGGGGAAAAACTGCTCCCGGTCACGGCGGGGGTTACGGGTTTGGGTGCGGCGGCTGTCACCACGGCGGCAAACTTTGAATCGTCCATGTCGCAGGTTCAGGCGACCATGGGCATCACAAAGGATTCCATGTCCACGGTAAACGGGGAATCCGTCAATACGATGGACACCCTTTCCGCGCTGGCAAAGAAGATGGGCAGCGAGACGGCTTTTTCCGCAAGCGAGTGTGCGGAGGCGTTAAACTACCTCGCCCTTGCCGGGTATGACACTCAGCAGATGTGCGACACGCTCCCAACCGTCTTGAACCTTGCGGCGGCCGGCGGCATTGACCTTGCGGCCGCATCGGACATGGTGACGGACGCCATGTCCGCTTTGGGCATGGGTGTGGATGAGGCGGGGACGATGGTGGACCAGATGGCAAAGACCGCATCCACCACCAACACATCCGTGGCGCAGCTTGGCGAGGGCATCCTTACCATCGGTGCGACCGCAAAGACCGTGAAGGGCGGCACGGCGGAATTAAATACTGCACTCGGTATCCTCGCCAATAACGGCATCAAGGGCGCAGAGGGCGGCACCCATTTAAGGAACGTCATCCTCTCCCTGCAGAACCCCACCGACAAGGCGGCCGCCTGCATGGAGCAGCTCGGCCTGGATGTTTACGATTCCGAGGGAAATATGCGCTCTCTCAACGACATCCTCGGTGATTTGAACACTTCCATGGATGGCATGACTGCCGCTGAAAAGAGCAACATTATCGGGCAGATTTTCAACAAGACCGACCTGTCCTCCGTGAACGCCCTGCTTGCCAACACAGGGACCACATGGGATGACCTGCAGCAGTCCATCATTGACAGCGGGGGCGCGGCACAGCAGATGGCGGACACACAGCTTGACAACCTGCAGGGGCAGATCACAATTTTGAAGTCAGCCCTGGAAGGGCTGGCGATTTCTTTTGGGGAACTTCTAATGCCTGCCATCAAGACGATTGTCGGGTGGGTACAGCAGTTCGTGGATTGGCTGAACGGCATGGATGAGGGGACGAAGAAAGTCATCACGACCGTGGCTTTATTGGCGGCGGCACTCGGTCCTGTCCTTATCGTTATCGGGAAAGTGGTGTCTGCGGTCGGCACGATCATGACGATTGTTCCGAAAGTGGCGGGTGTAATCAATACAGTCAAGACCGCTTTCGCCGCCTTAAACACCACCATGCTCGCCAATTCAATCTTCCTGATTATTGCGGCGATAACAGCACTGGTGGCGGCGTTTATTTATCTGTGGAACACGAATGAGGATTTCCGGCAGTTCTGGATCAACCTTTGGGAGAATGTGAAAGAGGTTGCCATCGCCGTATGGGAGGCAATCAAGAACTTCTTTACAGCGGCATGGGAGGCCATTTCCTCCACAGCGCAGGCGGTGTGGAACGGGATCAAAGACTTCTTTTCCGGGCTGTGGGAAGGGATTAAAAGCATATTTACCACGGTGGTGGAGGCAATCAAAACTGTCGTAACCACCTATTTTAATATTTACAAAACAATTATTACTACGGTCTTAAATGCGATAAAAACAGTATTCACGACCATTTGGAACGGGATAAAAACTGTGGTCACGACCGTAGTGACGGCGATTCAGACATTCATCACCACGGCATGGAACGCCATCAAAAATACAGTCACCACAGTCTTAAATGCCATAAAGACGGTCATCACAACCGTGTGGAATGCGATAAAGGCTGCGGTCACGGCAGTGGTGAATGGGATTAAGAACACCATTTCCTCGGTATGGAACGGCATAAAATCCACGGTTTCAAATGTAGTAAACAGCATTAAAAATACAATCACCACGGTATTCAATAACATTTGGAGCGGCATCAAAGGAACCATGGGCAAGATTGTATCCTCTATCAAGGAGGGATTCAACCAGGCGATTTCCTTCATTACGAGCCTTCCGTCCAAAGCCCTGCAGTGGGGCAAGGACATGATCATGGGCATCGTAAACGGGATAAAAAGCTGTATTGGTGCAGTCGGTGACGCTGTATCTTCTGTGGCAAACAAGATTAAGTCCTTTCTGCACTTCTCCGTGCCGGACGAGGGACCGCTGACCGATTACGAAAGCTGGATGCCGGACTTCATGAAAGGCTTGGCAAAGGGCATCGAGGACAGCAAGAGCATGGTGGCAAAAGCGGTGAAGGGCGTGGCAGCGGACATGGTATTAAATCCGTCTGCGGCGGTGCAGGAGATTTCCGTATCCGGAAACGGCGGGGAAGGCTCTGCACATGACAGCACGATTACCGGCCCGCTGATCGAAGTAAAAGAAATGAACGTGCGGAGCGAGGAAGATATCCGCAGGATTTCACAGCAGCTTTACCGGCAGCTCCAGCAGGGGCGGCGGGCAAACGGTTATTCGTAAAGGAGGGATGTGTGGATGGGATTTTCCTTTGACGGCATATCATCAAAAAGCATGGGGATTGCAAGCCGGATGACGGAAGAAAACCGGGTGCCGGAACTTAGGAACCGCACTATTTCCATGGCGGGCAGGGACGGCCTGATTGACCTGGGCGCGTCCCTTTCCGAGCGGGTGATTGAGATTTCCTGCTTCATTCCTCCGAAGCGGACGGCGGAGGAGCTTCTGGAATGCAAGGATGAGATTGTAAGCTGGCTGAGTCCCGATAAGGGGCTGTGCGCCCTTGTGCTGGACACAGAGCCGGGGCGGGTGTATTACGCAAGGCTCCAGGAGGTCTGCCGTGCAGGAGCGGTTCAGCTCCCCGGTAAAGGAAAGCGCCGCCGACACCCACACCTCACCGCTGCCCCGGTCGCCGATGACATACTGCGCCTTCCTGCCGTCCGGCTCTATCAAGCAGGCGATAAAGTACCAGCCGTTATTTACAAAGGAAAACGGCGGCGTCACTGATTCATCCAGTATCAGGGAACCTGCGGAATTATAGAGCATAATCCTCGGCTTTCCCCGGATGAGGGAAAGATAGAAAATCGGCTGCCCCGGCCCCTGCCTCGTGTTGAAGATTGGCGTGTAGGTTTGGAATCAAAATTGGATAAGCATGTATTGAATGAAGATGATTTAGAAAATAAAGAGTTGGTTATAAAAAATATACATGTGAGCGTTCAATCTATGCATGCTACTTATAAGGATCATGAGCAGGTTGGAGAGATAGAACTTCCATTTTTGAAATATGAATCTAACGGAACTATTAGGATGTTGAGGATTTTAGCAGCTATTTTTGAGGCTTTGGATGCCGGGAGTACATTGTTTATTGATGAAATTGAAAATGGTTTACATCCCAATTTGGTGAAACTTTTAGTTGGGTTATTCAATTCTGAAGATACTAATCCTTATCACGCTCAGTTGATATGCACCACACATGATACTTTGTTGCTAAATGAGGTGAGAAGAGATCAGATTTGGTTTACTGATAAAAATCAATATGGAGAAACGAGAGTATGTAGGCTAAGTGATTATCCAAATGTAAGAAGTAATGATAATATCGGTGTGAAATATTTACATGGAGTGTTCGGTGCTGTTCCAAACACTCAAGATTTAGAATAAAAAAGAACCAAAGGGCCAACTTTGGTTCTAGAGGTGGATAGCCACCCAATGTAGTAACCATGGGCGAAATGACCATGGCGCAATATAAAATAATCCGATTCCATAATACCATGGTTGCTACAGATTTTCAACAGAAATTTGATATAGGAGGGAAAATAGATGGAAGATTTGTAGGACATGGTAGCTAATGCGCCATATATAAATTAATAAAGTACTTTGGTCATTTCTCCTTTTTAATTATAGATATTTTTTATAAAAATGGAGGAAAAAAGTTGATTTTAAAAAAGAAAAGGATTAATAAGCTGTCTTGTTTAGATTTCATTAATCAGGGCGAGAAAATTGTTGTAGCATTACGTGATGCGATGAGATTTAAGGATATTTTGGTGAAATTAGGATTCTCTGATGAGCTAAATGAGGGAGAAAGAATATTGCCATTGTCAATGAACCCATCAACAACAAGGAATGCTGAGAAATTTTATGTTATAGACAAAACGAAACCTAAAGAAACATATTCACAGACCTTATGGTGGACACGCCATGAATGGGCAGGAAGAGGAGAAACGAAAGAAGTTACAGATTATGTCAGCATTCCGCGTAAAAGATTTCCTCGTACAGAGTATGCCCCATATAGTGTAGAACTGATTTTAAAATATGATGATTACGGTCAGTTAATGGTAATCACTGATCCAATTATGTTTCGTAAAAGTGATGAGAAACTTATACTAAATACGATTAATATTTTCTTGATAAGTTTTCAAGAATGTGAGGTTCTTACTGATAACCTGGAAAAATTATTGCCTATCCAGGTTGTACGGTTAAATTGGGAAGTTTTACCTAAAGGTGAGTATCCTTGGAGCAAAATGCGCGATAACCTTGAAAGAATGTCGGTGAGAAAAGGAAAGACAGCAAGACAGATGATGATGGATAAATGCGAATACATAAATTCGTTTCATCCAGATTTTAGAGCTTATGGTAAGTCTGGTTTCAGTGGATATGTAATTTTTGGTTTTCAGGATCGGAATCTATATGTTCTTGAAAGTGTCTATCCTAATAATGCCACATATGTATTTGGAACTGACTGGGAAGAACTGTCGAAGTTATCAAAGGCTGAAATTTTGAACGACAATCTTCAGAATGCTAGGTTGATTCATCATGACAACTGGCAAAAAGAAATTACTGAATTATTGGAGGCATAGTAACTATGGGAAAGAATCAGCATGTAACGCCACATAAAGATGGTGGATGGCAGGTTAAAGGTGAAAATAATTTACGGGCAACAGTTAGGACGAGTACACAGGCGGAAGCTATTGAAAGAGCCAGAGAAATTGCACGTAGGCAAGAATCGGAACTTTTTATTCATGGAAAGAATGGAAGAATACGTGAAAGAGATTCGTATGGTAATGATCCATATCCGCCAAAAGGGTAAAGGTTATTAAAGGATTTGCAGTAATTTAATACAAGAGAATTAAGATGTGTGGGATAAAGCCTCGCAGATAGATAAATCAAGGTGAGTGTTTTATCCCGTTCTTTTTACAGTAATACACTATAAAATGAATAGTAAATTACGGAGGACAAAGGAATGCTGCTCAGAATAAAAAATAATGCAAAATACATATTTACATGTTTTACAGCTATTTCTTCCATTGTGTTTGGGTTGCTTTCTATCCTTCAAATGTTTGTAAACTGGGATATATTTGGTATGAAGAATGATGATACAAAATGTAAAATAGCCATTTTCTGCTTTATTCTTGTAAGCTGTATGGTATTCGCCCTAATACAGTTTATCTTTTTTTCAAACAGTAAGTCTATTTTTTTGAAGGATGAAGTTGAAATTTTGGTTAAATATGGTGATTTGCTAAAAATTGCTTTCCCTAAAAAGAGTAAGGGGGATAAAATAGTTGTAATTGCTGTAAATAGATGCTTTGATACTGTAATTAACCAAGACATCATTAAAGCTGATTCGATGCATGGGCAGTTTCTAAAGTTATTTGTGGCTGATAATCTTGCAAGACAGCGTTTAGATAATGCGATAGATGCTTCATTACAGGAGTTTGGGACGCCTTATGAAACTTTGAATCGCTCTGATAAAAGATACGGAAAATTAAAGAGATATCCTCTTGGATCAGTAGCAAGAATTGATGGTGAAAATGGAATTACCTTTTTTCTATTGGCCCTAACAAAATTTGATTTGGACTGTGTTGCACATTGTAATAAGCATGAATATGTTGAATGTTTACTTAGGCTTTTTGAATATTATGATGCACATGGGCAAGGGCGAGACATATATTTGTATCCAATGGGAACAAAGATGGCACGAACAGGTCTTAGCAAAAAAGAAGCATTGGAAACAACAGTTACTTTGACAAAAATTTCCAAAGAACATTTAAGAGCTAAAACAACCATAGTTGTTGACAGAAGAAATAAAAATGATTATCCATAATGGATTTATGAGGAGGAGTTTAAAATGGCATACAGAAATGGTACATATGTTGCTTTTGATGGACAAGGAACGACTGACCCAACACAGAGTAATTTGAAATATTTGGGATTATTGCGTAGTTGGAATAATAGTAAAAATTATGAGCTTACGTTTAGTGATAGTCATTTAAAAACATATCGTGTACTTGATACAAGTCAAAGGCGTACTCTTGAAAATCGATTGATGGAAAGGCTGCGTAATTCAAAAAATATGTTGTTGATTTTATCCCAAAATACAAATTACGATAGGGGAATGCTAAATTTTGAGATAGAAAAGGCTGTTGATGTATATAAACTGCCTATTATTGTAGCATATACAGGGTGTGATTATTTATTGGATGCAAGGAAATATAGCAATCGTTGGCCCAAGGCACTTGAAGAACGGATTGATAATGGTTCTCTTTTAGCCATCCATATTTCTTTCAAAGAAAAAGCAATAATGAATGCTATCGATCAATTCTCAATTCATAGTTCCGAAGATAACAGATTGACAAGTGCGTTATGTACCTATGTTGAGGATGCATATCGTTCATGGAACTATTTATAAAATAACAGATGATCAATCAGTTTTAATAGTACTAAGTCCATACACTATTAACTAAAAAATGTGGATAGTGACAAGCCTGCAGAGCATAGTTTGTTCTGTGGGCTGTTTTTTTATTTTCATACCCCCTCAAAACGGCTCCCAAATCTCCGTATAGTGAGGAGGTGCTGACAGTGACAGATGAACAGAAAGAAAAAATCATCCGTTTCCGCAGCATGGGGCGCGGCTATGCAGCCATAGGGAAGGAGCTTGGCATTTCCAAGGATACCGTCAAGAGCTTCTGCCGCAGGAACAGCCTCACCTCTGCGGACATCCTGGTACAAGATGATAAAGACAGATGCCGCGAATGCGGCGTGGAGATAAAGCAGCGGCCAAAGATGAAAAAGCAGGTGTTCTGCTGTAAAGCCTGCAGGGAAAAATGGTGGACGGAACACCCGGAGCGGATCAAACAGAAAGCGGTCTATGAATTTACTTGCGCCCAATGTGGGAAGGCGTTCACGGCTTATGGGAATAAGAACCGCAAATACTGCTCCCATGAATGCTACATAGTCGGCCGGTTCGGAGGTGGCGGAAATGGATGAGAAAGAGTTTGAAGCGGAAAAGCTGTACTATATTTCCATATCTATTGCCAAATCCATGCTCCAGAAAGGCATTATCGACGAGGAAGTATTAGCCATAATTGATACAAAACTCCTGGAAAAATACCGCCCAATTTCGGGTACATTACTGGCCGGAAAACCCTTGATATAAAGCCGGTTCAGAGTGATATATGGTAGTGGAAGGAAGTGATAAAATGGCTAAAGTAAGCAGGATAGAGCCGAAAATCCTGGCTCTGAAAAAACGGCGGAGGGTGGCGGCTTATGCCCGCGTATCCATGGAGACAGACCGCCTTGCCCATTCCCTTTCCGCGCAGGTGAGCTATTACAATGACCTGATCCAGTCAAACCCTGAGTGGGAGTTTGCCGGGGTGTACGCAGATTTCGGGATCAGCGGCACCGGGACGGCCAAGCGGGAAGAATTCAACCGCCTTATCGCAGACTGCGAGGCGGGGAAGATTGACATTGTGCTGACCAAGAGCATATCGAGGTTTGCGAGGAATACGGTTGACCTGCTCTCCACGGTCAGGCATCTGAAGGAGATCGGCGTGGAGGTGCGGTTTGAAAAGGAGAATATCCACTCCTTTTCCGGCGATGGGGAACTGATGCTTTCCATCCTTGCGTCCTTTGCACAGGAAGAGGTGCGGTCGCTTTCGGAAAACTCCAAGTGGGGAATCCGGAAGACCTACCAGAACGGAACAGACGGCGTAAGGAACAAGAAAGTCTTTGGCTACCGCTATGACGGCGAAAAGTATGTGGTAAAAGAGGACGAGGCAGAGGCTGTGAAATTTATTTTTGAACAGACCGCCGCTGGGGTTTCGGCATCGGAAATCCTGGCAGAATTGAAAAAGCGCAGGGTGAAGTCCTGGCGGGGATATGATTTCACCTACAGCCATCTGAATGGCATCTTAAAAAACGAAATCTACATTGGTGACAGGCGGCTGCAGAAATGCTATGAGGAGGACCCCATCAAACACAATAAAATAAAGAACCGGGGCGAGCTTCCGCAGTATTACATTTCCGGATGCCATGAGCCGGTCATTGACAAGGGGACATTCGCAAAGGTTCAGGAAATCCTGAAAGAAAGGGCGGAGGCAGTGCCGGTCTATCCCTTTACCGGAAGAATCCGGTGCGGGGTGTGCGGCCGCGCATTTACGAGGAAAAAGGGGAAGGTGCGGGGAAAGGTTTATGTCCACTGGATATGCAGGGGCAAGAAAGAAACCGGAACGACCTGCTCCAGCGTGAACTTCGGGGAAGAGGAACTGGAAGCGGCTGCGGCGCAGGCCCTTGGGCTGGATGCCTTTGACGGAGAAAGGTTCGGGGAGATGGTCAGGGAAGTTACCGTCTTACCAAACGGAAACCTGCAGCTCCGGCTTTCCGATGGCGGTGCAAAGGTCTGGAAGAACCTGCGGCTGCACCAGGCACGGCATGAGGTGACGGTCACGGACTGTTTCCAAGGGAAGATACGGTGTGCCATCTGCGGGAATACATACCACAGAGTCAACGCCGGCGGGAAATGGGTGTACTGGTACTGCATCGGCAAAAAGCGGGATCATGTGGAATGCCATGCCGTAAATTATGCGGATTTCAAGCTGCGGCGCATTTCCGCAAGCATCCTCGGTTTAGAGGAATTTGACGAAGATGAGTTTGAAAGAAAAATAAAGGAAATCCTTGTGCTGGAAAACGGCAGCATGGAATTCCGGTTCCATGAAGGGAGGACGGAAACATGGGAAAGAATGTGATGACGATACCGGCCACACGGAACCGCTTCACGGCGGACCCCATCAGCAGCCGGAAAAAGCGGCGCGTGGCAGGATACGCCCGTGTCAGCACCGACATGGAAGACCAGCAGACCAGCTACGCCGCGCAGTGCGATTATTATACGTCCTACATACAGAGCCGGGAGGATTGGGAATTCGTCGGGCTGTATTCGGATGAAGGCATCAGCGCAACTTCCACGCGGCACCGCGAGGGATTCAACAAAATGGTGGAGGATGCCCTGGAGGGGAAGATTGACCTCATCATCACAAAGAGCGTGTCACGGTTCGCGAGGAACACGGTGGACAGCCTTTCCACCATCCGGAAGCTGAAGGACAACGGCACGGAGTGTTATTTTGAAAAGGAGGCAATAGACACCTTGGATGCCAAAGGAGAAGTGTTGTTGACAATCCTGTCTTCTCTGGCACAGGACGAGAGCCGGAATATTTCAGAGAACAGCACATGGGGTATCCGCAAGAGGTTTGAAATCGGGCAGCATAAGATGAGCACCAAGCGATTCCTTGGTTATGATGCGGATGAGAATGGAAAACTGGTTGTGAATAAACAGCAGGCAAAGATTGTGAAACGGATTTTTATGGAGTTCCTGTGGGGAAAGACCACCGATTATATGAAGCGGATTTTTGAAAGGGAAGGTGTGATAAATTGGGATGGCGGGACGAAATGGCAGTCCACGACCATTGGCAGTATGCTGGAGAATGAAAAGTATAAAGGGGACACGCTCTTGCAGAAAAGTTACACAGTGGATTTCCTGACGAAGAAGCGGGTACAAAATGAAGGGGAAATCCAGCAGTATTATATTGAGGATGACCATGAGGCGATTATAGAGCCTTGGATTTGGGAATGTGTGCAGTTGGAGATGAAGCGGAGGGAACGGTATCTGGAGGAGCATAATATTACACGGTTTTCCCAGAATACGGAGGTGAATCCATTTTCAAGCAAGATTATCTGTGGGGAGTGCAACAGGGCTTTTGCGAGGAAGGGGTGGCGGACACCGAGTGGAGACTGGAAAGTGTGGCAGTGCAGTGAGCAGTATAAGGTGAAAGGTGTGCGGGGATGTGGGAATCGACACATTTATGAGGATACGCTGATTCAGATTTACCTGATGGCGTGGAACAGGCTGTTAGAGTGTAGGGAGATGCTGCTGCCGGAGTGGGAGGAGAAGATACAGAGCGAGGATTTGCTGACGAAGTTCCGGGTGATGGATTTTATGGAAATTACCAAGGATGCACAGCAAATAAAGGAGCTGGATATTGATTTGATGCTTCGGACGTTGGATCATATCAAGGTGTATGAGAGCGGGACGATAGTGACGGTGTTTCTGGATGGAACGGAGATTGAGTATAATGCTAATAATAGATAGTGCAATTATTGATGGGAAATACGAAAAGTCCGGTATCGCAGGATTGCAAAAGCAAGAGTAAAGCATTAAATTGGCAGGATATGTATTTACAAACTCACTAAAGAGATGTATAATATTAGCTAGTTTGTAAAAAAGAGGGCTAGCAGATGGATTATACAAAAATGCTTAAAAAATTAGTCGCTGATAATGATGGTATTATATCAACAAAAATGGTAACAGAGCTTGGAATTCCTAGAACATATCTTTCGGAACTTATTAAAAAAGGAATGTTGGAACGGTATAAGCGAGGGATATATATATCAACTCAAAGTAACGATGATAAAATGTATTGTTTTCAGATGAGATTTTCACAAGCGACATTCTCTCATGAGTCAGCATTATTTTTACATCAATATATCGAAAAAATGCCTGAGCAACCAATTGTGACAGTGAAAACGGGAACAAACACTAAAAATCTAGTGAATAATGGAGCTAGAGTGCATTCTATACGTCAAGACTTATATACTCTTGGAGAAACGGAAATAAAAACCCGTTATGGTAGAAATGTAAGAACATATAATATTGAACGTAGTATTTGTGATGTCATTCGTAACAGAAGTAGAGTTGATAGTGAGATTATTGTGAGCACGGTGAAAAAATATAACGATAGTCCTGAAAAAGATTTTTCCAGACTTATTACTTATGCAGAAGAGTTAAAGGTTGCTAAAATTTTGAATAATTATCTTGAGTTTTTGCAATGAGATTTAATGCCAAGAAAAATTTGTAAAGGGGCTAACTGAATTATGCAGTCAGAAATTTATAATATCATTTCTGCTTTGGCAGGAGATGTAAACACTAAAATACCTGAGACATTTGAAAAAAAATATTATAAGAAAATGTCTTATTCAAATGAAAATAAAGTAACAGAACTTGATAAAAAGATATTATATGAGACTATTAGCTTTGAAGTTGCATTTGTCCATGTGATAATATTTATATTTAATAGATGCTTTAACATAGAAAGTACAAATTATCTTATTTTGTTAGAGCGATTAGATGTAGATCAACTATATTCTTGGTATAGTATGACAGAAAAATTTGTTACTGATAATTTTGATGAGATTGATGTGCATGAGTTTTCAGATACTTGTGAATTAATTAATCAACATGATACATTTATTAATAAAGATATCAAAAAAAAGCTAGGTCAATTTTATACACCAATTAATATTGTACAAAGAATGGTTTGTGAAATGAAAAAAAATTTGCGGTGTTTGACTAATACCGATTTTATTATAGATCCTGCATGTGGAACAGGTGTTTTTGTGATAGAAATAATCAAAGAATTAAAAAAGATTTTCCAGCAATCTGTAGTAATTGAGTATGTTAAAAAAAATATATTTGGTTATGATGTTAATCCTTTTGCAGTTATTGCTACAAAAATAAACATAGCATATATTTTGTTAAAAGAGTTACCTGAAGAGAAAGTAAGAATTTTAGATTATATTGTGAATGCAGATAATGTTTTCAATAACATACAATGGAAAAATACAATAGTGGAGCCAGACAACAATGTCTATTCAATTATTCTGGGAAATCCTCCATATTTCAAACTAAATAGTAAATTAATCAGAAATATTAGTGGGTATAATGAAATCTTATATGGTCAGCCAAACATGTATTCTTTTTTTATGTATTGGGGGATGAAACATTTAAAAATAGATGGTGTAATGTGTTTTATTATACCGCAATCTATAAGATCTGGTCTTTACTTTAAAAATCTTAGATCCAAAATAAAAGATTTAAGAATAAGAGCTTTAATCCATATTGATTCTAGACAAAATGTATTTGATCGAGCCGAGCAAGCGGTACTAATTATTTGTTTGGAAAATAAACCAGTTGCAAACAGCAAAACCAAGATTCAGTTTTATGATGGAAATGGAACGATTAATGCAGAGTTTAAAATATCTAGATCCAAATTAATGCTGGATGAACAAAATAATCATATATTTATAATTAATAAGAAAATTGAAATGTATAGTATTCTAGATAAAATATTTACAAATTGCTTACCATTGGATAGTGGGGAAACAAAATTAAAGTTTTGTAATGGACTTTTCGTTTGGAATCAACATAAAGAAGATATTGTGGACGAGGAATTAACAGCAATACCTATTATCTATGGGGGGAATATACAACCATTAACGTTTGACTTTTCTGCATGCTCCACAAATGAAGAAAGAAAACAATACGCTTTGATAACGCAAAAAACAAAATCGTATGTATTAAAAGGCAAAAGATTATTAATTCAACGAACTACAAATTTTGAAAAAGATATTCGATTAAAATCATGTATAATATCGGATGAGTTTTTGGAAAGGTATGAAAGCTATTTTTTAGAGAATCATGTGAATTTTCTATGTAGCAGTGAAGGGAAAGATGAACTCCTAAGTATAGAAAAAATGTATTACTATTTAGGAATGTTCAATTCAAGGTTAGTAAATTATATTTTCACGAGTAAAAGTGGTAATACTCAGGTATCAGCCAATGAACTTAATGCACTTCCTTTTCCCCAAAGTGGTGTTCAAACGATTTCTCAATTTGTATCTAACTATATAAGTAAATTGCAAGAATATCAAAATGAATTAGATGTGCTCGTTTGTAAAGCATATGGATTATCTGAGGATGAAACTAACTTTATTATAAATTATTGAGGTGAGATGGATGAAAAAATTAAGATTTAGGACAAATTCACGACATATTAGCCAGTTAGGAAGAGAGTTGGTTACTGATTTTGTTACTGCTTTGGTCGAATTAATTAAAAATTCCTATGATGCAGATGCATACGGTGTGAAGATTATTTTAGATAAACCTAATACACCTGAAAGTAAAATAATTCTTATTGATACTGGTTCTGGTATGACGCAAGAAGATTTTGAGAATAGATGGATGGTAATAGGAACTAATAACAAAGTAACAGAACCATTTTCGGCTAAAGGAAGAAAGAAAGCTGGAAAAAAGGGTATTGGGAGATTTTCAGTAGAAAGAATTGCCGAAAAAGTAAGTGTCTATTCTTTTACTGATACAGAGCAGCCATATAAGGTGAAAATCAACTGGAATAGTTTTGAAGATATAAATATTGGGGCTTTAAATCAACGAATTAATATCTTGAGAGATCATGAAGATTCTGCTGCTGCGAAGTACATTAGTGGTCAACTGGAATACTTCTTTTTAACAGACAAAGTAGATATTACAGATAAAAATTTAGTTGCAACAATTATGGGGAGGAATACATTTGATTATCCTGTTTTTTATAATATAAATATACTTGATGAACTTGAAGAAGAGATTATTCCAATCTTAGAAAAATATGAAAATATCGAGCAGTTAGTCGAGGATGTCGAAAGTTCCTTAGAAACATTAGATGCCCATAATGATGCTATGGCGTTTTCAATGATAGATAAACTATATCAAAAATATGAATTACCTGAACCACATACAGGTATGATTTTAGTAATGGAAGGACTTAGAGATGAATGGAAACAAAAAGATGTTGATAAATTACAAAAAGAGTTAAGACTTCTTGTTGCCCCGGACTTAATTGAGCAAGACCCCTTTAAAATAGAACTTATTGCTCCGGATTTTAGAATAGAGGATATCGTTTTAGTAAATGAAATTCTTGATTTAAGGTATGCAAAGGTTGATGCGAAAATTTATGATAATGCGAAAAAAATATACATATCATATAAAGATAAAGAAGGGAAAAAAGATTTTATAGAAGAAGAATACGAACAGCCTCTTTTGTGTGGTGATGTTTGTGCGGAAATATACTTCTTTCTTAGAGATTCCAGTAACCTTACAAGTGCGGGATATAATTTTAGATTTGCTCAAAAAATGTTAGATACTTATTGTGGAATTAAAATCTATCGTGATAATTTTCGAGTTAAACCTTTTGGTGATATTGGAAATGATTGGCTATTTTTAGATCAAAAGAAAGTTAAAGATACACATGGGTATTTGGTGGGTAATAATCAGGTGATTGGTGTTGTAAGAATTGGTGATGTTACTAATCCACTACTTGTTGATGCAACCAATAGAGAGGGAATTATTGAAAATGAAGCATATGAACAACTAATAGGCTTTTTAACTAAATGCACTAATTTGATTAGTGATGTCAGACGAAAAGCATATTTAGATGAACAGGAAAACATAAAAAAGTTAGCAGCGGAAAAAGAGAAAATAGATGCTCAATTTGACAATGTAAAAAAGCAATATCTAGACAATCCATTTATCAAACAAATTGAGGAAGTTACGCAAATTGTTGATTATAAGGCGATGCCTAAAAAATTGCAACAATTAGCTAAGGCATTTATTGAAGATTCTGAAAAGAAAAAGGAAGATATACAAAAACTGCAAAATGATTACAATCAGCATTATAGTGATACAAAAAGAATTTATCAGGAGAAAATCAACTTTCAAGAAAGTGAGCTAAATCTATATAAAAATTTAGCTTCGCTCGGAATGCTAACTGGATCATTCGGGCATGAAACAAGCGACATTGTGAGTCGTATCCAAACAAGTTTACATTTAATAAATGTATATTTAGATAAAGATGCCAATAGAAATCAGATTAAGGATGTATTAAAAATTGTTAGTAGTGATTTTGGTAGAATATATGCATATAGTAACTTGATTATTAATTTTTTGAGGAAGCGGAAACGCGAAGCATCAGTTGACATAGAATTTGGAGACGTATTAGATGAAGTAAGCGGATTTTACAGAGCGATTGTAAATTCATTTGATATTTCCTTGGATGCAAAATGTAGTCAGAAAATTGTTTATACAATGAAACAAATTGATTTAGAGTCAATTATTATTAATATGATTACTAATGCCTTTGAACAAGTAAAGGGCAAGCAAATCCGTCAAATTAAAATTTACATTGAGCAGAGTTTATCTCATATTATACTAAGCTTTGAAGATTCTGGAAATGGAGTTCCAGAGGAGAAAGAAAAGGATATATTCAGGCCATTTGAAACAACTAAGGAAGAAGGTATTGGTTTAGGATTGAATATTGTTAAAGATATTGTGGAAAACTATGGGGGAGAAATAAAAGTGGAGCGCTCAGAAACTCTGCATGGTGCCAAATTTGTCATATTATTGCCTAAAGGAGATAATGAAGAATGAGTGAATTAAAAGGTTTATTTATAGAAGATGAGGTAGCAAATATAGATATTTACACAAAATTATTTGCATTAGAAGGCTTATACCTTGAATGTATTAATGAATTGCCAGCAACATTAGAAGGTTTTTATGATATTGTCTTGGAAAGAGATGTTGATTTTTTGATTATTGATTATCATTTGGATAAGCAAGTTACTTATAAGGGGATTGATGTTTTGAGAGAAATAAGAAAATATGATAGTACAATATATGCTGTACTATTAACTAATTATCAACTTGAAGATTTTGCTGACCAATTTGGTGATTATGACTACGAATTAAAAAAGGATGCAATTGTTGAGCGTTATGTGGATGTAGCCGAAAAAATTAAAAGAGCTTGTGAGTTGCGAAAAGAGAATATGATATATAAAGGAATTGTGCAACAAGAGGAGGAAGAATCGGATACTATAAAATTACTAAAAGAAATCAGTTCAAAACTAGATTCTAAAGAATGATTGAGGTGCTATGTAATGGAATATCAACGAAAATTTAGATGGGCTAATTATGAAACACCAAAATGTAAAGTATACCTAAGAAATGACTTTTCTCATGAATGTGCATATTGCAAATTGCAGGAAAAAGAAGTTGGTTTTATTGATGCAAATTATTTTGAAATAGACCATTTTAGACCTCAATCAGACAAGGATCAAGTATTTAATCCTCATTTATATAGTAATCTTTATTATGCATGTGAAAAATGCAATGGTGAAAAAAGTGATACTTGGAGCGAAATGTTACTTGATCCATGTAAAGAGGATGTCTTTTCTGGGGGTTGCCCTGCAATTGTTGGTGGATATGATGCAGATTCATTGTATAAGTATATTGCACAAAATGAGAAAGGTAGATATTATATTGATACGTTCAAATTAAATTCTAGATATCACATAAGAATTAGAAAACGAAGAATAAATAGAGAAAACAACATTCGTCAAATTGATGTATTAATAGACGAGATTTTACATAAGTTAGATAATAAGAAGGAGCTTATAAATTTAGAAGATTTGATTAAACAGCTGGATCAGTTGCGTTTAACCAAAAAAAAAGAATTGTCTAACCTATCAAGCGATGAAAACTTTGAGCTAGTAGAAAAATATCTTACCCTTAGAGGGGTTAAAAATAGCATCGTATTAGAAGAGTACAATATGGACATTAAAATTAAAAGGGAAGAAATTAGCTACTATTGTGAACTCATTATTGATGAATCGGATAACGATAATGAAGTAAAACTTAAGTTTTTAGATACAGAAAAATTGAAAATATGGTTTACAAAACTAAGATATCAATTTGGAATGCTTTATTATTATTCTAAGTTGGACAAATTATATTTTTATCCTATATCAAAGTTAATAAATGAAAGCGATATTAATGGATTTGGAAGTAGAAAGCAAATTAAGTTAACAAAAGCAAATTTGATAGTTTAAAATTAAAAAAACTGATTCACGCAGGTGGAATCTGAAGGAAGGTGGAGGCAAATCTCTGGTCTGACGAACAGAAATCACATCAGGCTACAGTTAAGGATAAGATTGCATAACGAATCAAAGTCCAATAACTACTCGGAATTAACTGTAGTAAATGTGGCAGATATATGGAGAGAAAGAAATGTGTGGTACTCAGGGAGGTCTCGTCAGCAAGTGGAAACGGAGTATGAAACTTGTAGTAACAACGAATGGCGGGAAGTCAGCAGAAGCCATAGTAAACCAATGGTTGCAAACGTTGGCGAAGGGCTGAACCTTAGGAGATACAAGCAATGAAAGTAACTGAAAGTAGATTTAAGGACAGACAACTTCATATAGAGGACTATCTGCAAATGGTATCTGCGGAACAGAAAGAGTATGCGGAAGTGTTCGACTACGGGAAGATTACTGAAAAGAGCGGTAGCATCACAGACGATTGGGCGAACAATCTTTTGGACTTGATTTTGCGGAAAGACAATCTAAACAAGGCATATAAAAGAGTAAAATCAAACAAGGGTAAAAGTGGAATTGATGGCATGCAGGTAGATGAACTTCTGCCCTTCCTAAAAGAAAACCAGGAAATCCTAATTCAAGAGATAAGGAATGGAAAATATAAGCCAAACCCAGTTCGGCGGGTGGAAATACCCAAAGAAACAAAAGGCGAATTTCGTAAGCTGGGAGTTCCCACGGTTTCTTCATATTGCACACCTCCCAACGAAGTTTTGGAATACTGCCTCCAGCTATCGTGAAGGCAGGTTGTTTAGGGAAAATCTTATGTATAGAGAGCCTTTATTGAGTCGAGGTTGGTATTATCAATCAATACCTCCCAGGGCCATCCGGAATGCTGTTTCCTGGCAGGAATCTTACCAGTGGAGATACCGTAGTAGACCTTCCCGGTGGAAAAGCCCAGCAGACTGGCAGCTTCCGTGACAGAAAAGCCCTGACGGTTTCTCTCATAAGGTCCGGAAATACCATGTTTATATCGGATCCATCTGACTCCGGCATAGGTAAATTTTTTCCCTTCCGGAGTAGTCAGCCCGGTTTGGTTTAAATGATCTGCGATTTCGTGGTCGTCCATATGAGAAGCTAATTCACGGATGAGGGCAACGGTATCTTTTGTGTGCCGCCTGCGGTCAGCATAGGGAAGGGGCTTTGCTAAGGATAGGTGCTCACATTTTCCGCTGCGGAAACGAAATCAGGCTGTCTTTTTTCTGACAGGACGGTGATATCTTCAATTAAGATACGGATAATGCGTTTTTTCTCTTTTGGCGTAGAAGATGCAGCATTCCATATATCCGGGATTTTATGGGCAAGATCCAGGATAGCCTGTTCTTCCTCTTTGGAAGGAACCCAGGATTTTTTCGAGCAGTATACGGCATAATCCTAAATGCTTACCATATAAAATTTTACAGGGAGAACATGACGGTTAGTTTTTGGGTAAGTTTTGTAGGAGTCTATGGATATACCTACTATCTTTGGCCGGATGTAGACTTTCCAGTGATGGCACAATCAGTTCCAATTTGAAAGGGGCAATATCCGTTTGGCGCCCCCGTTATCTAACAAGGAGGGCACTATATATATGTCTCATAGAAAACGGTTTCGTTTAATGGCTTTCGTGCCGTTTCATGACGTTCCGGGCTTAAAAAACCATTGTTAGGATAACCTAAAAATAATAACGCTGTGGGTTCTATGTATTCTGGAATATTAAATCCCTCTCTGATAATAGCAGGGTCAAATAATCCTACCATTACACTTCCAATATTCAATTCTCTTGCTTCTAACATCATGTGGTCGCAAATAATCCCTATATCTAAATCACCAGAGCATTTTTTATCATAGGGGCGAATAAGCTCATTTCTTCTATCACGACAAACAATTAAAACACATGATGAGCCAAAAGTCTGATATGCTTTTCGTATTTTTGCTATGTTTTCTTCTCGCCTGACAACTACAATTCTTTGTGGCTGCTTATTACAAGCAGTTGGAGCAACTCTGCCTGCACATAGTATTTGCCCTAAATCTGCGTCGGATATTTTTTGCTCGTTAAATCCACGAGTTGTGCAGCGTTGCTTTGCTAATGTTAGGAAATTCATTTTTTTCTCCTTTCAAACATGAATAAAATTTCATGTTTTATAATAGCACTATGTCTAACGGGTGTCAAGATAATGAGAATAAAACTTCACATTCTATTGACCTTTTCTAATTCAACGCCTATAATAAAAATGAGGTGAAAATATGGCTGATACAAGAGTACCTATCCAAAAACGTTCTATTGAAAAAAAACAAAAAATTCTAACTGCCGGATTTGAGCTTTTTACTGAAAAAGGATATTACAAAACAAATACGATTGAAATTGCAAAGCGGGCAGGAGTTTCAACAGGAGCCGTTTATAGCTACTTTAAGGATAAGAGAGAAATATATATTGCGTCATTTGAAAATTATCTTGATAACCTTTCAGACCGTTTATTTAGAGAACTGGAAAAAATATCTCCATTTAATTTATCAAGCTTCGTTGACGGTTGGATAGCTGCATATCTTGAATTGTATGCAAATTCTGGTCGTACTTTAGGTCAATTAAGAATGATGATAATAGATGACGAAGAAATTAAACATCATTTCTCTGCTTCTGAAAGTAAATACTTTTCAAAAGTCATAGAAATTTTAGGAGAAAACGGAATTATTCATGATAACATTCACGAAAAAATTTATGCCTGTTGTGTTTTGGTTGACACATTAAGACAAGAAAACTCCGTATTTTCCCACAGTGAATTAAATTTTACCGTCTTTAAGCAACAAATTAAGAGTGCAATAATAGCGTTACTTTCAAATTGAAATGAAAGAAAGATAAGGCTTATGTCGCTGTTGGCATTATGTGTCTGAGAACTGAGTGCTTTAAGTTACCTTGAAGATTTAGATAAACTGAAACAGCCTTCCATTTACCCAAATTGGAAAATCGGAACTAAAAAAGGAGAAAATGCTGTGAAAAAATGGAGTATACTAGCTGAAAAGATAATGATAGAACGTTCTGGGAAAGATACGGTTATTGCATTTGCAACAGTAGAGAATGAAATGCTTTATGTGCGGTATGTAAATGCATATTATAAAATGGTGCACTGATAAAAGAATATTTTCCTGACTGTCCGATAGAAAAGATTGATGATAAGGCATGCAGAATTTATCATTGATGTTCCGGCAAAGGAAAGATTGTAGAAAGCGTTACTGCTGAGTTTTGGCAGCAGAGTGAAGGTGATAGGGCCGGATCATTATAGGAAGGAGCTGATAGCAACAGCTCAAAATTTTTTATATGATTATGTATATAGTTGTCGCCAATTTATTGTATAATGTTGGAAAAATTTTGAGGAGGTTTTCCATGGACAGATGCAGTTGGTGCTGTGACGGCGGTATCGTACAAAAATATCATGACGAAGAGTGGGGGATTCCACTTCACGATGACAGAAAGCATTTTGAGTATATTTCTATGGAAGTCATGCAATGCGGACTGAACTGGACAATGATGCTAAAAAAACGTGATATCTTTCGGAAATGCTTTGCTGATTTTGATTTTCATCAGATTGCGAAGTATTCAGAACAGGATATTATCAGGATTATGAATGAAGAGGGCATGATAAAATCCAGAAGAAAGATAGAGGCTGTTATAGGAAATGCAAAGGCATTTCTGCGGATTATCGAAGAATTCGGAAGCTTTGATAAATATATATGGTCATACTCCAATTACGAAAGTTTGATCTATGTAAAACATCATAACGGACAGGGAGAGGTAAGAAATGCGTTGTCAGATCAGATAAGTAAAGATTTGAAAAAAAGAGGATTTAAATATTTAGGTTCGATTACTGTGTTTTCACATTTGCAGGCCTGCGGAATCATAAATGACCATTCTCCTCAGTGCTATATGTATGGGAAATTAATACATATGGGAAATGTGAGGTATATCAATGATTAGAAGAGAAGAAGGGGGGATCCGGGATTTCGTATTGCTGTTTGCAGGTCAGACGGTATCACAGCTTGGAACGAACATGACAAGCTTCGCATTGATTATTTGGGCATATACAAAGGGCAGTCAGGTTAAGGCCTCCTCTTTGCTTGCCGTTTGCAGTACGGTACCATATCTTATTGTGAGTCTGGTTGGCAGTGCCGTTGTAGACAACGTAAATAAGAAATAAATTATGCTGGTCTGCGATTCCGTTGCTGCCGTATGTTCAATTATCATTTTAGGTTGTTTTCTAAGTGGTAGTTTGGAACTTTGGATTCTATGTGTGGTGAATATGATCAATGGCTTCATGAATGCTTTTCAAAATCCGGCGTCACAGGTAGCAGTAACTTTGCTGGTGAATCCAAAGGACTATGCAAGAGTTGGCGGCATACAGTCTGTAGTCAGCTCGATTGCTGGAATACTGACACCGGTTCTGGCGGCAGGACTTCTAAGCGTTGGAGGATTGGGATTTATTATTGTTATAGATTTAGGGACGTTTTTATTTGCATTTATAGTATTGCTTCTGTTTGTCAGGATACCAGATATTATAAAGAAAGAGCAAAAAGCATCTTTTGGCGAAATCGTCGGGAGTATAAAGGGTGGAGTATCCTTTTTAAAAACCAATCAGGGAATCCTGGTGCTGTTATTGATGTACAGTGTACTGGAATTTACGGGGGCTATTTCCTTTGACAGTATGTATTCTCCGTTGATTCTTGCCAGAACGGGCAATAACGAAATGGCAGTAGGAATCATATCCGCATTTATGGCGGCAGGCTGCCTGGCCGCAAGTATTATGCTGACAGTCATGAATTTGGCTACAGGAATTCCGGCTGCGGGAAAGAGTACAATGGCGGAAGTTACAGAAGGAAGGTATTTATGATGAATAAGATAACATGTATATGTTTAGGTGTAAGAAGTATGGAGAAAGCAATAAAATTCTACCGGGATGGTTTGGGTTATAAAACGGATTGCAAAGAAGACAATCCATATGTATGCTTTTTCCATACGCCAGGAACAAAATTTGAATTATTTCCCTTGGATTTGTTAGCAAAAGATATAAATGGGGATAATCCACCGCAAATTGGAAACGGATTTGGTGGTATTACATTAACATATAATGTGGAAAATAAGGATGAAGTTGATAAGATCATTGAATTGGTTAGAACTGCAGGGGGAACGATTGTGAAAGAACCGCAGGAGGTATTTTGGGGCGGCTATCATGCATATTTCAAGGATTTGGATGGATATTACTGGGAAGTAGCATGGGGGCCTGATTTTAAGTATGACGAAAAAGGTATGCTGCAATTTTAACCTATCCAGGAAGTCCCCCGCTTCTAAGTTGCAAAGACGAACGTGGGGGTGGGGGACTTGCTTGTGTCCGAGGGGGCCTGCCCTCACCGGACAAGCTGCGATAGCAGCATAGGTAGTAACGAAACGGATCCCGAATTTCTTTTGACTTTTCCCAAAAGATTCGCTCCAAACAAAATAATGATTGACATTGGGAAAGTTACAAGCTAATATAAAAATATATTTCAAGAAAGAGTAGGTATGTGGATGTTAATTGTTTCTGTAAGGACAAAGAACAACTAAATTTTATAAGAGGGTAAGCACTGAATATAGTGTTTTTTTTGTGTTACCCTTTTCGGCATCATGGGATGCTGGTTGTTTCTGCCTTACAGAATACTGCGTACACCGGGAATGATTGTCTTATTATGATGGATTAAAAAAGCGGGGAAAGTATGACTGTGGTAGTCATGCTTTTTTTATTTCTGCGAACAAATGGGCTGTGTCTTTCAGGATATTGCTGATTCTCTTTTAAGGGAATGTCCTGCTTTTTTACATCATCTAAGATATCTGAATCCGTGGTTTCAGTCTATGTATAATAGGCAGAAACCACGTTTTTTTATGCTTCTTTATTGTTTGGTGAACAATATTTCAACTGGAGGTTTTGGAGATGGAGATTATCGGGACAGAAAATTTAACGAAAAGGTATAAACGGTACAAAAAGCAGGAGGGCTTGACTGGAAGTATTAAGGGCCTGTTTCACAGAGAATATGAAGAAAAAATTGCGGTAGATGATTTTGATATTCATGTGAATGAGGGTGAGTTTGTAGGTCTGATTGGGCCCAACGGAGCAGGTAAAACGACATTGGTGAAAATGCTGTCTGGTATCATTGCACCCACAAGCGGCAAGATACAGGTTATGGGATTTTATCCGAATAAATTAGAGAAAGCATTTAAGCAGCAGTATGCGGTAGTTATGGGGCAAAAAAGCCAGTTGTTTTTTGAACTGACAGCGGAGGATACATTGAGGTTATTTAAAGAAATATATCGTATCCCGGAAGATGAGTATAAGAGAAACAAAGAGTTTTTTGTGGATTTGTTCCAGGTACGGGAGCTTATGAATGTACAGGTAAGGACCTTATCCCTGGGAGAAAGGATGAAGATGGAACTGATTGTTGCATTGCTTCATAATCCGAAAATATTGTTTCTGGATGAGCCGACCATTGGACTGGACGCTGTGGCAGGTAAACAGATCCGGACTTTCTTAAAAGATGTGAATGAATCAAGAGGAACGACGATTCTGCTGACTTCGCATTATATGGAGGATATTAAGGTGTTGTGTAAACGTTCTATAGTAGTGAATCACGGCAGAAAAATATATGATGGCGATACGGATTTATTATTCGAGCACTATCAAAAAAGTAAGAGAATGACGATATACTTTGAGCACAGCGTAGAACCTGATATACCGGAATATTGCAGGGTATTAGAAAAAGAGAATGACAAACTGGTGCTTGAAATACCAAAACAGAACGCAGAAAAAGTTCTGGAATTTTATATCGGACATTATCCGATTCGGGATATTGGAATGGAGGAAGAAGAAATTGGTTCTGTTGTAGAACGCATCTATAAGGGGGTATAGGACATGAAGAAATATTTGGAAATCGCTAATGCATACATGAAAGCACAGTTAATCTGGAGGTCGGATACCTTTGTTGATGTGATATTGGCGGTGGCGAAGATATTGTTTGCATGGATCTTATGGAGTATTCTGTTTGAAGGAAAGGAGCAGATAGCGGGACTTGGCTTTCAGGCTATGATCTCTTACTACATTGTAAGTTCCTATCTGTTCCAACTTGAGAAATCCGCTGAAATCAGCCAGCAGATGACCGGAATGTTGAGAAATGGTACATTTTCAAAATATATGGTGATACCGGTACAGACACAGGGGTATTTTGTGGCGATGGAGGCCGGGAAGATTGCATTTTCAGCAGGCATTGGTCTTTTGACAACGGTTCTGTGGTTTTATTTGTTCCGGATTCCATTTGTGCATACAGCTAATTTAAAGATACTGTTATGCGGAAGCGTCATGGTTATTTTAGGACTGTTGTTTATGGCGGAGCTGAATTACTTTCTTGGGATTTTGACTTTGAAATTTGAGGAGATCAGCACCTTTCTCATGATAAAAGACAACTTTTCAGCATTTGTCACCGGGGCGGTGATTCCCCTTGCACTTTTACCGGAATGGTTCATAGAAGGTATGAGATTTTTGCCTTTCTATTATGTTACATACCTCCCAAGTATGTTGTTTATCGGGAAATGTGAGAAGGAAGCATTCACAGGCTTAATGGTTTTAAGCATGTGGTGTATTGTCTTTTTTGTTTTAAATCAGGCAGTTTATGATCATTATCGAATCAAATATGATGGAGCAGGAATATGAAAAATAATATTAAATTTATATCGGAACTGATCAAATTAAGACTATCCCATATCATGACTTTCCGATTGGGATTCTTTGGCCCGTTTTTTATCAACACCAGTTATTTTCTGGTTCAGCTTTTTGCTTTTGAAGCGATTTACGGACATATAGAAAATATCCGTGGATGGGGACATGGAGAAATACTTATTTTTATTGGAACCTTTTCACTGATAGATTCTATAAATATGGTAATCTTCTTTTTTGGGGTGATTTCCATACCTGAGAAAATACAGACCGGGGAATTGGATTTATATCTGACCAAACCAGTGAATCCACTTTTGCGGATTACTTTTGAAAAAGTAAATCCAGGCGCCATACCGCTTCTGCTATTCAGTGCATGTATCATTGGATATGGAGTGAGAGAAAGCGGAATGAATCTTTCCTATGTGAATGCCATTGGATATCTGGTTATGGTTCTTTTGATGACCATACTATTTTACGATATGGAGCTTCTGTTACGGTGTTTTGCCTATTTTGTCTTCTCGGTAAACAATCTGGTGAAAATAGAGAACACAGCCATGGATCTGTGCATGAAAATACCGGGGATTGCTTTTGATGGAATCTATGAGTTCTTTTTTTATTTTATATTACCGTATGGTGTGATCGCAACACTGCCAACTCAGGCGTTGATAGGGGCGTTGTCGGCAAAAGGATTGATTTTCGGGGTAGTGATTGTGTGTATTTTTACTTTTATTGCACTGTCTTTTTGGACATATGGAGTACACAGATATGAAAGTGCAAGCAGTTGATAAGTTGATACTTGTGTGACAATTCTGTTTTTCGTACAATAAGATTGAAGTTTGTGTATGACGGGTGGCGAGAGTGAATTTTATAAGAAGATTGGCTACAAACCGAAAGTAAGATGGATATATTGGCAGAAAAGATAAAAATGAATGGATATTTATAAAAAGTAAATGGAAAATTTACACCTGATTGTTATACTGGATTTAGTAAGCAACAGACAAACAGGTATTTGGAGGAGAATACGTGGTTTATGACAAGGCATCATTGGAAGTAGACGTCCCATATGACACCCGAACAGGTGGCAGCCAGGATCATGGAAATTGCGGATAGATATTATTATGGAGAATTGTACAAATGAAAATAGATAGACTGTTGAAAATTGTTTTTTATCTTTTAAATCATGAGAATGTTTCTGCCAGAGACCTGGCGGAACGGTTCCATGTTTCTGTCCGAACCATACAGAGAGATATGGTCAGCATTGCAGAGGCAGGCATTCCTGTATATTCTAATCAGGGGAAGAACGGGGGATATTCCATCCTGCCGTCCTATAGGGTTAGAAACTGTAATATCCATCAGGAAGAACAGCAGTTGATCCGGCAGGCGCTGGAAAGCCTTGCAACCTCGTATGCAAATGAAACGCTGGCGGGTTTAATTGAAAAGTATCATCTGCTTCTGGACAGGAATCAGGAGCAGAGTATCTTTTTTGATTTTGGAATCGCGAGAGAGAATCAACAGGTGCAGAAATGGAATCAAATACTGGAGCAGGCAATTGAGGCAAATGCATTGGTTGAATTCTTTTACAGGGATGCACAGGGAAGGGAAACGCAGCGGCTGGTTGAACCTCTTGCCATGCAGTATAAATGGTATTCCTGGTATTTGTTCGCATGGTCTGTTCCGCAGGAGGTTTACCGTACTTTTAAAGTTGCACGAATCCGCAGACTTCAGATTACGCCGGGAAAGTCTGATCGAAAACATCCGGCGGTAAAGGAACTTCTTAAACATTCAGACAGGGCATATGGTGAAACTTGTGTAACACTGGAGGTGGATTTTGATAAAAAAGATACGTGCCTGATGGAAGAATATTTTCCAGACAGCAAAATAGAAGAACGGTCAGGGGAAAAAGCAAGAATATGGATTCAGGTTCCTCCGGGGGAGCGTTTTTGGAAAGCGCTGCTTTTGAGCATGGGAAGCCATGTGGAAATCATTTCGCCGGAGATTTATCGCAACGAGCTGATCAGGACAGCTCAAAATTTTTTATCTAATTACGACATATAGCTGTCGCAGAAGCATGGTATGATGGAGTTGCTTTATAGAACACAAAATGTTTTGCGCTTATGGAGGCGCCAAGAAGAAAGGATAATAAGATGAGTGAACTTGTGAAAGCGTTGCTTGGAAATTGTGGGGATGTGTATCAGGATTGTCCGGTTTTTGATGATGGAAACTATTGCCTGCGTCTGGTTGCAGAAGACGACGCCGGGGATTTGCTGAAGGTTTATTCGGATGAGCAGGCGGTTTCGTTTTTTAACAGTGATAATTGCGGCGGGGATGACTTCCATTATACATCCCTGGAGAGGATGAAGGAGGCAGTCAGATACTGGCTTTGGGAGTATGGAAGAAGAGGGTTTGTAAGATGGAGCATTTTCAGCCATAAAGAGGAAGAGGTAATAGGAACGGTTGAGTTATTCCATAGGGATTCGGATGATTATTTCACAGACTGTGGGCTGCTGCGGCTGGATTTGCGGAGTGACTATGAAAAAGCGGATGTAATAACGGAAATTTTGCAGCAGATAGGCACCCCGGCGTTTGACATGTTTTCCTGCCGGATGTTGGCAACGAAAGCGGTACCAGCGGCAAAAGAACGCATTCGGGCATTGATGGAACTGGAGTATGAAAAATCGGATCATGTGCTGATTGGACACAATGGCAGCCAGTATAAATTTTATTGGGTTCTAAATAAGAAATAGGAAACGTGATGGCAGAATCCGTCATAGCAGCATGATGAGGGATCGTGGCACTTCCTGTGTTAGCGGAGGGAGGGTTAATGGACAGAATTTATTTTACGAAAAAGCAGGCGCGGCAGTTTTTGTTATTAAAGCATGGCTTGCTGGGAGATTACAAATTTGTTGGAAAAGAAGGAATTCTTTCTTTTGTCCGCCAGGCAGGATGTATTCAGTTTGATCCGGTGGATGTCTGCGGCAGAAATGCGGATCTGGTTTTTCAGTCAAGAATAAAAGGCTATCAAAAGACGATGCTTTATGAGCTTTTATACGTTGACCGGAAGCTGGTGGACTATTTTGATAAAAATCTTGCGATTGTTCCGATAGAAAATTGGAAATATTTTGGGCGTGAACGTCAGGCTCACCGGAGCTGGGAGAGAAGCCATACAGAAATTTTGGAAGTACAGGAACGGGTGCGTGAGGAAATTGCACGGCGGGGGCCGCTGTGCAGCGCAGATCTGGACATATCGGGAAAGGTATCCTGGTATTGGTGTGATACCAAATTGTCGAGAGCGGCATTGGAACATATGTATTTTTCCGGAGAACTGGGAATCCATCATAAGAACGGGACACTGAAATATTATGATCTGATTGAAAAATGCATTCCGGCAGAGCTTTTGAATCAACCAGAGCCTTTTCCTTCGGATTTTGATTACAGAAAATGTCTGATATCAGAGCGCATTGGCTCTGTAGGGCTTTTGTGGAACCGTGCTTCTGATGCGTGGCTGGGCATACGGGGGCTGAAGGCGTCACAAAGAAATGCTATTTTCGAGACGCTGTTAAAAGAAGAAAAGCTCATTGAAGTGGAAGTGGAGGAGATTGCGGAGCCATTGTATTGCCGCAGGGAGGATGCAGGATTCGCAGAATTTGTATTGGAAAATTCCCCGATAAAAAAGCGCTGCGAATTTATTGCACCGCTGGATAATCTGCTCTGGGATAGGAAGCTTATTGGAGCAGTTTTTGATTTTTCGTATAAATGGGAAATCTATACGCCGAAGCAGCAGCGTAAATATGGTTACTATGTTTTGCCGATTCTTTATGGGGATAGATTTGTGGGCAGGATTGAAATGGCTTATGATAAAAAGCAAGTAAAGCTGGATATAAAAAATATCTGGTATGAGCAGGATGTGCGCTTGACAAAAGCACTGCAGCGCGATGTGGATAGACGCATCAGACGGTTTGAACGTTTTTGCAGAAACGGTGACATGTGAATCGTGTGTACAGAGATTGGAGAGGCGTCATCCTTCAGGGATTAAAATGTTAGGGAACGTGCAAAAGGGTAAGGGGTATGGCTGGTAGAGTTTTCTTTATATGACGGTATGCTTTTTTGTCAAAATCAGCAATTCTAAAACCTGGAGAAAGGCCGGAGGATAACTGAACATAGAATACTACAGAGCCATCTGGGTAAACTATTTATTACTTTTTAAGAATTTTAGCAGGAGGATTTTAAGATTTATCCGGTATTCTGTTCACAGGAAATAATTCAGAGTAGGAGGATTTTGCATATGGATGTTGTTTCAAGTAGTCAATCAAGTGTCGAAATTCAAATTGGGCTGTTCGACACTATTATAGACTTATTGTTGATTGAACCCATTTTTTTGTTGGGGATTATCTTTATCGGTATTTTATTAGTTGTAATTTTTAGAAAAGACAGCAGTATCCCTAAAGTTAGAACATCTATTCTGTCATTGGTAATGTATTACTACTTATGTGTAATGTTGACACATATCGTAGGTATTCCTACACTTAGTGAATATAAAAGACTGTCAAGGTTGGGAGAAGCGTTTTTTAATCCAAATATAAACCTTATTCCTTTCAGTGACGGATTTAGTTTGAGTTTTATTTTGAATATTTTCCTTTTTATCCCGTTAGGCTTTCTGTGTCCGCTTATAAGTAAAACATTTGAGCGTGCGAGAAATACTTTATTTATTGGTTTTGGATTATCCCTTTTTATTGAAATTATTCAGCTATTTACATTATACCGGGCAACAGATATAGATGACATTCTTACAAATGTAATCGGAACAATGGTAGGCTATCTTTGTTTTAGACTGATCGCAAAGCTGAGAATTGTAAAATTACATTCAAATAACAGAATCGAGGAACCGGACTATACAGTATATATTCTTATTGTCATTATGATAGTTACCGTTGTGTTAGGATTTTTTAGCTGATTTCCAGATTGCCTGGTAGAGAGAATGAGTGAAATGATTTTTTTGGGGGAAAAAGAGCAGAGAATGATTGAAATCCTGTCAAATTATCGTTTAACGATTGGGTGCAGTCCCCACTACGAATAACGCCCTAACCATGGGCGTTTTCGCATGCTCATAAAACGATAGCTTCTTTTTTTAAATTGTATCAATTTGAGCTAAAATGCGGTATGGAATTTAGGTGTGTATAGAGTACATACAGTGAGAAAGGATGGGAATATAGGTACAGAAGACACAGTTGATGGGTAAATATGTGTATATAGTAAATAGAGTAATTGTAAATAAACAGCATTGGAAAAATTCTCAATGTTGTTTTTTGTTGTTTATGAATATATAAGAGGGTATCAGATAGTGACAGAGTTCTTTTTGCAGCCGGACTTACGCTGGCCAGATTCGGCAGGGAAAAGCAGGCATTTAGGGAGTATCTGTTTCGGAAGGAGCAGCTGCTTCGTTTCCAGTATGAAAAGGAACGGTATGAAATCCAGATTAATGAAGAAACGATTTTACAGGGAAAGGGAAAAGTTACAGCAGAGACGAAAGCTTTTGCGGAGAGTGAATTCGAGAAGTATAGGACAATTCAAGACAAAGAATAATAGAAGTGATTTTGATAGGCTGCTGGAAAAAATATAGGTATTGTATGTGGATATGATCCTAGAGTATAGAACTGTTGAAATAGCCGTGTTGCTGGTGCGGAAAGGTTGATTCTATGCGGGTTTGCGGGAGTATATGAAGAAAGCTGGAAATATACATGTAAAGACATAATACCACAGGATTATCTTGTGTCGACTCCAGAAGGCCGCTGTCCAGCCAATCTTTGCAAAAGCCAAAGATTGGCTGGCTTATTTTTAAGGCGCAGTCAGGCATATTTATACATCAGCTTCCGGGGCCAGCGGAAACCGGATGAGCTGGTTGAGTTTCCGCATCTCCATGGTGAGCATGACAGCCGCCATAGCCACCGAAAAAACATCGGATACCGGGAATGACCACATGAGACCAATAATCCCAAAGAAGTGGGGAAGGATCAGCATACAGGGAATCATGAACAATACCTGGCGTGACAGGGAGAGCACCGTGGCTCCCATCGCCTTTCCCACTGCCTGAAAATATACACTGGCTACCATCTGAACCCCCATAACAAAGATAAAAATAGTCATGTTCTTCAGGCACATAACGGCAAATTCATTATACAGATCATTTTCCTGCCCGAACAGGGAAATGATCTGCTGGGGAAAGATCTGCAGGCAGAGCATACCGAGAAAACCGATGGTGACACACACAATAAGACAGGTTTTCGCCAGTTTTTTTACACGGGTAAATAATTTAGCGCCGTAATTATAGCTGAACAGGGGTTGTGAGCCTACGGAGATGCCCATGATCAGGGACATCATCAGGCCGTTTACTTTATTGACGATTCCGAATACAGTCAGTGGAATGTCCGCGCCGTATTGGGAGAGCGCACCATATTTGATGGTCTGCTGATTCATAATGATCTGCATGACAAGTGCCGCGCATTGCGTGAGGAAGGAGGAAAAACCAAGGATCAGGATGCTTTTTACAACAGATAACCGAAGCTTCATGTTTTCCTTCTTCATTGTCAGTGTGCGGAATTTTTTCAGGTAGAACAGGCAGAAGATAAGTGTGCCGAACTGTCCGATGATAGTGGCAAAGGCGGCGCCCTTAACACCCCAGTGGAAGACAAAGATAAACAGGGGGTCCAGCACACAGTTCAGTACAGCGCCGATCAGCATGGAGTTCATGGCATAGCCAGGGTTGCCGTCAGCACGGATCTCATCACTGATCATAATGCCCACGCTGGTGAACATGGTGCCCAGAAGATAAATACGGCCATAGTCAATGGCATAGGGCAGTACCGTGTCCGTGGCGCCGAAGAGGCGCAGCAGGGGGACCATGAAGAGTTCACCTAAAATGCAGAGGAGGATGCCGCTTGACAGGGCAAGCGTAAGGCCGTTGCCAAGGGTGAGATTGGCACAGTCCTGATCCTTTCCCCCAAGATTTAGCCCTACATTGGCAGCGGTGCCCACGGAAATCATCAGTGAAACCGCCATAGCGATGGTGACAAAAGGAAATACCACGTTGGTGGCAGCATTTCCAAGATACCCCACACCCTGGCCGATAAAGATCTGATCCACAAGATTATAGATAGAGTTTACCAGCATGGAAATGACGGAGGGGATGGCGAATTTTGCAAGTAGTTTTGGAATGGGAGCAGTACCCATGATATTATTTTCTTCCGGCAGAACTGCCGCTGAAGACGGATTTTTGTTTGACATTTGTTTCCTCACTTTCAAAAAGCAAAATGGATAGAAGAATATGTACAGCCATTCTGTAAGCTGGGTCCGCACACACAGGATTACAGTAAAATACAGGCATGCCATTAACGAACAGCGCCCAAAAGAGATACATCTTTCGGGCGCTGTTGATGAAAAGAAAAAGGGTATCAAATCAGTCGGTGGAATCAGAGGCTGCTTACCGCCTGCTGTCTGGATGCACGGTACATACCTCTGCGGAACGCCGGTGTCATCTTCTGAGGAAAGTACATATAGTTGGGGATGCAGTATTTGCCGGGGTTGAAATAGTTCTTTACGAACTCTCCGCCTGCTTTTTCCTGCTCCTCTTCGGAGGCACCTTCGGGCAGATCAGGTTCCACGTGGAGCAGGATCTTATCACCGTATTTTTCATACATCTTCTGGGTCGGGTTCATTGGCATGGGACACCAGGACTGCCAGCCGGCTTTTATGAAGTTCGGAAGCTGCATCTCCAGACTGCCGCAGCTATGCAGGTCGGCGATCAGCCCTTTGGACTTGATGTGGTCCGTCAGTTCTCTCATGTAGGGGACGATCATTTCTTCCCCCACTGCAGGAGAGAAGAAAGGCGCTCTCTGGGAACCCCAGTCATCATGTACGGTAAAGCCCGAGATACCTTCTCCGTAAGTCTCAGCGCAGCGGTCAACAAGCTTACAGTACAGCGCAGTTGTCTCTGCGAACAGTTCTTTTAAGGCATCTTTTTGTTCCTCGTCTATCAGGGCGACCACAGCACCCTCAAAATCCATGAAGGAAACCAGTCTCTCATACCAGCATCCGTTTAAGAACCAAAGCATATTTGCTTTTCCGTTATGGAGATAGTCATAGTTCTCTCTGCCGCTGGCATCCCAGTCCCAGGCATCAATGTTGGGGAATTTCAGCATTTTGCGCCAGTCATTGGCATCCTCAAGAAAAGGTGTGCCGGGGCGGACCATGGAGCCCCCTGCTACGGGAACATATTCCCATTGGATGCCGAACATATCAGGACCGCCGTAGTCTGCCATATCGAAGGGGCTGCCCTCAATGACAAAGCCGCGGGCGATGTTGTCCGGGATTACGGAGGGGGCAAAAAGACCAGTCTCCAAACCGGAAAGACACCAGGTCGGTGTTCCGGTATACAGTTCTTTTACAGCGTCCTTCTCGGACTGTGGATAGGTCCAGGCAGGACTTTCGGGAATGGCAGGGTCGAGTAAATTTGGAACAGTATAAGCAACATTCATTTCTTTTTCATCAAAGGGAATTTTCGACATAATAGTATCTCCTGTTCTGAGTGTATTTTTATATCATGGAAATAGGAAGTGCGCAAAATGTACTTTCTATTGTTTATCCTGTCTCATCTTTTCAGCATTTGCCTGTGCATATTTGGCGGCATCTTTGTCGCTGATCTTGTAAAAGAGAAGCATGATAACAGCAGCGGCCAGATAGATGAAACCGGGGAGCATGAAGGTAACACGCATGAAATTGGTGATCCATGTAACGCTTATTTCAAAAGCACCTCCGGAGACGAATCCGATGGCTGACAGCAGCGCCAGTCCAAGGGTGTTGCCAACGGTCATGCCAATCTTCATAGGCGGAGAGGCCAGGCCGGCGGCGATAGCACGGGTGTCTTTTCCGGTTTTATACAGGAAGTATTCACCTGCATCCAGGAAAAGAACAACCATGTAAGGCATCCAGGTATAAGTTCCGGCCATCAGCAGAGACATAATGATAATGTAAGCGGTCAGATTAGGAACGCCGTTTGGAGCTCCGAAAAACGATACCAGGATCAGTGCAAGGCTCATCATGGCAAATCCGGTCACACAGGACATTTTCTTTCCCAGTTTTGCCCCCAGCTTTGGCATTACCATGGCTGCCAGAAATCCTACAAAGGCATTGATCAAAGTGGCAAGGGTCATCTTCGTAAAATCGCCCACAACATAAATAAAGTAATAGGTATAGTTAGCCTGGTAGGTGAACTGGGCAATGTAGAGGATGGTAAATACCAGGAAGAGAACCAGCATCTGAGGATTTTTAAGCAGCGTGCCGAACATATCACCAATGCCGACCTGGTTGACGGAACTGGTAGCCCCCACCGGGACATCCTTGCCGTCCGCACATTTGGCGATGGCTCCCAAAGCAAAAGGCATAGGGATCATGAACACGAAAGCCACGATAAAATAGTTCCAGTTTCCGAAAGGAAGGATAGTAACAAAAGTTGGAATGAAGGAACTGATGATGGTGATAACGGTGCTTTGGCGGGTCATATTGATGGTCATGGCATTTCGGTTGGCCATGTTGGGGCCGGCAACGGCTGCAAGGACGCCGTAATATGCAGTCTGCAGAATGTTCATCAGACAGTTCAGAACCGTATAGGATACGGACAGGACTGCCACGCGGACGATCATGGGGGCGGAACTGGTGTTGCAGACCTCAGCCATGATGGAGACAGCGAGAATCCAGCGGCCAAGATAGAGCCAGGACTGGTTCTTGCCGGTTCTGCCGATTTTTACTTTCTCGATGATCGCACCGGCAAACAGGCTGAAGCAGAAATCCAGCAGTTTTGCCACACCCAGTGCCAGCGCAAGAGTGCCCGCGGGTATTACCAGAACCTCGGTGGCAAATGTGTTCAGATACATGAATCCAACCATGATTGCCAGGGTCAGCAGAGAATAACTTCCCATTGTCCAGATTTCTTTTTTACTGCTGGTTACTTCCATAGAGATCCCTCACTTTCTTTCGTATAGCGGATGCTGTTCGGCGTAAATGGCACACCTGTGAATGAGATAGGTTTATAAAATTTCACGAAATATTTTATAAAATCATTATAACGAAATGCGGATTTGATTGATACGTGCAAGCAATCCAATTTTATTGGAGGATTTGTCTGGAATTTTGGTTATGGAGTATGTATTTTTCAGCTTGAAAGTCAGGTAGAATTATGATATACGGGAGAGATTGGGCAAATGTCTGGCAATTCCGCCTGTATTTTGATAAAATAGATGTTGTGATGGGGCTTTCGCTGCCGTTCGCAAATATGGCCGGTGTCCACACAAGACGGGCGAGATAAAGAAAGGTAATAAAGGAATGAGAAACGAATTTAACCGATACGCAATTTCAGAAGAAATTCTGGATGCACTGAAGGGGCTGGGATACAAAGAACCCACAAGCATACAGCGGGAGGTCATTTTACCCATGCTTGCGGGAAAAAATGTAGTGGTGAAAGCACCTACAGGCAGCGGGAAGACAGCGGCATTTGCCATACCAATCTGTGAAGGCGTCCAGTGGGAAGAGAATGCGCCCCAGGCACTGGTGCTGGAACCTACCAGGGAGCTGGCAGTCCAGGTCAGTGAGGAGATGTTCCATATAGGCAGAAAAAAGCGTTTGAAAGTACCCGCAGTATTCGGCGGATTCCCGATTGACAAGCAAATCCAGACACTGCGGCAGAAGTCTCATATTGTGACAGGTACACCGGGCCGTATTATGGACCATCTGGGCAGAGAGAGCCTGAAGCTGAATAAGATAAAATGGCTGGTCATTGACGAAGCGGACTTGATGCTGGACATGGGATTTATTGAGGAAGTTAAAAACATTATTTCCCTGGTTCCTGAAAACTGCAGGATATGCCTGTTTTCCGCCACATTGAGACCGGAGATACAGAAATTGGCCAATGAATATATTCCGGATAACATATTAGTGCTGCAGGAACCGACAGATGAACAGGCGGCAGCCATTACGGAAAAGTTATATTTTACGGATCAGGAGAATAAATACAATGCTTTTCTTACGGTCCTCATGGATGAGGATCCTCAAAGCTGTATGATCTTCTGCGGAACCAGGGAGATGACCAATGTTCTGTTTCAGAAGCTGCGCAGAAAACGGATATTTTGCGGGATGCTGCATGGTGAGATGGAGCAGAGGGAACGGCTGAAGACAGTGGATGCGTTCAGGAGAGGCTGTTTTCGGTTCCTGATCGCAACGGATGTGGCGGCAAGAGGGATTGATTTTGAACAGATCACGCATGTGGTGAATTATGATTTTCCCACGGGAAAGGAAACCTATGTCCACCGGATCGGAAGGACAGGGAGAAACGGAAAATGCGGTACGGCAGTGAGCCTGGTAACGGAGGAAGACAAAAAGATGTTGGCGCAGGTGGAGGAATTTGTGGGACAGAAGCTGCCCTGCATGGAACTTCCGGCTGCAGATGAAGAGAAGGAAAAGGCATTCTGGAAATCCCAGCGCATTAAAATAGAAGCAAAGCCCCAAAAAGGGGCAGCATTAAACCGGGGTATTACCCGTCTGTCAATCGGCGGAGGACGGAAATCAAAAATGCGGGCAGGCGATATTGTAGGAACTATCTGCAGCATAGAAGGACTGGAAGCCTCTGATATAGGCATTGTGGATATCAGGGACAGTTTAAGCTATGTGGAAGTGTTGAATTATAAAGGGGATCAGGTTATAGAATGTCTCCAGACAAAACCCATAAAGGGAAAGGTTCGTAAAGTCAGGAAAACGAAGGGGCAGAGGGATTAGATTTGAGCCAAGGAATGGGGGAAAGCAGGTTGAATGGGCATGAAATTAAGAGCAGAGATGGGATACGAACAACGGATTGAGGAAGTAAAAAAACTGGCAGGGCTCATCATGCATAAGCATTACTGCCAACATGATGCAGATACTGTGGAGGAATTTATGGAGGTTACCGGCGGCAGTGCAGTGGGCACCGTGTATCCTCCGGATTTACCCAAGGCCCTGGCTGACTGAGATGAGGCTTTCCGGGACGGAAATCTTTCATATTCCACCCGTTACCGGGTGCGCTGCAGGGACGGCAGTCTGAAATGGGTCATTGACAGTGGAAAAAAGGCACAGGATGTGGACGGCAACTGGATGGTGAACAGTCTGTATCTGGATATCACCCGCTCGGAAGAGGATGCGCGGCGGCTGAGGGAGCAGACACAGCTTCTCACAAGCATCTACGATACAGTTCCCTGCGGAATTATCCGCTTTATGGAGTAGCCTGAGCTGTCCGATGCGGCAGATATCCCCATGATAGCCCTTACAGCCAACGCTTTTGCTGATGACGCCTACCAGGCGAAGCAGGCGGGGATGGATGAACATGTAACAAAACCGCTGGAGATTGGGCATCTGCTGAAGATCATGAAGAGATGGATATCATGATCCATACCCATTTGCCTGGCGGATCCGGTAATGACTGGGCGTGCAGCCCTTATGCTGCCGGAAGATTTCTGCGTAGTAGCTGGGGCTCTGAAATCCGCAGGACAGGGCGATTTCCGTAATGTTCATGGAGGTATCGGTCAGGAGCCGCATACTGACTTCCAGGCGGTAGGCATTTAAGAAATCAATAGGTGTTTTGTTCAGATATTTTTTAAAAATCCTGCAGCATTTGCTGCGGCATATATTGCCCGCTGCAGCAATGTCATTGAGGGAAAGCTTCATGGCATAGTTCCGGTATATGAAGGATATCATGTTTCGCTGCACAGACAGGTCCTCCTCAAAAACAGTGCTGCAGGACAGCAGACATGGGCTTAATAAACGGTAAAGCTTTGCCCAGGCGGCTGTAAGCCGGCTGACCATCAAAAGCTCATAGCCCTCCTGCTGTCCGCGGCTGTCCTCACATGCTGTATCAAAGAGCCGGATGACTGCTGCCTCAGCGGGGATATCTGTGTGAAGATAAATATAAGGCAGATCAGGGTGTCCGGCAATGGGATGTATATATTTCTCCGTAAGCTCAGGATTGTTGCACAGCAGGTGAAGGCGGAACACAATGCACGCAAAATAGCAGTCTGTTTTATCCTCGGAAAAACCGTAGTGCATCTGCCTGGCATTTACGATCAGAGCGTCCTTTTCATTGATCTGCAGTTTTTCTCCATTCACATAATAGACCATATGGCCTTTCAGTGGTTTCACATATTCAATATCTTCGTGCCAGTGGCAGAGTGCCTCCATGTTGGTGTAGGACGAGAGCCACCGTTCCTTCAGGTACAGGGGGATATTCGGGTTGTTGTAGTGGACAATTTCCGAGGCGTCTTTTAAAATACTTACTCCGTTCACAAAATCCTCCTTCCCAGATACGATTGTTATACTATAAAGGCATATTTTGATAGAATATACCCGGTTGATACACTATTATTATACATGAAAATACTTGTTTGTGAAGGAGAAAAGAAATGGACAATATTACACGCAGGGATGCCCGGCTTCCCTACATATCAGATGATGCGGTATTTGATCAGCAGAAGATCACAAGAAGACTTTTGAGAGAGTTTAACACCACAGACCCCTCAGATTTTGAGACCTTGGGCAGGCTGGCAGGCAGGATCGTGAGCAGTCCGGAGGAGAAAGTTTCCATTATGCCCCCGTTTTATTGTGACTATGGCTTTCATATTCAGGTGGGCAGGGGATTTTTTGCAAATTACAACTGTACAATACTGGATGTGGCAAAGGTGACCATTGGGGAAAATGTTTTATTCGCGCCCAATGTATCTGTCTATACAGCAGGGCATCCGATACATCCTGTGTCCAGGCAGTCGGGATATGAATATGGGATCCCTGTGACCATCGGCGACAATGTATGGGTTGGGGGAAATGTGGTCATCACCCCGGGTGTGACCATTGGAGACAATGTGGTGATCGGCGCGGGCAGCGTAGTGACAAAAGATATACCCGCCAATGTGGTGGCAGCGGGAAACCCCTGCCGTGTTATCCGTAAGATAACAGAGGAAGATAAAAAATACTATTATAAAGACAAAGAATTTGACCCGGAATCCTGGGCAGAGATAGAGGCAATGGATAACGGTGAATGATAAGAGGATATTTTATAAAAAGCTGTTTACTCTGGTTCTGCCTATTGCGTTCCAGAATTTTATGACAGCAGCGGTGAGCGCCTCTGACGCCATTATGCTGGGCGTGATCAGTCAGGAGGCATTGTCTGCAGTCTCCCTGGCAGGGCAGATACAGTTTGTACTCAGTCTGTTTTTGGCAGCCCTGACCATTGGCACTACGATTCTGGCAGCCCAGTATTGGGGAAAAGGCCATAAGGTGTCTGTGGAGAAGATCCTTGCCATTGCGCTGAAATTCTCCTCTGCCATATCCCTGGTATTCTTTTTGGGGACTTTGTTTATACCGGAAACGCTTATGCGGATTTTTACCCCGGACGCAGACCTGATCAGACAGGGGACCCAGTATCTGCGGATCGTGGGGGTTTCTTATTTTCTGATGGGGATTTCCCAGATTTATCTGTGTATCATGAAAAACAGCGGATATACCTTGAAGAGCACGGTGATAGGCTCTGTTTCCATGGTGACGAATATTGTGCTGAACGGGGTTTTTATTTTCGGCGTATGGAAGATTCCCGCCATGGGGATTGCCGGAGCCGCGCTGGCAACGGTGCTTTCCAGAGTGCTGGAGCTTATCTGGGCGTTCCTGGAATCCCTGCGGCGTGACCGGATAAAGCTGCATGTAAAATATATGTATCACGCTGACCGGGATTTGAGACGGGATTTCTTTCACTATACCTTTCCGGTGCTTGGAAATGAGCTGATATGGGGATGCGGATTTACCATGTATTCGGTCATTATGGGACATCTTGGCAGCGATGCGGTGGCAGCCAATTCCATTGCCAATATTGTGAAAAACCTGATAGCCTGCCTGTGTCTGGGACTTGCCAGCGGCGGCGGGATCATTGTGGGAAATGAATTGGGAAAGGGAAATCTGTCCGGTGCAAAAGATTATGGGAACAGGCTGTGCCGGCTCTCCATTGTTCTGGGTGCCCTGTCGGGACTATTGCTTCTGGGATTAAGCCCTCTGATCCTGGGCTTTTCCAATTTGAGTCCAACTGCCCACGGATATTTGAGGGGAATGCTTGTGATGTGTTCTTACTATATGTTGGGAAAGTCTGTGAATTCCACTGTGATCGCAGGCATTTTCTGTGCGGGGGGAGATTCCAGGTTCGGACTTTTCTGTGACGCGGTCACCATGTGGGCAGTGACAGTGCCTCTTGGTCTGCTGACAGCCTTTTATTTCAGGATCCCGATCCTGGCGGTGTATTTTATCATTAATCTGGATGAGATCGTGAAGCTTCCGGCGGTGTATATACATTATAAAAAATATAACTGGGTCAGGGATATTACCAGAGACAGCCAATAAGAAAAGATGCCAGCCGGGATAGATTCCCGGCTGGCATCTTTTCTTTCTTCCGGCTTCTTAAAGGGAGCCGGGTTTATTTCATTTACCAAAGGTTTCCGTTCTCATCAAAAGGAAGATACTCCGGTTCACTTTCGATTATCAGGTTCGGATTGTTTTTGGCCTCTTCATAGTAGGACTCTGACAGCATAATATGTTCTATGTGAAGGCTGTTTGGAATCCGTACAACCTGGGGATTCTTTTTATCAATCTCATTACAGGTTCTTATACAGACCTGGATCGCTTCCTTATCACTCTCCATCACAATGGGGATTCGTACACCGCCTAAAACGGTGCATGTGATCGCATTCGGGTACATGGAGGATAAATCCAGCTGGTTGAATACTCGTTTGGTGGTAGCGCTGGAATATCCAAGACCAATACCGTTTCCATGTGTTTCAGGGCTTAGATCCAAAACGCATACCCGCTGGGATTTGATTCCGCCTGTTGCATATGGGGTGCAGAAGGTTCCGGTAATGTTAGGGTCCATGCCGTCTCCGCTGAAATTCTTTCCGATCTGGTCAACCACTAATACATCACATGCATCAACCAGGATCCTGGGCATGTTTGCAAAGGCTTCCTGCAGAAGCGGCGGTTCTTTTTCTATAATCTCCTCCGCATTTACGGCTGTGATCTTACAGGTTTCATCATAGGCATTTTCAATCGTTGGAACTGCAAATAAAATAGGTGCATTTTTAATGATCGCGCGGCCGAACATGGGGACGTATTTCGCCATGTTTTTAAATCCCGCTTCGTGGCAGACTTCAGCTCCATGCTGTTTTCCAAGACCAATGGCCATCATTTTCATGATCCCGCTTTCGTATGGTCCGCGAAAAGCCGTATGGGGTTTGATGCGGCATCCTAAGATTATGCCATCGGATTCCGCGGCATTTTTATCAATGAATACATCCATGCCTTCCTCGTTCACCCCTATTTTTTTGACTTCCATGGAAGAAATAATAGGGCACCCCACATAGTCTTCCGTGATGCCATAGCCTTCTAAGATTGCCCGCTGGCCGTCGGCAGTGGCGCCTCCATGGCTGCCCATGGCAGGTACGATAAATGGATATGCGCCTTTTGATCTGACAAAATCAGCAATGCATTTAGTTGTGAGCGCTACATTTGCGATGCCGCGGGAACCTGCGGTGATGGCAATGTGCATCCCCGGCTTTACTTTGGAGGAGAACTTTTCCCCGGAAAGCAGAGTGTGTATTATTTGGGGGATTTCTTCCGGCTGGATTTTGGGCCGGGGAAATACCTGTTTTACTTTAAACATTTTAGGTATTGTTTGGTCACTGACCAGGTTTGCTACAAAGGGCCTTTCTCTCATGATTGGAACCTCCTGTTGTCATTAAAATATTATCATATATCCGCCGGCAGCGATCAATAGCAAAATAAGGAAGAAAACGGATTCTAACATTTCCGATACGGTATATGTCTTTATCCCCCCTTTGATAGACAGTCCGCTGATATTTGTTACGATCCAGAAACCGCTGTCGTTTACCGTTGCTCCGAAAAGGGTTCCGGATAAACAGGCCATTGCCACAAACACAGGCGGCAGTGCAATAGAGGCAGCTACGCCGGACATAATGGTCATACTGGTAAGGGCAGATACCGTGCCGGAACCGGTCACCTGTTTGATCAGCAGACCAACCAGATAGGACAAGATCAGAACAATAAATACATTATGTGCAAATCCGCTTACAATATCGGCAATGGCATCGCTGACACCTGTAATTGTAATAATGTTAGAGAAGGCACCGCCTGCACCTGTGATCAGGAATACAATTCCCGCAGAAGAAAGCGAGTCTGTGGCAGCCTTTTCCGCCTTTTCTTTGCCCATGCACTTTACACCGATCAGATAAGCGGCAATAGCGCCTGCTAACAGGGCAACTGTTTTATCGCCTAAGAAGAGAAAAATACTTGGCTGTGCGTCGCCCATGGCGCTGTTTGTAACCGTGTTTAAAAGAATCAAAATAATGGGTACAAAAATAGGCAGCAAAGCAAAGCCAAAAGACGGCGGTGTGATGGAACTGTCTTCCTGGGCGTCAATATGGACACCTGCGGAAGATTCATCGGTTTCAGGATTCCAGAAGGCGGTCTTTGTATCTAAAAATTTTGTATAGATAAATATAACAAGGAATACGCCGATCAATCCGAAAACCGTGCCAAATGCGATCATGATACCGGTATCAAATCCAAAAATTTCACCGGCAGCTAAAGGGGCTGGTGTAGGAGGCACCATGGTGTGGGCCGCAGCCGCCCCGATCGTGATAGCACCCACAATATGTGCAATGGATTTATTGATCTCTTTCATCAGGGCAATGCCAATGGGAATCAGAATCACAAATGTTACATCGAAATATACCGGTATGGCTAAAATAAAAGCAGCCAGACCAATGGCATATATGGCTTTTGTTTTTGGAAATGCTTTAACGATTTTAGATGCAATAATCTGAGCGCCGCCAGACCTGCTCACAAGCTCACCCAGAATAATGCCGAAACCGATAGGAAGTCCCATGCCTTTCAGCATATTGCCAAAGCCCACGTTTATACCGTCTATGGTCTCAACCAGGGAGATGCCGGATAAAGCGCCCATTAAAATACTTCCCAATACTAATGAAATGGCTGCGTTCAATTTAACCTTTAGAATTAAAAATAAAATAACGATCATGGAAATGATCAAAGACATAAATAACCATGCGGAATGTGACATAACAAATACCTCCGTTTGTTTTTAGAATTCAAAAATGACTTTTAACATAGAAGCCGCATGTTGATCAAAATCTGCAAAAGCAGCGGCTGCATCATCAAATTTGTATGTATTGGTAACAATTTTATCAAGGTCAACCCTTCCCTCTTTAACAAGGTCGATCAACTGTAAGAAATCTTTTTTCAGGGCATTTCTGGAACCCAAAATGTTAAGCTCTTTTTTCTGGATCAAAGTAAAGTTGAAATCCAGATTTTGTTTCCCCACACCGATCAAGACAACACGCCCGCCAAAGGCAGCGGCATCAATACAGTTCTGGAACGTAGATGGAAGACCAACCGCTTCAATTGCCACGTCAAATCCATTTCCATCTGTGGCTTCCCTGATCTTGTCCATAAAAGTATCCGGATCATCGTTTAATAAAATGTGGTCAATGCCGAAAGTCTCCTGTGCGTATGCGAGTTTTTTTGGGGCCACGTCACAGATGGTAACCTCAGCGCCCAGGGACTTTGCCGCCACGGCCGCCAGAACGCCGATCGTGCCGGCTCCGATAATGAGAACCTTATCGCCCGTTGCTGTATTTGCTCTCGTCACGCCATGGTAACTGATGCAGAAAGGTTCGATCAGCGCCAGTGTTTTAGGAGAAAGGCCTTTGCCATCATATATTCTTTCAATTGGCATTGTAATATATTCTGCGAAAGCACCTTCTCTCTGAACGCCCATAGTCTGGTTCGTGGTGCAGCAGTTCACCAGGCCTCTTTGACAGGAGTAGCATTGGGTACAGTTGAAATATGGGTTACAGGTTACTGTCATTCCCTTTTCCAGACCTCTGTCATTAGGCTCAATTTCTATGATCTCAGCAGAAAATTCGTGGCCTGGGGTTCTTGGGTAAGAAAAATAGGCAAATGTACCGCGGTAAGAACCTAAATCGCTGCCGCATATGCCTCCGTATAATACTTTTAACAGGGCTTCGCCCCTTTTGGGCACCGGCATAGGTAGTTCTTTAATAGAGACTTGTCCGGGGTTGTCAATAAACATTGCTTTCATAATTGTTGTTCCTCCAAAAATGTTATAGGAAATTGCTTGTTGTATACAAGAGATAATAGGGTAAGGCGGGAGAAATGTCAATAGAAAAAAGATAAAAATGCAGTATAAATCAATGAATTGTCAACTATATACAAATAAATATATGATAAAATGTGCAATATGTACAAAGCCGGATAGTGTTCTTGGATTAATGAAATTAATAATGTATACAACGATGAGAAAACTCAGAAGGGAGAGGCTTTTCAATCTCGCCCGAATGTGGTAAAATATGTTACAGGTTATGAATTGGGAGAGTGTAAAACCTGCAGCACTTAAGAAACCCATCCGCTGCAAAAGCGATCATACGGAAATAATATCAGAAAGGCGGCAATATGCAAAAAGAGAGTTTAAAACAACAGGCATATAATGCCATAAAAGCAAAAATATTAAATTGTGAATATGCACCGAATACTTTTATCAATGAAGAATTGCTGCGGGAGGAGGTGTCGGCCAGCAGGACGCCGGTGCGGGATGCCATCAGCAGACTGGAGCAGGAAGGCCTGGTGAAAATACTTCCCAAAAAAGGGATCATGGTTTCTGACTTGTCCCTGAGCCAGATCAATATGATATATGAGACAAGGCTTATGCTGGAGCCATATGCCATCTCCCACTATGGAAACCGGATAGAGCAGGATATCTATATGAATTATTATCAGGATTATCAGGCATATTTAAAAGGCAGGGATCTCCCTTATTCCTATGATGATATGGATGACCTTTTTCATCAGATGTTTATGGACGCTACCTCCAATGTTTATTTTTTGAAAACCTATGAGCTGATCAACAGCCAGATAAAACGAATGCGGATCATGAGCGGAGAATGTTCCGAAAAGCGCCGCGAAGAAACCATTCAGGAACATTTAAAGATCACAAAATGTGCGCTGAAACAGGATTGGGACGGCGCGGCTGACGCCATGAAAGAGCATCTGCATTATTCTAAGAATGCCATATTTGATTTATTGTTTAAAGGAAATGACTGGTCTTTATAAATAGGAAGACCGGTCATTTCCTTTTTATGAAATCCGCACAAAAAGAAAAAACATTTTTTATGGAAAGGCACGAAAGTAAAAAAATATAAAATATGTTGTATACAACACGGGATATATGAAGTATAATAGGGGAAACCGAAAAGGAATTTGTTTGTTGTAAATAAGATAAGACCGAAAGGGGATTCTGTTATGCGTACACAGAGGAAAGAAACAGTAATACAGTTTGGAGAAGGAGGATTTCTCCGGGGATTCGTAGATTATTTCTTTCAGAAATTAAAAGAAAAAGATATGTTTGACGGTTCCGTCGTGGTGGTACAGCCAATTGAAAAAGGTATGATTGAAGAATTGAAGAAACAAAACTGCAAGTATCATCTCTTTTTAAGAGGAATTGATAAGGGAAGAGTCGTGGATGAGCACACTCATATTGATATTATATCAAGATGTATCAACCCTTATACAGAACACCAGGCGTATGAGGCGTTGGCCCAAAACCCTGACTTCCGATTTATTGTATCGAATACAACGGAGGCAGGCATTGAGTTTGTCCCGGACAACAGACTGGATGACAAGCCGGCCAAATCTTTTCCGGGCAAGCTGACCCAGTTATTGTACAGACGTTTTTTACTGGGATTAAAAGGGTTTATCATTTTATCCTGTGAACTGATCGACCATAACGGGGAAGAATTAAAACAATGCTGTATGCAGTATGCGGATTTGTGGGGGCTTGGAGAAGATTTTAAGAACTGGATGGAGAAAGAGAATGATTTCTGTTCCACATTAGTTGACCGTATCGTGACAGGCTTTCCGAGGGAAGAGCATAAGGCTTTGTGTGAAAGGATCAAAGAGCAGGACAATATGATGGATACGGCGGAGATTTTTCATCTGTGGGTTATCCAGGGAAACCACGAGGACGAGCTGCCGCTGGTGAAGGCCGGTTATAATGTCATCTGGACAGACAATGTAGATCCCTATAAAAAGAGAAAGGTCAGAATTTTAAATGGTGCCCATACATCTATGGTGCTGGGAGCACATCTCTATGGTCTGGAGACAGTAGGGGAATGTCTAAAAGATGAAAAAGTATCTGCACTTCTCAAAAAATGTATTTTTGAAGAGATTATTCCTACTATCGGGGATTCACAGGACAACAGAAACTTCGGACAGGCAGTTTTAGAGCGTTTTGCAAATCCGTTTATCAGGCATCTGCTTTTATCCATTGCCTTAAATTCTGTGTCCAAGTTTAGGGCAAGAGTCCTGCCCACGATCCTGGAATATAAAGAGAAATACGGAACCTACCCCCAGGGGCTTACCTTTTCATTGGCTGCCCTCATAGCGTTTTACCACACAGATGCAGCAAACGACGGGGAAGAAATCCTGGCATTTATGAAAGAGGCTTCTGTTGCTGACGTTTTAAAGAAGGAAGAATATTGGGGACAGGATTTAAGTCCAATGCTGGATGTGGTTCAGAAATGGTATGACTGTATTGAGACAGAGGGAATGGAGAACGCTTACAGCGCTGTACTGGGGTAAAGGAGAGAGTATGCAGGATTTTATTAAGATCAACAGGGAAGACATGGCAGCAGTTGCCTTAAAGCCACTGGAGAAAGGAACATCCATAACAGTGGACAATAGGGAGATCACACTTCTTGAAGATATTCCCCAGGGGCATAAATTTGCCCTCTGTGATATTGTAAAGGGAACACCTGTGGTAAAATATGGCGCCACCATAGGTTACGCAAAAGAAGATATTTTGAAGGGGAATTGGATTCATGTCCACAATCTGAAAACTTCACTGGGTGAGGTGCTGGAGTACCGATACGAACCGGTTTCGTTCAAAGGGCTGGCGGGCAAAAAAGCTTCTTTTATGGGATACAGGCGGGCCGACGGCACCGTGGGGGTACGGAATGAACTTTGGATCCTTCCTACAGTGGGATGTGTCTCGTCTGTGGCAAAGGCCATAGAGCAGGAAGCCAAAAAGCGGTTCCCTCTTGGAAATGTGGAGGAAATTGTGGCGTTTGCCCATCCTTACGGCTGTTCCCAGATGGGGGATGATCAGGAAAATACAAGAAGAGTTCTGGCTGATATGATCCATCATCCAAATGCCGGAGGGGTTCTTGTACTGGGGCTTGGCTGTGAGAACTGTAACATTCCTGTCTTGAAAGAATATATCGGCGGGTATGATGAGGACCGGGTGAAATTTTTACAATGCCAGGATACGGAGGATGAGATAGAGGAAGCACTGGCTTTGCTTGGAGATCTCTACAAAAATGCAGATAAATGTGTCAGAGAAGAATGCGATGCAGGGGAATTGATCATCGGCATGAAATGCGGCGGTTCAGACGGCCTGTCAGGTATCACGGCAAATCCGGTGGTGGGAGCTTTTTCCGACCTTCTCATCTCAAAAGGGGGAACAACCATACTCACGGAGGTTCCGGAGATGTTCGGGGCGGAAACCATTCTTATGAACCGATGCGAAAACAGAGAAGTATTTGAAAAGACCGTTCATCTCATCAATGATTTCAAGGACTATTTCACAAGCCATAACCAGACGATCTATGAAAATCCATCCCCCGGAAATAAAAAAGGAGGAATTTCCACACTGGAAGACAAGTCTCTTGGCTGCACCCAGAAATCAGGTTCTGCACCTGTGACGGATGTGTTAAAATACACTGAGCGGGTCAGGAAAAAAGGGCTGAACCTTTTGTCGGCACCGGGAAATGATCTGGTTGCTTCCACCGCATTGGCGGTTTCCGGAGCGCAGATCGTATTGTTCACAACCGGAAGGGGAACACCGTTTGCATCTCTTGTTCCCACTGTAAAGATCTCTTCTAATTCCGGATTATCTTCTTACAAAACAAACTGGATTGATTTTAATGCGGGCAGGATGGTGGAGGATAAGACGAAAGAGGAACTGGCAGAAGAATTATTCCGTTATATTATCCGGGTGGCATCCGGGGAAAAAGTCAAGGCGGAAACAGCCGGGTATCATGACATTGCAATCTTCAAACAGGGTGTGACTCTGTAATAAGAATATCCATGTATGCAGAACAAAGATTCTTTGGTTATGAGGATCAATTACACAGATTAGAGTCCTGTTTTGACAAAGAGATACGGGATCAGCCTGAAAAATTACAGGGCATCCCCGTCCACCTTTCCAACGGCCAAGGATGACTGTGTAGAATAAGAAGACAAGACTGCGCATAAACAAACGTTTATGCGCAGTTCTTTTCGTCTATCTGTGTACATAGTATAGTTTCAAAACATGGTCACCTTTGCATAAATCAAGGCAGCAGGCAGAGGCGCCCACAAATCTCCAGCAGGGGATACGCCGGATGCACCGGCATACAGGGATTTTTGTACATGCACTGACATTTTCCACCAGTTTGTCAGGGCAGATGCGTCTGCCTGTACGGCGGTCCAGATACTGGATCACATAACTTGCAAAACCGTCTTGTACTTTAATGGAAGCATTGTCATAGAGAAGACCGCTTGGGGTTTCCAGAACGGCAAAATCAGGAATGATGTGGTCACAGCAGTCTGTTTTATACCGGAAAGTAAATTCCCGGACGCTGTTGGCTGGGACGGTCAGGTTTTCCGCCAGAATCCGCCGGTCTGTGCTGTGTATGGCTTCTTCCAAGGTGGCCGCACCTGACGCCTCGTAGAGCAGAGGGAAGGCGGCCTCAGAATCTGTGTGGTTTCCCACTGCAACGCGATAGAATGCTGTTTGGCAGGCAGGGATTTCCAGAGATTTATATTTGGTATTTTCCGGGGAAATGCCCACAAATTTTTCCACTGTATAGGCAGGGCGGCAGAACACTACAGGGGTCTGGAAATAGAGACTGCGGGGCGGACCGCTGTAGGTAAGGTCACTGTTGTCCGCTGTGGGATGGCTGGGCTCTGAATAGGAAGCATAGGTTTCCCTGTCATTGTCTGTATGCAGATGGGTTCCGTACGCGGAGCCTTTGCCTTTTATCTCATACATTAAGCGTACTTTCGCCTGGCTGTCAGAGGAGGCAATGGGGAAGGGCACTGCCCCCAGGTCAACAGTGATGACACCGCCTGCCACATTGCCATCACTGACATCCGGCAGAAGCGCCGGCTTTTCATAGACAGTGTAATCCGGGTCGGAGGGGTCTGTAATGTCAGGGGCACTTTTGGATTTCAGCTTTATGCCGTCCTGTGTGCCGCTGATGCGGAGCGTACCGGGTACATAGTCAAAAAGAGCGGTATTGATGGTATCTGTGATCGTGACCCGAAGACTTCCGGTCAGAACCAGAAGATTTTTTACAAGACGTTCCAGCTCCTCAATGATGGGATTCTCGGAACCGTTCTCCGCTGCCTCATGCAGATAGGAGCCTGTGGTGGCAATGGTGCGCATGATATCCAGAACGTTCTCCCTTGTATACGGACCGGGGGACTGTGCGCCTATTTCTATACCCAGTACGAATACGGATGCATTGCCGTCCTTTGGGTCCTTAAGTTTTTCTGATATCTGCCAGGCGCGCTGAAGGGCAAGTATCAATTCATCATAAGTGGCTGAACGGTTTCCAATCTCAGAGATCAGATTCGGCAATGTCTGCTGCAGATACATAAAGTATCTCCATGGGCTGCCGGGAATGTCCGGGAAAAAGTCGCTGTCCACGCTGTCAGGCTGTGCGTAGATCTGGGAATATGCAGGGTTTATGGAACGGTTGGCCTGGCCGTCCGTTATGAGGATCACAGCCCTTCTCAGAATATCCTCCGACCGGGCAAATCCTGGTGTCTTAAAAAAGCTGTAGGCCTCCCTGAGCCCTGCTTCCGTGTTGGTATCCTCGCCGTATGGGATTGCCCAGATCAGGTTATCCAGGATCGTATTGTTTTGGTACCCATTGTCATGCATGCTGTAGGGGAGCTGGGCCGGAGTCAGTTCTCTATTGTCTGCCACGGCTTCTATAAAATTCCCGGTATAAGCCTGAGGGTTCTGCGCATATACGGAGGCCAGATAATCCTCCAGAACGGTGTCAGGTTTTGGGCTGCCGTCAGCGTTATAAATATCAGAATACCGGATCTTATAATAATTGTAATAATTATAAAGGCTCAGTTCCGCACTGGCAGCGATCGGTTCGGAATTCTGCATGTAAGCCGGGATATCTGTGGCAGACACATAGCTGCCGTTCCGGTAGCCAAGAATCTGTCCTATCATGTTGCCGCCGGTAGTGGACCGCCTCCAGGTGAACAAGGTGCCCAGATAATTGTAGGAAAGGCCGCCCTCCGGTTGGGGAATGTAGGCATCCCGGGCGAAGGGGATGATAGTGATAACCGTTTCCCTGTTTTTTTGCCAGAGCATTTCTATGGTCTGTATCAGCGCTCTTTTGGCAAGTGCCATTTTCCGGCTCCCCCCTGACATCATGCTGGCTGTCACGTCCAGCACAAATATAATATCCAGGGAGTGGGGCGGATAGTAAGAATACATCAGCGGGTTTCCTTCTATATCAAGGGTGACCGTGCTGGTACAGCCGCCCACGGCACCTTTTGAGATGCGAAGCCGGTCAGAAAAGTGCAGATTTCCGCCGGAACCCATATTCTCACCTGCATCGTATACGACAGTTTCTCCGGAAGAGATCCAGTAATCGGATTCCTGGGGATTATCGGTAGGTCGGATCATGTCATATCCGCCTATAAATTCAGGGTTTTGTTGTCCCGGACCCTGGAAGGGACAGGGAATTTTGTTTTCAGACATAGCAATACCTCCAATCAATTTAGTATATTAGAGCAAAAGGAGTTATGTACCTAAATTTAAAGACAACCGTGTAAAACTTATGGTTCGAACCTTGATTTGCCCTATATATTGTGGTAATATAAAAATCGTTGACTAAATCTGGATAAGGAGCGATGTTATGACAATAGAAGAGTGGCTGGGTGAGGAGAACCAGCTCGGAATGGATATCTGGACAAAGAAATACTGCTGTGAAAACGAGGATTTCGAGGCTTGGCTTACAAGGATCAGCGGGGGAAATGAAGAGATTGGAGCGTATATCAGACAGAAAAAATTCCTGTTTGGCGGAAGGATTCTCTCAAACAGAGGTCTTCAAAAACAGAACAGAAAGGTGACATACTCCAACTGTTATGTGATTGCGCCCCCTGAGGATGAAATAGAAAGTATTTTTGACTGTGCAAAAAAACTGGCGCGCACCTATAGTTATGGCGGCGGATGCGGCATTGACATATCAAAATTAAGTCCCAGGGGAGCAAAAATCAACAATGCGGCCAAGGAGACCAGCGGGTCTGTGTCTTTTATGGAGCTGTATTCTTTAGTTACTTCTCTGATCGGGCAGAATGGAAGGCGCGGGGCGCTGATGATCTCCATTGACTGTTCCCATCCGGATGTGCAGGAGTTCATTGATCTGAAGACAGACCTGGACAAAGTGACAAAGGCAAATATCTCCATCCGTATCCATGAGGATTTTATGGAAGCGGTAAAGGAAAATAAGGATTATCTTCTGCGGTACACCAGGGAAGTGACAGGGGAAGTGATCGAGAAGACTGTCAATGCCAGGGAGCTGTTCAGAAGGATTGCGGAGACGAACTGGGATTATGCAGAGCCGGGTGCGCTGTTCTGGGACCGCATTACAGGCTGGAATCTGTTAAGTAATACGGAGGATTTTGTCTATGCCGGTGTAAATCCATGCGCCGAGGAACCGCTCCCGGCAGGGGGAAGCTGTCTGCTGGGAAGTGTGAATCTGGCAGAATTTGTTGAGAATGCGTTTACGGACACCGCCTTCTTTGATTTTGACAGCTTTAAGAATTGTGTCCAGGCATCTGTAAATGCGCTGAATGAGGTTCTGGAAGAAGGTCTGCCCCTGCATCCTTTGGACGAGCAGAGAAAAAGCGTGGAAAAATGGCGCCAGATTGGGCTCGGTATCATGGGGCTTGCAGATGCGCTTATTAAGCTGGGGATTACCTATGGGGAGGCCGAAGCTGTGGAGATGTGCGACAAGATTGGATTTGCCATGGCAGATGCAGCCATTGCTGCCTCCGCGAAGCTTGCCAGGGACAAGGGCGCTTTTCCGGCCTGCTGTGTGGACGAGATCATGGAGACGCCATATTTTACGGCAAATACCACAGAGAAGACAAGAGGCCTTGTGAGCAAATACGGCCTGCGTAATTCACAGCTTCTGACCATAGCCCCAACGGGAACCCTGTCCACCATGCTGGGGATTTCCGGGGGAATTGAACCTGTGTATGCCAATTTTTATGAGCGGAAAACAGAATCCCTGCATGGAACGGATGTCTATTACAAGGTGTACACTAAGATTGTGGAAAACTATATGAAACGGTTTGAAATAAAGGATGACAAATCCCTGCCGGAATACTTTGTCACAGCCATGACACTGGATTACCGTCAGAGGATTGATATGCAGTCTGTATGGCAGAAGCATATTGACGCGTCCATAAGCTCTACGGTGAATGTGCCGGGCAGCTTTACTGTGGAGGAGACGGAGAGCCTGTATCTTTACGCCTATGAGAGCGGGTTAAAAGGAATCACCATCTTCCGTGACGGCTGCAGGCGGACCGGGATCCTGAACACCAAGGAGACCAAGAAAGTGGCTGCGGGAGAAGGGCTGAAGAGGGGCGATATCATCCTGGTCACAGACGACGTGGTAGGCAAAAAGCGCAAACTCATTACCGGATGCGGAAGCCTTCACTGCATCGCGTTATTTGATCCCCATACAGGCGCGCTTTTGGAAACTTATCTGAGCAAAGGCTCCACAGGAGGCTGCAACAACTTTATGGTAGGACTATCCAGAATGATCTCCATCAGTGCCAGAGGGGGGATTGATATTGAAACCATTGTGGACCAGCTCAATTCCAGCGGTTCCTGCCCTTCCTACACAGCGCGCCGTGTGACCAGAAAGGATACCAGCAAAGGAGCGTGCTGTCCTATGGCGGTGGGAAATGCCTTGATGGATATGTATAATGAAATGCAGGCAGAACTTGCCCAGAGAAAAAAAGAGGAAGGCAGCCGTTCACACAAGAAGGCCCCAAAAGCCAAAGCTGTAACCGAAGCGGAGACAGAGAGAATGTACTGCCCGGAGTGCGGCGAACCCCTCGTCTTTGAGGAGGGCTGCAATATCTGTAAGAGCTGCGGATGGAGTAAATGCCATTAAGGATTTACGGGTTATGATCCAGAGGACAGCCGTACAGTTTGAAAACAGACTGTGCGGCGGTTTTTTAAGGTGAAGGTGAGGATAGAAGATGAAAATATATAATATTTATTTCAGCCCTACAGGGGGAACGGAAAAGGTGACGGATATTCTGAGCAGCGTCTGGGAAGAAGAAAAGCAGGAGATTGATCTGGCAGTCTTTGGAGCAGACTACAAGAAGTATACTTTTGAAAAAGAGGATATCTGCATTGTGGGAGTCCCCTCTTATGGGGGAAGAGTGCCGAAGGAAGCCCTGGACGCGCTTGGACGGATGAACGGCCGGGGGGCGCAGGCTGTTCTCGCTGCAGTATATGGAAACAGGGCTTATGATGACACACTGCTGGAGCTTAGGGAGGCACTTACAGGTGCCGGATTTCACTGCACAGCGGCAATAGCGGCTGTGGCGGAACATTCTGTTATGAGGCAGTTTGGTACAGGAAGGCCGGATGAAGCAGACAGGGCAGAGCTGCAGGGATTTGCAGGAAGTATAAAAAAGAAGCTTGAGAGACAGGATAGAGAAGGGGAAGTAAAGGTACCGGGAAATAAACCCTACAGAAGCTACAACGGAATCCCCTTAAAGCCCAAAGCTAATAAATCCTGTACAAAATGCGGAGTCTGTGCGGAAAAATGTCCGGTGGGGGCAATTGCCCGGCCGAACCCGTCAGAGACGGACAAGGAAACATGTATATCCTGCATGCGCTGTATTTCCGTCTGTCCGCAGAAGGCCAGAGGGGTAAACAACATTATGCTGAAGGCTGCCGCTGCAAAAATGAAAAAGACTTGTGCCGGCAGAAAAGAGAATGAAATTTTTCTGGCATAAAGGATATTTTATCCAACAGAAAAGACAAGGAGCAGAGAGATGATAAAAGCAGTATTCTTAGATTATACAGGCACCATCATTGAGGAGGGCGGCCCGGACGGCATGGAGATGCTGAGACGGTGTTACAAAAACAGCGACATTGAGAGTATGGAGGCAATGCTGGCCTACTGGTGGAAGCTGATAAAAACTTTTGAGGCTGTCAGTTATAAAGAAAACTATATTACAGAGGATGAGATTGTGGATAAAGCACTGGAGGAGTGTGCAGCAAAAATCCATCTGAAGGAAGATTTCCAGGACCTGCACCGGCTCTGCCAGCGTTTCTGGGCGTACGCCCCGGCATTTCCCGACACAAAGGAATTCTTTGAAAGATGCAGTGTTCCGATCTACGTTATCAGCAACAACGGTCTTTCTTACGTGGAGGAGGGCATGCGTGACAAGAACCTGCACCCCGCGGGAATAATCTGCGGAGACATGGTTAGGGCATATAAGCCCCACCGAGAGATCTTTTTGAAAGCGCTGGAGGTAAGCGGCCTATGCCCAGAGGAGGTCATCCATATCGGAGATTCCCTCACTTCAGATGTGGAAGGGGCTTCCAGAGCAGGGATCACCCCTGTGCTGCTGGACAGAAAAGGCGGTAAAACCTGCCATGGAATCACAGTGATACACTCACTGCCGGAGGCACTTCCTATCATAGAAAACCGGAAGTGACAGCCGCCATGGGACCGGAGGCTGTCAGGCCAGCTTCAATGCCAGATACAGAACCACTGCGTCACGAAATTTTCGGGGATTCAGTCCGCATTTTTTGTAAATACGGTCCAGCTTATATTGGAGTGTATTCTTATGCAGGAACAGCCTGCTGCTGGTATGTCCAAGAGACATATCCTCCTCAAAATATACAGAAAGCAGGGAAATATCTTCTGCATCCAGGGCATCCAGTGTTTTCCGAAGATATTCCGCTTTGCAGCCCTCCTCCACGGAGGAGAGTATGAGTTCCAGGGTGAGGTCATCAAAGACCGCATAATGCCGGTCGGTGGAGGAGGCAATACTTTTTTGTGCAGCAGTCCCCGTTTCATAAGACTCTGACAACTGAAAGACAGGGCAGCTTTTTCCCACAGAGATTTTCAGCCGTCCGTCCTGTTGGCAGGCGAACTCTGCGAGAACAGGCGAAATCAACGGAAATCTGCTGCTGTCCATAACAGCCAGATATTCACTGGGATAATGAAACGTGCAGAGCGTAATACCGGTTTTGGCAAACATCTGCTGTATGTTTTGTTCTGCTTCCGCAGTATTCATAGGTGTTCTGCCGGAGTGGATATGAATGAGAAGAATTCTGTAACTGCCATTTTTGTTCACATGAAATTGTTCCAGTGTATCCAGAAGATAAGCCTGAGACAGATTTTCCCGGTTGATAAGGGAATGGATCACATAATTCATTTTCTCTGCCTGGGTACGGCTGAAAGTATTCAGTTCCCTTTCCCGAATCAAAAGGCCGGTGATACGTTCAGCCAGATAAGCATATTTGCGCACCTGGTCCGGCGGTCCGCTGATACCGATGACAGCCACAAAAGAGCCATTATGAAAGACCGGCAGGTTGACACCCTTCTGCGTCCCGGCAAACAGGCTGTCTGTATCCACCTCCAGCATTTCCCCCTTCTCTGCAGCCTGCTTTCCAATTTCATGAAAACTACCAATTCTTCTTTCATCCGTACTGGCATAAATCATCCCTGTACGATCAATAAAATTCACATTCTGTCCGCATACATCCTTTACCGTGGCGACAATCTGCTGCGCCAGCTTTTTATCAAAAGAATTTTCCACTATATTCCCCCATAACTATTCACAACCACAGTTCCATCATACATTTCCACTAAAAGTCTACCCTGCAATACACATCAAAACTATTACTGATCACAGTATAACAATATTTAAGTACAAATACCATAAATACTTAAAAAATCCTCAAAAAAACATTACATATAACATTTCATAAACACCTAATTTTTGCTATATTAAAGAAAAAATACACGGGAGGAAATAAAAATGAGAGTAGTCACAGCCATAGATTCATTAAAAGGAAGCCTTTCATCCATGGAAGCAGGCAGAGCCGTCCGCGAAGGCATACTCCGTGCAGACCCAGAGGCAGAAGTGGAAGTCAGGCCACTGGCAGACGGTGGTGAGGGTACTGTGGAGGCCCTGGTTGGAGGAATGAACGGAAAGACTCAGCACGTCACCGTAACAGGCCCTCTCGGAAAACCCGTAACATGCCAATACGGAATCATTGAAGACACCGGGACAGCCATTATTGAGATGTCAGGAGCAGCGGGAATCACCCTTCTAACCCCCAAAGAGAGAAATCCCCTTCACACCACCACATTCGGTGTAGGCGAGGTAATAAAAGACGCCATAGAAAAAGGGTGCAGAAGATTCATTGTAGGCATAGGAGGCAGTGCTACCAACGACGGCGGGATTGGCATGCTGCAGGCATTAGGATACGGTTTCTTAAATACAGCGGGGGAACAAGTCCGGTACGGAGCAGAGGGACTTTCCGAACTTACAGCCATCACCACAGACCACGTCATCTCCGGGCTGGCCGAATGTGAATTCAAAATTGCCTGCGACGTGACCAATATACTATGCGGGGAGCAGGGCTGCAGCGCAGTATACGGCCCCCAAAAAGGAGCCACCCCCTCCATGATCATCCAAATGGACGAGTGGTTTGGCAAATACGCCTCACTGGCGCAGAAAAACTTCCCCAAAGCGGACCCAAAGCAGCCCGGAACAGGAGCAGCCGGAGGCCTTGGTTTCGCCTTCCTCACATTCACCGACGCAGTTTTAGAATCCGGCATCCGCATTGTCCTGGAAGAAACCAGACTAGAGGACCACATAAGACAAGCTGACCTGGTCATCACCGGAGAAGGCCGTCTGGACGGCCAGACCGCCATGGGAAAAGCCCCTGTAGGTGTAGCAGAGCTTGCAAAAAAACACGGAAAACCAGTCATCGCTTTTGCAGGAAGTGTAACAAAAGATGCCAAAACCTGCAACGAAAAAGGAATAGACGCCTTTTTCCCCATCCTGCGGGGCATCACCACACTGGAAGAAGCCATGACCCCCCAAAACGCCCAAGCCAACCTCACAGACACCACAGAACAAGTATTCCGCCTGCTAAAAACCGCCTCCACCCTTAAAAAAATAACCCCATAAAGTTTTTTAAAGCGCACCGTCCCACAGTTGCCCCCACACCCCAAACATGCTAAAATAAAACAAAAACCACAAACCAGGGAGAACAAAATAATGTCACAAAAAAGGCTGTCAGACAGAGTAGCAGACACGATCCTGTCCATGATCGTAGTAGATAAAAAATACAAACCAGGCGACAAACTTCCAAATGAAAACCAATTCTCCGAAATACTTTAAGTCAGCCGCACCACCCTGAGAGAAGCCTTCCGCATTCTGGCTGCAGGCCAGGTAGTGGAAATCAGGCGGGGAAGAGGTACATATGTCAGGGAGGACTTTGCAGACCCTTCCATGGAGGCCTTGTCGGATTTGACAGCGGCCAGGGTTGATGCAGGAGACCTGTACGAGATGCGGCTGATCTTCGAGCCGGAGGCCGCCTACTATGCGGCAAAACGTGCTACAGACAGAGAGCTGGAACGGATTTTAGAACTGGGGGAACAGGTAGAAGAGCGCATCAGGGAAGGCAGAGACAGAAAAGCCGTGGAGCAGGAGTTATGTGGCAATGCTCATGGCGGCTGTTATGGCCGGAATTGTGGCTGTGAGTTCCGGTTATGCCTGGGACGAACTGCAGGAGTGGCAGAGGTGGATAAACTGCTGAACAGGGGCGGTATGACCAGTATGGTGGAGATCATCTGCCTGATTCTTATCTCAATTTCCTTTGCAGGGATCGTGGAGAAAAGCGGCATGGTGAGCACTGTCATAGAGCGGGCGCTTAAGAACGCCAAGAAGGATTCCGCTGTCATAACGGCAACGCTTCTGTCCACGATCTTCACTAATTTTGCCACAGGTGTGCAGTATGTGGCACTGATCATACCGGGAAGAATGTTCAAAGACATATACAAAGAGCGGGGACTGCATCAAAGAACCTGTCAAGGGCTTTGGAGGATACCGGAACGCTGTGTGCTCCCTTTGTTCCGTGGGGGACAGATGCAGCATTCCTATCAGGAGTCCTTGGGGTGACAACAGGCATTTACGCACCGTTTTGTTTCCTGAATTTTATCAATCCCATTGTGTCCCTGATATGTGCCCAGACGGGATGGACCATAGAGAAAATACAGAAGGACACTGTGCCTGCGGCAGAAAATGCAGGATAATAAAGGTACGGATAACGGCAGGGAAAGCACAGTAAAATGGCTTTCCCTGCCGTTTTTCGGCACTCGCTCAGGCAACGGTTTTAAGAAGGATGAGCAGACTGTTGGCGAGATGGATTTTTTCCAGATTCTCCTTCTTACTCCCCTGTAACAACCCGTCCGCTATCAGATGTTTTACTTTTGACCGGGAGATGGAAAGCTGCTCTGCCAGGAACTTGTCGGCCCTGATCTTCAGGTCATTGGGGTTTTGGATGCAGATGATACGGCAGTTTCCCTCCAAAGCTTGTAAAGAAACTGGTATTTCTGTATCCTCTTTGGTTACAATGTATGAGATGGATTCTTCCTTCACAACAGCTCTGTTTTTCTCGAATATTTCTTTGGCTGTTCCGATTTCCAGGGCAAGGCCACTGTTGTTTTCCTGGAATTTTTTATATAATTCTCCCGGCAGCTTTTTGGGGCTGACGCGCTCAAAGACTGTGAGATTATAGGTGGATCTGCAATTTTCACACTGGTAGATAAGCCAGATATCTACACATTTTTTGTTGGCATTGATGCGGAAATTCCCGGTACTTTGAAAGAGGGATTTTGTGCCGCATTTTGGACAGTTTCTTATGATTTTATACGAAGAGACAGGGGTAAGAGTCCAAGTCTCTCCTTTTAAATAGCTCATATGCATATTCCTTTCGGTCTTTTATCGGTTCAGGATATGCAAAGGCTATTTCACTATAGAATTGTTATAATGCAATAGCCTCTGCTATGCATTTCTCTTGGGTTTGGACATGAATGGCTCCTCCTTTTTTCAGTATAGGGATAGTATATCAGGGGGAGAATAGGGTTTCTACCTTAACTTTTTTTCTAAAAGACAATGAGGAAAAAGGTAGGTGGAGAGACAGGCGTGTGCGCGGATACGGGAACACTGCTGGGACTTCAATATCCTGATTTTGCCCCTGAGACCATGGATAAGCTGAAAGCGCTCCTGCCGGACTATGCCACACCGGCCAACCCTCTGGATATGTCAGCATCCCTTGCCCATGACGGAGAAAAATATACTGCCGTGATTCAGGCTATTATAGATAAAAGAGAAGTGTCAGCATAACCCATTCATGCAGGTTATGCTGACACTGTTTATATTTGCTGCTGTTTTGGTAACTGTGATCATAATGAGCAGTTACCTATTTTCTTCTTTCCTGTAATAAGATTCTCTGTACACTCTTCAAAGACAGGCAGTATTTGTCTGCCAGCCGGTGGGGGTCTGTGCCATCCTGGTAATCACGGTACAGCATGGAATTGCGCGCTGCGATTTCCTGCCGGATGCCGGTACCGTCTCCCCAGGAACGTCTGTGTTCTGTCCTTCTGGGAATATAGATGCTTTCGCCCTCCACGTACTGCTGTATCATTTCCAGCAATTCTTTTGGAAGAATCTTATCAGCCTTTTTGTAGCTCATCCTGTCCTCCTCGGTTATTTTAGTTCCAGGATTCGCAAAGGCTATTCAATATTCGATCATAATCCGCAATAGCCTCTGCTACGCGGTCATAACATATCGTTTCATAAAAAATGCCTCCTTTTACAGTTTAAACATGATTTTGCTTTCCGGTATGATTATACTGTATGTAGGAAGGTTTGTATAGGAAAATCAGGAATGTTTTCCTCCCATGTATAAAAAATATATCTGATTTAAGGATTTTTTCACAATTGACACGTTATAATCAATTCAGAAAACAGGAAAGGGAAGGATAGCCAAATGCTTTACAGAATATTAAAGAAGGATTTGCTGAGGAGAAAAGGAGTCAATGTGATACGGTTTCTGTTTATCACCATTGCCACCATTTTCCTGGCCAGCAGTGTGAATAAAATCCTGGTTGTGAGTTCAGCCATTGATTATTACACAAGCTATTCAAAAATCCCCGGTGTGAACTTCATTATGCGGGGAGAAACAGAGAGTGAAAAAGCGGAAGATTGGCTGGACAGCAGGGGAGCGGGCTGGGGCTTTATATATGCAGGGAGATCATGAGGAAGATGGATGGAAGAGGTGTTTGCGGAGAGGGAAAAGGATGGGATGGGGATTGTGATGGTGTTTCGTGGCTTTCTTACCGGGCTTTGAACCGGAAGTTTATCAAAAATTTTTGACAAATTGCCGGTTTTGTCTATAGTAAAAACAGTTCCGGCATAGTATGATGATAGTATAAAACAGTGGGAAAAGGAGGGATGCGGGTATGGGAGGATTCCGTACCATTGAAGTAAAACGAAGCATTTTTGATAATAATGACAGGCAGGCTTTGGAACTCCGCAGAGAATTGAAGAAGGAGAAAGTGTTTCTTTTAAATCTCATGTCTTCCCCAGGCTCAGGCAAGACTACAACTTTGCAGCGGACCATTGAGGTATTGAGGGCGGAAATGAGAATCGGTGTTATGGAGGCAGATATCGACTCGGATGTGGATGCCCGCACCATAGAAAATCTGGGAGTGAAGGTAATACAGCTCCACACAGGCGGCATGTGCCATCTGGACGCGGACATGACCAGGCAGGGACTTGCAGCTATGGGGACTGAGAACGTGGAACTGGCTGTGCTGGAGAATGTGGGAAATCTGGTCTGCCCGGCAGAGTTCGACACAGGGGCTGTGAAGAATGCCATGATCCTGTCTGTTCCGGAGGGAGATGACAAACCGCTGAAATATCCGCTGATGTTCTCTGTATGTGATGTGGTGTTGATCAACAAGGTGGATGTGATGTCTTACTTTGATTTTGATCTGGATAAGTGCAGGGAGAACATCAGGCTCCGCAATCCTAATGCAAAAGTGATCCCCCTCAGTGCCAAGACAGGGGAAGGTGTGGATGTCTGGGCAGATTGGCTGAGAGCAGAAGTAAAAACCTGGAGAGAAGAAGCGTAGACTGTGAACAGAAACAGGGTAACTGCAGAATGGTATAGAAAGGGTGGGTTGGTATATGGCAAATTTAAGACCGAAAATAGTGAAACTGGCAAAGATGGTGGGCGGTGTTGCAGGGGCCATGAACCGGATTGATGAGAAGGCCCCGGAATATTATGCACTGAATGCTGTGGTGACGGATGATATGGCAGATGTTGCCCTGGTGATGGGGCTTCGCCAGCCGCGTACCTTTGAGTATATTGTGGAAAAATGCGGAAAGAGCAGGGAGGAGACTAAAAAGCTTCTGGACCGGCTTACCTACACAGGTGTGGTAAAGGTCTGGACCGACAAGAAGGATAAACGGGACAGGTATTTTATCAACATTTTTGCGCCGGGTATGCTGGAAATGATGGTAAATAACCGGGAACAGTTAGCCGCGCACCCTGAGATCGGTAAGGCTTTTGAGGAGTATACCAGAAAAAGGATCGCGCCTATGGCCCCTCTTTTTCCGGAAGGTATGGCCATGATGCGTGTGACTCCTGTGGAGAGCGCCATAAAGGATCTGCCCGGGGTTCAGCCATGGGAAAAGCTGTCTTATTATCTGCGGAAATATGATACATTCAGTGTATCGGACTGCTCCTGCCGCCAGTCCAGAAAAGTGCTGGGCGAGGGCTGCGGTCATCTGGAAAAGGACATCTGCATCCAGATGGGAACCGGAGCGGAGTATTATATCAGGACGGGGAGAGGCCGCCAGGTAAGCAGGGAGGAAGTGCTGGAAATCCTCAAATTTGCGGAGGACAATGGCCTGATGCATGAGATGCCTGCCACAGACGGACTGGGAGAATCAGCGGCAATCTGCAACTGCTGCAGTTGTTCCTGCTTTTCCATGCGTATTGCCGCCTTATTCCGCACTCCGGATGCCATCCGCTCCAACTTTACCGCTGAAGTGGACCCGGAGGAGTGTGTGGCCTGCGGCCAGTGTGTGGAAAACTGTCCCACAAATGCCCTGAAGCTGGGACAGAGACTCTGTGCCAAAAATCCGGTTCCAAAGAAAGAGGAACCCACAGCCAGAGACCATGTGTGGAGCAAAAAGAACTGGAATATGGATTACCGTGAGAACCGGCAGGATGTGGCGGAAGAGGGGACTTCCCCCTGTAAGACAGCCTGTCCGGCCCACATTGCGGTGCAGGGATATATCAAGCTGGCTGCCAGAGGAAAATATAAAGAAGCCCTGGAGCTGATCAAAAAGGAAAATCCCTTCCCAGCTGTCTGCGGACGTATCTGTCCACACAGCTGTGAGGATGAATGTACCCGCGGGGATATTGATGAGCCCATCGCCATTGATGAGATCAAGAAGTTTATTGCAGATAAAGAGCTGGACAGTGATGTGCGCTATGTTCCGCCAAAAAGGTATCATCTGGGCAATAAAATAGCAGTTATCGGCGGCGGTCCTGCTGGACTTTCCTGCGCGTATTACCTTGCCATCGATGATTATCAGGTGACTGTCTTTGAAAAACAGGAGAAGCCGGGCGGTATGCTGGCCCTTGGAATTCCCTCCTTCCGTCTGGAAAAAGAGGTGCTGAATGCAGAGATCGACGTGCTGAGAGAGATGGGCGTGGAGTTTAAGACCGGCGTGGAAGTGGGAAAAGATGTGACACTGGATGAGCTGAGAAAACAGGGCTACGAGGCATTTTACATAGCAGTGGGTGCTCAGGGCGGGCGCAGGCTGAATGTGGAAGGTGAGGACGCTTTGGGGGTGGTATCCGGTGTGGAATTTCTGCGTGAAGTGAATCTGGGCCGAGGCCGGACGCTTTCCGGAAATGTAGTAGTAGTAGGCGGCGGCAACGTGGCGATAGATGTGGCACGTACGGCAACAAGGCAGGGGGCTGACACCGTTGACATGTACTGTCTGGAGAGCCGTGAGGAGATGCCTGCCCTGGATGAGGAGATCGAGGAGGCAGAAGCTGACCAGGTGGAATTCCAGAACGGGTGGGGACCAAAACGTATTTTGACAGAGGACGGAAAAGTGACAGGCGTGGAATTTATGCGCTGCGTATCCGTGTTTGACGAGATGCACCGTTTTGCTCCAAAATATGATGAGGAGGATACCGTTACGGTTCCTGCAGACACGGTCCTTCTATCCATCGGACAGTCCATTGAGTGGGGCGGCCTTCTGGAGGGCAGCAAGGTGAAACTCGGACGGGGAAACACGGCACAGGCAGACAGCCTGACTTATCAGACCAAGGAACCGGATGTGTTTGTGGGAGGTGACTGCTGTACCGGGCCTAAATTCGCCATTCATGCTATCGCAGCCGGAAAAGAAGGCGCAATATCCATTCACCGGTATGTACAGCCGGGGCAGACCTTGACTTTGGGACGTGACAGAAGAGAATACCACGCGTTTGATAAAAATAATGTGACTGTGGACCTGAAGAGCTTTGACAATACACCAAGGCAGCGCCCGGCTCACGCACAGGAGAAGAAGGGGACCTTCCAGGACGACAGGATGACATTCACGGAGGAACAGCTTAAAAAAGAGACAGAGAGATGCCTGGGCTGCGGGGCCGTACAGGTGGATTCCTATATGTGTGTGGGATGCGGCATGTGCACCACAAAGTGTAAATTTGACGCTGTCCATCTGAAACGTACCGGTCATTCCAAACCGGATCTATATGAGAAGCTTCCTGTGAAGATCGCGGCAAACGCGGTGAAGAGAACCGGAAAGATCGCCGCCGCCTCCGCAAAAGCTACACGGAGAAAGGACTGATCCTATGCACGAACTGGGAATCCTGGATGCCATGATCCACACCATTGAGGATGTGGTGCGTGAGGAAGGGGCAGAAGAGGTGGAACGGATTGTTCTGGATGTGGGGGAGCTCTCCGGAGTTGTGCCCAGATATCTGGAAGAGTGCTGGCCTGCCGCCAGATATAAAACTTCCATGGAGGAGACGGAACTGGAGGTCTGCGTCGTGCCCGGCATGGTAAAGTGCCGGGACTGCGGCAGGGTCTTCAATGCCATGGAGTATGATATGCGCTGCCCCGGCTGTGAGGGGCAGCAAATGGAAATCCTATCGGGAAATGACCTGATGATCAAAGAAATATTATGTAAGTAGGGGGAATGGGTATGTTTGCATTTTATGAGGGTGTTCCCACAGCGCTGGTACTGCTTGTGTGGCTGTGCGTGTTTGTAAGTCTCTTTGCGCTCAATGAGGTGACCAGAAGATTTAAGTGGGTGGGCTTTTCCGCCTTTGTGATTCTTCCGGTAGTGCTGACGGTTCTGTGGCTCACCGCCTTTAAGGATACTGCGTATATGGACTGGTTCCATTTGGCAAAGGTGTACTCCTCCACTGCGGGCTGTATTGGTTTCTGGTGCATCCGGCATGTGAAGAAACTGTCATCCAATCGGATCGCTCTGTGCTTTCCGCCTCTGATCCTGGCAGTCAATATCTGTGAGGCTGTGCTTCGCGACTTTGAGATTGGAAGATATGTAACTCCGGTCATGGAGTATACCAACAACCAGACACAGTATTATATCGGCGGTGCCTGGAATTACATGAACGGCATTGCGGGGATCCTGAATATCATCACCATTACGGGATGGTTTGGCATCTGCATCCGGGCAGTCACGAAAAAGGATGGAAGCAAAGATATGCTCTGGCCGGATATGATGTGGTTCTGGATAGTAGCCTACGATCTGTGGAACTTTGCGTACACGTACAACTGCCTGCCGACACATGCCTGGTACTGCGGATTTGCGCTGCTTCTGGCGCCTACCGTATGTGCATTTACAGTGGGAAAAGGAGCCTGGCTGCAGCACAGGGCCCACACGCTGGCACTGTGGTGTATGTTTGCCCAGACTGTGCCTGCTTTCCAGGACGCCAGCCGGTGGATGGTACACTCCACATCCAGTAAAGCCATTGCAGATGCCGCGGTTTCGCAGGGGTATGTGGCGGCGGATGGTTATACCGCTCTGGTGGAGCCGGGTATTTACCGGCTTGCGTCAGCAAATCCCAGCACAACGGCACTGTTTCTTGTGAGTCTTCTTGCACTGCTTGCAAATATAGGGGTATTCGTCTATATGATCCTGCATATCCGCAAGACAAAACGGAATCCGTATAAGACAGACCTGTACTCAGACCTGCCGTCATATAAGAAGATCAAGGCACTGGCGAAATCCTGACTTTTACAGGAGAAAAAATAGACAGCAGAATTAAAATCTGCTATAATAAAGTATCTGAATAACAGGTGTGCCCAGCAATTGGAAGACTGCCAGAAAAGGTTCTTTGTAAGGACCCTTTTGGCAGCCTTTTTTTGCGGGGAATTTACAGTGCTCCAGTGTTGGAAATGAGCATATTGTGCTATTTTTGAGTGTATACTCCATATCAAGATCGGAAACATTTTGCTATAATTTTTAAGAAAAGCAGGTGACTTCGTGCAAAGGAGAGAAGGAGGGATGGCACATGATTGCAACGAACGAGGGATATGCCAGGCTGGAGTATTTTTCCAGAACGGCAGCAGCGGACAGCAGAAGGAAAGAATTTGACATTAAAAATCACTCTCTTATTTATACGGACCAGAAGCCGGACTTCCTGTTCATTGGGGATTCCATCACCCATTACTGGGAGTTAAATGCATATTTTAATCTGCCGGGACAGCTGATCGTGAACAGGGGAATCGGCGGAGACACTACAGAATATCTGAAAAGGCGGTTTTATGCAGATGCATTGCAGTTAAAACCCAGGTACTGCATAATGGGCATTGGCATTAATGATTCCATTGAGCTGGAAGGGGACTATTGGAGAAGGCTGGAACCGACACCCTATGAGGAGGTTCTTACAGCCGCCCAGAGAAATATAAGTGATATTATACGCCAGACAGAAAATACGGATACCACTTTGATCCTCACCTCCCTGCTGCCCATACACATTCCAATATCGTTAAATGAGGCGGTCCGAAAAAGATATGTCAAAGAGATGAATGCATGGCTGGCGCTGACAGCCAGAAGGAAAAAGCTTATATATGTAAATTATTATCTTACCACCACCTTTCCGGGAACGGACAAGCTGCTGGGAGGCATTACTTATGACGGTCTGCATCCCAACGCAAGAGGGTATGAAATTATGGCAGCAGTTTTGAAGAATACGCTGCATCAATATAAGATCAATCTGTAATATCACACAGGGAAGAATATCAGGAGGAAAGTACCATGATTTTTGATTCTATCAGGAATAAGGAAAACTACAGGGAGTATGAAACACTCTATACGGTACTGTGCTATTTGGAGGGCCTGCACCAGGGGGAGCTCCCTCAGCCCAATACCGTGATCGCTGAAAATAAAATTTTCTGCAATCCTGTTTCCTTTACATCAAAACCAGAGGAGGCATGTATTTATGAAGCACATAAAAAGTACATAGATTTACATTACATTGTGTCAGGAAAAGAGAGGATCGCCACAGCGGATGTCAGATCACTGGATGAGACGGTGCCCTATGACGCGGATAAGGACATCGGGTTTTATAAAGGCCGTGCGTCCGGACACAGTCTGCTGAAACCAGGTGATTTTATGGTTTGTTATCCCAGTGATGCCCATATGGTGGCAATGATGGAGGATAAGCCGGAGAAAATAGAAAAAGTGGTGGTTAAGATAAGCGTGCAGTGAACGCGGCCATAGGTCCGTGACTGGGAAGATACGGAATAAACGGGCAATTAACAGAGTAAGAGAAGGGACGGGCAGCTATAAAGTGCAGATAGATAAAAGTATCTTCACTGATAGCTGTCTTATTTATTGCAGAAAGCGGATGCATAAAAGGATACAAGGGGGATTACGGCATGTCAGTGATTGACAATATACGTTTTACGTTTCTTTACATTGATCTGTACTCCATGGGAAGAACATGGGTATACCCGGAATCAGTGATTCCGTATAATATTTTCCGTTATATTGTGAAAGGGAAGGCAGAGTTCTGCATTGATAATGAAGAGATCCTGGTGGAAGAGGACCAGATCGTTTACATACCCAGCGGGTGCAGTATGTCCTGCCATGCACTCAGCGATACATTTGAATTTTTCAGTATCCGTTTTACCACCTCTGTTTTTTATGAGGGAGAGGATGTTTTAAAAGAGTATTACGGAATACCAAGAGTTACGGAAAATATGGGCGAGGACAGTTTTTTCAGAGAGATTTACAGATGGGTGAAAACAGAACACACTGCCAAAAAATGTTTTGTGCGTGGATATCTGGATTTGCTCATAGGCTCCCTTTCCGTCAGAGGAGAGAAAATAGACAGAGACAAAGGGGAGATCAAAAGCGCGGAGTATGATTTGGAAAAAATTAAAAAAAGAGCCATGAAAACCAAGAAACAGATTGATTCAAGGGTTCAGGTAGTGGCAGATTATATAGTCCTACACCCGAAAGAAAAATACACTCCCGAACGAATGGCAAACATGGCGGAACTGAGCAAACAGAGGTTCAGCAGTCTTTTTAAAGAAAATATGGGGAAAACACCCATGGAATATGTGAGGGAGATCCGTCTTACAACGGCGGCAAGAGCACTTTTGGTGAGCAATGATAATATCAATGACATTGCCTATGAGGTGGGGTATGAGGATGCCAATTATTTTATCAGGGAATTTAAGTCAGCGTTTGGGTTTACGCCCAATCAATACAGGAGGGTGGCAAGAGAATAAGATAAGTGTCCAGTGCTATTATTGAGCGTTTGGTTAGTAGATGTACACAAAAAAAATAGGTAAAATATACCTATCATTTACATATTGATACGGCCGATATCAAAAACAGAATCAAAGTGAGCAGAAAGGAGAGCTTTATGAAAAGAAATTTGGCAATATTGTTAGTGGGGACAATGATAGTTTCCACCATGCTCGCAGGATGCGGACAGAACGGCAGTACAGAAAGTGAGCAGACAACAGCAAAAACAGGGGAACTGAAAGGAGACATTACCTTTTGGCATTCTTTTACACAGGGACCCCGTTTGGAGGTTATACAGGAGACGGCAGACCAGTTTATGAAGGATAATCCGGATGTGAATATCACCATCGAGACTTTTTCCTGGGGTGATTTTTATACGAAGTGGACCACAGGCCTGGCTTCAGGGAATGTGCCGGATATGAGTACAGCGCTTCCCGGACATGTTGTGGAGATGATGGACGCAGAGGCCCTGGTTCCCCTGGATGATCTGATTGACGATATAGGAAGAGATAAATTTTCAAAGACCGCTCTGTCAGAGGGGGAAAAGGATGGTACCTGTTATTCCCTGCCCCTGTATTCCCACGCGCAGGTTATGTGGTACAGAAAAGATTTGCTGGAGGCAGCAGGTCTTCAGATCCCTGTAACCTGGGATGAATTTGCGGAGGCAGCCAAAACACTTACAAAAGACGGCGTCTATGGCTGTTCTTTCCCCTGCGGTTCCAATGATCTTATGGGAACCCGGTTCCTGAACTTCTATGTGAGAAGCGGCGGCGGGAGCCTGCTTACAGAAGACCTGAAAGCAGACTTGACCAGTGACCTGGCTATTGATGGCATTAACTACTGGCTGGATATTTATAACAATTGTTCCCCAAAGGATTCTGTAAACTATGCGGTATTAGACCAGGCAACCCTGTTTTACCAGGGAAAGACAGCCTTTGATTTTAACTCCGGTTTCCAGATTGGCGGTGTTGAGACCAACTCTCCTGATTTAGTGGACCAGATCGACTGTGCGCCTCTTCCAAAGATAAATGCAGATGATCCGGACTATGGCGCGGAAACTTCCAATATTCCTATGGTGGTGTGGCAAAACTCAGAGCATCCGGAAATATGTAAGGAATTTATTAAAAAGTTATACGAAAAAGATACTTACATCAAATTCCTGGAAGCAACCCCGGTGGGAATGCTGCCATCCATTACAGGGATTTCCGATACGGCGGAATATAAAGAAAATGAGACAGTACAGAAATTCTCAAATGCTGTAGAGGTTATCACAAAAGCTATGGATATGGGAACAGCCATAGGGTTTGAACAGGGACCCAGCGTTCAGGCGGGCCTTCTCACTTCCCAGGGAATCATAGAGAGCATGTTCCAGGATATTATCACAAACGGAACAGAGGTGAAAGAAGCTGCACAGGCAGCGGAAGACAAACTGAATGAGGTATTCAGCACTGTACAGTGATTTTGAATACATAGCATGTTACCAGGGACTGCCCCACCCACCACATAAGCGGGCAGTCCCATCCCTAAGAAAGGCGGCATTTTGGTGAATAGAAAAGTAAAATTTGATTATGCCCGCTGGATTTTCGTACTTCCTGCATTGCTGGTTGTGGGGATACTGCTCATATATCCTATTTTTTCCAGTTTATATTACAGTATGACTACCAAGCATCTGATTAAAGCTACATATGATTTTAAAGGATTAGAAAATTATAAAGCGGTTTTATCGGACTCTAATTTTTATAAGGCATTTTTTACATCCATACTCTGGACCTTGGGTTCCCTTCTGGGCCAGTTGTTTATAGGATTTACGGCGGCATTGGCGATCAACCGGGTAAAGATCGGAAAAGGTGTTTACAGAACCCTGATGATCATTCCCTGGGCGTTTCCGTCTATTGTGATCGCACTTTCCTGGAAGTGGATACTGAACGGTGTTTCAGGGTTCCTTCCCAATATTCTTGTCCAGGTGGGCATCTGCAGTGAACTCCCGCAGTTTTTAAGTGACAGCAGCCTGGTGTTTTTGACATTGATCCTGATCAATGTCTGGTTTGGTGCACCTATGATCATGGTAAATGTGCTGTCCGCACTGCAGACGATCCCTCAGGACCAGTATGAGGCGGCTCAGATTGACGGAGCTTCCAAATTCCGGCAGTTCTGGCATATTACAGTGCCCCATATTAAGATCGTGGTCGGCCTGCTGGTGGTTCTTCGTACCATCTGGGTATTCAACAACTTTGATATCATCTATCTTCTCACAGGAGGAGGCCCGGCAAATGCCACCACCACAGTACCTATTTATGCCTACAATATGGGCTGGGGAACGAAACTTCTGGGCAGGTCATCGGCAGTTACCATGCTCCTGCTGGCCTTCCTGCTGCTGGTTTGTGTGATCTACTTTACAATTATCGGAAAATGGGAAAAGGAGGACAAGTGATGACAAATCGAAAAGAAAAGATCGGCAATGGGCTTTGCCATGTATACCTGATCCTTTTGTCCTTTATTGCCTTTTTCCCCTTAGTGTGGGTTTTGCTGTGTTCCGTAAAATCCTCAGGAGAACTGACGGCAAATCCCACCCGCTTTCTGCCGAAAGAATTTACCCTTGAAAACTTTGTCCATGTGATCAAGGATTTGGGCTTCGCGGGAAATATCAGCAACAGTTTAATTATTGCGGTGTCCACCACTTGTATCGCCATTGTGATCTCATCCATGGCGGCCTATGGCATCGTGAGATTCTTTCCGAAGCTGGGCTCTGTTATGTCAAAGGTTCTGGTGGCAACGTATATGTTTCCGCCGATCCTGCTGGCGATCCCATACTCCATGGTTATGGCAAAGCTGGGATTTGTCAACACCAGAATGGGCCTTGTCATTGTGTATCTCTCCTTCAGTGTGCCGTATGCGGTGTGGATGCTGGTAGGCTTTTTCAAAACCGTGCCCCTGGGCATCGAGGAGGCGGCAAGAGTGGACGGGGCCAATAAGGTCCAGACTTTTGTGAGGATCGTACTTCCCCTGGTCATGCCGGGAATCGTGGCAACCGCCATCTATACTTTTATTAACGCATGGAATGAATTTTTGTATTCTTTGATTCTTATTAACAGCACAGATAAAATGACTGTGTCCGTAGCCCTGAAATCCCTTCAGGGTTCTGAGATCCTTAACTGGGGAGATATGATGGCAGCATCCGCCCTGGTGGTAGTTCCGTCTGTTATTTTCTTTATGTTCATCCAGAATAAGATTGCGGGCGGCATGACGGATGGAGCGGTAAAATAATTTAGAATATATGGAGGTAATGGATATGAAAACAATAGGATACGCAATTGTGGGAACCGGTTATTTCGGTGCAGAGCTGGGGCGTATTATGAAGGAACAGGAAGGCGCTAAAATCGTGGCGGTCCTTGACCCGGAAAATGCGCAGCCTGTGGCAGAAGAACTGGGATGTGACGTGGAAACAGATTTGGATACCCTGTACAGCCGCCAGGATGTGGACGCAGTGATCGTGGCAACGCCCAATTATCTGCATAAAGAGCCGGTCGTAAAAGCGGCGGAACACGGAGTAAATGTTTTCTGTGAGAAACCTATTGCACTGAGCTATAAAGACTGCCATGAGATGGTAAAAGCATGCCAGCAGCATGGGGTCACATTTATGGCAGGACATGTTATGAATTTCTTCCGGGGTGTGCGTTACGCGAAAAAACTGATCAATGAGGGCGTGATCGGAAAAGTTCTGTACTGCCATTCTGCCAGAAACGGCTGGGAAGAACCGCAGCCAACCATTTCCTGGAAGAAAATCAGGGAAAAATCAGGAGGGCATCTGTATCACCATATTCACGAGCTGGACTGTGTGCAGTTCCTGATGGGCGGGATGCCGGAAACGGTCACCATGACAGGGGGAAATGTTGCCCATCAAGGGGATGAATTTGGCGATGAGGACGACATGCTGTTTGTAAATATGGAGTTTCCTGACAACCGTTACGCAGTATTGGAATGGGGTTCAGCCTTCCACTGGCCGGAACATTATGTACTGGTCCAGGGTACAAAGGGGGCTATCCGTATTGATATGTGCGACTGCGGAGGGACCTTGAAAGTGGACGGAAAAGAGGAGCATTTCCTGGTGCATGAATCCCGGGAAGAGGATGATGACCGCACCAGGATATACCACGGAACCGAGATGGACGGGGCCATTATGTACGGAAAACCGGGTAAAAAGCCGCCTATGTGGCTGCACAGTATTATGAAAAATGAGATGAAATATTTAAATGGGATCATGCATGGAGCAACAGCCGATGATGAGTTCAGACCCCTGCTGACAGGTGAGGCAGCAAGAGCCGCCATCGCAACAGCGGACGCATGTACCATGTCCAGATATGAGAACCGTAAAGTGCAGTTAAGTGAAATAATAGGAGAATAAAGCTATGTATAAATTCAAGAAAAGAATCGTTGTATTTGCAGTCGCATCGGCAGTTTGTGCTGCTTCCTTCAATGTTTATGCAGCAGTGGACAGTCGGAATTTATCAGAAACAGAAATAGAGACAGAGCAGGAACAGGAAAATACTGCCCTTCAAGAAGCAGAGACAGAGCAGGAACAGGAAAATACTGACCTGCAAGAAGCAGAGACAGCGGAGGAACAGGAAAATACTGACCTGCAAGAAGCAGAGACAGAGCAGGAAGCCGGGAACACAGAGCTTGTGGAAACGGCAATGGGAACGCCTGTTTTAGAAGCGGATAATATAGAGATCCAGGAAGGACAGGGATATAGTCTGGATGAAGAGCAGGGAGCTGAATCTGTAAAAGCGTTAACCCAGGGTACTATTGTTATTTCTTATAAATCCACAAGCCAAAATGCCATTCAGACTTTGTTCAGTGTGGGAAACAGCACGGCAGGGAACCAGAACAGACATTTCCATATCTATGTGACAAGTTCAGGTGGTGTGGGTATGGAGCTGAGAAATACGGATGGGGTGTTTAAATATACCCTTGACAGACCGGCGGCAGTCCGCGGCCTCTATAAAGGGGAAAGAGTGTTTAATACGGTTGCGTTCAAGGCGGATTCGGAAAATAAACAGTATAAGCTGTTCGCCAACGGAGAATTGCTGGCGGTATTGGACGAGGATGATTTTAAATTTATCAGTGATATTACCGGAGTGGATAACGTCACTTTGGGAGGAACCATGCGTCAGGGCAGTGTGGCTTATCCTTTTGGAGGGACTATAGGAAACATGAAAATATACAGTGATGTTCTCTCTGATGAGGAATTGATCGGGACAACAGGAGAGACGGCTTACGCAGAAAATATTTTCTACGCGGGGGACGCTACACAATCCAATTATTTTAGGATACCCTCCCTGCTGACTTTGGATTCCGGGACTGTTTTGGCTGCAGCAGACGCCAGATATGGAGGAACCCATGATTCCAAAAGTAAAATTAATATTGCGTTTGCCAAGAGCACAGACGGGGGAAATACATGGGGAGAGCCTATACTGCCGTTAAAATTTGAGGATTACGTGGCAAAAAATATAGACTGGCCAAGGGACTCTGTAGGTAAGAATGTACAGATCCAGGGAAGCGCTTCTTATATTGACCCTGTATTGCTGGAGGATAAGGAAACGAAAAGAGTATTTCTTTTTGCGGATCTGATGCCCGCAGGAATTGGCAGCTCCAATGCCTCTGTAGGGTCTGGTTTTAAAGAGATAGACGGCAAAAAATATCTGAAACTCAGATGGCATGAAGATGGAGCGGGTGCTTACAATTATTCTGTCCGTGAAAACGGTGTTATTTATAACGATACCACAGGTGAGCCAACCGAATATACGGTAGACGGGGAATATGATCTTTACCAGAACGGAAATAATCTGACCTGCAGACAGTATGATTATAATTTTGAAGGTTCGACTCTTTTGGAGACACAGACGGATGTAGATGTAAATATGAACATATTTTATAAAGATTCTGTTTTTAAGGCGTTTCCAACAAATTATCTTGCCATGAGATATTCGGATGATGAGGGAGAGACATGGTCTGACCTGAATATTGTCAGTACCTTTAAGCCTGAGGAGTCTAAATTTTTAGTGGTGGGTCCCGGCGTCGGCAAGCAGATAACAACAGGTGAATACGCGGGAAGGCTGCTGGTTCCCCTGTACTCCAAATCTTCGGCAGAACTTGGCTTTATGTACAGTGATGACCATGGGGATAACTGGACTTATGTGGAAGCGGATGACCGGACAGGCGGCGCCACAGCGGAAGCACAGATCGTTGAGATGCCGGACGGCTCCTTGAAAACATATCTGCGCACAGGCTCCGGTTATATCGCGGAAGTCACAAGCGTTGACGGAGGAGAGACTTGGAGCGACAGAGTTCCATTGACAGGAATCAGTACAACTTCTTACGGCACACAGTTGTCCGTTATCAATTACTCTGAACCTGTTGACGGAAAACCGGCCATAATCCTGTCTTCACCAAACGCCACAGAGGGCCGGAAGAACGGTAAGATCTGGGTTGGACTGATACATGATACGGGGGAAACCGGGGTCAATAAATATTCTGTGGAATGGAAGTATTGCTATGCTATTGACGATCCGCAGATGGGATATTCCTATTCCTGTCTGACAGAGCTGCCAAGCGGCGAGATTGGCCTGCTGTATGAAAAATATGATTCATGGTCAAGAAATGAACTGCATTTAAAGAACATACTGAAATATGAGAGATTCACAATAGATGAATTGATCGGGCAGTAAAATTGATCAAAATCCTGTATCGGGGGCCTTCGCCGGTCATTAAAATTGGATGACTTATGAATCTTGACAAATAAAAAGTCATGTTATATAATGACAGCGTTCATCGGAGGTGAACCATTCGTAAAGAAATGGTAACCGGATAAGATGCTGGCTGAGATGCCTGCTTCTTATCCGGTTTTTTTCCGGTAAAAATGAAAATTTTGTACAGCGTTGTGTTGGTCTTGCGAGGCTGTACCAGATACAGGAGAGGAAAGATATCATGAGTGAAGGACAGAATTTTACAAAAGGAAAAATCCTGATGCCCCTGGTTAAATTTGCTTTGCCGGTACTTGCAGCTATATTTTTGCAGACCATGTACGGGGCAGTGGATATGCTGGTCGTGGGGCAGTTTGCGCAGGCGGCAGATGTATCGGCAGTCTCCACAGGAAGCTGGCTGATGCAGCTTATCACGGCTTTTGTGGTGGGGATCGCCATGGGTACCACCATTCTTCTGGGAAGAAAAATCGGTGAGGGGAGAGCAGAGGAAGGGGGAAAGATCATTGGTGCCAGTATCATGCTTTTTATTGTCATCGGTGTGGTGATAACTGTTATTATGGAAGTATTTGCCGTGCCTATTGCCAGGATCATGCAGACCCCCCCTGAGGCATTTGAAGCCACAGTTTCTTATGTGAGGATCTGTTCCGCGGGGGCTGTTTTTATTGTGGCGTATAATGTGATCGGCAGTATTTTCAGGGGGCTTGGGGATTCCAAGATGCCGCTTGTTACAGTGGCGATCGCCTGTGTGTTTAATATTGCGGGGGATTTGCTGCTGGTGGGAGTCTTTGGGCTTGCCGCCGCGGGGGCGGCTATTGCTACTGTGCTTGCGCAGGTGCTGAGTGTGGTGATCTCCCTGCTGATCATTAGGAGGAGGCAGTTTCCCTTTGTTTTTCATAAAAAGGATATTGTCTTTGACAAAAAGCGAATGGGGGAAGTGTTCCGGCTGGGATTTCCGATCGCGTTTCAGGATGTTCTGGTGGGGATTTCATTTTTGGCGATCACGGCGATTGTCAATTCCCTTGGGGGGATCCCGTCTGCCGGAGTGGGTGTGGCGGAAAAGCTGTGTGGGTTTATTATGCTGGTGCCCTCAGCGTTTAATCAATCTATGGCGGCATTTGTATCCCAGAATATGGGGGCCGGAGAGACAAAGAGAGCCAAGAAGGCGCTGCTGTGTGGAATTGGGATGTCTTTGGCGGTGGGAGTTTTGATGGCTTATGGGGCATATTTCCATGGGGATATTTTGTCTGGTATTTTTGCCAGGGACGGGGAGGTTATCGCGGCTTCAGCGGAGTATCTGAAGGCGTATGCCATTGACTGTCTGCTGGTTTCGGTGATGTTTTGTATGATTGGGTATTTTAATGGGTGCGGAAAGACTTTGTTTGTGATGGTACAGGGAATCGTGGGCGCTTTTGGGGTGAGGATTCCGGTGTCGTTTCTTATGAGCCGGATGGTGCCGGTTTCACTGTTTGGGGTGGGGCTGGCGACGCCTTGTTCTTCGGCGGTGCAGATTGTTTTGTGTGTGGGGTATTTCTTTTGGGGGTATAGGAGGGGGGATCACGGACGTCACTATAGATAGGAGGCCACGGACCGACCAGCCCTCCGGCCTCCTATCTATAGTGACTGGTTGTGGGAACGGGAGGTTGGGGGCGTTCGTTTGGCATGTTACGTCGGTATGGTCATGAAGCGGTGTGGTCACTAAGTGGTGAGGGTGTTATAGGGCGGAGTTACTGGGGGGACAGGCCGTTTTAGAGGTTTTGGGAGCAGAGGATGGAGATGTTGGCGGCGGTGTCCTGGGTGGGAGGGAGTTTTTGTTTGTGGAGGTAGTCTCTTAGGTATATCAGGGGGAGGTAGCCCTGGCGGTGGAGGTCCTGGGAGATGGAGAAGTCTATGGTTCCATCAGTGAGGAGAGATTTCGTGTGTTCTGACATGTCATGGCAGATGATACGGAGCTCTCCTTTTTTCTGTGCGGTTTCCACGGCTTTGGTACAGCCGGCTACGCTTCGGTTGGCCATGTAGATGGCTTTTATTGTGTTGTCCTGCTGGAGGGCGGTGAGGACTTTTTTGTAGGTGAGCTGGTAGTTGTTGTAGGTTTCTATGACCTGGATACGGTCGTGGGGGAAACCAATCTCAGCCATGCGGGTTCGGAAACCGTCCAGCCGCGCCCGGTGACCGTCAAACTCTAAATTGCCAGCAGCCGCCAGGATCTTGCCGGAGGCAGGGATGCATTTGCTGATGAGTTCGGCGGCGATCCGGCCGCTTTTGTTGTAGTCCTGCCCGATGAAGCAGAGCCGGTCTGTGCCGGGGAGGTCGCTGTTGAAGGTGATGACCGGAATGTCATTTTCGGTGAGGGATTGGATCTTTTGTTCAATGGCGGGATCGTTCATGGTGCAGACCGCAGCGCCCTGAATGCCTTCTTTTAGCAGAGTGTCCAGTTTTTCAATGCTTTCCTCCGGTATGTCGGTTTCACATTCTTCTACCAGGATTTTTACATGGAAGTCTGTAAGTTCTGCCTGGGCAGCTTCTATGCCGCGCATGATTTCCCAGCGGAAATGACCGGTCCAGTTGGGTAAAAGCACACCCAGTTTGATCGGCGGGAAACCCTGGCCGAACAGGGTTTTTTGATAAGTGCTTCGGGGTGTGAGGTAGCCTGTCTCCTGAATGGCCGCCATGACTCTGTCGTATACATCAGGACTTACGTGGGAACGGTTGTTGAGAACACGGTCAACCGTTCCCCGGGATACACCTGCTTTGTCGGCAACCATCTGTATGGTTGGTTTTTTATTTATCATGTTTCCTCCTGTTTCTTTATGTCTATGTGTACGTGCTATTGCACGGAGTGATATTTTCGGTGTGTGATGTTTTATAAATGAATTTTATCATATGGGGAAGTGGGTTGTAAATAGGGGAATTAGTTAAGTTTAACAATGGGGGAAGGGAGGAGGGCTGATAAAATGGCATGTTCAAAAGCACATAATTGTGAAATGTTGCTAAAAATAAAAAAAAGAGAGACATAATGTTGACAAAACGCTGTGGTTTTCATATAATTGTAAGTGCAAAAGCACATAAGGTGCAAAGGCACAAGGTATATACCAAAATAGAAAAAGTAATCAAAAAAGAAGCAATGCAATCTGGGAAGTAAAGCAAATTTAAGCAGCAATGAAAATTTAAGCAGCAATGTAAATGGAAGCCGGCTCAGCACCAAGAGATGTGTGCGGAAGGCCGGCTCTGTGAAAGAGTTACAGTGGGTGGGAAAACAAAATAAATAACAAAATAATGGAGAGTAAAGGAGTATTGAGATGAAAGCAGGAATTATTGGAGCAGGCAGAATCGGAAAGGTACATGCGAAGAATATTTCTATGTTTGTACCGGAGGTGGAGATCAAGACCGTGGCAGACCCTTTTATGAACGGGGAGACAGAGAAGTATCTGAGAAAATGCGGGGTACAGAATGTGACAAAGAATGCGGAGGATATTCTGCAGGATGAGGAGATTGAAGCGGTATTGATCTGTTCCTCCACAGATACCCATTCCAGGTATATTATGGAGGCGGCAAAGGCAGGAAAGCATATTTTTTGTGAAAAACCAATAGATTATGACCTGGGAAAAGTCAGGGAAGCGATCCGGACGGCTGAGGACGCCGGGGTGAAGCTGCAGATTGGATTCTGCCGCAGATTTGACCATAATCACAGAGGGGTCTACCATATGGTACAGGATGGAAGGATCGGGAAAGTACAGATGATCAAAATCAGCTCCAGGGACCCGGAGCCGCCAGCCATTGAATATGTGAAAGTGTCCGGCGGAATTTTTTATGATATGATGATCCACGATTTCGATATGGCCCGTTTTCTGGCTGGGGGCGCTGAGGTGACGGAGGTTGTGGCGGCAGGCTCTGTGCTGATTGACCCGGCTATCGGGGAAGCGGGTGATGTGGATACGGCTGTCGTAATGCTGAAGTTTGACAATGGAATTATTGCGACTATAGACAACAGCAGAAAAGCTGTCTATGGCTATGACCAGAGGGTGGAAGTGTTTGGCTCCCAGGGATGTGTGCGGAATGAAAATGATGTGCCCAATACCGTGGTGCTTTCAGATGCCGTAAGTACCACCTGTGAGAATACATATAAGGTCATGTGGGACCGTTACACAGGTGCGTTTGTATCAGAGATCCAGGCATTTGTGGAGGCCGTGGAGAAGGATAAGGAGACACCTGTTACCGGAATGGACGGGCTGTATCCTGTTCTGATGGCAGCCGCAGCCACAAAATCCCTGAAAGAGGGAAGACCTGTAAAAATTGAGGAGGTAGAGTGAAAATGAGTCTGAGAAAATGCGCCTGTATTGACACCTTGTATACAGAACTGCCCTGGGAGGAAAGATTCCTGGCAGCAAAGAAAGATGGTTTTGACGCTGTGGAATTTTGGGACTGGAGGATCCGGAATCTGGAGGATACCAGAAAAGCAGCGAAAGCAGCGGGGATTGCCATCAGCGGATTTAACGGGGATGCGGATTATTCCCTGGTTGATCCAAAACACAGGGAAAAGTATGTGGAATACCTGAAGGAATCTGTAAAGGCGGCAAAGACTGTAGGGGCAGCCAGTGTGACGATCCATTCCAATGCCCTGGGCGATGGGGGGATTGTGGTAAATCACTATGATGATCTTTCTCATACAGTAAAGCTCTGCTCCATGTACCGCACACTTCTGGACTGTGTGGAAGTGGCGGAAAAAGAAGGAATCTATCTGAATCTGGAGGCTCTGAATATTACCACTGACCATGTGGGGAATTTTTTGGAAACGACGCAGATGGGGGCAGAAATCTGCCGTCTGATTGGGTCGCCCAGGCTGAAACTGCTATATGACGTGTATCATATGCAGATTAATGAAGGCTGTATCTGTGATACTGTTTCCAGGTATATAGACCAGTTTGGGCACATCCATGTGGCGGATGCCCCGGGGCGCCATGAACCGGGCACAGGTGAAATTAATTATAAAAAAGTTCTGCGCCATCTGGAGGCGTGCGGTTACACGGGGTATGTGGGGTATGAACTGTTTCCGCTGGATGATACAGCGGCGGCTGTGAAGGCTATTATGGAAGAATGCTGAAAAGATAATATAAAAAACATTGAAGATCATGTGGCGGGGAGGTCATTATGAAGAAGAATATAACCTTTGGGACAAGGGTAGCTTATGGATGCGGGGATACGGCCTGCAATATTGTGTACGGTATGATATCCACGCTGCTGACATTGTTTTACACAGATTATGTGGGGATTTCACCGGTGACTATCGGTATTGTCATGCTGGTGTCAAGAGTATTTGACGGCAGTTCTGATTTGATCATGGGATTTCTGGTGGACAGGACCAAATCCAGATGGGGGAAATCAAGACCCTGGATCCTGTGGATGACGGTTCCCTATGCCATAGCCGCGATCCTTATGTTTACAGTGCCCCACACCACGGATTTTTTGAAGGGGATATACATATTCGTCACCTATAATCTGACCACTACGGTTATTTATACAGCCATCAATGTGCCCTACGGTTCGCTGTCCACCATGATGACCAGGGATTCTTATCAGCAGGATCTGCTTTCTATTTTCCGCATGATCTTGTCACCGGTGGGGCGTATAATTTCCGTGACTTTTACCATGCCTCTTGTGAAAGTATTTGGAAATGACCAGTCCGCATGGATCAAGACCATGTGCATCTGGGTTGTTATCGCTGTAGTGCTGCTGTTGTTCTGCTTCTTCCGGTGCGAGGAGACAGTGGCGGCAGAGGCAAAAAAAGAGGAGAAGCGTTCCGTGGGGGTGAATATAAAGGCTCTTGTGACAAACAAGTATTTCTGGTGTGTGCTGGGGCTGTGGTCGATCCAGGTTATCCATATGACAATTGTGGGAACAGACCTGCCCTATTACTGTAAATATATTTTCGGAAATGATACGTGGATGTACAGCACCCTGTATTTCCTGGAAACCGTGTGCATGATCGGCGGCGCTGTAGCCTGCCCGTTTTTGATCAAAAGATGGGGGAAGAGGAATGTCACACTGGCGGGCTGTCTGATCGCGGTGGGCTCCCAGATACTGGTACTGGTCAATCCTTATAATTTTCAATGGCTGTTTTTCGTGACGCTTATCCGTTCCGTAGGGGCATCTCAGCTCTCAGCCACAATCTTTGGTATGCTGGGGGATGTGGTGGAATACGGCTATTGGAAAAATGGGTTTCGCCAGGAAAGCCTGGTGTTTGGCGGCGCAAGTCTGGGCTTCAAAGTGGGAACTGGTATCACAAGTGCCATCATGACAGGCCTTATGACCGTGAGTGGCTATATCAGCTCTACAGGCACACAGGTGATGCAGCCGGACTCTGCTGTAAGGACGATAGGAAATATTTATAAGTTTGGTCCCATTATTGTATGGGGGGCAGCGGTTGTGATCCTGCTGATGTACAAGCTGGATAAAATGTATCCGCAGATTGAACGTGACCTGCTGGAGCGGGAAATGAAAAAAGAATAGGAAAATGCGGCAGGGCAATAAAGCTCTGCCGCATTTTTATGCTGTTTTGCCGTCCCCGTCCTGTGCGTTTTTTTCTTCGTGTAGTCTCTGCAGGTTTCGTTCGGCGGCCATCATGCTCTGCTCGTAACGCTCGATTTTGTAGTTCAGCCGGTCCAGGGAGGCCTGCATGTCTTTCATGCGCTCCGCCAGTTGGTTTCTCTGGTCAATGAGAAGGTTTTTTCTTGCGTCAAGTGTGGCGTCCCCTTCCTGGAACAGGGAGACATATTGAATGAGCGCCTCAATTTGTACTCCCGACTTCCGCATGCATTTCATTAGCTCGATCCATTGACAGGATTCCTCGTCGTAATCCCGGATCCCGCTTTTATTTCTGGGAACAGAGGGGATCAGGCCAATGCGCTCGTAGTAACGAAGCGTATCGGCGGTTAACCCGTATTTTTTGCTTACTTCCGTGATGGTCATGAATGATACCTCCATAGCGATTCAATAGGTCTGCGCTTTTACTGTTACTTTGAGTATAACGCCGGAGGGAACATCAGGTCAACGAAAAACAGGGGTTTTCATGATTATATGGAGTCTGCGGCGCGGATGCAGATGTGATCGTGGCGGATTTGAAGGAGAGAAGAGAGAGGATCAACTTTAAATAGAAGGATGTATGAGGTGGATTTTCAAAGAGCCGTCCTGTAAAGTAAAGGGGAATAGAAATTCATATACGGGGAGGAAGGCTGAATGTCTGTTGTTATAAGAGAGGACCGGGGGCAGTATATGCAGAATCTGCGGGACTGGCTGGAGCAGGAAAAAGATGTGCCCCTTGAGGAGATGTCCGGATTTTTTAAGCGGCGTATCGGGTCGTATGAGGAACAGATGCAGACCTGGAAGGAGGCTTATGTAAGGATTGCTGACTGGATAGGCAGTGATACAAAAAGTATACTGGATCTGGGCTGCGGAACAGGGTTGGAACTGGAATCTATTTTCCGGAAGTATCCCCATATCTGTGTGACAGGGATTGATATGTGCAGTACCATGCTGGAACAGTTGGAGCGCAAATACGGGAAAAAGGATATAAAGCTCATCTGCGGCGATTACTTTCAGGAGCCTTTTGAAGCGGCCGGTTATGATATGGTGATTTCTTTTGAATCCCTGCATCATTTCCTGCCTGAAGAAAAGAGAGGGCTGTTTGAAAAAATCCGGGCAGCGCTGAGGCCGGGAGGAAAATTTCTGGAGGGGGATTATATTGCCTGCTGTGAGGAGGAGGAAGTGCTTCTTCGCAGGGAATGCGGCAGAAAACGGAAGGCAGGGGGGATTTTGGAAGGGCAGTTTGTACATTTTGACATTCCCCTTACTTTGGAGCATGAGACAGAGCTTCTTCGGCAGGCAGGATTTTCCCAGGTAAATGTGCTGGACTGTATAGAAGGGGCAACATTTATAGAAGCAGTCAAACATTCGTAAGTGAAAAAAAGGGTATGCGGACAGAATCGTGATCTGGCCTGCATACTCTTTTTTGGGATCCGGCCCTAGAGTGTGTTTGAAAACGGTCAACGCAGCCCGCTGCGCCTCCCTCATCGGAGTCAAATCTCACATCATATTGAGCAGAGCTCAATAAGCATAAAGTGTGACGCACAGCTTGCCGAAAGCAATTTTCAAACACACTCTAGTCTTCCCACAGATAGGCTAGTTTTCCTTTTTCAATATGAAAGCTGGTTTCCAGCATATAAGTAAAGACATCCAGTGTCTTTTTGGTGTGTTCCCGGCTGTCCCGTGTGAGATGGTTGTCCAGCTTGATGGTGAGAGTGATCAGAACAATCTCAGAGACTTCTTCCGGGGATTTGCAGTGCATGGATCCCTCCCGGTTGCCCTGGCGGATAATGTCTGCCAGAATAGGGCGCAGGTTTCTCACCATAATGCGTATGTACTGCTGGTGCAGCAGGGCACTTTGCTGCAGCTCGAAGAAATTGTTTGTCTCCTGACGCAGAAGTTCCATGGAAGACTCCCGGCAGGTGCGGAAAATGACTTCCATTTTGGTCAGGGCGTCCATATCCGTGGCATCCAGCAGGTCTTTGGCTTTCTCTATGGCTGAGGAATAGGAGCGTTCAATGACAGCCTCCAGTATTTCTTCCTTGGATTTGAAATAATAGTAGATACTTCCCTTTCCGATGCCGGCTTCTTTGGCAACATCGCTGACAGATATGGACCGGGCGCTGGTTTGGTTCATCAATCGCTGCATTGCGTCCAGGATCATATCCTTTTTTCTATTGTTTTGCATAAACACCGTTCTCCATTTTTTTTAATAGTAACATGATAGCATAAAATTGTAAACTTGACTACCAGTCGAAAAAGTGGTATTTTGTTTACAAGGCAAATTCGACCAGTGGTCGGAAAATGGCGAAAAATGTATGGAGGTAAAAAATACATGACTTATCAGGAATTAGTGAGTGAGATCAGAGACATTTTTATGCAGGCGGATGTGAGCGGGATCAAAGAGCACATAGCCTATCAGTTCGATATCCGGGGAGAGGCGGAAGGTGCCTTTTACGCGGAAGTTTCAGAGGGGAAGCTGTACATAGAGCCCTACGAATATTATGACAGGGATGTGCTGTTTATAACCACAGCGGATACCCTTTTGAACATTGCAGAGGGCAGCATGGATGCCATTGCAGCATTTACACAGGGAAAACTGCAGGTGGAGGGCAGCTTTGACAAGGCACTGCTGCTTCAGAACTTCTCAAAACAGGCCAACAGAGAAAAGAAAAAGCAGAAAAAGGCAGAGGAGAAAAACCTGAAGACTGAGATAAAGCAGGCTAAAGTAGAAAAAGCTGCAGAAAAGAAAGCCGCGGCCAGACCGGTCACCCCGGTGTCTGTGAAGAGGGATGATATCATACAGCCGAAGGGAAATACAGTCAAAAAACCGGTCAAAAGACTGCTGAAAAACAAATAAACAAATGGCAGATAACCAGGGGCGGGGGGCAACGCGGATGTGTGGACAGACGTGAAGACAGGAGGAATATCTATGAATGGATGGAGTTTGTTACTGGGAGCAGGAGCGGCGGCCGCTGCAGGGGAATATGGGATTGCATCTTACTTTTTCAGACGGACCATGCTTCGGCAGAAAGCCACAACCAAGAGAACTATGGATATGGCAGGCACCAACTGGGACCGCTACATGCCGAAGCTTAAAAAGATGAAAGAGTGGATGCTGAAACAGGAACGGGAGGATGTGTACATTACATCCGGTGACGGGCTGAAACTCCACGGAACGTATTTTCCGGGGCAGGGGGGCAAAAAGCTTGTGCTCTGTTTTCACGGCTATACCAGCAAAGGCATGAGTGACTACATAGGGCTGTCCAACTATTATCTGCCCGGAGGATATCAGATGCTTCTGGTGGACGAGAGGGCCCATGGGGACAGCGAAGGGACTTACATCGGATTCGGGTGCCTGGACAGGGAGGATGCATTTCTCTGGATCAAATATGTGGAGGAGCGCTTTGGCAGTGACTGTGAGATTTGGCTTCACGGCACTTCCATGGGGGCATCCACAGTGCTTATGACAAGCGGTTTGAAGCTTCCTCTGCAGGTAAAAGGGATAGTTTCCGACTGTGCGTTTACCACCGCCTGGGATGTTTTTGAGCATGTGCTGAAAGACCAGTACCATTTACCGGCTTATCCTATCCTGAAGATTTCCGACAGCATGTGCAGGAAAAAGGCGGGGTACGGACTGCGGCAGTTAAGCGCGTCCGAGGAGGTGAAGAAAGCAAAGGTTCCCATACTTTTTATCCACGGGGATGCGGATACCTTTGTTCCGTGCAGGATGTGTTATGAAATCTATAAAAACTGCGCATCAAAAAAGAACATGCTGATCGTACACGGGGCTGGCCACGTGGAAGCTTTCTATAAAGAACAGGCACTATATGAACAGAAGCTGACAGAGTTTCTGGAGACAGCAGGGGAGGCTGAGGTGCCTGCGGGAAAAAGCTTTTATGTATCGGATGTAACCGGAGAGGGAAGTACCGGGGACGCGGTTCCCGTGTAAATAAGAGAGGAGTTTGACATATGAAAGAGAAGTTTGGCAAACCACTGTATCCGTTGACCGCAGCACAGAAGCTGCACTTTTTCTACCAGAAATACTGCCCGAAAAAGCAGGTATTGAATATCGGCACCAGCCTAACCATTCAGCAGAGTCTGGACTTTGGCGCGCTGAAGGAAGCCGTTTACCAGGCGTATGCCAGATGCGAGTCCATGCGGCTGCGTTTTACACAGGATGAGGACGGCAAGGTGTATCAGTACATTGCCGACAGGGAAGAGAGAGATATTGCATTCTTTGATTTCACCGGTTGGCAGGAGTGCCATGCAATGGATAAGATGAAAGAGTGGACTTCCGTTCCCTTTGAACGGTTTGATTCCCCGCTGAACCGGGTGGTCATGATCATCACACCGGATGGTTTCCAGGGGATTTATCTTCTGGTGGATCACATGACCATGGATGCCCAATCCCTGATCTTGTTTTTAAAAGATGTGATAGAAATTTATGCCAACATGAAATATGAGGGCATGGAATATCCAAAGGAGATGAAATCTTACATAGAGCAGTTGAAAAAAGACCTGGAATACGAGATGGATTCAAAGGCAAAGAAACGTGATACCGAGTTCTTTGAGAAGATGATCTCCTCCTCGGAACCTATTTTCAACAGCATTTTCGGTCCGGGCAAACTGGAGGCAGAGCGGGAAACGGAAAAGAACCCGGATTTAAGGGCAGTAACCAATGTTTCCGACAATGTGGATGCCAACATTATCACATTCCAACTGGAATCAGACCCCTCAGAACGGCTGATGCGGTTCTGTGAGGAGCACCATATTTCAATGGTGTGCCTGCTGATGATGGGGCTGCGCACATATCTGCAGAAGGTGAACGGCAATGATGATGTTTCCATCAACACCACAGTGGCAAGGAGGGCTACCTTGTCTGAAAAGAAATGCGGAGGCACCAGGATTCACTGCTTCCCGTTCCGCACTGTGGTGGAAAAGAATGACACGTTTATGGAGGGCCTGAAAAAAATCAGGGACGGACAGAACCAGATATTCCGCCATGCCAACTTCGACCCAACCGCTTTTTACGCGTACAGAAACAAGTATTATAAATTAAAATCAGGACAGACCTACGAACCGCTGAGCCTGACCTACCAGCCTTTGACCCTGAAGGGAAAGGGACTGGAACGCTTGGAGAATATCCGGTACAAATCCGCCTGGTACAGCAACGGCGCCGCGGCACATGCCCTTTACCTGACAGTTATGCACAGGGCTGAGGACAATGGCATGAACTTTAATTTTGAACACCAGACGGGTGTGGTACATTTTGAGGATTTGCAGTATCTCTATTACTACCTGTGCCGGATCATTTTCAAAGGTGTGGAAAATCCGGAGATGACAGTGGGAGAGATCATAGAGTCTGTTTGATATGAGAGGGAGGATAAGAGATGTTTGAAAAACTGAGAGATATGATTTGTGAATATGTGGAAATAGATAAAAACGCGGTTACGGAAAATTCCAGATTCGTGGAGGATCTGGGGTTCACCTCTTATGATTTCATGAGCATGATAGGCGAACTGGAGGATACCTTTGATATTGAGGTGGAGGAGCGTGAGGTTGCGGAGATCAGAACCGTGGGCGAGGCTATGCGCTATATCGAGAGTCTTCAGGACTAGAACAGGAGGGGAATTATGAGCGGTCAGATCAACACCATGAAGGATATTATCGGCTATGCGGCGGAAACTTACGGGGAAAATCCTGCCATCCGTTATAAAGTCAGAAAAGAAGTCATTACAAAGACATATAAGGATATAAAAAAGGACAGCGAGGCATTTTCCAGGGCTTTGGACCACATGGGAATGCTGGGAAAGCATGTGGCTGTCATCGGGCCCACCACTTATGAGTGGATCATCACTTATTTTGGAGCCGCAAACAGCGGATGTGTCATTGTCCCTCTGGATGCGCAGCTTCCGGCGGCGGATGTTTGTGAGCTTTTGAACCGGGCGGATATCAGCGTTCTGGTCTATGATGAACTCCGCAGGGATGTGGGGGAGATGGCAGGAGAGAAGTGTCCGGGTATTCAGCGCATGATTTCCATGCAGGCAAAAGAGAGCACAGAGAAGGTCATGTCCCTGCAGAGGCTCCTGAAAATTCATGCAGGCAGCTTTTCCTGTAGTCTGGAGCCGGATAAACTGTGCGCCATTTTGTTCACCTCAGGTACAACGGGCAAGAGCAAAGGGGTTATGCTCACACACCGTAATCTGACCGATAATGCCGCCTGTCTGGATATGAAGATTCCGGCGGGAACTGTATCCATGACCCTTCTTCCCATCCATCACGCTTACTGCTTTACCATGGATATACTGAAAGGAATCTATATCGGCATGGTTATCTGTATCAATGATTCTATCATGCATGTGTCAAAAAACATGAAGCTGTTCAAGCCTGAGATCGTGCTTCTGGTTCCCATGGTGATTGAATCCATTTATAAAAAGCTGAAGGAATCTACAGGGATCCTGCCAAAGAAAATGGTGGCAAAAGCTGCTTTTGGCGGCAATTTAAAAACTATTTGCAGCGGCGGAGCCTATCTTCCCCCGGAGATGGTGGGGGCATTTGCCGAGTACGGTATTACCGTTTTACAGGGGTACGGTATGACGGAATGTTCCCCTGTCATCAGCACCAACCTGGAAGGGGACGCAAAAGAAGGGTCTGTGGGAAAACTCCTCCCCAACTGTGAGGCAAAGGTGGTGGACGAGGAGATCTGGGTGCGGGGCTCCAGCGTTATGATGGGATATTACAAGATGCCAAAAGAGACAGAGGAGACCCTGGAGGACGGCTGGCTCAAAACCGGAGATTTAGGGTATGTGGACAAGGATCATTTTGTGTTCATCACAGGAAGAAAGAAAAACCTGATCATCCTGAAAAACGGGGAAAATGTCTCACCTGAGGAGCTGGAGAACGAGATCAGCAGATCCCCTTTCGTAAAGGAGATTGTTGTCAGGGAGACAGAATCAGTCATAGAGGCCGAGATTTTTCCGGACTATGAATACGCCGCCAAAAAAAGAGTCAAAGATATCAGAGGAAAACTGCAGGAAGTGATCGACAACTTCAATAAAGGCCTTCCTCCCTATAAAAAGATCCACGGACTGAAAATCAGGGAGGAAGAGTTTGAGAAGACACCTTCCAAGAAAATAAAAAGATATTAGCCGGATTTTCCCAAACGCTGCATATACTGCCTGGGTGTCATGTTCCTGTATTTTTTAAAAGCCCGGACAAAGTAGCCGCTGTCATTGAACCCACAATGGTAGGCAGCTTCCGTGACGGAAATGCCTTCCGCGGCCATGAGATAGCAGGCCCGTTCAACGCGGTAATAGTTCAGGTAATCTATGGGTGTCCTGTGGATCACCGCACGGAAAAAACGGCAGAAATATTTGGATGACATGCCGGCCAGCCTGGAGAGGTCATCCAGAGTGATCGGGTTTTGATAATTCAGTTCAATATATTCCAGCACGGGCTTTAGCTGCTGGAGCCTGCCTTCTGCATTGTCCCTGGAGGCACAGGGGGTGTAATATTCCCCGGCAAATACAATTCCATAGAGTTCAAAAAGCGCTCCGAGGGAAGTCATTTCCCATCCGGAGCTTTTTTTGCGCAGGGAACTATACAGGGTTTCTGCACAGGAAAGGATTTCAGGCTGTTTTTTGGTGAAACGCATAAGGATCTGAATCTGGCGGCGCTGAATCTGATAAAGATAACGGCGCACAGCGTGTGTGTGCATGAGCAGAGGCTGAGGGTCAAAAACCGCACACTCATAGATGCAGTTCTCCGGTTCCCCGCCGTGGATTACGCCCTCCCCAATATAAATTAATTCCCCTGCGCTTACCATATACTCCCTGTCATCCAGACTGAGGCGGAGCTGTCCCTCCAGAACGCGGAGCAGCTCGGTCTCCTTGTGCCAGTGAAAGGGCATGTGATAGCGGGGATGGTGTTCATCCACGTAGTAATAGGCCAGAGGGAGATCTGCTGTTCCGTGAGCCTGTTTTTCATTATAGTCCAGATAATGCATAGGTGCCTCCTGTGGATCACCCCATGGTTGAGCATGATCTTGCATAAGTTTTTTTTCGTAACGGTGAAGGTGGTGAAGAGTCATGGAAAATGTGAAAATTGTCCTGTTTTTTGCCATTATATCACAGGAAATATATTGAAAACAAGGTTAGGATGAGAATATAAGGAAACTATGGAGCAGTTCAGTTACTGTTCACGTTATAACCGATTCAGACTCCCCTGTCCGAAAAGCGGAGGCTCATAGGGGAGCGGACTATTATCAGTATGGAGGTACAGAAAAAATGGCAGAGAGCAGATTGATCGGAGCATATCCCGTAATTGGAATCAGACCAACAATTGACGGAAGAAGAGGATACCTGAAAGTGCGGGAATCCCTTGAAGAACAGACTATGAATATGGCAAGATCCGCAGCCCGGCTTATTGAGGAGAACTTGAAATATTCCAACGGCCAGCCGGTAAAAGTAGTGATCGCGGACACTACCATAGGGCGTGTGGCAGAGGCTGCCGCCTGTGCGGACAAATTCAGAAGAGAAGGGGTGGATATTACCCTGACAGTGACCCCGTGCTGGTGTTATGGAGCGGAGACTATGGACATGGACCCACAGACCATAAAAGCAGTCTGGGGATTTAATGGGACAGAGCGTCCGGGTGCCGTATATCTGGCAAGCGTGCTGGCGACCCATGCGCAGAAAGGGCTTCCTGCTTTTGGAATCTACGGCCATGATGTGCAGGCTGCAGATGCCACGGATATACCGGATGATGTGAGGGAAAAACTGCTGCGGTTCGGCTGTGCGGCTGTTGCGGCAGCATCCATGAGAGGAAAATCTTACCTGCAGATCGGTTCTGTGACTATGGGAATCGGCGGTTCCATCATTGACCCGGATTTTATTGAATCGTATCTGGGAATGCGTGTGGAATCTGTGGATGAAGTGGAACTGATCCGCCGCATGACAGAAGGAATCTACGATGAGGAAGAATTCAAAGAAGCCCTGGCCTGGACAAAGGAACACTGTATTGAGGGCTTTGACAAGAACCCGGAGGCAGTGCAGAAGACCAGGGAGCAGAAAGATGCAGACTGGGAATTTGTTGTGAAGATGATGTGCATCATCAAGGATTTGATGAATGGAAATGAAAATCTTCCGGAGGGATGCGAGGAGGAAAAGGTGGGACACAATGCCCTGGCAGCCGGTTTCCAGGGGCAGAGACAGTGGACGGACTTTTATCCCAACGCGGATTTTGCGGAGGCCATGTTGAATACATCCTTTGATTGGAATGGAGCCAGAGAGCCTTATATTCTGGCAACAGAGAACGATGTGCTCAACGGGCTGGGCATGATGTTTATGAAACTGCTCACCAACAGAGCCCAGATTTTTGCGGATGTGCGTACATACTGGAGCCCGGAGGCTGTGAAGGAGGCAACAGGTTATACATTAGAAGGCAAAGCGGCAGAGGCAGGCGGTTTCATCCATCTGATCAACTCCGGCGCGGCCTGCCTGGATGCCTGCGGGGAAGCAAAGGATGAAAATGGGAACAGTCTGATCAAACCTTGGTTTGATGTGACAAAAGAGGATCAGGATGCCATCATGCAGGCAACTACCTGGAACGCGGCGGATTTCGGATATTTCCGCGGGGGCGGTTATTCCTCCAGATTTTTGACAGACGCGGAGATGCCTGTGACAATGATCCGCCTGAACCTGATAAAAGGCTTGGGGCCTGTGCTGCAGATCGCAGAAGGCTGGACCATTAAACTCCCGGCTGAAGTGTCTGACACGATCTGGAAACGTACGGATTATACATGGCCTTGTACCTGGTTTGCGCCCAGAGTGAGTGGTGAGGGTGCGTTTAAGACAGCATATGACGTGATGAACAATTGGGGAGCTAACCATGGCGCCATCAGCTACGGACATATCGGAGCAGATTTGATCACCATGTGCTCCATGCTGAGAATTCCCGTGGCTATGCACAATGTACCCGAGGAAAAAATCTTCCGTCCTGCCGCATGGAACGCATTTGGTATGGACAAAGAGGGACAGGATTACCGGGCCTGTGCGGCTTACGGTCCCCTTTATAAATAAGAGTGACTGTTCAGTACCCTTGCAGAATCGCTTTTGGCGAATAGGGAACAGAACCGTTACCGGAAAAAGTATGAATTGGAGGAAGATGAAGATGCTGGGAAAACAAATGCTGGCAGCAGATTACGGAGCCTCCGGCGGCAGGGTGATGCTGGGCAGTTTCGATGGGGAAAGGATCTCTCTGCATGAAATTCACCGCTTTGCCAATGAACCTGTGATTTTAAACGGAAAAAGCAGCAGTATCATGTACTGGGACTTTCTGCGGCTTTTCCACGAACTGAAGACAGGCATTACAAAAGCGGGGATCATGCAGGGCAGGTCAGGTGCGGATATCAGCAGTATTGGTGTGGATACCTGGGGTGTGGACTATGGATTGCTGGGAAAAGACGGTATGCTCTTGTCAAATCCGGTCCATTATCGGGATGCCAGAACAGAGGGGATGCTGAAAAAGGCCTTTTCCCGCATGGACAGGGAAAGACTCTATGAGATCACCGGCAGCCAGTTCATGGAAATCAATACAGCATTTCAGCTTATGGCAGAGCAGGAATACAGAAAAGAGCTGTTGGCCCGGGCAGAGCATATGCTTTTAATGCCGGATCTGTTCTCCTATTTCCTGTCAGGGGAAATGGCAAGTGAATACACCATTGCCTCAACCACGCAGATGCTGGATGCGGGAAAGAAGGACTGGTCCGGGGAGGTGCTGGAAGGCTTGGGTCTTCCTTCCCGGATATTGGAGCCGGTGCTTTTGCCGGGAACAAGGCTTGGCAGCCTTAGAAATGAGATCAGGGAAGAGTTGGGGGCTGGCCCCATGGATGTCATAGCTGTGGCAGGACATGACACGCAGAGTGCCATGGCTGCCGTTCCGTCAGAGACAGATGATTTTCTGTTTTTGAGCTGCGGTACCTGGTCATTGTTTGGAACAGAACTGGATGTGCCCCAAATAGACAGCAAATCTTTTGCCTGCAATATGACCAATGAGGGGGGATGCGGCGGCAAAACCTCTTTTTTGAAAAATATCATAGGGCTCTGGCTGATTCAGGAGAGCCGGAGACAGTGGATGCGGGAAGGATGCCAATACAGTTTCGGACATTTGGAATCCATGGCAGGGGATGCGGAACCCTTCGCCGCTTTTGTGGACCCGGATGCGCCGGAGTTTTTACCCGCCGGAAATGTACCGCAGCGGATCCGGGAATTCTGCAGACAAACCGGGCAGAAAGTCCCGGATCGCGTGGGCGGGGTGGTGCGCTGCATTGACGAAAGCCTTGCTCTTAAATATAGGATGGTACTGGACGAAATCTGTGCATGTACAGGCAGAACGTATCAGGCAGTCCATCTGGTGGGAGGCGGTGCCCAGAGTGCCCTTCTGTGTCAGATGACGGCCAACGCATGCGGCATTCCCGTGATCGCCGGGCCTGTGGAAGCCACTGTGTACGGCAATCTAGCCATGCAGCTTGTGGCAGCAGGGGAAGTAAAGAATTTGAAAGAAGTTCGGAGGATCATCCGGAATTCTGAGAATATGAAAGTGTATGAGCCGCAGGATTCAGAGCAGTGGCAGGAGGCTTACGGACAGTATAGAAAGTTTGTTTCGTGAGAGGAATGGGTGCAAGACAAAAAATGGAGGAAATGAAATGGAATTAAGTTATATGGAGCTTAGGGAACAGATTTGCGATGTGTGCCATAAAATGTGGCAGAAAGGCTGGGTGGCTGCAAACGACGGGAATGTATCCGTAAAATTAGAGGATGGGACATTTCTGGCAACACCTACGGGGATGAGCAAAAGTTTTATTACCCCGGAAAAGCTGGTGCATATTGACATGGAAGGAAATATTCTGGAAGCGGAGGAAGGGTGCCGTCCTTCCTCAGAGATTAAGATGCATCTGCGCTGTTACCAGGAGCGGGAGGACGTGGGCGCTGTCTTACATGCGCATCCCCCGGTGGCTACAGGGTTTGCTGTGGCTAATAAGCCTCTGGATGAATATTCCATGATTGAGACCGTGATCGCTCTTGGCTCTGTGCCGGTGACACCATATGGAACGCCCTCCACATATGAGGTGCCTGAGGCCATTGCTCCTTATCTGGGTGAACATGACGCAGTGCTTTTGCAGAATCACGGTGCGCTGACAGTTGGAGCGGATGTCATTACCTCTTATTACCGGATGGAGACCCTGGAACTTTTTGCACAGATCAGCCTGAACGCTCATATGCTTGGCGGAGCAAAGGAAATCTCACGGGAAAATATTGACCGGCTCATATCCATGCGGAAAGGATATGGTGTGACCGGAAGGCATCCGGGATATAAGAAGTATTCATGAGACGCTGCCTGTTTTGGCAGGAGTAAATTTTGTTAAGGATAAAAGGTGAATGTGATGTTAAAAGGGATTCCGAAAATTATTCCACCTCAGCTTCTAAAAGTGCTGGCAGAGATGGGACATAGTGACAGGATCGTGATCGCGGATGGAAATTTCCCTGCCAAGAGTATGGGGAAGGATTGTATTGTTGTGCGGATGGATGGGCATGGAGTGCCTGAGGTGCTGGATGCAGTGCTTCGTCTGATCCCACTGGACGGATATGTGGAACATCCTATGAGTCTTATGGAGGTTATGCCCGGGGATGATGTTAAGACACCAATCTGGGATACTTATAGGGAAATTGTGAAAAAGTATGAGGACCGCGGGGACAGCGTGATCCAGAATGTGGAGCGGTTTGCTTTTTATGAGGAGGCAAAGAAGGCTTATGCTATTGTGGCTACGGGGGAAGAGGCGGTTTATGCTAATGTGATGCTGCAGAAAGGGGTTATTTAGTAAAAAAAGGGACGGGAAACTCCGGCCTGTCCCTCCCCGCCGGAGTTTCCCTGATTTTGGAAGCGGAGGATGTGGGCACTGTCCTGCAGCACACTCCCCGGTGGCTGTGAAATAAAGTACCCACAAAGCAACACATCATTTTTGTTAGAAGTTAAATTCATTTTCCCATGGGAATTCTGCCGATTCCTCCAGGCTTTTAGGCCAGTGGATGCACCAGTCGGGAACCGTTGGGGATTCTATGCGGTCCATGCTGGGCGTGTAGGGCTTGATGTCCAGGACCGGAGTGTTGTCGTTTGCGTCAATGTAGGCTATGTGGATGACGCCGTTTTCGTGATCAATGTATGTGACCGGGGCTGTGGTGAGGGCTATGGGGTTGGGACGGACAGGGGAACGGGTGGCAAAGATGCCCATTACGGGAGGGCATTTTTTGTAGGGCTGTTCCGCTTCCAGTACGGCGCGGGCTTCCTCTGTGTCAAAGTCGCTGAACCACCAGAGCACCTGGATGTGGCTGAAGCCGTCTAATGCCTTAAGAGCCGGGATGTATTCCGGATCCAGGGTTATAAACATTTCTTCACCGTTATTGTGGATAGTTCCAATGGAATGTAATTTGAATGTTGTCATTGTGTATTCCTCCATATATGATTTATTTATGAGTTCAATGTAGACCCTGACATGGTGTGAGAGTCAAGAGGAATATTTTTGACTATAAGAGGTATCTGTATCTCTGTCAGATAGTTTTTGGGGGTGTCTTCATTCCAGGGGCCCCGGTGGACGATCTGCCTGCTTGGGGCAGTCATCTGGTAACGTTCGTTTTTTTGCAGCCAATCTGCAAAGGAAAGGTAGGCTCCGGCTATATTGGAGAAGTGGCCGTATACCATGGTGCAGGCCATGACTGGGACGGGTTCAATAAATCGGAAGCTAAAATCCCCGGTATCTTTTCCGGATCTTATAACGGGTGCACATATCTCTACATCCACCTGTGTTTCCTTATACTCCTGGTCATGGTAAAGGGAGAAGGTGTCAGGGGAAATCTGTATTCTGTTTGCCTCTGCAAAATCCGACATCTCTTTCCAGAGAAGCCCCTCACTGTAGTAATCCGGAAGAATCCTCCTGAGGGAGAGCACCTGAATGCCGGGAATGGATTTAATGGTCACATTGTACGGCATTCCATTTTGTTCATGCAGAATATCTTTTTTGACGAGTTGGATTTTCTGAAGCCGTTCCTGTTCAGTCTTGATGTTTTCCTGAATCTCCCTGTATTTTTTATCCAGTTGTTCTATCAGGGACATTTCATTTTCAGCGGCCAGGGCAGCGGCAATTTCCGACACCTGAAAACCGCTGTCACGCAGATAAATGATTTTGTTCAGGGTGGGGATCTGTTCGGCAGAATACAGGCGGTAACCCGTCCAGGCATCTGTCTTGGCCGGGTTCAGAAGGCCGGCTTCATCGTAATACCGCAGCATCCGGATGGATACCTGTGTCAGTTTTGAAAATTCACCTATTTTAAACATACTTTCACCTGCTGTCTATATTTGTATGGTCAAACCAACACCGACTTCCTCAATATCCATGCACTTCAGCATTTCGGCTTTGGCTTTCAGGGAAACACAGTGACAGGGATACAGAGTATCTGCGGACAGGGCTTCCAGAAAGTGGATGGTTTCTGGAAGCTGTGCATTTTTGTCAAACAAATGGAATCCGCCAATGATACCTGTAACGCGCTGTTCCCGGCAGACTCTGCGTGCATATTCTGTGATGCTGCAGATGCCGCTGTGGGAACAGCCGGTGATAATGAAAAGTCCTTTGTCTGTCCTGCATACCAGTGCGGAGTCGTCCGGGCAAAAGTCCTCCCTTTCTGTGCCGTCTATTATGGATGTACCGATGGCCTTTCGCTTTTCAAAGCTGTAAAGCTCTGGGATCTGCCCCAGGAAAAGACAATCTTCAGAGAGAGAAACAGGCGCTTGGGCAGGCTGGTAACAAAACAGCCTGGTGATATCTTCCGGGGAATAGGGGGCGCCTATGTATTCATTCTCATAGTATTTTGGCTGGAAACACAGGGGATGTGCCACAAGCCGGGCGTTTGGAAGGGCATATTGTTCACGCAGGTATTTTAGGCCTCTGCTGTGGTCATTATGGCCGTGGGAGAGCACAATATGCGTGACGGAATTTAAGTCTATGCCCATGGATCCTGCATTTTGAATGCAAATATGGGAGTAGCCGGTATCAAAGAGTATTTTCATATCATCAATCTCAATGTAATAGCTGACTGCCGGTTCCCCTAAATAATATTGGTCAATATATGTGTTATTATCCACCAGAACGGTTAATTTCATTTGAGAATCTCCTGATCTTATTTTTGGGCATTTCCCAAGGAAAGGCGCGGTCACTCCAGCATGATTTCCTTTAAAGAAATGTTCTTTATTCTAACAGAATAACACAGCATAATACATTCATAAACCAAAATATAAGAAAACAGAACAATAAAAAACGCCTGCCAGTTAAATGTGTAATCAGGAACATTGGGGATATCCTTATAGATGATCTTAACCATACTTTTTATCAGTGCGTACTGATAAAGGCTCCCCACAGCAAATCCTCCATAAGCCACAGGCCGGTATCCGTCAAGAATGGCCTTCCGGCAGTCCTTCTGGGAATATCCGAACACCCGCATCATAGCGATCGTCTTTGTGTTGGCATCCACCACGGTAATCACAGACAGAAAAAGCGTCGTAAGTGAAAGCACGATCCCAATAATAAAAATGATCACAGTAAACATGGGACTTGCCAGTTCATCCATGCCAAAAGTCATAATGCGTATAAATCCACAAATGCCGATACAAAGCCCAGGCGTTCTCCTCACTCAGCCCATACTGTGCCTGAATTGAATGCATGATCTCTTCATGGTTATCATCAATTGCAAAAAGCACATCCTTCACTCCGGGGATCTCTGCCCTCTTCCTCATAAACAAAAGCCGGAAAAGCTGAGGTTCCCTTCCGGCGAATCCAATAGCCTCCTTTCATCCATCCCGTCCGCATTCCGCCAACAGGAAAGAGCAGCGGCCGCTGTTATTTTCCGTCCGTGAGCCATGCAATCCACATGAGCCACATAACCCCATTGCATCTTTCCGCCAAAAATGCTAAACTAAGAACAAATGTTCCTCAACCACAAAAAAACAACAGGTGTCCCCACATGCAAATAAAAAAGCATTCAGTGAACTGGAATATATATAGAAGCAGCGGACAGAAATTTTTTTGGAAAGGCGGAAAAATGATCAAGAGAAGAAAAAAATCTACGCGGACAGTGGAGATGGAAGCAGTTCTAAAAAAAGAGCAGGCATTTCTAAAACGAAATGAGGAGAAGAATGCGTCTTTTCTTGACCGGACTTTGGAAGCAAAGGTTCCGGCAAGACTGCAGGAGACTCTGGATAAGGCATTTGAGAAAGCATTCGGCCTCATATTTGAGAAGGGGACGGATGTGATAGAGAAGACATATTCCAGGGAGAAGATAGAGCACACGTATAAAGTAGATGCCTACGCTGCCGGATTGCTGGAAAATAAAAAAACACTCCGCACATTTACGAAAAAAGCGCAGGCAGCAGGCAGCAGGAACCTTCTTCTGGCAGGGGTGGAAGGGGTAGGCCTTGGGATCCTTGGCATTGGCCTTCCCGACATTCCTCTTTTTACAGGCATGATCCTGAAAAGTATTTATGAAACCGCGCTTCATTATGGATATTCGTATGATACTGAGGAGGAGAAGTATTTCATACTGCTGCTCATACAGGGAGCCTTGTCCTATGGAGACACTCTGAGGCAGATCAATGAGCAGACAGACCGATATATCATGGAGCAGACAGTACCCGGGGGATACGACAGCGGCGATCAGATCAGAAAAACCTCCTCTGTCCTCTCAAAAGAACTGCTGTATATGAAGTTCCTGCAGGGGATTCCGGTGGCAGGGGTAATTGGCGGAGTCTATGATTCGGTTTATCTCAAAAGAATACTGGACTATGGGAAAATAAAGTATAGAAAAAGGTTTTTAATGGACAAAGACAAAGCGCATTGACTTGCAGTAAAATACATTCTATACTTAGAAGAAAGAAGAAATACCGTTTACTGATGCGCTGCCGTTTCCCTAAAGACGGCAAGGCCGTCTGTGAGAAAGGTATGAGGGCAAGTGCATATGCAAAAGAAGATGAGAAACATTTTTCTGCTGGTCGCTCTGGTATTATCCGGGCTTCTGTCCTTATATTCCATGAGGAGCCTCCAGGGAAATGCAAGAGTCATCAACTATACCGGGGTTGTGCGCGGAGCAACCCAAAGGCTGGTGAAAGAGGAACTGGAAGGAACCCAGGATGATGCCCTGATAGATAAGCTGGACGGCATCATAGAAGAGTTGCGCACGGGAAAAGGGGAAAATCATCTGGCCAGGCTCAATGACGCGGAATATCAGGAAATGATGGCCCTTATGCAGGAACGCTGGGAAGAGATAAAGCAGGAGATCCTGAAGGTGAGACAGGGGGCAGACAGTAGTGCACTTTACCGTTTGAGCGAAGAATATTTTGAGCTGGCTGATAAGAGTGTAGGAGTTGCGGAGCAGTATGCGGAGGGTTACGTGCGTATGGCACAGATTTGTTTTGCTGCGCTGACCCTTATATGTACGGCTGCGGCAATCTTTCTGGCATTTTATATGAAGCAGCAGGAGAAAAGGCGTAAGGCAGTTGCACTGATGGAGAATGCCAATCTGGAAAAGAGCCGTAAACTTTCCAGAATGACAGAGGATATTCAGGCGCCCATGAATGAAATCTCTGAACTTCTGTATGTCTCTGAGGTTGACACATATGAATTGTTATTCATAAATGAAGCGGGAAAGCGCAGTTTTCATATAGATGATGTGAAGGGGAAGCTCTGCTATCAGGTACTACAGGGAAGAGATACCCCCTGTCCGTTCTGCACCACCAAATATCTGAAAAGCGGAGAGAATTATACCTGGGAAAATACCAATCCCCTTACAGGCCGGCATTACCTGTTCAAAGACCGTCTGATTGAGTGGGATGGAAAACAGGCGCGCCTGGAGCTGGCTTTTGATACTACGGAAGCAGAGTATGAAAAAGAAAAGCTGCGGTATGCCCTCAGCTCAGAGCAGATGGTGATGGAATGCATCAGAACTCTGTACTGTGAAAAAGATATAGGAGACGCGGTAAAAGATGTCCTGCAGGAGAGTGGTATGTTTTTAAATGCAGAGAGAACATATATGTTTGATCTGACAGGAGGATTTTTCAATAACGACTATGAATGGTGTGCCGAAAATGTGGAATCCCGGCAGGAGGTTCTGCAGAACCTGCACAGGGAACAAATGGAACAGTGGCGCGGAATACTGCGAAAGGAAGGCTGCATAGTCATAAAAAGTGCGGAGGAATTCAGGGAAATGTTTCCGGGAAGTGAGGATATCATCCGGGAACGGAATATCCGCAACTTAGCCATATCCCCTCTGGAGAAGGAAGGGATGGTGGTGGGATGCCTTGGTGTGGATAATCTCCCGGAGGAACGACTGTTAAATATCGGTTCGATCCTTCAGACACTTTGCTACTTTATCCTGCTTTCCTATCGCAGAGCAGAGGATGAGCAGCAGTTGTCCCATCTCAGTTATTTTGATACCCTCACATCCTTTTACAACAGAAACCGCTACATGGAAGATATGCAGAAGCTGGCGGGAAGAGAGGGAAGCGTGGGTATTGTATACCTGGATGTCAACGGGCTGAAGGATATTAATGACCAGTTTGGCCATGCTTTCGGGGATAAAGTGCTTATTGAATGCGCGGAGCGCATGAAACAGGTTTTTCAGGACGGCAGTTTTTACCGGGTGGGAGGCGACGAGTTTGTGATTGTCTGCCCCGGCGTATCAAAAGAGCATTTCCGTGGAAAGGTAAATGCTCTGCGGGCATCTTTCAAAAGAGATGAACTGTGCAAGGCAGCCATTGGTTCCCAGTGGACAGAGAAGCTGGTGGACGTAAGTCAGGCTGTGGCAAATGCGGATGCCAGGATGTATGAGGACAAGAAGGAATTTTACAGGAATAACCCGGTTTCCAAAAGGTACCGTCACCACAGTGACGAGCTGCTTTATCTGACGGATCCTGAAATACTCAGGGAAGAAATCAGCAGGAACCAGTTTGTGGTTTATCTGCAGCCAAAGATTTCATCTTCGGACAGAATGGCAGTGGGCGCGGAGGCCCTGATCCGATACCAGTCCAGGGATGGCTCCCTGGTTCTTCCGGGCAATTTTCTCCCTCTTTTGGAGGAATCCCAGACAGTCAGCCAAATTGACTTCTTTGTGTTTGAATTTATCTGTTCCAAGATAAAAGAATGGAGCATGGAGGGGAAGAAGGGGTTTCCTGTATCCGTGAATTTTTCAAGATATTCCCTGGCCCAGCCGCATTTCATAGAACGTCTTTTAGGCATATGCGAAAAATATAAAATCTCACCCAAATATCTTGAGATAGAAATAACAGAGACCGTCAGAAGCGTCAATGATATTGATATTGGTACTTTGATCGAAAAAATCCGGGAGGCGGGATTTATTGTGACCATTGATGACTTTGGCACAGAATACGCGAATCTGGCTCTTTTGTCGGCAGTGGAGTTCGATGTTTTGAAACTGGATAAGAGTATGGTGGATGATGTGGTGAAAAATCCCAAAGCCCGGGCTATCATAAGTTCCATTGTGGAGATGGGGAAACAGATGGGTATCCAGATCGTGGCAGAGGGGATAGAGACAGAGGAACAGCTTGGAGTCCTCCGTTCCTGCGGTGTGGAACTGGCGCAGGGATTTCTGTTCAGTAAACCGATCGCTGTGGATGAATATGAAAAGAGGTATTTGGATAAATAATGGAACGGGACGCCTGGATCTTCGGCGTCCCGTTTTCATTGTTATGGGTTATCCCCAGATTTTTATTTTGTTGTATCCTTCTTTCAGGCCTTCCAAAGGTCCGGCTGCGGGTGTGCCGCAGCGTTTGGTGCCGTTGTAGTCACTGTCCAGAACAATGGATTCACCGTCAGGGCCGTCAAAGGGAGCTTCCGGAATGCGGACCATACCCAGTTTTTCTGTGCAGATGATCTCAGAAGGTATATTAAGCATGTCTTTTTCAAGCTGAATCTCCAGGTAGGTTTCTTCTCCCTCAACGGAGACTTTTACCTGCGGGTCAGCCTGACTTTTAAAGTTATCTTTTTCCTTATCAAATGCCGGGGCATTTTTCAGATAGGCATTGTGATTGATGTAGGCCGGCTGTTTTACCTGTTCAAACATTTCCAGGTCCTCATTACCCATGGAGGCAACGGTCTCCATATATTCCTCCAGGGTGGAGGTGGAGCCGTTGTAGCCTTCGGTTCCGCATAAGGACTGCTCGGTATAGGCATCCGCACTGCCCACAAAAATATTGTTGTACAGACGGTCATCCCCTCCATATACAGGGGTAGTGCCTGCGACCTCTGTGCTGTGCGGGAAATGGTATGGGGTAGAGCGGTTCAGAACATCCTCTCTTCTCATGGTTCCGCAGCACAGGTTATGAACGTAAGCGCCGCCCTGGGCAATGTTGTCAAAGTTATAGGCAGAGGCAAAGATGTTGTTGTCCACCATATAAGGTCCGTGAGTCACCTCAACCATCAGGTCACGGTCATTGTTGTAGAACAGATTTTTGCTGACACGGGTGCCCTGTGCCTGCCAGTCAAGCCAGGTACCAAGGGTGCAGTCATGAATATTATTATTGCGGATCTGTACGTCAATAGCTGCATGGAGCTTGATGCCTGCAATCTCGTAGCCGAAATACTCATGTTTGACAGCGATATTGTAAATATGGTTGTTATAAATTTGGCTGAATACGCAGCCCATATGACCTACAATACCATTCTGTCCGCAGTCATAGATGATATTGCCCCGGATAATGTGAGAACCGATCTTCTCCTTGCTCCAGCCGATTTTCAGAGCGCGGAACACGGCCTCCATCTGGTACTGGTAACCTGGTTTTCTGTGCCTTCTGGTACAGTGGTTATGACCTGTGGATGCCTCTTTGCCAATGCTGATACCGCTGCATTTCGCATCATGGATAATGTTATTTTCCATGATCCAGCCCTTGCTCCAGTTGGCACCCAGAAGACCCGGCTGGTCAGCCGTGGGCGGTGTCCACGGGCAGGCGGCCTGAGCCATCTCAAAGCCCCGCACCGTAATATAATCCATACCTGTTTTCTCAGGGTAGAAACAGCACTTGCGCACATTGATCTCAGCCAGTTCTTTGTTTGGGTCAGCGCCCTGGAAGTTGGCGTAAATGTATGTATTTTCATGGTCAGTCTCAGCGTACCACTGATGAATGGTCCATGCTTTATCCTTGATCGGTTCCGGATGTTTGGTCCACGGCGGATTGTATCCCTCTGTACGGATCTGAGGATTTTTCACCTCATCCAGGGATTTTGCTTCATAGAAAGATTTGCCGTTTAAGTATACGTCACCTGCATGGACGGAATTGTCATCCGGATAGATGAACCAGTCACCCCACAGCGGTTCTTTGTATGGATTATAGTCCCCGAAAAGTGTGTTTGGAACAACGGCTTTCCAGACAGTTCCCTCTATATTTTCCCAGTTCTGAATTCGTTCGGAGCCTTTGATCACCACCTTTTCTCCTTGGGCGGCTTCATATACAATGCGGCTGATATTACTGTAGCCGCTGTGTTCCGGTTTTACCCATTCCCGGTATTCACCCTCATGCACAATGATCTTATCCCCTGTTTCGGCGGTCTTTGCTGCCTTTGATATGGTTCTGAAGGGAGCCTCTTTTGTTCCCTCCCCGTGATCACAGCCTGTGACTGCTACATGGTATTCTCTGTTCATGAATTTTCCTCCTGTTATAAAACTTTTCCTATAACTGTTCGTTACCTTTCTGTTCTATACTTTTCCTGTCTTTAAGTATAGACAATCAAGAGGAGTGGGACAAGACGAATTTTGGGGGATTTTCCTTGAAATTTGTGTCACGGTTGTGTCAAAGGACAGAATGGTGTATAATCAGAAAAACGAACATATTTTCGGAAAAGAGGTGACATGATTGATTCTGAGTGTGAGCCGGAGAACAGATGTGCCGGCATATTATTCGGACTGGTTTTTTGAGCGGATAGAAGCGGGGTATGCCTGTGTGCGCAATCCTATTTCCCACCACCAGGTCAGCCGTATTTCCCTGGCCCCGGAGGTGGTGGACTGCATTGTATTCTGGACAAAGAATCCTGCGCCTATGCTGGAACGGATTTCTTTACTGAAAGAATACATGTATTACTTTCAGTTTACATTGACCGGATACGGAAAAGATGTGGAGCCCGGTCTGCCGGATAAGAAACAGGTTTTGATCCCCGCATTCAGGACACTTGCCGGGAGTCTTGGAGCAGAGCGGGTCATATGGCGGTATGATCCTATTTTTTTCAGTGAACGGTATACGGCTGCTTACCATCTGCGGGCATTTACGCAGATTGCGGATGCATTGGAAGGATATACAAAGCGGGTGGTCATCAGTTTTCTGGATTTCTATCCTAAGATACGAAAGAACCTGGAAAAATTGGGCTGTGAGCCCTTTGAGGAGGAAAGTCTGTGCGCGCTGGCCGGGCTGCTGGCCCAAACCGCCAAAAGCCACGGCATGGAGATCGTGACCTGCGCGGAAAAGGCGGACCTTCAGAAATACGGGACCGCCCACGGGAGCTGTATAGACAAAGAACTGATCCAGCGCCTGTGCGGCTGCGGCCTGGAAGCCGGAAAGGACAAGAACCAGAGAAGCCAATGCGGCTGCATGGAGAGTATTGATATTGGCGCCTATGACACTTGTCCCCATGGATGCCTCTACTGTTATGCCAACCAAAGCGGTGCTGCCGTGGCTGGGGGAAGGAAGAAACATAGGGTAGATTCTCCGATCCTCTGCAGTGAGATACTGCCGGAGGATCGGGTGACGGAGAGAAAGGTGAAATCATTGAAACGGCTGCAGGAGAGTCTGGAATCTTATTTCAGTTGGGATGGAACATAAAGAGGATTGTATTTGCCATTGAGCACGGCGGTACCAGCCATGCTCAATGGCAGCAGGTGTGGAAAAGCTACAGGGGGCCTGCATTTGTGGAGGAGCAGGGGCAGCTGCAAAGTCATACTGCCTCCGCCCCTCCGCAAATACATTAAATACCGTCCAAAAATCCCCTCACAAATTCCAACGCCGCCCCAACCGGCACAGAATCCCTTGCAGTTTCCGATAAAAAGATAAAATCCTCCTCATCCGGAAACGCAGATTTCCCCCATACTTTTTCTTGCAGGATATCCATATCCGCCTTTGTCAGAAAAGGTGCCATATGTCCTCCCAGAATCACATCGCAGTCCATCACCATATGCAGGTTATTCACCGCTGTGGAAAGATGATCCAGATATTCATCAAAACGTCTCTTTTTCTCCGCTTCCCCGTCTCTAAGTCCGGTGAAGAACTCCTCCAATGTCTCCTCCTCATGAATAAGCGCGTTGACAGAGCAGTATGCCTCCATACAGCCTGATTTTCCACAGTAACAGGGCCGTCCTCCTGGGATCAGGGTCATATGTTCCACGGCACCGCCATGGTTCTGTTTTCCCATCACAGTCTGTCCCCCGATGATCACGGCACCACCCAGATGCTTTCCGATGGAGAGATAGATAGCATCCGTCAAATCCCTGCGGTTCCACAGCTCTGTGGCAGCAGCACATTTGGCGTCATGGAGAAACATACAAGGATATTTCAAATGTCTGGAAAGAGCTGTGATCTTAAGCCCCGTGTACCCCAGTGTTTTACCAAAGATAATCTCCTGCCCGTCAGCCGTTGTCAGGCCCTGCACAGCAAATCCGATTCCAAGAACCTGTTCTTCTCCAAATCCGCTGTCCCGGATAAAGTCACTGACAAAGTCTGCCGTCTCCTTATAATAGGCATCGTCATTTCTATAGAGAAGCTTATGTTCCACACATCCACAGATCCAGCCTTTCAGGTCAACTGCCAGAATCCTTACCTGCTTCTTTAATATTTCCACCCCGATCCCAATTCCTGCATGAGGGCAGACGGTGTAGGCAACAGCCCTTCTTCCCACCTGCGATTCAAACTGTCCTCCCTTTTCGATCAGTCCGGCCTCCTCCAGCGCGACCAGATTCTGTGTGACGGTTGGCAGGCTCAAGTGAAGCTGGTTTGCAATTTCCTGCTTGGAAAGCTTTTCCTGCTCGTACAAAAGATTATAAATTAAAGAATAGTTGTTTTTCTTTATATCGGTCAATGTAATATTTTCCATATTCTTTTCATTCCTTTCCTGCAGGCAGGGGGAGATACCCTGCAGCCTTAGATTTATAAAGGATATTTATAAAAAAACTTTCTACAATAGAGTATAACACAAACATCCAATAAACACCGTTGGTAGAAATTCATAAAAATGCAACCCAATATTTGGATAGTTATGCATATTTACGAATTGCCGTCCGGGGATTATTATATAAATAGATTTTACAAAACGATTTCACAAAAATGGATCACAAAACAAATATCACGAAGAAAAGGAGACAAACCATGGGTATTATCGAGAAAATGAGACTGGACGGAAAAGTATCTTTTGTAACAGGAGGTGCCAGAGGTATCGGCAAACAGATCGCGATCGCGCTTGCGGAAGCAGGCAGTGATGTGGCAATCGTGGATGTGGACATTGAGGAAGCGAATAAGACCGCAAAAGTCATTGGGGAGGAAAATGGTGTGAAGACCATTGCCATCCGGACGGATGTGACAAAGCCCGAAGAAGTCAATGCCATGATGGAAGAGATCGTGGGCACATTCGGCAAGCTGGACGCCGCATTCTGTAATGCGGGCATCTGCATGAATATCCCTTGTGAGGAGATGACTTATGAACAGTGGAAAAAAGTCATTGATATTAATTTAAGCGGCGTATTTTTAACAGCACAGGCAGCCGCAAAACAAATGCTGAAACAGGGACACGGCTCTATCATCAACACAGCGTCCATGTCAGCACACATTGTGAATGTACCTCAGCCCCAGTGTTCCTACAATGCGTCGAAGGCGGGCGTGATCCAGCTCACAAAATCCATGGCCATCGAGTTTGCGAAACGCGGTGTGAGGGTAAACTGTATCAGCCCGGGATACATGGGAACAGAGCTGACACTCAATTCCCCAAGCCTGAAACCATTGATCGAACAGTGGAATGCCATGGCGCCTATGGGACGTATGGGACGCCCGGAAGAGCTGCAGTCCATAGCCGTGTATCTGGCGGGAGATACCAGCAGCTTTACCACAGGTTCTGATTTTATTGTGGACGGCGCTTTTACCTGCTTCTGAAAAATTTGTAACTGTTCAGCGGCTTTGCCTTTGGCCATGGGGTGCCGGCTGCCGAAAACTTTCTTACGGTCAGCGCAGTCAATGCGCGGACCTACTGCCAAAGGAAAAACAAAAGTGTTTCAGGTCTCATTGCCGCTTTTCAGGGCTTTTTTGTAAAGGCCGGCATGGGCCTTGCCAGCGCAGTCATCGGCCTGCTTCTGAAAAAGGGCGGCTATGTGGCAAACACTGCCCAGACACCAAAGGCACTTGCATACATTGAGGCCAGCTTTATCTGGATCCCCATGGTGCTCTGTGTATTCATGGAAGGCGTTCCCTGAGCGCGGACAGAGCCGGGGCCAAACAGGTACAGGCATAAGGGAGGGATGTACCTCAGGCAGAAAAAAACGGATATTGTGAGTATCCTATTGACACTCTGCAGAAACCGTCTTAAGATGCGGGAAAGGACAGTGGAAGGAGAAGACAATATGATATTTCAAAATAATAAAAGGGCCTGGATCATCTTTGCCCTGACACTAATACTTACTGTTCCCGCATATTTTATGCTGGGAGAGAATACGGAAATTTTGGTATTTCCCGCCATACAGGCTGCTATCCTGATCCTGGGCAGCAGTGGATCCGTAAAGACTTGGTTTATGAATTATAAGATAAGTGTCATGCACAGTGAGCATCAGTATTATTTTATCCTGTTTCTGGTAGTCTTGCTGATGCTGTTTGCGGGGATTGGATATTTTTATGATCAATATATAGATTTGAGCTCTATACGTGTATCCTGTTATTAACAGGAAGTTAAGTATCTTATAAGTATAGGTAGATATTCGATATCTGTTACGTTATAATGAGCCTTAGGAAAAGTCATGCCGCGCGTGGGCAAAACATCTGGCGGCAGTCATGGATGCAGTTGGAGATATAATGAGATCAGACGTAAGATAGGAGCGTGAGGGTGACGGATAGGTGATCTTCGTCCTGGGAAAATGAATGAGGAGAAACTTCAGGATTTGCCGGAACCTGTGAGCTGTGAGATTATGGAGGCTGCGGAGATTCTGGCGATTCCCGGAAAGCAGCTTTTGTCTTTGATGGAAACAGATGCCAGACTCCTGCATTTTCTTTTTTTCTCCCAGTCTCATAAGGTCCGGAGACTGTACCGTCAGCTAAAGAATACCACCAATGCCACAAGAGGGAAAAGATGGCAGCCAAACTGTGGAAGCTGGCACGTGATGACGGGAAAAGGAGGAGGGAGGTGTCCGTATCTGCCTGAAACCCACCGTGACCCAGATCGCGGATATGCTGGGAACAAAAAGGGAGACAGCTTCCCGCCAGCTCAAAGTTCTGGTGGAACATTTCTTGTCCGCTATGATAAGAATACTTTTGTGATACCGGAACCGGATGCTTTAAACCGGTACTTTAAAGAATAAGCAGTTAGGAACATTATCCAGAACCGTGATTTATGTCACGGTTTTTTTACGTGTATGGCGTTATCCTTTTTATGAAGAAAGCATGGAGGACATTCTCCCACCTCTGCAGGCGGAGAGATAGCATCACCAAAAACAAGAGTAACGGCAGCGGCGGGCGACTGCTTCGCTTCCTTATGATGTTTATGAAAACAGAGGCAAAGTAAATCCATTTTCTTATTGTTTGCTATTTCTGCTATTTATGATATAATACATAAATATGTATGTGAACAAATCAGGAATACTTGTTTTGGTACAGATATTTTGGAATATAAGAGGATTATTTGGTTGAAGGAGAAAGACATGGAATGTCAAAGAAATACGGACCCTGCAGGAAACATAGCTGAGGGGAACATGCCATCCGGTGAGTGCAGCAGGCTGTCAAGCTCCGTGGGAGAGGGAACCTGCAATTCGGATAGAAAATCAGATTATTTTAAATGGATGATGGATGAATATGTGGGAAATGTCTATCTGGCTGATCTGGAGACATATGAACTTCTGTATTTGAATTCGTCTTCCTGTGAAACCCTGGGCAGGCCATTTGAGCAGGTGGCAGGCCGCAAATGCTATGAGGTAATACAGGGCAGGACCAGTCCTTGTCCCTTCTGTACCAACCATCTTTTGACAGAAGATGAATTTTATGAATGGGAATTTTATAATCCCGTGCTGGACCGCATATTTCTGATCAAGGACCGTATTGTCTACTGGGAAGGCCACAGGGCACGTCTGGAGTTGTCCCACGATAACCACAGCATGGAATACAACATGGCAAAAAAGGACAGGGAAAAAGAAGCCATCATCCGGACGATCCCCGGCGGATTTGCCAGGGTGGATGCCAGGGATATGCGGACGATTCTATGGTATGGAGGCGGTTTTCTGCAGGTGATCGGCTATACCAAATCGCAGTTTGAAACAGAACTGCATTCCCGCTGTGATTATGTACACCCGGATGATCTGGAGCGGACTGTAAAGATCATGGAGAACTCCAAAGAAAATGGCGGAGATACAAGTATCGAAGCCCGCATTATCACACGCAGCGGCAGAATTAAAATCCTCACCATGACGTTCAGCTATGTAAGCGCTGAGGAGAGCTGGGATGGTATTCCGTCCTTTTACAGTGTGGGGATTGATATGACCAATGACCGGGAGGAACAGCAGAGACAGCGCATCGCCCTGGAAGAAGCCTGCCAGGCTGCCAGGATAGCCAATCAGGCGAAGACAAACTTCCTTTCCTCCATGTCACATGATATCCGGACACCCATGAACGCTATTATGGGAATGGCGGCAATTGCTCAGGCCAATATAAATTCACCGGAAAAGATACGGGATTGTCTCAACAAAATCGGCACATCAAGCCGTCATTTGCTCAGTCTGATCAATGAAGTCCTTGATATGTCAAAGATTGAAAGCGGGAGAATTGATCTGATGCCGGAAAAGGTCAATCTGCCGGAGCTGGTTCAGAATATAACGGACATGTGCCGCCCTCTGGTGACAGAAAAACAGCAGGAATTCCAAATCAGCATCGGTCAGGTACGGCATGAGAATGTCATTGCTGACGGTGACCGGCTGCAGCAGATCCTTATGAATCTTTTGTCCAATGCAATCAAGTATACCCCTGAAAAAGGAAGGATCATACTTCGCATCAATGAACTGCACGCACCGTCTCCCGGGAAAAGCCAGTACGAATTTATCTGTATCGACAATGGAATTGGGATAGCCGATGATTTCATTCCCCGGATATTTGAACCATTCACCAGAGCAGAGGATTCCCGTATCAGTAAACTGCAGGGCACAGGCCTGGGTATGACCATTACGGAGAATATTGTCAGGATGATGAACGGTTCCATCAATGTGCAGAGCGAGCTGGGTAAGGGCAGTAAATTTACCGTATCCGTTCCCCTTGAACTCTGTCTGGAAAAAGAGGAATACAGTGAGGAACTTGCCGGTTTGCCGGTACTGGTCGTGGATGATGATAAGATCACCTGTGAAAGTGCAGCGGCACTGCTCAATGAATTGGGAATGCGGGGGTATTGGGTATTATCTGGTAAGGAGGCTGTCCGGCGGATTGTAGAAGCCCATGAAGAGAAGGATGATTTTTTTGCTGTTGTGCTGGATTGGAAGATGCCGGAGATGGATGGTCTGGAGACAGTGAAAGCCATCCGCAGAGAACTGGGCAGCGATGTGCCCATTATCATTGTTTCCGCTTATGACTATTCGGAAATCGAGGAGGAATTTCTGCAGGCAGGAGCAGATGCGTTTATCACAAAACCTCTGTTTAAGTCCAAAATGCTGCAGGTACTCTATATATTTATATCTTCAGACCTGGGTGAGACGGTAGAATCAAGGGATGAGAATATACATACGCGGACAGACTGCAAAAAAATCCTGCTGGCAGAGGACAATGACATGAACCGTGAGATTGCGGTGGAGCTGCTCCAGATGCAGAATTTCGTTGTAGACGCAGTGGAGAACGGACAGCGTGCGCGTGAAGTGTTTGAAGCATCCGCAGTGGGCGAGTATGATGCCATTTTGATGGATATCCAGATGCCGGTCATGAATGGCTATGACGCCACTTCTGCCATTCGTTCTTCAAACCGCTGTGATGCGGGGACTGTGCCCATTATAGCGCTGACAGCAGACGCTTTTACCGCTGACGTGGCAAAAGCCAGGGATAAAGGCATGAATGATCATATTGCGAAGCCCATTGAGCTTAAGCGGCTGCTGGATGTTCTAAACAGATGGTTGCAATAAAAGTGGTGCGTGATCTTGCAGGAAAATGGAATAAGAAATGCAAAAATCAGGTATCAGACGATACCTGATTTTTGCGTGTCTCCTGTCCGTATAAAGTTAGCATACATCGGAGATAAAGCCCAGTGTACTGTCCGCGGCTGTGCCGCTGATGACATAGCGGGCAGTATTCTGGCAGGCTTCCGAGTAAACAAAAATCTGATGGGCCTCCCGGTCCGGTCCCTGGGGGACTTCCGCATAAAAAGTGATACAGGAACCTTCCGGGATCCCATGATCCTTCAGACTGATGGTTGCGGAAGCTCCGGTTGAGAGCATGGTGTGCCCCTTCTCATAAATCCGGCAGCCCCGGCAGTCCACATAGACAAAGCCTGGACGCACAATAAAATTTCCCTGGTTTTTTAAATGAATATGGCTGATCTCCTTCATGTAAAGACTCCTTTTCACAGAATATCCTCTATAGACACTCTATGCGGAAATCCTTGAAATCAGTATGCTTACTTGAAAGCAACTTCCAGGCGCACCGGCTGGTGGTCTGTGTATTCAAATCCCACATCAATGACATTTACATTTCTCACCGCCAGGTTGTCGGATACAAGGAAGCCGTCGATGACATACACTTGAGAGGTATCGTATGACCCGGTATAAGGGGCGTTCAGCAGACGGCAGGTGGGGAAGGAATCATCTATGGCAAAGGAAAAATGTTCGGGGAGGTCGCTTTCCCCGATCACACCGGGAACCCAGTCTTCCTTATTGGTGACAGGATATTTGTCTATGCCCTCAAAGGTCTGGTTGAAATCTCCCCCTGCAATGACATAATTTCCTTTTTCATATTCCCGGGCCAGCACATCCGCAAGCATTTTGCTCTGGGCTATTTTGCCCTCTCCGCTGTCATAAGCCTCCAGATGGAAATTGATGAGCACCAGTTCTTTGGAGGAATCCTTCAGAGGAAATCTGGTAACCAGAAGACAGCGTTTCAGATTACAGGTTTTCACCGGCCAGGAGAAGGACTCCGGCAGGGAAAGTCTGACAGCATCTGTCACATAGTTGTCCGTCAGAGTGACCAGGCCGCTTTCTACATGACCCATAGGAGGGATCGGGTAGGGAACAAAATCACATTTGAAATTATAGGCGAAGAAACTGGTTTTGTTCAGAGCCTCGCTGTAGACGCTGCGTTGATCTATGCTGTAGGAGCGGGTGGAATTGATGTCAACCTCCTGTAAGAAATACACGTCAGAGGGATTGTCCTGAAGGATTTTCGTGATACCGTCCAGGTTGTCTTCCACCAGGGATTTGGAGCCGGGTTTGACCTTGCTCCCGCCGTCCATGAAAAAATCCTCATCTTTACTCAGTGATGCATAACCGGTGTTGTAGCTCATGACGGAAAAAGGACGGCTAAGTGAGAGCAGTTCACCGTCTTTGTAATTCCCCTCCACGGTTTCCTCTGCCTTTGGGCGGTATTCCCTAACAGTAAGGTAAACCACAAGAAGCAGTAAAATACCAATGAGAACCAGTAAAAGGATACCAATGCCTTTGAAAACGGTTTTTGCTTTTTCCATGATCTTCCTCCTCCTTTGCTATAGTTTCATTATAATGGACTGCAAGGGAAACTGTAAAGGAGTTTCTTTAATTCAAATTGACGGGGCATCCGCGCTCCTATATAATATATAGAAAGGACACGGAGTCGGCAATCAGGAAGAAGGAATGTCATGCAGAAAAAAAAGAGGTGGATCACAGTCGGAATCCTCATACTGGCCATTGGGTTCATAATAGGGGCATCTTTCTTCTATGCTGTATATATTTATGACATTCTGGAAAATGAAACGAATGCTTATGCCCAGGAGCTTGCGCAGCAGAGTATAAAGCTGATCAATGAGCGGGTAAACAATGATTATCTGTATCTGGAGGGGATCGCGGATTCTATCGGCGGACAGAAAACATTGGTCTATTCAGAGCGGGTTTTGGATATCCTGGAGCAGAAATCCCAAATAACTCGTTTTACAAAGCTTGCTGTGGTGGATTTGGACGGCAATATGTATTACAACGGCATGGAGCAGCAAAGGAATGTAAAAGACAGGGATTATTTCAAAAAGGCCATGCAGGGGGAAAGCTCCGTGGAGAGCCTGGTTGGAACCGACAGCAGCAGAAGAATGATGGTCATCAGTGTACCGATATACCGGGAAAGGGAAATCAAAGGGGTCTTGCTGGGGCAGTATACCATGGACCAGCTGGAATATTTGATGTCTATTCGATACTTCAATGGAGAAGGATACAACTATATTACGGATTCCTCCGGAGAAATATTAGTGCGCACAGAGCAGGGGGACGCCAAAGAGAATGTGCTGGAAGACCTGGAGAAGGTGATCAGCAAAGAATTCACCAGGCAGGATCTGCAGGATTTGGCAGAGCATATGAAAAAGAAAGACAATGGATCTATTCGTTACCAAAAAAAGGGTGAGGAATATACATTAGAGTATACGGCTGTGGGGATCAATGACTGGTATCTGCTTCTGGTGATCCCCTGTAATGTGGTGGATGCCAAGACAAGGGACGTTATTGACGGCACGGCACTGTACTGTGTTTCCGTTCTGCTGGTGCTGGGTCTGATGGTTTTTGTCATGCTGAACAGCCGCCGTATGACCCATAATAAAATAAAGCAGGCATATGAGAATATCCGTTCTATTTACCGGACTGTGCCCAGTGCCATTGTCCGTTTCCGCCTGGATGAGAATCTGCCGATCTTGGATTCCAATGACGGATTTTACCAGTTTATGGAATGCTCTGCCAGCGAGTATCAGGAGAAATACGGAAGCTTTCTTTGGCCGGTCTTGGAGAGCGGAGACCGTGAGTGGTTTCAGAATCTCAAAGAGGGGCTGGTGTCCAGGGAGTTCTTGATCCGATGCGGAAATAAGCAGAGCAAATGGTCTTACGGAAATTTTGATGTGCAGAGACAGGAAGGGTATCTGGTTGTTCAGTGCGCCTTTATAGATATCAGCCGCCAGAAACAGCAGCTTTCAGAGGCTGTGAAAAGTGCCTTCAGTGATTCCCTGACCGGTTTAAAGAACAAGAGGGCACTGGAGCGGGAGATGGATACGGTCATTGAGGAGAGCGGCAATGCAGGGGCTTTTCTGATTTTGGATCTGGATAATTTCAAGAATGTGAATGATACCTGCGGCCATCCCCAGGGTGACCGGGTTCTGCAGTTATTTGCAGCTTGTATGAAGAACACCTTCCGGGGAGATGATTTTACGGGACGTATGGGCGGCGATGAGTTTGTGGTGTTTATGAGGAATGTGAATGAACGGCAGAAAATTTCCAGAAAGACGGAGCAGCTTATGGAAAATTTCCAGAGCAGCCTGCCGGAGGAGTTCAAGGGATGCAGCCTGTCGGTCAGCATAGGGATCGCTGTGGCGCCTGATGACGGAACTACATTCCCGGTGCTTTACCGAAAGTCAGATAAGGCACTTTATGAGGCGAAAAAGCACGGGAAAGACCAAGTTTGTTTTTATGAAGAATAAGAGGTATGGGAACCGTCCACACAGGGGCTGTTCCCATACCTTATTATATTTCGTGCAAAAATTCATCTATATAATAGAGGGCCGCCCCCACGGGAGGTGCAAGCTGTCCGTGGGTACTCAGAAAAATAAAATCCTTCTGCTGTTTATATGGGGAGGCGTCTGTGATCAAATGTGTGAGCCGTTCCAAATCTTCCGGAAGAAAGTAGGGAGCCAGATATCCGCTTATAATCACATAGCAGTCCAGCACCACATTCAGGTTACATATGGCAAACGCCAGGTGCCGCAGGTAATCCTCCCAGATTTTTATGAAGGCGGGGGTTCCGAGCCGGAGCTGTCCGAAGAAAGCGGGAATGCCGGTCCCTGCCGCCCGTTCCAGACTGTCCGCGGAACAGTAGGTTTCCAGACAGCCCCGTTCCCCGCAGTAGCAGAGCGGGCCGTCAGGATTGATACACATATGCTCTATGGAACCGCTGTGCATGCCAAGGCCGTTATGTACTTTTCCATCCAAAATGACAGCTCCGCCCAGATTCTGGTTCAGCAGGACAACTATGGAATCCCGAAACTTTTCCTGATGCCAGGTTTCCAAATAACCTGCTGCTTTGGAGTCGTGTTCCAGGCGGCAGGGATAGGGAATATGGCGGGCGAAATCCGAAAGCTTCATACCAGTGTGATCCAGCACCCTGCCATAGCTTACAGAGGTACCGTCAGTGGAGATCAGGCCCTGCATTGCGATCGCTGCCCCCAGGATCTGTTGCCGGGGCAGCCTGTATTTTTCTGTGAAGGCATTTACCTTTTGCCCTACTTTTTCACAGTATGCATCTGAGACATGAAAATGGAGGGGGTAAGATTCCTGTTCCAGAATGCGGCCGTATAAATCCACAGCGGCAATATGCAGCGTTTTTCTGAGTATCTCAATGCCGAGAGATATTCTGGCCCTGGGCAGAATGCGGATGGACTGGGCCTTTCTGCCGCCTGTGGATTCAAAATAACCGTTCCGTTCAATTAAGCCTTCCTCCTCCAGAAGCTTCAGATTCTGTGTCACAGTGTTCATACCCATCTGCAGGGCAGAGGCGATCCCCTGCTTGGAGATGGCGCGGCTGTCATATATGAGATGGTATACTTTGCTCTTATTTATCTTTTTGATTTCCATTGTGGTCATGCCGGTTGTCATCATGAATTTCCTCCTGGGATATTGCCGTTTGTATCGGTTCCGTATCTCACTGGTTACTGCTGCTGTTTCTATTTTAGTATGGAGAAAAGAAAAAGACAATTCCCAATCAAAAGTTATAGCAGAATGAATAAAAGCTTGTGCCTAAAATTGGTATTATTGTCAATTGTAATTTGTTGTACCTTGCTATATAGTGAACTTATGCGTAATACATAACTATAAGTTTGAGGGAAAAGTAAAAGTTAGTTTTGATTCAGGAGGAGTCGGATATGAGAAGTGCAGTATTTTACGGAAAACATGATCTGAGAGTGGAAGAACATGAGATGCCTGCTGTGGGACCTCATGATGTGTTGATTCAGGTTAAGGCATGCGGTGTGTGCGGAACTGATGTTCATATTTATGAGGGAGATAAAGGAGCAGCGGAAGTGACACCGCCTACGATCCTGGGACATGAATTTTCCGGTGTTATCCAGGAGGTGGGAAGCCAGGTGAAGAATTACAAAGCAGGGGACAGGGTGTGTATTGATCCAAACTGCTACTGCGGAGCCTGTGACCCATGCAGAAACGGAGTTGCCCATTACTGTGAAAATATGATCGGTTATGGAACGACAGTGGATGGCGGATTTGCGGAATATTGTGCGGTGGATGAACGTCAGGTATATCTGCTGGGCGGGAACACCACTTTTGAGCAGGGCGCAATGGCAGAACCGGTGGCCTGCTGTCTCCATGGTATTGACATGTGCGAAATCCAGCCCGGACACCAGGTGGTGGTGATCGGGGGCGGTATGATAGGGCTTTTGATGCTTCAGCTTGCAAAGCTGGCAGGGGCCGCTAAGGTGGCCTTGCTGGAACCGGTGGAGAACAAGAGGGAAGTGGGAAGAAAGCTTGGGGCAGATGTATGTATTGACCCGCTGAAGGAAGATATTAAGGGACGCCTGGCGGAATGCGGGATGAGCTGGGTAAATGTGGTGATCGAATGTGTGGGTCGTCCGTCTACTATTGAGCAGGCAATTGATATTGCGGGGAATAAGGCGGTTGTGATGATGTTTGGGCTGACAAAACCGGATGAAGAGATTGCTGTGAAGCCGTTTCAGATCTTTCAGAAGGAGTTGGTGCTGAAGGCTTCTTATATTAATCCTTATACACAGAGGCGGGCGCTGGATCTGATCAATTCGGGGAGACTGGATGTGAGCAGTATGGTTTATGCGGTTTGCGGACTGGAGGAATTGGAGGATGTTTTGGGGAGGCCTGAGGTGCGGGCGAATGGGAAGTATGTGATCGATCCGGGGAAATAGGGGATGTGGACGTAGGGATTTAGATAAGTGGGGGTAGATAAGCGGATTTAGATGAAGGGATTTAAAGAAACGGATTCGGGGGAGAGGCTGTCGGGCGGAACACGGTTGTGTGAGGTTGGGCAGCTTCTTTTTTGGTGTTTTGGCTGGGAGGGACGGGATGAGGGGAGGTGCCGGGAGGGGCGGCGGGGTGTATATCTGTGGCCGCTCGACGTTCCAGAACCTGTGAGCTAGCCAATAACTACGACTAAGACGTTCGCCAGCGGGCTCACGCCTAAGTCTGCGTAATTGGCGGATCTCACAGAACCTTCCACTTAACCTCGCTGCCACAGATATACACCCCTCCGCCCCTCCCGGCACCTCCCCTCATCCCTGGTGTTCTCAGGCGGTTGGGATTGAGACGGTTGGGATTGAGACGGATGGGATTGAGACGGAATGAGATTAAGACGGATGGAATCGAGGCGGAATGGAAATAGAGGCGTAATAGAATCGAGGCGTAATGGAAATTGAAGTGGAGTGGAATCGAGGAGGAATGTGATTGAGGCAGATGTAATTGCGGCAGGATGGGATTAAGAGGCAATGTGATTTGGTTATATAAGAGGGGGAAATGGAAAAAATGTGGGAAAGGGTATTGACATTTGGAACTGTAACTAATATAATTTCAGTATGAACTGTAACAGAGAAGATAACAATATGGAGGTTTATTATGAGAAAACGGAGACAGTATTGGATGGCAATGGCAGTGACGGCTGTAGTGGCGGCTGGGGTGCTGGCTGGTTGTGGGGATAAAGAAGATGAGGGGGGTAAGGTTGAGACACAGACAGAAGAGAGCGCGAAAAGCCAGAAGGAGGAGAGCGTAGCCTCCGGCAGTGCTGCAGGGGAGAGTGCAGAGACGAAAGAAATGCAGGAGGGGAAGGATGACAGTCAGGGAGAGGGACAGAAGGCGGACGTAGAGAGCGGCAGCCAGGATGAGGACGCTGGGTATGCGGTGGAGAAGAATGATGTTTTTGGGGAGTTTCAGACTAAGACACTGGATGGGGAGGATGTGGACCAGGAATTGTTTGGCAAGTCGGTTCTGACCATGGTGAATATCTGGGGGACTTTCTGCGGGCCTTGTATCAGGGAAATGCCGGATCTTGGGGAACTGAGCCGGGAATATGCGGATAAAGGATTTCAAATGGTAGGGATCATCAGTGATGTGAGTCAGCCGGAGGATGAGACGGCGCTTGAGATCGTGGAGTCAACAAAAGCCGATTATACACATCTTGTGATACCGAAGGATGCGAATATGCAGTATAGGATTTTGAAAAATGCGCAGGTTGTACCCACAACGATTTTCCTGGATAAGAATGGTAACCAGATTGGTGATACTTATCCGGGAGCAAAGAGTAAGAAGCAGTGGACAGCTATTATAGATGAGATGCTTGGGAAGGTGTTAAATGAGTAGGAAGAAAGCGGCTGTGATCAGAAGTCTGCTTCTTGTCACGGCGGGGGCCTTTATTCTGTTTGGGGTGAGCCGGGGGGAAGCGGATACAGTGCTTACAAAAGCGATCAATATATGTCTGGAGTGTATAGGAATTGGTTAATATCTGGCAGAAGATCCAAAACAGGCTGCGGCTTCTTGTGCAGGTGGGATTTACGGCACTGACCAACGGCTATGTTTTGGGATTTATCAAAGGAAGAATTTATAAAGGACCCACCAAGGCGCTGTGTGTGCCGGGGCTGAATTGCTACTCCTGTCCGGGAGCACTTGGGGCCTGTCCTATTGGCTCCCTGCAGGCAGTGCTGGGGAGCCGGAATTATGGGTTTTCCTTTTATATTATCGGATTTCTGATTTTCATCGGTTCCCTGATCGGAAGATTTGTGTGCGGCTGGCTTTGCCCGTTTGGGCTGATTCAGGATTTGTTTTATAAGATACCGTTTCTTAAAAAGAGAAAGAATCTGCCGGGGCACAGGTGGCTTATATGGGTGAAATATGTGATATTAGTGGTATTTGTAATACTGCTGCCTATGTTTTATGTGGATATTATCGGGCAGGGAAGTCCCTGGTTCTGCCAGTTTATCTGTCCCAGCGGGACACTGACCGCAGGTATTCCCCTGGTGCTTTTAAATAAGGATCTGCAGGGGGCGATCGGATTTCTGTTTGCCTGGAAGGTGGCGGTCCTGGTGGTGATCGTGCTCCTTTCCCTTATGGTATACAGGCCGTTTTGTAAGTATCTGTGTCCTCTGGGCGCGGTTTACGGCCTGTTTAATCCTATTGCTTTGTACAGATATCAGGTGGATGAATCTAAGTGCAACCGGTGCGGGAGCTGTCAGAGGGCCTGTAAGATGGATATCCGTGTGTGGGAGAACCCCAACAGCAGGGAGTGTATCCGCTGCGGTGACTGCATCAGGAGTTGTAAACGTGGTGCTATATGCACAAGCATGAAAAAGAACAGGAGTGAGGGTGAGAAAAATGACAAGTGAATTTGCAATTGCGGTACATGCGCTGGTTTATCTGAACCATAAACAGGAGACACTGGCAAGTGAGGAGCTGGCAAAGAATGTCTGTACCAATCCGGCGCGCATCCGTAAGGTTATGGCAAAGCTGAAAAAGAAGAATCTTATCGCCACCAAAGAGGGACAGAATGGTGGGTACCATACTTCAATGGAAGCTGGGGATGTGGATCTTGCCATGATTTATGACGCATTGGAGACAGAGGCCGTGTGCGCGTCCTGGAAGTCCGGAAATCCGGATATGGAATGTATGGTAGCTTCCGGGATGGCTGACATTATGAATGATATTTATGGTGAGCTGAATGAAGTGTGCAGGGAAAAACTCAGTAAAATAACTATCGAGGATATAGATAAAAGGATTTTCCACAGAGAGGAAATGTAAAGAGATATGAAAAAATATGATGCGGTAATTATCGGATTTGGCAAAGGCGGCAAAACACTGGCAGGCAAGCTGGCAGGACAGGGCAAAAAGGTGGCAATGATCGAGAAGGACGCGGGCATGTACGGCGGAACCTGTATCAATGTGGGGTGTATCCCGTCAAAATCCCTGATCAGAAGCTCCGGGCTGGCCTTCAATAAGAAAGAGGCATCCCCGGAAGAGAGGACTGCGGATTATGAGGCGGCCATTGATGAAAAGAGAAGGCTTACCTCCATGCTCCGGGAAAAGAATTTCAGGAAGCTGGATGACCTGGAGAATGTGGATGTATATAACGGAACTGCATCGTTTGTCTCCAACACAGTTGTGGAGGTGAAGATGGCTGAAGAAACCTTTGAAATTAAGGGGGAGAAAATCTTTATCAACGCAGGAGGAATCCCTGTGATCCCGCCGATCAAAGGTCTGGAAGGAAATCCCTTTGTACATACCAGCGCAGAACTTATGGATTTAAGAGACTATCCAAAGCGCCTTGTGATCGTGGGAGGCGGTTATATTGGCCTGGAGTTTGCTTCCATGTATTCAGGATTCGGAACAAAAGTGACGGTTCTGCAGGATGGGGAAATGCTGATCCCAAGAGAAGACAGAGATATGGCGGGGGCTATTCAGGGTGTGCTGGAAAACCGGGGTGTGACCTTTAAGCTGGGAGCCGGGATCCATGAGATCGCCCAGGCAGACGGCTATGCCCTGGTGAAGCTGGCGTTCAAAGGGCAGGAGGAGATCCTGGAGGCAGATGCTGTGCTGATCGCAACCGGAAGAAAACCCAACACGGAAGGCCTACACGCTGAGCGGGCAGGGGTAGAGCTTAACAGCAGAGGGGCAGTGGTTGTGGATGACAATCTGAAGACAACGGCTGATAATATCTGGGCCATGGGAGATGTGCACGGCGGGCTGCAGTTTACTTATACTTCCCTGGATGATTTCAGAATCATCTGGTCCCAGATGAACGGCGGCAGCTATGCACTCTCCAGGAGAAAGGCGGTTCCTTACAGTGTGTTTATCTCTCCCTCCTATTCCCGTGTGGGAATGAATGAGACAGAGGCCAGGAAGGCAGAGATACCGGTGAAAATCGCAGCACTTCCCGCAGCGGCGATCCCCAAAGCACAGGTTTTGAAGAATCCCCAGGGCATGTTAAAGGCAGTGATCCATGAGGAAACAGGGCAGATACTGGGAGCTATGCTTCTCTGTGAGGAGTCCTACGAAATGATCAACACCATAAAACTGGCAATGGACTTAGGAGCTCCTTATCAGGTACTGCGTGACCAAATTTATACCCATCCAACCATGAGCGAGGCGTTCAACGACCTGTTTGCAACAGTTCAGATAAGCTGAACTGTTGCGCATCCAGCCAAAAAAATCGCTTCGCGATGGGATGGATGCCTGCTGACACTACCTATTCACACAGTCAGCGCAGTAAATGCGCAGACCTGTCTTTAATGTTACACCTGTTCGCCATATGATGAAAAAAGAATTGCTATTTTTTCTGTTTCTGTTATAATAAATTCATTGCTTTACATTCATAAAGGGAAACAGGGGAAACAACATGAAAGACAAGAGAGATTTTGGATATAATATCGTCCTTATCGGATTTATGGGAGCAGGAAAATCCACAATTGCGCGTACACTGAGTGAAAGGTACGGACTTGAAGTAGCGGAGATGGACCAGCTTATCTCCGAAAGAGAGAAGATGAGCATACCGGAAATTTTTGAGACTCACGGTGAGGAATATTTCCGTAATCTGGAGACAGAACTTTTGATCGAGCTGCAGGACAGGAAAAATGTAGTCGTATCCTGCGGAGGCGGGGTACCCATGCGGGAGTGTAATGTGGCAGAGATGAAAAAGAACGGCAGAGTGGTACTGCTGTCCGCCTCTGCGGAGGTGATTCTGGAACGGGTAAAAGACAGTCATGACCGTCCCGTCATAGAAGGCAACAAGACAGTTGCGTACATCCGTTCGCTTATGGAAAAACGCAGAGAAAAATACATGGCAGCAGCGGATTTTATTGTCAATACGGACAAAAAAAGCGCGGAAGAAATCTGTAGGGAACTGGTGGAAAAATTGGAAGAAAGTAACAAAAATATGGAATAATGTTACGTGAAAAAACGGCATTTTGCAGTAAAAAAACCTGCAAAATGCCGTTTTTTTGCCTTCTTAAGGAGTCTTCAGAAAATGTTTTGTTGCCTTTTCGTTAAATTTATAGTATTATAAGTGGGAATTATCGTAACTAAGCAGCGGGTCTGCGCATTTACTGTGCTGACCGTAAAAATGCGTTTTACAGACAGGCACAAATTCCCTTGTCAAAGGCAGTTTAATGGATTTTTGTCTGTGATCGTGAAGGTACTGAACGGTTACGGATGATCGTGGTCAGCTGACTGAGTAAAGTGCAGATGGCTGCGAATTATGAAGAAGAGAAGGTGATAAACCTTGATAAAAGAGAACCAGAAGCATTTTAACCGTCTGCAGGTGGTGATTGATGCTTTTGTGATTGCGCTCTCTTATTTTCTGGCTTGGGTCATTAAGTTTTATGTACCTTTCCTGAACGACAATGTAGGAAGATTACCATTCCGGGTTTATATGTCAGCGCTGCTGTTCATTGTGCCCGGATATTTGATATTAAATTATGCATTTAACCTGTATACGCCTAAGCGTATACAGGGAAGAAGGCTGGAACTATCCAATATTATTAAGGCCAATACCATTGGGATGTTTCTGTTTGTGGGGGCATTATATCTGGTTAAGCAGATTGATTTTTCCCGTCATGTTATTGTCATTTTTTATGTGGTCAATATTTTTCTGGAGACCGTGTCCAGGAATCTTATAAGGCTGGGGCTGCGTCAGATGCGCTCCAGGGGATATAACCAGAAGCATGTTCTTTTGGTGGGCTACAGCCGTGCCGCTGAGGAATATATCGACCGTATTCTTGCAAATCCCCAGTGGGGATATAAGGTGAGAGGAATTCTGGATGACCATATTGAGGCGGGAACAGAGTATAAGGGTATCAAGGTACTGGGAAGAATCGCCAATCTGATGGTGATCCTGCCGCAGAACCACCTGGATGAGATCGCCATCACTTTGGGACTGAATGAGTATTACCGTCTGGAGCAGATTGTCGCGCTCTGTGAAAAATCAGGAGTGCACACGAAATTTATACCGGATTATAACCGCATTATCCCTACAAAACCCTATACAGAGGACATTCTGGGGCTGCCGGTTATCAATATCCGATATGTGCCCCTATCCAATACCTTCAATGCCCTGATAAAGCGCATTATGGATTTGGGAGGCGCGCTGGCCGCAATTGTATTATTTTCACCGGTTATGCTTTTCTCGGTGATCATGATAAAAATCACATCTCCCGGGCCGCTTATTTATAAGCAGGAGAGGGTGGGTCTGCACAACCGGAATTTTATGATGTACAAATTCCGCTCCATGGATGTGCAGCCGCCGGAAGAGGAGAAAAAAGCCTGGACCGTTAAGGATGACCCGAGAGTCACCAATTTCGGAAAATTTATGAGAAAAACAAGTATCGACGAACTGCCTCAGCTTTTCAATGTACTGCGTGGAGAGATGAGTCTGGTTGGTCCCAGACCGGAGCGTCCGTTTTTTGTGGAAAAGTTCCGGGAAGAGATACCCAGATATATGATCAAGCATCAGGTACGCCCAGGACTTACAGGATGGGCGCAGGTGAATGGATACAGGGGAAACACCTCCATCCGTAAACGAATTGAGTATGACCTGTACTACATTGAAAACTGGACCATTGGACTTGACATTAAGATACTGTTTCTCACAGTTTTTAAGGGCTTTGTAAACAAAAACGCTTATTAGTAAATAAGGGGAAGTGAAATGGCAAAAAAGAACAAAAGCGTCAGAAGACGCAGAAAAAGAAGAGTGCTTTTTGGTATTGAACTGTTTGTACTGCTGATCTTGGTGGGCGGACTCTTCATATACGCTAAGGTTAACGAAAAGATGAATAAGCTGAATCTTGACAACAACAACTCGGAAGAAGCAAGCCAGGTTGAGGTCAACGAGGACGTGATCGGAAGCAAAACGCTGAAGGGATTTACCAATATTGCTTTGTTCGGTGTGGATAATAGAGAAGAAAATGTAAAATCAGGACAGAGTGATACGACCATTATTGCCAGTATCAACAATGATACAAAAGAAGTGAAGCTGGTTTCTCTTTACAGGGATACCTATGTGAATATTGGCAATGACGTTTATACCAGATGTAATGCCGCATATAATACCGGCGGTCCGACCCAGGCAATGTCTATGATAAATACAAACCTGGATTTGAATATCACTAATTACGTGGCCGTGAATTTTAAGGCATTGGCGACTGCGATTGACTGTCTGGGCGGTCTCGATGTGGATATGACCTATGTTGAAATTGTAAATATGAATGACTACTGTGTAGAGACTGCAAAAGTGACAGGTATGGATTATGAGCCTATTGAGCTTCCGGAATATCCTGGTGATGATAAACAGGAATCTGAGATTATAGGAAATTATCATCTGAATGGTGTGCAGGCGACAGCATATTGCCGTATTCGTTACACCAGCGGCTGGGATATGAAACGAACCGAGCGTCAGAGATATATTATTTCTCTGATTGTGGAAAAAGCGAAAAAAGCTAGTCTATCCACATTGAATGATATTATGGATGAGGTATTTCCAATGATCGCCACAGACTTCAGCAAGAGCGATCTGATAAAACTTGGCATGGGCATCCTGTCTTACAAGCTGGGAGAAACCAGCGGATTTCCCACCAGTAACATGATGGGAGAAGAAGTGAAGCGCAGTCCTGTAGGTGAAGATTATGTGATACCTACAACTTTGGAGACAAACGTTAAAGCACTGCATCAGTTCCTTTTTGGAGAAGAAAGCTATGAACCTTCTGAGATAGTAAAACAGAGAAGTGACTATATTGCAGGCTTTTCTGGATTTGGAAATTCTTATGTTTCAGATGAACAGAAAACATTTATATCAGAACGGGCCTCCACTTATGATGGGTCTGCGCTCAAGCAGTCAAGCAGCAGTGGTTCTGTCAGCTCCGGTGATACGGATGACAGCGGTTCCAGTGGCTATAGCGACTATGGTGATTCTTCTGATTACAGCGACAGCGGCTCTTCCGGCTACAGCGGCGGCGGCTCTTCCGACTACAGTGACAACGGTTCTTCCGATTACAGCGGCAACGGTTCTTCCGATTACAGTGACAGCGGATCCTCTGATTACAACAGCGGAGATGATTACGATGATTCCGGCGATAATTATGACAATGGTTATGATGACAGCCAGGATAACGGATACAGCGGCGGCGGTTCAGGAGATTCCGGTGACAATGGAAGCGGCGAGTATGAAGATTATGAATAAGATATAAGAAAAGCGGCAGGGGATGTTGTGTGTATAACACGGCATCCCCTGTGCCATATCAAGGAGGGATTCGATGGATTCTTATACAGTGACAGTGATCATACCGGTATACAAACCGGATGAAAAGTTCAGGAAGCTGATGAAAGGGCTGAAGAGGCAGACCTACCCCATAAAAGAAATCCTGATCATGAATACAGAAGAAGAATTCTGGAAAGATGCCTGGATACAGGAGATGGAAAATGTCCGGGTGGAACATTTAAAAAAAGAAGAATTTGACCACGGCGGAACAAGAGCCAGGGCGGCGGCTGTGAGCACAGGCAATATACTGGTCTTTTTTACACAGGATGCGGTGCCTGCGGATGAACGTGTGGTGGAAGCACTGGTAAAAGCTTTCCATGATCCGAAGGTGGGGGCAGCTTACGGCAGACAGCTTGCAGACAAAGACTGCCGGATCATTGAAAAGTACACACGTTCCTTCAACTATCCGGCAAAGAGCAGCGTCAAGAGCAAAGACGACCTGCCGGATCTGGGAATCAAAACCTTTTTCTGCTCCAACGTCTGTGCAGCATACAGAAGGAGTATTTATGAAAAAATGGGAGGGTTTATCACACATACCATTTTTAATGAGGATATGATTTTTGCGGGCAGATTGATTTTGGAAGGTTACTGTGTGGCATATGAGGCGGAGGCCAAGGTCATTCACTCCCACAATTATGGGTGTATGCAGCAGTTTAGACGAAACTTTGATCTGGCTGTATCCCAGACGGATCATCCGGAAGTTTTTGCAGGTATCCGTTCTGAAAGTGAGGGCATCCGCCTGGTAAAAAAGACAGCAGGGTATCTGTTCAAAATACACAGACCCTGGCTGATGGCGGAGCTGGTGGTGAAGAGCGGCTTTAAATTTCTGGGTTACCGCATGGGAAAATCCTACCGCCGTCTTCCAAAATCCGTTATAAATTTTTGTACTATGAACGCTTCTTACTGGACATCAACACAATAATCTGCTAAAATAGGCCATGTTTCATGGATAGAAAGACAAACACACCGGATGATAAGACAAAGATAGGAAGACGGATCCGGTTACATGGAGGAAATGATTATGTGTGGAATAGTTGGTTATATCGGAGAAGAACAGGCAGCCCCCATTTTGCTGGAAGGCTTGGAGAAACTGGAATACAGAGGATACGATTCCGCGGGGATCGCTGTCTATAATGGAACCGCCATTGAGATGATGAAGTCCATGGGAAGGCTGAAAATCCTGGATGAGCTTACCCACGGCGGAGCAACTCTGCCGGGGACCGTGGGGATCGGGCATACCAGATGGGCAACGCACGGTTCACCTTCCGACGCCAATGCCCATCCCCATTTTAATAAAGAGCAGACCATTGTTGTAGTACATAATGGGATCATCGAGAACTATATGAAACTGAAGAAAAAATTGGAGGCAAAAGGTTACGAATTTGTGTCTGAGACAGATACAGAGGTGATAGCCCATCTTCTGGATTATTATTACAAGGGAGATCCGCTGGAGACCATCACCAAGATCATGCACCGTATGGAAGGCTCTTACGCACTTGGCATTATGTTCAAAGACCAGCCCGATAAACTTTACGCAGTAAGAAAAGACAGTCCTCTCATTGTGGGGAGAAGCAATGTGGGAAACCTGATCGCTTCCGATGTGCCGGCAGTGCTGAAATACACAAGAGATGTGTATTTTATTGAGAATGAAGAGATTGTCTGCATGACAAAAGACAACATCACCTTCTACAATATCGACGAGGAGGAACTGGAGAAAGAGCCTGCTGCCATTGAATGGGACATTGACGCGGCAGAAAAAGGCGGCTATGAGTTTTTCATGCTCAAAGAGATGTATGAACAGCCCCAGGCAGTAGGCGATACCCTGAATCCCCGGATCAAGGACGGCAATGTAGTGATTGAAGAACTGGGCATGTCTGATGACGAGATCCGCAGCATCCGCAAGATATACATGATCGCCTGCGGTTCTGCTTACCATACCTGTGTATCCGCAAAATATGTGTTTGAAGGTCTGGCGAGAATTCCGGTTGAGGTAGACCTGGCAAGTGAATTCCGTTACCGCCACCCCATTTATGAACCGGATACCCTGGCGATCATCGTGAGCCAGTCAGGGGAAACCGCGGATTCCTTAGCCGCTCTGCGTGAGGCTAAAGAACACGGGATCAAGGTGCTGGGAATTGTCAATGTGGTGGGAAGCTCCATTGCCAGGGAAGCAGACAATGTAATGTACACTTGGGCCGGACCTGAGATCGCGGTTGCCACCACCAAGGCATACAGCACCCAGCTCATCGCCCATTATCTGCTGGCGCTGAAATTCGCCAAAGCCAGAGGAGAGATTGATGATACACAGATGGCGGAGATGGTGGAGGATTTGAAGAAGCTTCCCGGACAGATTGAGATGCTGCTGGAGAACAAGAAAAGAATCCAGAAATTTGCCAACCGTTACCTGGCTACAGAGCATGTGTTTTTCATTGGAAGGGGACTGGACTATGCCATTTCTCTGGAAGGGTCGCTGAAATTAAAGGAGATCTCCTATATCCATTCAGAGGCATACGCTGCTGGCGAATTAAAACACGGTACCATCTCCCTGATCGAGGAGGATACCCTTGTGACCGCAGTTGCCACCCAGGAAGAACTGTACAAGAAAACACTCAGCAATATACAGGAAGTTAAGACAAGAGGCGCATTTGTGCTGGCAGTGACCAATGAGGGCAATACCGAAATTGAAAAAACTGCGGACTATGTGATCTATCTGCCAAAGACAAATAAATACTTTACCAATTCTCTGGCAGTGGTACCGCTTCAGCTTTTTGCATATTATGTGTCTCTCGGAAAAGGCCTTGATGTGGATAAGCCCAGAAACCTGGCCAAATCTGTGACTGTAGAATAGAATTTCATTTTTTCTTTGCTGTTTTATCACAATTTGAACACAAATGGCTGGTAAACTATGTTCAGAAAGATAAGAAATAAGAGAATTAAAGTAACGATCCCGCAGGGATTTTTTTCGTAACTGTGAAGAGATGGAAGCGTTACAATTTAGAGATAGATAGCAGTGAAGGGAGAATGTATCATGAGTGAAGAATTCAAAGAAGGCATGAATGAGAACCGTAGTGTGGAGGAAGACAATACTTCCGGTATGGATACAACAGGCGGTGTAAACTTTACTATAAAAGATGCGGCAGATGTGAGACCGTCAGAACCGGAGCAGGCAGCACCGGAACAGGAAACTTTGGAACATACAGCGCCGGATTCTGCAGCAGTATCCGGAATGGAATCCCCAGTACCGGGCAGGAAGCCGGGGACACCGGCCTATGAGACCGGGGCAGCAATGTCAGAGGCAGCCGCAGCCAAAGAACCGGATCATACGAATACAGACAGCGCCGGAGAAAAAGCAGAAGAGCCTGCCGCAGCTCCCACACCGGAGAATCCTGTTTATGCCCGTTCCTACAAGGGTGAACCGAAAAAGGAAGAATGGTATGAGAAGGAGAGAAAGAAAAATTATGATTCCTACAAATTTTCATCCCCCATTCCTCCGGAAAATAATAAAAAAGAGAGGCCCAGGAGATCACAGGGTGGAATCGGAAAGAAACTGGGGACAGCAGCAGCCTACGCAGCAGTTTTCGGCCTGGTTGCCGGTGTGGTCTTTCAGGCAACCAATTATATGGGTGACAAAATAAATCCAAAAGAAAATATAAAAATAGAAAATACCCAGACAACAGGGGATAACTCCACAAAAGGAAACAACGCAATCAGCACCGGCAATACGGATTCCTCCGGGGCCACCGTTGCCCAGGTGGCTAAAAATGCCATGCCTTCTATTGTGTCTATTGTAGGAGTGAGTGTTCAGGAACTGCCTGATATCTATAAGTATTTCTATGGTGAGCAGGCACAGGAAGCAAAGAGCAGCGGTTCCGGTATCATTGTCAGCCAGAATGATACAGAACTTCTCATAGCCACCAACAATCATGTGGTGAGCGGCGCGGATTCCCTCACGGTGTTCTTTACCAACCAGGACGGCAGCGCGGTTACAAGTTCCCAGGTGGAGAAAACCAGCAGCGAACAGGGAGAGGGAACAGAGGATTCAGAAAACCCTGGCAGTGCGGTTGCAGCCCAGGTGAAGGGTACAGATGCGGACAATGACCTGGCGGTCATCTCTGTAAAGCTGTCGGATATCCCTCAGGATATTCTGGAGGAGATCAAAGTGGCAGCCATCGGTGACTCCGATGCTCTGGCCATGGGCGAGCAGGTGGTGGCGATCGGCAATGCACTTGGATACGGACAGTCCGTGACCAGCGGTTATGTGAGTGCCCTGAACCGTCATGTGAACTCTGAGAATGCCAACAGCACATTTATCCAGACAGACGCAGCCATCAACCCGGGCAACAGCGGCGGTGCGCTTCTGAATATGAACGGGGAACTGGTAGGCATTAACTCCGCCAAGATCGCATCCAATGAAGTGGAGGGAGTAGGATTCGCGATTCCTATTTCCAAGGCAGAACCGATCCTGGATGAACTGATGAGCAAGGAAACCAGATATAAAGTGGATGATGAGGACAAAGCATCTTATCTTGGAATTACATGTACCGATGTAACATCTGAGGCCGTTCAGGTATACGGCATGCCGGTAGGTGTCTTTGTATACAGCCTGGAGGAGGACGGTCCTGCAGCACAGGCAGGTATCCAGAAGGGCGATGTGATCCTGAAAATTGACGGAACAAGTCTGAACACCAGAGATGAACTGATCGAGAGACTGCAGTATTATGAAGCAGGGGAGAGTGTGGAGTTTGTCATCTCCCGTGCCCAGAACGGAGAGTACAAAGAGCAGACCATTACCGTGACCCTGGGTGCAAAAAAAGATGCCAAGACAACTGACAAAGCAGCTGACAAAGAAGAGAAACAATCCCGTTAAGGGTTAAAACAGCAGATAAAAGGTGTCTGCCTGTACCTATAAGGGTACAGGCGGATGCCTTTTTCTGCGCAGTTCAGAGCCTGGAGGTAGTTTAAAAGCCCGGCTTTACAGGCAGTTAATGAAAAGTTTACTTGTTACTCATATGAATTTGTGATAAGATACCCACAAACGATATAGAAAATAGTTATGATCAAATTTTATATAGAAAAGACAGGGAGAACAGGAAATGGCAGACGATAAGGAGTATTTGGAGAAATCCGATAAAGAACAAACAGCAGCAGACAATACCTCCGGCGATGAGGAAGAGTTTGAGAAAATCTGTTTTATGTGCAGAAGGCCGGAGAACAAAGCGGGGAAGATGATAGACCTGCCAAACGATATCCATATCTGTGTGGAATGTATGCAGAAAAGCTTTGACACCATGAACAATGCGCCCATTGACTACAACGATCTGATGAAAAACATGCCGAACGTGAGCATGATCGATCTAAATTCACTGCAGAATCAGATCCCCAAGCGCCAGAGGGTGAAGAAGAAAAAAGAGGAGCCAAAGCAGGAAAATGTAGCGCCAAAGGCATTTGACATCAGAAGTATTCCTGCACCTCACAAAATAAAAGCAAGCCTGGATGAGTATGTGATCGGACAGGAACGGGCTAAAAAAGTTATGTCTGTAGCTGTATACAACCACTATAAAAGGGTGTTCGCTGACAGGGAAGATGATATTGAAATTGAAAAATCCAATATGCTGATGATCGGACCTACAGGAAGCGGCAAGACATACCTGGTTAAGACCTTGGCAAGACTTCTGGATGTGCCGCTTGCGATCACGGATGCCACTTCCCTGACGGAGGCCGGTTATATCGGTGATGATATTGAGAGTGTTGTCAGCAAACTTCTGGCAGCAGCCGGCAATGATGTGGAGCGTGCGGAGCACGGCATCATCTTTATTGATGAGATTGATAAAATTGCCAAGAAAAAGAATACCAACCAGAGAGATGTAAGCGGGGAAGCCGTGCAGCAGGGAATGCTGAAGCTCTTAGAAGGCAGTGAGGTGGAGGTTCCGGTGGGAGCCAACAGCAAGAATGCCATGGTGCCTCTCACCACTGTGGATACGAAGAACATTCTGTTTATCTGCGGCGGAGCCTTTCCGGATCTGGAGAATATTATTAAGGAGCGGCTGAATAAGCAGGCATCCATCGGTTTCTTTGCGGATTTGAAAGACAAATACGACCAAGATGCCAATATACTGGACAAAGTCATTGTGGATGACTTGAAGAAGTTCGGCATGATCCCTGAGTTCTTAGGACGTCTTCCCATTGTCTTCACCCTCAGCGGCCTGACAGAGGAGATGCTGGTGCAGATCCTCAAAGAGCCCAAGAACGCCATCTTAAAACAGTACCAGAAGCTGCTGGCACTGGATGAAGTGAAGCTGGAGTTTGATGACGGAGCCCTGGGCGCCATCGCCAGAATGGCATTGGAGAAACATACAGGTGCCAGAGCCCTGCGGGCTATCCTGGAGGAATACATGCTGGATATTATGTATGAAATTCCCAAGGATGAAAATATCGGGGAAGTTATTATCACAAAGGAATACATTGAACACACCGGCGGTCCCAGAATCCTTCTGCGCGGACAGGAGATTCCCAGGATAGGTATGAACTGATAAATAAAGAAGGACTGTGCATCAGAGGCTTGTTGGCCTGATGCAGCAGTCCTGAATAGGTTCTGCCGGGGACATAATAGGCGCGGCGTGTTTATTTTGCAGGAACAACCTCCAGCCAGTAGCCGTCCGGGTCTGCAATGAAGTAGATGCCCATATCATGATTTTCAAAACAGATACATCCCATTTTTTCGTGGAGTGCATGAGCTTTTTCAAAATCATCTGCCTGGAAAGCCAGATGGAACTCATTGTCACCCAGGCTGTACGATTCTTCTCTGTCCCGGAGCCATGTTAGTTCCAGCTCAAAGTCAGTAGTCTCATTTCCCACATACACAATGATAAAGGAACCGTCGTCGGCAGTGATGCGTCTTTTTTCCGTAAGACCCAGCGCTTCCTCGTAGAAAGCCAGAGAACGTGACAGGTCAGCTACATTGTAATTTTCATGTATCATTTGAAATTTCATAATAACAGTCTCCTTTTCGTAACTGTAAGGGTGCAAAATAGTTACTCTTTTTCTTTTTTTCTATTATAAAATAAGTGAGAGCAGATGGCAATAAGGCAGCAGAAGAAAAAAAACATAAATTGCATATTATTCTTTTGCTTTTTTCCAGAAAGTATGATAGGATAAAAAAGAAGTAGAGACATTCGTAACTATTCAGTAGGTCTGCGCATTTACAAACATTCATAGATCTATTCAAGTCGAATCAGACAATTATCCATTTACCATTATTTTTGAAGAAAGGATTATTAAATGAGAGAAAAATATGAGTCCCTGTCTTTAGGGGCATTAAAAGAAATAGCAAAAGCCAGAGGTATGAGAGGGATTTCCACCCTGAAAAAAAGTGAATTGGTGGAGCGTATGGTGCAGGAAGATGATAAGGAACGCCAGATGAAGGATAGCACCACATCCCAGGAGAACGGTCAGGAGTCAAGAAATGAAATGAGAGCGGGCAGGACAGAGGACCGCCAGTCATCCGTCCGCCAGGAAGACAGTCAGGAAAGCCGGGACCGTCAGGAGAACAGAACATTCGTCCGCCAGGAGGAACACCAGGAAAGCCGCACATTCAGCCGTCAGGAGCCCAGGCAGGAGAGCCGCACAGAGCGTCCTCCTATGGAGCAGTCTGATCTGGACAGCGGTATCAGTGTCAGCGGGATTTTGGAGGTCCTGCCGGATGGTTATGGATTTATCCGAAGCGAGAATTATCTGCCGGGGGAGAACGATGTCTATGTGTCCCCGTCGCAGATTCGCAGATTTAATCTGAAGACCGGGGATATCCTGCGGGGTAATACAAGAGTAAAGAGCCAGAACGAAAAATTTTCAGCTCTTCTGTATGTGACCTCCATTAACGGAATCAAGCCCAATGAGATGCGCAGACTGAACTTTGAAGATATGACCCCTATTTTCCCCAATGAGAGACTGCACCTGGAGCGTCCGGGCGGAAGCCTGGCCATGCGTATTGTGGATCTGGTAAGCCCAATCGGCAAGGGACAGAGGGGAATGATCGTATCTCCGCCGAAAGCCGGTAAGACAACCCTCTTAAAAGATGCAGCCAAATCCATTCTGAAGAACAGCCCCAAGATGCATTTGATCATCCTGCTGATTGATGAGCGTCCTGAGGAGGTAACAGATATCAGAGAAGCAATTCAGGGGCCAAATGTGGAGATCATCTATTCCACCTTTGACGAGCTGCCGGAGCATCACAAGAGAGTCTCCGAAATGACCATTGAGCGTGCCAAACGTCTGGTTGAGCATAAAAAAGATGTTACCATATTCATAGACAGCATCACAAGACTGGCAAGAGCTTACAACCTGACAGTTCCGCCCAGCGGCCGTACCCTGTCCGGTGGTCTTGACCCGGCAGCCCTGCACATGCCCAAGCGTTTCTTTGGTGCTGCCAGAAACATGAGAGAGGGCGGAAGCCTTACCATCCTGGCCACAGCCCTGGTGGATACCGGGAGCAAGATGGATGATGTGGTCTACGAGGAATTCAAGGGAACCGGTAACATGGAGCTGATCCTGGACAGAAGACTTCAGGAGAAGCGTGTGTTCCCGGCCATTGACATTGCCAAGTCAGGCACCAGAAGAGAAGACCTTTTGCTTACAAGAGACGAGCAGGAGGCAGTGGATATTATGCGCAAAGCCCTGAACAGTATGAAGGCGGATGACGCGCTGGAAAATATCCTGAATATGTTCGCTCATACACGCAATAACAGCGAATTTGTACAAACAGTGAAAAAACGACGATTTCTATAATTATACTTGCATTTATAAAAATCATATGCTATAATTTAAAAGCTGTTTGAATTTGTAAAACGCAAAATAAAGATAAATAACAAACGATAGAAGAGGTGAAAAAGATGAAAGAAGGACTCCATCCAAACTACCAGGAATGTACAGTAGTATGCAACTGTGGAAATACATTTAAAACAGGTTCTACAAAGAAAGAACTCCACGTAGAAGTTTGCTCTAAATGTCATCCTTTCTATACAGGACAGCAGAAAGCTGCACAGGCTCGTGGACGTATTGATAAGTTCAACAAAAAATACGGCATGGACAAATAAAAAAACGGGAGAGGCTGAGGTTTTAGGACTTCAGCCTCTTATTGTATCTCCCAGGCAGTTTTTCTGCTTTGGTAAAAACAGAGCTGCCTTTGGGATTTGGATTTTATGGAGGTATAGATGAAATCATCCAACATCGGCGGACAGGCAGTCATGGAAGGCATCATGATGCGTCATCAGGACCAGTATTCTATTGCTGTCCGAAAGCCGGATCAAGAGATTGAAGTTAAGATAGAAGACTACAAGAGTTTTATCAAGAACAAAAAAATCCTTTCTCTTCCTATTATCAGAGGTGTGTTTAATTTTATTGATTCCCTGGTGGTGGGCACAAAATGTCTCATGTATTCCGCCACTTTCTTTGAGGAGGAAGAGGAGGAGATCAAAAAGAGGGAAGCCCTGAACCGGGAGGACCGTGAAAAATACGACGCCAAGCAGAAGAAGATGGAAAATATCCTGATGACAGGAACCGTGATATTTTCTGTGATCCTTTCGGTTGGCCTGTTCATGGTACTGCCGTATCTCATCGCCAGCCTGCTTCATAAAGTGGGGGCAACCGAGACCGGGGTGACCCTGGCGGAGGCGCTTGTGAGAATCCTGCTCTTTTTGGGATACCTGCTTTTGATCTCCAAGATGGAGGATATCCAGAGAGTGTTCATGTACCATGGGGCGGAGCACAAGTGCATCAACTGCGTGGAACAGGGAAAAGCTCTGACCGTGGAAAATGTCATGGATAGCTCCCGGCTCCACAAACGCTGCGGAACCAGTTTTTTGTTCTTTGTTATTGTTGTGAGTATTATATTTTTCCTGGGATTTTTTGCTGTTGTGCCGGTACATACCATGTGGCTGCGGGTGGTGATCCGTATCCTGCTGGTGCCGGTTATCGCAGGTATTTCCTATGAGATCATCCGTCTGGCGGGAAGAAGCGAGAATCCGATAGTATGCGCTCTCTCAAAGCCCGGTATGGCTATGCAGAAGCTGACCACAAAAGAACCCACACCGGATATGGCAGAGGTTGCCATTGCGGCAGTGGAGGCTGTTTTCGACTGGAAAGTATATCTTCTGGAGAATTTTCCGGATGCCCGTGAGGAAATAGAACAGGCGGAAAATAGCCGGATGGCCGCCTCACACAGATGTGAAACAGGAGAGAGCTGTTATGCAGACGCATAGGGAAGTCCATCTGGAAGGACAAAAGACACTGGAGAAGGCAGGGATTGCGGACAGCAGGACGGATGCATGGCTTTTGATGGAATATGTGACAGGTATGACCCGGGCTTCCTATTTTCTGAGGGAGACGGAAGAAATGCCGAAAGACCAGGCCGCGAGGTACAGGGAGATGATACAGAGAAGGGCACAGCATATCCCTCTCCAGCATATCACTCACGAGGCCTGGTTTTACGGACTGAAATTTTATGTGGACAGACATGTGCTGATCCCACGGCAGGATACGGAGGTTCTGGTTGAGGAGGTGCTCCTCGAAGCCGGGAAGATGCAGGCAGACGGCAGATTCAGGATTCTGGATATGTGCACAGGCAGCGGCTGCATTTTGCTGGCTCTTTTGTCCGTTCTGAAAGAGGCGGAAGGGACGGGGGCGGATCTGTCCGAAGAAGCCCTTGCCGTGGCAGGGAGAAACAGCAGGGAACTGGATATTCCGGCTGTATGGAAAATAAGCGATCTGTTTTCAGAAATCAGTGGGATGTATGATATTATCGTGTCCAATCCGCCTTATATAGAGAGTCATGTTATAGACAGCCTGACGGAGGAAGTGAAGGACCATGAGCCGAGAATGGCCCTTGACGGGACAGAGGATGGCTTGTATTTTTACAGAAGGATTTCCCGTGAGGCAGGGGAATATCTGATGCCGGGAGGAGTCCTGGCTTTTGAGATCGGATATGATCAGGGCGGTCCGGTTCGCCTTATGCTGGAAAATGCCGGATATGAAGAGACCAGAGTAGTGAAAGACCTGGCAGGCCTTGACAGGGTGGTGCTGGGAAGAAAGAAACAGGAGGAACACCATGTTTGATAAGTTAGATGATATTTTGATTCGCCTGGAGGAGATCTTAAATGAGTTAAATGAACCAACAGTGGCGAATGACACGGCGCGCTTCCAGAAGCTGATGAAGGAACAGAGCGACCTGCAGCCCATTGCGGATGCATATCGGGAACATAAAAATTGTAAACAGACAGTGGAAGACAGTCTTATGATGCTGGATGAGGAAACAGACCCGGAGATGCGCGAGATGCTCAAGGAAGAGCTTTCAGATTCCAAGAAGCGCATTGAGGAGCTGGAGCGGGAGCTGAAGATCCTGCTTCTGCCAAAAGACCCCAATGATGAGAAGAACGTTATTGTGGAGATCAGAGCCGGAGCCGGCGGGGATGAGGCCGCGCTCTTTGCCGCGGAAATCTACCGCATGTATGTAAAATTCGCGGAATCCCAGAACTGGAAGACAGATATGATGAGCCTCAATGAGAACGGTATCGGCGGTTTCAAAGAGGTTACGTTTATGATCAACGGCAAAGGCGCCTACTCCAGGCTGAAGTATGAAAGCGGTGTACACCGGGTGCAGCGTGTGCCGGAGACAGAGAGCGGCGGACGTATCCATACCTCTACCATCACTGTGGCGATCATGCCGGAAGCGGAGGAGATTGATTTCCACCTGGATATGAATGACTGCAAGTTTGACGTATTCCGTGCATCCGGAAACGGCGGACAGTGTGTCAACACCACAGACTCCGCCGTGCGTCTGACCCATATCCCCACGGGGATCGTTATTTCCTGCCAGGATGAAAAGTCACAGCTCAAGAACAAGGACAAGGCGCTGAAAGTGCTGCGTTCCAGACTGTACGAGATGGAACTGGAGAAGCGCCACGACGAGGAAGCAGAGGCTAGAAGAAGCCAGGTAGGTACCGGGGACCGGTCTGAGAAGATCAGAACCTATAACTTCCCCCAGGGACGTGTGACGGACCACAGGATCAAGCTGACCCTGCATCGTCTGGACGGTGTGCTGAACGGTGATCTGGAAGAGATCATAGATAATCTTACGGCTGCAGACCAGGCGGCTAAATTGACGAAAATGAATGATAAATAACAGGAAAACAGAATAACAGCCGTTGAGCTGTTACAAAATCCCCCATATTAACTGTGATCAGTTAATACAGGGGATTTTATTTATCCCAGAGTTCGACTATTCTTTTTTGTTTTTACATCTGTTATAATCAGTTTATATTGTATGTATAGAGGGCGGATGCCCCACATGGACTGGAACTATCTGTGTGTAGGTATGGTGAGTGCTGTCCTGAGCAGTCAGTGGATCAATTTTTTGATTGTGATACTTGTCACATGTTTCGTGATCATCATTGCCTCTTACATATACAGTCGGTTTTCCCGTGGTGTTACGCGTGAACTTCAGAACCTGAATGAGATCATGGGACGTGCGGAAGACCAGAACTTTAAGGAAGAGATTAAAATCGGAAGAATTGATGAGTTTATTCGGCTTGGAGCTGCGTACAATAAGCTGATCAGCCGCATACATATACTTGTAAACGAGGTCAATAGAGAAAAACTGAATGCAAAACAGGCCCAGCTTGTGAGGGCAGGGAGGCGGTGGATTATCCCGTCTATGCCAGGAAAGTGACAGACGCCATAAAAAACGGAACCTGTCAGAAAATAGGAGAAGGAGAATTTTATCATGGGATTAGTAACGACAAATGCCGCTCTCGCGCGTCCAGCGTCTCCCAGGAGTATGTAAAAATCATTCAGGAAAACGGAGGCGTACTGGCTGATGCCATAGGAATCCCGGAAGATATGCTCCGCCGCGCGGCAAAATCCCCAGTGTGCAAAATAAACAAGGATTTGGACCTGCGCCTGGCCATGACAGCCGGCGTCCGCCAGGTACTTGCACAGAAGCCCTCCGCCTTTGATTCCAGGGAATACCTGAAAGCTGGTGGAGCCAATGTCAAAGACCTTGTGGCGCAAAAAATAGTAAATGTGCTGGGCAGTGACCATAAGGCATGACACGAAGCATGGCACAAGATAAGGCCTGATATGGGGCGGCGGCACTCAATAGTCCTCTGCTGATAGTTTGTTATGATCCCGAAGCTGGCCTAAACGAAGAAAACCGATGGTGCAGACTGATCTTAGTCGAAACCATGGTTTTTTTTCCATTTCTGTTTACCGACGCCATCGTGGGATATCTGTCAGGTCTGTAGAAGTAGAATAAAACATAACTCTACAGAAGTATGGAGGTGGTTCGATGAGCAAATTGATCCTATAGCATGGTTCCCCGGAGATTATACGGCACACTATCCAGCAGTATGAATCGCGTGCGAAAGACGTGAATAAGGCAGCGGGACGCATTCTAGGCACTTGCACGGACACTGGGATGAATAAGTGATATTGATTTCTCTGTCCTATTTATGGACATACAAAGCGCTCCGTGCTATACTGAAACAAGCATTTAATACGGGGAACTAAAGATTGCATTTCCCGGTAAATTGTAATATATTATGGAAGTAAGTATTTTGGTAACTATTCAGCAGTCAGGCTAAAATCCCATCGCCAAAGGGTAACTGTGGGGGTACTGAACAGTTACGGTATTCTATGGTAAAAGTGATAATTGGTATTCTGCCGTCTGGATTACAGGCGGACAGGCAGGTAACATATAGAATCTATGAATGAGGAACGGGAGATAAAAACATGAAAAAAACAGCACTGCTAATCATGGCAGCCGGAATTGGCAGCCGCTTTGGAAAGGGAATCAAACAACTGGCAAAAGTGGGACCAAGCGGTGAGATCATCATGGATTATTCCATTCATGATGCATTGGAAGCAGGGTTTAACAAGATAGTATTTATCATCAGAAAAGACATAGAGGAAGAGTTCCGTGAAGTGATCGGAAACAGGATCGAGAAGGTGGCAGAGGTGGAATATGTATTTCAGGATCTACAGGATCTTCCGGAAGGATTCACCTGCCCCAAGGAGCGCACAAAGCCGTGGGGAACCGGACAGGCGATCCTGGCAGCAAAAGAAGTGCTGGAAGAGCCGTTTATCGTCATCAACGCAGACGATTACTATGGCAAAGAGGCCTATGTGAAAATTCACGACTATCTGGTGGAAGAGCATGAGGATACAGGTAAGCTGGACATCTGCATGGCTGGATTTATTCTGGAGAACACCCTGAGCGACAACGGTTCCGTGACCAGGGGTATCTGCTCTCTGGATGAGAATAAGAATCTGGTGGGGATTGCGGAGACATATAATATTAAGAAGACACCAAAGGGCCCGGCCGTGGAGACTGAGGACAATGGCCTGCGTATGCTGGACCCCAAGAACCTGGTATCCATGAATATGTGGGGACTGACACCTGCGTTTTTAAAGACACTGGAAGAGGGATTTGTGGAATTTTTAAAGGAATGCGGCCCGGAGGATCTGAAGAAAGAATATCTGCTTCCCATCATCGTGGATAAGCTTATCAAGGAGAAGAAAGCGGACGTGGCTGTTCTCAAGACACATGACACCTGGTTCGGCGTTACATATCAGGAAGATAAAGAAAAAGTAATGGAAGCCTTTGCCAGTCTGGTAGAGCAGGGTGTATACAAAAAGGGTTTATACGCATAGGCGGTTACGGTGACGAAAAACAGATTCCACAATAACAGTGACAAATCACACAAAATATGATATTTTATAATACGGTAACGAAAAGACAAAGAAATTGGATATTTGTATAAGGAGTCAGTTATGGGAAAATATTTTGGAACAGACGGTTTCCGCGGGGAAGCTAATGTAAATCTGACAGTAGAGCACGCATTTAAAGTAGGACGTTTCCTGGGCTGGTATTTCGGACAGGAGCACAAGGCTCAGATCGTGATCGGCAAGGATACCAGAAGAAGCAGCTATATGTTTGAATATTCACTGGTTGCAGGCCTGACCGCGTCAGGAGCGGATGTATATCTTCTTCATGTGACCACAACACCCAGCGTTTCCTACGTTGTGCGTACAGAAAACTTTGACTGTGGTATTATGATTTCTGCCAGCCACAATCCGTTCTATGACAATGGAATTAAGATTATCAACGGCAATGGACAGAAGATGGAGGCATCCGTCGAGGAGCAGATCGAAGCTTACATTGACGGAAAAGTACCGGAGCTGCCGTTGGCAAAGCGAGAGGATATCGGCCGTACCGTAGACTTTTCCGCAGGAAGAAACCGTTATATCGGATATCTCATCTCCATTCCGACACGTGCCTTTAAGAATAAAAGAGTGGGCCTTGACTGCTCAAACGGCAGTGCGTCTGCCATTGCAAAGAGCGTATTTGACGCGCTGGGCGCCAAGACTTATGTGATACACAATGATCCGGATGGAACCAACATCAATACAAACTGCGGTTCCACACATATTGAGGAACTGAAAAATTTTGTCAGGGAAAACCATCTGGATGTGGGCTTTGCCTATGACGGAGATGCTGACCGCTGTATTGCAGTGGATGAGAACGGTGACGAGGTGAACGGCGACCTGATCATGTATGTGTGCGGAAAATACATGCAGGAACAGGGTAAGTTAAACAACAACACCATTGTCACCACCATTATGTCCAACCTGGGTCTTTACAAAGCCTGTGAAAGAGAAGGCATTGCATACGAGAAGACAGCCGTGGGGGACAAATATGTCTGCGAGAACATGATGGCAAACGGCCACTCCATCGGAGGCGAGCAGTCCGGCCACATTATCTTCTCAAAACACGCCACCACAGGTGACGGCATTCTGACTTCCCTGAAACTGATGGAAGTCATCATTGAGAAAAAACAGCCCCTCAGTGTGCTGACAAAAGAAGTGAAGATTTATCCGCAGGTACTGAAAAATGTGCGGGTATATGATAAGAAGGAAGCCAGAGAGAATGCTGAAGTGGTGAAAGCCATTGCAGAGGTGGAAAAAGTCCTGAGTGATGACGGAAGAATCCTGGTGCGTGAAAGCGGTACAGAGCCTGTTATCCGCGTCATGGTGGAAGCGGCTTCCAATGAAATCTGTGAAGAAAATGTAGATAAAGTGATTGCTGTCATGAGGTCTGAGAATCTGATTGTACAGTAGACGAACGGGGAATATATTTGTGAAGGGAAAATTTATTGTTCTGACAGGATGCATCCTCTGTCTTATGGCAGGATGCGGAAAAGAGACACCCAGCTATTATGAACTGGGCGCGGAAGATTTAGAGGGGAAAAATTATCAAAGTGCCATCGAAAACTTTGAGCTGGCCATCGCCGAGGATGACTTTGAGATGGAAGCGCTCAGGGGAGAGGGCATTGCCTATCTGAAAATGGGAAAATACCAGGAGGCACAGCAGGCCCTGGAAAAAGCCAGGGACCTGGCCGTTGACTCCAAGAAGGCCATGAGAGCCGATATTCTGGCATATCTGGCTGTAGTGCAGTACCAAAGAGGGGACTTTGAGGGAAGTGCAGCTACCTGCGACCAGATGCTGGATATAAAGAACAGTAAAGAGGGATATTTTCTCAGGGGAACTGCCTGGCTTCATCTGGACCAGTATGACAAAGCGGCATCTGATTTTGGGAAAGCGGCTGCAGATTCCAAAGAGTACAATGACTATCTGGAAATCTACCGTGTGTACGAAGAGTGTGACATGAAGGCTGACGGGGAGTCCTATCTGGAGATGGCTCTGGATATGGAGGCCGATGATGAGAAGGACCACTACGACAGAGGGCGTGTTTACTATTATCTGGAGGAGTACGATGAGGCCAAGAAAGAGCTGACCACCGCCTACAACGACGGATATAAGGAAGCATCCATTTATCTGGGTAAGGTATACGCGGAACAGGGCGATACGGCCAATGCCCGGGCCAATTATAAAGAGAGCCTGAGTGAACAGTCATTGCAGGCAAAAGCTTACAATGGTATGGCTTACTGCGATATCCTGGACGGGGACTATGACAGTGCCCTCTCCAACATCCAGAAGGGACTGGATACAGGGGACCAGGAAGAGAAACAGGCACTTCTGTTCAATGAAATCGTGGCCTATGAAAAGAAGATGGACTATGCGTCTGCAAAAGAAAAAATCACCGCATATCTGGAGGCCTATCCTACAGATGAGAGAGCAGTGAAAGAAAATTATTTTCTGGAGACAAGGTAAAGAAACGCCGTATTTCCCATATATCAGAACAGAGTATGGCATAATACTCTGTTCTTTTATCTTTCATTAGAAACGAAAAATAAGTTTTTGATTATCTTTTCATAAATTCTTATATGTCCGCAAAGCCTTATTCTATGGGCTTTACGGGCATTTTTACTATCGGTAGATACTTCACGTTTCTTCTCATAAATTTTCATGTTTTGCCTTAGAAAGTGGTAAATAAGTGGTAAATTCCTTACGGTATCAGATTTACCATTTCAGCCTTTACACCGTCCAGTGACGCATGGGCGTACAGGTTCAGCGTGATATTGATGTTGGAATGACCCATGATGTACTGCAAGCTCTTAGGGTTCATGTTTTTATTCGCTAAACGGGTACAGAACGTGTGGCGCAGGATATGCGGCGTAATGTTCGGTAATGCGTCCTCATGGCTCTTGTTGTACTTCTTGACAAGATTTCCAAAAGTTGAGGTATAGTAAGCCCCTGTCATGGGATAGCCTTTTTGATTGAGAAAGATAAAATCACGGTAACCGTCTATCACTATGGGCTGTACGTTCTTTCTCTCTGCCACCACCTTTTGAAGCGTCTGGCAGGGTTCCTCACTCATTGGCACTTGACGCACTCCGCTTTTGGTCTTTGGCGTTTCAATGTAATAGCCAACTTCCTTATTCCGTTCTGATGTAGTCAATCTTAATGGTTAAAAATTGTTGTTTTGCTATAAATAATCGCTCCTTTCTCCGCACCGGTTTTGTGCGTCTACAGCCTTGACCTGTTCGGAGAAACCATTGAAGGACATAGAAATATCAATCCTTATGAGTGGAATCCCATTGAGGGAGAAATTATACTTAACAGACATGTGGACGGGGATAGAGAAAGTTTGTCCAGTGTCCCAACCTTTGGTGGCAGGTTCTTGACAGGACTTTTTATTTCCTGTGCTGGGTAATCAAGAGGATAAAGAGGGCGCGTGCTGACACTATCTCTGATATCAAAAGGCGACACAGATTTCACAGTTTGAATTGACACTTCATAAGGATAGTAACTGGAAGATTGTAAGATAAATCAAAGTGTGCATTTCCAATTTGGAGTTGCACACTACAAAAATGACAATAAAACTTTGCAAAATATATTGACAATAAAACTTTGCAATGATATATTATAGATGAAAAGAAAACTTGGCAAAGAGAGGGGTATATCTTATGGAAAAAGAAGATATTTTAAACAAGGCAAAGCAAGAAAAAAATAAGGAGTTTGAAAATGCAATAAATCAAAAAGCAACGATGCAAGGTACTATCGCAATGGCATCTATTTGTATTATAATCTTTGTAATTAAAGTGGTGATGTCTGATATTAAAGGTCTTGAGAAAGTAATACCATTTTATGATACTGTGGCAATATTGTGGGGATATATGATGGTTGTATATTTTTCTCTCTATAGAAAAATGCACGAAAATAAACATTTGCTAATAGGCATAGGATCTTTGATTGTCTTTACGATATACATGTATAAATTCATTTGTACATTATTATAGGTAGCGGTGTTATGAAAAATGAAAAATTAAGATTCAAAAATCGTTTAAAAGAAGCAAGAACTGAAAAGAAATTTTCTCAATCTGTATTAGCAGAAATGGTTGGTGTATCTCGCAACACTATTAGTTCTATCGAAACAGGACAATTCAATCCTACTGCTAAGTTGGCGTTGATTTTGTGTATAGCGCTTGATAAAAAATTTGAGGAATTATTTTATTTTGAGTAGCCAACTTGAAATTATAGAAGGTGGTAGCAGGGGAGAATTATAATCGTTGAATTTGCAGAAAGCGAAGAATTGATTTTTCAAGAAACTGTTGAGTGGCTATCTGCTAAACTTTCCAGTTCTCCAGCTTTCATTGAGCAACAAGTAACTGGATTTCAGATTGCCCCTTTTACAAGAACCTTTATCAGTGAAAAAGGGGAAACCGTATCTTTGACAGCAAAAGAATTTGACCTGCTGTATTTCCTCTTTTGCCATAAGGGGCAGGTATTTACGAAAGACCAACTTTATGAAAATATCTGGGGCTAAAATTATATATCAAATACTAAAAATAAGACTTCATTTAAACGAAAGTTAAGAAAAAAAGATTGAGCCTTTCCCAGATTGTCCGCAATATGTTCTGACCGTCTGGGGTGTCGGTTATAAATTCAACGAAGAATAAGCGTAGGTTATGTATCACTATTCAGTGAGTTACATATAACCTACGCTTTTTATATCTAACCTATGCTTTTAATCATAGCGTATTTGACATTTTCACTTGAGGATTTTATTATCCTATGTAATTGTCATACTGTCCGTGTGCAAGCTCCACATTTAATCGTTCCTCACATTCCAGAAACTTCAAAATCTCCTGTTCCATATGGGAAATGTTCTTCCATTCCCCGGACAATAACTCATTGGGTGTCACACCTAAAGCGGATGTGATTTTTTCTAATGTGTTAAATGTGGGAAAAGAAGCGGAACGGCAGTTATTATCTTCTGATAGTGCCGGACAGAGTGGCAGAGCAGATGCAGGTGATTTTTCCATGGAACCTATGAAAAAATTCCCTCCATTGAGAGAGGGGATAAGACACATATCACAGGGAAAGCGGAAATCAGGGAGAGCGGGGCTTCCATTGTCTTGCCTTTATTCTCCTGGCGGCAGCAACCATTATGACGGTACGATCTACCTGCGTATTTGTCTTTAAAAAAAGCAGTTTTGTAGAAATGAAGTCCGGTAAAATGCCTTGTACGTCAGGGTTACCGGGCTTTTTTCTGTCCGCCTAAAGAGTAATAGTACATATATTCAAAAAAAGTTACATGTACTTAAAATTGGGAATGCATTAAGATATAGCAGAGTAGATAGATTTGGAACCCCTTTTTTGTGTATCAACAGGAGTGAGACATATGACAAAATTTGAACCGGACTGGCTGACGATCCCGCTGTTTGCCCATGTAAAACCGGAAAACCCTTATCACAAGGAACAAAAACCCAGAATCCTCAGGGAGTACCCGGCAAAGAATCTGCATGTTCTTGCACGTGCGGAGATGGAACCTCCGGGGGATAAGCGCAGGTATATCCTCCGTATATCCGCGGATGATCATTACAAGCTTTGGATAAACGGCATCTATGCGGGACAGGGGCCTGCCCCGGCGTGGCCGGAACAATATTATTATAATGAAATAGACATTACCGGATATCTGCACCCCGGGAAAAATGTACTTGCTGTACATCTGTATTACCAGGGACTTGTGAATCGTGTCTGGAACAGCGGGGACGGGCGCTTTGCCCTGGCTTCACAGGTAACTGCAGAGATTGCAGAGGCCGTGGAACGGATACCTCTCACATGGCGGTATCAGATCTCAGGAGCCTATACAGGGAAAACGATTGGATATGAGACACAGTTTTTGGAGGATTTTGACAGCCGCTGCTGGGAGCAGGGCTGGAATCAGACAGATTTCGACGATACTTTGTGGGAACCTATGGTGAAAGCCGGGTGGGCAGATTATAAGTTGATAAAACAGCCCACTAAAATGCTGGCCGTGTATGAGAGAGCGCCGAAGACAGTGGAAAAAGAAGAGGGATGCTGGTTTGTGGATCTGGGCCGGGAGATCACGGGCAGCCTGCGGATCAAAGCGCTTGGCCCGTCGGGAGCAGTGGTGGAGGTCCTCTGCGGGGAGGAAAAAAATGAGGACGGCAGTGTCCGTTATGCTATGCGGTGTGGCTGCTGTTACCGGGAGAAATGGACCCTGGACGGAAATATATGTGAGCTGGAGCCATATGATTACAAAGGATTCCGGTACGCAGAAATCCATTTTGGCGGCGGGGTAAAGATCTTGCATGTTTCTGTACTGGTGCGCCACTATCCCATGGATGACTCTCTGTGCAGATTAAGGACTACAGATGAGAAGCTGGCAGGTATTTTTGACATATGCAGAAATACAGTGAAATGCAGCACCCAGGAGGCATATCTGGACTGCCCGACAAGGGAGAAGGGGCAGTACCTGGGAGACGCAGTGATTACATCCCGTTCCCAGGTGTGGCTTACCGGGAAGACGGATATGCTGAGAAAATGTATAGACCAGTTTGCTCTTACGAAAAGTGTTTGTCCGGGTCTTTTGGCTGTGGCTCCGGGTGCCTTTATGCAGGAGATCGCAGACTTTTCCCTGCTTTGGTCACAGCTTTTGATGACAGATTATGAATTCACAGGAGATAAAGGCTTTTTGAGGAGATATTATGATACCGCCAAAGGTATTGTCAGCTATTTTGCCGGATTTCAGGATGAGAAAGGTCTTTTAAATCAGGTGTGGGACAAATGGAATCTGGTTGACTGGCCGGAAAACCTGCGGGATGATTATGATTTTAACCTGAGCCGTCCTGTTGTGGCAAAAGGCTGTCACAACGTCATCAATGCCTTGTATGCAGGCGCAGTAAAGACGCTGACAGAGATAGAGACGATCCTTGGGCTGCCGGTTACATATTCGTTCAGCAGAATAAAGGCTTGTTATGTGAACACTTTTTACAGACCGGATAAAAAACGGTTTGCAGACAGTGTGAAAAGTACACACTGCTCCCTCCATTCCAATTTATATGCACTGTACTTTGGCCTTGTCCCGGATGAGGCCGTGGATCATGTGGCGTTTTTTTTGGAGGAGAAGGGCTTCTGCTGCGGCGTTATGCCCAGTTATTTCCTTCTGAAAGCCCTGGCAGGAGCCGGGCACTATGAAGGGGTGTACAGGCTTTTGACCAATGAGGGGGATCACGGCTGGGTCAACATGCTGCGGGAGGGAGCTACCACCTGTTTTGAGGCATGGGGGAAAGCTCAGAAATGGAATACCAGCTTATGTCATCCCTGGGCGACTGCGCCTGTCAGTATTGTGATAGAAGAACTGGCAGGGATCCATCCGGACCCCGGTGAGGAGAAAGGATATAGGTTCGAGCCTCATATTCCGGATTCTGTGGGACAGTTCCATCTTACGGTGCCATATGGTGGGAATTGTTATCAGGTAGTAAAGGAAGAAGGGGATGACAGGCCTTTTATTGTTCAGTTATTTTGAATATTGTATACCCTCCTTTATTCGTAAAAGTATTTCCCTTATCCCGCGGGTTCTTATTATTTTAACAGAAGGCCCAACTATTTACCAATGTGTTGAGCAGTATCCCTTTAGAGAAAAAAACTATCTGCAAATGTTTTTGTGAAAAATGTCCCCTTGTCAGCATATAGAAAAAGCGTTATGATGGTAAGACAGTTTTATTTATGAAAATCCGTTCTGCGTTATTTGAAAGTTACCATATACAGCCGGTATCTCTGCACGTGGCAGTTAGGCCCCCAGGCGGCAGAGCAGAAGTAACACAGGCGGATCATAGGAGATATATATGGAGTTATACGATTTGAACGAAATAGAGGAGCGCGTTATCCTGGTAGGAGTTCAGGAGGGTGACGGCGACGATACCGTGGAATCCGTGGAAGAGCTTGCAGAGCTTGCTAAGACAGCGGGCGCACTTGTGGTGGGCACGGTCATCCAGAAAAGAGAACGGATCCATCCCGGTACCTATGTGGGAAAAGGCAAGATGGAGGAGCTGAAAATGCTGCTCACAGCCCTGGATGCCACAGGGATCATCTGCGATGATGAACTGTCACCGGTGCAGATGAACAACCTGCAGCAGGAGCTGGACTGTAAGGTGATGGACAGGACACTTTTGATACTTGATATTTTTGCGGACCATGCGTCCACAAGCGAAGGAAAGATCCAGGTGGAGCTGGCACAGCTCCGTTACCGGGCAGTCCGTCTTGTGGGACTGCGTAATTCCCTGTCCCGCTTGGGCGGCGGTATTGGGACCAGAGGCCCTGGTGAGAAGAAGCTGGAGATGGACAGGCGTTTGATCAAAGAGAGAATTTCCCAGTTAAAACGGGAGCTTGAGCAGGTGAAGCGTCACAGAGAGCTTTTAAGAGAGGGCAGAAAAAGAGACCGCGTCATGACAGCAGCCATTGTGGGATACACCAATGCAGGAAAATCCACGCTCTTGAATACACTGACAGATGCGGGCGTTCTTTCAGAGGATAAGTTGTTTGCCACTCTGGATCCAACTACCAGAATGCTGGAGTTATCCAAAGGGACCAAAATTTACCTCACAGACACCGTAGGGTTTATCCGGAAACTGCCTCATCATCTGATCGAGGCGTTTAAAAGCACCCTGGAGGAAGCAAAGTATGCGGACATTATTTTACATGTGGTAGACGCGTCCAATCCCCAGATGGAAGATCAGATGCGAGTGGTATATGACACCCTGCAGGAATTGGAAGTGACCAATAAAAAAATAGTTACTCTTTTTAATAAACAGGACAAACTGGCAGAGGAACAGATACTCCATGATCTTAATGCCAACCATGTACTGCGTATTTCAGCTAAGACAGGGGATGGCCTGGACCGTCTGAGAGAAGTGCTGGAAAAAATTGTGACAGAAGACCAGATTTATCTGGAGCGTGTAATTCCTTATAAAGATGCAGGGATTCTGCAGCAGATCCGTAAGTACGGACATCTTATGGAGGAGGAGTACACAGAGGGTGGAATCGCAGTAAAAGCAAGGGTTCCGAAGGACATTTTAGGACGCCTGTAGACCATGGTTCCGACGGATATTTATGTGCATTTACGCAAACGTTGAATTAATAATTGGATTAATAAACTACCATATATTGGAAATATTAAAAGAATGTTTACAATATATGGTAGTTTTTATGGTTGACGAAAAGTATAACCTTTGCTACAATAGACCTACAGCGTTTATACAGAGGCTATACTCTGTGAATGCGAGGCGGGACGGAAAAACGGTCCTGCTTCTTTACATATAAGGAGGAAGAGGAATGTTTCAGGTAGTAAAACGTGATGGGGAAATCGCAGAATTCCGGCTGGATAAAATTGCGGAAGCAGTTAAGAAAGCATTTGATGCAACGGAGAATGAATACAGCAGTGACATGCTGGATTTACTGGCACTCCGTGTGACATCAGATTTCCAGAAGAAAATCGTAAAGGGGAAAGTTTCTGTTGAGGATATTCAGGACAGTGTGGAAAATGTACTGATCCAGGCTGGTTACTCTGATGTGGCAAAATCCTATATCCTGTACAGAAAGCAGAGAGAAAAAATCCGCAATATGAAGTCCACGATCCTGGACTACAAAGAGATCGTGAACAGCTATGTGAAGGTGGAGGACTGGAGAGTAAAAGAAAATTCCACTGTAACATACTCCGTAGGAGGACTGATTTTAAGCAACTCCGGTGCGGTAACTGCCAATTACTGGCTGTCTGAGATTTACGATACGGAGATCGCGGAGGCGCACAGGAACGCGGATATCCATATCCATGATCTGTCCATGCTGACAGGATACTGTGCCGGCTGGTCCTTAAAACAGCTGATCAAAGAAGGGCTGGGCGGTATCGAAGGCAAGATCACCTCCTCCCCGGCGAAGCATCTGAGCGTGCTCTGCAACCAGATGGTGAACTTTCTGGGAATCATGCAGAATGAATGGGCAGGGGCACAGGCTTTCTCCTCCTTCGACACATACCTGGCGCCTTTTGTCAAGGCTGACAATTTGAGCTATCCAGAGGTGAAAAAGTGTGTGGAATCCTTTATTTACGGCGTCAATACCCCGAGCCGCTGGGGAACGCAGGCACCATTCTCCAATATTACCCTGGACTGGACTGTTCCGGGCGATCTGGCGGAGCTTCCGGCTATTGTAGGCGGCAAAGAGATGACGTTTAAGTACAAAGACTGCAAAGAAGAGATGGATATGGTGAACAAGGCCTTCATTGAGACCATGATTGAGGGAGATGCCAACGGGCGCGGTTTCCAGTACCCGATTCCTACTTATTCCATTACCAGGGATTTTGACTGGTCTGATACGGAGAACAATAAGCTTTTATTTGAGATGACTTCAAAATACGGAACCCCTTATTTTTCAAATTATATCAACAGTGACATGGAGCCCAGTGATGTGCGCAGTATGTGCTGCCGCCTGCGTCTTGACTTAAGAGAACTGCGAAAGAAAACTGGGGGATTCTTTGGCTCCGGGGAGAGCACCGGGTCTGTGGGTGTTGTGACCATCAACATGCCCAGGATCGCATACCTGGCAGAGGATGAGGTGGATTTTTTCCGCCGCCTGGACCATATGATGGATCTTTCAGCCCGTTCTCTGAAAATCAAGAGAGATGTCATCACAAAACTTTTGGATGAAGGTCTCTACCCATACACCAAGAGATACCTGGGGAGCTTTGAGAACCATTTTTCAACCATTGGTCTTCTGGGCATGAACGAAGCCGGCCTAAATGCCAGATGGCTGAAATGTGATATGGCTGATGAGAGAACCCAGGAATTCTCCAAGCGTGTGCTGAACCACATGAGAGAGCGTCTGAAAGATTATCAGGAAGAGTACGGCGATTTATACAACCTGGAAGCAACTCCTGCAGAGTCCACTTCCTACCGTCTGGCAAAGCACGACAGAAAGCGCTGGCCGGACATCAAAACAGCAGGAAACGAAGGAGACACCCCATATTACACCAACAGTTCCCACCTTCCGGTAGACTATACAGCAGATATTTTCGATGCGCTGGATATTCAGGATGAACTGCAGACATTATACACCTCCGGCACAGTGTTCCATGCTTTCCTGGGAGAAAAGCTGCCTGACTGGAAAGCTGCGGCAGCGCTTGTGAGAAAGATTGCGCAGAACTACCGTCTGCCTTACTATACACTGTCACCTACCTATTCTGTCTGTAAAGACCATGGCTATCTCTCCGGTGAACATTTTGTGTGCCCCAAATGCGGAAAAAAAGCCGAAGTTTACAGCCGTATTACAGGTTATTACCGTCCGGTGCAGAACTGGAACGACGGAAAGAGCCAGGAATATAAGAACCGTACAGTTTACGATATTGCTCATTCTGACTTCAAGGCCAGTCCCCAAATGGTAACCATGACGGAGCGGGAGGTAAGGATGGAGGAATCAGATGCCGGACAGGTAACGGCAAAATACTTGTTTACCACAGAAACCTGCCCCAACTGTAAAATGGCAAAACAGATGTTGGAAGGCCAGGATTATGAGCTGGTGGATGCGGAGAAGAATCCGGAACTGGCCCGCAAGTTCGGCGTGATGCAGGCTCCCACCCTTATTGTCATTGCCGGCGAGGAGACAAAAAAATATGTAAATGCGTCTAATATCCAGAGATATGTAGACGAAGATTAAGAGAAAAGGCCCGGTCTGATCACCGGGTCTTTTGGTGTAAAAAGATGAATTTTTGTTTTTCTTGTCGGAGCGTTTCCGTTGACAATGTAATAATTATTCTCCATAATAGAGGTTAGGAACAGAAAGATTTCTGTCCGCAGCTATCCTGCCGGATAGGAGAAAATATAGCAAAAAGTGAAGACTTTCAGGTGCTGGATTTAAACAATGCCTTTCTGTTTGCATTGGTTCTGGGCATACCGGAGTTGTCAGATCAGTTTTAGAGCTGATTTTAGGGCAGCCTATGGGAAAGATAAAGGTACATATTGAGCAGATTCAGATGTAGCCCCGGAACTCGACCCGGTGATAAAAAGAATCCATGATAAGGGTACGGAGCTTAAAAAGAGCCGGGAATTGGAGGCAAAGTATATGAAATTTGAAGAGTTACTGCTTGATAAAGAACAGGAGGGAAGAGAGGATGGGATGGCAAAAATGTCAAAACTCATCAATCATCTTCTCCAGGACGATCAGGCAGAACAGATACCTCTTATAACAGAAGACCCTGAACTCAGGGACCGGTTATTCAAAAAGTATCATCTCTAAATTATCATTTCTATAAATCTCTTAGCAGAGTCAGGCGGGTTTCCGCCCGCCTGGCGGACTGCTTCTTAGGATTAACTGTTTGAAACTTTCACAGTTATGAGTCTAATACATTTATTACAATAATCCCAATTCAAATTAAAATGGCAGAATACCTGCTCCAATAACCTCTCTGTTTCAAACAAGCAGACAGCCGGGAATTTTCCCGGCTGCCTTCTGCATAAAATAAGTTAATGAAAATGCAGGCTTATTTATTCTGGCTCTTTTCGGCTTCCGCCATTTTCATAGCGCGGACCTTCAGTGGCAGACCAAACAATGTAATAAATCCGTCTGCATCGTGGTGATCGTACAAATCTCCGGTTGTGAAGGATGCCAGTGATTCACTGTACAGGCTGTACGGAGAAGTGGTGCCGGCTTTGATAATGTTGCCCTTGTACAGTTTGAATTTTACTTCACCTGTCACATACTGCTGGGTGTTCTCAACAAATGCCTGGATAGCTTCACGCAGCGGAGTGAACCATTTTCCTTCATATACGATCTGAGCAAACTGACTGCCCAGTTTTTTCTTTGTCTCCATAGTGTCTCGGTCCAGAATCAGTTCTTCTAACTGGTCATGAGCCTCCATCAGGATGGTTCCGCCCGGTGTCTCGTACACACCGCGGGATTTCATGCCTACAACACGGTTTTCCACAATATCAATGATGCCGATCCCATGTTTTCCGCCCATTGCATTCAGCTCTGTAATGATTTCGGAAACTTTCATGGATTTTCCGTTCAGGCTTGTGGGGATACCTTTTTCAAAGGTCATAGTCACATATTCCCCTTCTTCAGGAGCTTTTTCCGGTGTAACACCAAGAACCAGCAGATCATCATAATTGGGTTCCTGCGCAGGGTCTTCCAGTTCCAGGCCTTCATGGCTGATATGCCAGAGATTACGGTCACGGCTGTAGCTGTGGCTTGCATCAAAAGGAAGGTTGATTCCGTGTGCTTTACAGAATTCAATCTCATCCTCACGTGACTGCATGGTCCATACATCTGTCATACGCCATGGAGCGATAATTTTTAAATCAGGAGCCAGAGCCTTGACACCCAGTTCAAAACGAATCTGGTCATTTCCTTTACCGGTAGCGCCGTGGCAGACAGCGGTAGCGCCTTCTTTTCTTGCGATCTCAACCAGTTTCTTGGCGATTCCGGGACGCGCCATGGATGTTCCCAGCAGGTATTTGTGCTCATATACAGCACCAGCCTGTACACAGGGAACAATGTAATCGTCACAGAATTCGTCAATGATATTTTCAATATATAATTTGGATGCGCCTGATAATTTGGCACGTTCGTCCAGTCCGTCCAACTCATTTCCCTGTCCGCAGTCTACACAGCAGCAGATGACTTCATAGTCAAAATTTTCTTTCAGCCACGGAATCAGAGCTGTAGTGTCCAGTCCGCCTGAATATGCTAAGATAACTTTTTCTTTCATAATGAATTCCTCCTGTATTTGCCATTTTCTATGTACTGGGGTATGTCAGAAAATCATTTTAAGCCAGTGCACGCCCCACCTTGAGGTATATTTGGTCTTGTTTTCAAACACACCCTAAAAATTTATTTTGCTATGGACATGCTTTACTATACAACAACTTTTATATTTATGCAATAGAAAAATGAAAAATATGTAAAATAAATTTCCCGGTGTTTTTCTCTGAAGATAATATTTACCTAATTAATATACAGAATATCACAGAAATAGAACAAAGAAAAATTGGAAAAATATAAAAGAAAAAGCTTGCATATTATACAGAAAAGATGTATGATTATGCAATCAAACAAAACTTTATGCATAATGCCCCGGACAGGATAAAGCTTTACTACACAAAACAACTGGAGTATGATAAAGGCATATACGAAAGAATATAAAGATTATTGGGAAAGGATGTTGAAAAACATGATAAAAGCAGGAATCATCGGAGCAACCGGCTATGCCGGAGGCGAACTTGTCAGATTACTTTTAAATCATAAAGAAGTGGAAATGAAATGGTACGGCTCCAGAAGCTACATAGATAAAAAATACTATGAGGTTTACCAGAATATGTTCAAGCTGGTAGATGACAAATGTATGGATGACAATATGGAAGCCCTGGCCGATGAAGTGGATGTGATTTTCACTGCAACCCCCCAGGGTTTATGTGCGTCTTTAGTGAATGAGGAAATCCTCTCCAAAGTAAAGATCGTGGATTTAAGTGCAGATTTCCGTTTAAAAGATGTAAAAGTATACGAAGAATGGTACAAAATCCAGCACAAGTCCCCTGAATTTATAGAGGAAGCTGTATACGGTCTTAGTGAACTTAACCGGGAGGATGTAAAAAAGGCACGTTTAGTGGCAAATCCTGGCTGTTACACCACATGCAGTATCCTGACTTGTTATCCCCTAATAAAAGAGGGGCTGATCCAGCCGGAGACCCTGATCATTGATGCAAAGTCAGGAACATCCGGGGCAGGCAGGGGAGCCAAGATCGACAATCTATACTGTGAAGTAAATGAAAATATCAAAGCATACGGCGTGACGACCCACCGCCACACACCGGAGATAGAAGAACAGCTTGGGTATGCGGCCGGCAGAGCGTTCTGCCTGAATTTCACCCCTCATCTGGTACCAATGAACAGGGGAATCCTGGTGACCGCCTATGCTTCCCTGGCTCAGGATGCAGATGAGGATGCCATCCGCGCAGCCTATGAAAAATACTATGGCAGTGAATATTTTATCCGCGTCCTGGATAAAGATGTGTGTCCCCAGACCAAATGGGTGGAGGGCAGCAACTTTGTGGATGTGAATTTTAAGATTGATAAGAGAACAAACCGTGTGATCATGATGGGCGCCATCGACAACCTGGTAAAAGGTGCGGCAGGCCAGGCGGTGCAGAATATGAACCTGATGTTTGGTTTCGAGGAGACAGAGGGCCTGAAGCTGGTGCCCATGTTCCCGTAAGTGACAGGAGGATGTAAAGATGAAAGTTATAAACGGCGGTGTGACCGCAGCAAAAGGATTTCAGGCAGCAGGCATTGCGGCAGGGATCAAAAAGGGAAATGCCAAAGACATGGCTATGATCTACAGCACAGTGCCCTGCGTGGCAGCCGGCACTTTCACCACCAATGTGGTAAAAGCAGCCCCTGTAAAATGGGATCAGCAGATCGTATATCATGTACCGGCTGCACAGGCAGTGGTCTGCAACAGCGGGATTGCCAATGCGTGTACAGGGGAAGAGGGATACGGATACTGCAAAAAGACAGCACAGGCAGCAGCAGAGATCCTGGGAATCCCGGAAGATTCTGTACTGGTGGCATCCACAGGCGTGATCGGAAAACAGCTCCCCATGGAGATCCTGGAGGCTGGTGTGAAGAAAATGGTTCCCCTCCTCTCAGAATCTGAGGCAGCGGGCACACTGGCAGCGGAATCTATTATGACCACAGATACGGTAAAGAAAGAAATCGCGGTAGAGACAGAGATAGACGGCAAAAAAGTTACCATTGGCGGCATGTGTAAAGGTTCTGGCATGATCCATCCCAATATGTGCACCATGCTTGGGTTTGTGACCACGGATGTGAATATCAGCAAAGAGCTGCTCCAGGAAGCGCTCAGTGACAGCGTAAAGGACACTTACAACATGGTTTCCGTGGATGGAGACACCTCCACCAATGATACGGTTCTTCTTCTGGCAAACGGTCAGGCGGGGAATGCGGAGATACAGGAGAAAAATCAGGATTACGAAAAATTTGCAGAAGCTCTCGGTTATGTGAATACCTGGCTGGCAAAGCACATTGCAGCGGACGGAGAGGGCGCCACCGCCCTGTTCGAGGTAAAAGTGATCCATGCAGCCAACAAAGAGCAGGCCGTGACCCTGAGCAAGTCCATCATCACCTCAAACCTTACAAAAGCAGCAATTTTCGGACACGATGCCAACTGGGGACGTATTCTGTGTGCCATGGGGTATTCAGGAGCACAGTTTGACCCGGAGAAAGTGGATTTATATTTTGAGAGTGCAGCGGGCAGCCTGAAAATCATAGAGGACGGCATGGCAACCGGATACAGTGAGGAGGAAGCTACGAAGATCCTGTCTGAAAAAGAAGTGACAGCCGTGGCGGACATCAAGATGGGAGATGCAGACGCTACGGCCTGGGGATGTGACCTGACCTATGACTATGTGAAAATAAATGCGGATTACCGCTCATAATAAGTTACGAATTTCAGCGGGTGCTCCGTCCGATCAGAAACTACACGTCCGGTGCGGTTACGTCCGGATGAAGCACCAGGCACCGGATTGTTACAGGAATCGTTTACGGAGGAGAGAAAAAATGGTGAATCAAAAATATTTGGATAAAGCGGAAGTGCTCATAGAGGCACTTCCGTACATACAGCGTTTTAACAGGAAAGTGATCGTAGTAAAATACGGCGGAAGCGCCATGGTGGACGAACAGCTCAAACGAGATGTGATCAAAGATGTAGTGCTTTTAAAGCTGGTTGGTTTTAAACCCATTATTGTCCACGGAGGCGGCAAGGAAATCAGCCGTTGGGTAGGAAAAGTGGGAAAAGAGGCAAAGTTTGTAAACGGCCTCCGAGTCACAGATGACGAGACCATGGAGATCGCGGAGATGGTACTGGGAAAAGTGAACAAAGAACTGGTAACCCTGGTGCAGTCTCTGGGGGTAAAGGCAGTGGGCATCAGCGGAAAAGACGGCGGCCTTCTGAAGGTCAATAAAAAACTGTCCGGCGGCCAGGATATCGGCTATGTGGGGGATGTAAAAACCGTGAACCCCAAAATCCTTTATGACCTGCTGGAAAAAGATTTCCTTCCCATTGTGTGCCCTATTGGCCTGGGAGACGACTTTGCCACATACAATATCAATGCGGATGACGCTGCATGTGCCATTGCCTGCTCCATGAAGGCAGAAAAACTGGCGTTTCTCACAGATATTGAAGGTGTGTACAGAAACCCGGATGATCCCTCAAGTCTCATATCTGAGCTTTTCGTTAAAGACGCGAAAAATCTCATTGAAAACGGCAATGTAGGCGGCGGCATGATCCCCAAACTGCAGAACTGTATTGATGCCATTGAGGAGGGCGTATCCAGAGTGCATATATTAGACGGCAGGATACCACACTGTCTGCTTCTGGAAATCTTCACAAATAAAGGGATCGGAACGGCAATTCTCAGGAAAGGCGAGGGAAAGTATTATCATGAAGACGAATAGTTATGAATATATGGAGCGGGCGGAGCATGTGGTTCTCCACACCTATAACCGTTTTCCTGTGGTCCTGGAAAAAGGGGACGGTGTCCGCCTCTATGATGTGGATGGAAAAGAATACCTGGATTTTGCAGCAGGTATTGCGGTCTTTGCTCTGGGATACAACAATCAGGCATACAACCAGGCATTGAAAGACCAGATAGACAAAGTGATCCACACATCGAATCTGTATTACAATATCCCCATGGTGGAGGCAGCCGAGAAGCTTACAAAAGCATCCGGCCTTGACAAGGCTTTTTTTACCAACAGCGGCACAGAAGCCATTGAGGGTGCCATCAAAGTGGCAAGAAAATATGCCTGGCTGAAGGATAGGACTACAGACCATGAGATCATTGCCATGAGGCACTCCTTCCACGGCAGAAGTCTGGGCGCTTTGTCCGTGACTGGAAATAGCCATTATCAGGAGCCTTTCAAGCCATTGATCGGCGGTATTAAATTTGCGGATTTCAATGACCTGGAGAGTGTGAAAAGCCAGATAACAGGGAAGACCTGCGCTGTTATTATGGAGACAGTCCAGGGGGAGGGCGGTATCTATCCGGCAGAGCCGGAATTTTTAGAAGGTGTGCGTGCCCTGTGTGATGAACACGATATCCTGCTGATCCTGGATGAGATCCAGTGCGGCATGGGCCGGACCGGATGTATGTTTGCTTTCCAGGATTACGGCGTGGAGCCGGATGTAATGACAACAGCAAAAGCGCTGGGCTGCGGTGTACCGGTTGGAGCGTTTGTCCTGAATAAAAAGACAGCAGAGAATTCCCTGGTACCCGGTGACCACGGAACCACCTACGGCGGAAATCCTTTTGCCTGCGCAGCCGTGAGCAAGGTGTTCGACCTGTTTGAGCGTGAGAAAATAACAGAACATGTAAAAGAGGTGTCCGCATATCTGGTAAAGAAACTGGATGCTCTCACAGAGAAATACGATTTCCTGACAGCCAGAAGAGGAAAAGGCCTGATGCAGGGTCTTGTTGTCTCCGGCCGCCCCGTGGGTGAAATTGTGACGAAATCCATAGAAAACGGCCTGCTGGTCATATCAGCGGGAAGTGATGTCCTGCGTCTTGTGCCTCCTCTTGTCATTACGGAACAGGATGTGGATGAAATGATAGAAAAATTAGAGAAAAGTTTTATAAAAACAGAGTAAAAACGGGCTATCAGAAACCGAACCTATATGCCTAAGCCAGTGCGCCGGGTTTATATCCCAAAAGATAATGGAAAGAAAAGACCACTAGGAATCCCAACGGTCTTAGACAGATGGAAAACACCTAAAACAATATACAGAAACCAATGCTATCTAAATCAAAAATACAAGAAAGGATTTGACCATGAATCAATAATAAAAGTGGCTAACGCAAGACTTGGATGGTACAGACGAAGCGGAATGAATGTTGTGAACTTTATTATAAGTCCAGAATTGCTCGAAAATAAAATAAAGGACGGAGCTGGGTTGCTCAATCCTTTAAATTATTATCTAAGAAACGTTGGAATATAAGTTGTAGAGCCGTATACGAGACCCGTACATACGGTTCAATGAAAGGGAGATAACTCTTGCAGTTATTTCCCTACTCTATTTTCTGAAAAGGACCGCATAAAAACAGCCTTTCGGGACATTCTAGTAAGAAAAAGGATGTGGAGGGATTTTTTATGTGGGGAATTTTAGTTGCGCTTTTGTCAGGTGCGTTGATGAGTGTACAGGGAGTTTTCAATACAGCGCTGACAAAACAGACCAGCTTATGGGTATCCACCGGATGGGTACAGATATCGGCCTTCCTGGTCTGTATTGCAGCATGGCTGTTCACAGGGAGAGACAAGATAACGGATTTGGCGAGAGTTGACCACAAATACATTTTATTAGGCGGAGTCATCGGTGCGTTCATAACCGTGACGGTGATCCAGAGTATGTCTTCCCTTGGTCCTGCCCGGGCAGCTATGCTCATTGTGATCGCACAGCTGGCGGTGGCATACCTAATTGAAGTGTTCGGCATTTTCGGCGTGGAAAAAGTCGGGTTTGAGTGGAGAAAACTCATCGGCATGGCAGTGGCCATTGCAGGGATCGTTATTTTTAAATGGGAAACAAAGTCATAAAGAAAATAAGTGACAAAATTTCAGCCGCCGGCAGGAAATCCTGCCGGTAATCTGTAAAATGACAGTCCGAAGGGTACTGTTCCCACCACCTCCCTCTCTTCAGGTGTTATCCTGCAGGAGAAGCTGCAAACCAACAGTTAAAAAATCGTATAGCCTAGATTAAAATAAAAGAAGTAGAAACTCTGGAAAAACACCAAGGAATTACGAGATAGATCAGGGAGAAAAATGAGGGAAAAAAATGTCATATAACAAGGCTATGCTGGCACAATGGAACAAAAAGACAGTGCTGGAAATGATTCGTACACAGGGTCCTATCAACAAAGCGGAGATTGCAAGAAAGGCAGAGCTGAGTATTCCCACTGTAATGAAGATCACAGAGGAGTTTGAACGGGCGAATCTGGTGAAAACTATCGGAAAAGGTGAATTCACAGGAGGAAAAAGACCTGATTTACTGGAATTCGTTTCAAACGCCTATTACATAACAGGAATAGATATTGGCCGCCATTACGTGAAGATCGTGATAATTGATATGGCGGCTGTCAGATCTGATCAGAAGAAAAGGCCCAATCAGCCGTGCGGAGATTGCCCGGACCATTGGCCTTAGTATTCCAACTGTGATGAAAATAACAGAGGAATTTTCGCAAAAGCAGTTTGTGCAGGATGTGGGAAAAGGGGAATCCAGCGGAGGGAAGCGGCCTGAGTTACTGGAACTGGTTGATGTAAACCTGACCGGTGAGTACATAATGGCACGAAGTGCTGCCCGCCTTATGGTGCAGAAAAAGATACACGGAAGCATCATCAATATGGCGTCCATGTCAGGAACGATCGTGAATATCCCCCAGTGGCAGGCTTCCTATAACGCCTCCAAGGCAGGGGTGATACATCTGACAAAATCTCTGGCGTTGGAATGGATTCCCTATGGGATCCGGGTAAACAGTTTAAGCCCGGGATACATCTCCACCCCCATGTCCGTAGACACGCCCCGGGAACGGAAGGACGCGTGGAAAGGCATGATGCCTTACGGCAGAATGGGCACCCCGGAGGAACTTATCGGAGCGGTATTGTACCTGGCCGGGGATTCCTCCTCCTATACGACCGGAACCGACCTGATCGTGGACGGTGCCTATGTCTGCCAGTAGTATTCCCGCAGGTTTTGTCGAACACATTTTCTTGCATTTTTTCCATGCCCTGTTATAATGTTTCTTAAAGAAAGTCGCATAGATGGAAGGGGTCAGTATATGAGTGAAACCAGCTATTCGGTTTCTGAGACGGCGAAATTATTGGACGTGCAGTCCCATGTCCTGCGCTTTTGGGAAGATGAACTGCACCTGCCGATCAACAGAAACGAAATGGGACACAGATACTACACCCGATATGATATCCAGGTACTCCTGGCTATTAAAGAACTGAAGAAAAAGGGACTTGCATTAAAAGAAATCGGCAGCCTGATTCCCTTTTTATATAAGGATGAGGAAAAAAAGGAAAAAACAGCCGAACAGCCCCAGCAAAAACCAGCAGAACCATCAGAGCAGAAAAAGGAAGTGTCTGCAGCCAGAAAAAACAGAAAAGCATCCCGCAAAAAGAACAGGGCAGTTCAGAACCATAATCCTGTTCAGGAGAAAAGCAGAGCAGCGGCAGGCAGAACACAGCAGCAGCCGGCAGCACAGGCTTTCACGGAACCGGACAACCAGGTTCCGGCTGAGTTTATGGAAATCTTGGACAGGCTGGTAAAAGAGAGAATGCGGACGCTGCATTCAGGGGAAGAACGTTATAAAAAGCTGGATGAGAGGATCAGGATCTGCCAGAAGTCGCGCAGGGAAGTGGCGGCAGCCATGGAACAGGAGCGGCAGAAGAACAAAAAATTATTTAAGAAAAAAAGATAATAAAAAAACACAAACCTGCAGTGAAACAGGTTTGTGTTTTTTGTTATTAAGCCTCTACGATTGCTTCTGTAGGACATGCCTCTGCGCAAGTTCCGCAGTCAACACATTTTTCAGCGTCGATAACGTATTTGTCATCGCCCTGGGAGATAGCTTCAGATGGGCATTCTCCTTCGCAAGTTCCACAGCTTACGCATTCGTCTGTAATTACATATGCCATACTTAAAATCCTCCTTTTATAATTTCTGAACCATACCTTATCTTACCCCGCGCCAGCGCGGCGGAAAATTCGGAACATCCGTTGGTATAAGATTCAGGTCTTACGCATATTCTAATATATTTGGTATTAGAATACAAGTCTTTATTTCTAAACAATCCGTGAATTATTACTGTCAAAAGACAAGCCCGCAAACAGGAACCGGTACCGTTACTCTGAATTTTAAGAAGAAAAAGAAAACCGGAGAAAAACAGTTGAATATAGGAGAAAAAGAGTTTATAATAGTACACAGTACGAAAAAAGGAGGAAACTATCATGACAATTTCCAAAGATATGACAATCGGCGAATTACTCCGTGTGGATGAAAATATTGTTCCGATTCTGATGAGAGCCGGTATGCACTGCATCGGCTGTCCTTCCGCTCAGGGCGAAAGCCTGGAAGAAGCTGCCATGGTTCATGGGATTGACGCAGATGTATTAGCTGCTCAGATTAACGATTTTTTGGCAGATAAATAATGAAACAATAGAAACCACGCTCCGCGGGTTTTCTATTATCACCAATGAAAAGCCCCGGCGGTTCCTCCCATAAGGAAACCGCCGGGGCTTTTTTACCAGCATCCGGTTATAGGGCTGCTAATTTCTGTAGTGCTTTATCTGCAATGATGCGTTCGCTGTGCTCTTGCAGATAGGCTTCGCCTGCCTGTGAGAAGGCACTGCCGCTTCCATACTCGGAGAGCATGTTGCAGACCTTATTGAAATCGGATGGGGTGTTATCCGACTGGTGAACAACCAGTTCATATTCCCCTGAGGCACTGTCCTTGTATAAGGAGTTAGCACCCTGGAAGAAGTTGTTCAGTCCGCGGGCTGCGCGTATCACGCCGTCCAGGTCCTGAAAACGGTACTGCCGTATGAGGCGGACCGGAACTTCCGGTGTCTCGGTAGGTGCAGGGGTTTTCACTCCTTTTTTCTTGGCTGCGTTTTTTGCTTTGGCCTCGTAAATTTTCTGGAATACGTCGATGATATCATCGGCCCCTTCAAACTCTAAAGGCGGCTGTGTATTATCTCCTGCAGGTCCGCCGAATGGCGTAAACTTGGAAAAACGTGTGTCCAGTTCCTCCGGGTCTTCCACCTTGGTAATGATCAGGATAATGCTTTCCGAAGAAACCGGAATTGCCTCGATCATGAGCGGTATATTATCGGCCTCAAAGCCGAATTCATAGTTTGCCTGCTGCATCATATCACGGAACAGGTCTTTGGCCTTATCCGTACCATAAGCCAGTTCACTTAAACGAATCTGACGGTCTTCCAAATCAGCCTTTGTGAGCGTGCAACGTATCTGGTTGTCATTGATTTTTTCTATCTTCATTTTATCACATCCTGTCTATCTGTCGGTTCTGCCGCTTGGCAAAACAAAGATGCTGGTATCTCACTTATATTATATACTATGAAACGCCGGTATGTAAAGCGCTTCATACTTTTTTCATATATGTGGAAAAAATTAAAAATATGATAAAAATGCGAAATAATTACATAAAACACCTTGCTAAGACAAATTCATCTATGATATAATGATTTCTACAGACAAAGAAGGTGCGCTGTAAAATATTTTACAGAAGGGAGTGATGATATCCCGCAGGCCTTCATCAAGGACAATTTTTCTAAGTTTTCATTTCAGGCGGTATCTGACCGCAGGCAGAGAGTACATTCTGTACGATTTGCATGATCCCATGTGACAGAACACACAGACCATGGATATTTTTTTATTATGGGGATTACAGTGCCTTTCTTTATCTGTAATATTGGAACCGCGTTTCAAGAAGAAAGGAGAGGGCAGAGGTATAATATATCACGAACTCCTGTCCACAGCAAACATGAAGAAAGACAAGGAAACTTCAGCACTCCGATGTGAGCTGGAAACTTATCGGCGCCAGGGGATCCCCCTTTTGCTGAACGGAAGTCCCAGCACACCGGAAGAGATTGAACAGGCATGTAGTATTGCAGAGGAAGGTGTCTATATGCGGGACTATGTGCAGAATGAGAGAGGGGAGGTTGAAAGACTGCAGTTTGATTTCGTAAAACATGAGTAAGCCATACGAAACCCTGTAATATTTGCGTTCCCGGTATGTATAACAGGGGGCCGGAACAGGGAAATCCCCGGTTTTTGAGGGGATTTCTCCAGTCCGGCTGCAAAGTTTTTCGGTATTTCCTACTATTAAAAAAATATAAATTGTCGAAGAAAGTAATGACGAACGGAAAAAGTATGTTATAATGGTTGAGAAATGCGAGAAAAAATAAGGAGTTAAATTATGAGTCAAAAAGAGAGAAGGCGGAGGCGGAGAAGGAACAGCAATGCCCTTATGGTGCTGGTAGTTGTCCTTCTTATAGTAGTGGTTGCAGCTGTGGGAGTGCTGACTGCCGCCATTAAGAGACATACACCTTCCGATACAAGAATGGATCTGAACACATACTATGGATTGGAGAAAGCGGATGATGTAGCCTTGGTGCTCCAGAATACAGTAAGTGAAACGAAGGGTAAATGGATGGACGGACGTGTCTATCTGGATTATGACACAGTGTCAAATGTGCTGGGAGGGCGTTTTTACTGGGAAGCGGACAGCAGCCAGATGCTCTACACCACACCGAATGAGATTTTGGCGATAGCACCGGAAAGTACAGCTTATACTGTGAACGGTGAAAATAAAGACGAAGGCTATAAGATCATCCGTCAGACAGAGGATAAGATTTATCTGGCCCTTGATTTTATTCAAAAATATATGAAAATCACCAGTACGGTGACAGAAAGCCCAAACAAGGCAGTGATCCGTTATGAGTGGGGCAGCGAAAAAGTTGTAAAGGCAAAAGAGGATACCGTGCTCCGCTACCGGGGCGGCATTAAGAGCGATATCCTGACCGATGTGGCAAAGGGAACGGAACTGACACTCATAGAAGAGCTGGATAATTGGTCCCAGGTAGCAACTGCGGACGGTTTCAATGGCTATGTGGCAAAAGAGGACCTGGAGGCACCGACGGAGAAAGAAGTGGCGTATAAGGGCAGTTATCAGGAGGATTTTACAAGCCTGACAAGAGACCACAAAATCAATCTTGCCTGGCATCAGGTCACATCCGAGGATGCCAACGCCGGACTTGCCCAGACACTGGAGAACATTACAGGCATTAATGTGATCTCACCGACTTGGTTTTCTGTGACAGGGGCAGAAGGTACCATTTCCTCCCTTGCCAGCGTCGATTATGTAAATCTGGCCCATGAAAAGGGGCTGGAAGTCTGGGGACTGATTGATAATTTCAACAAAGATGTAAGCACTCTGGACACGCTGTCAAACCGCACATCCAGAGAACATCTCATTCAGAAACTCATAGAAGAGGCGAAAAGAGTAGGGCTGGACGGTATTAATGTGGATTTTGAGACTCTGACACAGGAGGAGGCCCCTCATTTTATCCAGTTCATCCGTGAGCTGTCCATATCCTGCCGGAAAAATAACTTAGTGTTGTCCATAGACAATCCGGTTCCACAGTTCACATCCTTTTATAATAGGAAAGAACAGGGAATTGTGGCAGATTATGTCATTATCATGGGATACGATGAGCACACAGACGGAACCGAGAGTGCAGGTTCTGTTGCCTCCCTGCCTTTTGTGGAGGAGGGTATCCAGCAGACATTAAAGGAAGTGCCCAGGAATAAAGTCATCAACGGAGTTCCCTTCTATACAAGACTTTGGTTTACCGACAAGGCAGGCACTGTAACCAGTGAGATCATGGGCATGGACCAGGCAAGCAAAATAGTCACAGAGATGGGAATGGAAATGTATTGGAATACAGAGGTTTCACAGAACTATGCGGAACTTTCTACGGACAATGGTTTATATCAGATGTGGCTGGAGGATGAGCAGTCACTGGACGCCAAGATGCAGTTGATACAAAAGTATGAGCTGGGAGGCGTGGCAGAATGGAAACTGGGATTTGAGAGGGCTGATGTATGGAATACGATCAGTCAGTACCTGCAGTAGAGGCTGGAAACAGCAGGATGTGATTTAGAAAGGAACAGGTGGAGTAATGGGAGAACACGAAATGTTTAAAACCACGATCATGGGGGGATTTGATAAGGAGGATGTGCTGGAACAGGTGCAGCGAATGAAGGATGAAGCTGCTTCTGAACAGTTAAGGCTGAAAAAGCTGGTGTCAGAAAAGGATGCCAAGATCGCAGAGCTTATGAAGCGCATTGAGTTGAAGGATGCACATCAGGAGCGTCTGGAGATGGAGATCCAAGAGAAATACCAGAAATACATTGATAATTATGAGAGCATCGGAAAGCTGGTCTTTGATGCGCAGTTAAAGTCAGATGCCATGATCAAAGAGGCCGAGGAGAAATGCAACACCATGATCTCCGGGGCGGAGGCAGAGGCAAAGCAGCGGGTGGAGGCAGTGCAGTCTGAGATTGATGATAAACTGCGGGAAGGCAAGAAAAAATACATAGCGGTTCAGGATGAGATGAATGAGATCGTACAATTGATCAATCAGGCACAGAAGCGTTTCATGGCCTCCTACAAGGAGGTACATCAGATCATCAGTACCATGCCCACCTCACTCAATGACATTGAGGAGGAGCCGGAAGTGGAGCTTCCGCAGCCAGCAGAGGAGGCGGAAGAACTTCATCTGGGGGATACCCAGGAGCTGGATCTTTTGGATGCCCTGGATGATATTGCGGAGCTTGAAGAGTTTGAGGAGGACGAAGACCGGGATTCAAAACTTGCCATGCAGATATCAAGGCTTTTGAGCGAGGAAGACGAGGCCCTCCTTGAGGAAGAACTGGAAAACGAAAAATAAACACCTATTGCCCCGGGAGGACAAATCCCGGGGATTTTTTGGATTTATGCAAAATATATGATAAAATAGACTTGTATCCCTTCCTGCTGCAGTTTAGATTAATAAAATAGCAGAGGAATAAAGGGTGTAACTGCGAAGACACTGAACAGTTACAAAAGGGTCTTATTTAGGAGAGGTCATTATGGAACACAGGGAGTTGTGGCAGCTTGCAGCAACAGATTCATTGACAGGGGTATCCAGCCGCAGAGAAGGCAAAGACAGGCTGGAATTGATCGTAAAGCGAGCAAAAAAAGAGAATAAGATGCTGACCGTGGCAATGTTTGATCTAAACAGCCTGAATTGGATCAATAACCGTTATGGAGACAAAGAAGGCGACAAGGTACTTCAATTTGTTACGTCTGCATCCAGGCGTTGTCTGCGCCCGGAAGATGTGATTTTCCGTCTGAGCAGTGATGAGTTCATCGTGGCATTTTATGGGGAAGAGCGTACCAATGCGGAAACCCGTATACAGAAAATCTCGGAAATTCTGGAAAGTGAGCATGAGACGTACGGACTGGAATGCAGGCCTTCGTTTTCCTACGGAGCGGTGGAAATTTACCCTGAGGACTGTTTTACCGTTTCCGATATTATAACCAAAGCGGATGAGCTGATGTATATGCAGAAACGGAATTATCACATCATGCGCGCGAAGAATAAATTAAAGCATACAGATCCGGAATCTGCATCTAAGGATGAGTTCCAGTACAATCAGGCACGTCTGTATGACGCGCTGATAGAAAGTACAGATGATTATATATTCATAGGCAATATGAAAACCGGTGTTTTCAGATATCCCCCGGCTATGGTGGCGGAGTTTGGCCTGCCCGGTGAGGTGGTGGAGAATGCTGCAGCCTGCTGGAGCGGTTTGATTCACCCACATGATGAAACACATTTCCTGGAGAGTAACCAGGAGATTGCCGACGGACGTGTAGAGGAGCACAACATTGAGTACAGGGCAAGAAATACAGAGAGGGAATGGATCTGGCTTAGGTGTAGGGGAAAGCTGATCCGGGATAAGTATGGAAATCCTGACATGTTTGCAGGCATCATCACCAATCTGGGTAAAGAAAAGCAGATCGACCATATGACCGGATTGTACAACCGGTTTGAATTTGAGGGCAGCATCAAGAAATATCTCATGGACGGCAGCCAGATCACAAGGATTGGTATTATGATCCTGGATATGGATGCTTTTAAAAATGTAAATGACTTATATGACCGGATGTTCGGTGATGAGATCCTGCGGATAACCGCCGCCAGTATAAGCGCCATGCTTTCTGACAATGCCAGGGTTTACCGGCTTGACGGAGATGAATTTGGGATCATCATTACCAATGGCTCCGAGACAGATGTCCAGGACATTTTTGCAAAGATTCAGGGAAAATATACACGTCAGCAGGAATACAACGGAAAGAAATATTACTGCACCATATCGGGAGGCTACGCGGCCTGCCCGGATAATGCGGAGAATTATCTGGAACTTTTAAAGTGTGCAAATTATGCACTTGAGCGCTCAAAGGCGCTTGGAAAGAACCGGATGACCATTTACTCTCCGGAGATACCTCAGGAAAAAGAAAAAAAACTGGAGATGGTGCAGATGCTCAGGGAGAGCATAGAAAGAGGGTTCGCCGGGTTTTCTGTCTGTTACCAGCCCCAGGTGGATGCAAAGACCGGGAAACTTTACGGCGCGGAGGCGCTGGCCCGCTGGCACTGCAGCAAATATGGGGATGTGCCGCCGGGTGAGTTCATACCTCTTTTGGAGCAGAACGGTCTGATCGTGCCTATGGGTATGTGGATTCTGCGCAAAGCTGCCGCCCAGTGCAAAGAGTGGTGTGAACAGAAACCCGATTTCAATATGAGCGTAAACCTGTCCTATCAGCAGTTTTTGGAAGGAGATCTGACGTCCTTCGTTAAGGAGATCCTGAAAGAGATGGACCTTGCCCCCTTCAACCTCACTCTGGAACTGACAGAATCCTATTTTGTAAAAGAGGATGCCATTGTCAGGGAAACGCTGGAAAGTTTCCGTGCAATGGGTGTGCAGGTGGCAATGGATGACTTTGGAGTGGGATACTCCTCTCTGTTTATGCTGAAGCATATCCCTGCGGATATTGTGAAGATAGACAGGGGATTTGTCAAGGGGATCACCACGGATCTGTTCAATGCCACGTTTATCCGTTCTATCACGGAGCTGTGCAATGATGTGGGAAAACAAGTCTGACTGGAAGGTGTGGAGACAAAAGAGGAGTACGGCAGTGTGAGCAACATAGGCCTGAGGCTCATACAGGGCTTCTATTTCGGGCGCCCCGTTCCTGCGGATAAATTCTATGAAAAATTAAAAGATTAGGAAAGTCCCCCAAAGCATATACTTTAACGAGTAGGCTTTGAGGGATTTTTTTGTGATGAAGAAAAGACGTGTTGTGGAACTGGGAATGGCAGTTCTTTTGCTCGCCTCTGCATTTCTGCTCTCCAGGGAAGGAGCGCGGCTGGTGAGTAAAGAGGCAGAGGGAAAGAAAGGTGTCATTGTAGTGGATGCCGGACATGGGGGAATGGACCCCGGAGTGGTTGGCATAAAAAAACTGGAGGAAAAGGGAATCAACCTGAAGATATCAAAAAAGCTCCAGAAGCTTCTGGAGAAGGAAGGGTATCAGGTGATCATGACCAGGTCTGAGGACAGCGGCCTTTACGATGCGGACAGCAGGAACAAGAAGGTGCAGGATATGCAGAAACGCTGTGAGCTTATCAAAGAAAAGCAGCCCCTTCTCACGGTGAGTATTCACCAGAACAGTTATCCTGACGAAGCAGTCTGCGGCCCCCAGGTGTTTTATTTCACCCACTCGGCAGAGGGCGGGAAGCTGGCAAAGTGCATTCAGGATGCCATGAATACCCAGTTAGAGGTGAGCAGACCCAGAGTTGAGAAAGCCAACTCCACCTATTATCTGCTGAAACGCAGTGAGGGAATCTTAAATATTGTGGAATGTGGATTTCTAAGCAATACCAGAGAGGCGGGGCTTCTGGAAACAGAGGAATATCAGGATAAGGTGGCAGAAGCAGTCAGGGACGGCATTCTTACATATCTGGGAGACGGACCGGCATAAGTTGCGGAAAAAAATTGTGGAAAAACCATAGAGACAATGGTATTATGGTTATGTATGTAAAGAACTACAGGAAGAAGAGAGAAAACGTGAAGACCATAATATTGGCAGTAGACAGGGAACACCCTGATGAATCTGCAATAAGGCAGGCGGGAGAAATCCTGAAAAACGGCGGTCTGGTGGCGTTTCCCACAGAGACCGTATACGGACTGGGCGGAGACGGGCTGAATGCAAAATCCTCTGAGAAAATATATGCGGCAAAAGGCAGGCCCTCTGACAATCCGCTGATCATCCATATTGCGGACTTGGAGAGTCTTGACCGGATCGTCAGCCACATTCCGGAAAAAGCCAGGATGATGGCTGGAGAATTCTGGCCGGGCCCACTTACCATGATTTTAAAAAAAAGTGATGCAGTGCCTTATGAGACCACGGGCGGACTGGACAGCGTAGCCGTGCGGATGCCGTCCCACCCTGTGGCGCTGTCACTGATTCGGCTGGGCGGAGGCTATATTGCGGCACCCAGTGCTAACACTTCCGGGCGTCCAAGTCCAACCAAGGCAGCCCATGTGGAGGAGGATTTGACCGGAAGGGTTGATATGATCCTGGATGGCGGAGAGGTGGGGATCGGCCTGGAGTCCACAATTGTGGATTTCACAGAGGAGATACCAGTCATTCTGCGTCCCGGTTATATCAGTCAGGAGATGGCGGAGGCGGTGATCGGACCGGTGCGGATGGACAGGGGGCTTTTGATCACAGATGAAAAGGTCAAGCCTAAGGCACCGGGGATGAAATACCGCCATTACGCACCAAAAGCCGGTTTGACCATTGTGGAGGGCAGTACAGAGCAGGTTATAAAGACCATCAATGAAAGAAGCCGTATTCTGCAGGCACAGGGAAAACAGGTGGGTGTCATTGGTACAGACGAGACCGTGGGCGCTTATGAAGCCCAGGTTATTAAAAGCATCGGTACGCGGCAGGACGAGGAGACCATAGCGAGACACCTGTTTGGTCTTTTGAGGGAATTTGATGAGGAGCAGGTGGATCATATTTTTTCAGAGTCATTTGATACCCCCAGGATGGGACAGGCTATTATGAACCGTCTGCTGAAGGCAGCAGGGCATCATCTGATACATGTTTAACAAGAAAAACACAGGAGGAAATTTATATGTTAGCATTAGGCTGTGACCATGGCGGATTTGAACTGAAACAGGAGATCATCGGATATCTGGAGGAGCACAAGATCCCTTATAAGGATTTCGGATGTGACAGCAATAAGTCAGTGGATTATCCCGTTTATGCAAGAAAAGTGGGGAAAGCGATCCAGAGCGGAGAGTGCGATAAAGGGATCTTGATCTGCGGCACAGGTATTGGCATTTCCATAGCAGCCAACAAGATGAAAGGAATCCGGGCGGCTCTCTGCACAGACTGCTTCTGCGCTGAGGCAACCAGACAGCACAACAACGCAAATGTACTGGCTCTGGGAGGCCGTGTCGTCGGTCCGGGATTAGCCGTAAAGATCGTGGATACCTTTTTGAACACAGAGTTTTCCGGCGAGGAGAGACATCAGAGAAGAATTGATCTGATAGAAGAATAGAAGGAAGGATTCCTGCATGTAACTGTGAAGGGATCAAACTGTTACGATCAGAAGACAAAGGAGAAAACAGATGGGTAAAATAATGGTAATGGAGCATCCGCTCATTCAGCACAAAATTGGTATTATCCGCCGCACAGAGACAAGCTCAAAAGAGTTTCGTGAGCTTGTGGGTGAGATTGCCATGTTCATGGCATATGAAGCAACAAGAGGACTGAAATTAAGAGACATCGAAATTGACACGCCGATCACAAAGACAACCGTGAAGGAACTAGCAGGAAAAAAACTGGCCGTAGTTCCTATTCTCCGTGCCGGACTGGGCATGGTGGAGGGGATGCTCACCATGATTCCCGCTGCCAAGGTAGGCCATATCGGTCTGTATCGTGATCCGGAGACACTCAAGCCGGTGGAGTATTACTGCAAACTCCCGGCTGACTGTGAAGAGCGTGAAGTCTTTGTTACGGACCCCATGCTGGCTACCGGCGGTTCCGCGGAGGCGGCGATCGCCATGCTGAAGGAAAAGGGTGTAAAGAATATTCATTTTATGTGTGTTATAGCAGCGCCGGAAGGTGTGAAAGCATTAAGTAAGGCACACCCGGATGTGGATATCTACATCGGTGCTCTGGATGAACATTTAAATGACCACGGCTATATTGTGCCGGGACTGGGCGATGCGGGAGACCGTATCTTCGGAACAAAATAACAGGTGATTTCCGGGAGGATTTACAAAATGGTTGGAAAAAGAAATGACTATATATCCTGGGACGAGTATTTCATGGGTGTTGCAAAGCTCTCCGGAATGCGCTCCAAAGACCCCAATTCCCAGGTGGGGGCCTGTATTGTCAGTCCGGACAACAAGATTTTGTCCATGGGCTATAATGGTTTTCCAAAAGGATGCTCAGACGATGTGTTTCCCTGGGCCAGGGAGGGGGAGGAGCTGGATACAAAATATCTCTATGTAACCCACAGTGAGCTGAACGCCATTTTGAATTACAGGGGCGGCTCTCTGGAAGGGGGCAAGCTCTATGTATCCCTGTTTCCCTGCAACGAATGTGCCAAGGCCATTATCCAGTCGGGGATCAAGACCATTGTCTATGACAGCGATAAATATGCGGATACCCCGTCTGTCCAGGCATCCAAGCGGATGCTTGACGCTGCAGGAGTCCGATATTATAAATATAACCACACAGGCAGGAACATCAGTTTCGATGTATGACGTTTTCCATACACAGGGCTGCATTTGACAGTCCGGTACAAAGCGTTTTACCAAAATAAACAGTAGAAGGAGACAAAGCATTACTATGGCTAAAGACAAGAAAATGGTAGAGGCCATCACTTCCATGGAGGAAGATTTTGCGCAGTGGTATACCGACGTTGTAAAAAAAGCAGAACTGGTTGATTATACCAGTGTGAAAGGCTGCATGGTGATCAAACCTGCAGGTTATGCGATCTGGGAAAATATCCAGCACGAGCTGGACAGACGTTTTAAGGAGACAGGAGTGGAGAATGTATATCTTCCTATGTTCATTCCGGAGAGTCTGCTTCAGAAAGAAAAAGACCATGTGGAGGGATTTGCACCGGAAGTAGCCTGGGTAACACACGGCGGTCTGGAACCACTTCAGGAAAGACTCTGCGTGCGTCCCACTTCTGAGACACTTTTCTGTGATCTGTATGCAAGAGACATCCAGTCTCACAGGGATCTGCCGAAAGTATATAACCAGTGGTGTTCCGTGGTCCGCTGGGAGAAGACTACCCGTCCGTTCCTGCGCTCCAGAGAGTTCTTATGGCAGGAAGGCCACACAGCCCATGCCACAGCGGAGGAAGCAGAGGATAGAACCGTACAGATGCTGAACCTGTACGCTGATTTCTGTGAGGAGATCCTGGCGATTCCGGTTATCAAAGGACGCAAGACAGACAAGGAAAAATTCGCAGGTGCGGAGGCAACCTACACCATCGAATCCCTCATGCATGACGGAAAAGCCCTGCAGTCAGGAACCAGCCACAATTTTGGGGACGGATTTGCAAAGGCATTTGATATTCAGTATACAGATAAAGACAACACTTTAAAATATGTGAACCAGACATCCTGGGGCATGACAACACGTATGATCGGTGCTATCATCATGGTACACGGCGACAACAGCGGTCTTGTACTTCCGCCCAGAATCGCGCCGGTACAGGCAGTGGTCATTCCGATCCAGCAGAGAAAAGAGGGCGTATTGGAAAAAGCGTTTGAACTTTCCGATACACTGAAGGCAGCCGGAATCCGGGTGAAAGTGGATGAGACAGACAAGAGCCCGGGATTCAAATTCGCGGAGCAGGAGATGCGCGGTATTCCTATCCGTATCGAGTGTGGTCCTAAGGATATTGAGGCCAACCAGGCAGTCATTGTCCGCAGAGACACCAGAGAGAAGACAGTGGTATCCCTTGATGCTCTGGCAGAAAAGGCAGCAGAGATTCTGGAAAACATGCAGAGTGATATGCTTACGCGTGCCAGAACACACCGTGATGCACACACATATGTGGCAACTGATTATGAAGAGTTCAAACAGACTGTCAACGAAAAGCCGGGATTTGTAAAAGCCATGTGGTGCGGCTGCCAGGAATGTGAGGACAAGATCAAAGAGGACGTCCAGGCAACATCACGCTGCATTCCTTTTGAGCAGGAAACTCTATCAGACAAATGCGTCTGCTGCGGCAAACCGGCGAAGAAGATGGTCTACTGGGGGCGTGCGTACTAGAATGAAAATAGAAGTTCCTAAGAGAGTAAAAGAGATAATAGAAACCTTGCAGGAACATGGATATGATGCTTATGCGGTAGGAGGCTGTGTTCGTGACAGCCTCCTCCATTCATCTCCGGCGGACTGGGATATCACCACATCAGCCAAACCCATGGAAGTCAAGGAGCTGTTCCGCCGCACTGTGGATACAGGGCTTGCCCACGGCACGGTGACGGTTATGCTGGGAAAAGAAGGCTTTGAGGTGACAACATACCGCATTGACGGAGAATATGAGGACAGCCGTCATCCAAAAGAGGTGGTTTTCACAGGAGACCTGCGGGAAGACCTGCGCCGCCGGGATTTTACCATCAATGCCATGGCCTACAATGACAGGAAAGGGCTGGTGGACGCTTTCGGCGGCATCCAGGACCTGGAAAAGGGAGTGATCCGCTGTGTGGGTGACCCTTACGAGCGTTTCACTGAGGATGCCCTGCGTATTCTGCGGGCAGTGCGTTTTGCTGCCCAGTTAGGATTCTCCATAGAGGAGCGGACGAAAAAAGCAGCCCAGGAGCTTGCGCCCACGCTGGCTAAAATCAGTGCGGAGCGTATTGCGGCGGAGCTGACAAAGCTTCTTGTATCGGAAAATCCCCATCTGCTGAAAACAGCCTGGGAGGCGGGAATCACAAGGGTTGTTCTGCCGGAGTTTGATTCCATGATGGAAACCCTGCAAAATACACCTCACCACTGCCTGAATGTGGGAGAACACACACTGAAAAGCCTGGAGTATGTGGCGGCAGACAAAGTCCTGCGTTTTACCATGCTTCTTCACGACACAGGGAAGCCGGCATCCAGAACTACGGATGAGAATGGCAGGGACCATTTTAAGGGACACAGCCTGGAGAGTGAGAAGATCGCCAGGAATGTTCTTCAAAGGCTGAAGCTGGACAATGACACCATCTGTAAGGTGACAAAGCTGGTATACTGGCATGATCACAGGCCGGAACCCAATCCAAGATCCGTCCGCAGGGCACTTAATAAGGTAGGGGAGGAGCTGTTTCCTCTGCTTTTGAAGGTGCAGTATGCGGATACTATGGCGCAGAGTGAGTACCGGAGGGAGGAAAAGCTGGAGCGTATCAGGTACGTGGAGGAGATTTACCGGGAGGTGCTGGAGCGGAAGGAATGTGTTTCTGTGAAAATGCTGGCTGTGAATGGAAGGGATTTGATCGCAGCAGGGATGAAACCGGGACCGGAAATTGGGGAGATGCTGGAGAGGCTGCTGCAGATGGTGCTGGAGGAGCCGGGGAGGAATGAGAAGCAGGAACTGATGGAAATTGTTAAGGAGGAATTGCGGGGGGTGAATGTATAGGGATGATGGCGGCTCACGGATGGCGGCTCACGGATAGCGGCTCACGGATGGCGGCTCACGGATGGTGGCTCACGGACGCCCAAACATCCGGTGCGGTATGAGGGCGAGGGAGGCAGGGATACACCCTGGCTCCTGGCTCCGCGCCCCTCAGCTAACTTGCTCCCAGTTGCTAAATTCGTCCGCAACGGCTTCCTCATTAATCAACTGGGGCAAGTGGATCTTCGGCTCGCTCCGCTAGACACTCGCCAGTCTGTATCCCTGCCTCCCTCGCCCTCATGCCGCACCGGATGTTTGGACTGACGGTGCAAGTTGTGAGGGTGATGAACGAAAGTCCTCACGGTGAGGAGAGGTATTGGGAGCTGGAAGCCCACCATTTTATCGTGGAGAAGAAGTTTCTGAGGATGTAATAAATTCAGAATATTTTGTCGGCTATGAGTTTAATCGTTATTTACTCCAGGTTCAGCAAGCTATCACCATATATTGTCTAACCATGTAAATTGTCTTTTCTTAATGTGTTCTTAATAGCAATACCTTATAAGAACACCCTTTCCATCAAAGATTTAACAGAATAAAAAGCCCCCCTTCGCGGTATATTTGACCCTGATCCGGTCAACGCGGCCCTCTGTGCTTCCATCATCAGGGCCAATTCTTTCACAAAGTGTGACGCACAGCTTGCCGAAAGCAATTTTCAGACACACTCCGCCTGCACCCTACGCAACACCTCTGTCTGCTGCCGTCCGCCTGCACCTCCCACCCACAAATTTTTTTCACCTTCTACCATACCCATCTCCTGCATAAAATAGAGAGGACACAAAGTAAAGGGGGACAAGGAAGTGTATGATAGGGGTCTCAGCGTACTGGAGCAATACGGTCTGGAAGCAAAATCCACATACCGCGGAAGAGGTGCACTCATCTGCGACACCCAGGCCGGTCTGGTTCAAATCCGTGAATACAACGGTTCACCCAGAAAACTTGGCTACCAGGCCAAACTTCTGGAAATCGTAAGCACCCGCAACCAGATCAGCGTGGATTCACTCCTTCCGAATCAGGAAGGGGCATACGTCTCAACGGACAAAGACAACATACCCTATGTGGTAAAGCGATGGTACGAAGGAAGAGAATGTGACACCCAGTCTATGAAAGACATCAAACGCAGCGTAACAGCCCTGGCGAGTCTACATAAAACAATGAAAATGCCGGTCCAGACACACTATGTCAAAGAGCCGCTTCTCATGGAATATGAAAGGAAAAACAGGGAGCTGCGGAAAATCCGCAAATTTGTCTGCCAGAAACGGCGGAAAAATGACTTTGAGCTCAGGTATCTGGACAGCATTGCCTGCTATCTGTGGCATGCGGAGGAGGCTCAGAGGAGGCTTAACAGCTCGGAGTATGAAGATCTGCGGTGCAGGTCCCTGGAAGCTGGGGATGTCTGCCATGGGGAATACAACCAGCACAATGTGCTGATGCTGGCACAGAATACGGCTGTCATTAATTTTGACCGCTGGCACTATGATGTCCAGATGGAAGACCTCTACCAGTTCATGCGCAAAATATTGGAAAAGCATAACTGGGATCTGGAGATGGGAAGGCAGATGCTTCTGGCCTATCATGAGGAAAAACCTTTGAGTGTGCAGGAACTGGAAAACCTGCGCATCCGTTTTGCCTATCCGGAAAAATACTGGAAACTGGCAAACTACTACTACTCCCACAGCAAGGCATGGATTTCCGAGAAAAACTTGGAAAAATTGGAGAAACTCATAGCTCAGCACGATAATTGGATGAACTTTGTCGAAAATATTTCGGTATAAAGTTTCTGAAAACCCCTGTGCAATGTTTGAATTTTCATCAGTGATAGTGTATAATGTTATCCATAAATGGTTACGGTTCTGCTTTTTTTAGGTGAAAGGGGGCTGAGGCGTTATCCATAAAAGAAGCCGTCCGGCAGCCCATAGAGGAGTTGGTGCGTTGGACGGCACTATAAATCAACGTTGCACAGGGAGGTAGTAGAATATGGACTACAAAAAGCTTTATGAGGAATGGCTCTCCAACCCGTATTTTGATGAAGATACCAAAAAAGAGTTGAAAGCAATTGAGAATGACGAAAATGAAATAAAAGAACGCTTTTATAAAGAGCTGGAGTTTGGCACCGCAGGTCTCAGAGGTGTGATCGGTGCAGGTATCAACCGCATGAATATCTATACCGTGAGAAAGACCACACAGGGCCTGGCAAATTACATAGCAGCAGTGGACGGACAGACAAAGGGCGTGGCTATTGCCCATGATTCCCGCCGTATGTCCCCGGAATTTGCCAAAGAAGCAGCGCTGTGCCTGGCTGCCAACGGTGTGAAAGCCTATATTTTTGATTCCCTGCGCCCGACACCGGAGCTTTCCTTTGCCGTTAGAAAGCTTGGATGTATTGCCGGGATCAATATCACAGCCAGCCATAACCCGCCGGAATACAACGGGTATAAGGTATACTGGGAAGATGGCGCCCAGATCACCCCGCCTCATGATACCGGAATCATGGATGAGGTGAAAAAGGTTACAGATTTCAATACAGTTAAGACCATGGATGAGGAAGCAGCAAAGGCAGACGGCCTGTATCAGGTGATCGGACAGGAAGTGGATGACGCCTACATGGAAGAGCTGAAAAGCCAGGTGATCCACATGGATGCCATCAAAGCCATGGCAAAAGAGCTGAAAATTGTGTACAGCCCTCTGCACGGCACAGGAAATATTCCTGCAAGACGTGTATTAAAAGAGCTGGGATTTGAAAAGGTATATGTCGTAAAAGAGCAGGAGCTGCCGGACGGTGAATTCCCCACAGTCAGCTACCCGAACCCGGAGGCGGACGAAGCCTTTGATCTGGGCTTAAAGCTTGCAAAAGAGGTGGATGCAGACCTGGTGCTGGCTACCGACCCGGATGCAGACCGCTTAGGTGTCCGTGTCAAAGACGGCAAGACAGGGGAATACCACACCCTGACCGGCAATATGTCAGGCTGTCTGCTGGCTGACTATGAGATTGGCCAGAGAAAAGAGATGAATGGAGGACTGCCGGAGGACGGTGCGATGGTATCCACCATTGTTACCACCAATATGGCTGGCGCTATTGCCAGACATTACGGCATCCGTTTCATCGAAGTGCTGACAGGATTCAAATACATAGGCCAGCAGATACTGGGATTTGAGACATCAGGAAAAGGCACCTATCTGTTCGGATTTGAGGAGAGCTACGGCTGCCTCATCGGTACCCACGCAAGAGATAAAGACGCCATCGTGGCAACCATGGCCCTTTGCGAGGCTGCCGCATATTACAAGACCAAAGACATGACGCTCTGGGATGCCATGATCGCCATGTATGAAAAATACGGTTATTACAAAGATGATATCCAGTCCATCACCCTGAAGGGGATTGAAGGCCTGGAGAAGATCCAGACCATTCTGGAGAATCTGAGAAAGAACCCGCCGTCTGCCATCGGTGCTTATCAAGTGACCTCCGCAAGAGATTACAAGGCAGACACAATTGTAGATATGGAGACAAAAGAAGTGAAGGCAACCGGACTTCCAAGCTCCAATGTGCTTTACTATGACCTGAATGATGATGCATGGGTATGTGTTCGTCCGTCCGGCACGGAGCCTAAGATCAAATTATACTATGGTATCAAGGGTACATCACTGGCAGATGCAGACGAGAAATCCGCTGCACTTGGACAGGCTGTAAAGGAATTAATTGATAAAATGATGTAAAAAGGGGTATTTGCCCGAAGATTCCAAAAAATTTCCTTGTAAGCGCCATGTATGTGCTTGACAAACACAGGGAAAAAAGGTATAAATAACAGTAGGCTTCCACCGGGTAAGTGGTAAAAAGCCCTATGAGACTATGAAACTTATTGAGAAATAAGGGAGAATTCATTTAGGAGGAAATACTCATGAACAGAACAGAATTAGTTGCAGCTATGGCTGAGGCAACAGAATTATCCAAAAAAGACGCAGAGGCAGCTTTAAAGGCATTTATTGATGTAGTAACTGCAGAGATGAAGAAAGGTGAAAAAGTTCAGTTAGTCGGCTTTGGTACATTTGAAGTATCCGAGAGAGCTGCAAGAGAGGGAAGAAATCCTCAGACTGGCGAGACTATGACCATCGCAGCTTCCAAATCCCCGAAATTCAAAGCAGGCAAAGCATTAAAAGACGCTGTGAACGAATAAGAGAAAATGAGACTTGACAAGTATTTAAAGGTATCCCGTCTGATCAAACGCAGAACCGTTGCAAATGAGGCTTGTGATGCAGGGCGCGTCCTGATCAATGACAAGCCTGCCAAGGCATCCGCGCAGGTGAAGGCCGGTGATATCCTGGAGATCCAATTTGGCAGCAAGAATGTACGTGTGGAAATCCTGGACGTACAGGAAACGGTGAAAAAAGAGGCGGCCAGCGAACTGTTCCGCTATCTTTGAGCAGCCAGGCAAAATCCCATAGAGAGACCGGTTGGGCAGGGATTCCTGCCCCTAACTGTGAAGACACCGGACAGTTACGTGGATCTAAATAAATAAAATCGGTATATTGTTTTTTAACCCCCCATATAATCTTTTGAGAGAGATATATGGGGGATTTGCTATTTTGGAAGAGAAGCAGTTGAAGACCGCACATAAGCTGCAGATGACTGACAGGGAGTCGGGAAGCATAACCGGAGTGAAAGATGTGGTGGCTTTTGATGACGGGGAGATCAGTCTGATCACAAGCGCCGGTATGCTGACTATAAAAGGGTCTGAGCTGCATGTGACCCGCCTTGATCTAGATAAACAGGAGGTGGACATTGCAGGCCAGGTGGACAGTCTTGTCTACAGCCAGGGGACGGTTCTGAAGTCCAAGGGCGGAGACGGTATGCTGAAGAGGCTCTTTAAATAAGATGAGCGGCTATATGCAGCAGGAGCTGCTGTTTTTCTGCAGGACCTTTCTGGCCGGAGTCCTGCTTGCGGCAGCTTATGATGTACTCCGTATTTTCCGGAATGTCATATCCCACAAGGATTTTTTTGTAAGCCTGGAAGACCTGCTATACTGGTGCGTGGCAGGCGTTTTTCTTTTCTCCGTCATATATCTGGAGAATGACGGGATCATACGGGTATATGCCCTGGCAGGGATATGCCTGGGCGCGCTGATCTATCATTGGGGCTTGAGTGGTTTTCTGGTAAAATATCTTTCCATTTTTTTGTCAAAGATGAAGTGTTTGTTAAAAATACCGCTGAAACCATTACACTACATAAGAAAAAGGTTGAAATTTTGGCTGTCAGGAGTTAAAATTTCCTTAACTAAACAAAAGTCGATACGAAAAGTCAGGAAGAATCAGAATGAGAAGAAAAAAGAAAAAAAACCTGCAAAACAAAATCGCCATGGTTAGCGTGACGTTTGTAGTAGGTGTTTTATTTATAGGTTTAATGGCAGAAAGCAGCAGATTAGAAGGAAAAGCAGCGCAGTACGAGGCGAAAAAGAGCGAAGTAAGCGCTAAAATAAAGGACGAGGAAGCACGGACAAAAGAGATTGACGAGCTGAAAAAGTACATGCAGACAGACGAATACGCCAAGGAAGTGGCCAGGGACAAACTGGGGCTTGTGGAAGGAAATCAGATTATCTTTAAAGAGGAAGAATAAGGAACAGATTTTGTCTAAAAGTTTTTCGCTTTTGCAGCGTGTTTTTGACAAAGATTGAAGCCAAAAGCATCTATAATACACCTTTGATAGCGATTGCTTATTCAGGGGAGGTAATACCAGATGCAGGAATGGATCATTGCCATGCTCGTGGTCAGCGCCCTGTTGATACTGCGGGACATGGCAAAAACTATTTTTTCAGACATGAAAAAAAGTGCAGCCACTTTGGTGTACGACCAGCATCCACAGAAAGAGAAAATGCAGCGCTATGCACGATCCTTCCAGAAACTTGCAGACAGCTTTTACGGTATGCCATACCGCAAGGACTACTTATCAGGCGGGGAACTGGAAGAACTGGTGGAACAACTAAGAGAGAGACAGTGTAAGACATGCCCGGCAAACCATATCTGCTGGAAACAGCATTCCGTGCAGTCATACCAGAGAGTCTACAGCCTTTTCCGGGTTATGGAGGAAGGGGACGAGGAGAAGCTTCGGGTGGCGAAAACGGAATTGACAGGGGTCTGCATCAACCAGGGCAAACTTACGCAGGAAATGCAGAGGTTAATGGAGAGAGAACGACAGAATCTGATGTGGAATAATAAACTTTTGGAAAACCGGATCGCGGTTGCGGAACAGTTAGGAGAGATGGCACAGCTTATGAAAGTGCTGTCCAGGGATTTGTTCGACATTGTCCAGACGGACCCTGTATTCCGGGAGGAATTTGCCAAGAGACTGAAAAAGAAGCATATACTTCTCAAGAATGTCTGGATGCTGCAGCAGCCGGACGGGAAAATACAGTATTTCTGCGAGCTGCGCGCAAAGGGACAGGCCTGCATCTCCGCTTCGGAGGCGGGGGCAGTGCTCACGAAAATGTGCGGAAGCAGAATGACGCCCAAGGTGGAAGGCAAGACTCTGATCACAAGGGAATTCACAGTTGTCCGTTTTGTGGAGGAAGTGAATTTCAAGATGCTGTACGGAGTGGCTAAGGTGACAAAGGAGAGGGAGACTATTTCCGGGGATAATTACATGTGCACCACAGAGGACAACGGCCAGTTTTTCATGTGCCTGTCCGACGGCATGGGTTCCGGCCTGGAGGCCTGCCGGGAGAGTGAGAATGTGGTGGACATGCTGGAACAGTTTGTGGATTCCGGTTTTACCGGGGAGACAGCAGCCAGAATGGTCAATTCTGTTTTAAATCTGCAGACCAGGGAAGGGAAGTTTTCTACTGTGGATATTTCTATTGTGGATTTGTACTCCGGTATGTGCCATTTCCTGAAGGCAGGGGCAGCTACCACATTTATCAAGAGAGACCACTGGGTGGAGGCTATTTCCTCCACAAGCCTGGCGCTTGGACTGGTGCAGCAGGTGGATTATGAATCCACCAGCAAGAAGCTCTACGAGGGTGATTTTATCATCATGGTGACAGACGGGGTGCTGGATGCCCTGCCTCCGGAGAATGCGGAGGATACCATGAAAGAGATAATCCTGCAGACCCACGCAGAAGCGGCACAGGACCTGGGAAGAGGGATTTTGGAGCGTGTGCTGGCCCAGTGCGAGTACAAAGCCACGGATGATATGACAGTGCTTGCAGCGGGACTCTGGAAAAAGTAATGCGGAAAGGATTTAAATACCAAATGGACCAAGGAAAAAATATGGAGGAAAAGGTATTTTCTTATATAGAGCAGTACAGAATGATAGAAGCGGGCGACCGGGTGATCGTCGGAGTTTCCGGCGGGGCGGATTCGGTGGGCCTGTTGTTTTTGTTGTGGGAGTACCAAAAAAAGGTGCCGTTTTCCGTACAGGCAGTACATGTAAATCATCAGCTGCGGGGCAGTGAGGCGAAGCGGGACGAGGAATATGTAGTCCGGATCTGCAGGGAGCGATCCATACCCTGCAGCGTGTATTCTTATGATGTGGAGCAGATTGCCGGTAAGAGACATATGACGGTGGAGGAGGCAGGACGGGCTGTGCGCCAGCAGGCTTTTAGTCTGGAGAGCAAAAAGGCGGGCGCAAAAAAAACAGCACTTGCCCATCACCGGGATGACCTGGCGGAGACGGTCCTTCATAACCTGGCAAGGGGAAGCGGTGCCGCGGGCCTTTCGGGAATCCATCCTGTGCGCCGGATGGGGGACGGAGTCTATATCCGTCCCCTTTTGTGTGTGGGAAGAAGTGAAATTGAGAGCTGGCTGCTAAAAAAAGACATCCCATGGATGGAGGACAGTACCAACAAAGAGCTGTCCTATACCAGAAACAGAATCCGCAAAAAAATCCTGCCGGAGCTTAAAGCAGTCAATTCCAGGGCTGCAGAACACATTGCGAAAACGGCGCAAACTTTTCTGTCCGTGGAGGAATATCTTGGGCAGCAGGCGGATATGCTTTATAGTAGGTATGTCAAAGAGGATCAGAGCGGACTTTTCCTTGCGGAGGAGATTTCTGCGGAGCATCCGGTGATGCAGGTTTATGTTGTGAAGAGAGTGCTGGCATATCTTGCAGGCGGGGAGAAAGACATCACTTCCGCCCATGTGGAGGAAGCCTTGGAACTGCTGGGGCAAAGGACAGGGAGACAGAAATCCCTGGCACACGGCATTACGGTGCAGCAGTCCTACGGCGATCTTCTGTTTTATAAAAAGGGGAATCAGGAAATCCTTCCCAAAGAGCTGGAATTCCATATTTTTTCCTGGGAAAACCAGCAAATTCCGGAAAAAAAGTATACGAAATGGTTCGATTATGATAAAATAAAAGGAAACCTCACCGTGAGAAAACGGCAGCCCGGGGATTATCTGACTGTCACCTCCGCGGGAGGAAGAAAAAAATTAAAAGATTATCTGATAGACTGCAAGATCCCCAGACAGGAGCGGGAGAACCTGACCCTGCTGGCGGACGGGTCCCACATCGTATGGGTGGTGGGCTACCGTATCAGTGAATATTACAAAATTACCGGGCAGACAAAGACAGTAATCAAAGTACAGGTCAAAGGAGAAAAGGAAGATGAGTGAAACAATCAGGCAGCTGATCAGCGAAGAAGACGTGGACAAAAAGATCCGTGAGATCGGAGAGCAGATAAGCAGGGACTATGAGGGCAGGCAGGTGCATTTGATCTGTGTGCTCAAGGGTGGTGTTTTTTTTACCTGTGAGCTGGCAAAGCGGATCAATGTTCCGGTGAGCCTTGATTTTATGTCAGTATCCAGTTATGGAGATGACACCAGTTCCAGCGGTGTAGTCAGGATCGTAAAGGATCTGGATGAGAGTATAGAGGGCAAGGATGTGCTGATCGTGGAGGATATCATTGATTCCGGCAGGACACTGAGCTATCTTATCGAGGTGCTGAAGCAGAGAAATCCTAACAGCCTTCGTCTCTGTACCCTTCTGGATAAACCGGAACGGAGAGTAAAAGACGTGAACGTGGATTATGTCTGCTTTAATATTCCGGATGAATTTGTAGTTGGATATGGGCTGGATTATGCACAAAAATACAGAAACCTGCCTTATATTGGTGTGGTGGAATTATAGTGATATAAGGTGAAAGGAGAACATGACGTGAACAGACAGGCAAAAAGCTGGCTGCCCAGCGTCCTTTTGATCGTTGTACTGGTCATAGGGGGATACTGGATCTTCAGCCGGCAGCTCACAGTGAATAACGAGTACAGCGAGGCAGAATTCAAAGTTGCGGTAGAAAATGATCAGGTTGTGGAAGTGTATATCCATCCCGAGAAAGTAAGTCCTTACGGCAAAGTCAGTGTGGAACTGAAAAACGGGGACCAGGAGCAGTTCAACACAACAGATGTCCAGAAGTTAAGTGATTTTCTGGCGGAAAAGGGGGTAGAACCCAAAGTAGGAGACGTGCCGGGGGACAATACCTTTATGTCTTCCATTCTTCCCCTTATTTTAGTGGGGGTCATGGTCATCTTTGTCTTCAATCTTATGAGCCGGCAGATGTCTGGGGGCAGCAATGCCAAGATGATGAATTTCGGCAAGAGCCGTGCCAAGATGACGGTGGACAGTGAGAAGAGTGTCACCTTCAAGGATGTGGCAGGACTCCAGGAGGAGAAGGAGGAGCTTCAGGAGATCGTGGATTTCCTGAAAAGCCCACAGAAGTATGTAAAAGTGGGTGCCAGGATCCCAAAAGGGGTGCTGCTTGTAGGCCCTCCGGGAACAGGTAAGACCTTGCTTGCAAAAGCCGTGGCAGGGGAAGCCGGAGTTCCGTTTTTCTCTATCTCCGGTTCGGACTTTGTGGAGATGTTCGTAGGTGTAGGTGCATCCCGTGTGAGGGATTTGTTTGAGGAAGGCAAGAAGAACGCCCCCTGTATTATATTTATTGATGAGATTGATGCGGTTGCCAGAAGAAGAGGTACCGGTATGGGCGGCGGCCATGACGAGAGAGAGCAGACCTTGAACCAGCTTTTGGTGGAGATGGACGGCTTCGGCGTCAATGAAGGCATCATCGTGATGTCAGCTACCAACCGTGTGGATATTCTGGACCCGGCAATCCTGCGTCCCGGCCGTTTTGACCGTAAGGTTGGCGTTGGAAGACCGGATGTGAAGGGCAGAGAAGAGATATTACAGGTCCATGCCAGGAAGAAACCTCTGGGCGAGGACGTGGATCTGAAAGAGATCGCCAGGACCACAGCAGGCTTTACCGGTGCTGACCTGGAGAATTTAATGAATGAGGCGGCTATCATTACCGCCAGGGACGGCAGATATTTCCTGACCCAGAAAGATATCCGCCAGGCATTTATTAAGACGGGGATCGGCGCGGAAAAGAAAAGCCGCGTGATCTCCGAAAAAGAAAAGAAAATTACCGCATACCACGAAGCAGGCCACGCAATTCTGTTCCACGTGCTGCCGGAGATGGGACCCGTGCACACCATATCCATCATACCCACCGGAATGGGCGCTGCAGGTTATACCATGCCTCTGCCGGAACAGGATGAAATGTTCAACAGCAGGAATAAAATGCTGGAGAACATTATTGTGGACCTGGGCGGCCGCGTAGCGGAGGAACTGATTTTCGGGGATGTGACAACAGGAGCCTCCCAGGATATCAAGCAGGCCACACAGCTTGCCCGCTCCATGGTCACCCAGTATGGTATGTCCGATAAAGTAGGGCTGATCAATTACGGATCGGATGAAGACGAAGTGTTCATCGGCCGGGATCTGGCCCATGCCAGAAATTATGGCGAGCAGACAGCGGCTCTGATCGACAGTGAAGTAAAACGTATCATCGATGAGTCTTATAGCAAGGCGAAAGAATTGATCAGTGCACATATGAATGTTCTTCACGGATGTGTGGAGCTGCTGTTGGAAAAGGAAAAAATCGGACGGGAAGAGTTCGAGGCATTATTTCAGGAAAATGCGGTGTCAGAAAGCTAAATTGTAGGTTTGAGGACTGGTTTTGTACAGATTTCCGAAAGAATGGGAAAGGCGTATTTTTGATGGATGTGAAAATGGTCAAAAATTCGTTAAAAATTTATTTAAGATTGTGCACACTTTTTCCGTGCTGCATGGTATTATAATAACTGTAAAAACCCCCCAATACATTATATAGTTTTTGCTACACCCCATAAGAAGAAATACCTTCTCCAAAAGAGGCAGTCGTAAGACTGTCTCTTTTACTTTTCAGAGGGCAGAAAGTAAAAAATTGACTTTCGTTTTCAAAAAGTAGTTGTATATGCAGCAAGGGTGGGATAAAATAGATTAATGATGGGAAAGTGTACCCATGACCAGTATTGATTAGAATTTTTGCAGCTATAAGGTGACTGCATAGGTATAGTAATTCAGAAAAAGCAGAGATACAGGACTTTTTCGACTGAATGATGGAGAGGATGCATTATGAATTACGAATATATGAAGAATGCACAAAAAATTCAGGAGTATGTGACCAACATGCGTCCTGCTTTCAATAAACGTGCGGTGTTCAGTGATGAGACAGAAAATTACAGGACACCTTTTGAACCGGAGCCGGGAGATGTTGTAAATGTGAGGATCCGCACAAAGAAAAATAATGTGGATTTGGTCTATCTGGTATACGAAGACAAGAAAAAAGTGATGGACCTGGCTGACTCCAGGGATGGTTTTGATTATTTTGAAGCCAACATTCCCCTTGGCACTGAGACGGTCAGGTATTATTTTGAGATATATACAGGCAAGCTGAATTGTTATTACAACAGGATGGGCGTGGTGCGGGAGATTGACCCACACTATTCCTTCGGTATTGTGCCGGGCTTCAAGACACCGGAATGGGCCAAAGGCGCGGTTATGTACCAGATTTTTGTGGACCGTTTCTGCAATGGCGACATGTCAAACGATGTAGTGACAGGAGAATACTGTTATATTGATGAACATGTCCAGAGAGTGGAGGACTGGTACCGCTGGCCCCAATCCATGGATGTGAGGGATTTCTACGGCGGAGATCTGCAGGGCGTTTGGGATAAGCTGGATTATCTGCAGGAATTAGGTGTGGATGTGATTTATTTTAACCCTATCTTTGTGTCTCCCTCCAATCACAAATACGACAGCCAGGACTATGATTACATTGACCCTCATTACGGGAAGATTGTCAGTGACGGGGGAGATTCTCTTAACTGGGGGGACAAGGATAATTCTCATGCCTCCAAATATATTAAGAGAGTGACAGACTACGAGAACCTGGAAGCCAGCAATGCGTTTTTTGCCCAATTTGTGGAAGAAGTACACAAAAGGGGCATGAAGGTGATCCTGGACGGAGTGTTCAATCACTGCGGTTCGTTTAATAAGTGGCTTGACAGAGAGCGGATCTATGAGCATCAGCAGGGATATGAGAAGGGTGCATATATCACAGGGGACAGTCCTTACCGCACCTTCTTCCGTTTCCACAATGAATATGACTGGCCTTATAATCAATTTTATGACGGATGGTGGGGGCATGACACACTGCCGAAGCTTAACTATGAGGACTCCCCCATGCTGTACGAATATATTATGAAGATAGCCAGGAAGTGGGTGTCTCCGCCCTATAATGTAGATGGATGGCGTCTTGATGTGGCTGCGGATCTGGGACACAGCAATGAATATAACCATCAGTTCTGGAGAGATTTCAGACGGAATGTAAAGGAAGCCAATCCTGAGGCGATCATCCTTGCCGAGCATTACGGGGAGGCGAAATCCTGGCTGCAGGGTGACCAGTGGGATACCGTCATGAACTATGATGCCTTTATGGAGCCGGTGACCTGGTTTTTGACAGGAATGGAAAAGCACAGTGATGAGTACAGTGAGGGAATGTTTGGGAACAGCGACTGCTTCATCAGTGCCATGCAGTATCATATGGCCAGTTTTTACGCACCTTCCTTAATGACTGCCATGAATGAACTGTCCAACCACGACCATTCCCGTTTCCTTACAAGGACAAACCACAAGGTGGGCCGTGTAGCACATCTGGGGTCCGAGGCGGCAGAGCATGAGATCAACAAGGCGGTCTTCAGGGAGGCTGTTGTCATGCAGATGACATGGCCCGGCGCGCCCACCATTTACTATGGAGATGAGGCCGGGCTGTGCGGATTTACGGACCCGGACAACCGGAGAACCTATCCCTGGGGCAGGGAAGACCGGGAACTGATCCAGTTCCACAGAGACATGATCGCCATTCACAAGGAGAACCGGGAACTGATAGAAGGCTCTTTAAAATTCCTGGCAAATGATTACCAGCTTTTGTGCTACGGAAGATTTACGGACAGGGCGAAGACCGTGGTGGCTGTGAACAACAGCGACCAGACTAAGATGGTGGAACTGTCTGTCTGGGAACTGGGTATATCCAGAAGCAGAGAGGCCCATTTTAAGCAGCTCATGGTGACAGGAGATTTTGGGTACAGCCTTATCAAGAAGATCCATGTCTGTAAAGGCGGCGTTGTCCGGATGAGGGTTCCCTCACACGGTGCGATGGTCATTCGATGTGAAATAGAAAAAAACAGCAGAAATGCATAAAAGCAGCAAAAAAGACCGGCTCAATCTTGGGCTGGTCTTTTTAAAAAGCGGCAGACCGGGATGGGAATTTGTCTGTTGCTTTTTGAGTTCCATAACGGAGTATTTGAAAACTTTTTCATGGAATCCGTCTGCATATCTACATCCGTTACAGGATATACAAGCATTTGAAGACAGGGCTGTTTCAACGCTTCCTGTTCATAATTATTACAAATCAATGCAGCAATGGATGCACCGGCACTATCTCCAGCCACTCCAATCTTTTCCTTTTCAATCCCAAATGCATCTGAATTTTCCATAATGCATTTATATAACGCCAAAACATCATCATATGCTGCCGGATATGGATACTTAGGGGTTAAATGATAATCCGGGTAATAAACCCTGCATTTTACTTTCATTGCATATATACAGGCAAGTTTTTTATGATAGGCGGAAGCCTTATAACTGAATGCTCCTCCATGTACATAGATCAAACAGGGCAGCTTTTCTTTTACATTTGATGGCTCAAATATCTCCACCTTAAATTTTGCCCCCTTATGTCCTGTAAGAGTAATATGCCGATCAACAACTCCCTTTGGAACCCTTGTTAAATGAAAAGATATAACCCGAAAGATATTGGCACACTTTATGATCATTTTATTATAAGGTACGTTTTTAGCTATTTGCGTTAATTCAGAATTGATCTGTTTTATGTATTTCATTTATAGATATGCCCTTCTTTTATTATTCCTACTAATTTGCATACTCATATTATACCACTGTAGTGAAAAAAAAATAAAGGGGGGCTGTCGGTTAATACACATTATTCTTTTTTGCACCTGGGGTCTATGAAACGATAGCCCACGCCTCGGACATTTTCAATGCAATCTCCGTCGCCTAGCTTTTGCCGCAGGCGGCTTACGCTTACGGGGATGGCGTTGGTTTCGTCACCCTCAAAATCATCGTTCCATACATAGTAACGCAGTTGTTCATGGGTCAGCACCCGCCCTGCCTGAGAGGAAAGCACATATAGCAGATCAAACTCCCGGCGGGTAAAGTCCAGTTCCCGCCTATTGTATAGGACGCGACGGGTTAAGGGGTCGATCATCAGGTTTTCAAACGTGACGATGGTATAGCACCGCTGGCCGGGCAAGGGTGGGGCGGCGGAGGAATAACGCCGGAGTAGGGCCTGGGCCCGGAGCAAGCACTCCTGGAGTTCCAGGGGCTTTTCCAGAAAATCATCCGATCCCAATCGGAATGCCCTCGCCTTGTTCTCAATGCCGCCCAGGGAGGACAGCACCTAGATCGGCATATTCCGCATTTGCCGCATAAAACGGAGTAGTTGAAAGCCGTCTGTTTCCGACAGGGAGAAGTCCAGTATCACAAGCTCGTAGTTATGACGATTTAGGCGCTAAATACCGTCTACCACGGACATGGTGTAATAAGCACTGATGCCGTATTCAGTCAAAGCGTACTTAATGGCTTTGCAGTTTTTCATATCGCTATCAATAATCAAAACTCGGTGCTCCGCGTTCATAGTGCAGCCCTCCTTTCTGGTGAATGGCCTTACCACCTCTGGACATTTTGTCTCGAAGTAGTGGGTAATGTTAGCCTGCCAAACTGGAAGTTCATTTTGAAGGCCTTGATTTCTCTTCAGTCGTTTATGTATTTTGTAAAAGCTCCAAGTAGTTTTCAGGTTCTTCAATTAAGAAGCTACAATGAGCATATCCCTTCTTAATTATGAAGTTACAGTTTTTAAATTTCCGTATAGCAGGAAGGCTAAATCGCGCGATTTCAGCAGTACCATATATAAAAGTAACCGATTGATTCTCGGAAAGTTCGATCAGCTTTGGTAATTGATAAGTATAGCAGGTTTTGGTCAAATTCTTAATGGTTCTATCACTCATATGCCCACAGACTTTTTTCATTTCTGTGGACATAGTAGGAAACATTTTATCCAATATGTTAGACTTGCATGGATATTTAGCGGACTTATAAGACACTCGACTAAATATCGTCTCCATTATTTTAATGATTGGGTTAGGAAGATGAATAAATGGTGCTCCATCTAAAAATATTTTATGTATTGTCAGTTGCCGTCTTATAAATATATCAAAAGCTACGATCCCACCTAAAGATGAGCCTAAAAGAATTTCAATGTCACAAAAATTATTGCGTCGCAGATAATTGATAATCTCGGTACTCTCAGCATGTGCAGATTGAAAAGGGGGTGTCTCTATGTCACTTGTTGTATGGGCTGATAATGTGGGCAAAACAATAAAATATTCTTCTTGCATCAACTCGATTAGCGGATTAAACATATTGCTTGTTGCAAACATGGCATGTATAAGTAAAGCAATAGGCTTTCCCGGTTTTCCAATAGTTTTAAAAACCATTATTCTCTCCTCTCAGTAATCGTCTAAAGCATTATCTATGGTTTTTAGCATTTCTTGCACAATTTCCAAACTACTATCAGGGAGCCTTGCCGATAGTGTAGATAATTTTTCCGTAAGCTCCTTATGATAAGTCAAATGATTTTGAAAAATTTTTTCACCATCTGGCGTTAAACTGATTAGCACTTCATTGTTACCATTAGGAGACAATGCTTTGCAGATAAGACCTTTTTTGAGAAGTTTACCTGTTGTTTGAGATACAGCTCCTTTCGTAATACCTAGAACATTAGCAATCTGTGTGGCGGTCAATGAGCTATATTGGCCGATTATCTCAATCATATGTACTTCTGAGCTATACAATAGATGTTCAGTTCCGTAGTGTCTCGGCTTATTTGTTTTACTATTAAATTTGTTGATTATTTTATATATCATTTCAAAGAAATTGATGGTTTCATCGCTCATAATTACACCTCGATACAATTTAGCAGGTAAATCAATTTAGTTACTAAACCCAGATTAACATGATTATATATAAAAATCAAGCCTTAATGATTATCTTTACTAAATGGGTTACGCATGTTCTGGCAAGCAGGGAAAGCGTATAACGCTTGCTATTTTTGCGTCGTGTGTCCAGCGAAGCTGTACCACACTTGCCGGTGTAAGTCCGGTCACGGTAATCGCCAGTGAGCCGTGTAGCTAAACTCGGTGCGTTGTAGTAATACAGGGTGCTAAGCGAGTGGATAAAGTAACCCGATAAGGGAGCGAGCAATCATGCAGACCGTAACATAAAGTGAATTCTGCCGTATCGTTAAAAAAAGGTCTCGAAAGAGAACAAAGGGAAGTTGAGCCTTGGGTATATGGGCGAAAACCATGGAACGTGTGAAGATACTGGAAAGCAACACGGAGGAATCCCTCGGTATAGAGGAAGCGGTATGTATGAAAAGTGTGGTTCGGAACTGGAGAGACCCTACCCATCACCGAAAGGTAAAGAGAAAGCGTATAAGCTTGGCGAAGTCGTATTTCTGATGGGAGGGAGTCGGAGGGGAACATAGTACCGATAATGACTGTGCAAGAAAACGCAGTCTATGGAAAGGTTCCCTGCTTCATTCATGTTTGTAGAGAGGGTAAGAGTGAGAGAATGTAATGAATACTAACAACTCCAAAGAAAAAGTTCGACAACTTCAAAACAAACTATATCTGACAGCCAAGAAATGTGATAGCCGAAGATTCCATGCACTATACGATAAAGTATATCGGGATGATGTGCTTTTCGAAGCATGGAAACGAGTAAAAGCTAACAAAGGTTCTAGTGGTGTAGATGGTATCAGTATCGAAAATATTGAGACGATGGGGATTGAGAAATACCTAACAGAAATCAAATCGGAACTGATGGATGGAAAATACAAACCATTCCCAGTAAAACGTGTCATGATACCAAAACCAGACGGAAGTGAAAGACCACTTGGAATACCAACGGTTAAGGACAGAATTGTGCAGATGGCTACAAAGATAGCGATAGAGCCAGTATTCGAAGCTGACTTTAGAGATTGTTCCTATGGATTCAGACCAAAAAGAAGTGCAAAACAAGCACTAGAGGTGGTAAGAAAAGCATGTAACAACAAAGGCTATTATGTAGTAGATGCAGATATCGAAAAGTTCTTTGATAACGTAAACCAAGATAAACTGATGTTGCTTGTGGAACAACGCATATCGGACAGAAGAATTCTGAAACTGATAAGACAGTGGCTTAAGTCAGGGATACTGTATGGAAATATCCTAACAGTCTCTGAATTAGGAACAGCCCAAGGTTCGGTGATATCTCCGTTACTGGCAAATATCTACCTAAATACACTAGACAGACTATGGGAAAAGTATGGACTTACTCATGGAATTCTTGTAAGGTACGCAGATGACACAGTGGTTATCTGTAAGAACAAGAAAAGTGCAAATCATGCACTGAATCTGCTTCAATACATCATGGGAAAACTGGATTTAAAGATACATCCAGTGAAAACAAAAATTGTCAGTATGTGGGATGGTAAAGAAGGATTTGATTTTCTTGGTATGCACCACAGAAGAATGACAACGGAAACAAGCAAAGGGCAACTGTATAAAGAAACATACCAGTACCCAAGCAAAAAAGCCATGAAGAAGATGAAAGCAGAAATCAAAAGGAATGTTAATAACCGATGCATGCTGGTTGCAAAGGAAGAAGATTTAATTAAAAATCTAAATCCGAAAATCACAGGATGGAAGAATTATTATTCAACCAAAACTAACGAAAAATGGATGCTGGCACTGGATTGGTATATTATCTGCACCTTTACAAGATGGTATAACAAGAAACACCAAAGACGAAATCATATGTCTAAGGTAGGCTTTGTTAGAAAAAGTATTTGCGAAAAAGGACTAAAGAAAATGGCTAGCGCATGACGTAATGCTGTAGAAAGAAGAATGTCGGAAAGCCGTGTGAGGGAGAACCTCATGCACGGTTTGATGAGGGGCGAGTGAAAATATCACTCGCCTACTCTACCCCGGCGCTATCGCGCCTGCTTCTTATCCGAACGCAAAAATGCCCGACTGAAATTCATAAAATCTCAATCGGGCATGGAGATACCTATTTCCTGTTGGGTGAAATGGGTGTTCAGCTATATAGACACAGCACCCCAATGGTGGGGAGTGACTTTTTTTAGTAAGTTAAAACTATGCAGCGTAAACACGGCGATACCTCCTTATTACCGCCGTGTAGCTATGTTTTATATTATGGGCATGGCTATCCTGCCGCCACAACAACGGTTTTTTTATTACCGTTGGGCGGTGTTTGATTTATAAGTTCGTTTCTTTTTTTAATCTGGAGTGTGCCCATCCAAAGCTGATACAACCTAATACAACAAACCGAGCCATCACAAGAATTATTTGTTTTATGTCAATTTCTCCATATAAAATGAGAGAGCGTAATGCGTTCATTGTATGGGTAAATGGATTTAGGTTGATTGCAACCCCTAAAGCCCCTGTAATACTGTTTGCCGGAAACAATGCCGTGCTTAGGAAGAAAATGGGCAGTACAATGGCATTCATCACTGTTTCATACATTACTTCATTTGGAAGTATAAGGCTAATGCCGTAACATAGTCCTGCCATAAAAAACGATGATAGAAAGACTAAAACTACCGTATAAAAAACCACTGGGATGCTGATAGGAATTTTCACAAAAAAGAACAGGCTTACAATTACCATAATTGCCACTTCAAGAAACGAACATAACACCGCTTCTAAAAGTTGCCCTAATACAATAGAGCTGCGACGGATTGGGGCGATAAGTACACGGTAAAAGCTGCCATCTGCTTTCATCAGATAATTCATAATTCCACCGCTGCTGCAAGTGCCAAAGCTAACCAATACCATTAGACCCGGCAAAATAAAAGCGGTATAGTTTTCAATTCCTGTGTTTTGCATGGTTTGCCCGGCTATGGCACTATAAAGAACAAGCCAAAGCATCGGCTGCAAAATGGTGATTACTATGGTAAAGGCATTGTGAAACCGCCACTTAATATTTCTATGCAAAATAGTTAAGACACTCATGCACATTCCTCCTGTTCATTTTTAGCAGTTAAGCGTAAGAAAACATCTTCTAAAGTCGGCTGTGCGATTTGAACACCATTACAAGGGATGTGCTGCTCTAACAAAAAGCGGATTCCCTTTTCCATGTCAGTATGGCTGTCCTTCGTGTTGATGATGATTTCAGTATTTCTCTCAAATACAAACTTGTCAGAAAAACATTCTTTTAGTGGCAATAAATACTTCTGTGCCTCCGACTTAGTGGCAAACTGAATTTGTAAACTGTCCTGTCTAATAAAGGAGCGTAATTCCAAAGGTGTACCTTGTATCACATCTTTTCCGTCTTTCATAATGCAGACGGTATCACTTAGATTATCTGCTTCTTCCAAATAGTGAGTTGTCAGGAAAACGGTTGTTCCGAAATCATCACGGATTTTCCTCATCATTTCCCACATACTCATACGGGATTGAATATCCATCCCAACGGTAGGCTCATCCAAAAATAGAATTTTAGGATTTGTCATCATGTTTAGTGCAATATCAAGCCGCCTTTTTACACCGCCGGAATAAGAGGATACGGGATATTTTCTATATTGTTCCAATCCAAAATCCGCAATCAAGGTTTCCATTTTCTTTTTTGCTTCTGCTTTGGGGATTTTATAAAGTCGGCTTTGAAACATCATATTTTCCTCTAAGGATAAATGCATGTCAATGGAGGTTTGCTGTGCGACACAGGCAATTTCAGAGCGTACCTTGTCTGCCTGTCCTGCAATATCTTTTCCGAGCATGATAAGATTGCCCGAAGTAGGCTTTAAGTAGGTGGTTAATATCTTGATTAAAGTGGATTTTCCTGCACCGTTCTGACCTAACAAAGAAAAAATTTCGCCCGTCTTAACAGAAATATTCAAACCGTTTAACGCCTGTACGCCGTTTTTATACTGTTTTACTACATTTTGAGCTTCAATCGCATACATCATTATTCCTCCATAATGGGAAACTGCACCTCTGTAATATACTTGCCGAGATTTCCTTTTATAAGCATTCCCGGACCTTTAATGAAAACTTCACGAAAAGGAGGTGCTAATATCAACTTGTTTTCCTTTGCATATTCGTCAATGGCAGCATACGCATGAAAAAGCGTTTCATAAGAGCCAACATGAGTAAGGCAAACCGCCTTTATCCGTGGCAGCTCTTTTACTTCCACACCGTTTCCGTTTGGCATCATTTCTGTCGGCACACAAAGTTCCATTTCAGCGACCTTTGTTTCTTGGTTCATGGATAAATAGCTAAACAAGGGTGCTCCATTTGCCTTGCCCATGATAGACTTGAATACATTAGGGAACACTTTGTTTGCTTCGGTAGCAACTCCTACATACTTCATATAAGCCACACGAATAGGCTCAATATCTTTGATTTCAACTCGATAATTCATATTTCAATTCTCCTTTTCTTTTTTTACGGCAATCCAAACTTGGGAGTAACCGTTTATGGCCTTTCCGTCTGAAATAGGGTATACCTCAATATCGGGTAGTCCTGCATATTCATAGCCGGAAAACAATAACCATTCTTTATAAAAACGTTTAAAAACACTTTGAACGCTTTCTTTGTATCGTCCGTCATTTTCAAAAACCACCCATGTTGCCGCAGGGATTTTATATTCGTACATACCCACAGGAACAGGGGCATCGGTAGCGGCTGCAATATAGTAAAAAAAGTTTTGAGGATTTTCGTAGACAGTAATACCCAAAATTCCCTTTGGTTCTTCTGTGGAAAGACCGCATATTTGTGAAAACCCTGCTCCTTTAAGTGTGTTATTCCAAAATTCGGGAACGTTCCTGTGGTTTTCCTCCATATCCTCTACCAATGGAGTACGGATACCGACAATTCGCATTTCTTCTTTGTCCTCAATGTGATAAGACATAGCACTTCCTCCTGTGACTTCAACCGAAAACTTGATTGGTGGGTACGCATTTAATAGACTTCCTCTGCTTTTTGCAGCAGCAGGGGTAATGCCATGAACACTTTGAAATGCTCTGTTAAAAGATGTTGGGGACGAGTACCCATATTCAAATGCAACATCCACCACTTTTTTCTCTGTACGCTGCAACTCAAAAGCAGCCTGCGACATTCTGCGGCGGCGTATATAATCAGCTAATGTAATTCCTGCAACATAGGTAAACATACGTTGAAAATAATAGGTCGAGCAGCACTCAATTCGGGCGGCTTCGTCATAAGAGATTTCTTTATCCAAATTATTTTCAATATACTCTATGGCATTGCTCAAATTTGTCAACCATTCCATGCTCTTTCCTCCTCATACACATCTTATATGAATAAATATTTATATTCCTCGCTTTTCTTGTCCTCTTTTGTAAAGTCTATTATAATAAAATTTTTATATCAATTGTTTATTAAAAGAAATAGTGAAATCCAAAGGGGTACAGCAAATTCAAAAATTGCTGTACCCCTTTGATATGATTGGTTCTTGCATTACTCTAATCACAATATATCAGTTCATTAAAGAAGATATCCTCCACCTGTGCCTTGACCATATTCATAAGTCCAACCCATTTCAGTTGGTCGGTAGCTTTAAGCTGCTCCGTAATGCCCGCCCTTCCGCTGAATGGGTGGACAAGGCGGCCAATCCCTTAAAGTGCTTGGCCGCTCTTTTTCTGATTTTGGGGCGTTTCTTTTCTCGAAATTGAAATGGGCGGGAAGCCATTCATATAAACGCCTGCCGCCACTGGAGCGCAGGCCGGACGGAACGCCCTACCGCATGACACCAGCGCAGAGGAAACAGGCCAACGCCTTAATACGGCGGGAGTGCTGTAACTATGAGGATGGTAACTGCATTGTCCTTGATGATGGGGATACCTGCACCTGTCCGCAGATGCTCGGTCTGCTGTAAATGGTTTCGGTGGGCGGTCTTGCCGCACGCCGGGACGCTGGAAGCGGAGATTTACCGGGGCAGGGACTTGAAACGCTGTGCGGTCTGCGGCGGTGTGTTCGTCCAAAATCCAACCGGGGAAATACTGCCCCGACTGCGCCGCCAAAGTTCACAGGCGGCAGAAAACAGAAAGTGAACGGAAAAGGAGGTCTGCTGTGGACAGTTAGACAGGAAAAAAGCCTTGATTTAAAGGCTTTGCACACAAGGCTTCCAAAATCTTTTCCTCTTTTTTTGCATAAGAAAGATAAAAATCTAATTCATCTTGCGGTGCTTTCTCATGTAAAATCTCATACATTTCTGCACATAAGCATCCATAATAATTTTGTCTTGATTTCTTCATCTTAGTACCTCAAATTCCAATTTGCTTAACTGCCACTACAAACAGTAATTTATAAAATACACAAGTAAAGAAAGGCATATGAGACTTCATTAACAATTACGCTCTGCTATCTTCCATGCACTTGCTGCCCATATTCCTTTTGTTCGTACTTTTTCAAATCTAATGTCCCCGCAGGTGCCCAGAGCGATGGTTCCTAACAGGGCTTGTTTATCCGTATATAGGGAGACAGCAACCACGCTTCACTATCTGTGAAACGTCAATAAGAAGAATTTTTTAAATCGTTTTTGAACAAAAAAGAGAAACGCTGTATATCAACGTTTCTCTCACTTTCAACTACTGCCGCAGACCGGAATCGAACCGGTACGGGTATCACTACCCACGGGATTTTAAGTCCCGGGCGTCTGCCAGTTCCGCCACTGCGGCAAAAGATATCGGATAGGCGAACCTATCCGATAAGAATGGACGGTGGTGGATTCGAACCACCGAAGCAATTTGCAGCAGATTTACAGTCTGTCCCCTTTGGCCACTCGGGAAACCGTCCATGATAAATATGAAAATGTCAGTTTTCTTTAATACGATATCATTATAACAGATTCTTACCGGATTGCAAGGGTTTTTTCAGCATTTGTTCAGAAAGGAAATCGTTCTCCGGGCACTTTAGTCTGAGATGATTGTAAGGTTAACATGACAGATGCGGAGGTGTATACTTTGTGTAAAGTCAGCATGACAGAAGGGAACTGCAATGAAAAACAGAATCAGGGAATTTAGGGAGCAAAGAGGGATGACCCAGGAACAGTTGGGAAACCTGGTGGGGACATCTGGGCAGGCGATTAATGCCATAGAGACAGAAAAGTTTGAACCGTCAATCTGGCTTGCCTATGATATTTCGTGTGTTTTTGCCTGCTCTATTGAGGCGGTGTTTTTTTTGATGTCAGCCCGAGAAAGTCAAGGGCGGAAAGCAGCAGGAGGGACAGCAATGGCAATAAGAGAACTGCGGTATGACGGGAATCCTATATTGAGGAAGCAGTGCAGAGAAGTGGAGAACATTGATGGCAGGATCCGGCAGATCCTGGATGATATGATGGATACTCTGCATCACACGGAAAACAGCGCAGCACTGACGGCAAACCAGGTGGGGATTTTGAAAAGGTTGGTGGTCATTGTTTACCTCGACCATACGCTGAAGCTGATCGATCCGCAGGGTTCAGGAATGCATAGAAGGATGCCTGAGCTTTCCGAACCGTTTTGTAAAGACTATCCGTCCACAGCGTGTTACCATTCGGGCAGTCAATGAAAATGGGGAGGAGATCATCCTGACAGGGGAAGATGAGATGGCTAAGTGTTTTTGCCACGAGCTGGAGCATTTGGACGGTGTGGTTTTTCTGGATAAGGCAGTCAAGGATACAGAGTGATCAACAAGTCCTTTTTAATGGCATTTTTATTTCTTTTCTGTATCACTTTTACCGTTTTAATACGGCTGGTGATAGGATAGATGCCATAGGAGGGACCGTTATGACACATATCAGAGAGTCAATGCAAAGAGCGGAAAACAGGTTTGACGCCACGGCGGCTCATTTTGCCAGGAGGCATCCGTGTATATCCCTGCTCTGTACTTTTATCGGCATACCGGCATTTATTCTGGGCGCTGTTTATGCGCTTGCTTCTGTTGTGGTATGCCCAGTGGCGTGGGTTTGCGGCTGGATGTGATTATGTGCTTTTTCCTCTTTTTGTTCCTTGCATAAATACAGAGTATTTGATAGAATGATAGAAAATGAATCGTAAGTTTCTGTGATTTCGGATAAAAGAAAGCCAGGGAACAAAAAATAGGAGCCATATGGGCAATATGAAAAATGAAGAGCATAAAATGTCACTGCCAAAGAAAGCGGGCAGTAATGACCTGCAGATATTGAGTGATAATATTCCGGGCGGCATGTTTTCCTGCCGCTATGATGAGAAACTGACTCTATTGCAGATGAATAAGGGATTTCTCTCCATGCTGGGTTATACACAGCAGGAGGTAGAAGAAAAGTTTCAGAACAGTTTTTGGGAACTGATAGACAGAAGGGACCGGGAGAGTACCTTAGCGGAGGTGCAGAGACAGATGGCTCTCGGTCCGGATAAAGAACTGGAATACCGGATGACCTGCAAGGACGGAAGTACCATATGGGTTCTGGACAAGGGGCATCTGCTCCATGATGACAAGGGGAACCGGTATTTCTGCTGTGTGCTTGTAGATGTGACCCGGAGTAAGGAGCTTGAAGAAAAACTGCGCCTGTCCCTGGAGCGGCATCAGATCATTATGGACCAGACCACAGATATCCTTTTTGAATGGGACATCCAGGCTGATGCTATGGTATTTTCCGGCAATTGGGAGAAAAAGTTCGGTTGTTCCCCGGTTACACAGCACGTCAGCCGCCTTTTTTGGCAGGCACCCTATATTCTGCCTGAGGACCAGCCTCTTATTGCAAAGCTTCTTTCGCGCATCCAAAAGGGGGAACATTACGCCGAGGAGGAGATCCGTATTGTAAACGGAAAGCAGAAGGCTGTCTGGTGCCGGATACGGATTACAGGTCTGACAGATAAAACGGGACGGGCAGTGCGGGCAGTAGGGGCTATCCTGGATATCGACGCGGAAAAGAAAAAGGCTCAGAACCTAATAGAACGCGCGCAGCGCGACATGCTGACAAAATTATATAATAAGGGAACCAGCCAGGAGTCTGTCCAGGCCATACTGGCTAATGGTGTACCGGGCAAGAGGGCGGCGCTGATGATACTTGACCTGGATAACTTCAAGCATATGAACGACACCATGGGACACCTTTTTGGTGATGCCCTGCTTACGGAGGTTGCCCACACCATTCAGAAGCAATTCCGCAGTGAGGATATTGTGGGGCGGGTAGGCGGAGATGAATTCCTGGTATTTCTCGGTCACATACCGGATGCTGCCCTTGCGGAACAAAAAGCAGTCCAGGTAATGAAGGCGATAGGGGAAATGGCAGTGCAGGAACTTACGGAAGTGGAGCTTTCCTGCAGTATTGGCATAGCGATCTTTCCGGATTGCGGGAAAACATACAATGAGCTTTTTCAGCGGGCGGACCAGGCATTGTACCGGGCCAAGAAGCTGGGGAAAGGGAGATACTGCATAGCGGACGCAAAGCAGCTGGCAGAGGCGTTTCCCGTACAGCCCTGCAGCGCAGCCAATACCCGGATAGATTCGGACGAGGAGACAGAGAACAATGTGGAACTGCGCCTGTTTGAGTATGTGTTCCGGATCCTGTACAAATCCTCCAATCTGGACACTGCGGTCAATGCCATTCTGGAGGTGGTGGGGCGCCAGTTTGATGTGAGCCGTGTTTACATATTTGAGGATGAGGAAGACCCGAATTATTGTACTAACACATACGAATGGTGTAACGAGGGCGTAAGACCGGAGATAGGAAATCTTCAGCATGTATTGTATGCCAATGATCTGGAAGGCAGTTATCACAGCAATTTTAATGAGAGTGGTGTGTTCTACTGCCGTGACATTGACGCACTGACACCCCAGCAGCGGGAAACCCTGGAGCCGCAGGGGATTAAGTCCATGCTGCAGTGCGCCATTTATGACAAAGGGCAGTACAAGGGATTTGTGGGATTTGATGAGTGCCGTGTGAACCGCTACTGGACCCGGGAGCAGGTGAATACGCTGGTATTCATTGCGGAAATACTGAGTACCTTCCTGCTGAAGCTCCGGGCACAGGATAAAGCGATCCAGAATGCGGCATCCCTGGAAGCCATTCTTGACAATCAAAGTTCCTGGGTGTATGTGGTGCATCCGGAAACAAGGAAAATGCTTTATATCAACCGTAAGACCAGGGAGTGGGTACCGGATGCAAAGCTGGGAAATACCTGTCACAAAGCATTCTTCCACCGGGAGACGCCCTGTGAATTCTGTCCCATAAAGGATATGGACAGTGACCATCCCAGGTGTGTGCGGCAGGTTTACAATCCGTTTCTACAGGTTTGGACATCTGCGGATGCCTGCTTTATAAAATGGAAAGGGGAGCAGGTGGTGCTCCTTACCTGCCATGATATAACGGATTTGAAAAAAGAGGCGGGGGATGACCGGGAATGCCCGGAGGACGGAAATGAGCAATAGAGTAGAGGCAGCCATGCTGCGGTTAAGCATAGCTGCCTCTTTTTATCTTTGATCTATTTGTCCTGAATGCTCACGCCTTTGATCGCCACACTGCCTCCCCGCACTACCTCAATATTTTTAAAGTAACCGGAGAAGTAGGAAATGATTTCATCATTCCGCTTTTCTGTCTGGAGGCTCTCCAGCAGCATTTCTGTCTTGCCGTAGTCCACCACAGCCAGATGGAAGATGGTTGCGATGCGGAACACCTCTGTCTTTACCGTTTCGTCGCAGTCCTTGATCTTAATGTACAGAACTTCTTTCCTGTGGATGCGGGAATTGGTGAAGTCGATCACCTCAATGACCTCCACACAGCGGTTTAATTGTTTTTTAATCTGCTCAAAGGTGGAGTCATCACTCTCCACACTGATGGTCATGCGGGAAATGGTGGGGTCCTCCGTGGTGCCAACGGTCAGGCTTGTAAGGTTGTATGATTTTCCGGAGAACAGTCCGGCAATCTTCGCCAGCACACCTACTTCATTTTCTACATATAAGGAAATCCATCTTTTCTTCATATTCTTCTCCTCCTAGCAGTCCAAAATCATGTTATGCAGCGGTTTTCCGCCCTGTACCATGGGCAGAACCAGTTCATCGCTGTCAATGATAAATTCCAGAATGGTGGGGGCGTCAGTGTTGCCCTTTGCAAACTGGAAGGCTCCGGCCATATCTTCCTCTTTCTCCACACGCATACCGTATGCGCCATAGCTCTCTGCCAGCTTCACAAAGTTGGGAGTGTATTCCGGGCAGTTCTTTCCGGGGCCTTTGCAGTTGGCGCTGCAGGTCTTTCTGCGGCGTGTACAGGTGGAGGAGTAGCGTTTATCATAGAAAAGCTGCTGCCACTGGCGCACCATGCCAAGATAGCTGTTGTTGAATATACAGATGATGACCGGGAGGCCGTAGGCAACGGCAGTTGCCATCTCCTGGATGTTCATCTGCATCCCCCCGTCGCCGGAAACGCACACCACAGGCTTTCCGGGATATGCAAATTTAGCTCCCAGAGATGCGGGGAATCCGTACCCCATGGTGCCCAGGCCGCCGGAGGTGAGGAGCTGTTTCTTTTCGTCCATTTCCAGATACTGTGTCACCCACATCTGATGCTGGCCTACGTCTGTGACAAAGATGCCCTCCTCAAACTGTTCGTTGATGCACTGTACGATCTTCTGAGGTGTGATGCCTTTATTCTGGTCCATGTCCAGAGGATGGGCATTCTTCCAGTCAGCGATTTCATCCAGCCATTCTTTATGCTCGCAGCACTTGATATGTTTCAGCATGGCTTCCATGGCATCCTTAGCGTCTGCCACAATGGGGATATCTACCTGAATGTTCCTGGAGATGGAGGCCGCGTCAATGTCCACATGGACAATCTTGGCGTTCTTGGCAAACTCATCTATCTTTCCTGTGATACGGTCATTAAAACGGGTACCGATGGAGAATAGCAGGTCACATTCACTGATGGCACGGTTAGCGGCATAGCAGCCGTGCATTCCCACATTGCCCACATAGAGTTCGTGGCCGGTAGGGATGGAGCCTTTTCCCATAATGGTGGTGATGACCGGAATCCTGGTAGTCTCCGCAAGCGCCAGTGCTGTTTCATTTGCCCTTCCGATATTCACTCCTCCACCCATGAGAAACAGAGGCTTTTTCGCTTCTTTCATCATAGTCATGGCTTTTTTTAACTGTCCCATGTGCACGCCGCTGCTGGGTTTGTAGCCGCGGATGTGAACTTCCTTGGGATACTGTTCATCCCCTTCCTGCAGCATGATATCCTTTGGAAGATCGATCAGAACAGGTCCCTTCTTGCCGGAGTTGGCAATATAGAAGGCTTCTTTGATGATGCGTCCCAGGTCTTTGCGGTCGCGCACAGTCACGGCATATTTGCAGATACCGCGGGTGATCCCCACAATGTCAACCTCCTGGAACGCGTCATTTCCGATGAGGTTTGTGGGAACCTGGCCGGTGAAGCATACCAGGGGGACACTGTCGTAGTTGGCGGTAGCGATACCGGTGACCAGGTTGGTGGCTCCGGGGCCGCTGGTTACCAGACAGACACCGGTGCGTCCGGTAGCTCTGGCATAGCCGTCCGCGGCGTGGATCAAGCCCTGCTCGTGGCGGGGGAGTATCACCTGGATGGAATCCTGTTTGTACAGCTCATCAAAGATGTCGATGGCATAACCGCCTGGGTATGCGAAGAGATAATCAATGCCTTCTTTCTGCAGTGCTTTTACGAATAATTCATTTCCTGTCATGGACAAATCCTCCTTTAAACATTCTTAGATGGTCCTTATACAATGAAAAACGCCCTGAACTGAGAATTCAGTTCAGGGCGGATAAGTCATCCGTGGTACCACCTGATTTCAGGAAAAATCCTGCGCTTTGCCAGTACAGATGATCGTAAGGATATCGATACTGTTTTCCCTGTAACGTGGGAAAGGGACGTTGAGGTCTACTAAGAGATATCCTGTCTCTGTTCGGCTCACTGCTCAGGGGCTACTTCCATACTTCCTAGCTGAAGATTCACACCAAACATCTTCTCTCTGAAAGCCGGCTGGGTATGTACTCCTCCCCGTCACCGCATTTATCTAAATGCTTTTTTAATTGTTTTATAGCATAACACACAAATGGAATTCTGTCAATGGGTGAAAAATGAACAATTTGACGGCATACGGGGATTCCTGTATACTAGAGTGTATCGGAAAATTCATTCCTACACACTCTAGGAGAAAAGAGAGGAGGTCCATATGAGAACCAGAGAGGAAGCGGTTTCCTATTGCCTGAAAATGCCGGAAGTATTTGAGGACTATCCTTTTCATGACAGGAACTGGACAGTTATCCGGATGAAGGGCAGCCGGAAGATATTTGCATGGATTTTTGAGCGGGAGGGAAATATCTGGGTGAATCTGAAAACAGACCCTCAGTGGCGGGATTTCTGGCGCACAGCATACGCATCGGTACTTCCTGCTTATCACCTGAATAAAGAACACTGGAATTCTGTCATTTTGGACGGTTCCGTGCCGGAGGAAGAAATTTGCAGGATGATAGATGAAAGTTATGACCTGGTGAGAGGAAAGAAATGAGGCTGCTGTACATAGAATATTATAAAGCCGGAATTCGGAGAAAAGATGGAATTAAGAGAGAGTGAAACCTTTAAGAATCTTATAACGGCCTACAAAGGAGAACTGCAGGCCTGCGGAAAATACCGGATCTATGCGAAGCAGGCCAGAAATGAAGGCTATATGCATATCGGAGGGATCTTTGAGGAGACATCATTTAATGAGATGCATCACGCCGAGATATGGCAGAATGTCTTAAACGGCGGAAGAATGCCGGAGACCAGCAGAAATCTGGAAGAAGCCCATGATTGTGAGAAAAAAGAATGGTCGGAAATGTATGAAAGCTTTGCGAAAAAAGCAGAGGAAGAGGGCTTTAAAGGGGTAGCCAGGCTTTTCAGAGAGGTAGGGGAGATCGAGCGGCATCATGATTTCCGTTTTGAGCAGTTGACCCAGGATATTCTGACAAACCGCGTGTTCTGCAAAGAACGTGAAATGGTATGGATCTGTATGAACTGCGGCCATATTGCTTATGGGGACTGTGCGCCCATCAGATGTCCTGTATGCGGCTGCCCCCAGGGGTATTTTAAACTGAACTGCGAAGATTATTAAAGGACAGACCTGTTGGTATTTTGTGTAAAATGTCATGATTAGGTAAAGTAACAGGTGCAATTTCGGTAATTTTGAGGTATACTGTAGATAAATCAAGAAAACAGGAAGATAAAATTATGTTGGATCAGTACAGACGGAATATCGAATATATCCGCATCTCCATTACAGACCGCTGCAACCTGCGCTGCATGTACTGCATGCCGGAGGGCGGCATCGAACAGGTGGAGCACAGCGATATTCTGACCTATGATGAAATTACCAGGCTGTGCCGCATTTTAGCGGGAAAGGGTATCAGTAAGGTGAAGATTACCGGCGGAGAGCCTCTGGTGAGAAAAAATGCGGCTGAGCTGGTGAGAATGGTAAAAAACATACCGGGAATCAATAATGTAACCCTGACCACCAATGGAATCCTGCTGGGAGACCAGATGCAGGATTTGGCGGAAGCCGGAACAGATGCGGTAAATATCAGCTTGGATGCGCTCTCTCAGGAGATGTTTGAAAAGATCACCAGGAGAAAAGGGCTTGACAAGGTTTTGGAAGCAATGGATAAGGCTCTGCAGTTTCCGAATGTGCGTGTAAAGGTAAACTGTGTCCTGCTGCATGGCGTAAATGAGGACCAGTGGATACCCATTGCAGGTCTGGCAAAGGACAGACCCGTGGATGTGCGTTTCATTGAAATGATGCCTATTGGGTATGGACGGCAATACTGCGGAGAGGAGACCGAGGACCATGTCCGGCATCTGCTGGAGGAGGCTTACGGCAAAGCAGTATCCTTAAGCGGCAGATTCGGCAACGGTCCCAGTACATATATACAGCTGGATGGGTTTAAGGGGAAAATAGGCTTCATAAGCGCCATATCCCACAAATTCTGCGGTGACTGCAACCGGGTCAGGCTTACGGCAGAGGGATTTTTAAAACCATGTCTGCAGTTTTCACATGGGGCGGATATGCGCAGTCTGTTAAGGGACGGAAGCTCAGACGCGCAGATCGGAGCCGTTATGGAAAAGACCATATTTGAGAAGCCCGGAAGCCACCGCTTTTTAGAGAAGCAGGAGGAAGGGCTGGAGAACAAAAAGATGTCTGAGATCGGAGGATGAACAAAATGGGAAAGGTACTGGCTGTCTGTATCAGTGAAAAAAAAGGAACACAGAAAAAAAATATTCAGGAGGCCAATTTTATAGAGGATTTCGGCATTGAAAAAGATGCCCACGCAGGAAAATGGCATCGCCAGGTAAGCCTTCTGAGCTATGAAAAGATAGAGGATTTCAGGAACCGGGGAGCAGAGGTGGCGGACGGTGCCTTCGGAGAGAATCTGGTCGTCAGCGGATTTGATTTTAAGAACCTGCCCCTTGGGACAAGATTTCGCTGTAACGATGTGGTGCTGGAGCTGACACAGATTGGGAAGGAATGCCATCACGGCTGTGAGATCTTCCAGAAGATGGGTGACTGTATTATGCCCAGAGAGGGTGTGTTTACCAGGGTCCTTCACGGCGGAAGGATTAAGGTGGGGGATGAACTGGTGATCCTTAAAGACTGACAAAAGGCAGAGAGAGAACGGCACAGAGCTTTGTGCCGAAATATGGCAGGGACCGCGCAAAACGTGGTCTCTGTTTTTTGTACGGCATTCAATCCCTCTGTTAGAAACCGGCAGTTTTTGTATATCCAGGAAGCATTAGGTGCATTCTATGAAAAGAAATATGGCAATGGTTCCGTACCTTCCCAGCTGCATATTCTGCAGCAGGGAAGAGACAGGATAATTACAGAGATACAGATAATGGAGGCAGCTATGACAAGTTTATGGATGGATGAGACAAAGATACAGAGTTTTCCGGAGCTGACAAAGGATATTACAGCAGATGTGGCTGTAGTGGGCGGAGGGATGACCGGAATACTGACTGCGCATTTTCTTTCGGAACAGGGAATGCAGGTGGTGGTGCTGGAAGCGGACAGGGTCGGGGGCGGCCAGACCGGGAAGACAACAGCCAAGATCACTTCCCAGCACGGAGTGATTTATCAGAAGCTTTTAGCAAAGCACGGGGAGGAAGCCGCAGGTAAATACGCCGCAGAAAACCAGAAGGCCATAGGCAGGTACGAGAAAATGATACATGACAGGCAGATAAACTGCGGTTTTGTCCGATGCCCGGCATATTTATATACACTGGAAACACCGGATCTGCTGAAAGAAGAGGCGAAAAGCGCTGCCGGCCTTGGGATTGATGCTGTATTTACGAAGGATACAGAGCTTCCTTTTGAGGTGGCAGGCGCTGTGCGTTTTGAAGAGCAGGCCCGGTTTCACCCTCTTCTTTTTCTGCAGTCCGCTGCCTGCGGGCTGACAGTCTATGAGCATACAAGAGTGCTGCAGGCAGAGGGGGACAGACTTGTGACGGATAAGGGGAGTGTCAGGGCAGAAAAAATTGTCTTTGCCTGCCATTATCCATTCCTCAATGTGCCGGGATATTATTTCATGCGGATGCACCAGGAGCGCAGCTATGTGCTGGGACTGAATAAGGCACCAAAGCTGCATGGAATGTATCTGGGCACAGACAATGCCCATGCATGGTCCTTCAGAAGTGCCGGGGAGTACCTGCTTTTTGGCGGAGGCGGCCACCGCACCGGAGAGAACCGTGTGGGAGGTAAGTACGAGCTGCTGAAAAGAAAAGCGGGGGAGTTCTTTCCGGAAAGTCAGGTACAGTATCAATGGTCAGCCCAGGATTGTATGCCTATGGACCAGATTCCGTATATAGGCAGATACTCGGCGGAGACTCCCGGCTGGTACACTGCCACAGGATTTGGAAAATGGGGGATGAGTTCTTCCATGGCGGCCGCGTGTATGATAACAGAGAGTATTCTGGGTGAGGGGGAGGATGAGGAAGTCTTCGGCATCTTTTCCCCGCAGCGCTTTACTCCAAAGGCTTCCGCCGGAAACTTCTGTAAGGACAGCATACATGCAGTGAAGGATTTGAGCAGAAGGGTCTTTACACAGGGCAGAGGTGATTTGGAAGAGCTGCCAAAGGGACACGGGGGTATTGTGGACTATGACGGGGAAAAGGTTGGGGCATACAGGAACGAGGAGGGCGAAGTCTATCTGGTGTCTGCAAAATGCCCCCATTTAGGCTGCCAGCTTGAATGGAATCCGGATGAAAAATGTTTTGAATGCCCCTGCCACGGTTCCCGGTTTGACTATAGGGGGCACTGTGTGGACGGTCCTGCACAGACAGATATATCGGAGAAAAGCCGCGAGAAATAGGAGGTATATTCTGTCTGAAAAAAGTTGTAAAAGTTGTAAAAATTTTGTATAATTAAGACAGGAACTATATATGTATGTAAATAGGGAAGGATGGTATATTATGGGTAAAGTGATAGCACTTGGCAGGGAATTTGGAAGCAATGGCAGAAAAATCGCGCAGGATCTGGCAGAGCACCTGGGTATCAATTATTATGATAAAGATTTGATCACCCTTGCAGCCCAGAAAAAGAACCTTCCGAAGGAGAAGCTGGAGGAAGTAGACGAGAAGAGGGAAAGCCCCTGGCGTTATTCTTTTGATGAGAATATGGCTATGGAGCGGCAGTTTCACTATGAGCCTCTCAATGATGTGCTGTTCCATGTACAGACAGAGATCATCGAGGAGGCGGCCGGGAAGGAAGACTGCGTGATCGTAGGACGGTGCGCAAATTATATTCTCAGAGATAAACCGGACTGCAGAAGTGTCTTTATCTATGCTTCTATGGAGTCCAGGGTCAAAACCATCCGGGCGCGGACCGTATGGGATGAAAGAGGCGCAGAGCAGCTTATCAAAAAGGTAGACAAACAGAGAAAATATTACTATAACAATTACACGGATGAGAAGTGGGGCAGCATGAAAGGCTATGATCTATGTCTGGACAGCAGCCGTTTTTCCAGGGAACAGATTCTGGAGATCCTGACTGCCCTCTATCATACCATTTAAGAAGGCTGTAAGATGCAGGTATAAATTTGAAACTTCTGGAAAAAATAACATGGAAAATAAATTCCAGGAGGCAATTGTATGTCTGTAGATTTTAGAGAAAGCGTAACAAAAGAGAACCTGATGCGTGCCTTTGCAGGTGAGAGCCAGGCCAGAAACCGCTACACCTTTGCCGCGTCTCAGGCAAAAAAAGAACATCTGCATGTGGTGGAGGCTGTTTTCAGCTACACGGCTGACCAGGAGCGTCAGCATGCCTACATTTTTTACCAGCATTTAAAAGAGATGGCAGGGGAAACGATCCAGATTGACGGCGGATATCCGGTAGATATCTCTCCTGATATAGATAAGCTCCTGCGCATGGCGCAGCACAATGAATACGAAGAGCATGATGACGTGTATAAGAACTTCGGAGATAAAGCAAAAGAGGAAGGATTCCTGCAGATCGCTAATTCTTTCCACATGATTGCAGATATTGAGAAAACCCATGGTGACCGTTTTGGCAAGTTTGCCCAGTATATGGAGGATCAGAAGCTTTTTGTATCCGATGTGGAGACTGGCTGGATCTGCCTGAAATGCGGTTATATCCACTGGGGCAAAGAAGCGCCCAAACAATGTCCGGTATGTTCCCATGACCAGGGCTATTTCATCCGTCTGGAGCTTTCACCGTTTTCACATTAGAGATGGGATTCAATAGATATACTCAAACCCTTTGGGAGTCATCCTGAAGGGTTTTTGCTATTATAAAAAGAAATATAAGCAATAGGAAAGAGTCATCCGAAGTTTACATTCCGAATGACTCTTTTAAACTGATGTGTCCATGGGACTTTACCTTCCTTGTTTTATTATGGGTTAAATCGTTAAGTTCTTGGTGGTCCGTACCTTCCTTTCTTTTGTATTATGAATGTTCATTTACGTTTTCGGTGGTATCAGTCCTTTCTGTTTTTATTTTGTTCTCTCTTTGTTTATGGCTTTATTATAACAGTCATGTTTTGGCTTGTCAAGAAGTAAAATGATAATTTGTAAATTAAAATATTTATAACTGTAAAGATACTGAAAATTATATTATTATCTGAAAATTATAAAGAATTTAAACAACAGGAACTTTTGATAAATCGTGTGGGTCATGTGGAAAAACAGAAAAAATCGTGTTATACTGTGCGTAGTCATTTTACAGATAAAGGTAACTGTGCAGTGCCTTCCCGGTCATGAGCAAAATTCCATTTCGTCCATGGCGATGGGATAGCTGTCTGGCTGCGGTGCACTTTAAGGAGATAGGATCAATGGAAACAGTATTTCATATTCGCAGAGCAAAGGAAGAAGATATAGAGGAAGTCGTGGCCTTATATGAACAGGCAAGAGAGTACATGGCTAAAAACGGGAACCCCGGACAGTGGGTAAACGGTTATCCGGCACAGGAAGATGTGGAAAAGGATTTGAACCGCAGCGTCTTATACATCTGTGAGTCATCGGATGGAACAGAAGGCGTTTTCATGTTCGATATAGGGGAAGAGCCAAATTACCGAAAGATAGAGAACGGCTGCTGGTTAAATGAGGAGCCATATGGATTCCTGCACCGGATCGCCTCTGCCGGGAGAAAAAAAGGTGTGGCTTCCTTTTGTGTACAGTGGTGTCTGACCCGGTGCAGTAATATGCGGGGGGATACACATAAGGATAATAAAACCATGCAGAGAGTATTTGAAAAAAACGGTTTCCTTCCCTGCGGAACGGTATATATGGAAGACGGAACACCGAGGATGGCATACCAGAGGGAGAGGAAAGCATGAAAGACACCGTACTAAAGACAGAGCGCCTTGTGCTCAGAAAGCTGAGCTGGGAGGACCAGGCATCTTTGAACAAAATGCTGCAGGACCCGGAAGTTATGTATGCCTATGCCCATGCCTTTACTGACCAGGAGGCCCGGGATTGGCTTAAAAGACAGCTGGAGCGCTACAGGCAGTATGGTTTCGGACTATGGGCAGTTATCTTAAAGGAGACGGGAGAATTCATCGGACAGTGCGGCCTTACCATGCAGGACTGTGAGGGAAAACAGGTGATGGAGGTGGGGTATTTATTCTGCAAGGAGTTCTGGCACCATGGATACGCTACAGAGGCGGCCAGGGCCTGCAGGGATCATGCCTTTGAGGTATTAAAGGCAGAGGAGGTATATTCTGTCATCCGGGATAATAACACTGCATCCCAGAGTGTGGCGAAGAGAAACGGTATGAAAATGGCAGGTTCCTTTGTGAAGTATTACTATGGGATCCATATGCCCCATTACCTGTTTCGCATCACAAGAGAAGAATATGAGGCAATGGAGAAATAAAAGATGAAAAATGTATTATGTTATGGAGATTCCAATACCCATGGGTATGACGGTGTGACCGGTAACCGTTTCCCCTGGGGCGTGCGCTGGACCAGTCTGGTGCAGGAGGCTTTGAGGGAGGAAGGGGTCCGGATCATCGAGGAAGGACAAAATGGGAGGACAACCGTCTGGGAAGACCCTATTGAAGGTATGAAAAACGGACTGAAATACCTGATTCCCTGTCTGGAAAGCCACAGTCCCCTGGATGTGGTGGTATTGATGCTGGGGACAAATGATCTAAAACAGAGATTTTCCCTGACTGCCGCTGATGTGGCTGCAGGTGCGGAGAAACTGGTTAAAACCATAAAGATGTATTTTCGGGAAAAACAGGAGCCGGTGCCAAAGATTTTGCTGATTTCTCCTTTGAAGATCAGAGAGGAGATCCTAAGCCACCAATTTTCCCCCATGTTCGGCGGGGAGAGGGCAGTGCGGATCTCAAAGGAACTGGCAGGTTATTACAGAGAGGCTGCCAGGCGGCAGGGCTGTGCTTTTTTAGATGCCGCGGCAGTGACACTGCCCTGCGCCCAGGATGCCGTCCATTTGGATGTGGAGGGGCACAGAGCGCTTGCCGGGGCAGTAACAGAAAAACTGAGGGAGATTCTTAGGGAAAGGAAGTAAGGAATTTGAATCGTTTAGGAAGAAATGACGTGTGCTGGTGCGGCAGCGGAAAAAAATATAAAAAATGCCACGGGCCGTTTGATGATAAGCTGAATCATCTGCAGTCCCAGGGAAGGATTGTGCCCAAGCGTGAGATCATTAAGACAGCGGAACAGATCGTTGGGATCAAAAAGAGCGCTGAGATCAATGTTGCCATACTGGATCATGTAGCGGAACATATCAAAGAGGGGATATCCACAGCCGAGATTGACCGCTGGGTATATGATATCACCACAAAAGCGGGGGCCGTTCCGGCGCCTCTTAACTATGAGGGATTTCCGAACAGTGTCTGCACTTCCATCAACAATCAGGTCTGCCACGGCATTCCATCTGAGGAGATTGTGCTTATGGAGGGAGATATCATCAATGTGGATGTGTCCACGATCCTGAACGGATATTACTCTGATTCCTCAAGGATGTTCTGTATCGGTGATGTGGGGAAGGAGAAAGAGCGCCTTGTGCAGGTTACAAAGGAATGCGTGGAGAGAGGCCTGGCACAGGTAAAACCCTGGGGATTTTTGGGGGATATGAGCCAGGCAGTCCATGAACATGCAGAGAAAAACGGATACAGCGTGGTGAAGGAGATCGGGGGACACGGCATTGGGCTGGAGTTTCATGAAGACCCATGGGTGGGATACATTGGCCGAACAGGCACCGGAATGGTAATGGCACCGGGGCTGATGTTTACCATAGAGCCTATGGTAAATATGGGGACCAGTGATATTTTCATTGACGAGGATGACGGGTGGACCGTTTATACAGAGGATGGACTGCCTTCTGCCCAGTGGGAGATCATGGTGCTTGTGACCGAGAATGGGCCGGAGGTCCTGGCATGGTAAAGACAACCGGAAAACGGGGAAAGATTTATCAATTGACGGAAAACGGAATGAATATCCAGGTGACGAAAAAAGCCATACGCAATATGTATCTGCGTGTGAGTGCGGACGGAAGCATCCGGGTTTCCGCACCTCTTAAAATGCAGGAGAGCGATATCAGAAGATTTATCCTGGAGAGAATGGATTGGATCGAGGAACACCGGAAGACAAAGGGGCAGAATCTGCCCCCCTGGGAATTATATACAGGCCTGGAGCGGGAGGCAAAGAAACAGGAGTGCAGAATGCGTCTTGAAAAAATTCTGCCCCCAGTCATACAGGAGTGTGAACAGAAAGTGGGAGTCCATGCAGAGGAGTGGCGCCTGAGGGATATGAAAACCAGATGGGGAACCTGTAATGTGGAAAAAAAGCGGATCTGGCTCAATGTCTGGCTGGCGGAGTATCCAAGGGAGTGTCTGGAATATGTGGTTATCCACGAGCTGGTACACCTTTTGGAACGGGGGCATAACCGGATCTTTTATGGCTATATGGATGTATTCTATCCTCAGTGGAAAAGCGTGAAAACCCGTTTAAACAGCGGGGCGCAACCGTAAGTTTACATGGATTTCCTCAAAAGCAACAGGAAATTGGTAGAGTTTACATGAAGGCAATCCTATAATGATTCCAAGATCAAGATTGAGAAATGGAGGAAATCATTATGAGCTTTGGAGAAAATTTGCAGTATTACAGAAAGCGGGAGGAAATCACGCAGGAACAGCTGGCGGAGAGGATGGAAGTGTCCAGACAGACGGTTTCCAAATGGGAAGCAGGCACCTCTTATCCGGAAATGGAAAAGATCATACTGCTCTGTGAACTGTTTTCCTGCAGTATGGATACTCTGCTGCGCGGGGATGCCCAGGCGGAAGTGGTGGAAGATTCCGCTAAATATGAAGAGCATATGAAAAGATTTGGCAATGCGGTTACCTTTGGCGTGGGCTTCCTGATCGTGGGGTGTTCTTTTCGCACTCTTCTGGATGGGATGAATGGATTTTTGAGAAATCTGCAGGATATTGTTATATTTCCTTTCTTTATTGTGGCTGTTCTGACATTTGTGGTGGCGGGTATCAGACACATTAACTTTACAAAAAGGCATCCCTATATACAGCCTTTTTACACCGGGGAGGAGATAGAACGGTTTGACAGGGGATTTCCCATCAGGATCGCCGCGGGAGTGGGAATCATTCTCATAAGTGTAGTGGTGGATGAGCTTCAGAACTTTATGCCCGCACCTGCAGGTGTGGAAGCCTCTGCGTTTTACCGCTTTCTGATGCTTTTGCTCGTCAGTGCGGGCTTCATGCTGCTGGTCCATACAGGGATGGAAAAAAGTAGATATAATATAGATGAATATAACAAAGAGCACGATCCGCTGTACCGTGAACGTCTGACTCCGGAGCAGAGGCGTATACTGGATGAGGAGGATCATATGCCGCTGGCTGCCAAATGGTCGGCCTGTATCATGATCGTGACGGCAGCAGTTTATCTGCTCTGGAGTTTTTTACAGCATGCCTGGCAGATCAGCTGGGTTTTATTCCCGGTAGGGGGTCTGTTATGCGGAATCGCATATATTGTGCTGGGACCGAAAAAATAGAGAAAATGGAGGAAGACACATGAGTCTGGCGATCGCGACACTGAAGAAGGGGGAAGGGCGTTCCCTGAAGGCAGGAGGTCCGTGGATATATGACAATGAGATAGCCAGTATCCTGGGAAGTTTTGAGAATGGGGATATGGTGGTGGTCCACGATTTTGACGGTTATCCCCTGGGAAGAGGATTTATCAACACCAACTCCAAAATCAGGATCCGTATGATGACAAGAAGATCGGAGCAGGAGATCAATGAGGACTTTTTGAGAAAACGGGTGTGGGATGCCTGGGAATACAGGAAGAAAACCGTGGACACAAGCAGCTGCCGCGTGATCTTCGGTGAGGCGGATTTTCTGCCGGGGCTTGTTGTGGATAAATTTTCCGATGTTTTGGTGGTGCAGTCACTGGCCTTGGGGATTGACAGACTGAAAGGGAAGATCCTGGAGCTTTTGAAGGAAGAGATGGCAAAGGACGGTACTGCCATCCGGGGCATTTACGAGCGGAGTGATGCAAAGGTGAGAAGGCAGGAAGGGATGGTACCGGTAAAGGGGTTTATGGGAGAGCCTTTTGATACCAAGGTGGAGATATGTGAGAATGGTGTGAGGTATCTGGTAGATGTGGAGGACGGCCAAAAGACCGGTTTTTTCCTGGACCAGAAGTATAACCGGCGGGCCATTCAGAAATTATGCAGGGATGCAAAAGTACTGGACTGCTTTACACATACAGGTTCTTTTGCGCTGAATGCGGGGATCGCAGGGGCAAAGAGCGTGTTAGGGGTGGACGCGTCCCAACTGGCAGTGGAGCAGGCAGAAGAAAATGCTGCGCTGAACGGGCTTTCAGGGAGTGTAAAATTTGTATGTGAAGATGTGTTTGAGCTGCTTCCGAAGCTGGAGAAAGAGGGGGAGAAGTTCGATGTGGTGATCCTGGACCCTCCGGCGTTTACGAAATCGCGCAACTCTGTTAAGAATGCGGTGAAAGGGTACCGGGAGATCAATCTGCGGGCTATGAAACTGGTGAAGGATGGAGGGTTTTTGGCGACTTGCTCCTGTTCGCATTTTATGTCTTATGAGATGTTTACGCAGACCATTGGGCAGGCGGCAAGGAATGTGCATAAGAGACTACGGCAGGTGGAGTATCGGACGCAGGCGGCGGATCATCCCATACTTTGGGCGGCGGAGGAGTCTTATTATTTGAAGTTTTATATTTTTCAGGTATGTGAAGGGTAGGTAAAGGCGGACGGCAGGGGAAGCACCGCTCTTTGCTTCCCTTGCCTGGTATTGGCTGGTTTACGAAAGAGGTAGAGGATGGCGGATTAAAATGTGTATGGGGAAGTTTTTGATAAAAATTGTCAAAAAGCGTTGACAAGGGAAAGATTACGTGATAATGTTTAAATTGCTTATATGACTGACGGAAGTGGAATGAACCACAGGGAGTATAAGCGTAGGAAGCCGACCGTCTGGGCAAGTATGTTCAGAGCGTGGGCTTTTTTTGTTGTTATGTTTTATTAGGGTAAAGTTGCCCATGGATTGGCAGCTATGATCATGGTCAAAATGAGAAGGAGAAGGAATTCATGAAAATGTTATCACTTGAGAATGAATTGAGAGAAAATGCATACCCTGGAAGGGGAATTGTTATTGGTAAGTCCGAGGATGGTACAAAGGCAGTTACAGCATATTTTATCATGGGCAGAAGTGAGAACAGCAGGAACCGTGTGTTCGTGGAAGAGGGAGAGGGTATCCGCACCCAGGCATTTGACCCGTCTAAGCTGACTGATCCCAGCTTGATCATATATGCACCGGTACGTGTGATTGGCAATAAGACGATCGTAACGAACGGTGACCAGACAGATACGGTCTATGAAGGTATGGAACAGGGAATCTCTTTTGAGCAGTCCTTAAGGGCTCGTGAGTTTGAGCCGGACGGCCCCAACTATACACCGAGGATCTCCGGTATTATGCAGGTGGAGGACGGCACATACCATTATGCCATGTCTATTTTGAAGAGCAGCAACGGAAGTCCTGCGGGATGTAACCGTTATACATTCACCTATGAGAACCCGGCAGCCGGGGAAGGACATTTTATCCACACTTATATGCATGACGGCAATCCGCTGCCAAGCTTTGAGGGAGAACCGAAGCTGGTGGGGATTCCAAATGATATTGATGGGTTTACAAAAAATGTTTGGGAGAGCCTGAATGAGGACAATAAAGTGTCTCTGTTTGTGCGGTTTATTGATATTGAAACCGGGAAGTATGAGACAAGGATCGTAAATAAAAACAAATAAGTACGAAGCATAGAGGAGAACAGAAATATGAAAGAATTAGCGCTAAAGTACGGATGTAATCCGAACCAGAAACCTTCCAGAATTTATGTTGCTGACGGCAGCGGGCTTCCTATTGAAGTTCTCAGCGGCAAGCCGGGATATATTAATTTTCTGGATGCTTTTAATGGCTGGCAGTTGGTGAAAGAACTGAAAAAGGCTACCGGACTTCCGGCTGCAACTTCTTTTAAACATGTATCACCGGCAGGTGCGGCAGTTGGGATTCCCATGTCAGATGTGCTGAAAAAGATTTACTGGGTGGATGATATGGGTGAATTATCACCGCTGGCATGTGCTTATGCAAGAGCGAGGGGCGCTGACAGAATGTCCTCTTTTGGTGACTTTATTTCCCTGTCTGATGTGTGCGATAAAGACACAGCTATGCTGATCAAGAGAGAGGTTTCCGACGGTGTTATCGCTCCGGGATATACAGAGGAAGCACTGGAAATACTGAAACAGAAGAAAAACGGCAATTATAATGTGATTCAGATCGATCCGGATTATCAGCCGGCTCCGCTGGAACATAAAGAAGTATTCGGCATCACATTTGAGCAGGGAAGACAGGAGCTTTCTATTGACGATGCGCTGCTTTCCAATATTGTGACAGAGAATAAAGAAATTCCGGCAAACGCGCTGATGGATCTGAAGATTTCTCTGATCACACTGAAATATACACAATCTAATTCCGTCTGTTTTGTAAAAGACGGACAGGCGATCGGTATCGGCGCAGGCCAGCAGTCACGTGTACACTGTACCCGTCTGGCAGGCCAGAAGGCTGATAACTGGTGGCTGAGACAATGCCTGAAGGTGCTGGATCTGCCTTTTATCGACGGTATCCGCCGTGCTGACAGAGATAATGCTATTGATGTTTACATCGGTGAGGAATACATGGATGTTCTGGCTGATGGGGCCTGGGAAAAGATTTTCAAAGAGAAGCCGGAAGTGTTTACACGTGAGGAAAAACGTGCATGGCTTGACAAACTGACGGATGTCACATTAGGCTCTGATGCATTCTTCCCGTTCTCAGACAATATCGAGCGCGCTAACAAGAGCGGCGTTAAATATATCGCAGAGCCGGGCGGCTCCGTACGCGATGATGCAGTGATCGAGTGCTGCAATAAGTACAATATGGCGATGGCATTTACAGGCATCCGTCTGTTCCATCACTAAATAATTTCGCCTCCGCTTTGGGCAGAGATAGGACCGGGTTTTCGGTTTTATCCCTGCCTTTTTTATTTTAATCGTGAAGGTTTTTGCGCAGATCTGGCAGCGGTATGACTGTGAATATGCAAGTGTTCAAGACAGCGCTGGGATATGGGAAAAATCAAAGAAATTTGAAGGAAAAAGACATGAATTTCACTTGTAGTCTATACGGTTCTGACTTATAATGAAGTCACATAATGCACAATCACAAGAGGAGGAAAACAAGAGATGGAAGGCATGATGAAAGTAGCAATAATGACGGATATCCAGAAGATGGATTTTGAAGAAAGACCCATCCCGCAGCCAAAGGACGACGAAGTTTTGGTAAAGCTGGATTATGTGGGAATCTGCGGTTCGGACCTGCATTATTATGAGACAGGGGCTATCGGGGATTATGTGGTAAAACCACCGTTCGTACTGGGCCATGAGCCGGGCGGCGTTGTAGTGGAAGTGGGCAGAGAGGTAAAGCATCTGCAGGTTGGTGACCGTGTGGCTTTGGAGCCGGGAAAGACCTGCGGACAGTGCGAATTCTGTAAAGAGGGCAAGTATAATCTCTGCCCGGATGTGGTATTCTTTGCAACTCCGCCGGTTGACGGCGTGTTCCAGGAATACGTGGCACATGAGGCGAATCTCTGCTTTAAGCTGCCGGACAATGTCAGTACTCTGGAGGGTGCTCTCATTGAGCCTTTGGCAGTCGGATTCCACGCTGCGATCCAGGGAGATGCCCATCTGGGACAGAAGGCTGTTGTTATGGGCGCAGGCTGTATCGGCCTTGTCTCCATGATGGCATTAAAGGCCAGAGGTGTCAGTGAAGTTTACGTGGTGGACGTGATGGACAAACGTCTGGAAAAAGCCATGGAACTGGGCGCCACAGGCGTCATCAACGGCATGAAAGAGGATGTTGTGGAGAGAGTAAAAGAGCTGACCGGCGGCAGGGGAACGGATCTGGTGATTGAGACTGCCGGTGCGGAAGTGACCTCCAGACAGGCCATCCTCATGGCAAGAAAAGGCTCCACTATTGTATTTGTGGGATACAGTAAGACAGGGGAAGTGACCCTGCCTATGAGTATCGCTCTTGATAAGGAACTGACCTTCAAGACAGTGTTCCGTTACCGTCATATTTATCCTATGGCGATCCAGGCTGTTGCGGACGGCAAGATCGATCTGAAGGGGATCGTGACAGATGAATTCCCGCTTACTGAAGCGGATAAGGCTATGGAGTTCTCTATGAAGAATAAGGCGGATATTGTAAAGGCAGTTATTAAGATCCATGAGTAACTCTTGACTGCAGCTTTACTGCCTTTGTATGGTAAGGAGAAGCACTACTCACCTATTTTATAAGCAAAGATGGAATGATAAAAAAGATGATCGGATGCCTCATATAGAGGTGTTCGGTTGTCTTTTTTGCATGTAAGGAAAAAATGGTGATATGTGGAATTCCGGGTGGATGCAATATCAAAGGTATTATTGTCTGCAGTTATAGATACTATTATGAGAAAGACAGGAAAACAATGAAACAAATGTGAAACACATGAAACTGCGTTGACTTTTTTTAATGTGAGATTTATTGTTAAATTGACCAGAAAAAAGCTGATAAAAACAAATAATAGTTTATATTGACTAAAAAATGGGAGAGGACTGATAGGATGGCAGCAACAATACGAGATGTTGCGGCCCGTGGTACTTTCCTCCACAATGGTTTGGGAACATGACAGGAGTTTTGTTTCATACAGGGACGAGGTAGAGATCACTGCCGGAGTTCTTGAACAGGTATATGAAAGTTTAAGCGGGGCAAAAGTGGTGGATATGCATGAAGGTTTTTTAGATGTTTATCAAAAACTACATCGGGAAGGGACTTTGCAGGTGTTCGATACGGGGTGGAGCGATGACCTGTCCATTGATAAATACAGAGAATATTTGCAGATTGCCGATTACTATGTCCCCAATCAGAAAGAGGCATTGAAGATCACAGGTGAGATCACAATAGAAAATGCAGCAGAAAGGCTGTCAGAATTTTTCAATGATGTGATCATTACTGGACCGGGATGGATGTCTTCTGAAAAATAAAGACGGCATTTCTGTCATTCCTTCTATGAAAAATGTGGAGGCTGTAGATGCCACTGGAGCCGGGGATGCATTTTTAAGTGGTTTTATTTATGGATTATTTCATGATTATCCCGTGGAGCAGTGTATCCGTTTTGGAAATGTGACAGGAGGTACATGTGTACAGGGAGTGGGATGTCTGACAAAATATGTATATGAAGATCAGTTGCTGCAGTTCGCCAGCCAAATCCAATAGGGGGTCAGGGGTGACAAAGGGGGTCATAAAAAGCATAGCCGAAACAGAATGGAGCATGTGATGGCATTCTGCAGAAGCAGGACGGATAGTGACGGATTTATGAGGGAAAGGCCAGGGGACTGGATATTCATTGACTGGGCGCCCATGGACAAGACCGGGGCAGTGTGCGTTGAAAAACTGTTCAGCATTCAGGCGATCCTGAACACGATCATTACCAATATCCAATTCCTCACAAGCGGACAGAGCGCGGCAGCCTCCAATGTGGATCTGTCACAGCTTCCGAGTGTTGGAATCCGGATGGCGATGGCGTTTCGGCCGCTGCACTTGGGAAACTAAAGTGCAGCGGTCTTTTTGCGGCACACTCTGGGAATCTATGGACAGTCCCATAGTTGTGTGTTATCCTTTGAAAGGATCATATTACATAAAAGGATGGGACAAAATATGAAAAAGAACCCGGCGGGAGCATCCCAAACCAGGGATGCTTTCCGTTCAAAATTTGGTTTTATTGTGGCGTGTGTAGGTTCGGCTGTGGGGATGGGAAACATCTGGATGTTTCCTTACCGGACCGGGCAGTATGGCGGTGCTGCTTTTCTGATCCCCTATTTCATCTTTGTGGCGATCCTGGGATTTTCCGGAGTGGTGGGGGAAATGGCCTTTGGGCGTGCCATGAAGACCGGGCCTTCGGGAGCGTTCGGTAGTGTGATGGAGATGCGGGGGCTGAAGGGCGGCAGACTGATCGGCATGATACCGGTTCTTGGCTCCCTGGCTATTGGCATAGGCTACTCTGTGGTAGTGGGCTGGTTTCTGCGGTTCTTGTGGGGGTCCCTGTCGGGAACCATGTTCCGCGCCCCGGATGTCTCCGCTTATTTTGGAGAGATCGCAGGTGGATTTGGAAGCGTGGGATGGCATATGGCAGGTCTGGCTGTGACCTTCCTTATTATGGCGTTTGGGGTTTCCAAAGGGATCGAGAAGATGAATAAGGTTATGATGCCCCTGTTCTTTGTTTTCTTTTTGTTTCTCATGGTGCGTGTGCTGACGCTGGGAAATGTGGGAGAGGGCTATAAATATCTCTTTGTGCCCAAATGGGAATATCTCGCGCAGCCCAAAACCTGGGTGTTTGCCCTTGGGCAGGCATTCTTTTCCCTGTCTCTGGCAGGGTCGGGCACTTTGGTGTACGGCAGTTACCTGTCAAAGGATGTGGATGTGGTGGAGAGTGCCAGGAATGTGGCGTTTTTTGATACCTGTGCCGCTATCCTTGCAGGTCTGGTTGTGATTCCGGCTGTCTTTGCCTTTGGGCTGGATGTGTCCGCGGGACCTCCGCTGATGTTCATTACACTTCCTGAGGTGTTCCGGCAGATGCCATTTGGCCAGTTGTTCGCAGTGGTATTTTTTGTGGCTGTACTGTTTGCTGCGGTGACTTCCCTGATGAACTTGTTTGAGACACCCATTGAGGCGCTTCAGGAACAGTTTGGACTGTCAAGGAAGATGGCGGTCATTCTGGTGGCCTTTGCGGCGGCAGCAGTGGGGATCTTTATCGAGAGTGCTGATATGGTCAGCATGTGGATGGATGTGGTTTCCATTTATATTATCCCTCTCGGCGCGCTCCTGGCCGCAGTGATGTTTTTCTGGGCAGCGCCAAAAGGGTTTGCCAGAGAACAGGTGCAGATGGGACGGACAAAAGCCCTTGGGAAATGGTTCGAGCCTGCGACAAAATATCTCTTTGTGGGAATGACTTTTGTTGTATATATTTTAGGTATTTTTTACGGAGGCATCGGCTGATTTATGAATTTTGCAGGTTGAAGTGAAAAAGGGAATTTGTTATACTTAGTGGGATGAAAAGGGAAACACGATAGAAAAAATTAACAGGAGAGATAAAGGATGAGTATAAGAATCGGAATTTTAGGCTATGGTAATCTGGGACGCGGAGTAGAATGTGCGGTGAAACAGAACCCGGATATGGAGCTTGCTGCTGTTTTTACACGCCGTGATCCTGCAGATGTCCATATCATGACAGAGACTGCAAAAGTATATCATGTGGATGAAGCTGTGAAGATGAAGGACGAGATTGACGTTCTGATCCTGTGCGGCGGAAGCGCAACAGACTTACCGAAGCAGACACCTGAGTTTGCACAGTATTTCAACGTGGTGGACAGCTTTGATACTCATGCAAAAATTCCTGAGCATTTTGCAGATGTAGATGCAGCGGCAAAGAAGAGCGGGAAGATCGGCCTGATCTCAGTGGGCTGGGATCCGGGCATGTTTTCTTTGAACCGTCTGTATTCCAATGCCATTCTGCCGGAAGGAACAGACTACACCTTCTGGGGAAAAGGCGTAAGTCAGGGACATTCAGATGCAGTCAGAAGAATTGATGGAGTTGTGGATGCAAGACAGTATACCATTCCTGTGGAAAAAGCGCTTTCGGCAGTCAGAAACGGCGAGAATCCGGTACTGACAACCGGAGAAAAGCATACACGTGAAGTGTTTGTAGTGGCAGAAGATGGCGCTGATAAAGAGAAAATTGAAAAAGAGATCAAGACAATGCCCAATTATTTTGATGAGTATGAGACAACTGTGCATTTCATCAGTGAGGAGCAGATGAAAGCTGAGCACGCGGGACTTCCTCACGGAGGATTTGTTATCCGTACAGGAAAGACAGGATGGGAGCAAGAGCACAGTCATGTAATTGAGTACAGTCTGAAACTGGATTCAAATCCGGAATTCACTTCCTCTGTCATTGCAGCTTACGCAAGGGCAGCATACCGTCTGAACCGGGAGGGACAGAGCGGCTGCAGAACCGTCTTTGATATTGCACCGGCTTATTTAACTGTAAAATCTCCGGAGGAGCTTCGGAAACACATGCTGTAAGGTCAGCAGATGAGGAAAAATGAAAGAAAATATTGATTATAAGGCAGAGGCAAAACGAGTTGTCTTTGGGCTTGCAGGTGCCATTATCATGGCAGTTAATATTAAAACCTTTGTAAGAGCCGGTGGATTGTATCCCGGCGGGTTTAATGGAGTGACGCTGCTGATCCAGACTATCTTTGAACGGTTTTTGGGTGTTGCACTGCCGTTTACGGTGATCAACCTGCTGTTAAATGCAATCCCTACCGTTGTTTGCTTTAAAGCCATAGGCAAGAAGTTCACAGTCAGCTCCGCCATGATCATTGTGCTGACCAGTGTTCTTACCGATATTATTCCGTATCAGCCGATCACCCAGGATATTCTGCTGATCTCCGTGTTCGGCGGACTGCTGAACGGTTTTGCTGTGAGTCTTTGTCTCATGGGCGGGACAAGCGGCGGAGGTACGGATTTTATCGCTATTTATTTTGCTGAGAAAAAGAATAAAGATGTCTGGAATTTTATTCTGCTTGGCAACGGATGTGTGCTGGTGATCGCGGGTATTTTGTTTGGATGGGATAAAGCGCTTTACTCTATTATTTTCCAGTTTACGTCCACACAGATCATCCATATGCTGCATACAGCGTATAAGAAGGAGACCCTGTTTATTGTTACGGACTGCCCGGATGCCGTGTACCAGGAGATCTATGAGGTGACGAATCACAGTGCAACGGAGTTTGCGGCTACCGGCTGTTATTCTAATGAAGGGCGGAAAATGCTTTATTCTGTTGTTTCCAGCGCAGAGGCTAAAGTGTTGGTCTCACGAGTACGGAAGGCGGATCCGAAGGCATTTATCAATGTGATCAAGACGGACTTTCTGGAAGGACATTTTTATCAGAAGACAGATTATTAGGCGGAAAAGGACTGCTGCGGGGACGTGGCGGTCCTTTTTTTCTGCACGGTTCTGCCGGACACTGAACAGGAAGGCTTGCAGCCTGGTCCGGCTGCAGATTTTTATTGCACTGGCGGAAGATTGTCTTTGTTGTTGGAAAAGGGAAGAATTGTATGGGGATTTGTGGTATTATGGAAATGATCAGGAGAGTTCGGATATAGAAATCATAGTAATAGATAAAGAGAGTGGACGGGTGAAGTATGATTTACGTGAGTCATTTACTGGAAGACTGGGATATGAGAGATGTGATAAATAGAACAGGGGCAGGGGTTGAAAGTATTGAGTTTTCTATTTCGGAAAATTTGGACTGCCTGGAAGAGAAGGTTGATCAGTATGAAAAGAGGCTGGAGGAGATGGGGTGTGAGAACCTGATCCTCCATGGGCCCTTTTTGGATTTGAATCCTATGACGTTTGATTCCCTGATCCTGGAGACTACCAGGAAAAGATATGAGCAGGCTTACTGGGCGGCGAAAAGACTGGGGGCAAAAAAACTGGTGTTCCACACCTGTTATGTGCCGGATGTATATCTGCTGATCGGCTGGGCCGACAGGGTGGCGGATTTTTATAAACGGTTTCTGGAAAGCAGGGAAGGGATCCAGATCGTGATGGAAAATGTGTTTGACAGACAGGCAGAGCCAATTCTTGAAGTGGCGAGGAAGGTGGAGCATCCTGATTTTGGGCTTTGCCTGGATATAGGACATGCCCATTGCTATTCAGATAGGCCGGCTGGTGCATGGGCGGAGCTGTTTGGCAGTTATATCAAACATCTGCATGTCCATGACAATTCGGGGGACAGGGATGCCCACTGGAGGCTGGGAAGGGGAAACCTGGATTATAAAGAGATAATTGAGACCGTAAAAAGGAACAGCCCGGATGTGACTTTTACGGTTGAGTGCAGCCAAAAGGAGGATGTGCTCCAATCCATAAAAGAAATCTGCATGGGATGATCCGGGGCCGCAAAATGTAAGGAATGGAATCGCGAGCATAGGACCGGTTTTAAATGCCCCAGATATCGTATCATATCTAGGGCATTTCAGGCTGTAGATTAAGTAAATCCAGGATTTTAGATTATGCATAGGTTGAATGATTATGCAAATGAACTATTTTCCTCTATCTTTCATAGAATATCTTGAATATAAGTCAGGAATTTCTTCCTCTTTCTTATTTCTTCGGACTCTTTTTCTTCATCAAGTTCTTGAACCTGCGCATCATCTGTTCCTGAAAGAGCTTTAAGCATCTTGAACATCTCATTTTGGGCTATGGGACCCGAACCCAGGGAAAGACACACCATTAGGGTGAGAAATAGTTTATATATCTTTTTTTTCATTTATATTCCTCCAATTCAATCTCTGCTTTGTTTCACTCCCGTAATAAGAATACAGGTTACGGCCGCTGCCTAATTTGCACACAAAAAAGAAGCCATTGTTTCATTCTAAAAATGACTTATAACCACCAGAATACTTGCCATAAAGTATTCTAATAATAGTGCATAGGCATGTTTTGTCCATGATTTGAAAAGGAAAAGATTCAATTGTCCAGACGTACCTTCTGATTAATTAATGTGTGATCATCAGGCAAAGAGATAGATAAGGTCAAAAAGTAAAAAAGAAAAAAAGTAAAGCTGATTCCTTTGGGGATAGCTGCCATTGTAAGTATGGAGCATATATTTTTCGTTATAGTTTCATTATAAGAGTTATTTTGGTTCAAAAAGGAAGTCTTAAAATCGGTAGTATGATCAATGTCTTCATTTTCAGCCATACTTTCTGAAGTTGCCCACGTCTCAATTACAGTTGTCATATCTAATGATCCATAAGGAGCATAAGTACAACATAAAAGCACATGCATAGTTAAACACATGGCAAAAAGAAGCATACTGAAAGAGACTATAATATGAGATAGACGATTTATCTTATCATTTTTTTCCATTACAATTCCCTTCTGCCGCTGTGGCCAATGTGTTCAACATAAACAACACTGTTTTTCATTCCATATCTTGAGATATGGAAAAAGTACGATTTATTTTATTATAACAGTAAAGAAAATAAAAATAAAGCACTGTATATTTATACTCTTGATATACAGTGCTTCATCGCATGATTTCCTTTGCCTGCAGCAGATCTGTTTAGAGCAGCTTCGGCTGTATTTCATCTATTATTTTCCGTCAAAACAGTGTGTGCACATTTTACACGGACTGAGGCCGATGGAAGCTGTCAGATCATCCAGACGGTGATAGTGAAGGGTGGTGAAATTAAGCTGTCTTCCGATCTCCTCCAGCATTTCTTTGTAGTTGGAGGAATCCGGGTTCGCGTAGTCGGCAAGGACTTCCGCGGGAACATTGTCCCCCTCACGGTCTGCAATGATACGGCGGGTGATCAGATCCATTTCGGATTTGGAGCGGGAGAAGTTCAGGTACGGGCAGCCGAACAGAAGCGGCGGGCAGGCCGGACGGATGTGAACTTCTTTGGCTCCGCTGCTGTATAAAAATTCGGTTGTCTCGCGAAGCTGTGTGCCGCGGACAATGGAATCGTCAATGAGCAGCAGACTTTTGTTTTTGATCAGCGCTTCCACAGGAATCAGCTTCATGCGGGCGATGAGGTTTCTCTGGCTCTGCTGAGTCGGCATGAAGGAGCGGGGCCAGGTCGGTGTATATTTAATGAACGGGCGGGAGAAGGGAATGCCGGATTCGTTGGCGTAGCCAATGGCGTGTGCGATACCGGAATCGGGAACACCTGCAACCAGGTCGGGTTTTACATTTTCCCTCTGGGCATCGCGCTGTGCCAGTTTTTTGCCGCATTCGTAGCGCATTTCCTCTACATTTATGCCTTCATAGGTAGAGGTGGGATAGCCATAGTATACCCACAGGAAGGAACAGATCTTCATTTCCTCTTGTGGTTTCACTAAAGTTTCAGCGCTTTCCGGTGTAAGGAATACAACTTCTCCGGGGCCAAGTTCACGGTAGGGTTCATAGCCAAGATTGAAGAAGGCGAAGCTTTCAAAGGCAGCGCAGAACGCGTCCTCTTTTTTACCCAGGATAACAGGGGTGCGGCCTACCCGGTCACGGGCGGCATAGATTCCTTTTGGGGTGAGCAGAAGCAGGGTCATGGAACCCTCTACAAGCTCCTGTACATACTGTATCCCTTCCACAATGGTGGATTTCTGGTTGATCAGGGACGCCACCATCTCGGTTGGATTGATGCTTCCGCCGCTCATTTCCAGGAAGTGCGTACATCCGTTTTTATAGGAGATATCTACAAGCTCATCCATGTTGTTGATCTTTCCCACAGTTGTGATAGCGAAGCTGCCCAGATGTGACTGGACTAAAAGCGGCTGCGGCTCGTTGTCAGAGATACAGCCAATACCCAGATTTCCTTCCAGTTCGTTTAAGTCTCCATCGAATTTGGTACGGAAAGGGGTATTTTCGATATTGTGAATCGAACGGTTGAATCCATTTGGTCCATAGACTGCCAAACCGCCTCTTCTTGTTCCTAGATGAGAATGATAGTCTGTTCCGAAAAACAAATCCAAAGTGCAGCTGGATTTAGAAGCTACTCCAAATATTCCACCCATTGATTTTTCTCCTTTTTTACTTAAGAATTCTGTCTGTTGTTATTATATACAGCCGATTTTCCGCCAGGTGTTTTATGCGCCTTCACATAAAAATCCCGGAGCAGCCGGCGTGATACGGAGCAGAATGCTCTATATCTGTGCATCGCGAAGCGTGCTGCTGTTTGCAGTAACATTCTGTTATTTTCACCACAGATCGTGTGTTGTGTGTACTTTCTGCGGTTTTTCCGATGCAGTCTTTATTATATACTCATAGGACAGCGTTCGTAAAGTCGTTTTGCCAACTTTTTTTACTTCGCAGGATAGAAAAAATAGTGTATAATGGGGACGAAAGAAGTAAAATTCTACAATTATAAAAGAAAAGAAGATGTTATATTTTGTAAATATCCGGCAGGTCTGGGTATTTACAATATTTCGTCTGTTTGGGGGAGGAGCCGATGAAAAATCAGACAGAATATGTGACGCATACGTTTGCACCGGTTTTTGACAGCAGTTCCAGAGTACTGCTTTTGGGGACTATGCCTTCTCCGAAATCCAGAGAGGAAGGCTTTTATTACGGGCATCCCAGAAACAGATTTTGGAAAGTGATAGGGGAAGTGCTGGGCGAAGATATGCCTTTGACCATAGAAGAAAAGAAGAAAATGCTGCTGGCTCATAAGGTGGCTGTGTGGGATGTACTGAAAAGCTGCGAGATACGCGGGGCGGACGACGGAAGTATTAAAAACCCGGCGGCAAATGATATGTCCATCGTGCTGAAGGCCGCGCCCATACAGGCCGTTTTTGCTACAGGCCAGAAGGCGGCAGCACTTTACCGGAAATATTGCGAGCCTGATACGGGTGTGCCAATCAGACAGCTGCCGTCCACCAGTCCGGCAAACTGCGGTATGAAATATGAAAGGATCCTGGAATCTTACCGGGAGATTTTAGAGTATATTTGAAAATTGTTTTCAGCCCGCTGCGCGTCAAGGGATGCGCAGCGGGCTGGGTTTACCGAGGTGGGGCAAAATATACTGTGAATTGGGGCGTGCAGATTGTGGGGATGAATTTTAGACACGTATTTGTATAGAACAGAGAGGAGAATTGTATGAAATTTATATCATGGAATGTGAATGGCCTGCGGGCTTGTGTGCAGAAGGGATTTACTGAGTTTTTTGAGGCTGCGGACGCGGATTTTTTCTGTCTGCAGGAGACAAAGCTTCAGGAAGGGCAGATTGATTTTGCGCCGGAAGGGTATTACGCGTACTGGAATTATGCTGTGAAGAAGGGGTATTCGGGGACGGCTGTTTTTGCCAAGAAGGAGCCGGTTTCTGTGGCATATGGGATTGGGATGGAGGAGCATGACCAGGAGGGCAGGGTGATCACTCTGGAATATGATGGGTTTTATCTTGTGACTTGTTATACGCCCAATTCAAAGAATGAGCTGGCAAGGCTTCCTTACAGGATGGAGTGGGAGGATGCGTTCAGGGCGTATCTTTTGAAATTGGATGAGAAAAAGCCGGTTGTTATGTGCGGGGATCTGAATGTGGCACATGAGGAGATTGATTTGAAGAATCCGAAGACTAACAGGCATAACGCGGGATTTACGGACGAGGAGAGAGGGAAATTTACGGAGCTTTTGGAGGCTGGGTTTACGGACAGTTTCCGGTATTTTTATCCGGAGGAGACCGGGGTTTATTCCTGGTGGTCTTATCGGTTTAGGGCAAGGGAAAAGAATGCGGGGTGGAGGATTGATTATTTTTGTGTGTCGGATCGGTTGAGGGAGAAGTTGGTTTCGGCGGGGATCCATACGGAGGTGTTTGGGTCGGATCATTGTCCGGTGGAGGTGGTGATTGCTGAGTAGGAGTTAATATGGAGGCGGAGGGGATATGAAGGTGGATGGGGATATGTAGGCGGAGGGGGATATGAAGGCGGACGGGGATATGAAGGCGGACGGGAAAGGAGCGGTGAGCGGAGGGCAGCCGGGGCAGAGGGTATCAGGCAGACGGAGCGCTCCGCTGGGCAGAAGCTAACCTGCTCCCAGTCACTAAATTCGTCAGCAGCGGCTTCCTCATTAAGTGTCTGGGGCAGGTGGATCTTCTGCCCGCTCCTCGAAACACCGCCTGCCTGATACCCTCTGCCCCGGCTGCCCTCCGCTCACCGCTCCTTTCCCTGTTGACTGGCTGACCACCGGACTCGGCGTGAGGGTGTGGGGCGGGAGGGGTTGGAAAGAGCAAGATATAAGGATATTGAAGGGGTGGCGGAAACATAAGGATAATGAGGGGATGGCAGAAACATAAGGATGTTGAGGGTATGGCAGAAACATAAGGAAATTGAGGGGGTGGCGGAAACATAAGGATAATGAGGGGATGGCAGAAACATAAGGATAATGAGGGGATGGCAGAAACATAAGGATAATGAGGGGATGGCAGAAACATAAGGATAATGAGGGGATGGCAGAAACATAAGGATAATGAGGGGATGGCAGAAACATAAGGATAATGAGGGGATGGCAGAAACATAAGGAAATTGAGGGGGTGGCGGAAACATAAGGATATTGAGGGGATGGCAGAAACATAAGGATATTGAGGGGGTGGTGGAAACATAATGGATATTGAGGGGGTGGCAGAAGCATAAGGGATATTGAGAGGTTAATAGAGGTGGGAGGAGATATTGTGAGATTGATAGAGATGGGAATGGATAGGAGATTGTTATGAGTGCTGGGGTGAAGTTGACGGAGTTTTCTAAGAGTGCGGGGTGTGCGGCTAAGATTGGGCCGGGGATTTTGGCGGAGGTGGTGGGGAGACTGCCTGCGGTGATGGATGAGAATTTGTTGGTGGGGGTTGAGACGGCGGATGATGCGGCGGTGTATCGGGTTTCGGATGAGGTGGCTTTGATTCAGACAGTGGATTTTTTTCCGCCTATGGTGGATGATCCGTTTACGTTTGGACAGATCGCCGCGGCTAATGCGCTCAGTGATGTGTATGCTATGGGCGGGGAACCGAGGATTGCCTTGAATGTGGTGGCGTTTCCTAATTGCCTGGGGGCTGAGGTGCTGGGGGAGATGCTGGCAGGCGGGGCTTCTAAGGTGAAGGAGGCCGGGGCTGTGCTGGCAGGTGGGCATTCTATTAATGATGAGGAGCCTAAGTATGGGCTTTGCGTGACGGGTTTTGTGCATCCGGATAGGATTTGGAAGAATGGCGGGGCGCAGGCCGGTGATGTGCTTCTGCTGACAAAGCCTCTGGGAGTGGGGCTGGTCAATACGGCTGTGAAGGCTGGTATGGCTTCTGAGGAGGCGAAAAGGTGCGCGGTGGAGAGTATGAGCTGCCTGAATAAATTGGCGATGGAGGGGCTCAGAGAGGTTGAGGTGCATAGCTGTACGGATGTGACAGGATTTGGGCTTGCGGGACATGCGCTGGAGACTGCCAGGGCAAGCGGGGTTTCGCTTGTGATCGAGTCCGGCAGATTAGAAGTGCTGCCGGACGCTCTTTTTTATGCGTCTATGGGATTGGTCCCTGAGGGGACTTACAGGAATAAGGCGTATAATAAGAAGGATGTATGGCTGGAGGACAAGGTTGAGGAAGCTTTGGAGGATTTGGTCTTTGACCCGCAGACTTCCGGAGGGCTTTTGGTGAGCCTGAGAAGGGAGGACGCTGAGGCTGTGCTTGTTAAGCTTGAGAAAGCCGGGTATCCTTTGAAGGCTGGGATCGTGGGATTTGTGACGGATATGCAGGAGAAGTTCCTGATGATCCGATAGGACGGAAAGACGGTGATAGAGATGATTTATCTGGATAATGCGGCAACTACACTGAGGAAACCGGAATGTGTGAGAAAGGCTGTCTATGAGGCTATGGGCACCCTTGGAAATTATGGGAGGGGTGGCCATGGGATCACCCTTGAGACGTCCAGGAAGATTTATGAGGCCAGGGAGGCCATTGCGGGATTTTTTGGATTTGGTGATCCTTCCGGTGTGGCGTTTACCTGTAATGCCACGGAGGCATTGAATACAGTGATCCGGGGGATGTTTGATCCCGGAGAGCATGTGGTGACTACCGCGCTGGAACATAATTCGGTTCTCAGACCCTTGTATGAGATGGAAAAAGCAGGGGTTCTGGTGACGGTTCTTCCGGCAGATGAAAAAGGAAATATTTCTTATGAGGAGATGGAACAGGCCATTGGGGAGAAGACCAGGGCCGTGGTGTGCACCCATGCTTCTAATGTTACGGGAAATATGCTGGATATAGAAAGGATTGGAAAGCTTTGCCGCAGAAAAGGGATTCTTTTTGTCCTGGATGCGTCTCAGACTGCGGGAGCGGTGCCTGTTCAGATGGAAAAATGCGGAATAGATGTGCTTTGTTTTACCGGACATAAGGGGCTTATGGGGCCTCAGGGAACAGGTGGGATCTGCGTGCGGGAAGGGGTGGAGATTCGCCCTTTAAAAGCAGGAGGCAGCGGAATCCATTCTTTTGAACGGGAGCATCCGGGGATCATGCCGGGCAGGCTGGAAGCGGGAACGCTGAATGGGCACGGAATCATGGGCCTGTTAAGCGCTGTGGAGTATGTGAAACAGGCAGGCGTGGAAAATATCGGTGCCCATGAACAGAAGCTTGCCCGTGCGTTCTATGAAGGTGTGCGGGAAATACCAGGCGTTAAGGTGTACGGGGATTTTGAGAAAAAGGAGAGAGCTGCGATTGTGGCTCTCAATATAGGAGAATATGATTCGGCACAGGTAAGTGATGAACTGTCCTGTACTTATGAGATCTATGCCCGGTCCGGGGCACACTGCGCGCCGCTGATGCATCAGGCAATGGGAACGCAGGAGCAGGGGGCCGTTCGTTTTTCTTTTTCCTGGTTTAATACTTTGGAGGAAGTGGAGCAGACCGTAAGAGTATTGAGGGAACTGGCAGCAGAATGAGCAGCCGGTTCCCTTTAAATAATGCAGAACTTTTATTCTGAAAAGTATACGTCAATGATCATGACCTCAGCGTCTGTTCCCACACGCATGGCAGGACCCCAGATCCCCACGCCGGAGGTGACATAGGAGTACATATTATCCTTTTTCAGCTCTCCGCAGGAGTTTTCCCACATGAGTTTTGTGGTCAGATTGCCCGGGAACATCTGTCCGTCGTGGGTGTGGCCGGAGAGGTCTATGTCGCAGCCGGCGTCTGCCAGTTCCTGGAGCTGTTTGGGCTGGTGGTCAATGACCAGTATGGGCTTGTCATGGTCCAGGTCTTTTAAAAGGTCCTCCGGTGAGAGTCGGTTTTCCTTCATTTTTTTGGAACGCTGGGGGTCTTTACGGCCTGTCAGATAGAAGGAGTCGTCAATGAGGACAGACTTGTCATCCAGGAGCCGGATTCCGGATTTTTTCAGGAAGTCATCCATCCGGGTATCTGTGTGCTGTCCGTTTTTGACGGGTACGGTAAAGCCGGCAAGGAGCTTTTCTTTAAAGTCATGGTTGCCCCAGCAGGCATATACGCCGTAGGTGCTCTTTATTTTCTTTAAGATGGAAATGGTTTTTTCCGGGTACAGTACAGCGTCATATTCGTTGTCGAAGAAGTCGCCGGCAATGCAGACCAGGTCCACGTTTTCAGCGTTTATTTTGTCCACCATGGATTTCACATGGTATGTGCCGATGCTGTAGCCCAGATGCAGGTCTGCAGTCAGGGCGATCCGCAGATGGTCCAGTCTGCCGCCGGATTTTTCCACTTTGGCTTCATAGTGGTTTACATAGACCCGGTGTTCATGGATGATCCCATAGGCGCTCAGGCCGATGATCAGGCAGGCCGCGGCACCGCCGCTTATGACAAAAGTGCGGCGCAGGGCAAGGGTTTCATTTTTTATCCATCTTGTATGTTTTAACAGGAATCTTCCCAGGTCGAAGATAAGGATGATAAGTACAATATATAAAAATGTGCCCAGCCAGTAATTGAAAAGGCGCTTCAGATAACTGTGCCAGGGATTGGCAGAGACCAGATAAGAGGTCAGGGGCGTCAGGCACATGAAAATATAAATGGAAAGGAAAACCGCACGGAACGGCCTGGATTTCAAATGCCTGTGGCAGGCACCTGTCCAGCGGATGATCCAGCGGACAACATAGAAATTGATCAAAAGATAAAATGGGGCAAGTATGATAGCCAGCATAACAGACTCCTTTTGTGAATTGGATTTATTACTTCAAGAATAGAATAGGTTGGAAGTTTTGTCAAGTATTTACAAAGAACATATGTTCTGGTATAATGGTCCTAAAGAGGTCAAAGACCTTGCGGGAATCAAATTGTTATGATATAAGGAAGTGGGATAGAATTGGAGAACATCATTTTTCATATTGATGTAAACAGTGCGTTTCTTTCCTGGGAGGCTGTTTACAGGCTTGAAAACGGAGGGACTGTGGATCTTCGCAGCATTCCGAGTGCAGTGGGAGGGGACAGGTCAAAAAGGCGGGGGATCATCCTGGCAAAATCCATTCCTGCCAAAGCCTTTGGTGTCAGGACAGGGGAGCCTATTGTGGACGCCATGCGGAAATGCCCATCCCTGACTATTATCCCTTCCCATCACGGAATGTACCGGGTGTTTTCGGGAAAGTTTATGGATATCCTGAGAGAATACACACCAGATGTGGAAAAATACAGCATTGACGAGGCGTTTATGAATATGACAGGGATGGAGCGGCTGCTGGGGGAACCGGTGGCATTTGCGCACCGGCTCAAAGACCGCATCAAGACAGAACTGGGGTTTACAGTGAATATCGGAATCTCCAGCAATAAGCTGCTGGCAAAAATGGCCTCTGATTTCCAGAAGCCAGACAGAGTCCACACGCTGTTTCCGGAGGAGATTCCCGAGAAGATGTGGCCTCTTCCCGTATCGGAACTGCTGTTTGTAGGCAAATCCACGGAAAACACTTTAAAGAAGCTGGGGATCTATACCATTGGGGACCTGGCTGCCGCGGATGTGGAGATTCTGCGGCATCATCTGAAAAAGCACGGGGAGGCTATCTGGAATTTTGCCAACGGCAGGGACAGCGCTGTGGTGGAATCCGTGCAGGAGGATAATAAGGGGTACGGCAACAGTACGACCATAGCTTTTAATGTGGTGGATGAGGAGACCGCAAAACAGGTGCTGCTATCCCTTTGTGAGACAGTGGCCTCCCGGCTGCGCAGTGACGGTATGAAGGCTGAGGTGGTGTCCATCACCATTAAGGATCATGAACTGCAGTCAGTCTCCCACCAGATGGTGCTGAATGCCCCCACCAATATCACCTCAGAGCTTTATCATCAGGCCTGCAGGCTGTTTGATGAACTGTGGGACGGAGCGCCCATCCGTCTTCTGGGGGTGCGGACCAGCCGTGTTTCCAGGGAGGAGAGCGGCAGGCAGTTGTCCTTGTTTGATCACACGGATTATGATAAACTGGAGAAAATGGACCAGGCTGTTGATGAGATCCGCAAAAAATTCGGAACAGGGGCGGTCATGCGGGCTTCTTTCCTGAAGCAGCCCATCGAAAATATGGCGGGAGGTCATCCGGAAGGAAAACTTCCGGCTCCTGAGGTGAGCGCTGCGGAGGGGCTTTCCCTAAACTGGAAGCAGAAAGAAAATGAGGAGAAGAACAAGCGGGATGAGTGAGATAGTGGAGGAATTTGTAAACGGATACTGTAAGAATTACGATATGGCAAGGAGTGCCATATGCGAATTCGTACAGAATGAAGACGGCCTGCATTTTGACAGGATTGACTGTGATTACGGTGCATGTCCCCACAGCAAGAACTGTGAGATGATGAAACAGGTTTTTGCAATGGAAGCAGAAAAATAACAGAAAGGAAAATGTAGCTGGTAAATCCGGAACAGTTACAGGATAACAATAATTATGCTGACGATCAGAGATATCAGAGAGGAAGACAGAGACATATTCTTTAAGATGGAAAAGGAGTTTTACGGCGGTGAAGCCTGTATGCATACAGTACCTCAGGAGCATTTTGAAGCAACCCTGAAGGAATGTTTAAGAAGCAGGGAATATGCCAGGGTTTTGATGCTGGAGGATGAAAGCGGTGTGGTCGGATACCTGCTTCTCGCTTTTACTTTCAGTAATGAGGCAGGTGGTCTCACGGTGTGGCTGGAGGAACTGTACTTTATGGAAAATGCCAGAGGAAAGGGATACGGAAGTGAAGTCTTTGCCTGGATCGAACAGGAGTATTCCCATGCCAAGAGATTCCGTCTGGAAGCCACATACAGCAACGAGAGAGCGATCGCGCTGTATGAGAGGCTTGGATATGAGGAGCTGCATTATTTCCAGATGATAAAAGACTTGTAGAAAAGAAAAAGGATGCGTTTTGATGATACCGCACCGGCCTGCCGGGAGCTGTAAGATCGAAAACGCATCCTTGATTCTAAACGCAGTGCTGCCGGCTATGACCGGGCCTAATACTTACGCGGAGGCGATCATCCGTTTGATATCCGGTACTGCAGTGAGAAGCGGATAGAGGACCAGTGAGAGGATCAGACCGCTGGCACCCTGGATCAGATTGGAGGGCACGCTTAAAAATGCGGCTGTGCCGTACAGGAAGAACTCACACAGGCAGTAGCCCCCTGCAACCAGCACCATGTCGATAATGCCTCCTGTGAGGACGCCTGCCCAGGCTGTTTTACTGTCTTTGGCTATCTTTTTGTAGGCAAGGGCAGCAAACAGTGCCACCAGGCCTTTTATAGCAAAGGTGATGGGGACGTAGATAAAATATCCCCCCAAAAGGTCGGCCATGCAGGAACCGATACCGGCGGCCAGGAATCCGTAGGCAGGACCCAGGATGATCCCGGAAAGGATCACAATGGCATCCCCCGGATGAATGTAACCGCTGGTTCCGGGGGTGGGAATGCGGATGGACATGGTGGCAACACAGGCCAGAGCTGCGAAAAGTGCGGTCATGACAATCTTTTTTGTTTTGTTTTCCATAATGTAAACTCCTTTTAACGATATAGCTGTCCGGCACCTTCATTTTACATGTAAGAATCCCTGCGAAGCCGCTTCAGGTATGGGGAATCTGGCTGCCGAACGCTTTCTTTCTACACAATATAGCCGAAAATTGGCATTCTATAAAGAGCCAGTTTCTTAAAAAAAGAGCAGTCCAGTTTTGGACTGCCCTATAAACTGCTATGTACTATGCGCGGAAGGTGAGGGAATCATTGCTCATGGAATCCACAATTGCCAGGGACTCCACACGGATGCCTTTTTCTCTCAGCGCGTCGCCACCGTGCTGAAAGCCCTTTTCAATGACTATACCGGCTCCTTCCAGAGTTGCTCCGGCTGTATCCACTATTTCGATGAGACCCTGGAGTGCGCATCCGTTAGCCAGGAAATCGTCAATGATCAGTACATGGTCTTCCGGCTGCAGGAATTTTTTTGATAATATCACATCATAAACTTTTTTATGGGTAAAGGACTGGACTTTGGTCGTATACATTTCACCGTCCAGGTTCAGGCTCTGGGCTTTTTTTGCAAAGACCACCGGGACGCCGAAATACTGTGCCACAATACAGGCAATGCCAATGCCGGAGGCTTCGATGGTAAGAATCTTTGTGATAGGGGAGCCGGCAAATCTGCGTTTGAACTCTTTGCCGATCTCGTTGATGAATGGTATGTCCATCTGGTGATTCAGGAAACTGTCCACCTTCAGTATATTACCCGGCTTTACCGTGCCGTCTTTTAGAATACGCTCTTTTAAAAGCTGCATTTGAATTCCTCCCTGGTTTTACGTGTCCGGAGGGATCTGATACCCCCGGTTTTTCTGGTAACTACCATAATACGATATTTGTACGGGCTTTGCAATTTATTTTTGGTTTTTTTGTAAAAACAGGGGAGAAAATCACACAAAATCTGCACGATCGTGATAAAATAGAAAAGAGGTAGGTTCCCAGAGACCTGCGGCAGGATGAAACGAACGCGCAGTGGTGATCGGGAACCGGGTGGAGCTGCGGCAGACAAGAAGCCTGCCGCCCAAAGTGATTTTGCATGGACAGCCAAAAGGCCCCATAAGGCTAAGAGGCAGTGTTTGAAAGGAAGGAAAGAGATGAAAACGTATGAAGTAATACACGAAATTTTCAACCAGTGTCCGGGAAACCATTCCAGGGATAATTTTATTCAGGAAGTGGATATGGAAAGCCCGGAGGTTTGGCTGAACGCGAAGTTTAATTCCGAAAAGGAGCTTCGTATGGAGAAGACAGAGAAGGAAGACGGAAGTGTGGTATATGATGTGATGACAGCGGAGGTACATCAGAGATTTACATTTTCTGAGATTTAGATGCTGCTGTTTACACAGCCATTATCCCCACGGAGGCTGAAGAGCAGGGAAACCATTGCTTTTTTTTCTGGGTTTGATATAATAGAGAAAGTGCGAGGAGGAAACCACAATGGAAGAGACGAAACATGTCCATACACATAGTCTTCCTGACGGAACAGTGATTGAGCATGTGCATGAAGATGCCGGCACACAGGGACACGGACACCCCCATTCCCATACGCATACCCACACCCATACGAAGGCAGTGCTGAACCGTTTGTCAAGAGCGATCGGTCATCTGGAATCAATCCGCCGTATGGTGGAGGACGGCAGGGACTGCAGTGAAGTGCTCATACAGCTCTCGGCAGTGAAGGCGGCGATCAACAATACCGGAAAGGTGATTCTGCAGGATCACATTGAGCACTGTATCGTGGATGCAGTGGAGAGCGGGGATAAAGAAGCCCTGGAAGAATTAAATAAAGCCATTGACAGGTTTATGAAATAAGGTATAAACCCCAGTGGGAAAGGAAAGAATCATGAGTGAAGAAAAGAAACAATGCGACAGCAAGAGCTGTGATAAAAAAAGTTGTGAGGGATGCAGCCATGCAAACGGCGGCGGAATCCCAAAAGAAGAGTTGAATGCATTTTCCGAAATTAAGAAGGTGATCGGTGTTGTCAGTGGAAAAGGCGGCGTAGGCAAATCTTTTGTCACCGCGTCACTGGCCAATGAGATGGCATCCAAGGGATACCGTGTAGGTATTCTGGATGCAGATATCACAGGGCCTTCCATCCCGAGAATGTACGGGATCAAAGGTTCCGCTACCGCGGATGACAATGGCATATATCCAATTCTGACAAAGAATGATATTAAGATCATGTCCATCAATCTGCTTTTGCCTCAGGAGGAGGCTCCGGTTATCTGGAGAGGCCCGATTCTTGCGAATATGGTAAAGCAGTTCTGGACGGATGTTATATGGGGCGAACTGGACTATCTGTTCGTGGACATGCCTCCGGGAACCGGAGATGTCCCGCTGACTGTATTCCAGTCTCTTCCGGTAGATGGAATTGTCATTGTGTCATCTCCGCAGGATTTGGTGCATATGATTGTGAAAAAAGCTTACAACATGGCCAAGATGATGAAGGTTCCGGTGATTGGTTTGGTGGAGAACTACAGCTTTGTCAAATGTCCTGACTGTGGAAAAGAGATCCATGTGTTTGGGGAGAGCAAAGTAGATGCCATCGGAGCAGAGCTGGGTGTGCCGGTAATTGCCAAGATGCCTCTGGAACCTGAGCTGGCAGCAACTGTGGACGCCGGCGGATATGCGGATGTGATCAACGAATATCTGAAGGATTCCCTAAAATATCTGCCGAAAGCCTGAGCGGCGGCTGATACAGTGACAAAATTTGGGTCTCTGATTTGGGGATATTTCTCTGAGTAAAATGATAACTGGTATATCATGGTTAAACGGAGACGTCAAACTGCACAGAGCAGACAAGTTTCGACAAAATATTTCCTGTTTATTTTACTAAAAAGCGTGATAAAATGGCGGTTTTTAGTACAAGAGGGAAAATCTTGTCAAATTCTTGACAAATATAGGCAGAGCTGTCATAATACGTCCTAACAATAAAGAATCAAGACATAACTATAATATCAGTTGGCGTGTTGTTTCTTAAAAGAAAGGATGGTAAATATGGTACAACGCCAGATTAGGTTGAATGAGACAGGCGATGTTAAGGAATTTGTCACTGAAGCCAGTAAATGCGAATTTGATATTGATGTTTTTTACAACAGAGTTATCATTGATGCGAAGTCGATCCTTGGAGTTTTAAGTATGGATTTGACACGTGTGCTCACTGTGAGATGTAATGGGCATGATGAGAGATTCGATAGATTTCTGGACAGATATGCGATTGCTTAGAGGGGGATTACTCGGGGACTGATAATTTTATATGTTATTTTGGGGCGGAAGACACGGATTGTGGGCTTCCGCTTTTTTTGGCGTTGGTGGGGAGTGCGGACGGGAAAGCATGACGGATGCGGGAGGGGGAAGGGATTGCCTGTGAGCGATGCACTCCCCTGGGGTTGGGGATGTACAGGAACATAGGTTCTGTGTTAGAATGTGGGTATGAGTGAGATGAAGGAAGTGATTCGGATATCGGTTAGGTATTTGGTGGAGTTTATACTGCGCAGCGGGAATTTGGATAACCGGAGGACAGTGTCTGCGGACCGGGAGGCTATGAGGAAAGGAAGTAAGGTGCACCGGAAGATTCAGAAGCAGATGGGGTTGTCTTATCGGGCGGAGGTTCCGCTTTTGTGGGAAGAAGAATTTGAGGAGTTTGTTGTCCGGCTGGAAGGCAGGGCGGATGGTATTATAGAGGAAAAGGATGGGGTTACGATTGACGAGATTAAGGGTGTTTATCGAGACCTTGAATTTTTGGAAGAGCCTGTGCCGGTTCATCGGGCACAGGCTATGTGTTATGCTTATATTTATGGGACGCAGAAGGAATTGGAACGGATTGGGGTGCAGATGACGTATTGTCAGCTGGAGTCAGAACAGGTGAAACGGTTTCGGGAAGAGTTGTCCATGTCTGCGCTGAAAAAGTGGTTCTCGGATTTGATGGCGCAGTATTATAAGTGGGCTTATTTTCAGTATAGAAGAAGGATTGAGCGCAGGGAATCTATGCAGGGATTGGAGTTTCCTTATGAATATCGGGAGGGGCAGAAGGAACTGACTGCTGGGGTTTACCATACGCTCAGGAATGGGAAACAGTTGTTTATTCAGGCGCCTACAGGGATTGGAAAGACTATGGCGGCCCTTTTTCCAGCAGTGCGGGCTGTGGGGGAGGGACATGGGGATAAGATTTTTTATCTGACGGCTAAGACGATCACCAGGACTGTGGCGGAGGAGGCGTTTTCTATTTTGAAGGGCAAGGGATTGTCCTATAAAACCCTTACGGTCACCTCTAAGGAGAAGATGTGTCTCATGGATGAGGTGGAGTGTAATCCGGAAAAGTGTCCTTATGCTAAGGGGCATTTTGACAGGGTAAATGATGCTGTGTATGAATTGCTGACAGAACAGGATACTTATCAGAGAGAGGAACTGCTTAAACAGGCCCGGAAGTGGCAGGTGTGTCCTTTTGAAATGTGTCTGGATACCTCTACCTGGGTGGATGCAGTGATCTGTGATTATAATTATGTGTTTGATCCGAATGTGTATCTGAAGCGGTTTTTTGGGGACGGGGTGAAGGGGGATTATCTGTTTTTGATTGATGAGGCACATAACCTGGTGGACAGAGGGCGGAATATGTACAGCGCTGTTCTGTGTAAAGAGGATTTTCTGGAAGTTAAGAAGGTGGTGAAGGAGCACAGCAGGAAACTGGAAAAGATCCTGGAAAAGTGTAATAAGGTTTTGCTGGGATATAAGAGGGAGTGTCAGGATGAGTACCGGGTGATGGAGAATATAGGGGTACTGGCACTGCAGCTTATGAATCTTTTAGGGGAGATGGAAAACTTCCTGGAGAGGGAGCAGGAGGAAAAGGTGCGCAGTACGGTGCTGGAATTTTCTTTTGCAGTGCGTCATTTTTTGAATATGTTTGATCTGCTGGATGAGAATTATGTAATTTATACGCATCATGGGGCAGAGGGGAGGTTTTATCTGACTCTGTTTTGCGTAAATCCAAGGGTGAATCTTCAGGAATGCCTGAACAAAGGGAGAGGGACCGTATTTTTTTCGGCCACGCTTCTGCCTTTGGGATATTACAGGTCGCTTTTCAGCACAAGGGAGGATGATTATGCCATCTGTGCCAAATCCCCGTTTCCCAGGGAGAATCTGAAGCTTATGATCGCAAGGGATGTGAGCAGTAAATATACCAGACGCGGGGAGGAGGAGTATGGGAAGCTGGCACAGTATATTCTGCAGACGGTGACTGTCAAGCAGGGAAATTATATGGTGTTTTTTCCTTCTTACAGGATGCTGCGGGATGTGTATGAGATTTTTGAGGAGAAGAGTTCAGGGATGGAGCTGCAGTGTATGCTGCAGTCCGGGAATATGACTGAGGGGGAGAAGGAAGAGTTTCTGGAACGGTTTGAGGGGGAACCGGATGGGACGCTGGTGGGATTTTGTGTGATGGGTGGGATTTTTTCGGAAGGGATAGATCTGACAGGGGAGAAGTTGATCGGGGCAATTCTGGTGGGAACCGGACTGCCGCAGGTGGGATATGAGAGGGAGATATTGAAGAATTATTACGATGAGAAGAACAGGGCCGGGTTTGAGTACGCGTATCGGTATCCGGGAATGAATAAAGTGCTGCAGTCTGCAGGAAGGGTGATTCGGACGAAAGAGGATAAAGGGGTGGTGCTGCTTTTGGATGAAAGGTTTTTGCAGAGGGCTTATAGGGAGTTGTTTCCGGAGGAATGGGGAGGGTATGAGATTTGTTCGTTGGAGGATGAGAGGGGGAGGGTGGAGCGATTTTGGGAGTGAGGTGGCAGCAGAGCCACCTGTTATGGACCTGTTTGTAGTATATGAAGACATTGCCAAAGCGTACAGGATCATTGACCGGGAGCCAGGACAGGTCATACAGGTTATGCTTACTTACTGACAAAAGGAGATACCATGAAAACTACATTTACCGTTCCGGGTCTTCTCCCTGAGGGCTATATAGGGAAGGGATTTTGGGGTCATACAGAGGAAACGGCACTGCTTTGATATATAATCCCTCCGGGATGGCAGCCTGTGAATAGTAAGACTTGACCGTTCCCTTTTAGAAACGTATAATATATACATTCCCCCGGATGTTCCAATCAGGTTCGAGGGGGAGGATTTGTATTTCAGAAGGGAGATTTTTTTATGAAGGTAGTAAGCACTGACAAGGCTCCGGCAGCGATCGGACCATATTCACAGGCAATGATCGTAAACGGAGTGGTATTCACTTCCGGTCAGATTCCCATTGATCCGGCTACAGGTGAAATTACAGCAAAAACCATTGAGGAGCAGGCAGAACAGGTAATGAAGAACCTGGGCGAAGTGTTAAAAGAGGCGGGAAGCAGCTATGAGAAAACGGTTAAGACAACCTGTTTTCTGTCAGATATGGGTGATTTTGCCGCCTTTAATGAAGTATACGGAAAATACTTCACCGGCAAACCTGCACGTTCCTGCGTGGCAGTAAAGACACTGCCTAAAAATGTGCTGTGCGAAGTGGAAGCTATCGCTGAAATTTAAGCGTATCTGCTGCGCTGGCCGTAAAAATAATATAACAAATTATTATGTTTGAATGAATGCCATAATCCCCCCATGGGGCTTGTGGCATTTTTTCTGTTCTGATAAAGTAATAAAATAAGAAAAAAACAGATATTATAGCGAAAAGGATGAAATTATGGAAAGACTGCTGGAGAAAATAGAGAAATACTGGAGTACCCGCACAGAAGGGTATTCGGAAGTGAACCATAAGGAACTGGAAGGGATGCAGAAGGAGGCCTGGCTGGAAGTGCTGGAGGCGGAATTTCCGGCCATGCCCAGGGAGGAAATGAAAATACTGGACATTGGCACAGGCCCCGGCTTTTTTTCCATAATCCTGGCAGAAGCCGGATATCCGGTCACAGCCGTGGATTACACCCGGGAGATGCTGGAGAAGGCTATGGAGAATGCGGGAAACCTGTGTAAAAAAATAGATTTTTACCGTATGGATGCCCAGAATCTTGGATTTGAGGATAACACCTTTGATGTGGTGATCTCCAGAAACCTGACCTGGAACCTGGAAAAACCGGAGCAGGCTTACCGGGATTGGTACCGGGTGTTGAAGCCGGGCGGAAAGCTTCTGAATTTTGATGCCAATTGGTATGGATATCTCTACGATGAACAGAAGCGGAACGCTTATGAGCAGGACCGGAAAAACGTGGAGCAGTTAAGCCTGGATGACCATTACCTGTGCACAGATATTGACGCTATGGAGCAGATCGCCCTGCAGATGCCCCTCTCCTCAAAAATGCGTCCGGGCTGGGATATGGAAATACTGAAGCGAACAGGATTTGCGGAAATACACACAGACACATCAGTCTGGGAGCGGGTATGGAGCAAAGAGGAAAAGCTGAACTATGGCTCCACACCCATGTTTATGATAAATGGACGGAAAGGGGACAGCAAAGTCTATGCTTAATACGAAGACATTCACGCTTGTAAATATGAAAGCAGAGCCGGGAGAAATCTGCAGCGGGTTTCTGGAGCTGGCAGAGGGGAAATTCAAACTTCCCGCAGCCATTTTAAACGGTGAGAAGCCGGGAAAAACGGTTCTTATTATGGCTGGTGTTCACGCAGGAGAATATGTGGGCATCCAGGCTGCCATTGAATTATCGGAAAAATTAAAGATCAGGAAGATTAGCGGAACAGTGGTCATTTTGAAGGCAGTATGCAGAGAGGCTTTTGCGTGCAGAGGCGGCAGCCTGGGATTGGAGGATGGCAAGAATCTCAACCGGGAGTTTCCCGGGGACCCAAAGGGAACTTGGACGCAGCAGCTTGCCTGGGCCATGACACAGGAAGTATTTCCGGCGGTTGATTTCTGCATTGACCTGCACAGCGGCGACGATTACGAACAGCTCACCCCTTATGTGTATTATGCGGGCAAGGCGGAGGAGCGGGTGGTGGCTATGTCGAGAAAAATGGCGGAGCAGGTGGATGTGCCTTATATGGTGCGGTCCACGGTTGCCACAGGCGGTGCCTATAATTATGCGGCGCATACCGGTATTCCGGGTATTCTTATGGAGAGAGGCGGTATGGGAGGCTGGACCATGGAGGAAGTCCGCTCTACCAGAAGAGATGTGCGGAATATTCTCTGCTCGCTGGGTATTTATGAGGGACAGAGGGACTACCGGGTCTATTATCCTCTTGATGTGGTGGATATCAGATATCAGGCCGCCTCTGCCAACGGATGCTGGTATCCCTATAAGATGCCGGGGGATATGATTCAGGGCGGGGAGGTTCTGGGTACGGTAAAGGACTATGAAGGGAATGTGACGGAGGTCTGCCGCGCGGAATGCGACGGCGTCATCCTCTGTCAGACAGGCAGTCTCCAGGTCCTGGAAAACGGCCCAATGATCGCTTACGGAAGGATTGTCAAAAATTTTGATGACAGAAAAGAGAGGATCACGGATTACTGGGCAAAGCGCAGTGAGAGTTTTATGGAGCAGAGGAGAAGAGAACTGAAAAGCCCTCTGGCAGAACGCTGGCTGGGGGAGATCCGGCAGAAGCTTCCGGCAGGAAAGAAATTAAAAATCCTGGATGTGGGATGCGGTTCCGGATTCTTTTCCATTCTTCTGGCTAAACTGGGACATGAGGTGACGGGAACTGATTTGACCCCGGAGATGATCGTCAATTCCAAACAGCTTGCAAAGGAAGAAAATGTCTCCTGCCGTTTTCTGGTCATGGATGCGGAGAAGCTGGAGTTTGAGGATGGAAGTTTTGATGTTGTCATCTCCAGAAACCTGACCTGGACCCTTCCCCATGTGAAGGAAGCTTATGGGGAGTGGATAAGAGTGCTGAAGGCGGAGGGAATCCTTTTGAATTTTGACGCCAATTACGGTGCCAGTAATTTCGCGGATACTTCCGAACTGCCGGACAGCCATGCCCACCATACGCTGGGTGAGGACATGATGCAGGCGTGTGAGGAGATCAAGCGCCAGCTCCCCATCAGTTCCCGCGTCCGCCCGGCCTGGGATGTGGAAACCCTGGGGCAGATGGAAATAGAAGAAATTTCCATAGACCTGGGGATCAGCAGGCGTATTTATATAGAAAAAGATGAGTTCTATAACCCCACACCCATTTTCATGATCTGCGGAAAAAAGTGTGAGTTACAAAAAGGAATGAGGAGATGAAAAAGTACATAATAAAAAGGCTTCTGCAGCTGATACCTATTTTGATCGGGATCACGCTTTTGTCCTTTGTTCTGATGCAGGCATCTGCCATGGACGCAGTTGATGTGATGGAACAAAATACGGGAGGTTCCATGTCTGATGCCGAGAAAGCGGCTGCAAGGGAAGAACTTGGACTGGACAAGCCTCTTCCCCAGCAGTATGCGGTGTGGCTAAAGGGCGTACTCACGGGAGATATGGGAAAGTCTTTTGTTTCCGGACAACCGGTATTTACCACGTTTGTGTCAAAACTTCCGGCCACCGTTGCATTGGCAGCCACGTCCGTTTTGCTGACCGTATTGATCTCCATTCCCCTTGGGATCTTAGCGGCTGTAAAACAAAGTCATTTTTGGGATTATCTGATACGTTTTCTCAGTTTTATCGGTAACTCCCTTCCGAATTTTTTCGTGTCTTTGCTGCTGATCTATATTTTCGCCCTAAAGCTTGGCTGGTTCCCTGTGATGGGAAATGCCCAGGGGTGGAAAAGTATCATTCTGCCAACTCTTACCCTGGCTCTGGCAATGGCGGCCAAATATACCAGACAGGTGCGGGCCACAGTGCTGGAGGAGCTGAACAAAGAGTATGTGCAGGGGGCCAGGGCGCGCGGGGTTCAGGAGAAGAAGATCCTTTCTTTCAGTGTGCTGAAAGCATCCATGCTGACCATTGTAACGCTGCTGGCATTATCTGTCGGTTCTCTTCTTGGAGGCACTGCCATTGTTGAGTCTATATTTATGTGGGACGGCGTGGGGAAAATGGCCGTCGACGCAATTACCATGCGTGACTATCCGGTGATCCAGGCATATGTGATCTGGATGGCAGTTATCTACGTGCTGGTGAATCTTGTCACGGACCTGATCTATTGCTTCCTGGACCCGAGAATCCGCATAGGACAGGAGGCCCACGGATGATAAAGAAAGATGATATAAAACTAAAATGCATCCTTTTGTCCGTATTGGTGGGGGCAGTGCTTTTGGCGGCAGTGTTTGCAAAATATCTTGTTCCTTATGACCCTTATGCCCAGGATCTGGGAAATGCCCTCAAGCCGCCCGGAGGGGCACATCTGCTGGGAACAGACCGTTATGGAAGGGATATGCTGTCCAGGGTGATCATGGGGGGACAGACAACCATATTCTCATCTCTGCTGCTGGTGGTGATCACCATGACTGCGGGCACTGTGATCGGAGTGTTTTGCGGTTATCACGGGGGTAAGACGGATACGGTGCTTATGAGGATATCCGATGTTTTCCTGGCTTTTCCGGGCATGGTTTTTGCCATAGCGGTTGCAGGTGTCACAGGGGGCGGAGTCATGAACGCAGTGGTGGCTCTGGCATGTATATCCTGGCCGAAATTCGCCAGAATTGCCAGGAGTCAGGTTATGACCATGAAAGAAGAACCTTTTATTGCAGCGGCCAGGCTTTCCGGGTCTGGCACAGGGAAAATCATTGTGAAGCATATGCTTCCTAATATTGCAGGACCAATCCTCATCACCGGCGTCCTGGATATCGGTACCATGATGATGGAGATTGCGGGCTTATCTTTTCTGGGGCTTGGGGCAGTCCCTCCCATTGCGGAGTGGGGTTCCATGATGAGTAACGGCAGAAGTATGCTTCAGACATCCCCGTGGGTGATCCTGGCGCCGGGGTTTGCCATATTTCTTACGGTGATGCTGTTTAATTTATTAGGTGATGCGGTGCGGGATGTTATGGATCCCCGGAGAAACCGAAAATATCAAAGACATCAGAGAAAGGGAGATTAGACATGAACAAAACAAGCTTATTCCATAAAAAGGCGGGTGCCGCGGTACTGGCATTTTGCCTGACTGCAGCACTTTTATCCGGCTGTGGGGATGCCAAAGCAGAAGCTAAGGAAGACAGTACGGTAAAAGAAAACGGGGAGAAGGTGTTCACTTATGGAGACACCACATTCAATGCAGAGAACGATGAATCGGATGTGAACCCTCACAACGGGTATTCCGGATGGGCGTGTATCCGCTACGGTATAGGGGAGACATTGTTTAAATATTCCGATAAAATGGAACTGGAGCCATGGCTTGCCACAGAGTATGAACTGGTGGATGAGAATACCTGGAAGATCACGCTGAGAGAGGATGTATCCTTTACCAGCGGGCGCAGGCTGGACGCGCAGGCAGTTAAGGAATGTCTGGATGATCTGGTGAGCGTCCATGAGAGGGCGAAGGGAGATTTAAAAATAAAGGAAATATCCGCGGACGGACAGATATTGAACATTGTCACAAAAGAACCGGTACCGGCATTGATAAACTATTTGTCCGACCCTTATGGGTGTATGGTTGACATGGAAGCCGGTGTTACGGAGGATGGAAATGTGACAGGAACCGGCCCTTATATTGCCACAGAAGTAGAGACAGACGTTGGCCTTACTTTAGTAAAAAATAAAAATTACTGGGACGGAGAGCCGAAACTGGATACCATCCATGTGAAGACCATTTCTGATGGTGATACCATGACCATGGCTATGCAGTCCGGTGAACTGGATGCGACTTATGGCCTCCCCTATGCAAGCCTCCCGCTGTTTTCACAGGAGCCATATACCATATCATCGGTAGAAACCTCCCGTTCTTTCTTCGGACAGATGAATTATGACACGCCGGCGCTTCAGGATGAAAAAGTAAGGAAGGCCATTGCCATGTCGATTGATAAAGAAAACTTTACCAAAACACTTTTAGACGGAAACGGGACAGCGGCAGCAGGGCCTTTCCCCGCCAATTTTGCTTTTGGCGATGATACGGTGACAGCTCCCGGGTATCAGCCTGAGGAAGCAAAAAAATTACTGGCAGAAGCAGGATGGTCGGACAGTGATAAAGACGGATATGTGGATAAGGACGGAGAAAATCTTACCATACGCTGGGTGACGTATCCAAGCCGCCAGGAGCTTCCCCTGCTGGCAGAAACGGTGCAGGCTACCCTTAAGGAGGTTGGGATCAAAGTGGAGGTCAATTGTTCCGCGGATTTCCAGAGCTTTCTGGACAGCGGAGACTGGGATATCTATGCAGGGGCATTTGTCTGCGCACCTACCGGCGATCCGGAATATTTTTTCACTACACACTGCCTGGACGAATCCTCCAAAAACAGAGGCGGTTATCACAGCGATAAACTGCAGGAACTGGAGGGGCAGATGAAGGCAGCGTTTGATACGGATGAGAGGGCAAAGCTGGCCACACAGATGACGCAGACCATCCTGGATGACAATGGGTTTGTTTTTGCCTCTCATCTGAAAATGTCCATTGTCTCCGGAGAAGGCGTGACAGGTCTGGAAGCGCATCCCTGTGATTACTATGAGATCACAGTAGACCTGGATAAAAATTAACAACGGGATCAGAAAGGACGGAAAACGTGGGACAGTCTATTTTAGCGGTGGAGCATCTGCAGATATGTTATACGGGACAGTCTGTATTGGAAGATGTAAACCTGACTCTGGAACCTGGCCGGATCCTTGGGATCGTGGGGGAGAGCGGCAGCGGAAAAAGCACATTGATCAGAGCTGCCATGGGTCTGTTAGGCAGTGACGGGGCAGTGACGGGGGGCCGTATCCTTTACAGGGATAAGAATGTCACAGAGCTGAAAGGGGAGGAACTGCGTAAGCTGCGAGGCCCCCAGATGGGGATGATCTTCCAGAACACAGGGGCATCCCTCTGCCCGATCCGCACAATAGAAGACCAGCTTTACGAGTCAGTTCTCCAGCATGAGAAAATACCCAGAAGGGAGATCAGGGAACGGGCCATGGACCTGTTTGATAAGATGAAGCTTTTGGATGGGGAGAGGATATTAAAGAGCTACCCTTTTGAACTTTCAGGGGGCATGAACCAGAGGGTGGGGATCATGATGGCTATGATCCTTAAGCCTGCCCTTCTCTTTGCGGATGAGCCTACCAGTGCTCTGGACGTTACGGTCCAGGCGCAGGTGGTGCGGGAAATGATGAAGATGAGAGAACTGTTCGGCACAACCATTGTCATTGTCACCCACAATATCGGCGTGGTAGAGTATATGGCGGATAAAGTGGCTGTCATGTACCGGGGCAGGCTGGTGGAATATGGGGATACAAAAGAAGTGATACAACATCCCAAGGAGGAATATACTCAAAAATTAGTCCGTGCCGTGCTGCGGATCCACAGAGGTTAGGTTATGGATAAGATACTGGAAGTAAAGAACTTGAAAAAAACGTTTTATAAAGCAAAGCATGTCTGTCCGGCTGTGGATGATGTGAGTTTTTCTGTGAAGGAAGGTTCCTGTGTGGGCATTGTGGGAGAGAGCGGATGCGGAAAAAGTACCATTGCCAGAATGATCACCTGCTTTACAAGACCGGATGCCGGGAGTGTACTTCTGGACGGACGGGAAATGGTGGGGGCGGGGAGAAAGCAGCAGATGGATTTGTACCGAAATGTACAGATGGTATTTCAGACACCTGAGGATTCTTTTGATCCGAGACGCAGCCTGGGGGACGGTATTATGGAGGGGATGCGGAATTACGGGATGAAGAGAAAAGAAGCAGGGAAAAGGATGAAGGAGCTTCTTTCCATGGTGGGGCTGGAGGAGAAATATGCGGCCCGCTATCCCCATGAGGTCAGCGGAGGGCAATGCCAGCGGGCGGCTATTGCGAGAGCACTTGCCGTCAATCCCCGGCTGCTCATCTGTGATGAAGCAACCAGTGCCCTTGATGTGACTGTGCAGTCTCAGATCATCACCCTGCTTCAAAAGCTGAGAAAGGAAATGGGACTTTCCGTACTGCTGATCTGTCATGATCTGGCGCTGGTCCAGAATTTCTGTGATTATGTGCTGGTGATGTACCAGGGGAAAATTGTGGAGGAAGGGACACCGGATGAGGTGATCATGCGTCCGAAACAGGACTATACCAAATTATTGATCGACTCTGTTTTGTAAAAATGGGACGGTTTCTTTTCGCTGTATGTTGTTATTCTAAGGGAAACAGGCGGGAAGCCCCGGTTCTTTCATTGCGGGGCCTGCACGGATCCATGGTAATAGAAAATCAACGAAGGGAGCATTTAATCGTTGAAATAAGCCAGAAATTTATTCGCTGCCGCGGAGGTGCTCTGCTGTTCGGTGTAAGCCAGAACCAGATGCCTTTTGGGCAGCTCTTCTTTTATCTGAAGCTGGTACAGGCCTTTTTTTCGCTGGTCCAGGACAAAATCAGGGACAAAGGCAATCCCAAGGCCGATATATGCCAGATCCAGCAGAAGGTCATTGCTGGACAATTCCACTTCAGGGGTCAGGTTCAGACCTTTTTGCAGAAACAGGCTGTGGAGAAATTCGCTGGTCGTGCTTTTTTTACTGAGCATGAGAAGCGGGTACTGATGCAGTTCTGTCAGGGAAAGTTTTTGGTCCGTAAGATCAAAGTAGTGCCTGTTGGCAGCGAACACATCCCGGAAGGTCAGAATGGTTTTGTAGTGTTCCTTTATCTTTAACCTGGAGTTGGGGTAATTGCAGACGATAAAATCCACCTGTCTGTTTTCCAGCAGCTCCACGCAGCCGATGGAGGTGGCATTGGTGACTTTGATGTGGATATCCGGGAATTCCTGGTGGAAACGCCGCAGATAGGGCACCAGAAAATACCGGCAGATGGTGTCGCTGGCGCCGATCCTGAGAGGCGCTTCCGCGGACGCTGTGTGCATAAGCTGGTTTTCGCCCTGAAGGAGCAGGGAGACAGCAGGCTGCACATGGCGGAAAAGGGTTTCCCCCTCTGGCGTCAGCTCCACTTTTTTGGTGTTGCGCACAAAGAGGGGGTGGCCAAGTTTTTGTTCCAGGGATTTTACAGACTGGCTGACAGCAGACTGTGAGATAAAAAGCTGTCTTGAAGCCTCCGAAAAACTCAGGGTGGAGGCTACGTGGTAAAATACTTTATATAGTTCAAAACTGATATCCATAAAACACCTCCGGTTCTTTCCTTATTCCTGACTTCTCAAATCTCCGGCTGCCGTTGTATCTGTTGTCTTTTCTTTTGCAGAGTTTTTCTGCAGACCCAGCATGACTATAAATAAAAGGGCCGGGAATACAAGGGCCGCCATGATCCCTGTCTTCATGGAGCCCACGGCGTCTGTGACAAACCCAACAACGGTAGGGCCTGCGGAGCATCCCACATCACCGGCCAGGGCAAACATGGCGTACATCATAGTGCCGCCCCCACGGCAGAGAACGGCGCCCAGGGAGAATAGTCCGGGCCACATCAGTCCAACGGAAAAGCCGCACAGTGCGCAGCCTGCCAGGGAGAGAAGGGGGATCGGGGAAAGGCTGGTGATGAGATATCCCACGATACACAGTGCGCTGGTTCCCAGCAGACCGTGGCGGATATTCAGCTTGTCACCTTTGATCCCGTAAAGAAGCCTTGAAAGTCCCATGAAGAAGGCAAAGGCGCAGGGGCCGAGAAGGTCACCCACGGTTTTGCTGACACCAAGTCCATCCTCGGCGAACAGGGAGGACCACTGGCTTACGGCCTGTTCCGAGGCACCGGCACATATCATCAGCAGAAAGAGAACCCAGAAAATCCTGCTTTTGAAAATACCTCCGGGTAGCTGGGTCTCCTCGTCGTCTCCCTCAATGCTGTAGATAGGGATTTTTAAAAACATCATGCAGGTGAACAGCGGGACCAACGCCCAAAGAGAGGGGAGATACCGCCAGGAATCAATGCCGATCGCCACGAAGAACACGGTAGAAAGGATCACCACGCCCATGTGCCCCCAGCAGTAGAAGGAGTGAAGAAGGCTCATGGCGGATTCTTTATTTTCACTGGGGCAGGCTTCCACGATAGGACTTACGATGACTTCCAGGATACCGCCGCCGATGGCATTGAGGGTCATGCAGATCAAAATGCCTGCGTAGGCGTTTGGAAGGACAAAGGGAAGCCAGGAAAATCCTGTGAGTCCCAGGGTTGTTACGAGAAAAGAAGTGATGCCTACTGCCCGGTATCCCACCTTTTTTATGATCCCCGGCGCCAGGAAATCTATGAGGATCTGAATGCAGAAGTTTACGGTGATCAGCAGGCTGATCTTCTCCAGGGAGATGCCGAATTGGTTATGGAAGGTGAGGAATAAAAGGGGCGGAAGGTTGTTGACAATGGCCTGGGTGATGTAGCCTAGGTAGCAGCCGTAAATGGTGTGTTTTGCAGTTAGGTTCATGTGTGTGTCTCCTTAGTGAAATTGATGGCTTATTTGAGTTTAGCAAAGGGGGTGGGGCAAGTCAATGGGTTTTGTGAAAAAACCAAAGTGGGCGGAAGTGTCTGGGAGAGGGTCTGGGGAGCCCTATGCCTGTTCTTGGCGCCGGATAGTGCCGGAAAGTATCGTCTAACTTGTATACGGCAGAATAGTAAGGCACGGCCAGAATAAAATTTTGTGAATATATTAGCTGTAGTTATAAAAAATATAAGATATATTAATTTTATTAATGAAGAGATCCATGTTATGATAAGTACGAAAGCGGCAAAAGGAGATCCTTCCAAGGGCCGCCTGATAACACAAATCATTAAGAAACCGCAATGCGGGTTTTGGTGTGCCGAAGAAAGAGGCAGAAAGGAGCCAACATGAGCAGTGTAAGACGTGTTTATGTAGAGAAGAAGCCGGCTTTTGCTGTACAGGCAAAGGAGCTTGCCCATGAGATCAGCAGTTATCTGGGGATTAAGGACGTGGGGGGAGTGCGCGTTCTGATTCGCTACGATGTAGAAAATATTTCCGATGAGGCATTTGAGAAAGCATGTGACTGTGTATTTTCTGAGCCTCCGGTGGATGTATTATATCAGGAGGATTTTGAGAGGAAGGAAGGGGATAAGGTATTTTCCGTAGAGTTTCTTCCGGGACAGTTTGATCAGAGAGCCGATTCTGCGGTGCAGTGTATACAGTTTTTAAAAGCGGACGAGGAGCCTATCATCCGCTCTGCCACTACTTATGTAATAGAAGGAAATATTTCTGACCAGGAGTTTGAGGCTGTTAAGGAACACTGTATTAACCCGGTGGATTCCAGAGAGGCAGAGGCTGTAAAACCGGAAACACTGGTTACAAATTTTGATGACCCGGAAGATGTAAAGATTTTTGAAGGGTTCCAGAAGATGCCGGAAGCAGAGCTTAAAGAGCTGTATGGTTCCCTGAATCTGGCTATGACGTTTAAGGATTTCCAGCACATCCAGAACTATTTTATAAAGGAAGAAAAACGTGATCCGTCCATGACAGAGATCCGTGTACTGGATACTTACTGGTCTGATCACTGCCGTCATACCACTTTTTCCACAGAGCTGAAGAACGTGGAATTCGGCGAGGGCGATTACAAAGAGCCTCTTGTAAAAACTTACGAAAAATATCTGGCTGACCGTCAGGTGATATACAAAGACAGGGATGACAAGTTTGTATGCCTTATGGATCTGGCTTTGATGGCTATGAAAAAATTAAAGGCAGAAGGAAAGCTTCAGGACCAGGAAGAGTCTGACGAGATCAATGCCTGCAGTATTATTGTACCGGTTGATGTGGACGGTAAGGAAGAAGAATGGCTGATCAACTTTAAAAATGAGACCCATAACCATCCTACAGAGATCGAGCCTTTCGGTGGCGCGGCTACCTGTCTGGGCGGCGCGATCCGTGATCCGCTGTCAGGACGTACCTATGTTTATCAGGCTATGCGTGTGACCGGTGCGGCTGACCCAACCTTGTCTGTAAGAGATACCATGAAGGGAAAACTACCTCAGAAGAAGCTGGTCAGAAGTGCGGCCCATGGCTACTCATCCTATGGAAACCAGATCGGTCTGGCTACGGGATATGTGAAGGAAGTGTATCATCCAAATTATGTGGCGAAACGTATGGAGATCGGTGCCGTATTAGGTGCGGCTCCGAGACGGGCGGTTATCCGTGAGAACTCCGACCCTGATGATATCATCATCCTTTTGGGCGGACGTACCGGACGTGACGGCTGCGGCGGTGCTACAGGTTCCTCAAAAGTGCATACAGAAGAGTCTATCGAGACCTGCGGTGCTGAGGTGCAGAAGGGAAATGCACCTACGGAGCGGAAGATCCAGAGACTTTTCAGAAGAGAAGAAGTCAGCAGGATCATTAAAAAATGCAACGATTTCGGCGCAGGCGGTGTATCCGTTGCCATCGGAGAGCTGGCAGCAGGGCTACAGATCGACCTGGACAAGGTTCCGAAAAAATATGCCGGACTGGATGGAACAGAGATCGCCATCTCTGAATCCCAGGAGCGTATGGCGGTTGTGGTTGACCCAAAAGACGTGGAACAGTTCCTGGATTACGCCAAAGAGGAGAACCTGGAAGCAATTCCGGTGGCTGTTGTGACCGAAAGCCCCCGTCTGGTCATGAACTGGAGAGGCAATACCATTGTGGATTTATCCAGGGCATTTCTGGATACCAACGGTGCGCATCAGGAAACAGATGTATTTGTAGATGTTCCGAACAGTGAAGGAAATGTCCTGGACCGGGCAGAAGAATCTGCTGATGTGAAAAAACGCTGGATGGATACACTTGCCGATTTAAATACCTGTTCCCAGAAGGGCCTTGTGGAAATGTTCGACAGCTCCATCGGAGCAGCCAGTGTATTTATGCCATACGGCGGAAAATACCAGCTCACAGAGACACAGGCCATGGTTGCCAAGGTTCCTGTATTGAACGGTAAGACAGAGACAGTTACTATGATGAGCTACGGCTTTGATCCGTATCTGTCAAGCTGGAGCCCATATCACGGAGCTGTCTATGCAGTGACGGAATCCGTTGCAAGGATCGTTGCAGCAGGTGGTGACTACAGCAGGATCCGCTTTACCTTCCAGGAGTATTTCCGCAGGATGACAGAAGATCCCCACCGCTGGAGCCAGCCTTTTGCAGCTCTTTTGGGCGCTTATGCGGCACAGCTTGGATTCGGGCTTCCTTCTATCGGCGGCAAGGATTCCATGTCGGGTACCTTCAATGAGATTGATGTTCCGCCTACACTGGTATCCTTTGCTGTGGATGTTGCAAAGCAGAAAGATATCATCACACCGGAGCTGAAAACACCCGGTAACAAGCTGGTTTGGCTGCGTGCTCCAAAAGCAGAATACGACCTTCCGGATTTTGAGGCGCTGAAAGAGCAGTATAGTAAGCTGCATGAGGATATTCAGGCAGGCAGAGTTGTGTCCGCATATGCTCTTGACCGTCACGGTATCGCTCCGGCGGTGAGCAAAATGGCATTCGGTAACCAGATGGGTGTGAAAATGGAGCATAACGTGGATGAAAGAGATCTGTTCAGCGCGGGCTTCGGCGATATTATCTGTGAAGTGAAAAAAGACAAAGTGGGTGAGCTGGCAGTCACATACACAGTGATCGGTGAAGTGACGGATAAGGCTGCCATTGAATATAAAGATATGAATATTTCCATGGCGGAAGCGCTGGAAACCTGGAAGACACCTCTTGAAAAAGTGTTCAAGACACGTTCCGGTTCCGAGACCGATGATATTACAAAAGACGAGGACAGAGGTCTGTACAAGGCGGACAGCATTCATATCTGTGCGCATAAGATCGCACAGCCCACTGTATTTATTCCGGTATTCCCGGGTACCAACTGTGAATATGACAGCAGAAAAGCCTTCGAGAGAGCCGGTGCGAAGGTTATCACAAAGGTATTCAAGAATCTGGATGCAGCGGATATCCGTGATTCTGTTGCTGCATTTGAAAAATCTATTGACCAGGCACAGATCATTATGTTCCCGGGCGGATTTTCAGCAGGTGATGAACCGGACGGCTCCGCAAAATTCTTTGCAACCGCATTCCAGAATGCAAAGATCAAAGATGCGGTTATGAAGCTGGTAAGCGAGAGAGACGGACTTGTACTTGGTATCTGCAACGGATTCCAGGCGCTGGTTAAGCTGGGGCTTGTACCAAACGGTGAGATCACCGGACAGACTGCAGATTCACCGACTTTGACATACAACACGGTGGGACGCCACATTTCCAAGATGGTTTACACAAGAGTGGTTTCCAACAAATCCCCTTGGCTGCAGAAAGCCGTGCCGGGTAATGTTTACGCAAACCCGGCATCCCATGGCGAGGGACGTTTTGTGGCAAATGATGCATGGATACAGAAGCTCTTTGCAAACGGCCAGGTAGCTACCCAGTATTGTGATCTGGACGGCAATGTGACTATGGATGAAGAGTGGAATGTAAATGGCTCTTACGCTGCCATTGAGGGGATCACCAGCCCGGATGGACGTATCCTTGGCAAGATGGCTCACAGCGAGCGCCGTGACAGTGGTGTAGCCATGAATATTTATGGTGAGCAGGATATTCAGATTTTTGAATCCGGTGTGGAATATTTCAAATAATTTTAACTATTGGCAGCCCTGCAAAAAATGCAGCTCCGCGAACAGCAAGTAACACGCTGCGTGATGCACGGATAGGAAGCAGTCTGCTTCCTATCGCGCTGGCTGCTCCGGTATTAATTATAAAACGCAGATGACGGAGGAAACCGTGGGATATAAAAACGATGTCCCGCGGTTTTCTCTGTTTTTCTTTATGGATATAGGGTGCTTGCCCACATACTTTCTATGGCCTTACCGGCCCGAACTCCTCTGCCTTTTTCTTCAGATACAAAATCCTGTCAAATTTGGCGGCAGGAGGCACCGTATCGGCCACGGACATTATAAGATGGTCCCCTTTTCCCAGGTTATCGAATTTTTCCTCCACAAACCGTTTAAATGTCAGGTCATTCATGGATTCTTCCAGAACGGAGATAGAAGGAATACCGCCCCACACCGTACAGGTATCCCCGAACATGCGCCGGGTATCCTCAAGGGAGATTTTCGTCATAGGGGCAGGACATATGGAATCCGCTATGTCAAATCCGGATTTTAAGTAGAGTTCCATCAGTCCGGTATTTTCCCCGTCTGTGTGTGTGGCCAGATATTTGCCGCGGGCGTGTGCCCTTTCGGACTGTTCCTTCAATGCAGGCACAATATATTCTTCAAACATGGACGGCGCGGTAAATGAGGTATCAAAATTGGCACCTGAAAGTATCACCTCTGCAGGGCTGTTCAAAGCAGCCTCAAATAATCTGCTGCAAAATGGCGTGATCTGCTCAATGAATTCATTCATCTCATCAGGGTTATCATATTGTTCATAATAATAGGTATCAAACGCCATCAGTTCTTTGATCAGGTAATGACCGGGTGAGGCCCACATGGCGGAGAGGGTCACACCCCCGTTTGGGATATGCCTGTTCGTCATGTCGGATGTGTCAGGACTGCCTGTATCCACAGTGACAAAGGAGTGCGCCAAATATCTTCCGGTCATGTTCCTGGTCCTGCTGCTTATTATATTCTGTCCAGCCTTGTCCACGTGGCTGCCCAATTTGTTTTATTCTTAATCATATATGCTGTCCGGTATGCTTTCCGTTCCGGACAGCATTTTCTTGTCAATCTTGTGAAAGAAATGCTATAATCAGGACAGACTTTCAGACACAATAATTGTAACTACAGAGGTACGGAACAGTTACCAATGATATTACCTATTGGGGAACAAAAACAATGATATTATCAGGCAAAGAAATCAGGAAGCATATGGGCAGGGAGATCATAATTGAGCCGTTTGACGAAAAACGGATCAATCCCAACAGCGTGAGCGCAGGTTTTGGGGATATTGGCTTTGCGGGACACTGGATTTAGAGATATTTTGTATCCATCCGGTCAAAATATATCCGAATGTGGAAGTGTGCCAGATTTATTATCATGATATGGACGGCGGATACGACTTGTATGCCGGCTGTCTGGCGCGTTTTGGCCACCGCATCAGGTAAGCGGGGCGGATAGGAGAGGGATATGCTGCAGGAAGCAATTAAAGACAAGGTTGAAAAATATTTTGATAAAGTAAAAGTGTTGGCGGATCATCTGACAGATCACCCGGAAATCAGCGGAGAGGAAAAGGAGTCCTGTGCATACATCACGGATTTTCTGGGGGGACTGGGGTATGAAATAACAGCTCCCTATGCAGGGATGCCTCACTCATTCCTGGCTGTGGACAGAGAGAGAAAGGACTTTAAGGGACCAAAGGCTGCATTTTTATGTGAATATGACGCACTGCCCGATGTAGGGCACGCATGTGGGCATTCGTATAGCTGCGCGATCAGCATATTAGGGGCGCTGGCGCTGCGGGAGGCGTATCCGGATCTGCCTGTGCGAATTGATCTGATAGGCACACCCGGGGAGGAATTCGTAGGCGGAAAATGCTATATGACCGGGAACGGAGGCTTTGACGGCTGCGAATATGCGGCCATGGTGCATTTAAATAACGAGAATGTGACCTATTTCCAGGTGCTGGCATCCAATGACAGATATTTTACATTCCACGGAAAAGCGGCCCATGCCTCCGCGTGCCCGGAGGAGGGGCTGAATGCCCTGAATGCTGCCAGGCTCTTTATGGACGCCATGGATATGTGGCGCCAGCATTTGACAAAGGACTGTCAGTTCCATGGCATTGTGGCAAAAGGAGGGGCAGCGCCGAATATTGTTCCGGAGGAGGTTTGCCTGGATTATTATTACAGGGCAGCCACCATTGAGAACCTGTGGAGACTCAATAAGATATCCGAAACCTGCGCCCAAGGAGCTGCCATGGCCACGGGGACCACTGTGGAGTGGACCCAGCGGTATCCGGATTACGGGGAAATTTACTGGAATGACTATATGGATGCAATAATGCAGGAATTGTTTATGGATACAGGAAGAAAGACCGTTAAATCCAAGGGGCCTGGAGGTTCCACGGATCTGGGAAATGTGAATCTGAGAATACCGGTCTTTCACCCTATGATTGACATTACCGGAGACCGGAAGGATATTGTGATCCACGACAGAGCGTTTGAAAGGCTTCTGCACACAGAAGCAGCGGGAAAAGTCTTGAGAGACGGGGCGGATATTATAGCCGGTTTGGGGTACAAGCTGGCAGCAGAACCGGAAGTGAGGGCAAGGATTAAAGAGGATCATAGGAAATACAGGAATTTGTCATGATGCCAAATAAAAGGATGGTATACACATTGGATACAGGAGCCCGACAGCTGGTTTTGCTGCGGTAATATAGTTGATTATTATAGATTGTTGCGTATTTATTTAAGATATTTTTCAAAACAGCCCTGATATAATAAGCCTTAGTAACAGGAAGCACCAAATACATATCAGGGAGGAAAGAAATGAAAAAGAAAATGGCAGCATTAGTAATAACGGTATCTATGGTGATGTCACTTTGTACGGGATGTTCCGGCAAAGAAGAATCTGCTTCGGCAGATGACAACGGGAAAGAAGAAATCGTATATTGGAACATTGGGACGGAAAACCCCGATAAAGATATACTTAAATATGCTGTGGATAAGTTTAATGACAATACGGATACCGGATTTCATGTCACCAGTGAGGCGATCCAGAACGATACATATAAAGAAAAACTTGTGATCTCCATGAGCGCAGATGAATGTCCCGATGTATATGTTACCTGGGTTGGCGGCCCCATGAAAGAGTATATTGAGGCAGGCTATGCGCAGCCTATTCAGGAACTTATGGATGCAAGCCCGGTAAAAGACAGAATCATTGACAGCGCAATGGAACAGTCAAGTTATAATGGAGAGCTGTACGCATTTCCATTTATGCAGCTGACCATCAGCGGCGTGTTTTATAACAAAGAAATATTTGAAAAATATGATCTGCAGGTACCAGAGACGGTTTCTGAACTTGAAACCGTTTGTGATACTCTGGCCGCCAACGGAATTACGCCATTTGCCCTTGCAAATGCATCAAAATGGACTGGTTCCATGTATTTTATGAGCCTGGCTACAAGAAAGGGCGGTTTGGAGCCGATCCAGAAAGCCGTGGATGGAAGCGGTACTTTTGAGGATGAGAGCTTTGTATATGCAGGAGAAAAGATTCAGGAATGGGTGAAAAAAGGATATTTCCCGGAAGGGGTTAACAGCCTCAGCGAAGATGACGGGCAGGCAAAACAATTGATCTATCAGGAATCTGCAGCTATGCTTTTGGGTGGTTCCTGGTATACGGGAACATTCCAAAGTGATGATGAAGAATTTTATAAAAAATTAGGATGGTTTTCATTCCCGGCTGTAGACGGATCGGATGCGGATGCCTCAATACAAATCGGTACCAGCGGTTATTTCCTGTCCTTTAATTGTGAGGGTGAAAAATTAAAAGCTGCTTTTGATATGTGTGAGTATTATTATGATGATGAGATCATTGAGAAGATGGTATCAGAAAATAAAATACCTCCGGTAAAGAATGCTGAGGAGCTTATCAAGGATCCTGTAGTAAAACAGATTTTGGAAGCCGCAAATAAGGCCAGCAATATGCAGATTTTCTACGACCAGTATATGCCGCCCACAGTGGCTGAGGTACACAAGGATACCTGCCAGCAGATTTTCGGTCTTGCTGTTACACCGGAAGAGGCCAATGCAGAACTGCAGGAGGCTATGCAGTCATATTTGAAGGAAAATAAAGAATAAAGGAAACAAGTTTAAAGGGCATGGGAAATCTCATGCCTTTTTGACGTAAAACGGATACGAATAGGGAAATAAATGTTTAAAAAATATATGTCTTATAACTTTGATAAAAAAGTAAAAATATTCATATCACTGGCCATTACCGTTACTACCTTGTGTGTATTGGGAATATCTACTTTTTCTTCTGTGAAGATCGTTACGGAAAAATCAGGCTCTCTGGCCAAGATACAGATGGAAACCCTTGCAAATGATTACCAGATGAATCTTTCCGGGTATTATGATATGGCAAAAGGCCTTATGATGGATGAACATGTGAAATTGTTTCTCAAGCAGAAAGACAGGACAGAGCCGGAGCTTTTAAAACAGGTGGGACAGACGATCCACAATAATTTGAATGTCCAGTCAAACATTAATTTTATAGCAATTATAAATGTAAGGACACAGGAGTATGCGTATAAAGGGAAAACTTCCCTGGCATATGCAGGTTTGGAAAGTAAGATACAGGAGGATCATCGGGCAGGAACACTGGCAAAACAAGGAGATGTCATCCTAAGTTACGCAGACCGGTACAATAACGGGGAAGAGTATTCCATGACTTTATATTCCCCTCTCTATGATGTAAATCACGTAAAGGATACTTTGGGAATGGTTTGCATCAATATCAGGGGAAATCTTTTGGAGCATATGGGGGATACAGATAATGCACAGATGCCTTTGGAGATCATGATGGTACACAGCAGTGGTGAGATTTTTTCGGCAGGCGATAAATCCCTGCTTGGCACCGGATTTTCCTGCCTGGAGAATCTGAGAGGGGAAAAAGGGGAATTTAAAAAAGATAATTCTCTGTTTGTGTACCGGAAAATGGGAGTATGGAATTATTATCTGGTAGGAAAGATACCGTATAAAGCTTTATATATTGACAGTTTTAGAACAATAGCTATTTTGTGTGCCTGTATAGTAATGATGGTCATAGCTGGAATATCTGCAGGCAGCCGTCTGGTGCGTTACTCTTACAGGGTTGTGGAAAAAGTGGTAAACGGTATGAATCGTGTTTCAGAAGGAGACTTGGAACATAGGATCACTCTTGACAATACAGGTGAAGATTTTAAACAGATGGAACAGGGATTTAATTATATGATGGAGCGGATGACAGAGCTTGTGGACAGGGTGAAGTTTGAGCAGCATCAGGCTGAGCAGATACGTTTCAATGCCCTCCAGGATCAAATAAAACCGCATTTTTTGTATAATACACTGGAATGTATCCATTGGCAGGCAACTTCAAAAGGGAATGAACAGGTTTCGACCATGGTAAAAGCGCTGGCTAACTACTACAGGCTCTGTTTGAGCAGAGGGAAGGACATTATATCTCTGAAACAGGAAATCTCTCATATTGAAAACTATCTGACTATCCAAAATTTAAGATATGGCTCTATTATCGAGAGTGAGTTCAGGATTGAGCCGGATATGTATTCACTTCAGATACCGAAACTTACCTTGCAGCCGCTTGTGGAAAATGCCATATATCACGGAATCAGGATAGAAGATGAAACAAGAGGGAAATTAGTCATAAGTGCAGAAGTAAGAGGGGAAAGAGCCGTGATCTCTGTTTCTGACAGCGGCAGTGGTATGACAGCCGAAGAAATGGCAAAAATGAATGCTTCGGTGTCAGAATTTGATGAGAATTTCGGATATGGAGTACGCAATGTGCATAAGAGGATTGAGCTGTTTTTTGGAAAAGGGTATGGGTTGTTTTATAAAATGAATGAAGAGGCAGGGGTTACGGTGGAGATCACACTTCCTGCGGGTACGCAGAAAAAAGAGGGGGAAGATCATGTATAGAGCTATTGTTGTAGATGATGAGAAAATGATACGCGATGGAATACGGGATACGATCCGGTGGGATCAGGTTGGTATAGAGGAGGTCTATACTGCGGCGAGTGGGAGGAAGGCACTGGATATTATAGCCGAAAAACGGCCTGAGATCATGATTACGGATATCAATATGAGAGGAATGACAGGGATAGAACTGATTGGGCAGGCAAGGGAATTTCTTCCTGAAATGAAGGTACTGGTGCTTACCGGATATGATGAATTTGAATATGCAAGAAAATGTCTCAGGCTGAAAGTGCAGGAATTTCTTTTAAAACCAGTAGACGAAAAGACTCTTGAACAGGAAATCTGTAAACTGACTGAACAGCTGGATGGTGAGAAGAGAAAACAGAAGGAACAGGTAGCAGTCCTGCGCACTGCCGGAAGCCGCCAGCAGGAAATTCTGGAGAACATAATGAGAGGGCTGATCTATGATCAAAATTCAAAAGAACTGGCACTTGCTGCAAGTGCGTACGGTATTGAACGTGGAAAGATCATGCAGTTAGTGATATTGATATGTGAAATACAGGTTGAGGAAAAGGATGGTATTGCAGAAGGGCTTTTAAATATGACGATCCGCAATATCTGTATGGGACTTCTGGATACGCATCAGGAAGGGATTACATTTTTTGACAGGCAGGACAGGGTTTTACTTCTGCTTTTCGGGGATAACAGTAATAATATAGAAGCGGTTGAAAAGACAGAGGAGATTGTCAATGTCCTGCGGGAGGAACTGGATATTCGAGTCAGGGCGGTTTTGGGCAGTGTTGTCACAGAGCCGGAGGAACTTTATATTTCTTACAATAATGCGGAATATCTTTTAGAGTCAGCACTGCCCTTTCAGCAGATCACACAAACGGTCAAAGCCAAAAACAGGCGGCAGCTTTTCGCGGATACTTTTACAGAGTTGAAAAACAGGATGCTTATAGAGTTGGGAAATGCAGAGGAGACAGCCCGGATCATGGATATCTTTGAGATCGCCTCGGATTCTTACAATGTAGCTGATTCAGTCGTGCGCAGATGTTGTTTTGAACTGGTATCTGCCCTGTATTTTGCTGTTGTCAGTAACGGCGGGGAAGAGAAGAAGGGGAATCTGGATGCATTTTCTTATATGATTCTCCGTAGTCAGAGAAAAGAAGTTTTTACTTATACAAAAGATTATATTGAGAAATTGTTTTATCAGGAGGAGGGCGGCCATCAGATTGTGAAAAGGGCCGAAACCTATATTAGAAACCATTTGGAGGAAGACCTGTCGGTGGGCGGTTTAGCGGCGCAGGTATATCTTTCCCCCAATTATTTTTCTAAATTGTTTAAAAAGTTTACAGGTAAAGGGTGTAATGAGTATATTGTTTTTTGCCGAATGGAAAAAGCCAAACAGCTTTTAGAGAGTACCAATTTAAAGGCCGGGGAAGTGGGTCAGGCTGTGGGATACCATGAGATCAATTACTTTTCCCTGGCATTTAAAAAACAGACTGGTTTGTCGCCCATAAAATACAGAGAAAAATTCAGAGAAGATTATAAGCGGTGACCGGCAGATTGCCTGTTATTCTATTAATTGTTATTTTTTGTATTTTTTTGAGAAAAAGGTATTGACAATTGACACAATTTAAGGTTATAATAGCAAAGCAGTCAAGCAGTAGCAGAGACTGCTAAATGAAATGGGATCTTAGCTCAGCTGGGAGAGCATCTGCCTTACAAGCAGAGGGTCATAGGTTCGAGCCCTATAGGTCCCATTCTTTTGCCAAAAGCAGAGGATATATACAGATGGCGAGATAGCTCAGCTGGCTAGAGCATACGGTTCATACCCGTAGTGTCGAGGGTTCAAGTCCCCCTCTCGCTACTTGCTGTACAAGCAGCAGACAATCAAATGAAATTTATGGGATCTTAGCTCAGCTGGGAGAGCATCTGCCTTACAAGCAGAGGGTCATAGGTTCGAGCCCTATAGGTCCCATTCTTTTGCAAAAAAGCAGAAGAAATACAGATGGCGAGATAGCTCAGCTGGCTAGAGCATACGGTTCATACCCGTAGTGTCGAGGGTTCAAGTCCCCCTCTCGCTACTATAGATAAGTACTTGTGGAATTTATTCCCCAAGTGCTTTTGAATTACAGACAACCACTTTTTATTGATGACTGTCTGTTTTTTGACTTGATTCTGTGCCTTAGAGGCCTCTTTTAATACCTGATTAGTTTTTCCATACTATCAGGTTCTTTTTATCACGAAAATCGGATTTCATCCCGTACCCAAAAAGCACTAAAATCTTTACGACATCTTGCACATTTGTTTTATGTAGAAACCGGAAAAATGACTGAGTATTCATAGTATTTAATATGCATTTTGAAAAGTATACGATGTTAATTTAGCTTTGCATCGAATGGGGCAGTATTTGACTGAACCATCCGTCTTATATCCACGGCAGCAAAGTGTTTACCTTTGTTATTCCCAGGTATGCCAGATTACGTCGTTTATTATTTTGTTAAGCCTGTTTTCGGATTCCTGAACCCCGGGATGGGGTTAATGCATATAGGATCAAGGTCTGTAATTGGCATAAATCCTGCCAGTTGCAGGCTTTTTTTCTTTTCAAAAACCTTTCCCCAAAAACCCCGGGGGCGGCTTGCGGGCCATTTTACCCTCTGCTATACTCCATTCATGACAGCCCGGAAGCGGGAATATATTCCGGGAAGGCAAAGGCTGAACACGAAACAGAAAAAGGAGCAGAACACATGAAGAGAAAGATTGCAGCAGTTCTCTGCTGTCTGGCAATGACTATGTCCTTGCTGGCCGGCTGCACAAGCGGCGGGGCTTCCGGTACGGATTCCGCCAAAGAGACAAAACAGGAGGGGAAGGAAGTATCCGCAGGGGCAGATGCTTCGGAGACGAAGGGGTCTGAAGCATCCGGAAAGTCTGAGGTCACCATCGGTTTTTCAAATGATACGGACAGCTGGGACCCCTGCACAGGGTTCGGTTATACAGGTTCACCGCTGTATTCCTCGCTGGTGAAAGTGAACGGGGATGACAAACTGGAGAATGACCTGGCTACAGAGTACAGTGTGAGTGAGGATGCGCTGACATGGACCTTTAAGATCCGGGATGATGTGGTGTTTTCCAACAAAGAGCCGCTGAAGGCATCGGACGTGGCCTTTACATTCAACACCACAAAAGAGAAGGCAACCTACATGGACCTGACCATGCTGGAAAACTGTACTGCAAAGGATGACACCACAGTGGAATTTCAGCTGAACAAGCCGTGTGTGACCTTTATCTATACGGCTGCCCAGATTGGTATTGTCCCTGAAAAATCCTACAGTGATAAATTCGGACTTTCGGCGGAGGAGACTGTGGGTTCCGGTCCCTATAAGCTGACACAGTGGGATAAAGGACAGCAGTTCATCATGGAAGCCAATGAAAATTACTATGGAGAACAGCCCGCCATCAAAAAGGCAGTGTTCCTGGTACAGGAGGAGGATGCCAGGTTTGTATCCGCCAAAGCAGGGGATGTGGATATTGCCCTGACCTCCGCCACCATAGCTGCCAATGAGATAGAAGGCATGCATGTACAGGAAGTGGAATCGGTAGACAACAGGGGGATCACCCTTCCCACCGTACCGGATGAAGGAAGGACAACAGAGGATGGCTACAAGATCGGAAATAATATCACCTCGGATGTGAATGTCAGAAAGGCGCTGTGTTACGGTATTGACCGGGAAAAAATCATTACGGAGGCTTTAAACGGATTCGCCAAACCTGCTTATACAGAGTGTGACGGCATGCCCTGGTGGAATGAGGAGACCGTCATTGAAACTGATGTGGACCTGGCAAAACAGCTTTTGGAGGAAGCCGGCTGGAAAGATGAGGACAACGACGGGATCCGGGAGAAAGACGGTACCAAGCTGGCCTTTAACCTGATGTATTTTGCAGGAGATTCCATGCGCCAGGCAGTTGCCATGTCAGTGGCAAACCAGGCAAAAGAAAACATGGGGTTTGACATCACCGTGGAGGGTGTCAGTGCGGATGATACCGTGAAAAGGATGTTCTCAGAGCCTATGATCATGGGATGGGGCTCCGACAGTCCTATGACCTCCTACATGCTGTATCACAGCAGCAATGCGGGTAAGACAGATTTCTACAATCCTGAGTTTTATACCAGCGAAAAGACGGACGAATATCTGGATAAAGCCATGAACTCTGTCTCCATAGAAGACTCCTATGCGTGGTGGCAGAAAGCCCAGTGGGACGGGGAGACAGGTACTTCCATGAGAGGAGAGGCTCCCTGGGCATTCTATGTCAATATGTCACATCTCTACTATGTGAAAGACGGACTGGACATAGGAAAACAGAGGATCCACGCACACGGCGCTGCATGGCCTCTGGTCGCAAATCTAGCAGAGTGGACCTGGAAGTAATAATATTTTGAAATACTGCTCCGGATGAAAAATCCTGAAAATACGGATTTTACATCCGGGGCTGTTCGTGCTTTATATGGAAATTCAATTACAAGAGAAAATCGAATGGAGAGACAGGATGAAAAATAAGTATTATCTGAAAATCACCGGGAAATATCTGCTCCGCATGGTAACACTTCTCATAGCAGTCAGCATCATAAGCTTTCTTCTGGTAAATATGTCCCCGGTGGACCCGGTGCAGCAGTATGTGGGAGCAGTGCCTAATGTGAGCATGGAACAGAGAGCAAAAATAGCGGAATACTGGGGCCTTAATGACCCGCCGGTGGAGCGCTTTTTTACATGGGCAAAGTCAGTCCTGCATGGTGACTTCGGCGTGTCATTGATCTACAGAAGGCCTGTGCTGGATATCATAAAAGAGAAATTTGTCACTTCCCTGGCGCTCATGGCGGCGGCATGGCTGTTTTCCGGGATCATAGGATTTACCGTGGGCTGTGTCATGGGCGCGTTTCACGGAAAAGGGCCGGATAAAGTCCTGAAAAAGCTCTGTCTGATCATGTGTTCCATTCCTACCTTCTGGATCGGAATTGTTTTCCTCATGCTATTTTCCGTGAAGCTGGGATGGTTTCCCATGGGAATGAGTGTGCCCAAAGGTGTCCCCACAGACCAGGTGACTGTCTTACAGAGAATCCATCACCTGATCCTGCCGGCCCTCACATTGAGCTTCCTCTCTTTTGCCAATGTGGCACTCCACACCAGGGAAAAGCTGGTGGATGTGCTGGAGAGTGAGTACGTCATGTTTGCCAGAGCCAGAGGGGAATCCGGATGGAGTATCTTAAAACGGCATGGGCTGCGCAATATTATGCTGCCTGCTGTGACCATGCAGTTCGGCTCTTTTTCTGAGCTGTTCGGAGGTTCTGTGCTGGCGGAAAATGTATTTTCCTATCCGGGTCTGGGAGCTGCGGCTTCAGCGGCAGGCATGGGGTCTGATGTGCCCCTGCTTTTGGGGATCACCCTGTTCTCGGCACTCTTTGTCTTTGTGGGAAATATGCTGGCAAATATTATTTATGGGGTCGTGGACCCGCAGATAAGGGAGGGATACAAAAATGAGTGATATGACTGCAGCAGCATCCAAGGCCCAGGGCAGGAAAATTGTGGTGAACCGGAGATCCAAGACCATTATTTTTGCAGCCCTGATTTTTATGGTGATCCTGGGCGTGTATCTGTCGGGAGCCTTTTTAAGTGATGACCTGATCCGGGCGGATTTTACAAAGAAAGCACTGAAACCATCCCTTGCCCATCCTTTCGGCACAGACCTTTTGGGGAGAGATATGCTGGTGCGCACCATCAAAGGTCTCTCTGTGAGTATTTCCGTGGGTATGACCGCTTCCTGTGTCAGTGCAGTGATCGCCTTGTTTGTGGGCGTGGCAGCGGCAACGGGGCGCTCCTGGCTGGATCATTTTATCAACTGGCTCATTGACCTGGTCATGGGGATCCCACATACAGTCCTGCTGATCCTCATCTCTTTTGCCTGCGGAAAAGGTCTGAAAGGCGTACTGATCGGTGTGGCGGTCACCCACTGGACAGGGCTTGCCCGTATTATCAGGAGTGAGGTGCTCCAGATACGCTCCCAGCAGTACATAGGTGTGTCAAAACGGCTGGGGCATTCCAGCTGGTGGATCACAGTGCATCACATACTGCCCCATATGGTGCCGCAGTTTATCATTGGCCTGATCCTTCTGTTTCCCCACGCTATCATGCATGAGTCAGGACTTACCTTTTTGGGGTTTGGGCTGTCACCGGAGCAGCCGGCTATAGGGATCATACTGTCGGAATCCATGAAATACCTGTCATCCGGAATGTGGTGGCTGGCCTTTTTTCCGGGGCTTATGCTTGTGATCATTGTGCTGCTGTTTGACCGGCTGGGGGAAAATATGAAGAAGATCCTGGATCCGTACAGCGCACAGGAATAGACCCGGGGTATGAGGAGATTAAAGTGTTATACAGCTTACAGGAATAGAGGCGTGGTATGAAGAGATTAAAGTATTATACAGCTTACAGGAATAGAGGCATGGTATGAAGAAATGAGAGCATTATGCAGCGTACAAGAATAGGAGTGTATCATGAAAGAGGAATATATAGAAAAGAAGCCCATTCTGGAAGTGGAGGATTTGTCTGTGACCTTCCACATGTACGACAAAGGGCTGGAACAATCTGATTTAAAAGTAATATCCAATCTGAGCCTGAATGTAAAACCGGGGGAGATCGTGGCAATTGCAGGCTCCAGTGGTTCCGGCAAAAGTCTTTTAGCCCATGCAGTCATGGGAATCCTGCCGGAGAATGCAAAGATCACAGGAAAGATCACATATAAAGGCCGGATATTGGACCAGAAGAAAAAGGAAACCCTCAGGGGAACAGAGATTGCCCTGGTGCCGCAGTCTATAGCCTATCTTGACCCGCTTATGAAAGTGGGAAAGCAGGTAACAGGAAGGGACAGTAAAAAAGAAAAGGAGAAATCCCAGAAAGAGATTTTCAAGAGATTTCATCTGGACGAAAAGATAGAGAGATGCTATCCTTTTCAGTTGTCAGGAGGTATGGCGAGGAGGGTACTGGTGTCTACGGCTGTTATCAGCAATGCATCCCTGATCATTGCGGACGAACCCACACCGGGCCTGGATCTGGAGATGGCGCTGGAGGCGCTGAAAATATTCCGTGAGCTGGCGGATGAGGGGAAAGCAGTGGTGCTCATCACCCATGACATTGACCTGGCCTTCCATATTGCGGACAGGATCGCTGTATTTTATGCGGGCACTACGGTGGAGATGGCAAAAGCGGAGGATTTCCAAAAAGGCATGGAGGAGCTGCGCCATCCCTATTCCAAGGCACTGTGGCAGGCGCTTCCCCAGAATGGTTTCAAGCCGATTCCGGGTTTTCAGCCCTATGCCAAATATCTGCCGAAGGGATGTCTTTTCTCTCCCAGATGTCCCCATAAAACAAAAGAATGTGAAAATGATATTCCCATGCGCAAAATCCGGGAAGGATATGTGAGGTGTATACATGCGACTTGAAGCAAAGAACTTAGGATTCCGCTATGGAAACGGGCCGTGGATACTGAGAGATGTGAACTTTTCCATGGAGGAAGGGGAGCGCGTCGGCCTGGTGGGACCGAGCGGTTATGGCAAAAGCACCCTGGTAAAGCTGCTGGCAGGGTATCTGGCACCCTGTGAGGGGGAGGTCCTGCTGGATAAAAAGCCTATGGTAAAGAAAGGGGTCTGCCCGGTGCAGCTGATCTACCAGCATCCGGAGAAGGCCATCAATCCCCGCTGGAGGATGAAAAAGGTTCTGGAGGAATCAGGCATGTACCGGGAGGAGGTGCTGGATGCCCTTGGGATCGAGAAGGAATGGCTGGAACGCTATCCGCGGGAGCTCTCCGGCGGAGAACTGCAGCGCTTCTGTGTGGCCCGATCCCTGTTTGAGGGTACGCATTTTCTGCTGGCCGATGAGATGAGCACCATGCTGGATGTGATCACCCAGGCACAGATCTGGAATCTGATGCTCGGTGAGGTGGAAAAGAGAAACATAGGCCTGCTGACGGTCACACACAATATGGCTCTTGCAGAACAGGTGTGTACCAGGACCGTAAACCTGGCCTTGGTCAATCATATAAAACGTGCGGAGGAAAGCGGGTGTAAAGATGGATGTGAATATGGTACTGTTTGATGACTTTGAGGGAATGGATGTATTTGGGCCGGCAGAGATACTGGGAAAACTGCAGAAATATTACCACATCCGCTATCTCTCCGTATCCGGAGATGTGATAAACAGCGTCCAGGGAGCCAAAATATGGACGGATTTTCTGATACCCGGGGAGATAGAAGGAGTTCTTCTGATCCCAGGAGGCAAAGGGGCACGGCGTCTGCTCTGGCAGGATGAGCGGACCCTGAATCTGGTAAAAAGGGCGGCAGAGAACGCGGATACCTGTCTGATGGTAGGCAGCGGCTCGGCGGTCCTGGCACAGACAGGACTTCTGTACAGGAGGAAGCTGGCCGACTGTCCTCTTGACAAAAATTGGAACAGGATGTTTACAGCGGGCATCGAGAGGATTGAGGGAGCCAGGGTCGTTGCGGATGGAAAGTATTATTCCTGCAGCAGCACGGCATCAGGCCTGGATATGACTTTGTGGATGGTGGCCGACCAGATCGATATTGATGTGGCCCAAGAAGCAGCCCGGCAGACAGGATATCCCTGGGACTCATGTGGCGGTGAGGAGATCTATTGCTGATCAAGGGCAGCAGGAGTGAGAAAGGAACTGTGCGATGAGAGAAGAAGAAAAATATACAGAGGCAAAGTATGATAAAAGCATGGTCAACCGTCTTGCCAGGGCCACCGGACATCTGAGGTCCATACGTGGTATGGTGGAGGAAGGGCGCGACTGCAGTGAAGTCCTGATCCAGCTTGCCGCTGTGTGGTCCGCCGTCAATGGTGCGGGGAAGGAAGTGCTGAAGCAGTATGTAGATGAGTGCATTGAGGAGGCATTGGAAAAGGGAGATACAGAGAGCCTGAAACGCCTGAACAAGGCACTGGATTCTTTCCTGAAATAAAGAACCCCGGGATGGGGTCAGCCATGCAAGGAAAAGGCCATCTTTGGCAGGTTAAAAAAGGAAAAAACTTTTTTTGATTTTTATCCCTGGGGGCGGCTTGCGGGATGGAGGCCGGTGTTATATGATTATATCACGGTTGATCTTCCTCCAAAAGTTGACCGGAAAAATTACAGTATTAGCTTTCGCGCTGTTCCCTCCGCTTATAAACAGCACGTGAAGCCTGATTTGAATTCACAGACACTCCAAGTTCAAAAAGCCGTATCCTACGCCGGGATGCGGCTTTTTGTGTGTATCGCAAAGAAGATTACTGCACAAGGAGCTATACATTATACAACTGTGAACAGCGGTGGGGAAATACCATATGAACCATTTGAAGGACTGTTAAATTCTGAAAATGAGACGAAAATGAAAATATCCTTTTTTATAGAATGCAATGAACTATTGCCTGCATACCTGACGGAGACATTTTTAAACACCCTCTTGTATTATACATGGAGAAATGTTAATATTTTAGTAAGATAAAATGCTGAACAGAGTTCTTGAATACGGAACAATAAGACCTGCATGAATGATTAGGAGGGAAAACCACTATGAGTGAAGAGAAAGAGATCAAGGTAAAAAGTCTGCAGAAGGCCCTGGAGATTCTGGGATGTTTCGTGGAAAAACAACCTCTGGGTGTGACAGAGATCAGTGAGAAGATGGGATTATACAAAAGTAACGTGCATAATATTTTAATGACCTTCAAAGCCATGGACTATCTGGAGCAGGACCCGGAGACGGGTAAGTTTTCTCTGGGGACCGCTGTTTTCACCTTAAGCCGTGCATTGAAGGAAAGTCTTACCATTACCAAGGTGGTGCTACCTTACATGCATCAGATCGCAAAGGAAGCGGGAGAACTGATCTATCTGGCCATTCCCCACGAGGATGAGGTGGTCTATCTGGAAGCCGTATATCCGGAAGGCCAGATGCTTCCAGGAAGGTCTGTAACGGGAGAGCGTTCCAAAATGTATTGTACAAGTGTAGGCAAAGTGATCCTCTCCCAGATGCCGGATGAGGAAGTGGAAGAGATATTGAGCCGTGAGAAGATACCATACACGGATTATACCATAACAGACAAGGAAAAGCTGTGGGAAGAAGTGAAAAATGCCCGCAGAGACGGCTACGCTGTTGACAATATGGAAAATACGTTCGGAGTCAAATGTGTGGGAGTCCCCCTCATGAATCACATGGGTAAAGTGGAGGGCGCCATCAGTATCAGCACCCCGTCTCTGCGCATGGATGACGAGAAGCGGGACATATTTGTACAGATCTTAAAAAGGTATGCAAATGAGATTCAAAAACGCCTATAGAAAATAAGAGGTCAAAATTGGATAGTTTGCACAAAAAGGAAAAAGATCCAAGGAAGATATTGAAAAAACAAACAAGGTGTGATATGCTCATATCATAAAATGAAGAACGAAGTTCTTACATACAGAACAAAAATTTAAGACTATAGGATTATTTACTCGGCGAAATGCCGAGTAAAAAAATAAAACTATTAAAGAACAAAGTTCTGTAATAGAGAACAGCATAAAATGGGAGGATTTTTAAAATGGCAAACAAACCGTATTTAGTAGTGGAATGGAACGACACAGAGACAGACGCAAAAGGTTGGATGTGCGCATACAACTTTGTGAATCATTACTGCGGAGGCGGAACAAGAATGCACCCCACAGTGACAAAGGAAGAGGTTATCCGTCTTGCCACAACAATGGGATACAAATACAAGGCATGTGAGTCCCTCACCACAGGCGGATGTAAGGCCGGTATTGCATATGATTATAAAGCACCGGACGCACTGGACGTTTTAAGACGTTTCCTGACAGCCACCGCACCGGTCATCAATGCAGGCGTTTCCATCGGCGGAGATTTGGGTGTTGACTACTCCGATGTGTTAAGGATCTTAGATGACCTGGGAATCGGCATTCCCCAGACAAAGGCCATGAAAGAAGATCCGGATATCCATCAGGGTATTGTGAACCATGACAGAGCAGAAAAAGAACTTACATATGACGGCTTTAAAATGTATGACATGATCACAGGCTACGGCGTTGCGGCAGCAGCCGACGAAGCATGGAAAATGAAAGGCGGCAAAGAAGGCGCATCTGTTATCATCCAGGGATTTGGCTGTGTGGGCGCAAGCTGCGTGAACTCCCTGAACAACATGGGCTATAAGGTGATCGGTATCGCTGATGTGAACGGGCTTGTTTACTGTAAGGACGGACTGGATATTCCCAAACTGGTAGCTACCAGACTTCCGAAAGGTGAGCTGAATAAAGAATCCTTTGAAGACAATTATGAGATCTATCCAAACAGCCAGTGGCTGGAAAAAGAATGCGATATCCTGATTCCCGCAGCGCTGGAAGATGTTATCAATAAAGACAATGCTGACAAGATCAAAGCATCCCTGTTAGTGGAAGCTGCCAATATCCCCACTACTTCGGAAGCAGATGAGATCCTCCGCAAAAACGGCGTTGACGTTGCCGTTGACTTTATCTCTAACCTGGGCGGTATCCGTATCTACGAAGCGGTCATCTTCCGTCTTGTAAAGATTGAGAACATGAGCGATGAGGATGCGGCAGCAGCCATTGTAAATGACACGACAGACTTGATCCGCAAACAGACACGCCGGGTATTTGAAGAGTCTAAAAAGACAGGTGAATTCACCCGTGATGTAGCCAGAAGGCTGTTCACACCGGACAAATCCGACACTCCGGATATGTAGTCCGTTATTCTGCTAGATAGGGTGGGGATGCGAAAAAAGCATCCCCATTCTATGCATATGGAGGTTTTTATGAATTCTAAAGTGAGAAAATACCTTACGGTCATAACACTTGGCCTGGCAGGAGGTTCCATCTATTTTCTGCCCTACGTGAAATACATTTTTTATGACGCACAGCTTGCAGCCATGCATATGAGCAACACCCAGTCCGGCCTGCTGCTCACCATGTACACGGTGGGAAATATGATCCTCTACATACCGGGCGGTATCATTGCAGACAAAGTATCACCGAAAAAAGCATTGATCATCTCCCTTCTGAGTACATCGGCCCTGGCATTTTTGTACGCGTTTACCATGGACTTTAAGATCGCCATGTTTATCTGGATGGGACTTTCCTTCAGTACGGCATTTGTATTTTGGTCCGCACTCATGAAGGCAGTCCGCATTATCGGCACAGAGGAAGAGCAGGGATTCATGTATGGCCTTTACTATGCCTGCAACGGGATCACGGCAGCCCTGACCAATACACTGGCACTGAATATTTACAAGACAGCCGGCGGCGATATGGAACTGGGATTTTTCCGGGCAGTCCTGGCAGGCGGTTCTGTGGCTATCGCTGCAGCCATTTTGTTGTTCTTCCTTATGCAGGGCAGCGATAAGGAGAAAACCGTTGATGACGGAGAACCCAAATTCCGTATGGGGGATGTGGGAAAACTGCTGAAAAATCCGGTTGTCTGGATCGTATCCTTCACAATCTTCTGCGGCTATGGATTTTATACCAGTATCTCTTATTTCAATCCTTATCTGACGGAAGTAAGAGGTATTTCCCCGGAAAGCTCAGGATTTATCTCCATTGTCCGTAACTATCTGCTTCTGCTTCTGGCTCCTGTGGGCGGCATCATTGCAGATAAAGTATTTAAATCCACCTGTAAATGGCTTTCCACTGCATTTATCATACTGGCAGCACTTTTCGGGGCAGTTCTCATTCTGCCGTCCGGTATCAGCCCAATGGCAGCCAGCCTGTACACGCTGATCCCGGGAGCATTTGCCATGATGATGTACGGCGTTGTGTTCTCCACAGTCAGTGAGGCCGGAATACCAAGGGTAATGACAGGGACCGTGATCGGCATTGCGTCCATCATCGGATATCTGCCGGATTCCATATACTCCGTGCTCTTTGGAAAGTGGCTGGATTCCTTCGGCGGTTCCGGTTACAATTTTATCTTTGGCTTCCTGGCAGTTTCAGGCCTGGTAGGCTCCGCGCTTGCCATGTTGATCCACAGACTCGGTAAAAAAGCAAAACTGGGAGAGGTCTCCTGATATTTGACATAGAAAGGAAAATGAAATTATGGGAAAAGAAAAAGTTTACACCAATCCCGTCCGCTGTAAAGGCTGCGGTTATTGTATCAATGCATGTCCCCAGGATGCCATCAGGGAATCCGGCCATGTAAACGCCAAGGGATACAATACGGTGGAAGTGGATGCAGAAAAATGTGTGGTATGCGGCATGTGTTACCGCGTATGCCCGGACTATGTATTTGAAATACGATGAGGGAGGTTTGTTATGGGAAAAGTATTATTTAAAGGAAATGAGGCTCTGGCGGAGGCCGCACTGGCAGCCGGATGCCGCTTCTACAGCGGATATCCCATCACTCCGCAGACAGAGATCCTGGAATATCTCTCCTGGAGAATGGAAGATGTGGGCGGTGTGTTCATCCAGGCAGAATCAGAACTGGCAGGCATAAATATGGTATTGGGAGCATCCGCGGCAGGTGCCAGAGCACTGACCACATCTGCAGGCCCCGGATTTTCACTGAAACAGGAGGGAATCTCCTATCTGGTGGCAGCGGACCTTCCGGCTGTTATTGTGGATGTCATGCGTATCGGAACCGGCCTTGGAGACATTGCCCAGGGGCAGGGCGACTACTGGCAGCTCACAAGAGGCGGCGGACACGGTGATTACCATACTCTGGTACTGGCACCTGCTTCTGTGCAGGAGAATGCAGACCTGATGGTGGATGCTTTTGATCTGGCGGAAAAATACCGTCATCCGGTGCTCATCGCTTCCGACGCGGCGATCGGACAGATGATCGAAGCAGTGGAAATCCCGGAATTTAAGGATCATGATATCGACAAATTTGACTGGAGCATCAAGGGATGTAAAAAAGGCTGTGAGCAGCGCAAGATCCAGAACGTGTATTATACACATCCGGATTATGAGAATTATCTGAGAGAAAAATATGAGGATATGGAGCGCGAAGAACAGCGCTATGAAAATATCCGGGTGGAGGATGCGGATCTGGTGCTTGTGGCTTATGGGATCAGCTCAAGAGTCTGCCGCGAGACTGTAGAGCTGGCAAGAGAAGAGGGGCTGAAGCTGGGACTGATCCGTCCGATCACCCTGTGGCCTTTCCCGGTCAAGGCTTTTGAGGAGGCAAAGTGCGCGAAAGCATTCCTCACAGTGGAGATGAATATCTTAGGACAGATGACAGACGATGTGCGCCTGGCTGCCGGCGGCAAATATCCGGTTGACCACTTTGGTTCTATATTCGAGATTCCTGAATCTGATGGAATCATTGCAAAAGCAAAAGAAATGCTTGAAAAGGAGGGCGTATGATATGAGACTGGTAGCTCCTGAAACCGTAACATTTACGACTAGCGGCTTCTGTCCCGGATGCGGACACGGCCTGGCAGTCCGTCTGATTGCCGAAGTAATGGAAGAGATGGGTCTGAGTGAAAAACTTCTGGCTGTGGTTGACGTGGCCTGCGGTTCTTTGAATATTGACTCCTGGAGATTTGATACTGTCATGGCAGCACACGGACGTCCCATAGCCACTGCAGTGGGCATCAAAAAGGTGCGCCCGGAAAATCCGGTGCTGGCTTACATAGGGGACGGCGCTGCTTACTCCATCGGTATGGCAGAGACTATGCACACGGCACTTCGTAATGATAATGTAGTGACTGTAGTCATTAACAACAGCTTATACGGCATGACCGGAGGACAGTGCGCGCCCACATCCCTTCCTGGACAGGTCACGACCTCCACACCGAGAGGTAAAGACCCGGAGAAGATGGGGATGCCGTTTCGGGTAGAGCAGGCCTTCAGCGGATTTGACATTGCATACCTGGCAAGAGGTACCATGGCTGATGCCAAGGGAATGATCCGGTGTAAAAAATATGTGAAAAAAGCTTTTGAAAAGCATATGAAGGGCGAGGGATTCTGCCTGGTCGAACTGCTCTCCCCATGTCCCACAAACTTAAACATGACTCCCGTAAAGAGCATGGAACACCTGAAAAACGAGATGGAGAAATACTTCCCTCTGGGTGAATTTAAAGACAAAAAGGAGGAGGAATAGACATGGCAAAAGAGATTATTTGTGCCGGATTCGGCGGACAGGGAGTGCTGACAGCCGGAATGCTCCTCATCAATGCCGGCATGGAACAGGACAAAAATGTTTTATTCTACCCCTCCTATGGTTCAGAGATGCGGGGCGGAACCGCCAACTGTACGGTGAAGATCAGCGATAAGCTTATCGCCAGCCCGGTTTCCAAACAGCCGGATATTCTGTTCACCATGAACACACCGGCTGTTGACAAATTTGAGGACCGTTTAAAACCCGGCGGACTTCTGCTGGTAAACTCCTCCATCGTGCCGGAGGACAGAACCTACCGGGAGGACATCAAGGTAGTGAAAATTCCTGCAACAGATATTGCCGCTGAGGTGAAAAATCCTAAGGGTGCCAACCTGGTAATGCTGGGTGCACTGGCTGCCCACAGCGATTTATTTACTGTTGAATATATGGAAAACGCCATTGTATCCTTTTTTGAGAAAAAGGGAAAAGACAGGTTCAACGAGAAGAATGTGGCCTGCTACCGCAGGGGAGTGGAAGGTAAATAAAAATGGGGAATGAGTAACAGGGCGGAAGGGACGCTGCTGGTCTGATGAGACAGCAGCGGAGGAACGCCCTGTCACAGGAGGTAGAAAACGATGGATTTGACAAAACTGCTGAAGCCGAAGTCTGTAGCAGTCATCGGTGCCAGTGAGAAGGAAGGATTCGGCGGGGATGTGTGCCGCAACATCCTTTCCTATATGGAAGACAGAAGCCATGTATACTTTATACATCCAAAGCGCGACCAGGTATTTGGGGTTCCCTGCTACAAGAGTGTGACAGATGTGCCGGAATCTGTGGATCTGATGGTGATCTGTACCTCACAGAAAACGGTTATCCCGCTTCTGCGGGAAGGGGCGGCAAAGGGATGCGGCGGTGCCGTGGTATTTGCCAGCGGTTACGGTGAAGTGGGAACCGACCAGGGCAGAGCCAACGAAAAAGAACTGATGGAGACAGCCAAAGAGCTTGGGATCGCGGTCATGGGCCCAAACTGTGCGGGCTTTGTCAATTATGTGGACAATGTGCAGGCCTTTGCCTTTATCTCTGACAAGAGAGACAGAAAAGGCAGCGTGGGTGTGGTTTCCCAGAGCGGTCAGCTCTGCCTGTCCCTGATGGACTGTCCGGGCATGCGCTTTTCTTACAGTATATCCGCCGGAAACGGCAAGATCGTACAGATGGAAGACTACATGGATTTCCTGGTTGAGGATGAAAATACCAAGGTAGTCAGTATTTATATCGAGGGCGTCAAAAATGCGGACAAATTCGCGGCAGTCCTTAAAAAAGCCGCGGATAGGAGAAAACCGGTGGTGATTTTAAAAGCGGGAAGGAGCGCCAAAGGCGGAGCCATTGCGGCTTCCCACACAGGAAGTCTTTCCGGCTCGGACGCCTCCTTTGACGCGGTCCTGAAAAAATTCGGGGCCATCCGTGTGGATGACCTGGAAGAGCTGATGGCTATGTCCCTTATGCTCTCCACCTTAAAACAGATGCCCAAACAGGCCACATTTGCATCCATGAACCTCTCCGGCGGGGAGACAGGGATCTGCGCGGATGTGGGCAGCTTAAACGGCATTGAATATCCGGATTTTACAGAGGAGACCCTGGCTTCCCTGAAAGCGCAGCTCCCCTCTTATGCATCACCCAACAATCCGTTGGATATGACGGCAAGCCTCTCCTATGATGCGGATCTGTACGCGGGCGCCCTGCGGACTGTGATGGATGACCCCAATATCGGTATGGTGCTCATTGGCTACACACTGCTTCTGGAGATCGCAGACCCGGCCATCCACTATATGTATGAAGGGATCGAGAAAGTGGTGAAAGAAAAAGGGGAAAACTGCAAGCCCATCGCCATGATACCTTTTGCTGAAAATACCAGGAATGCAGAGTACCAGGAAAAGCTGTTCAATATGGGGGTGCCGGTGCTTCCGCCTACGGTCTATGCATTCAAGATCCTGCGCCGCCTGGCTGACTTTATTTCCTATACACCGGAAAATAAGAGCCTGAGCCTGGCAGTGGGACAGAAGAAGAGCGGTGAGACCTATGCGCTGTCCGAGCATGACAGTAAGAAAGAACTGGGTGCCTACGGGGTTCCGGTTCCGAAGGAAGTTATTGTTACATCCGCGGAGGAAGCAGCAGAGTTTGCGAAGGATACAGAGGAAGCTCTGGTCATGAAAGTGGAATCCGCTGATATTCTGCATAAAAGCGATGTGGGGGGCGTGAAGCTGAACATTCATGGTTCTTGTGAGGCGGTCCGGGCATACAATGATATTATGGAAAGTGTTACATCCAAACGTCCTGATGCAAAGATCAATGGAATATTAACGGTTCCTATGCTAAAATCAGGAGTAGAGATGATCATCGGTGTAAACAATGACCCCCAGTTCGGTCCCATGGTCATGGTGGGCATGGGCGGTGTGTTTGTTGAGCTGTTCAAGGATGTAGCATTGTACCCGGCCCCCATCAGCAAGGCGGAAGCATTAGATATGCTTAGATCACTGAAATCATTTAAACTGTTGAACGGTTATCGCGGCGGGAAAAAATGTGATATAGATGCCCTGTGTGATACCATTGTAAGTATTGCTGATTTCGCCAGTGCAAACAGGGATACCTTGAAAGAATTGGATATCAATCCTCTGTTTGTATACCCGGAAGGGGAGGGAGTAGGTGTCGCTGACGCTCTTGTTGTCAAATACGGCAGCAGAGAAGAAAGCAGGTTATAAGAACGCAGCCAGTGCACCCCGCTTTGGAGGGCGTTTGAGAATTGCTTTTGGCAGGTCTCAAACACTCTTTGACCGGCAGGGGTGCATTTTGGCAGCCGGGCACTATGCCTGACGCAATAATTGGCATCCATGAAGGAGGGACACGATGTGAAACTGTTTGAGAAGATTGAGAAGAAAGTTTTTTTTCCGGCTGTGATAATCCTGGCAGTCATAATTATTCCATTGTATCTGGCACCGGAGGTTTCCAACGAGATCATTTCCAGTGTATTTGAATTTTGTACAGGAAGACTGGGATTTCTGTACCTGTTGGCCTGTCTTGTGTCTTTTGGTTTTCTTATCTGGCTGACAGTGAGTAAGCACGGAAATGTGAAGCTGGGTACTGCCGAGGATAAACCGCAGTATTCTAATCTCTCCTGGATCGCCATGCTTTTTACTGCCGGTGTGGGAACCAGCATTGTGATCCTGGGTTTCCTGGAGCCGATCTATTATGTGAGCGGCCCTCCTTTTGATCTGGAGCCATTCAGCAAACCAGCGTATGAATATGCGCATATGTACGGGCAGTTCCATTGGGGCCTGAGCGCCTGGGCATTCTATAATCCGGCCATCATTGCCACAGCTTATATGATGTTCGTCCGCAAAATGCCGGGAATGCGCCTGAGTATTGCCTGTGAGCCGGTGCTTAAGAAGCGTTCCAGGGGATTTCTCGGAAATGTGATCGACATGCTTGTTATTTTCGGCATTGTAGGCTCCATTTCCACATCCCTGGGAATCGGGGCACCTGTACTTTCTGTTATTATCCGGGAAGTATTCGGGATTCCCCAGAGTTATGATTTTGTTGTGCGGATTGTAGTATTGATCATTTGGGTCTGTATTTTCGGAACCTCTGTGTACCTGGGGCTGGACAAGGGAATCCAAAAACTCAGCAACATAAATGTGGTGCTGGCCTTTGTCTTTATGGCAATTGTGCTTTTTGTAGGGCCGACAACAGATATCTTTAAAATGGAAATAAATTCCCTGGGTCTCTATGCTTCCGATTTTGTGAAGATGAGTACATACACGGACCCATTCGGGAGTGGAAAGTTTACGCAGGAATGGACAGTTTTCTACTGGGGCTGGTGGCTGGCCTTTATGCCTATGATGGGAATGTTTGTGGGAAGGATTTCCAGAGGGCGGACCATACGGAATGTGGTGTGGGGACAACTGATATGGGGAAGCCTGGGCTGCTGTGTAAGCTTTATGATATTCGGCGGATACTCTTTGTTTTTGCAGGAGACAGGCAGGGTGGATCTTGCATCCATTCTGCAGAGTGAGGGGCAGAGCGCTGCCATAGTGGCGATTCTTCAGACTCTGCCTATGCCGAAGCTTATGATGATATTCCTGTGCATTGTCTGTTTTGTATATCTTGCGACAACCATTGATTCCTGCGCTTATGTTCTGGCAGGGACTACAATGAAAAGATTGAAAGGAGATGAGGAGCCAGCCAGGTGGAACCGGATATTCTGGGCGATCCTGTTCTGTCTTCTGTCAATCGGCCTTATGCTGATCGGCGGACTGGAGGCAGTCAAGACCATTTCCGTACTCACAGGACTGCCGTTGATCGCGGTATTGATTTTGTTGATCATTTCAGTAAAGAAAATGCTTACCGGGGATGGTAAAAGAAAAAAGAGCGGGGCGGCTTTGGAACATAAGCCGGAAAACGCCCAGGCATGTGAGCCTTTGGAGACAGCAGCTTCTTCTGAAACAAAAGGAACAGAAACATAGGGGAAAGAAAAAATATCCCCTGGGGTGGCTTGTAAAGCGGTACCGGATTGGCTATGCTATAAGTATAGCCGCTTCCTCCGCAAACTGCGGCTCCAAATGAATTTAAATTCACGCATGACAGCCCAAGGGAGGCTGTATCCGCTTTGACCGGATGCAGCCTCTCTTGGCTGTTTTTATCGGCGGAGGGATATGCTGTCATTCTGCCAGCCAAGGACCATGATATAGACGATATTGTAGTGGAATAAATATGATTTCATACGGAGATGCTGCGGCAATCAGGATAAACTACAGATATTTCAGGGAGATTGATGATCTTTGCTCCTGCACTACGGGTACAGCGGCATATGGCAAAACAGGAATTGCAGGGTATGAAGAGGTGTACTGTGTGGAAAAAAACGGGGACCGTAATGAAAGGGGCTGGTATAAAGAAACAACCCTGTGTCTGCAGTTACAAACGCTTTACAAATGAAATAGTTAATGTTAATATCAAAAAACGAAGAGGGAGGTGAGTATGGTGATACTCTGCATTTTAAAAGCTCCATGCAAAGTCTGAGACACGGACGGACTTGTATGGAGACGAATTTATCGGCGTAATGCCTTTTCGTCCGTCAGACTTTGCGTTCTTTGAATAAACCAAGTTTATAAAAGAAAGGGCAAAGTCAAAATGAAAAAATTGAATAACGTAAAATCACTATTTGAAGGACTGCATACTTTTATCCTTCTGTGGGCAACACAGGCATTTTCCACACTGGGCAGTTCCATGACCAGCTATGCATTAGTCATCTGGTCGTATCAGCAGACAGGTTCGGCGCTGTCCACTTCACTTCTGTCGATTTGTTCCTATGCGCCTTATGTGCTTCTGAGTATTTTCGCGGGGGCTTTGAGCGACCGTTGGAATAAAAAGCACACCATGCTTGTGTGTGACACTATTGCGGCAGTCAGCACGGCTGCGGTATTTTGTCTGCTGTCAGCAGGCCGCCTGGAAATCTGGCATCTGTATTTTATCAATGGGTTGAACGGCCTGATGAATACCATTCAGCAGCCTGCCTCCGATGTGGCGGTCAGCCTGCTCACGCCTGAAAAACAATACCAGAGAGTGAGTGGTATGCGTTCGTTCTCAAACTCACTTGTGACTGTGTTGAATCCCATTGCGGCTATGACAGTCATGTCTTTTTGGGGGATTGGGGCAGTAATAGCCATTGATCTGGCAACCTTCGCCGTGGCGTTTCTCACCCTTGCCTTCTTTATCCGGATTCCGGAGGAAAAGCTGGCATCCGGGGAGCAGACGGGTTCCCTCCTAAAAGCAGCTGGGGAAGGCCTTGGCTATATGAGGAAAAACAGGGGAATCCTGGATCTGATCCTTTTTCTGGCAGCAATCAATCTGGTGGCATCCATGTACAACGCGGCACTGCCGGCCATGCTTCTGTCCAGAAACGGGGGCAGTAAGATGGCACTTGGATGGGTGAATGCCTGCGGAGGGCTTGCAAATGTGGCAGGCAGTATTTGGGTCTCCATGTCCGCGCCTCCAAAGAGCAGAATGGGGGTGATCTGCAATTCCCTTCTGTTTTCCATGAGTACGGAGAATTTTTTCCTGGCCTTCGGAAGAAGTGCGCCGGTATGGTGTTTTGGGGCCGTGCTGGGATGGCTGTTTATTCCCTTTATGTCTGCCAATATGGATGTACTGATCCGTTTCCATACTCCCCTGGAAATACAGGGGCGTGTGTATTCTGTGCGCAATACCCTGCAGTTTTTTACAATTCCGGTGGGATATCTTTTAGGCGGGCTGTTTGTGGATAAGATTTTTGAACCGATCATGGACAGACAGGCAGCGGGAAGTTATCTGGTGGGTGCTTTTGGAAGCGGAAAAGGTTCCGGGGCGGCCATGCTGTTTTTCTTTCTGGGAGTAACAGGCGTTCTTATCTGCCTATTTTTTAGAAAAGACAGGCATCTGTGGGATTTGGAAGAGAGAATGTGAGGTGTAGAAGGAAATGAAGATGCAGATATTTCAAATAGATAACATACCGTCTGTTCTCTATGGAGCGCAGGCGGACAAAGTAATATTGGCAGTACACGGAAACCAGTCCAGTAAGACCGATGTACCCATACGGATTTTGGCAGAAACTGCGCAGGCCAAAGGATATCAGGTTCTGAGCTTTGATCTGCCGGAGCACGGGGAACGTAAAGGCAGGCAGATTCCTTGTAAGGTGCAGAATTGTGTGGAAGAACTGAAAACCGTTATGGAATATGTAAAAGGAAAATGGAAATCAGCAGGATTGTTTGCCTGTAGTATGGGTGCATATTTCAGTCTTCTTGCCTACAGAGATGAGAAGATTGAAAAATGCTTGTTTCTGTCGCCTGTGGTGGATATGGGGAGGCTGATAGAAAATATGATGACCTGGTTTCACGTTACGCCTGAGCAGTTAGAAGCCAGCGGCGAACTGGATACTCCTATAGGACAGAAGCTTTACTGGGATTATTACTGCTATACCAGGGAACATCCCATTGAGAAATGGAATGTCCCCACCTATATTTTATATGGTAATGAAGATGATCTGTGTGAATATGACAGAATAAAAAGATTCACAGAGCAGTTCGCGTGCAGTCTGGAAGTGGTGGAACGGGGCGAGCACTATTTTCATACGAAAAAGCAGCTTGAAAGGTACAGGAATTGGCTGCAGAAAGAATTATAAACAGAGGGCGCTTTCTCTAGCTTTGTGTTCTCTGCACAATAAAGACAGCCGGGCAGCGGTAATAAAAAATGCTGCCCGGGCTGTCTTTATTTGATGTGTGGTCCTGTCAGCAAATCTATTGTTCAGACTGAAAAGTTTACAGACGCCACCATACGGAGGCATTCCGTATGTATTCTGTAAAACCGCATTTCTGCAATAGCTACATGGCGAAGCGTGTTGCTGGGCACGGAGTGAACAGTAACTTTTCATGTGCCGGATATGAGGGGAATTTATAGGTTTGTTGTAAACGGATATAGAATATTGTATAATCAGAACATGCGGCAGCATATGCAGAAAGATGGAAAAGGGGAAGAATTGTATAGAAGAAAAACTTATGATAGACCGGCAGGGGACGCCGGATGGAATGGATAAAAGAGAGAAAATAAAAAATGATAAACAGTTGGCTGGGGAGGAATAAGGAATATGAAAGAGGAACATAAAGAGACAAAATCCAATTTGCCAGAAGAGGCCATAGGACAGGAAAGTGCCGAGGAACAGACCGGTGAAACCGAAGAGAAAATGAAAGATTCTGCGGAAGAAATATCGGAGGAAAAGAGTGAAAGAGGAAACAGGCTGTCTTTATGTATTTGCTTAGGCCTGGCTTTGGGAGTGGCTTTGGGTAAAACCGTATTTGGAAATCTGGGTACAGGTATTGCCGTGGGGATTGCGCTGGGAGCAGCAATTGGAAGTATAAAGTAGAGTGAAATATTTGCAAACCAAATGCTACATTATAGAGTTGCAATATTATATAAATTTATTAAAAATAGCAATTGTAACTTTGCATAATATAGGTTATAATAAACGCACAGACAGAGTTTCCGTGTCATATTTTCCAGGAGGAAACCATATGGCAAGGAAAAAATTTGAACAGCTGAATCTAAAGGATGCTTTTCTCTTTTCTGCTGCACTTGAAGATCCGGAGACGTGCCGGCTGATACTGGAGTTGTTTCTAGGGTATCCCATAGCAAAGATCACCGTACACGCGGAACACAGTATTTTGCTCAGTTCTGATTTCAAAAGCGTCCGGCTGGATATCTATGCCAGTGACGAGTTAGCCGTTGGCTATAACATGGAAATGCAAAACGAGAAGGAAAACAATCTGCCCATGCGGTCGCGGTATTACCAGAGCGAACTGGACATAGCCGCCTTAAAACCTGGAGAAGATTACAATGATATGAAACCGGGCTATATTATTTTCATTTGTACGTTTGACCCATTTGGCAAAGGTCTGTACAAGTATACTTTTGAAAACCGCTGCCTGGAAACAGACATGCCTCTTGGAGATAAGACGATGAAAATCTTCTTTAATACAAAGGGCATCAATCCAGATGAGGTTTCAGAAGAACTGCTTGCATTTCTTGCATATGTCGAGGACAGTACGGACTCTTGTGCAGAGAAAACCCAAAGTGAAACTGTTCATAAAATCCACAATAGGATCAAAGAATTGAAAAGGAATAGGGAAATGGGGGCGAAGTTTATGCTGCTGGAAGAACTGATCAAGAATGCCGAAAAAAAGGCCGAGAAAAAGGCCGGTGCTGAAGGCATCTCTAAGGGAAGGCGCGAAGAGCAGAATCGCTACAGCGGTCTGATTCTTCAATTGGCGAAAGACGGACGAAGTGACCTGATTGTGAAAGCTGCTTCTGACACACATCTGCTGAATGCTTTATATGAGGAATATAAATTATGATCCTGTACTCACTGCCTATCAATACAGTTCTCAGCCAACTCGGGCTTAAATCATTTATTATTACATATTGTAACGTTACTACAAATCTACAATAGAAAGCACATTCCGTGAACTTTCTATTCTCATGAATTTTGGCGGATGAAAATTATCCGCCTGTCTGAATATTTCTATTTACATTCCACAAAATAAATCAAATATGATGCGGAATACTGTCTCTTTCTTTTGGAGCCGGTCTGTTCGTTTTCTCCGGAAATCTGAGCATAGGACCGTGTATTTTGCCTGCTTTTCGTGAGTATTACTGTACAAAGAACTGTACTTTTAGTATACTGTGAATAGTATTTCTCCTCCCGTTTCTGTTATAATAAGGAGAAGCTATGGGGATCATACAGGAATCGGAAATAGATGTGAGAATTACGAAAGGAGCAGCAGGCCGGCAACAAGCCGAAGCATTCCTGCCGGAGAAGGTAAGGCGGGATACCTGTTAAAATTCAAATGAAGAATGAAAGTAAGAAATGGCTGGACTGGGCAGTGGAGCTTCAGAGTCTTGCGCAGAGCGCGCTGTATTACTGCAAAGACAAATATGATATAGAACGTTTTGAGCGTATCCGGGAAATTTCCGCGGAGATCATCAGTGAACAGGCGGAGATGCCTTTTGAAAAAGTCAAAGATCTGTTTTGCTGTGAGGTGGGATACCAGACACCGAAGATGGACTGCAGGGCAGCCATAATAGAAGGAGATAAGATCCTTCTTGTAAAAGAAAATGACGGCAGATGGTCTATGCCGGGCGGATGGGTGGACGTGGATCTGTCGGTAAAGGAGAACACCATCAAAGAGGTGAAAGAGGAGGCAGGCCTTAATGTGACAGCCGATATGGTCATTGCAGTCCAGGACAGGGAAAAGCATAATAAACCATTATATGCATATAAAATATGCAAAGTCTTTCTTCTGTGCACAGCGATCAGCGGTCATTTTGAAAAGAATCTGGAAACTATGGACAGCGGCTATTTTTCCATGGATGAGCTTCCGCCGCTTGCGGAGGATAAAAATACAAAAGAGCAGATTGTCATGTGTTTTGAGGCGTCAAAAGCGGAGCACTGGAAAACACAGTTTGATTAAAATAGAAATGTGCTGAGACAAACTTTTGGATTCTGTTATTTTCATAGAGGAGGTTTCATAAATGCTTACATATAAAGAAATTGAGAGAGAGGATCTGCCGCTTCTTGCAGCCATGTATGTGGAGACCTTTAATGCTCCGCCGTGGAACGATGCCTGGACAGAGGAGACTGCGGGAAAGAGACTGAGGCAGATGGCGGAGTCTGAAACTTTCTACGGGATTTGTGCTTTTGAGGAGAATGTTCTCTGCGGCATGGTCTTAGGATTTTCCGAACAGTTTTATGATGGCGTTTTGTTTGAGATAAAAGAGTTTTGTGTAAGAAATGCCAGCCGTGGAAACGGACTTGGTTCTGCCATTTACCATGAATTTGAGGGAAGACTGCAGGAAAAAGGCATTAACAAGATTCAGCTTATGACTCTTAGGGGAAATGCCACGGAACATTTTTATGAAAAGAATGGATTTGAGACAGATAAAGATTTGATCTTTATGAAAAAATGCGCTAAATAGGATCAGAATGAGGGTGGGAATGGAAAGAAAAATTCCTGAAAGTATAAAAAAACAGATAGAAAACAAGGACTACAGCAGGGATACCATCGGCAGGTCCGGTTCCCAGATACTTTGTTTTTCAGACATGGTTCTGAAAGCGGATAGGGATAGGGAAGAATCCAGAAATGAACATGAAATCCTAAGCTGGCTGCAGGGCAGACTTCCGGTACCAAAGATCATCTGTGCAGAGAAAATGGGGGGTACAAGATTTTTGCTGATGACAAAGGTAAAGGGTGCCATGCTTTGTGATGCACAGTATTTGGAAAATCCGGGGCTTCTGGTCCATCTCCTTGCGGAGGGGTTAAAAATGCTGCGGAAGGTGGATATCAGCGGGTGTCCGGCAAAACGGAACCTGGATTTTAAATTGCAGCAGGCGTCTGTCAATGTGGCAGATGGGCTGGAATTGGAAACAGGTACAGAGCCGGATCTATACGGAACAGAAGAGTTTCACAGCCCGGAAGGACTTCTTTTATGGCTGAGAGAACATAAGCCCAGGGAGGAGATGGTTTTTTCCCATGGAGACTACTGTCTGCCAAATATTTTTGCTGAAAATGAGGATATCAGTGGATTTATAGATCTGGGAAGAGCCGGTATTGCGGATTTTTGGCAGGATATTGCACTGTGTGTCAGAAGCCTGCAGTATAATATAGGAAAAAATGAAGGCTGCGTAAAGCAGTTGTTTGAGGAACTGGAAATCGCTCCGGACTGGGAGAAGATCAGATATTATATCTTGTTGGATGAACTGTTTTAGGCTTATAAAATTAGAAGAGGAGGCGGAATCCATGAAGCACAAAGGAACGGAAGTGCTGGAGACGGACAGATTACTTCTGCGCCGTTTTACCATTCATGATGCAGCGGCAATGTTTCACAACTGGGCAAAGGATGAGCAGGTGACAAAGTACCTTATGTGGCCTGCCCACAAGAGCCCGGAAGTTTCCAGGGAGGTTTTGGAAGACTGGATCTTCCATTATGGAGAGAAAGACTTTTATCAGTGGGCCATCACAGTGAAGGAAAATGGAGAGGAGCCGGTGGGCAGCATTTCCGTTGTATTAAAAGATGATTCTATAAAAATGGTCCACATTGGCTACTGTATCGGAAAGAATTGGTGGCACAAAGGCGTTACCTCTGAGGCACTGAAAGAGGTGATCCGCTATTTTATGGAGGAAGTACAGGTGAATCGTGTGGAATCCCGCCATGATCCCCGTAATGTCAATTCGGGAAAAGTGATGCAGAAGTGCGGAATGAAGTACGAAGGCACCAGGAGGCAGGCGGACTTAAATAACCAGGGAATCTGCGACGCATCAGGTTATGCCATACTGGCAGAAGATTACTTTTCATGACTGCTGTCCGCATCTGTAAAGCGGAATGCCTGCGGCGTTTTTTTGTAATGGCTGCGGAAGGCCTTGATAAAACTTGCACAGCTTGCATAGCCCACAGCCTGCCCAATTTCCCTGACACTTAAGTTGGTGGCTGTGAGCAGGGCGGCAGCTTTGGCCATACGGCATTCTTTCAGATAACAGCCGATCGTCATGTGAAAACACATGGAAAAACCGGCTTTCAATTTCTGCTCATTAAGAAAAACCTGTTTGCCAAGCTGCGCGATCGTGGGGGCATTGGCCAGGTTTTCCGTGAGTATCTGTTTTGCCTGCTGGATTGCCAGCAGGTCAAATTCATCAAAGGTTATCTTTTTCTTTCCCAAATACACAGCGGGCATCGCTTCCGGGATACGGAGCGCACCCTGTTCCATGGATTCTGTTATCATTCCCATGCACTGAAAAAGACTGCCTTCCAGCATGAGAGGCGTGAGGCTGTCCTTCTGTATCATGCGAAACAACTGGTGCAGCGTTGTGACAACTGCAGGAGGTAATGAATGGTATGTGCGGTTTTTGGAGAGACTGTCCAGTACAGAAGTAAGAGGGTCAATGGTGTTCAATTGTTTCAGGAAGGCAGGATGTAAAGCAAATTCAATTCCCCCGCATTTCTGTCCTGCATTCCAAAACTGCCGGCCTTTCATTTTCTCCTCGCGTACCAGAAAAGACGCGGGGGAGGAAGTATGTGCAGTGATCCCTTCGATATCAAAACTGGTTTTTCCATAATAGAAACTGCCGAAGCGAAGCAGGGTTTCCCGGCATTCAAATTTAAGAGAGAAAGGGGCTGCAGCCGTATAGTCTGCGGCTGCCAGCGAATACAGACCGGGCCGTTCGTATAAAACAAAAGTGCCGTCCTCAGGGCGGTTATTGTTGGTAAACCGGGTGCAGTGCTTTCCTTTGATGGGGTGAAAACCCAGGTTCTGCAGAATCACGTTTTGAAACTCACGATGGCTGTGTATACTCATTTCGGTCCTCCTTTTTCTTATTATGTCTCAATTTTACAGGTTTACCACAGAAATGTCTGTTTGCTTATGCGGTGACAGATATATTCCCATCAGGTACAATTAAGAAAAAATGTTGCCTTAAATAGTATAGTATGCTAGAATGACTGCTGTCAATTAGGTATAACTAACTAAAGAATAAAACGCAATAGAGAAAGGGTAGACATTATGATGAATTTGACAAGAAAACTGGTGCCGGCTTTTGCGGTGCTGGCTGCTGTGAGCCTGTTAGCAGGCTGCTCTGCACAGGGAACAGGAAAAAATAACGTGGATACAGAAAATGAAAGTACCTCCCAGAATGCGGAAAGTCCCAAGAAGCAGTCATCCACATCGGCTGCCAAAGAGGGAATTCGCATTGTGGAGACGGATAAAGGAGAGGTTGAAATTCCGGAAGATCCCCGGACCATAGTTTCTGATTATTATCTGGGTGAATTTTTGGCTGTGGATGTGAAACCTGTCATAGCGTCTCCTTACTCCCTATCCAATCCGTTTTTGTCTGATAAATTGGATGGGATCAAGGAGATGGACATTACCAGTGCGGAGACTTCCCTGGAAATGATAGCAGCCCAGGAACCGGATCTGATCGTGACGATCACGGAGGCAGATTATGAGAAATATTCACAGATCGCTCCCACGGTATATATTCAGGACGGAAAGCGCAGTGATGAGGATGTATTCCGCTATATTGCAGACCTGGTAGGGAAAAGGGAGGAGGCGGAGGCTTACATTGCCGATTTCAACCAGCGTGTCATGAGCGTCAAAGATGAGATCCGGGGTATTGTGGGGGACAGGACAGTTTCTATCGTGGAAGTCTGGCCCCAGCAGATTTACACCATGGGCAGTCATTTTGCAAGGGGCGGTTCCATTCTCTATGATATGTGGGAGCTGAAAGCACCGGAGGCAGTGCAGACCCATATGGTGGATGGTGACACCCAGTATCAGGTGGTTTCCCTGGAAGCACTGCCCGAATATACCGGTGATTTTATTTTCTATGGCGTGCTGGCAGATACAGACAGCTCTTTTGTGGAAGAGTCGCAGCTTTGGAACAGCCTGGATGCTGTAAAAGAAGGAAGGGTGCTTCCCTATGAGCAGGTTTCTTTCATGCACAGGGACCCCATCACCTACAGCGCACAGCTTGATATCTTTATTGATTTCTTCAGAGGATTTGAGGGGAAATAATGGGCACAGATGCAAAAAAGAAGACAGCATGGTTTTTGACAGCAGGAGCTGCGGCAGTTTTACTGGCCGCAGTCCTTTCCGTATTGTACGGAAGTACCGGTATACCTTTTGGACAGGTGGTGCGGGCTGTGATAAAACCGGATTTTACGGACCAGCAGCATCTGGTCATACGAGAATTGAGAATACCCAGGACAGTGGGCTGCATTTTGGTGGGAGCAGCATTTTCCGCTGCGGGAGCCATGATGCAGGGGGTGACTGGAAATCCTCTGGCTGATTCCGGACTGCTGGGTATCAACGCGGGGGCCTCATTTGCTCTGGCACTCTGCCTTGCTTTTCTTCCGGGGCTGAATTTTTCCGGGGTTGTGTTTTTCTCATTTTTGGGAGCGGCAGCAGCTATGCTGTTTGTATATGGACTCATGAGCCTGAAACGGCGCAGACTGGATCCGGTGAGACTTGTACTTGCGGGAAGTGCTGTGAGTATTTTCCTATCCTCTCTGAGTCAGGCAGTGGCGATCCTGTGCAAAATTGGATATGATCTTACTTTCTGGACCGCAGGCGGCGTGGCGGGAATACGCGCAAAACAGCTGGTTTTTGCAGGGCCGGTGATCCTTTTCGGACTTGCCGCCGCGGCATTTCTTTCCGGGCGGGTTTCCCTGCTGAGTCTGGGGGAGGAGGCTGCAAGAGGGCTTGGTCTTGCCGTGGAGCGCTCACGTACAGCCAGCCTTTTGGTAGTGCTCCTGCTTGCGGGAGGCGCTGTGGCCCTTGCCGGACCGGTGGCTTTTGTGGGGCTGATGGTACCTCACGTTGTACGGTATTTTACAGGCGCTGATTACAGATCGGTTATCCCCTGTTCCATGGTGGCGGGGGCTTTCTTCATGCTGGCAGCAGATATTATTTCCAGGATCATCAATGCACCGGGGGAGGTGCCTATCGGATTGGTTTTTGCTGTGATCGGCGTGCCGTTCTTTATCTTTACAGCCCGGAAGGAGGAGAGGACTTTTGAGTGAGAGAAGACGCAAGATCCGTACGGGTACGGTATTTACCTTGTTGATCTTACTGCTGCTTACCGGTATCTGGCTGGAGATAAATGCAGGATACCGGAAAATAAGCCTGGAAGAAATGTGGGAGATTTTTCGGGGCGGCGGCGGAAAAAGTGTCCGCTATACACTTCTTAACTTACGGCTTCCGAGGGTCTTCACCAGCTTGTTGGTGGGCGTAGGTCTGGCTGTTTCCGGCTGTGTGATCCAGGGAGTATCCAAAAATGAAATGGCGGAACCTGGGATTCTGGGGATCAATGCAGGCGCCGGGCTTTTTGTGGCAGCGTTTTTTGTGTTCGTTCCCAAAGGCTCCGTCAGCCTGACGATCCTGCTTCCCATACTGGCCTTCACGGGTTCCATGGCAGCAGCCGCAGTGGATTACAGGCTTGCCCTTACAAAACAGGGCATTTCCCCGCGCAGACTGCTGCTGATGGGCGTGGCAGTCTCCACGGCTGTGTCCAGCGTGACCACCATATTGATGCTCCGGCTGCCGGACAGTGATTATGCATTTGTACAGAACTGGCTGTCAGGCAGTATCTGGGGAGCTGACTGGAAAAATGTACGGCTGCTTTCTTTCTGCTTTCTGATTCTGGGAGCCTTTATTTTTTACAAAACCCGTACCCTGAATGTGCTGTCTCTGGGGTATCAGACGGCCACAGGCCTGGGGGCGGAAGTGTCCGGTCAGTCGGTACTCCTTCTCGGTGCCGCCATTGCCATGTCCAGCCTTTGCTGTGCAGTAGGCGGAGGCCTGAGTTTTGTAGGACTTGTCTGCCCTCATCTGGCCCGCCGCCTGGTGGGGCCAAATTACAGGATCCTGGTTCCGGCCACCGTACTGACAGGTGCCGTGCTGATGACATACGCAGATATGATATCCCGGACGCTGCTGTCCCCCAATGAGATTCCGGTGGGGATCGTGGCAGCGGTGATCGGAGCGCCGTATTTTCTATATTTGTTGATCAAAACGTAAAGGAGATTTTAATATGGATGCTGTACTTACAGGAAAAAGCATTTCCGTTGCATACCATCAAAACACGGTCATCCCGGCAATGGATGTGCAGATTCCCAGGGGCCGCATTACCTCTGTTATCGGTCCGAACGGCTGTGGAAAATCCACTCTTTTAAAAGCCCTCTCCCGTATGACGCCCATTCGGGAAGGCCATGTGCTTCTGGACGGCAGGGAGCTTACCCATATGTCCACAGTGGAGGTGGCACGGAATATGGCTATTCTGCCTCAGGCGCCCCAGGCGCCCGGGGGACTTACGGTAAAAGAACTGGTGTCCTACGGCAGATATCCCCATCAAAAGGGATTCGGGCGTCTGAAAAATGAGGACCATGAGGCAGTCAAATGGGCGCTGTCCATTACCAACACGGATGAACTGGCTGACCGGGACATGGACGCACTGTCCGGAGGGCAGCGGCAGAGGGTGTGGATCGCCATGGCTCTGGCTCAGGACACCCCTCTGATCCTTCTGGATGAGCCTACCACATATCTGGATATGGCACATCAGCTTGAAATACTGGAATTGTTGGAGGACTTGAATAAAAGGCAGGGGAAGACCATTGCCATGGTCATCCATGACCTGAACCTGGCCGCCAGGTTTTCAGACTGGATGATCGCCATGCGCTCCGGCAAAATACTGTATGAAGGGACGCCAAAAGAGATCATGACAAATAAAACCCTGGCAGACGTATTTTCCCTGGATGCCTGCATCAGCCAGGACCCGTGGACAGGGAAGCCTGTCTGTGTGACTTACAAGATGAAGAAAAAAGAATAACCGAATTAAGTCATTGTTGTGTATGAAATAAAAAACTTGCAATTCTCCTGATATTCCATAGAATAAAATATGTATGAAACTATAGATTCTAACCATTTTATGTGCGGATAGATGGGATAGCAGCAGCGTGTGTCTGAATTATTTTCGGACACGCAGCAACGCATTGAGAACAGGAGATTTTAAAATGAGAAGTGTAGAAACCCCGGTAAAGAAAATCAGGCGTGAAGTATTTACAGAAATCTGCAAGGTTGCTTTTGAATCCACAAAGGACAATTTTAATGGTGAAATAGAAGCCATACCGTACCATATTGTAAAGGAGCGGGCTTCATACAGGGAGAGTATTTACAGAGAAAGAGCAGTTGCCAGTGAGCGGGTACGTCTTGCTATGGGTATGTCTCTGCGACCTGAAAACGAAGCCGTTCATATCACCGCAGGAATGGAAAATAGTAATATTGATGAGAAATATTATGAGCCGCCCCTTATGCAGGTCATCCCGTCTGCCTGCGATGCCTGTGAACCGAATAAGTACCAGGTCAGCAATATGTGCAGAGGCTGTGTGGCTCATCCCTGTAAGCAGGTATGTCCAAAGAATGCCATATCAATAGTCAGAGGCAAATCTGTGATCGACCAGGAAAAATGTATCAAATGCGGAAAATGTAAAGCCATCTGTCCCTATGATGCCATTTCAAAAATGGAACGCCCCTGTGCCAGGGCCTGCGGTGTAAAAGCTATCGGCAGTGACAATCTGGGGAGAGCTGCCATTGACCCGGAAAAATGTGTGTCCTGCGGGATGTGTATGGTGAGCTGTCCGTTTGGGGCTATTTCAGACAAATCCCAGATATTCCAGCTTTCCAGGGCACTGCGGGAAGGGAAAGAGATCATTGCTGAGGTGGCGCCTGCATTTGTAGGACAGTTTGGAAAGGATGTAACCGCGGCAAAATTTAAGGCTGCACTGATAAAGCTTGGGTTTAAGGAAGTATACGAGGTAGCGCTGGGTGCCGATATAGGGGCAATTGCGGAGGCCCATCACTATGCGGAAAAAGTGAGCACCGGGGAACTGCCGTTTCTGCTCACGTCCTGTTGTCCTTCATGGTCAATGCTGGCTAAGAAACAGTTTCCGGATTTGATTGACAGTGTGTCCCAGGAGCTGACACCCATGGTCGCATCAGCCAGAAGTATTAAGCAGAAATACCCGGACTGCGGTGTGGTTTTCATAGGTCCCTGTGCGGCGAAAAAACTGGAGGCATCCAGAACGGATGTCCGCAGTGATGTGGATTTTGTTATTACTTTTGAGGAACTGCAGGGGATGTTTGATGCCAAGGGGATAGTGCCATCCCAAATGGAGGAGAAGGGAAGCCTTCATAATGCCACTGCGGCAGGGAGAGGGTATGCAGTTGCCGGCGGTGTGGCGCAGGCCATTGAGGAATGTCTGCAGGAATATCATCCGGAAATTCCGGTACATATTGAACATGCGGAAGGGCTGGCAGAGTGTAAAAAGGTGCTTACCCTTGCAAAGGCCGGGAAGATGAACGGGTGCCTGATAGAAGGTATGGGCTGTCCGGGCGGATGTATGGCTGGGGCAGGGACGAATGTGCCGCTGAAAGAGGCTGCGGTGGAATTGAAGAAATATAAGGCGGGGTCTAGTAAAAAGCTTCCGGCGGCGGAACTTTTAGAGATTGAATTGGTTTAAAGGTGTAAAAGGCGTGTATCTTGTAGGGGTATGCGTCTTTTTGGCTTTTTGGGGGCTTGACTTGGGGGATTGGCTGCTGAATGTTGATGTGGGCGGGGGATTTCGTTGTAATCAGGAATGGAATCCTGTATAATCTAGTTTAACTCAAAGTAAATAACTGTACGGTCATTTACTGGGAATTAAACTAGGTAATGAGATGATTTATTTGAAGGTTTGGCAGGCAGGGAAGAGAGGAGAATGAGGAATGGATATTCGGAAACCGCAGCAGTCTAATTATGATAAGCTCAGTGAAACCTGGAGGGGGAAATTTTTGGAGATGGACCAGGAGGCATTGAGGAAGAAACTGCCGGAGATCAAAGTGGAGGGAGAATATCTGACGGTTTTACATTTTGGGAGAAAGTATGGGATCCATAGAGAAGAGGGATTTATAAAGGCTATGGAGGATAGCCGCCCTATCAGAAATGGGACAAGGATGAATATTTATAACCTGTTTTGGTATTCTAAGGAGAATGCGGGGGTTGCGGGGCGGTGGGTGCCTTTCAGGGATGTGAGGAATGCCGGGCCTTTTGCACCGGCTTTTGAAAGGAATATTTTGAGGCCTTTTGCTTTGACTTTTGCTGGGAAAACGAAAGAGCTTAGGTCAGCAGCGGAAAAAATGGGGGGAAAGCCGGTGCGGCAGGGGGATGCGGGATATATTTTAAATGCGTTTTCTTGTATCCCTATGCAGTATTTGTTCTGGGATGGCGATGAGGAGTTTCCGGCACAGGGAAATATTCTTTTTGATCATAGTGTGACGGATTTTATCCACGTGGAGTCTACCGTAACGCTGGCTGAGGAGGGGATCATAAGGCTGGCGGAGCTGGCCGGTGTGGAGCTAAAGGGAAATATGTTTGGCATGTAGGAATGCTGCAGGAAATAGGAGTGGTGGTAGGAAAGAAAATGATTAACATGACACACTGCTGTCATGTTTTGATTGGTATATTATTGATCTGTAATTGTAAGGGTACTGAACAGTTACGACTGGACGAGAATGTAAGTTGAAGGAGGACGGGAAATGAAATTAAAAAATCCCATGCTGATAGTTCAGGATATGGATAAGTCAAAAACGTTTTACAGAGAGGTACTGGGACTGCGTACGGTCACTGATCTGGGCGCAAATGCCGTACTGACCGGGGGACTGTCCCTGCAGACAGAGGAGAGCTGGCTGGAATTCATTGGTTGTGAGAAGGGGGATATCACTTACGGCGGGAAGAACAGTGAGGTCTATTTTGAGGAGGATGATTTCGACCGTTTTGTCTCCAAACTGGAGAAAAGGGCAGATGTAAAGCTTGTGCACCCGGTGTATGAGCATAGCTGGGGACAGAGGGTGGTACGGTTTTATGATCCGGATGGTCATGTGCTTGAAGTGGGAGAGAGTCTGAAACTTGTGTGCAGACGTTTTCTGGACAGCGGCATGAGTGTGGGGGAAACGGCTGAGAGAATGGGCGTGCCGGAACGGCTTGTAAGGAACTGTATGAGATAAGCCCCTTGCAGGCAGCTTATGATAGGAGGAAAGATGGAACTTAAAATTATTGACCAGGATTTTTCCGTATGTAAGATAAAGGAATTTTCACCGGAGCTTTTGAAAGAAGGCTTCTGTTTTGTAGGGCAAACGGATGAGGAACTATCGCTTGTATGTGCAGCCAAACAGGTACCGGAAGATGCACTGGAGCGTGATGACGGCTGGAGAGCGTTCAGGATCCAGGGTGTTCTGGATTTTTCTTTGATAGGAATCTTGTCTGCGATCTCTGCTGTATTAGCGGAGAACAAGATCGGGATTTTCGCTGTGTCCACTTATAATACGGATTACATTCTTACAAAAGAAGAGAATTTCCCAAAGGCTGTAGAATGCCTGAAAAAGGCCGGCTACCGGTTCGCCGCATCATAGGAGGCAGAGCAAAATATGCACGAGGTAAATGCAAAATCCATCTTGTCCGCCCAAAACGGCATGAATCTGTACCGGGGCTGCAGCCACGGCTGTATTTACTGTGATTCCAGGAGTACCTGTTATGGGATGAAACATGATTTTGAAGATATAGAAGTTAAGATAAATGCCCCCCAGTTACTGGAAACCGCGCTGAGAAGCAAGCGGAAGAAATGTATGATAGGCACAGGTGCTATGAGCGATCCTTATCTGCCTTTGGAGAACAAGCTTGGCCTTACCAGAAAATGCCTGGAACTTATAGAATATTACGGGTTTGGAGCAGCGCTGCAGACAAAATCTGATTTGGTTCTGCGGGATTTGGATTTGCTGAAAAAAATCAATGAAAGGACAAAGTGCGTCGTGCAGATGACCCTGACAACCGCGGATGAGGAACTGTGTCGTATTCTGGAACCTCATGTGTGTACTACAAAAAAGAGGGCAGAGGTGCTTAATATTCTTCGGGAAGAAGGGATTCCCACAGTTGTGTGGTTCTGCCCTGTTCTGCCGTTTATCAACGATACGGAAGAAAATGTGAGAGGGATCATGGACTATGCAGTCAGAGCGAAAGCATATGGTGTACTGCATTTTGGTATGGGGGTCACGCTGCGGGACGGTGACAGGCAGTATTTCTATGAAAAACTGGAACAGCATTTTCCGGGACTTCGCAGAAAGTATATTGAGAATTACGGAAATGCTTATGAGGTTGGCAGCCCCAATGAGAAAAAACTCATGTCCGTTTTTTATGAGATCTGCAGAAAGAATGGTCTGGAGAGCAGTATGGACAGGATTTTTTCTTATCTGCACAAGTTTGAGGAGAAACTTAGTGCCAGCCAGATGAACCTTTTTGATTTTATGCCCATGTAAGTCAACACCTCCCCAGGCAACAGGGTGTTGACCCTGGCGGCAGTCCCCAAATGTTCATACAAGTATGCCCGCTTGGCTCGTTGCCCGCGGGAATAAAATACCAGGGAAAGTTAAAAACTGCCCTGGTATTTTAACATTTGCAATCCCGGGGCAGGTAGGGTATACTGTATTGAAAGAATTCGGCACTGCCTTTTAAAGGACAGAAAGTGGATTCGGACAATAACATAACAGAGGTGATACCACAAATGGACAAGTTTCAGACGAGCAGCCTTGTATTATTGCTTGTATTTTATGGCATCTATTTCGGCAAAATGCTGGGTCAGAAAAAGAAAGGGATCAGGACGAACCAGATTGCAAAGGGGGAAAAGGCGGAGGAACTCATGTACATAGAGTTCATCATGAAAATAGCCACGATCGGCGTACCTGTTTATGAGTTGGTATCTATCTTATGGGGAATCAATCAGGCATCTGAGAACATGCGGATCGCAGGACTGATCATCGCCACAGTTGGGGTGATGGTATTCGGACTTTCTGTTTATACCATGCGTGACAGCTGGCGTGCCGGCATTCCGGAGCGGGACAGGACGAAAATGGTATCTGACGGAATCTATTCCATCAGCCGAAATCCGGCGTTTTGCGGATTTGACCTGACTTATATCGGAATTTTACTTATGTTTTTTAATATTCCGCTTCTTGTATTTACCGGTTTTGCAATTCTTATGCTGCATCTGCAGATCCTGCAGGAGGAAAAATATCTGGAGCATGCGTTTGGCATAGAATACAAGGAGTACAGAAGACGAGTTTTCCGCTATCTGGGCAGAAACTGCCGGGCGGGACGGTAAGCAGGGAAAATGTGTTGGGGGTTTCCTGATAAGGAAAAAGGGCTGGGTAACCATATGAAATATGAAATCAGAGAATTTACTTCCGGTGATATAGAGGATGTAATGGAAATCTGGCTGGAAGCCAACTGTCAGGCACACAGTTTTATTCCCTCTTCTTATTGGGAGGGCAATTATGAATATGTCAGGCAGGAACTTCCGGGGGCAGAGATCCTTGTCTATATGACGGAGCATAAGACAGAAGGTTTTATAGGGATACAGGATCATTATATTGCCGGACTTTTTGTGCGGACAGAAAATCAGGGACGGGGCATCGGTACAGCACTTCTGAAACAGGCCTGCAGTCGTTACCGTGATCTGTCCCTCAGAGTATATGCAAAAAATGTAAATGCCGTCCGCTTTTATAAAAAATCCGGTTTTGCCATACAAAGTTCAGAGACAGATTCGGAAACCGGAGAAATAGAATACATTATGAGATACACAGAACACAGGAAACTGGAATTTGAGCAGATATCCGGGCAGGATGGAAGACGGCTGGGAGAATTGTCATATTTGGCGTCCTCCATTGTAAAGGAAGTCTTCGACCCCATTATCGGAGCCGCACAAAATGACTATATGATACAGTTATTTCAGACCGTTCCTGCTATAAAAGAGCAGCTGGATAACGGATATACCTATTATATAGTAAAAGATGCGTCAGGGGATGTGGGGTTTTTGGCCTTTTATCCCAGGGAAGGAATGCTGTATCTGAGTAAATTTTATCTGACAAGCAGCACAAGAGGCAGAGGGTATGCAAGTCTTATGTTTGATTTTGTGAGAGAAAAGGCATTGGAGATGGATGTGAAATCTATTTTCTTGAATGTAAATAAGAATAACCTTGCAGTTGAGATTTACAGGCATATGGGATTTCAGCTGCTGAGGGAGGAAAAAAATGATATAGGCCATGGATTTTATATGGATGATCATGTATTATGGTATAAGATCTGAGGACAAAAGGAAACCGGCTGCCGGAGGCTTTGACTTATCCGGAGATACAGCCAAAACTGGTGGATAGGGTAATGAAAGAAAAGGAGGCGCATGTATTATGAGATACAAACTGGAAGGCACTGTTATGCCGGCAGTGGAAATGCTGCTGAACAGAGGGGAAAGTATCTATACCCAGACCGGGGGAATGTGCTGGATGAGTGACGGCATCAGCATGAGCACCAATGCAAGAGGCGGCCTTATGCGGGGCTTAGGCCGAATGTTTTCCGGGGAATCTTTTTTTATGACAAGCTATCAGGCTGAAATGGATGGGGCTATGATCGCGTTTTCCTCCACGGTTCCCGGGGAGATTGTTCCGGTTGACCTCAGGGCGTACAGAGGCTTTTACTGCCAGAAGGGGTCTTTTCTCTGTGCGGAAAGTGCAGTGGAGACGAAAGTGGCATTTACAAAAAAAGTGTCTTCTGGTTTCTTCGGGGGTGAGGGGTTCATCCTTCAGGAAATGCAGGGCAATGGTATGGTCTTTCTGGAAGTGGACGGCAATAAAGTGGAGAAAGAACTTCTGCCGGGAGAAGTGATCAAAGTAGATACCGGAAATGTGGTGGCCTTTGAGGGCAGCGTGCAGTATGAAATTGAGATGGTAAAAGGCGGTATGAATATGTTTTTGGGCGGTGAGGGCCTGTTTCTCACAAAACTTACCGGACCGGGAAAGGTGATCCTGCAGACCCAGAACTTCGGGGAATTCTGCGGCAGGATCCGCCAGTACATCCCATCCCATGACTGATTTCCTGTAAGTGAGATGCGGCTGCGGGTCTGACCGGGAAGACAGCCAAAAGGTTAAGAGGAGGATTGTGTATGAGAGAAGAGGCATCGTCTAAACAGTGGGAGAAATTATATGAAGTCACCTGTAATCTGAAGGCCCTGGAGCCATGGAAATATTTTTGGGATACCCAGCTCATAGCTATCTTTTTAAAAGACAGCGAGGAACCTGTTTTCTCCAGCATTATGGGATGCGGCGGAAACTGTTATGGGATCAGTGTCTATGAAGGGCTGGAAGGTCTGAGGGACTTTGATATGATTGCCTCCACCGAGGAAACGGGGATTCCTCCTGATTATGCAATGCTGGAGCAAAGTTCTCTTGCCTGCTATTTTGGAGACCGGGAAGAGGTACCGCCGGACCAGAAAAAAATCATAAAGGAATTGGGATATAAGTTCAGAGGCCGGGGGGAATGGCCTTTTTACCAGTCCTGTATGCCCAGATTCGTACCCTGTACACCGGATGCGCGGGAGGTGGAAGTGCTCACAGAGACGTTCCAGAACCTGTTCATGGCAGTCAGGGCTGTGATAGAGGAGCGGATTTTTGTGGACTGGGATAAGGGTGAGATACTCTGGAGAGCTTATAATGAAAAAACAGGGCTGTGGAATATGTTTGCAGAGTCTATTCCCATGGTGGAACGGGAATATCCGCTTATTGTGCTGCAGGACGAGGTGCTGAGAAGACGTCTGAAAAAAAGGCCGAAAGTGGGAACAGAGATATCTGTGGATTTTGCCTATGTCCATGCCAGCATCGAGCTGGAAGAATATGAACGTCCCATCAGCCCCCTTCTGTTTGTGACCCTGGACCACGCGTCAGGTATGGTCCTGGATATGAAGATGGTGAATCCGGAGGATTCGGAAATTGATGTAGTGCTGGATTTTTTTGTGGATTACCTGCAGAAAAACGGAAGAATGCTGCGCCTCAAGGCCAGAAATCCGTGGGTATTTGCAGCCCTTCAGGACATCTGCGGGGAGTGCGGCATCCAGCTTGAAAAAGATGAATTGGAAGAGATGGATCAGATCATCTCTGAAATCAGAGAGCACATGTTTGAAAATTTCTAAAAGATGAGGCAGAGTCCGGTTAAGCCGGGCTCTTTTCGATTGCCAATTTACAGCAGACCGGGCAATAGAACTCTTTATTCGGAAACAACTTGTGAAGAGAACCATACAAGTTGTAAAATAAGAACCATAAGGAGGGGCATATGACAAACGAAAACGGAAAGACAAAATATTATGCGCTCATGGAGGAACTGAAGCAGTCAATCCTGAGCGGTGAAATCAAGCCGGGAGAAAAGCTGCCCTCGGAAAACGAACTGTCTGCCCGCTATCAGATCAGCCGCCATACGGTGCGCAAAGCCCTGTCGATTCTCATTAATGAAGGGTATATTGAAGCGGAACACGGCCGCGGAACCTTTTGTTCCCAGCGCATGGGGCACATGAAAAATTCAAGGAATATCGCAGTTGTGACAACCTACATATCCGACTATATTTTTCCCCGCCTGATACAGGGCATGGATAAGGTGATGACGGCCAATGGATACAGCATCATCCTGAAAAATACAGCCAACAGCCGGACAAAAGAGGAGCGGGTCCTGGAGGATATCCTGACTAAGGACATAGAGGGGCTGATCATCGAACCCAGCAAAAGCCAGATTTTCTGCAGGCATACAAACTTGTATGCAATGCTGGACCAGTATGAGATCCCCTATGTATTTATCCAGGGAGTATATCCTCAGATGATGGAGAAGCCCCATATTCTTATGGATGACTGCAAAGGCGGTTACCTGGTCACAAAACATCTGCTGGACAGCGGGCACAGCAAAATACTGGGTATTTTCAAGGCGGATGATTTTCAGGGAAGGGAACGGCACAAGGGATATGTGAAAGCACTCCAGGAGGCCGGATTTTCCTATGATCCGGATATGGTGGTTTGGTTTCACACAGAGGACCGTAAGATGAAACCGGCGCAGATGATAGATCTTCTGCTGCAGCAGCAGTTGGAGATGGATGCAGTTGTATGCTACAACGACCAGATCGCACTGGAGGTCATCCGTTCTCTGCAGAAAAACGGAAAGAGAGTGCCGGAGGATATTTCTGTGACAGGGTATGACAACTCTGTCATCGCGGAGGGGACCGTGGGGCTGACAACTATTGCCCATCCCCAGGAAAAACTGGGAGAGATGGCCGCCGAACTGCTTTTGGAAAAAATCCGTAAAGTACCGGAGGAGAAGAGCCGGATCTCGCGCCTGATCCAGCCGGAGCTGGTGGTGCGGGGATCCACCAAAAACAGAAATACGGAGAACGGATAGGAGATTTAAGGCAGATGAAGAAAAAATATGCTATCGGTGTGGATTACGGCACTCAGTCCGGACGGGCAGTCCTGGTAGATGTGTCCCACGGAACTGTAGCTGCCCAGAGCACCAAATCCTACACCCACGGAGTGATGGAGGAATACCTGCCGGACGGAACCAGACTGCCCCCGGATTGGGCTCTGGAACACCCATTGGATTATCTGGAGGTGCTGGATATTACCATACCTGCTGTTCTGAGGGACAGCGGTGTGGATCCTGAGGACATCATAGGCCTGTCCATTGATTTTACGGCATGTACGGTAATGCCTGTGGACAGGGAAGGTACGCCTCTCTGTCTGCGTGAGGAGTGGGAACACGTTCCCCATGCATGGCTGAAACTGTGGAAACACCATGCAGCCCAGGAAGAGGCCAATATCTGTACCAGGGCTGCAGGGGAGCGGGGGGAGACATTCCTTTCAAGATACGGGGGGAGAGTTTCTTCCGAATGGATGATTCCAAAACTGATGGAGATCCTGAAAGAGGCTCCTGAAGTCTATGAACAGGCAGACCGGTTTGTGGAGGCTGCGGACTGGGTGATTTTTAAGCTGACGGGTCAGGAGAAGCGCAGCGGATGTGCGGCCGGATACAAGGCTTTTTGGAATAAGAGGGAAGGTTACCCATCCTCTGATTTTTTCAAAGCTCTTGATACACGTCTGGAACATGTGGCAGAGGAAAAACTTGGCGGAGAAGTCTGTCCCCAGGGAGCAAAAGCCGGGGAACTGACTAATGAGGCAGCAGACCGCCTGGGGCTGCGTGCGGGCATGGCAGTTGGAGTGGCCAATGTGGATGCCCACGTATCCCTTCCCGCGGTGGGGATCACAGAGCCAAACAAGCTCTTGATGATCATGGGAACCTCCACCTGCGGCATTATGTGCAGCAGGGAGGAGAAGATGGTTCCCGGCATCTGCGGCGTGGTGGAGGATGGGGTTCTTCCCGGCCTCTATGGATATGAAGCGGGACAGCCCTGTGTGGGCGACCACTTTGAATGGTTTGTAAAAAACTGTGTGCCCGCATCCTATTATCAGGAGGCAGACAGTCAGAACATATCCATCCATGAGCTTCTCACCGGGAAGGCGTCCCGCCTGAAAATAGGGGAGAGCGGACTCCTTGCTCTGGACTGGTGGAACGGCAACCGTTCTGTGCTGGTGGATGCGGATTTGACAGGGATGGTACTGGGCCTGACACTGACCACCAAACCGGAGGAGATCTACAGGGCTTTGATCGAGGCCACAGCCTACGGAATGCGTACCATTATTGACAATTTTGAGCAGGCAGGAGTGCCGGTGGAAGAACTCTACGCCTGCGGAGGCATCTCCAAGAAAAATGCCATGATGATGCAGATTTATGCAGATGTGACAAACCGTGAGATTTTCATCGGTGCCTCGGACCAGTCCCCTGCACTTGGCTCCGCCATGTTCGGCGCTGTGGCAGCAGGGAAGGAAATGGGCGGTTACGACACCATTTTTGAGGCGGCAAAAGCCATGGGACGGGTGGAGGAGAGGACCTACAGACCAAACCCCGGGCATACAGCGGTATATGACAGGCTTTACCGGGAATTTAAAACCCTGCACGACTACTTCGGGCGGGGCGGCAATGATGTTATGAAGAGACTGAAAAAAATAAAAGCAGAAGCGAGGAGATAAATCATGTTGGAAGAACTGAAAAAAGCGGTATACGAAGCAAATATGCTGCTGCCAAAGTACGGACTGGTAACTTTCACCTGGGGAAATGTAAGCCAGATTGACCGGGAAACAGGTTATTTTGCCATCAAACCCAGCGGTGTTGACTACGACAAGCTGACCCCGGAAGATATGGTCCTCATGGACCTGGACGGAAATAAGATCGAAGGGAAATACAATCCATCCTCCGATACGCCCACACACCTTGAGCTTTACAAGGCATTTCCAAACATCGGCGGGATCGTCCATACACATTCCCCGTGGGCCACAAGCTGGGCACAGGCAGGAAGAGGCATTCCCTGCTACGGCACCACCCACGCAGATTATATGTACGGGGAGATCCCCTGTGTCAGATGTCTGACAAAAGAGGAGATTGACGGTGCGTATGAGAAGAATACAGGCCTTCTTATTGCGGAATATTTTAAGGAGAATGACTATGAAGCAGTCCCGGCAGTTCTCTGCAAGAACCACGGACCATTTACCTGGGGCAGAGATGGCCATGAAGCAGTTCACAATGCGGTAGTTCTGGAGGAGGTTGCCAAAATGGCGGCGCGCTGTGAGACCATCAACCCGCAGGTAAAACCGGCTCCCCAGGAACTGCAGGACAAACATTATTACAGAAAACACGGGGCAGATGCCTACTACGGACAGAAATAAAAAATCACGGAGGTAAGATTTCATGGGTTTAGATTTGGAAAAGGCAAAAAATGTGATTGAAAGCGGAAAGGCAGTGCTGGGTATCGAATTCGGCTCCACCCGTATCAAAGCAGTGCTCATTGGGGAAGATAACGCGCCCATCGCGTCCGGCAGCCACGACTGGGAAAACCGTCTGGAACATAATATCTGGACATACTCCCTGGAGGATATCTGGACGGGACTGCAGGACAGCTATGCGAAGATGGCAGAGGATGTAAAAGAAAAATATGGTGCTGTCATCACAAAACTGGGGGCCGTGGGATTCAGTGCCATGATGCACGGCTACATGGTATTCGATGAAAAGGATGAACTGCTGGTACCCTTCCGCACTTGGAGAAATACCATGACAGAGGAGGCTTCTGACAAACTGACAGAAGTGTTCCGCTTTAATATCCCTCAGAGATGGAGCATTGCCCACCTGTATCAGGCTGTCCTGAATCATGAGGAGCATGTTTCAAAAATCAAATTCCAGACAACACTGGCCGGATATATCCACTGGAAACTGACCGGACAGAAGGTTCTGGGCGTGGGCGAAGCATCCGGTATGTTCCCTATTGATATGAACACAGGAGACTACAATGCCCGCATGATGGAGCAGTTTGATGAACTTGTAGCCGGCAAAAAGTATCCCTGGAAACTGGGAGAGATCCTGCCAAAAGTCCTGGGTGCCGGTGAGGATGCAGGTGTCTTGACAGAGGAAGGCGTAAAACTTCTGGATGTAAGCGGAAACCTGCAGGCAGGCATTCCCGTATGCCCGCCGGAGGGGGATGCAGGTACAGGCATGACTGCAACAAACAGCATTGCAAGACGTACAGGCAATGTCTCTGCCGGAACTTCCGTATTTGCCATGGTAGTTTTGGAGAAAGAGCTTTCCAGAGTATATAAAGAGATTGATATGGTCACAACACCCACCGGAAACCTGGTGGCAATGGTGCACTGCAACAACTGTACATCTGATCTGAACGCATGGGTATTTCTGTTCAAAGAATTCGCAGAGGCATTCGGTGTGGAAGTGGATATGAATAAACTGTTCGGAACTCTGTACAACAAAGCGCTGGAGGGAGATGACGACTGCGGGGGCCTGCTGGCGTACAACTATTTCTCAGGAGAGCATATCACCGGGTTTGAGGAGGGACGTCCTCTGTTTGCACGTATGCCGGAGAGCAGATTTAATCTGGCGAATTTCATGCGGGTACACCTGTTCACAGCACTGGGGGCCTTGAAGACTGGCCTTGATATTCTTTTAAAGGATGAGGGTGTGAAGCTGGATAAGATTCTGGGCCACGGCGGCCTCTTTAAGACAAAAGGTGTGGGACAGAAAATCATGGCAGGTGCCATTGACGTGCCGGTGTCTGTTATGGAGACGGCAGGAGAAGGCGGAGCCTGGGGAATTGCACTGCTGGCATCCTACATGGTAAACAAAGATGAGAAGGAAACGCTGGATGATTATCTGACAAATAAAGTATTTGCAGGCGAAACCGGCAGTGAGATGGCTCCCGATCCGGCAGATGTGGCAGGATATGACAAATTTATCAGGAGATACAAAGAAGGGCTGGCGATTGAACGGGCAGCCGTTGATAATATGAAATAATAGAAACTGCGCATGGCGGGTTTTCTATTATCATGAATTATAAAAGAGACACACGTGGCTGCGTGTCTCTTTTTTCTTATTTATTAAAATGCACAGCTCTCCAGATAAAGAAGACCATAGGTCCTGCGGTGAGGAGAAGAAAGACAGGTGTGAACCATGCCCCCAGATCCCGGCAGAATACGGAACAGTAGTTTATATAAAAGAATATAAAGGTGACGGCAAAACGCAGGGTGACAAGCATACTTTTCGTATTTCCATAGATCCAGCCTATGTTCCGGGGTGTTACATGGCCGGGTACATTCCAGAGTTCAGGAAATTTTTCTACAAATATCATCAGCAGATAGATAAGAATGGTGATAACCGGCAGTATGACCAGTGATCCTTTGGGGCCGTAGGCGTCCGCCTGTCCATTCAGCCCGAAGTGGGTGGGGATTTTATCGGGCAGAGAGTTCCAGCGCAAAATAAGACACAGCAGCTGCCCGATCAGCAGCAGAAAAGACAGGATACTAAGAATGCGCTGGTAAAGTGTAACAGGTAATTTGATCTTCATAAGGCCTCCTCCTTCTTACAGGCAGCCAGGTAAGTGCGCAGACCTGCGGCATGGCTGCCGGAAATCCTTCATTACAGCCAATATAGCCAATAGAGAACCAAAAGTCAAGAAAGGCGGCATAAAAGACAGAAAATAAAGATCAGAAGAAAAAAACAAAGAAAGAAATTGATTTTCAGTACAAAACTGTCTATGATACTTTATGGAACAATTCAAAAGGTTTGTGTATTTATTATGCCGGCTGAAAGAGAATATTGGGCAGAAAGTCATCTGCTGAAGGAGGATATCTATGAAACTTACGATACTTGGCACCGGTAACGCTGCGGTGACAAAATGTTACAATACCTGTTTTGCCTTGACAGAGGGAAACCAGCATTTTCTGGTAGATGCGGGAGGCGGAAACGGAATCCTGGGAAGGCTCAATGAGACGGAGATCCCCATACAGGATATCCATGATATATTTGTGACCCATGAACATGTGGACCATCTCCTGGGGGTTGTCTGGATGATCCGCATGATCGGTACTGCAATAGAACAGGAAAAGTACCGGGGTGAGCTGCGGATCTACTGCCATGAAGAACTGAAAAATATATTAACTACGATCACTACACTGACCATACAGAAGAAGGTGACAAAACACCTGGGGGAACGCATCCGTTTTATCACAGTGGAACACGGAAGCCGGGCAGAGATTCTGGGCTGTGAGACAATATTTTTTGATATATTTTCCACAAAAGCGAAGCAGTTTGGCTTCACTTTGAAAACAAAAGAGGGGGTCAGACTGACCTGTGCGGGAGATGAACCGTATAATGCAAAAGATGAAGGGTTTATAAAGGGCAGTGACTGGCTGATGCATGAAGCTTTTTGCCTCTATTCCCAGAGAGAGACATTTAAACCATATGAAAAGCATCACAGTACCGTAAAGGATGCCTGTATGATGGCGGAAGAACTGGGTGTATCAAATCTTATCCTGTATCATACAGAGGACAAAAACCTGGAAGAGAGAAAACGCCTTTATACAGAGGAAGGCAAAGGATACTACAGAGGAAATCTTTTTGTACCGGAAGATTTGGAATGCTTTGAGCTGTAAGGAGCGGAAGAGCGGATTGTTACAGTCCGACATAAAAGAGCAGTCAAAGTCGGGAACGGAGATACGCGTAACGGTACAATATGATCACAGCGAAACAAGGAAGGAGGGTGTCTTATGAAAGGATGGAATGAAGGCATTACCAATGCGATCGCATATATTGAAGAAAATTTGACGGGAGATATTGATATAAATAAAATAGCTGAAAAAGCGTATGTGTCGAGCTTTTACTTTCAAAAAATATTTCATGTGTTATGCGGGTTTACGGTTGGTGAGTATATAAGAAACCGCCGTTTGTCACTTGCGGCACAGGAGCTTTGCTCTACACCTATAAAAGTGATTGATGCTGCGCTGAAATACGGTTACGATTCACCGGATAGTTTTGCAAGGGCATTCACTAAATTTCATGGGATAAGCCCCTCAGCAGCGAGGAAACAGGGGAGTAAACTGAATTCTTTTGCACCGCTGAAAATTAAACTTATATTGGAGGGCAGTACAATGTTAGAGTATAAGATTGTTGAAAAGTCACAGTTTACCGTTATGGGAAAGTCCCGCAAGATCAAAACAGAAACTGCTTACAGTGAAATCCCCATGTTTTGGCAGGAGCATATGAAAAGTGGGGGAAGCAGAGTTGTGTGTGGTATGTATGGAATATGTATGGACAATGATGGTAAAAACCTGGATTACCTCATTGCCGATAATTATATTCCATGGAATGAGGTTCCGGAAGGCTATGAAACCAAAGTGATCCCGGCAGGTACCTGGGCTATATTTCCTTGTCATGGTGCATTGCCGAAAGCTTTGCAGGATGTGAACACAAAGATATGGAGCGAGTGGATGCCGTCCTGCAGAGCATACAAGCTTGCAGGGAACTACAATATTGAGATGTATACACCGCCGTGTGAGTCCACCGAGGATGATTATAACGAAATTTGGATACCTGTAGAGAAGGTTTGATCACACTCGATTACGTTCCTTGCCTCTGTACTATGCGGCGAGGGCAGATTATTCTGCTGTTTTTTAAGAAACATCTTGACACATGCCATAAAAGTGTGTATAGTATACGACATAAGTTAGTTAAAGCTAACTGAGATACCACTCCATATAAATATACACAACCCAATCAGCGGATGTATTTCCTTACATCCGCTCTAATAAAAAATATGAGTTAGCTAAGGCTAACTTTTATAAAGGAGAATTTGCCCATGAGTATTGTCATTGTAGGCGGAAATGAGAGAATGGTCTGTCAGTATCAGAATATCTGTAAATGCCATGGCTGTAAGGCAAAGGTTTTTGCAAAGGAGAAAGGCGCCATGAAGAAAAAACTGGGCTGCCCGGATTTAATGATCCTATTCACCAACACGGTTTCTCATAAGATGGTGGTAAGTGCCCTCCAGGAGGCAAAGAAGAATCAGATTCCGGTAGCCAGGGTGCACACAAGCAGTGCCGCGGCCCTGCACAGTGTTTTAGAAGAATATGCAGGAAAGGAATGAGTGACTATGCTGGAACGCTATCTGGTAGAACATTGTTCTCCGGCACTGGCATCCATTAAGACGGCGAACTTGTTTAATATGCCCTATGATTCCTGGGAGGGGCTGGCAAGCCAGCTTGAAAGCCTGACACAGCAGTTTACAGAAAAAGGAATTTCTCTTTCGGTTGTGAGGAAACGGGAAGGCACGGGTTCTTATGGCTGGGGAGACGGTGAATGGATGCGTTCTTGGGAGGAAACTTGCAGGAAGGACAAAGCGGAGCTTGTCTGCGACAGTGTCATCTGCAACGAAGAACCCGGAGATGAGGAGAAAGAGGCCTGCAGAAAACTGGGAAAAGCGCTGGCTCAGTAATTAAGTTGATACATATTCGGACCCTGTAAAAGAAGCGGTTTTGCGGCTGTTTCTTTTACAGGGCTTTTTTGTCCGTGACACGGAGATTGATAACGGTTCACTCTGTGCCCGGCAACACACTCCGCATTGTGGGGTAACGGAAATTGATTCCAGCCAACAGAAAACTTAACAAAAATAGTGCAAATTGCCCGGCATTATGCTACAATAATTTTAGCTCCATCAAGCAGGCAGTGAAGCGGGATGCAGAGCGGATGTCCGGGCTTCTTTTGCTGCCGGGCAAAGATGCGGTAAACTTATAAAATGAAAAGCAGGTGAACAATTATGAATATATTTTTGGGAATTTTAATTCCCTTTGCGGGAACGACACTGGGGGCAGCCTGTGTGTTTTTCCTGAAAAACGAGATTAAACCACTGGTGCAGAAAATGCTTTTGGGATTTGCATCAGGGGTTATGATAGCAGCCTCTGTGTGGTCGCTCCTCATTCCATCCATGGATATGTCGGAGCATATGGGAAAATTGGCCTTCATCCCGGCAGCGGTGGGGTTTGGACTGGGAATCTTGTTTTTACTTTCAATGGACCGGTTGATTCCCCATCTGCATCTGGGGGGCAGTGAACCGGAGGGAAAAAAATGCAGCCTGAAAAAGAATACCATGCTGGTGCTGGCTGTCACCCTTCATAATATACCGGAAGGTATGGCAGTCGGTGTGGTGTTTGCAGGAATGCTGGCGAAAAATTCGGATATCAGCATGATGGGTGCATTTGCCCTTTCCATTGGCATTGCCATCCAGAACTTCCCGGAGGGAGCCATTATTTCCCTTCCCCTGAAAAGCGAGGGGAATTCAAGGCTTCGCGCTTTTGGTATGGGAACGATGTCCGGGGTCGTGGAGCCTATAGGAGCGATGGTTACCATCCTTCTGGCATCTTATATCACCCCCGTTCTTCCGTATCTGCTGTCTTTTGCAGCGGGTGCTATGGTGTATGTGGTGGTGGAAGAACTGATACCGGAAGCCAGTGAGGGAGATCACTCAAATATGGCCACCATCGGCTTTGCCGTTGGGTTTGTGATAATGATGATATTAGATGTGGCACTTGGATAAATCATGTGCGGCGGCGGCTGTCCGGTTCACACCGGGAAGCAAAACGGCAGCATGCAGGCGTCTGTGTGAAAGGGGGATTTACATGCAGAAAAAACTGGAACCTGGGGAACTGCTGGATGAACAGGGCAATCTGGCCCAGGCCGGATATGCCATGTCACTGGTGAAAAAATATGACAGGGAAAAGATCCAGGCCAACCCTCTCAGAATTAAGGAATGGGATTATTATTTGATTTATGATCCGCATTTCGGGGTGGCGCTGACCGTGGATGACAACAGCTATATGGGGCTTATGAGCATCTCCTTTCTGGATTTTGACAACAGGACAGAGCGGACAGTGAGTCCAATGACGGTTTTTCCCATGGGAAAGACAGATCTGCCGCCGGATTCCGGGTATGGAGAGACAAGATACCGGGATAGGAAATGCTATTTTTCATTCCGGGTGGAAGAGGGCAGACGGGTACTCAGAGCATGGATGAGAGACTTTGATGATCATAAGCCCATACGGATGAAGATCATACTGGATGAGGAGCCAAAGGACAGTATGGTGATCGCCACACCTTTTGAAAAGGAAAAGGCATTTTACTATAATCAGAAAATCATCGGTATGCGGGCAAAAGGTGTGGTGGAGTACAAGGGCCGGCGCCATTACTTCCGCCGCGAAGACAGCTTCGGGCTGCTGGACTGGGGGCGGGGCGTGTGGACGTACAGCAACACCTGGTACTGGAGCGCCATGCAGGGGCAGATAGACGGAAAAGTTTTCGGATTTAATCTTGGCTACGGGTTTGGGGATACCTGTGCGGCCTCTGAAAATATGCTGTTCTATGACGGCCATGCCCATAAGCTGAACCAGGTGAGATTTCATATTCCTGGTGAGAAGGAGCATAAGGAACAATATCTGAAACCCTGGTATTTTACATCGTCGGACGACCGGCTGGATTTGACCTTTACCCCAGTGCTGGACCGCAAAGCGTATACTTCTGCAGGAATCATTTTGAGCGACCAGCATCAGGTGTTCGGACATTTTGACGGCACCGCGGTGTTAGATGACGGGAAAAAACTGGAGATTCGCCACATGCTGGGATTTGCGGAAAAAGTAAGAAATAAATGGTGAGAAAGAAAATGGAGTAAAAGTGTTGACTTTTGCTCCATTTTTTGTTATTGTTGTTTTGTAAGAAATGATACCCCCCAGGGGTGTAGTGATAGACAGTGAGATGCGTACAGGAAAGGAGCTGTGTACATGCAGGCAGATAAAGCAAAAATCAGCCGTCTTCTGAAAACAGCCCGCGGGCAGATAGACGGTATTCTGAAGATGGTGGAGGAAGACAGGTATTGTATTGACGTTTCCCAGCAGCTTATGGCAACAGAAGCCATTTTGAACAAGGCAAACAAGGAGATTCTCACAGCCCATCTGAAAAACTGCATCAAAAATGCGGATACAGATGAAGAAAGAGAAGAAAAGGTGGATGAACTTGTGACTATGCTGGGTAAAATATTAAAATAATCACGAGCACGCTGAAGGGAGCGAAATATTATGAAGCAGAAATTTGATGTGACAGGCATGACCTGTTCCGCCTGCTCTTCCCGGGTGGAAAAATGTGTCAGAAAGCTGCCTGGCACCAAGGATGTCAGCGTAAACCTGCTGACGAACAGCATGCAGGTGGATTTTGATGAGTCCGCCCTGTCTGTGCAGGATATAGAAAATGCAGTGGAACACGCCGGCTACGGTGCCGCGGCTGCAGGTGAACACGAGAATGCGGAAACCGCCGGGAAGACTTCCGGGGCCGGGAAAGCCTCGCAGGCAGCAGCAAAGCCCGGAGGATCTCCTGTGGAAAAACATATGCATGAGATGAGGAACCGGATGATCCTTTCTTTCCTGTTTCTGATCCCCCTCATGTATGTCTCCATGGGGCATATGGCAGGGCTGCCTCTTCCGGGATTTTTAAGCGGCCCGGAGAACGCAGTGGGTTTTGCCATGACCCAGTTTTTGCTCTGCCTTCCGGTGGTGATTGTAAACCGTTCCTATTATTCCAAAGGATTTTCCACCTTAATGCACGGGGCACCTAATATGGATACCCTGATCGCCATTGGTTCCGCGGCATCCCTTGTCTATGGTGTATTTGCTGTTTACCGGATAGGTTACGGGCTGGGTGTGCAGGATATTGCTCTTGTGGACCAGTACAGGCATGATTTGTATTTTGAGTCTGCTGTGATGATACTGGCATTCATTAATGTAGGAAAATATCTGGAAGCACGTTCCAAAGGCAAGACCAGTGAGGCCATCCGGAAACTGATGGATATGGCACCAAAAACGGCTGTTGTGGAGCGGAATGGACGCCAGATGGAGATCCCCGCGGAGGAAGCCATGGTGGGAGATATCTTTCTTGTGAAGCCCGGCAGCAGCATTCCCGCAGACGGTATTATCATCGAGGGAAGCACCAGTGTGGATGAGGCTGCCATTACCGGGGAGAGCATACCTGTGGAGAAGCGTGTGGGAGATACGGTAATTGCGGCTACCATGAACAAGGCAGGATTCATCCGTTTCCGGGGAACAAAGGTGGGAAATGACACCACATTTTCCCAGATCATACGCCTGGTGGAGGAAGCCAGTTCCAGCAAAGCGCCCATTGCCAAGATCGCGGATAAGATCGCAGGTATTTTTGTACCCATTGTCATGGGGATCGCATTGATCACGGCAGCGGCCTGGCTCATTGCGGGAGCCACCTTTGAATTTGCGCTCTCCTGTGCCATTGCGGTGCTGGTTATCTCATGCCCCTGCGCACTGGGGCTTGCCACACCGGTGGCCATTATGGTGGGAACAGGAAAGGGCGCGGAAAACGGTATTCTCATCAAATCCGGTGAGGCACTGGAGATCACCCACAACATAAAAAGTGTTGTATTGGACAAAACAGGTACCATCACCCAGGGCAAACCCCAGGTAACGGATATCCTTGCGTTTAAACGTTCGGAAAAAGAGCTGCTCACAGTGGCTGCCGCCCTGGAGGAAAAAAGTGAACATCCCCTGGCGGAAGCCATTCTGGAGAAAGCAGGAGCGGAGGGCATAAAACCTGCCAAAGCGGAGAATTTCCTTGCTGTGTCCGGACGGGGTGTGCAGGCGGAGATAAACGGTAAACGGTTCTTTGCAGGCAATCAGAAGTTTGCCAAGGAGAAGGGGCTTGCTGCAGAAAGCCGGGATCAGGACATGATACGTCTGGCGAAGGAGGGTAAGACACCCCTTCTGTTCTTTGACGAGAATGAGATCCTCGGGATCATTGCCGCAGCGGATGTGGTGAAGGAAACAAGTGCCCAGGCGATCCGGGAGATGAAGAAACTGGGTATTGAGGTCATCATGCTCACAGGAGACAACCGAAGAACTGCCGAGGCGATCAAACGGCAGCTTGCTATAGACACTGTCATTGCCGAGGTGCTACCTCAGGACAAAGAGCGGGAAGTGGCAAGGCTTCAGGAGGGCGGAAGAACCGTAGCCATGGTTGGCGACGGCATCAATGACGCCCCCGCACTTGCCAGAGCTGATGTGGGGATCGCCATCGGCGCAGGTACAGATGTTGCCATTGAGAGCGCGGATATTGTGCTCATGAAGAGTGATCTTCTGGATGTGGTGACAGCAGTGGGCCTGAGCAAAGCGGTTATCCGCAATATTAAACAGAATCTGTTCTGGGCATTTTTCTATAACGCCTGCGGAATCCCGCTGGCGGCAGGGCTTCTTTATCCCATGTTCGGCTTAAAGTTAAGCCCCATGTTCGGCGCGGCAGCCATGAGTCTCAGCAGCTTTTTTGTTGTGACCAATGCCCTGCGGCTTCGCTTCTTCCATGTACTGAAGAAACCTGCCAAAAAGGAGCAGACAGAAACCGTTGACAATGGAAAGCAAGGCAGAACACTGCCGGAAAATAAGGAGGAAACAAATATGATCACTATGAAGATCGAAGGAATGATGTGCGCGCACTGCCAGGCAGCAGTGACAAAAGCCCTGAACGCAGTGGAGGGTGTGACAAAGACAGACGTAAGCCTGGAGGATAAGGCCGCCTATGTGGAAGCCGGCGGGGACGTATCCGGGGACGCGCTGAAAAAAGCGGTTGTGGATGCGGGATATGAAGTGACGGAAATAACTGTTTAGCAGGTCTTTGCATTTGCTGCGCTGACCGTAAGAAAGCGTTCAGCAGCCAGGCAAAAAACCCATGGCTCAAAGGGGCCTTGCATGGATTTTTGCCCGCGGCTGTGAAGGAACGGAATAGCCGGCGCATTACCTGTAAAAAGAAAAGGTTTAAAAGAGGCAGAACGTCCATTAAAAAGGGGTGTTCTGCCTTTTGCTGCCGATAGCGCACAGGACGGCCTTGTCACGCAGACGGATTATCTGTTATACTTTGCGTATGGCCGAAAAAATGAAACATGAAGAAAGTGGGAAACCCCGGAAAAATCCCGGCGGCAGACCCGCGTAATAGATAAAAGAACGGCGGGAAAGGAGAGATATTATGATACGTGTAGGTATGGGGTATGATGTACACAAACTGACAGAGGGAAGGGATCTGATACTGGGAGGCGTGAATATCCCCTGGGAGAAAGGCCTTCTGGGACATTCTGATGCGGATGTGCTTCTGCATGCCATTATGGACGCACTTTTAGGCGCTGCGGCGCTTCATGATATCGGCAGGCATTTTCCGGACACAGACCCAAAATACAAGGGCATATCCAGTATGAAGCTGCTTGCCCATGTGGGAACCCTTCTGGAAAAAAATATGTATGTGGTCAATAATATAGACGCGACCATTATTGCCCAGAAACCAAAGATGCTGCCACACATTGATACTATGAGGAAAAATATAGCAGAGGTCCTGCATCTGGAGGAAAACCAGGTCAATATAAAGGCCACCACAGAGGAAGGCCTTGGCTTTACAGGGGCAGGGGAGGGGATTTCCGCCCAGGCCATCTGCGCGCTCACAGACGCCAGGGATCTGATGATGGATGACCGCATGCAAAGCGGCTGCGGCGGCTGCTGCCAGAAAAAGTAACGTGACGTTTCGGCAGCCCCCAAAGAAAAAAGCGGTTGTGAAGGAAAGCAGCCGTTACAAAGTAAGAACAACAGGAGAGGAACAGGAAACATGAGTATATTAAACGTAGAACATTTGTCCCACGGCTTCGGTGACAGGGCTATTTTTCAGGATGTATCTTTCCGCCTTTTAAAAGGCGAGCATATCGGCCTTGTGGGGGCCAACGGTGAGGGAAAATCCACCTTCATGAATATTATCACCAACAAGCTGATGCCGGATGAGGGGAAGATCGAGTGGGCCAAAAATGTCCGTGTGGGATACCTGGACCAGCATACCGCCCTGGAAAAGGGAATGACCATCCGGGACGTGATGAAATCTGCATTTGCCTGGCTTTTTGAGATGGAGGAGAACATGAATACCATCTGCGACCGCATGGGGGAGGCTTCCGAGGAGGAGCTGAACCGGATGATGGAGGAACTGGGCACCATTCAGGATCTGCTCACCATGCACGATTTCTACATTATAGACTCCAAGGTGGAGGAGGTGGGAAGGGCACTGGGCCTTACGGATATCGGCCTTGACAAGGACGTGACGGATCTGAGCGGGGGGCAGAGAACCAAGGTCTTACTGGGAAAACTGCTTCTGGAGAAACCGGATATCCTGCTTTTGGATGAGCCTACCAACTATCTGGACGAGGTGCACATTGAATGGCTGAAACGGTATCTGCAGGAATATGAAAATGCTTTTATACTGATTTCCCATGACATCCCCTTCCTGAACCAGGTAGTAAATCTGATCTACCACATGGACAGCCAGCAGTTGAACCGGTATGTGGGGGACTATGACCATTTCCAGGAGGTCTACGCAGTGAAGAAAGCACAGCTTGAGGCTGCGTACCAGAGGCAGCAGCAGGAGATCAGCGAGCTGAAGGACTTTGTTGCCCGCAATAAAGCCCGGGTGGCTACCAGGAATATGGCAATGTCCAGACAGAAGAAGCTGGACAAGATGGATATGATCGAGCTGGCGAAGGAAAAACCAAAGCCGGAATTCCATTTCCTCACAGCCAGAACCCCCAGCCGTTTTGTGGTGGAGACAAAAGAACTGGTGATAGGCTATGAGGAGCCGTTATCAAAACCCCTGACCCTGACCGTGGAGCGGGGGGAGAAGATCGCGCTTGTGGGTGCTAACGGCATCGGCAAGACGACTCTTTTGAAAAGTATCCTGGGACTGATCCCTGCCTTGTCCGGTACGGTCCGTCTGGGGGATTACCTGGAGATCGGCTACTTTGAACAAGAAATGCCCCAGGGCAACAAGCGGTCATGTATTGAAGAAATATGGGAAGAGTTTCCCGCTTACACCCAGTATGAGGTGAGGGCTGCCCTGGCAAAATGCGGCCTGACCACCAAGCATATTGAGAGCCTGGTGCGCGTATTGAGCGGGGGGGAGCAGGCAAAAGTCAGACTCTGCAAGATCCTGAACCGGGAGAGCAACCTGCTTTTACTGGATGAGCCAACCAACCATCTGGACGCGGATGCCAAGGCGGAGTTAAAGCGTGCCCTGCAGGAATATAAAGGGACCATCCTGATGGTCTGCCATGAACCGGAGTTCTACAACGGCCTGGTATCCAAGGTGTGGGACTGTTCGGAGTGGACAACAAGGATCTGACGGGAAAACGCTATTGTCAATACGCTACAAATAAAGCACTTTAAACGGGAGAAGTATATGAAACTTTCACAAAAGAAAGATTCACTTTTCTTTAAAAAAGTCTGGAAAAAGTAAATTTTATAAAAAATTATGCAGGAACAAAAAATAAAACTTGCAAAATCTGGCATCAGGTTTTATAATAACCTACATAAGTTTGTAACTGTTCCGTTGAATCGTTACATTAGTTTACACATATCACTATAGGAGGATCGTCATGTCATATGTAGATGAGGTAATTGAATCAGTAGTTAAGAAAAATCCAGGTGAACCGGAATTTCATCAGGCTGTCAGAGAGGTCCTGGAGTCTTTGAAACCGGTGGTTGATGCAAACGAAGAAAAATACCGCAAAGAAGCACTGCTGGAGCGTCTGGTAGAGCCGGAACGCGTTATTATGTTCCGCGTACCGTGGGTGGATGACAATGGCAATGTGCAGGTGAATAAAGGCTACCGTGTACAGTTCAACAGTGCGATCGGACCGTACAAAGGAGGACTCCGCTTCCATCCCTCCGTATATCTGGGGATCATCAAGTTCCTGGGATTTGAGCAGATCTTCAAAAACTCTCTCACCGGGCTTCCCATCGGCGGCGGCAAAGGCGGCTCTGACTTTGACCCGAAAGGAAAATCCGACAGAGAGGTTATGGCATTCTGCCAGAGCTTTATGACAGAACTGTACAGACATATCGGTGCGGACACAGATGTACCTGCCGGTGATATCGGTGTTGGCGCAAGAGAGATCGGCTTTATGTTCGGACAGTATAAGAGGATCCGCGACGCTTACGAAGGCGTTCTCACAGGCAAGGGCCTCACATACGGCGGTTCTCTGGTGAGAACACAGGCTACAGGATACGGTCTGTTATACCTGACAGAGGAGCTGCTGAAATTAAACGGCAAAGAACTTGCCGGCAAGACAGTGGCAGTATCCGGCGCAGGTAATGTTGCTATCTATGCCATTGAGAAAGCTTACCAGTTAGGTGCCAAACCGGTGACCTGCTCCGACTCCGCAGGCTGGATCTATGATCCGGAAGGCATTGACCTGGCAGCTTTAAAAGAGATCAAAGAAGTAAAACGTGCCCGTCTGACAGAGTACAAAAATTACAGACCAAACGCAGAATATCATGAGGGCAAAGGGGTATGGAGCGTGAAAGCGGACGTTGCCCTTCCATGTGCGACACAGAATGAGCTGCAGTTAGAAGATGCAAAACAGTTAGTCGCCAACGGATGCTTTGCAGTATGCGAAGGCGCCAACATGCCTACCACACTGGAGGCCACCGAATATCTGCAGGAGAACGGGGTTATCTTTGCGCCGGGCAAAGCTGCCAATGCAGGCGGTGTTGCCACATCCGCACTGGAAATGTCACAGAACAGTGAGCGACTGAGCTGGAGCTTTGAAGAAGTAGACGCAAAATTACAGGGTATTATGGTCAACATCTGCCACAATATGGCGGATGCAGCGAAAAAATACGGCAATGAGGGCAACTATGTAGTGGGCGCCAATGTGGCCGGATTTGAAAAAGTTGCAGAAGCAATGCTTGCACAGGGCATCTGCTAAGTTTTTGTGATTTGAGCAGCCTTCCTTGAAAATAGAAATAAAATAGATAGAAATCAGCCTCTTGTAAGAAACGGATGCAGAATCACAGGATTTTGCATCCGTTTTTGTCTGGAAAATTCTTGTTTGAAGGCGTACAGTGAGCTATAATAAAAAATGTGAAGATTGCAGGATATGACGGAAGATTCTGCGGGATGCCGGATGCTTCCGGGAAGAGACAGGAGAAAAACGAGGAAGGGTTGTAAATAGATGCAGAGAGAAAAAACCATGCTGATTGCAGATGACGTAGAATTGAACAGGGCGCTCCTGGAGAATATATTTGATGATGAATACAGTATTCTTCAGGCTGCAGACGGAGCGGAAGCCATGGAGATCCTGCGCAGCCGGCCGGTTGATGTTGTCCTATTGGATATTGTCATGCCGCGTATGGACGGGTTTGAGGTTCTGAGAACCATGAAAGAGGATGAGGCCCTTTCCGGTATTCCGGTCATCATGGCAACCTCAGAGAAGGAGAAATCAGAGGAACACGCGCTGATACTGGGAGCGGACGATTTTATCAATAAGCCGTACCGGGCCATGGTGGTGAAAAAACGTGTGGAAAATATTGTGGTTAAGCATATCCTGGAGCGGAAAAGACTTGAGAATGCCCTTTTTGAGACCAGAAATGAGCTGAATTCCCTGATTGATTCTGTTCCCGGCGGTATTGGTGTCTGGAAGGTGACAGATAAAGTACAGGTAGAGTATTTTAATGATGGATTCTGCCGTCAGTTCGGCTATGACAGGGAGGAATTTCAGGAAAGCTTCAGCAGAGATCTGACCACTTTGTGGGTTGGCGGGGATACGGAATATATCCTTGGGCGGCTCAGGGAAAATAAGGACAGTAATGAAAGGATCTCCGTGGTCCATCAGGTGAGAAGAAAGGACAAAAGCCTCAGATGGCTCAGTCTGAATGCACTGAAATACAAGGAGGAGGACGGAGTACCTATTTACCGTATTGTAAATATTGACGTGACGGAGAGCCGGGAGAACGAACTCCTCATAGAGCAGAAAAATGAGGAGCTGCGATACCTGCTGGAGCATGATGCCCTCACCGGACTTTATAACCGTTCCACTTTCTGCAGGAAGACAGCCGATTTCCTGAAACAGAATCCGGAAGGCACCTACAATATGGTACAGTTTGATATTGAACGTTTTAAAGTGATCAATGAACTGTACGGCAATTTTATGGGAGACAGGATATTACTCCTCATAGCCGAGGGGCTTCAGAAATGCCTGAAGAGAAAAGGCACCTACGGCAGGCTGGAGGCGGACCATTTTGCCGTGTGTCTGCCTGCGGGGACGGAGGAACTGCTGTATGTACGGGAGCAGATGGATAAAAGTCTGTCCTCTGTAAAGATAGAACAGAAGATCAATCTCTATTATGGTGTCTATACCATAGAGGACAGAGGTATGTCCGTGGATCTGATGTGTGACAGGGCAAACCTGGCGCTGCGCACAGTCAAGGGAAATTCAAACCGTTCCTACGCGGTATATAATGACGAACTCCACCAGGTGGTCCTCAGCGAACAGCAGCTTACCAATTCCATGGAGGACGCGCTTCTCCAGCGGCAGTTTGAGGTGTATTACCAGCCTGTTGTGGATTTGAAGACAGGGGAAGTGGTGAGCGCGGAGGCGCTGGTGCGGTGGAACCATCCGGAAAAGGGGATGGTATCGCCCGGATTTTTCATTCCGTTTTTTGAACACAATGGTTTTATCATCAAACTGGATGCCTATATAAGGGAGGAAGTCTGCAGAAATATGCTGGAACTGAGGCGCAGAGGCTTAAGCAGTATTCCTGTCTCCGTCAATGTCTCCAGACTGGAATTTTATGACCCCAATCTCTGCAGAAGCATCATTGACCTGACGGAACGCTACAGGCTGAAGCCGGGCATGATGCGCCTGGAGATCACAGAGAGTGCCTACACGGACAATCCCCAGCAGCTTCTGGCAGCCATGAAAGAGCTTCAGAGCTATGGATTCCAGGTATTGATGGATGATTTCGGAAGCGGATACTCCTCCCTGAATATGCTGAAGGACGTGCCGGTGGACATCCTGAAATTAGATATGAAGTTTTTAGAGAATCAGGGTATTTCCGGCAGGGGGCCTGAGATTTTGGCTTCCCTGGTGCGGATGGCGAAAAAACTCGGTATGCGCACCATTGCGGAGGGGATCGAGACAAAAGAACAGGGAGAGTTTCTGCGCTCCATTGGATGTGAATACGGGCAGGGTTACTACTATGCAAGACCCATGCCGGCAGACGCGTTTACCGGTCTGCTGATGGCAAGAGAAAATGTAAAGGGCTGATGGCTATGAAGGAACATCCGGAAAGAACAGGGAAGCTGCTGGGCGTGCTGGGGACCTGCTGTCTCATATTTATTATTCTGGTCTCCGCCATTTTTGCAGTGCAGCAGAACAAACTCAATGAAGAGTATGACACTCTGATCGGGAATAACCTCTCTGCCTACACAAAAAACCAGAAGAGGCAGCTCAATGGAAAAATATCAGACATTCTGAGTACCATGGGCGCCGTGGCGGCTGTGATGGATACCAACGGGCTGTCGGCCAAGGAAGACTGGTTTGGGCCGTTTCTCAACCGTATTGGGGATAAGAATAAAGGGTATCATCCTTCTTCAAAACGGTTCCACCGTCTCAGACCATTTTCGTGTGGACGAGGAGGGAAATTATTATTTTGCGGTGGGTATTCCCGTATCCAAGGGGGGAAGAGTTACCGGGATCCTGCAGACGGAAATTCCGGCTACGATCCTCACATCTGTGACACAGGAAAGCAGGATGTATAAAGAGGTCAGCACCTTTATAACGGCCAGGGACGGGGAGATCGTCTACTCAAAAGTTCCTGATTTTGCCACGGACAGCAGTCTGTTCGGGATCCTGAAGGAGAGAGGGATATCAAAGGAAGATGAGAACAAAGTCAGGGATATGCTGGAAAAGAGCAGAAATACGGAAATTACGGATAAGATCTCCCTGGACCAAATAGGCTATTATGTATCTGTGGAAAAAATGGATTATAATGGCTGGTATATTGCCAACTTCGTCAGTGAGGACAATGTGCTGGTCAGTTCCCATACAGTTTACCGGAATGTGCTTCTCACGGGAATGCTCCTCATTTTTCTCACAATAGCTGTTGTCAGTGTAGTCTTTGTGGTTTTGAGAAAGCAGCAGAGAGCGCGGGTGATGGAACAGAAACGCTTCGCAGCGCTTTCCCAGTTTTCCGATACGGTACTGTTTGAGTATTTCTGCGGGCAGGATGTACTGGAATTTACCAACAACGCAAGGGACATGCTGGGCCTTGATAGCCTGCGCTTTGAAAAGTTTTCCCATAAGCTTGACAATGGAAGGGTACACCCTGATGACAGGGAAATCGTGTACAGAATGTTAAAGGAAATGCCCCATTCTCTGGATACCCGCAGCATACAGCTCAGGGTAAAGGGAAAGGAGGGCCGGTATAACTGGTATTCCTGTCACTTGAAGGCCATATTTGACAAAAAAGCAAGCGCCAGCGTGGTGGTTGGCAAACTGCAGGATATTACAGAGGTCAAACACAGGGAGCAGAGATTGATGGAGATCAGTGAAAGAGACGTGCTCACCAACACCTACAACAAATCCGCAGTGGGGAAAATATCACAGAGATTAAAAGAGAATACCGCAGGCGTCCTTTTTATGATAGATCTGGATGATTTTAAAAGCATCAACGACAAATGGGGGCACGAGGTGGGGGACATTGTCCTGAAAAAAGTCGGTGAGGTTTTAAACAAAACCTTTCGTTCGGACGATCTGGTGGTGCGTATGGGCGGGGATGAATTCGCAGTGTTCCTGCAGGGAAATGTGGATTTTGAAATGGCAGAAAAGAAAGCGGCCCTGGTCCTGGAGGCCATAAGGGATATTCAGATCCAAGGCGCCGGGAGTCTGGTATCTGCCAGTATCGGCATTGCCATAAGCCCCAGGGACGGCCGCACCTTCTCCCAGCTTTACCGGGCCGCGGACACGGCCATGTACCGGGTAAAAAAGTCGGATAAAGACGGTTTTTGCATCAGCAGGTGAAAAATCCATTGACAAACAGTGCATTTATGCATAAACTATAAAAAGATATGGAAAAAGCTGTGAACGGAAAGAGTAACTCCGGGAATTTTTACAGAGAAGGACAGTCACCGGCTGAGAGCTGTCCAAAAAGGAAAGGGTGAAAGTGCGTCCGGGAGCTGACCAGCCTTTTGCAGGAAGGTCCGTAAGCCCGCGTTAAGGGTGTGAGCGGGGGACAATTGTCCTCAAATAGAGTGGAACCGCGGAGTGATATCTTCGTCTCTATATGGCTTTAACAGCCATATAGAGACGTTTTTTGTTATAATATTGAAAGGAAATAAACCATGGGATTTGTCAAGCATATAAAAGAAGAATTTCAGGTTATCCAGGAAAGGGACCCGGCGATCAAAACGCCGCTGGAAGTCCTTCTGTATCCCAGTTTTCGAGTCATGATCCAGTATCGAAAGGCTCATAAGCTCTATGAAAAAGGCCATTATTTCCTTGCCAGATGGATTTCCCAGAGGGCAGCCAGAAAAACAGGTATTGAAATCCATCCCGGGGCAAAAATAGGAAAGGGACTGTTTATTGACCACGGAACCGGTGTTATCATCGGTGAGACCACAGTCATTGGGAATAATGTCACCCTCTATCAGGGTGTGACACTGGGCGGTACGGGCAAAGAGACCGGCAAGCGCCATCCCACCCTGAAGGACAATGTGATGGTAAGTGCCGGAGCGAAAATACTCGGCTCCTTTACCATAGGGGAAAATTCCAAGATCGGTGCCGGAAGCGTGGTGCTGGAGGAAATACCGCCAAACTGTACCGTAGTGGGCGTGCCGGGCCGTATTGTGAAGCGGGAAAACCAGAAGGTACCCAGAAGTGATATGGACCAGGTGCATCTGCCTGACCCGGTACTGGAGGACATCAGAAAACTGCAGAGTGAGAATGAACACCTGAAGTCCAAGCTGCAAAAGCTGGAATACGCGCTTCAGGAAGTAATAGAAGAAAAGGAGTAAAGACATGAAGATTTATAATACCCTGACAAAGAGAAAAGAAGATTTCGTTCCCCTGGAGGAAGGAAAAGTGAAAATGTACGTGTGCGGCCCCACCGTGTACAATTTTATCCACATTGGAAACGCAAGGCCCATGATCGTATTTGATACCGTGAGAAGATATATGGAGTACAAAGGATATGATGTAAATTATGTGTCCAATTTCACGGATGTGGATGACAAGATCATTGCAAAAGCCATTGAGGAGGGCGTTCCCGCGGAAGAGATTTCCCAGCGCTATATCAAAGAATGTAAAAAGGATATGGCGGACATGAATGTAAAGCCTGCCACCACCCATCCCCTGGCAACCCAGGAGATCGACGGTATGATAGATATGATCCAGACCCTTATTGACAAAGGGTTTGCCTATGCGGTAAACGGTACGGTATACTTCCGAGTGAAGAATTTCAGTGAGTACGGAAAGCTGTCGCACAAGAATCTGGATGATCTGCAGTCAGGATTCCGCTCCATCCAGGTGTCAGGGGAAGATCAGAAGGAAGACCCCTTAGACTTTGTACTTTGGAAGCCGAAAAAAGAAGGGGAGCCTTACTGGGTATCCCCCTGGAGTGAGGGAAGGCCGGGCTGGCATATTGAGTGCTCTGTCATGTCAAAAAAATATCTGGGTGAGGAGATTGATATCCATGCAGGCGGTGAGGACTTGGTATTCCCTCACCACGAGAATGAGATCGCCCAGTCTGAGTGCTGCAATGGCAGGATTTTTGCAAAATACTGGATGCACAATGCATTTCTGAATATTGACAACAGAAAGATGTCAAAATCTCTGGGCAATTTCTTTACAGTACGTGAGATTGGCGGGAAATACCACCTGCAGGTGCTCCGCTTCTTTATGCTGAACGCCCATTACAGAAGCCCTCTCAATTTCAGTGCGGAGCTGATGGAGGCTTCCAAGAACGCACTGGACCGTATTGTGACATGTGTGGACCAGTTAAAACATCTGCTTGAAAATGCCCAAGATGGGGAGGTTTCAGAGGCAGAGAGGGCACTGCTTCCGGAAATCGAAGGTTTTGTGAAAAAATACGAGGAGTCCATGGAGGATGATTTCAACACAGCGGATGCCATTGCAGCTGTTTTTGAGCTTGTGAAATTCACCAACACCCAGGCGGGAAGCGGCAGCACAAAGGCATTTGTAAAACTGCTCTTTGATAAGATCACAGGTTTGTGTGATGTACTGGGACTGCTCGTAAATAAAAAAGAAGAAGTTCTGGACTCTGATGTGGAGCGCCTCATCGAAGAACGCCAGGCAGCCAGAAAGGCAAAGGATTTTGCACGTGCGGATGAGATCCGTGACCAGCTTGCCTCCATGGGCATCATTCTGAAAGATACAAGAGAAGGTGTACAATGGAAGAGAGCTTAAAAATGCTGAAAGACATGTTTGGCCTGGAGGATACGGATATCAGAACGTATTCTCCTCTGACCCTGGCTTATATCGGGGATGCCATCTATGAGCTGGTCATCCGCACCATTTTGGTGGAAAAGGGTAACACGCAGGTAAATAAGCTGCATAACCGGGCAAGCAGGCTTGTGAAGGCGTCTGCACAGTCCGCCATGATAGAGAAGCTGAAACCTCATCTCACAGAGGAGGAGACAGCGGTATTCAAGCGGGGCAGAAACGCAAAATCTTATACCATGGCCAAGAATGCCAGCATGTCAGATTACAGAAGGGCAACCGGTTTTGAGGCGCTGATGGGATATCTGTATCTTACGGAGCAGTGGGAACGGATGCTGGGGCTGATAAAAACAGGTATGGAAGAAGGAGAAACAGATGGAAGAGAAATTCCAGGAGAGTAAAGTGGAAGGCCGCAACGCGGTGCTGGAGGCATTTCGTTCCGGCCGGGTAGTGGACAAGCTGTTCGTGCTGGAGCGATGCGAGGACGGCCCTGTCCGCACCATTCTGAGAGAGGCGAAAAAACATGATACCATGGTACGGTTCGTGAAAAAGGAGCGCCTGGACCAGATGTCAGAGACAGGAAAACATCAGGGAGTCATTGCCATGACGGCAGCCTATGATTACGCTGAGGTGGAAGATATTCTGAATAAGGCAAGAGAGAAAGGGGAACCGCCTTTTGTGGTGATCCTCGACAACATTGAAGACCCTCACAACCTGGGGGCCATCATCCGTACTGCCAACCTGGCAGGTGCCCACGGGGTTGTCATACCAAAAAACAGGGCGGTAGGGCTTACGGCCACTGTGGCCCGTACCTCGGCAGGCGCCCTGAATTACACGCCGGTGGCAAGAGTGACCAATATTGCCAGGACCATTGAGGAGCTGAAGAAGGAAGGCCTGTGGTTCGTCTGTGCGGATATGGGCGGCACCGGCATGTACCAGCTTGATCTAAAAGGCCCTATTGGTCTTGTGATCGGAAACGAAGGGGAAGGCGTATCCAGGATGGTAAAGGAAAAATGCGATTTTGTGGCCTCCATCCCCATGAAAGGGGATATTGACTCCCTGAATGCTTCTGTGGCTGCAGGAGTATTGGCTTATGAAATTGTGAGACAGCGGCTTTTAGGATAAAATATGGATAATTACGAACGATTTACGGACGAAGAATTGATTGAACGGCTGAGAAGCGGCGAGCAGGAGCTGGAAGATTATCTCATGGAAAAATACAAGGGGATGGTCCTGAAAAAAGCCCATGCCATGTTCATTGTGGGCGGCGAGAGGGAGGATTTGATCCAGGAGGGAATGATCGGCCTGTTTAGGGCGCTGAGAGATTACCAGCCGGGGAAAAGCGCCACATTTGCAACCTTTGCCAACCTGTGTGTGGAACGGCAGCTCTATAAGGCCATTGAAATGTCGGGAAGGCTTAAAAATAAACCCCTGAATTCTTACATTTCCCTCAGCGAGGAGGAAAACCCTATCTTGGACAGCCTGGTCTTTGAGCAGCAGGATCCGGAGGCCATTGTCATTGACAGGGAGAATGTAAATGTCATACAGGAGAAGATCAGACAGCATTTAAGCCCCTTTGAAACCCAGGTGCTGGATTCTTATCTCAAGGGCATGACGTATACCCAGATTGCGGAGGCCATGGAGAAAAGCCCAAAATCCATTGACAATGCCCTGCAGAGAATCAGAGGGAAGATCAGAGAATTCTTAGAATAAAAATATGGAAAAAGGTGATCATGCATGGATTTTAGCGGTAACTGTAAGGGGACGGAACAGTTACGAAATGGTGATACAGGGTAAACACATGAGAAAATAATTATGAACAAGGGGCTGTCGGGTAATAGACAGCCCCTTACCTATAAATGAACTGCCGGATCGGATGTTGTAAAAGAAAAAGAACAGAGGCAGGCGGCTGCAGTCATGTTTGCCTATTATCTTCAGGTAGAAAGGAGTAATATGCCGATGAAAAAATTGAGTATCCGGCGGCAGGTGGCTGTGCTTGCAGGGATCATAATGGTCTTGTTGCTGGTTTCCTATATGATTACCGTTCTTTCCGCAAAACAGGTTATTCGTCAGAAAACAGCAGAAGCCAACAGAAAATTGGTTGAGCAGGTAGAGAACAGCATATCTGTATTTAACAAGGATATCGGAAAAATTGCGGATTCTCTCTTTTATAGTCCCACAATACTTGATTTTCTTCAGACTGAGGATTTAGGAGAAAGAATAGGGGAGTACAGCAGAGTTAAGAATGTCTGCGCAAATACCATGTCTTTGCAGGAAGGAATCGTGGGCATAGTGCTTCTTGGCAAAAATATGGAATACTATGGTGATGTGGGAGAATACCTGAGACCAGAAAAGCTGCCTGGAAAGTTTGAGGGGCCGGTATATTCAGGAAAAGAATTATCAGTTGTCAACAAAAGGCAGTTGTATCAGATTGCGTTTCCAATCTGGGATACACAAAGCCGTCAGAAGGGAAAATATCTTGGGGTTGGTATTTTTACCATGCAATGTAAAGGTCTGAAACCTTTTCTCAGCAACTCTCTCGTGACAAAGAATGCCAGGATGGCGTTGCTGGATCAGGAGGGAAATGTTTTGGCAGGAGAAGGGGTTGAAGAGAGTGCAAAACTTGACAGCAGTCTTTTTGACAATAAAAAATACCAGATTACCAAATTAAAGATTCCTGCCACAGGCTGGACATTGCTGAATGTGGTGCCGCAAAACGAACTTCTTCCGGAGATAAATACTATCCAAAAGTACAGTGTCGTGGCATACTTGCTGACAGCCTTATTTTTGGCAGTTTTTGCAGTCAGTATCAGCAAAGGTATTCTTGAGCCTGTCTGGAAGATTACACAGTTTGCCAAGAAGTTTCCCAAGGAAAAGGACGCTGACAGATTATCTGTAGATTATGAAAATGAGATGGGAGATCTGGCAAATAGCCTGAATCAAATGCTGGATGAGATTGAGAAGCAGGAATCACATATCCGGGAATCCCAGAAACGTATGTACGAAATGCGGCTGGATAAAAAGCAGGCAGAAATTATTTCTTATCGCAATCAGATCAATCCTCATTTTTTATACAATACTCTGGAATGCATTGGAGGTATGGCATCCTATTATCAGGCTCCCCGGATAGCTGAAATTGCGGAATCTCTCTCCTATCTTTATCGGTATGCCGTAAAAGGGGAACCTTTTGTTATGGTAAAGGATGAGATTGACTACATTATGGAATATGCGAAAATCATAGACTACCGCTTTATGGGAAAGATAAAAATCTGTGTGGATGCAGAGAGAAATACACTATGCTCTGACATGATCAAAATGCTTCTTCAGCCCCTGGTAGAAAATGCAGTTTTTCATGGCCTGGAGAGAAAAGTAGGAGATGGACAGGTGGATATTAGGATTACCATGGGTGATGGAGATAGGATCCAGGTTGAGGTCAAAGATAATGGTATTGGCATATCGCCTCAGGAACTGGGGAGTTTGATGGATTCCCTTGAACATTCAGAAAAGAAATGGCCCGCGTCCCAGCCGGGCAGGGGCATTGGAATGCATAATGTCTATCACCGCCTTCATCTTTTCTATAATGAGAAGGCTGAATTTTCCATGAAAAGCAAGTTGGATATTGGAACAGTGATCACTATGAGATTTCCGGCCAGACTGGAGCAGGAGGTTAAAAATGTATAGGGTAATGCTTGTGGACGATGAACCTTGGGTGATCTATGGACTGAAGATGATGCTGTCCTGGGAAGAATATGGATTTGAAATTGCTGCAGAGGCCGTCAATGGACTTGAAGCTTTGGACATCCTGCAAAATGAAAAGCTGGATGTTGTATTTTCTGACATCCGTATGCCTGGTATGGACGGGCTGAGGCTGACAGAAGAAGTTGCTATGGGAAATCTGGAGACAAAAGTAGTCCTTATCAGCGGTTACGGAGAATTTGAATATGCTCAGAAGGCTATTAAGTACGGGGTTTTTGAATATCTGCTGAAAAAAGTCAAGGCCGAGGATTTAAAAGCAGTATTAATCCGGCTGAAGCAGGAGCTTGACGCAAAAAATGAGAAGAAGAAACAGGATGAGGGACTGGAACGCCTGAAGGAGGCCATCAGTGTAGAAGAAAGAATATCTGCAGAGTCTCTTCTGACAGAGGCTGCAGGAAGGCATTTGGGTGATACTGTTACGCTTGCCTGTATAGATATGGGAACTTCACAGGCGGCAGAACATTTTATGAAATTTTCTGCTGGCAAATTATCATTGGCATATTTAGTGGGGGAAAGCAGGATATTATTGCTGTGCGGTGATGAATTTCCCGGTAGGTATATCCGGGAGAGCAGTACAGCCGGTTACAGCAGAAGAAACAGCAGCAGTGCCTGGCTTGCACAGATGTATCAGGAGGCTGATCTGGCATTAAAAACACAGCTTTTTACAGCGGAGCCAGGGTGCTGTCAGTATAGGATAGAGGATAATAACAGATGCGTTCTTGATTTTCTGCTGGAATGTGAAAGAATACTGGGAGAAAAGCAGAAAAGCGGTATGAGTTTGATCATAGATAATCTGGACAGAATGGTACGGGGAGGCAGGCTGTATATAAATCAATTGGCTGTTATCTATAATCAGCTGATAGCAATGTCCCATAAATTCTTCAAAACTTATATGACAGATGTTGAGCTGAACTTTATGACCACAGAACAAATGATCACAGAATACCACAATTGGGCAGAATTAAAGAAAAACCTGGAATTTCAGCTGGGGATTAGGGAAGAACAGGCTGTTGATAAAGTAAGCGGTCTGATTCACTATGTACTGGAAAACATAGATGAGAAATACGATTCGGATATCTCTTTGCAGGAACTATCTGAAAAGTATAACATTAGTACAGGACATCTCAGCAGTCTTATAAAAAGAGAAACAGGGCAGACTTATACAGAACATATTATCAGGCGCAGGATTCAGAAGGCCAAGGTGCTTCTGGAAAAAGGAAATATGTCTGTTAATGAAATTGCAGAAGCCGTGGGATACAGTGATTACTTTTATTTCACAAAACTGTTTACAAAGACAGTGGGACTAAGCCCAAGCAAATATAGAAGAAATTACATAAAGAAGCAATAACTGCAGAATATATTATAAAAGATGGGTTTCAGCTGGTACAGCTGGAACCCATTTTCCTATATAAAAAATAACACCAAAATAAAAAAATGCACACATAGAAGAACCATTCACATTTTCCTATAATATACTTATAAATTCGGTGCCAAAGCCAAAAGGCAGTGCATCACAAATGATATAACGGCCTGTGAGAAAAGAAAGAAGTTACAGACAGGCAAGAAGGAGGAACTAGAATGAAGGTAAGACAGTGTGCAGCCCTGCTTCTGGCAGGAACAATGGCAGCAGGAATGCTGGCAGGATGCGGAGGCGACAACGGGGAATCCGGAAAAACAACTGCTGATGGAAAGGTGAAACTGACGGCGTTGTTCAGCAAACACTCACTGACCCAGGATGTCAATGACATGCAGTGGCTGAAAGAGTTGGAAGAAAAATGCAATGTGGAGATTGAGTGGGAACAAATATCTGCAGACTGGGATCAGAAGAAAAGTGCAATGTTCGCCAGTGGAAATATCCCTGATTTGATTTTCAAAGGAACTGCAGATTCCGATTATGTACAATATAAAGGGTTATTTGAAGATATGTCCCCACTGATAGAAGAGCATGCTCCGAATATTCAGGCCATGTTTAGTGATCATCCTGAAATCAAACAGCTTGCCACCACCACTTCTGGAGAAATCTATGGAATACCGTCCTATAAGAGTGTATGGCCTTATTCCACAGCCAGTATGTTTATTAACAAGCAATGGCTGGATAATCTGGGATTGGAAGTACCTACCAACTGGGATGAACTGGAGCAGGTTCTCTTAGCGTTTAAAAATGAAGATGCTAATGGCAATGGAGATACCACAGATGAAATTCCTATGGATTTCAATATCTTTAACTGGGAGTATAGTCCAAAAATCCTTCTGGGAAGTTTGGGGATACAGCTTACCAACAACGCAACAGACGGATATTTTGCAGAAGATGGCAGAATTAAAAGTTACTTTACAGATGACAGGTTTAAGATCTTGCTGAAATATCTACAGAAGCTGAATAATGAAGGATTGATCAGCAAGGAGGCATTTACACAGGATTATTCCAAGTATCAGTCCGTAGCCAGAGGCAGCGGAACAGAAGCGAAGGTAGGATTTACCTGGGGCTGGGAAAGCGGAGACAGGTTTGGCAACGAAATAAAAGACCAGTATATCACCATGAAACCACTGGCATATTCAGCAGATTCTGACTATGACGTGAAGTATATCAATGACAAATACTATCAGAATTATCAGCCGAATGCAGTTGCTATGAGTGCTGACTGTAAAAATAAAGAGGCAGCAATGAAATTTATTGATGCTTTCTATAACCCGGAAGAGAGTATTCAAGTGCTTTGGGGAGGAATGAACGACACAGATAAAGGAATCAAGAAAAAGGATGACGGCTCTTATGAGGTACTTCCGCCGGCTGATTCCTCTCTGGATCCCGGTTCCTGGAAATGGACGAAAACCTTTGCAGATAATGGTCCTTACTATATCAAAGACGGAATGAATATTACTCTGGGGGAAGACATGCGTACCGTCACAGAGGAAAAACAGGTTTATGAAGAATATTGGGACAAGGTGGATTCAAAGAGTAATGAGTATCCCCAGACTTTTATGAAATACAGTGAAGAGGATACCAATACTCTGGCCATGAACCAGGCAAATATTATCAATATATTTGAACAGCAGACAGCAGGATGGGTAACGGGAAAAGGGGATATTGATAAAGAATGGGGGACCTATGTGGAATCCCTGAACAGCGCAGGAATGATTCAGAATTTGGAAATCAGGCAGAAAGCTTATGATGATTATCTGAAATCACTCAAATAAGCAGAAAGGTTTTTACAGCAGTGATGCGTGCCCTGATGTGCGTATCACTGCTGAATTTCATGACAGCAGAATATTTTGCTGTCTAAAACCAGATGGACGGGAAAGGAGATATAGATGGAAAAAACAAAGAATAGTTTACAAAGGGGATGGAAAAAAAACTGGCAGCTTTGGGTTATGATTTTGCCGGCAATCCTGTTTATTGCCATTTTCTGTTATGGCCCCATGTATGGAATACAGCTTGCATTCAGGGATTTTAATTTTCAAAAAGGATTAACAGGGGGAGATTGGGCGGGACTTAAATATTTCCAGCAGTATTTTCAAAGCCCTATGTTCTGGCCTACAATCCGCAATACGTTTCTGTTGGCAGTGACCAGTATCGTCTTCGGATTTCCCATTCCGATTTTGCTGGCACTGGTCATCAATCAGATTAAAAATAACAAATGTAAAAAATTAGTACAGACAACCATTTATATGCCCTATTTCATATCTACAGTTGTGTTGGTTGCCCTGATGAATATTCTCTGTTCCCCTACAACCGGACTTATCAGCCATGCCTTGCAGGCATTGCACCTTATTGGGCCGGATGCGAATATATTGGGGGATCCGGGCAAATTTATTCCTCTCTATGTGCTGTCGGGAATCTGGCAGTCCAGCGGATGGAACAGCATCATTTACATAGCAGCTCTGTCTTCTGTAGACACGCAGTTGTATGATGCGGCAAAAATTGACGGGGCAAACCGCTGGCAGCTGGTCCGTTATGTGGAACTTCCGGCCATTGCACCTACTATTATTATTCTGCTGATAATGAATATGGGTAATATTCTAAGTGTTGGGTTCGAGAAAACATTTTTGATGCAAAACAGTTTGAATAAAGGGATTTCGGAGGTTATATCCACTTATGTGTTCAACGTGGGTATTAAATCCAGCCAGTTTAGTTTTGGCGCTGCGGTAGGACTCTTTAATACTATGGTCAATTTTGTAGTTCTTATGGTTGTGAATGGCATTGCCAGGAAAAAATCAGATATCAGTTTGATGTAAGAAAGGAGTGGATTATAATGCATACAAAACAAACCAAACGTTTAAAATGGAAAGAGAAAACGGTATCTGATAAATTATTTGAAATAACTGTGATTTTTATTGCGGTTTTGGCTTTTGCCACAGTTGCCTATCCTTTATATTTTATCATTATTGCTTCTGTCAGTGATTCAACAATGGTGAATATGGGAAAAGTACTTTTGCTGCCTAAAAAGATAAATTTTTATGGATATGAACAGATCTTCGGTGACAGCCGTATCTGGAAAGGGTATTTGAATACTATTGTCTACTCTATCGGCGGAACGGTTGTCAACATGCTGATCACACTGCCTGCGGCATATGTATTGTCAAGAACAAGTTTTAAGCCCAGGAAAGTTATTATGCCGCTTTTTGTTTTTACCATGTATTTCAGCGGGGGAATGATTCCTACCTATCTTATGGTTAAAACGCTGCATTTAATTGATACTCCCTGGGCTATGATCCTGCCTACTGCACTGAGTGTCTATAACCTGATCATTGCCAGAACATTTATGGAGACATCCATTCCGGAGGATCTCTATGAGGCGGCGCGGCTGGACGGATGCTCGCATTTCAGGTATTTTTCTACCATTGTGCTGCCTCTGTCAAAAGCAGTGATATCTGTTTTGTTTCTCTATTATATGGTGGCGCACTGGAATGACTTCTTTACTGCCCTGTTATACTTGAACAAGGATTATCTGCAGCCTCTCCAGATGGTACTGAGAAATATTCTGCTGTCCAATCAGGCGTTTCAGGGAGGCGGAGGTTCGGTGGCGGGTGCCGGAAGTTATGCCCAGCAATATGCAGACCAGATTAAATTTGGTGTGATTATTGTATCTACTATTCCAATATTGTGCATTTATCCGTTTATTCAGAAATATTTTGAAAAGGGTGTCATGATTGGCGCTGTAAAGGGTTGATTTTTCAGGAGGAGAAACAGAATGAGATATATTTACAGACAGGGAAATACACTGCAGTATCGTCAGAACGGGGAATTGCTGCAGATTGAACCGTGGGGGGAGAACTCCCTGCGGGTGCGTAGTACTATGATGGGGAATCTGGAAGACACAGACTATGCTTTATTATGCGGGAAAAGTATACAGCCGGAAATAGAGGCAGATGAATGGACGGGAAGTATTACGAATGGAAAAATTACTGCATGTCTCCAAGTATCAGATTGGTCAAAGAGGTGCCGGGTACGTTTTTACAACCAGAATGGCAGACTTCTCCTTGAAGAGGCGGAAGATGGGGGATCGTTAAATCTGGACGCCAGGGAATTCAAACCTGTACTGGGAGGGGATTATAAGCTGACAGTCCGCTTTGCGTCCAAAGAACAGGAGAAGATCTATGGCATGGGGCAGTACCAACAGGATGTACTTAATATTAAAAACTGTACATTGGAATTAGCACATAGAAATTCCCAGGCAAGTGTTCCTTTTCTTCTGTCTGATCAGGGTTATGGATTTCTCTGGCATAACCCGGCAGTGGGCCGTGTCACATTTGCAAAAAATGAGACACGCTGGACAGCGGAGTGTACCCGTCAGATGGATTACTGGATCACAGCAGGGGATTCTCCGGATGAGATGGAACAGTCTTATGCGAAGGTTACAGGAACTGTGCCTATGATGCCGGAGTACGGGCTGGGATTCTGGCAGTGTAAATTGCGGTACTGGAATCAGGAACAGCTCTTGTCTGTGGCACGTGAATATCACAGAAGACAGATACCTGTAGATGTGATGGTGTGCGATTTCTTCCACTGGCCCAAGATGGGAGACTTTCGATTTGAAGAAGAATTCTTCCCAGATCCGAAGGCCATGGTGGAAGAATTAAAATCTTATGGTATGGAGCTGATGGTTTCTGTGTGGCCTCAGGTTGCCCTGGACAGTGAGAATTATGAGGAGATGAAGGAGAAAGGGCTGCTGGTAAAAACGGACAGAGGTGTGCCCATTGCTATGCGTTTTGGAGGTGAGAGTACTTTCTTTGATGCAACGAACCCGGAAGCGAGAGATTATGTATGGGAAAAGTGCAGACAGAATTACTATGAACATGGCATACGGCTGTTTTGGCTTGATGAAGCGGAACCGGAGTATACAGTTTATGATTTTGATAACTACAGGTATCACATGGGACCAAACGTGCGTATAGGAAATATCTACCCACAGATGTTCTCCCGTACATTCTGGGAGGGACAGAGAGCAGAAGGGCAGGAAAAAACAGTAAATCTGGTACGCTGCGCCTGGGCCGGAAGTCAGAGATATGGTGCACTTGTATGGTCCGGCGATATACACAGTGACTGGGAGACACTTCGCAGACAGGTATGTGCAGGGCTTAACATGGGAATTGCAGGTATATCTTGGTGGACTACGGATATCGGTGGATTTTCAGGAGGAAGACCAGAGGATCCGGCATTCAGACAGCTTTTGATCCGATGGTTTGAATGGGGGACCTTCTGTCCGGTCATGCGCCTTCACGGCGACAGGGAATGTGAAGACAGGCATGTATACCACAAGGATGGTACAGAGGCATTATTTACCGGAGGAGACAATGAAATATGGAGCTTTGGTGAGGAGAATACTCCCATATTTGAACATTATATCAAACTGCGGGAATCTCTTCGCTCATACACCAGGAATCTTATGGAAGAGGCACATACACTGGGCAGACCTGTGATAAGAACCATGTTTTATGAATTCCCTCAGGATACGGTCTGCTGGGAACTGAAAGAACAGTATATGTATGGAGGCGCTTTGCTGGTCGCCCCCGTTCTCTATGAAGATACTTACAGCCGAAAAGTATACCTGCCAAAAGATGAAACATGGTATTCCCTTTTGGATGGTAAGGTGTATGAGGGGGGCCGGTGGGTGACAGCAGAAGCTCCTATAGATAAGATTCCGGTATTTACCAGGGATGAAAATTTGAGGTTTTTGGAGATATAAAACAAAGGGAGTAACTGATGGACTTTTACATCAAGGAGCTGTCTGGTAACAGATAGACCTGAATCGGAGAGACAGTCACTCATGTGTTTGTCCTGAACGGTTATAAAAACAGCATTGACAGGCGCTCATTTTGGTGGTATTTTAATATACAATAAGGTGAAAGGATGTGATCGCGCACATGGAGGATAGCGGCGATAGTGATAGTGCATATAGCAGATTAGCTGCCCCATGTCGTATTATGGATAAGTAAGGCGTGGTCTGTATACGGAGAAATCCGGATACAGACTGTGCCTTTTTGTGTTTTTTTAAACCCCGCTTCCATGAGGGGAAATTCCATAGTACGATTTTAGGAGGTATATGAGTTATGATAGGAGCAATACTTTTACAAGTTATTTTGATTTTTTTGAATGCTACATTTGCCAGTGCGGAGATCGCAGTGATCTCCATGAATGAGACACGGCTGCGCAAGCTGACAACAGAAGGCGATAAAAGGGCTGTGAGGCTATCCGCCCTGACAGAACAGCCCGCCAGGTTTTTGGCCACCATCCAGGTTGCCATTACGCTGGCCGGACTGCTGGGAAGTGCGTTTGCTGCGGAAAATTTTGCCGGGCCATTGGTAGGAAAGCTTATAGCCGCAGGGGTGTCCATACCGGAATCAGTGCTGAAATCCATAGCTGTATTTCTGATCACACTGATACTGGCTTATTTCAATCTGGTATTTGGTGAGCTGGTACCCAAAAGGATCGCCATGAAAAAGGCCGATTCCATGGCGCTGTCCATGTCGGGCATGCTCTATACAGTGTCCAGAGCATTTGCGCCCCTGGTATTTCTGCTGACGGTCTCCACAAACTTGATTTTGAAACTTATGGGTATCAATCCGGAGGAAGAGGAGGAGAAGGTCTCTGAGGAGGAAATCCGTATGCTTCTCATGGAAGGAAATGCCCAGGGAACCATTGATACCCAGGAAAATGAGATGATCCAGAATATTTTTGATTTTGACGATATGGATGCGGAGCAGATCTGTACCCACCGCATTGATGTGGATGCCCTGTATCTGGAGGATGATATGCAGGAATGGGAGGACACCATATGCCGCAGCCGTCATTCTTTTTATCCGGTGTGCGGTGAGAGCTGTGACGATATTGTGGGAATCCTGGATACCAGGGACTATTTCCGCATGAAGGACAGGTCACGTGAGGCTGTCATGGAGCAGGCTGTGGATAAGGCGTGGTTTGTGCCGGATGGAATGAAAGCAGATGTGCTCTTTTCCAATATGAAAAAGAACAGGACATATTTTGCTGTACTGGTTGATGAATACGGCGGTGTTTCAGGTATTGCTACGCTTCACGACCTGATGGAAGCTCTTGTGGGAGAGCTTTATGAAGCGGAGGAGCCGCTGCGGCCGAAGGAAATTGAGAAAATCGGTGAGAAAGAGTGGAAGATACAGGGCTGTGCACCGTTGGATGACGTTGCCGAAGCGTTAGGGATCCACCTTCCCATAGACACTTACGACACCTTTAACGGATTTATCTGCAGTATTATCGGAAGGGTACCAAAGAACGGCGAGCGGTTTGAGTGCGAATTTTCAGGCGTACGGGTCAAGGTGCACTCTGTGGAAAACCATAGAATCGGCAATACCACACTCCATCTGATTGACGAAAATCCTCAGCCCTGTTAAAATAGAGGGAAGTAAAGTGTTACAGCAGAAAAGACGGGAGGTAGCAACATGAAGGAAAGAACAATTCTGGTAGTAATACCTGTGAGAGAAGATCATAGAGAGCTTTTGGAGGAGGCGGCACCGGGAAACCGTTTTGTGTATTCCTCCATCAAAGAGGTGAGCAGGGAGCAGGTGCAGGAAGCAGATATCATTCTGGGGAATGTCCCGGCAGATATAATCGGGGCTTCCAAAAAACTGGAGTGGCTGCAGCTGAACTCTGCGGGAGCTGATGCCTATGCCGGAGAAGGGATTCTGGATAAGAATACAGTTGTCACAACATCCAATGGAGCCTACGGAAAAACAGTATCAGAGCATATGTTCACCATGCTGCTGGCCATGCAGAAGAAGCTGCATCTCTACCGTGACAGCCAGAACAAGCATATCTGGGACGAACACGGAACGGTGACATCCATTGCGGATTCCACAGTGCTTATCTTTGGAATGGGGGATATCGGCCGTCATTTCGCCAAGATGGCACATGCCCTGGGAGCTTATGTGATCGGTGTTAAGAAGAATCCCGGAAATTGTCCGGAGTATATTGATGAGCCGCATCTGATGAAGGACTGCAGGGAACTGCTTCCCCATGCGGATGTGGTGGTTTCTTTTCTGCCAAGTACATCAGAGACGAGAGGTCTGTTCAATAAAGAGATGTTTCATCTCATGAAACCGGATGCGTTCTTTTTGAACGGGGGGCGCGGTGATGCAGTCTGTACGGAGGAACTCTGTGATGTGCTGGATGAGGGACGTCTGGCCGGCGTGGCCCTGGATGTGACAAAGCCGGAGCCTCTTCCTGCAGACCACAGGCTTTGGGATTATCCCAATGTATTTATAACACCTCATGTATCCGGCTTTTATCATCTTCCGGAAACCCTGGATAAGGTGGTGAATATCTGCACTGAGAATCTGAAGCGGTATATGCAGGGACAGAGACTCAGGAATGTCATGGATTTCCAGGCGGGATACTGCAGCGGAAATAAAAAATAAAGCGGAGTCGGTTTTGCCATAGAATACAGAAAAAATTCCTTGTTTTGAGCATGTTAAAGTTATGATCTATCAGCATTAGACATACCATAGAGGTTGGAGAAGATATGAAAATGGTCATTAATCCCTTTCTCGTCTCTGGTATGACTATGGAAGAAGTAGCGGCGGCGGGACAGGTGAAACCTATGCCGCCGCGGCCGGTTCCTGAAGCAGTAACTGGATACGACAAAAAAATTAAAAAGTTTTCAAAAATATCTTGACATTTGACACAACTTTTGATAAAATTCTTAATTGTGATGACGAGTTACACAGCGCATCACAAGGAATGCTGCCTTGGCTCAGTTGGTAGAGCGTCGCCTTGGTAAGGCGGAGGTCGGCGGTTCAAATCCGCTAGGCAGCTCGATGGAAACCCTTGAATTTTCAAGGGTTTTTTTGTTGTTTTGAGGGAAAGTGAAAACCGTCCGGGGTATTTAAAAGATAAAGTATGACATAAGAATCCCCTCTATGAGTATAAGTTCATCATAGAGGGGATTTTTTAATCCTGAAGCTTAAACCAAACTTCCACCGTCCTGTCCACAACCTCGTCAATCCTGTCTCTGTCCCTGTTCTCGATCACTTCATAGACCGCCATATGGGTATGATACACATACTCGCCGTTCTGGTGCTTATGGGTATTGGTAATGGATGCCTGCATAAAGTCCATGACAAAAGCATATATCCTGGCAGCGATCTGGTTATGGCAGGCCAGGCCCAGGAGACGGTGAAAATCCAGGTCATTTTCTGTTATCTTGGACTGGGCAGCTCCATTGTCGATCAGTGTCTTTAGTTCTTCCAGGTTTTCCGCAAGTTTTTTGCGTTCCACGGCATTCTCTTCGTAATGCTCCAGAACCAGTTGGAGAATATCAGTTTCAAAGATTTTCCGAAACTCATAGAGATTGGAAATGTCAGGGTTGGATACAAAAAAACTGAACAGAAGGGAATCAATCAATTCGTTTCCTGGTGTTTCACACACATAGGTCCCGTTTCCTACCCGAATATCTACCAGTCCGAACGCTGAGAGGATTTTCATAGCTTCCCTTACGGAGCCGCGGCTGACGCCTAAACCCTCGGAAATTTCCAGTTCATTGGGAAGCTTATCTCCCGGTTTCAGACGCCTTTCCATCAATAGCTGTTTGATGCTGTTTACAACTATATCTACAGCGGACTCGCGCTTGCTGGCCTCAAATAAATTACTCATATTTTCTACCACTCCGATTATCATTTATTTATTCTAATACTATCAAAAAAAAGATAAAACGTCAAACAAATGAATGGAAATCGTTATTTGCTGCCAGTCTCAGATAATATTCCGCCAGGTATTTTTCTTTATTCTCCCCAGAGATTCATGGCTGAGGATGGCTGTAGGATGGACCAGGTATCCACGGAATTGGTGATAACCTCATCAATCCTGCCGGCATCCCTGGATTCGATCAAATCCACAATATCACGATGAAGTTCATAAACAATTTCGCCGCTGCGTCCTTTATGGGTTGCGGCAATGGAAGGCTCCATAAAGTCTATGATGAAATTATAAACCCGTTCAGCCAGCAGATTTTTGGAAGCCTGACCTAAAAGTCTGTGAAATTCCAGGTCATTTTCTGACAGTTTTCTGCCGGAGTCAGCGACAGCCATCAGACACTCTAACTGCTCTAAATTCTCCCGAAGCGCTTTCCGCTCTTTTCCATTGTCATCGTAATGCTCCAGAACCATGGTGAGAATATCAATTTCAAAGATATGCCGGAACTCGTACAGATCATCAATCTGTGGATTGGAGATAAAGAAACTGAACAGAAGGGAATCCATGGTGGTATTTCCCGGGGTTTCACATACATATGTGCCGTTTCCCACCCGGATATCCACCAGCCCGAAGGCAGACAGGATCTTCATAGCCTCCCTGACTGAACCGCGGCTCACGCGCAGTTCCTCCGATATCTCCAACTCGCTGGGAAGCTTATCCCCTGGTTTTAATGTTCTTTCCATTAACAGTTGTTTGATACTGTTTACAACCAGATCGACAGCAGATTCCCGCTTGCTGGCCTCAAATAAATTACTCAAATATTCACCTCCAAACGGTTAGAAATTAGTAAGAGTCTCAAATAATTTAGCAGTTGTTAATATCTTATCATGGAGAAACATCATACGTCAAATATTAGATATAAGATATCTTGCATAATATTTCCTCGGTAAATTTATATAATTTTAACAAAATACACATATAAAACAAAAAAATTAAGGAATTTTATTGACAAATCAGTCGATAAATGATATACATAAAACATCAGATGTTTAACGAACGACAAATGAAATGAGAGAAAAGGAGATTCACTATGAAAAACAAGATTTTGGCAGCTCTGCTGACCATAACATTGGCAGGAGTTATGACCGGATGCGGAAACAGCAGCGGAGGAGGGAATACTGATACCTCTGCGGCACAAGCCTCAGGCAGCACAGCAGACAGCGGGACAAAAAGCGAAGACACCATGCTTGGGGCAGACAGTGCCACAGTGAGATTAAAGGTGGGAACCACCACAGCACCGGAAGGCCATTATGTAAAAGGCCTGCAGGAAATGCAGAAATTGCTGGAGGAATACAGCAGCGGGGAGATGACGCTTGATATTTATCCAAACTCTCAGTTGGGAAACGAAAGAGATATGATGGAAAATGTGGGAATGGGCGTACAGGAGATGTGTCTCATATCCACAGGCCCCATACCGAATTTTGTCTCTGATTTTGCGGTTCTGGACCTTCCTTACCTGTTTGAGGATGAGGAACATGCATATGAGGTGCTGGACGGTGAAGTGGGAACTTCCCTTCTGCAGCAATTGGACAGCCAGGGGATCAAAGGAGTTGGTTTCTGGGAAAACGGGTTCCGTGAGGTGACCAATGACAAAAAAGAAATAAAGACACCGGATGATCTAAAAGGCATGAAAATCCGTACCATGGAAAACAGCGTACATATGGAAACATACCAGTCATTAGGCGCAACAGCAACTCCAATGGCCTGGAGCGAAATATTCACAGCCCTTCAGCAGGGAACCGTGGATGGACAGGAAAATCCAATTGCCATCATTGAGTCGGCAAAAGTATATGAGGTACAGAAATACGTTTCCATGATTGACATTTTTTATTCCCCCTGTGTGCTGATGATTGCCCAGAGCACTTATGATGGATTTACGGACGAGCAGAAAGAGGCCTTCGACAAAGCAGCGGAGGAAGCGAAGGATTATCAGAGGGATTACAGCAGCAACTATAATAAAGAAGCAATAGAAAATATGAAAGATGCAGGCGTTACGGTTACAGAAGTGGATAAAGAGGTGTGGAAAGATGCAGCGAATGCTGTATACGACCGGTTAGACAGCCTGAAGCTGAACAAGGAACTGGTAGAAAAGATACAGTCATCTAATTAATATAGAAGGAGTGGACATTTTGGAAAAGCTGTTTAACGGACTTAAAAAGGCGGAAGAAGTGCTTCTGGTTGTGTTAATGATCCTCATGTGCGCAGTTATCTTTGTTGCCACGGTTGCGCGTTTCACTGGTTTGTTTGTGATTCCATGGGCAGAAGAACTTGCAAGATACTGTATGATCTGGGTGATCTTTCTGGGGATTGGCGTTGCGGCGTGCAATGGAGAGCATTTCTGCGTGGAAGCTTTGGAGCTGTTTTGCTCTAAAACGGTGCTGAAGGTGATATACATACTGGATTCGGTACTGGTAGTTGCATTTAGTTTCTTTGCCTCCTATTACGGGGTGACCATTTTGCAGAAGCAGACGGCAAGCGGGCAGGTTACGCCGAGTCTGCGCTGGCCTATGTGGATCATGTATCTGTCCATTCCTCTGGGACTGATTCTGATGGCCCTCTGTTATGCGTGGAATACATTTGTGAAGGTTACACAAAAAGAGAAAACAGAAGAGATTGGGCAAAAGGAGGAAAAGAAAGAATGATCATAGGAATGTTGTTCGGAGTTTTGTTTGTCATGCTGTTTCTGGGTATTCCCATTGCCATCTGTCTGGGTATTGCGGTATGTGTGGCGATTGTCGCCAGCGGGAATTTCAATCTGCTTCCAGCGGTTGCACAGAGAATGTTTACCCAGGCGGATAATTTTACCCTGATGGCGGTTCCGTTCTTTATACTAGCGGGTAATATTATGGAAAAAGGCGGAATTTCCAAACGGCTCATAGATTTTATTGAGATTTTAATGCGAAGGATTCCGGGCCGCCTGTCTTGTATCACAGTGGCCGCCTCCGCGTTCTTTGGAGCTATCTCCGGTTCCAATCCTGCAACCGTAGCCGCCATCGGCGGTATCACGGTTCCACGGATGAAGGAGAAAGGATATCCGGATGACGTGGCGGCAGCCGTGGCGGCCTCCGGCGGAACCCTGGGAGTTGTCATTCCGCCCAGTATTCCCATGGTAACTTACGCGGTGACGGCCTCTGTATCTGTGGGGACCATGTTCATGGCAGGTGTCATTCCGGGGCTTCTGCTTGCGGCAGTGCTGATCGCCACCAATATTGTCATCTGCAAAAAATACGATGCTGCGGAGAACAGCAAAGTTTCACTCAGAGCTTTTGCCCACTCTTTTAAAGAGGCACTTCTAGCGATTTTTATGCCGGTCATCATTCTGGGCGGCATTTATGGCGGCTTGTTCACACCAACGGAATCTGCGGCGGTGGCCTGTGTCTATGCATTTATCATAAGCGTATTTGTATATAAAGAGCTGACCATAAAAGACATTTATGAAATTTTCCGTAAGTCAACCGTGAGTTCAGCCGTTGTATTATTTGTAGTCAGCATGTCAGCGCCCTTTGCATGGTTTATGACCAACCAGAATATTCCAACTTTCATTGCATCCAGCGTACTGGGACTGTTCACCAATAAGGTGGCATTACTGCTGATGATCAATGTGATCCTGCTGTTCCTGGGATGTTTCCTGGAAACACAGTCCATCATTCTGCTGGTGACTCCTATTTTGCTGCCGATTGCAGCGTCACTGGGATTATCACCAATTGCATTAGGTATCATCATTATTATCAATACCTCCATCGGTATGATAACACCGCCGATGGCAGTGAATCTTTTTGTCGCTTCGGGTATTGCCGATACCAGTATAGGTAAGATCAGCAAACGGATCATGCCGTACCTGTGTATAGAAGTGGCAGCCCTGCTGGTCATGACTTTTATTCCGGCAATCATCACCTGGCTTCCCGGCATTATGGGAGTTTGATCGTAACTTATAAATATATAAAATTTAAGGAGGTTTTAGCATGAATAGCGCAGAACTGAAACAGGTGGCTGATCATCTTAGGATGACAGCCGTGGATATGGTATACAGAGGGAAGGACGGACATCCTGGACCCGCACTGTCCATTGCAGATATTATGGCAGCACTTTTCTTTGATGTGATGAGAGTGGACCCTGAAAACCCGGATTGGGAGGACAGAGACCGTTTTATCCTGTCAAAAGGCCATGCCTGCCCCATTTATTATGCGGCATTGTCAGAAAAAGGATATTTTGGAGAAAAAATAGAGGACTTCAAGCTGAGAGCACTGGGAAGCAGATTCCAGGGACACCCGGTTATGAACAAGACAAAGGGTGTTGATATGACATCCGGATCCCTGGGAAATGGCATTTCTATTGCCGGAGGCATGGCTATGGCCGGTAAATATAGAAAGAAGGATTACTATGTATATGCCATTGCCGGAGACGGGGAGCTTCAGGAGGGAGTATGCTGGGAGGGTATAAATTCCGCAGCAGCCCATAAACTGGACAATCTGATCGTATTTGTGGACAAAAACGGATGGCAGAGCGGTGCCTCTGTGCAGGATACCATTGGCTCCAATAATATAAAAGAGCGCTTTGAGGCTTTCCGGTGGGACGCGCAGGAGATTGACGGGCACGATTTTGACGCGATCAAGGCAGCCGTCGCAAAAGCGAAGGGAGCAAAGGGAAAACCAAGTGTGATCGTATGTGACTGTGTGAAAGGAAAAGGACTTTCTTTCATGGAAAATAACAATGCATGGCATAAGGGAGTACCAACAGAAGAACAGTACCAGCAGGCGGTAAGAGAATTAGGAGGTATGGAATAATGGCAGAATTTAAGGGGACGAGAGAGGCCTTTGCTGCTGCACTTATTGATCTGGCAGCAAATGACCATAAAATCATGTTTGTTTCACCTGACTCATTAAAAGCAATGCGTGCCACAAAGTTTGCAGAACTGTATCCTGACCAGTATGTGGAGGTGGGGATATCCGAGCAGAATGCAGTGGATACGGCGGCAGGACTGGCGGCAGCAGGATTAACCCCGTTTGTAGGCACTTACGCGGGATTTATGACCATGCGCGCCTGTGAACAGATGCGGACATTTGTGGCATATCCCAACCTGAATGTAAAGTTTGTGGGCATCAACTCCGGGCTTCTGGGAGGGGAGAGAGAGGGGGTTACCCATCAGTTTTATGAGGACCTGGGGATTCTCTCCAATATACCGAATTATACGATCCTGACACCGGCGGATGGATATCAGACATATAAAGCGGTACAGATGGCAGCAGAGATCAACGGGCCGGTATATGTCAGGGCCGGAAGCGGAAGAGAGGCAAATGTGTACGAAAAAGACGCACCATTCTCCCCGGAGGGAATTACTATCCTGAGAGAATACGGAGATGACACACTCCTTTTGTCCAGCGGTTTTGTACTGGAACGTGTTCTGGCCGCGGCGGACCTGCTAAAGGAACAGGGTGTGAATGTGACAGTGGGAGATATCAACATTTTATATGGAAAGAACCCGGAGAAAATAGTGGAAGCGATCAAAAAAGCGAAAAAGATCGTGACTGTGGAAGATCATAATGTGAACGGCGGTCTGGGGGCATACATAAGCAAGCTGGCAACAGAATATGCACCGAAATTTGTAATACGTATGGGGCTTACCACCTTCGGAGAATCTGGCCCTGCAAAAGAACTGGCGGATTTTTACGGATTCTCACCGGAGAATATTGCAAAAACGGTAAAAGAAAATTTATAACAACCATTGGTATAGTGATAATGGAATAATTGGAAAAGAGGAAAAACATGAGTAAGATCGTAGTAAGTGTGATTGGTGCAGGCGGTAAAATGGGAACAAGGACAAGCAACAATCTGGCAAAAAAACCGGATGCGTTTGAACTGCTTCTGGTGGAGGCCACAGATGCCGGAATAAAGAGCATCAAAGAACGTGGCTTTGAGCCGACTCCAGTGGAGGAGGCCCTTACAAAAGCTGATGTGGTGGTATTTGCCGTACCGGATACCCTGATCGGAAAGCTCTCGGCTATCTATGTGCCCCAGTTAAAACCTGGAACCGGATTTATCATTCTGGACCCGGCGGCGGCAGTTGCTAGGGAATTGACACTGAGAGATGATTGTACCTTTGGCGTGGCCCATCCCTGCCATCCATCTTATTTTCTGGATCAGGACACCTTTGAGGCACGGCAGGACCGTTTTGGCGGTATGGGCGGAAAACAGGATATTGTCATGTCTAAGATCCAGGGGAAGGATGACCGGTTTGCGCAGTGCGTGGAGGTTGCAAAACAGATGTATGCGCCGGTGGAACACGCGTATGTTATGTCCTCTGAACAGATTGCATTTTTAGAGCCCACACTTGTGGAGCTGCTGGGAGCCACCTGCCTGTACGCCATGGCAGAGACGGTGGAGGAAGCAGTAAAACGGGGAATACCTAAAGAGGCGGCAGTGTCTTTTCTCACCGGCCATATTTACAATCTGTCCGCCAACTTCCTGGGATACATTCCCGGAAAACCACCCGTATCGGATGCGTGCAAGGTAGCGATCGGACTGGGCAGCCGTCTGGTAATGAGGGAAAACTGGAAAGATATCTGGAAAGACGAAGTGCTGGACAAGGTCATTGCAACCATGCTGCATCCGGAGAATCCGCAGATTTAACAGGAATTAAAAGCTTTTGCAGAAAGGATAAAAAGAGAATGAAAATTGTTGTGTTAGACGGTTATACGGAAAACCCCGGAGATTTATCCTGGGGAGATATGGAAGCACTGGGAGAGCTGACGGTTTATGACCGCACATCCCTCACAGATATGCAGGAGGTGATTGACAGGATTGGTGATGCGGATGCTGTTATCACCAATAAAACACCCCTTCCCAAAGAAGTGTTTGATGCCTGCAGAAACATCAGATATGTGGGAGTCCTTGCCACAGGATATAACGTGGTGGATGTGGATACTGCCAGGGAGAGAGGCATTCCTGTCTGCAACATTCCAACATACGGTACCGCCGCGGTGGGACAGTTTGCCATTGCTCTGCTGCTGGAAATCTGCCATCATATCGGCCATCATGACAAAGCAGTCCATGAGGGAAGATGGGAAAAGAACTCTGACTGGTGCTTCTGGGATTATCCGCTGATTGAACTGGCTGATAAGACCATGGGGATCGTTGGATTCGGTAGGATTGGACAGGCTACAGGGCGTATTGCAAAAGCCCTGGGAATGAAGGTCATCGCCAATGACGAGTACCCCAATGACAGCGGAAGAGAGATTGCCCATTATGTATCCAGAGAAGAATTATTTGCCCGGGCAGATGTGATCGCCCTGCACTGCCCGCTGTTTCCATCCACTCAGGGGCTGGTGAATAAAGAGAGCATTGCAAAAATGAAGGACGGCGTGATCATTATCAACAATTCCAGAGGGCCGCTGATCGTGGAGGAAGATTTGAGAGATGCATTGAACAGCGGTAAAGTTGCCGGAGCCGGACTGGATGTAGTATCCACGGAACCCATCAGAGGGGACAATCCCCTTTTGCAGGCCAGGAACTGCATAATTACACCTCATATTTCCTGGGCCCCCAAAGAGTCCAGACAGAGGCTTATGGATATTGCAGTGGAAGATTTAAAAGCATTTACAGACGGTGCTCCAATCAATGTAGTTAATAAGTGAAAGTGAGTTTTTCCATGTTATGATACAGGAACATCAGCCTATATAGATTTATTATGATCACTCCCCTGGGTACTGCCATGTCCAGGGGAGTTTTCACCTGAATCAGTAGATACTGGATATTCCGCACGTGACCTGGGTGCTGCCATGACCAGGGGAGTTTTCGCCTGAATCATTAGATATTAGATATTCCGCACGTGACCTGGGTGCTGCCATATGTCCAGGAAAAGCAAAGGAGTTAAAGTATTTTATTGACTTTTTTTAAATACAGCCGTATAATATATTCATCGAAGCAGCCGACAGGTAGATGCACAATACCCGTCCCGGCAAATTAGTATAGTAAAATAGTCGTTCTATTCTTTGGCGGGAGCAGGACGGCTATTTTTTATGTATTTGAACCACCAGTGCTATGATACCTGTTATCATAATGATAGAGGTAAAGAAATCACCATATGTCATGTACATAAACAACACCCCTTTCCGCAAAACTCGGAACGGGATAGAGAGCCGCCTGTTCGGCTGCCTGGATAAATATATTCATTTTATGTCTTATTTGGATAATACAAGAAAGACAAAATGAGTTATTGGAAAGTATATGATGTAGAAGAGGCGATACCGAAATTGTTTATTGCAAGATTAAATTATTATACTATGCTTTTATGAAGAGAACAAGTATTCTAACGCTATTCTCAAATTTTCGGCATTATATACAAAAGACAGCGCGTTTTTTCAGACTGAAATTTAGTCCTGCAATTTTAATAAAATACCCGGCAGACTCAAAGCGGAGATGGGCCTGCCGGGTATTTCTATACTATTTTTATAGTTTATTGCATACAACAGTTCCTGTCTTGCCTTCAATTCCATCCTTTGCCTTTTGAAGGAGCGTGATCAGGGCTTTCCTTCCCGGCTTTGAGGAGGCAAAATCAATGGCTGCCTCCACTTTGGGAAGCATGGAGCCGGGAGCGAATTGGCCTTCCCGGGCGTATTTTTCAGCCTCGGATGTGGATATGGCAGACAGCCATGTCTCATCCTCTTTGCCGAAATTGATGGCTGCTTTTTCAACGGCTGTCAGGATGATGAGATAATCCGCGTCCAGCTCCTTAGCCAGAAGGCAGCTTGCAAAATCCTTGTCAATGACAGCGCTGGCACCCTTCAGATGATTTCCTTTCAGGGTGACGGGAATTCCGCCGCCGCCGCAGGCGATCACAACTTCGCCGGAGTCCACTAAGGAGCGGATAGCACCGATCTCCACAATCTCCTGAGGTTTCGGGGAGGCGACGAAGCGGCGCCAGCCTCTGCCTGCATCCTCACGCATAATGTGGCCGTATTTTTCTGCAATGACCTTGGCTTCCTCCTCACCTAAAAATTTTCCGATGGGTTTGGAAGGGTTAGAAAATGCCGGGTCATCTTCATTGACACGCACCTGTGTCACCATGGTGGATACCGGAATATTGTCAATTCCACGGTTCAGCAGTTCCTCCCGCAGAGCGTTCTGCAGGTCATATCCAATATATGCCTGGCTCATTGCAACACAGACGGAAAGCGGAGTGTTGGGCTGTGTGGTATCTTCCCTGGAAAGGGCAGCCATGGCATTGTTGATCATTCCCACCTGTGGTCCGTTACCGTGTGTGACGATAACCTGGTGGCCTTCTTCAATCAGGTCCACGATGGCCTTTGCCGTTACTTTTACGGCGGCCATCTGTTCCGGAAGCGTATTGCCCAGGGCATTGCCGCCCAGAGCGATGACGATTTTATGTTTCTGCAAAGTAAAAACCCCCTGTTCTTACATGAATGCGTATCTTATATTATTTGAATTTGCGCGGCTGGTCACGTTCTTCCAGTTTCTTTAAAACTTTAGCCGGGTCATCAAATTTGCTGAGCATGATCATGGCAGCAATAATGTATGGTTTGAAGCTGGCTTCCTTGTAAAGCGGTGTGCGGTAACGGTCAAATACAGAGGCGTCCACCTCACCGGATTCACAGCTCAGCCCTGTGATATCAGCAGGCAGGCAATGCAGATAGAGAGCTTTGCCGTCCTTTGTGGTCTTCATCAGATCTTCGGTGCAGGCCCAGTCTTTGTGCTGTGCATTCTGTGCCAGAAGCTCTTTCTCCAATTTATCAATACCTGCAAAATCGCCTTTTCCGTATAAATCGGTTCTCTCTTCCATAGCTGCAAAGGGTGCCCAGCTCTTTGGATATACAATATCAGCATCCTTGAATGCCTCTTCCATACTATTGGTGCGTTTGAAGCTGCCGCCTGTCTTTTCTGCATTTTTCTTAGCCACTTCCTCAACTTCAGGCATAACTTCATATCCTTCCGGATGAGCCAGCACCACTTCCATGCCGAAACGTGTCATCAGACCAATAACGCCCTGAGGAACAGACAGAGGTTTGCCGTATGAAGGAGAGTAAGCCCATGTCATGGCAAGTTTTTTGCTCTTTAAGTTCTCCACTCCGCCGAACTCGTGGATGATGTGGAGCATATCAGCCATACACTGAGTAGGATGGTCAATGTCACACTGAAGGTTTACAAGTGTGGGACGCTGTTCCAGGATGCCGTCCTCGTAGCCTTCTTTCACAGAATCGGAAACCTGATGCATGTAAGCATTTCCTTTTCCGATGTACATATCATCACGGATACCGATCACATCAGCCATGAAGGAGATCATGTTAGCTGTCTCACGTACGGTTTCCCCATGTGCGATCTGGGATTTGCCCTCGTCTAAGTCCTGTACTTCCAGACCCAGCAGGTTGCAGGCAGAGGCGAAGGAGAAACGGGTACGTGTGGAGTTGTCACGGAACAGGGAGATGCCAAGGCCGCTCTCAAAAACTTTTGTGGAAATATTGTTCTGGCGCATAAAACGCAGAGCGTCTGCCAGGGTAAATACAGCTTCCAGTTCATCATCTGTCTTTTCCCAGGTCAGAAAGAAGTCGTTTTCATACATTTCTTTGAAATTCAGTTTGTTTAATTTATCAATATGATCCTGTAATGTTTTCATGGTTTGATATTCCTTTCTATTTATGATCATAAATTCTTATTATTTGCAGTATTCAGTTGGAAGAGCAGCATACACAGCGGCGCATCTCACAAGGTCCTCTTTCCAGGTTTTCTCATTGGGGGCATGAGCCTGAGCCTCCTTGCCTGGGCCAAAACCGATGCATGGGATGCCGAAACGGCCCATAATGGAAACGCCGTTGGTGGAGAAGGTCCATTTGTCAATGCGGGGTTCTCCGTACAGTTCGGTGTAAGCGGCAGCCATAGCTTCTGTCACTTTATGGTCCTTTGGAATGACCCATGTGGGGAAGTAGCATTCTGTGGGATAGGAAAGTCCGGTCCAAGACGGGCGCTCGTAATTGTACATGGATACTTTTGCACCGTGTTTTTTCACGGACGGCAGGGCGCGGATCTCATCCAGACAGCTTTCCCAGGTTTCCCCTGCAGTCATACGGCGGTCAAGAGAGATGGCGCATGAGTCTGCAACTGCGCAGCGGCTGGGGGATGTGAAGAAAATCTCGGATGTGGTCACAGTACCGCGGCCAAGGAAACGGGCTTCCTTCCATTCTTTGTTGTATTTTTCATCCAGCATCTTCACAAGACCTTTGATCTTGGTGGAGTCCTTAGCGTCATTTTCATTGAGATCGCGCACTTCCTGGAGAATGTCGGCCATTTTATAGATGGCATTGTCACCACGTTCCGGTGCAGAACCATGACAGGAAACGCCTGTTACATCCACACGGATTTCCATACGGCCTCTCTGCCCTCTGTAGATGCCGCCGTCTGTAGGTTCTGTGGATACAACAAATTCAGGTCTTACTTTGTCTTCATTTACAATATACTGCCAGCACAGGCCGTCACAGTCTTCCTCCTGAACCGTTCCTGTCACCAGTACGGTGTAGCGGTCATCCAGAAGTCCCTGGTCTTTCATGATCTTGGCACCGTACACTGCGGAGACAATACCGCCGAGCTGGTCGGAAGTTCCGCGTCCGCCAATCTCCGTGTCAGACTCAAAGCCTTCATAAGGGTCAAACTCCCAGTTGCCGCGGTTGCCGATGCCTACCGTATCTATATGAGCATCAAATCCGATGAGCGTCTTGCCGCTTCCCATGTAGCCCAGAATATTTCCCATGGGGTCAATGACAACTTTATCAAATCCAAGAGCGTTCATTTCCTGTTCAATTCGTTTTACATGGCCTTCTTCGCCTACGCTTTCACCCGGAATCCTTACCAGGTCCCTTAAAAACTTTGTCATTGCCTGTTCGTAACCCTGTGCTGCTTCTTTGATCTTACCGTAATCCATAATGAAATCCTCCCAATACATATATTATTTAATTAAAATAGTTTCCTGCATCCGGCCCTTTTGGCAGGGCATCATTCATATTGTTTTCCGTCCCACACAATTTCTTTGTAGCGCTCCGGGTCTGTGTCGCCTTCTGTGGAGAAGAGGAGTACCTTTGCCGTGTCATCCAGCTTCAGGAAACTGCGCAGTTCCCTGTATTTATCCTGTTCCATGATGGCGCTTAAAAGCCCCATGCCCACAGCGCCGGATTCTCCGCTTGTCACCTGGGGGTCTCCTTTTACAGGAGCTGCCAGCATGCGCATCCCTCTGGCGGATACCCAGTCCGGGCAGGAGGTAAAGACAGATACATGGTTTTTCAGGATATCCCAGGAGATCGTGTTCGGCTCTCCGCAGGCAAGACCAGCCATGATGGTGGGCATATCGCCGTCCACAATTCGGATACCACCGTCGGCTGCTTTGGCTCCTTTATAGAGGCAGGCAGCGGTATCTGCTTCCATCACTACAACCATAGGCGGATTTTCAGGATAGCGGTTGGCGAAATAACCCTGTACCGCTCCTGCCAGGGAACCTACACCTGCCTGGATGAAAATGTGAGTGGGGCGGACGCAGCCGTATTCCCTTAGCTGCTCGTCAGCCTCGGAAGCCATGGTTCCATATCCCTGCATGATCCAGGAAGGAATCTCCTCGTAGCCATCCCATGCGGTATCCTGTACCATAACGCCGTTGGGTGTCTTTTCTGCCATGGTATTGGCACGGCGGACACATTCATCATAATTGACCTCTGTGATGGAGGCGTCTGCGCCTTCCTTTTGAATATTTTCAAGACGGGTCCTGGTGGAGCCTTTTGGCATGAGGACCACAGATTTCTGTCCCAGCCTGTTGGCAGCCCAGGCAACGCCGCGTCCGTGATTGCCGTCTGTTGCAGTGAAGAAAGTGGCCTGCCCGAATTCTTTTCTCAGTTCTTCTGAGGTGAGCACTGCGTAGGGCAGTTCGCTTACATCTCTGTGGGTCTGTTTGGCAATGTAGTTGGCCATGGCAAAGGAACCGCCCAGCACTTTGAATGCGTTCAGGCCGAAACGGTAGGATTCATCTTTTACATAGATTCCTCCAAGACCCAGGTGCTTTGCCATGTGGTCAAGCTTTGCCAGCGGTGTTTTGCTGTACTGCGGAAAGCTTTCGTGGAATGCTCTGGCTTTTGCTACATTTTCCAGTGACATAACCGGAAGAGACGTGTCTGCCGTCTTTGGCATTTTATTCTCTGCCCATTGGATTTCTTTCATTTTTTTTCTTCCCCCTTTTCTTTGTTCACATCGGTATAGCTATATAAAGTATATTTGGAAATGCCGAAATAATTTGCCACCTTGTCACCGGATTTGGTGATGAGGAATGCGCCGGAGTCATTTAAGAACTGGATGGCTTTTACTTTGTCTTCCTTGGTCATCAGCGCCACCGGTTTACCTACCAGACTGACGGACTCTTCAATAAGATGGTCCAGAAGGTCATTTACATTGTGGGTGATTTCCGGAGCCGCCTCTTTTTCCTTCTCCTCGTCTGTATCAGTCAGATTGTGGATGGCAGCTTCTAAGGTCAGGAGCTTGGTAATATCATAATTAATACCCAGAATGTAGTGAAGCTCCTCTGTTTCATCTTTTATGTAGAAGGTGGAAGACTTCAGAACTCTTCCGTCCGCTGTCCGGGTCAGGTAGCCTGCCCTGTCCGTCAGATTCTCCGGGTGAGTTTCTTTTAATGCCTTCAGTACCACGTTTGAGGGGCCGTCACCTAACTGTCTGCCGGAGACATGGCCGTTTTCCAGATAGACAATGGAGTGTTCCAGGTCCTGGGTCTTTAAGTCGTGGATCACGATCTCACAGTCCGGTCCGAACTGTCTGGCAAGACCGGCGGCCACCTGTTTCAGTAATTTTAATCTGCCCATAAGAAAGCTCCTTTCTGACAGGTTTTGTTTTTCTTGTTAATTCCATCATAGCATACTTTTTTGAGATTGCAAGAGGTTTTTACAAAAACTTTTAGGTTATCTAAATATTTTTTGGAAAAGTGCGTCCAATCCCTTGAAATAAGGGTCTGCAGGTGTTATAGTTAGGATATCAAGGAAGGCATGAATATGAGAGAGAGAACATTAAAGCTGGTGGTTACGTTCGGAACCACGACCAGGGCTATGGGGATGGAAAAGATGTGCAGGGAACAGGGACTTCCCGGGCGTCTGATCCCCCTGCCGAGAGCAGTGTCAGCCGGATGCGGCCTGTCCTGGTGTACGGAGGTTCAGGAGAAAGAGAGAACGGAGAAAATGATGCAGGAACACGGAGTCCTGTACGAGGGTATTTATGAAGTATTGGTGTAATGTATGGACGGATACCCGGAAACGACCAAGTTGATTGGATCGTTATGTATTGGTGTAGGAAAGGGGGACCATATAGATGGTTCCGGATGGGAGGGTTTTATGTATACGTTCTATGTTAATGGAAAAGAATGCGGAAGTGAGAAGGAGGGCAGGCTTCTGGACTATCTCAGGGATGAACTGGGACTTACAGCCGTCAAGGAAGGATGCAGTGAGGGGGCCTGCGGAACCTGCACGGTTCTGGTGGACGGGAAAAAGAGGAAGGCCTGTGTAGTCAAGCTGTCTAAAGTGGACGGCAGGCATGTGACTACAGTGGAAGGAATCCCGGAAGAGGAGATGAAAGTGTATGTACACTGTTTTGCTGAGGCAGGGGCTGTACAGTGCGGTTTTTGTATTCCGGGCATGATCATCTCTGCCAAGGCTTTGCTGGATGTAAACTTAAATCCAACCAGGCAGGATGTGAAGAAAGCGATCCACGGCAATATCTGCCGCTGTACCGGATATAAAAAGATAGAGGAAGCGATCCTCATGGCAGCGGATTTCTTTAGGGAAAAACGTGAGATTCCCGGGGAGGAAGAGGAGAGCGGAATCACACGCAGGTTCAAACGTGTAGATGCAGAGGAAAAGGTTCGCGGTACAGGCAGATATGTGGATGATATTGTACTGCCGGATATGGCTTATGCAAAGGCACTGCGCTCCCCTTATCCCAGATGCCGGATCAACCATATTAATATAGGAAAGGCACTGGCTCACCCTGACTGTGTGGCTGTCTATACGGCAAAAGATGTGCCGGAGAATATCTGCGGCCATATTAAAAAAGACTGGGACGTGATGATCCCGGAAGGCGGAATCACCAGATATGTGGGGGATGCGCTGGCGCTTGCAGTGGTGAACTACAGGGAGAACCTGGATGAAGTGTTAAGTCTGATCGAAGTGGATGCAGAAGAACTGCAGCCGGTGACAGATCCCAGAAGGGCGCTGGAAGAAGACGCGCCTAAGGTACATGAGGAGGGAAATCTGCTGGCTAAGAAGCAGTGTGTCCGGGGAGACGCAGATGCGGCCATCAGGAGTTCCAAATATGTGGTGACACGTCATTACAGTCTGCCTTTTACAGACCATGCGTTTATGGAACCGGAGTGTGCCATTGCCTTTCCGGAGGGGGAGGACGGAGTACATCTGTATACGTCAGGCCAGTCTGTTTATGATGAGCAGAGGGAGATATCCGGTATTCTACAGATTCCCCTGGAGAAAGTGAAGGTGGAATCCATGCTGGTAGGCGGCGGTTTTGGGGGTAAGGAGGACATGAGTGTGCAGCATCATGCGGCCCTGTGTGCCTGGCTGTTGAAGCGTCCGGTCAAAGTCCGCTTTTCCAGGGCGGAGAGCCTTATGTGTCATGTGAAGCGCCATGCCATGGAGATGGATTTTACCACGGCCTGTGATGAAAACGGATATCTGACAGGAATGAAAGCAGTGATTTACGCGGATACAGGAGCCTATGCCTCTTTGGGAAGTCCGGTGCTGGAGCGGGCCTGTACCCATGCAGCAGGGCCTTATAATTACCAGGATGTGGAGATTACCGGCTACGGTGTCTATACGAATAATATACCGGCAGGCGCATACAGGGGATTTGGCGTAACCCAGAGCTGTTTTGCTACAGAATTTAATCTGGACCTGCTGGCTGAGCAGGTGGGGATCACCCCGTGGGAGATCCGTTACAGGAACGCGATCCGTCCGGGACAGACGCTGCCAAACGGCCAGATCGCCACTGTAGACTGCGCGCTGGCGCAGACACTGGAAGCTGTAAAGGATATCTACGATGCCCATCCCTACGCAGGGATTGCTTCCTGCATGAAAAACAGCGGTATTGGTGTGGGAAACCCGGATGTGGGCAGGTGTAACCTGAGAATCCGGGAGGGAAAAGCAGAGGTACTCACCTCAGCCGCATGTATGGGGCAGGGCGTGGGCACTGTAGCCATACAGATCGTCTGTGAAACCACGGGGCTGAGAGCTGACCAGGTGGTACATAAGAAGGCCAATACCATGGACACACCGGACTCCGGCACCAGTACGGCATCCAGACAGACCTTGTTTACAGGGGAGGCCACGCGGAGGGCGGCACTTAAATTAAAAGAAGCCCTGCAGGAAAAGAAATCGCTGGTAGAGCTGGAAGGCAAAGAATTTTATGCAGAATATAATGGGGAGACAGATGCTATGGGTTCCCCGAAAAAGCATCCGGTAAGCCATATTGCATATGGATATGCAACCCAAGTGGTGATTCTGGATGAGTGCGGAAAAGTGACTGAGGTTGTGGCAGCCCATGATGTGGGAACTGTGATCAATGTACAGTCCTGTGAAGGACAGGTGGAAGGCGGTGTAGTCATGGGGCTAGGCTATGCGTTTACAGAGGATTTCCCTATGGTGGACGGAAGGCCTGTGCTGAGTTACGGAAAACTGGGACTTTTCAGAGCAACCGCCACACCGGAAATCAAGTCCGTTCTGGTCACTTCTCCCAAAGTGCTGACAGAAGCTTATGGCGCAAAGGGTGTGGGAGAAATCTCTACGGTACCGACAGCGCCTGCGTGTGCCCATGCTTATTACAGACTGGATGGGGTGGAGCGGAGAAAACTGCCCCTGGAAAATACATTTTACAGGAAAGAAAAGAAGAAAGGGTGAGGTCATATGAAACTGCTTTTGCAGAATGGAACCGTTGTGAATGGACAGGAGAGCGGAAAAAAGGATATTCTCATTGACGGGGAGACTATATGCAGGGTGGAAGAGAACATATCCCCCGAGGAAGCAGATGAGATCCTGGATCTGGAAGGAAAACTGATATTTCCGGGATTCATCGACGCGCATACACATTTTGACCTGGAGGTGTCCGGTACCGTGACAGCAGATGACTTTGCCAGCGGGACCCTTGCCGCCATAGCCGGAGGGACGACCACCATTGTTGACTTTGCCACACAGAATAAGGGGGAGACTCTGAAGGAGGCGCTTGCCAACTGGCACCAAAAAGCGGATGGGAAAGCCTCCTGCGATTACGGGTTCCACATGGCCATATCAGACTGGAATGAGCAGACCTTTGCCCAGATCGAAGATATGATCGCAGCGGGTGTGACTACTTTTAAACTGTATATGACATATCCCGCCATGAAACTAAATGACGGTGAAATATATGAGGTGTTGAAACGACTGAAGGATATGGGCGGAATCGCAGGGGTGCACTGTGAAAATGCGGATATGATCGACGCGCTGATTCGGGAGGCGAAAGCACAGGGCAGGATGGATGCGGATACACATCCCCAAGTACGTCCTGCCCAGTTTGAGGCTGAGGCTGTACACCGTCTGCTTGTGACTGCCCAGACTGCCGGTACGCCCATTATCGTGGTGCATCTGACCTGTGAGGAGGCATACCGGGAAATTGAGGAGGCCAGAGCCAGAGGGCAGGAAGTGTATGCAGAGACCTGTCCCCAGTATCTGCTTATGGATGACAGTCTCTATGAACAGGGTGGCCCGGAGGCGGCAAAATATGTGATCTCTCCTCCACTCAGGAAGAAAAAAGATCAGGAATGTCTTTGGAAGGCACTAAAAGAAGAGCGGGTACAGACAGTTTCCACGGACCACTGTAGTTTTACTACCAAGCAGAAAGCTATGGGAAAAGAGGATTTTACAAAAATACCCAACGGTATGCCGGGTGTGGAGACAAGGGGAACCCTTCTCTATACCTATGGAGTCAGGGAAGGCAGGATCTCCCTGGAACAGATGTGCCGTCTCCTGTCTGAAAATCCGGCGAAGCTTTATGGGATGTACCCGGAGAAGGGATGCGCTGCCCCGGGAAGCACTGCGGACCTGGTTGTTATAGATCCGGAGAAGGAGGCTGTGATCACAGCGGCCGCCCAGCATTATGCTATGGATTATGCTCCCTTTGAGGGAACAAAAATAAAAGGATGTATTGACAAAGTCTATTTGCATGGTACTCTTGTAGTAGACAAAGGTGCAGTACAGGTAGAAAAAGCGGGCAGATATGTGCCCAGAAAGAAATATACGGCACCTCGGTAAAATATACAGAAAAGGTGATATTATGGAGCAGAATATTGATGCAAGAGGGCTTGCCTGCCCGAAACCGGTCATATTAGCAAAGAAGGCCATGGATACATGCAGCCGGGGAGATGTAGTCCTCATCACAGTGGATAATGAGATGGCAGTGGAAAATCTGCGTAAACTGGCAGGATCACAGAAGGCGGAGTATGCGTCCACAAAGCTTGGGGAAAAGGAATTCAGCGTAAGAATTACAGTGACCCAGGAAAATGAAAACCAGACAGAGACAGAAATACCGGTAAACTGTTCCGTTCCCTCCGGGGACAACACCGTTGTGGTCATCTCCTCAAATGAAATGGGTAACGGGGACGAGGTGCTGGGAAAGCTCCTGATGAAAGGATTTATCTATGCCCTGACACAGCTTCCGAAACTTCCGAAAACGGTACTGTTATATAATGGAGGTGCACATCTGTCCTGTGAGGGCTCTGAGTCATTGGAGGACCTGAAAACGCTTGACGGGGAAGGTGTGGAGATCCTCACCTGCGGGACCTGTTTGAATCATTATGGGATCACGGAAAAACTGGCTGTGGGCAGAGTGACCAATATGTATGAAATCGTGGAAAAACAGGCGGATGCCGTCAAGATCATACGCCCATAGGCGGCATAAGCAGGTTAGGAGAGAACAGATCATGAGACCAATTGTAGTAAGAGGCGGCGGCGACCTGGCCACAGGGACGATCCACCGTCTGGGCAGAAGCGGGTATCCTGTCATTATACTGGAGAATGACAGGCCTTCCGCAATCCGCAGGCTTGTGGCTTTTTCCCAGGCTGTTTACGACGGGGAGACAGAAGTGGAGGGTATGGTATGCAGAAAAGTGGAGAGCGCTGAAGAAGCGCTGGCGCTGGCGGCGCCCATGTCCCCGGTCCTCCTGGTGGACCCTGCATGCAGCTTACTTGGTGTACTGCAGCCGGAGATTCTGGTGGACGCAATTCTGGCAAAACGGAATCTGGGTACCCGAAGGGATATGGCTGAGCTGACGATTGCCCTTGGGCCTGGGTTCCAGGCCGGGCGGGATGTGGATTATGTGGTTGAGACAAAGCGGGGACACTATCTGGGCAGAATACTGAATAAAGGCTGTGCCATACCAAACACAGGGGTGCCGGGAAGGATTGGCGGCTATGGAAAAGAGCGGGTGGTCCACTCGGATCGTGCCGGTATTTTCCGGGCAAATGCCTCAATTGGTGACTGGGTGGAAGCCGGGAACCCGGTAGGATATGTGGAGACCCCGGATGGGCAGCGCTTTCCACAGATCACAGAAATCTCCGGTGTGCTCCGGGGGATTCTGCAGGATGGATACCAGGTGACAGAACATTTTAAGTCAGCGGATGTGGACCCAAGAGAGGAATCCGGGGCGCACTGTGCCTTGATTTCAGATAAAGCCAGGTGTATTGCCGGCAGCGTACTGGAACTGGTGAGTGCCTTTGAAAAGGGTATGCTGAAATGAAAAGAAGTTTATTGGATATGTTGAAACGTATGGGGAAATGGTCGGAAAAGCCGGTGATTTCCCTTGTGGGCGCAGGGGGAAAGACCACCTGCGCTTATCTGTTGGCTGAGGAACTGGCCGGAGAAGGAAAAAAAGTTCTGGTCACTACCACTACGCATATGGAGCATCCGGCTTTTTTAGGAAGAAATGGGGCCATAGACAAATCTCCGGAAGAAATAAAAGCCGCCGCAGAGAAGAGCCCTGTGGTGACCGCCGGGACATCCGGGCCGGGCGGGATGAAAATGAAGGCTTTGCCGGAGGCTGTCTTTAACGCAGTGCTGCCTTTTTTTGACGCGGTTGTCATAGAGGCCGACGGGTCCAGGCGTCATCCCTTTAAAGTGCCGTCTTCCTATGAGCCGGTGATCGTGAAGGAAACTACCCATATTATGATCCTGGCAGGCATGCCGGCAATGGGAAGGCCTCTGGAGGAAATTTGTTTCCGGATGGAGGAGGCAGAAAAGCTGGTTTGCGAAGCGGGGATGAATGGGGCCGCCTTTGCAGAAAATGGAGGTAAGGGCGGCTTATCCAATATGTATCTGACGCCCGGACTTGCAGGATACCTGCTGGAGGCAGGGTATGTGCAGCCTCTTAAAGCGAAGTTTCCGGATGCGGAGCAGATGATTCTGCTGAACCAGACAGATGACGGGAAAGTGGTGGCAGAAATGGGGGAGCATACCAGTGTACCTGTATTTTGCAGACCCCCGGACCCGGCTGCCGTCCCCTTAAAAATTCATTTGATTTTACTTGCGGCGGGATTTTCCAGGCGTTTTGGGGAGAACAAGCTGCTCTATGAGCTAAACGGCAGGCCTATGTATCAGTATCCCTTGGAAATTCTCAGAACGTTAAAAGAAATCAGGGAGGACATTGCATCTGTCTGTGTGGTGAGCCAGTATGAGACCATATTGGAGGAGACTGCCCAAAACGGCTTTTGTCCGGTGGAAAATAAAGAGAGTGCATTGGGCATTTCCTCCTCCCTTAAACTTGGAATCTTGGAAAGCAGGCGTGCGTGCGGCATGGATAAAAAAGGAGAAGATTTTTACTGCTTTTTTGTGGCTGACCAGCCGCATCTGAGAGCGGATACGGTGAACCGTTTTCTGGATGGTTTTTTGAGAAGCGGAAAGAAAATAGGGTGCCTCGCGAAGGGAGATACTACAGGCAATCCTGTAATCTTCCATGAAACATATATTCCGGAGCTGATGTGTCTTACAGGGGATACAGGAGGCAAAAGAGTTTTGAAGAGATATCCGGAAGATGTGTTCCTCTGTGATGTGGAAGAGGAACTTCAGCTTTATGATTATGACAGCAGACAGTCATTGGACAAGAGAAATATAGAATGAAAAAATGAGCAGTAAGTGTGCAGGAGCATACTTACTGCTCATTTTTGTGCCAAAAGCTTTGCCAGATTAAGAAGGGCCGCTGCCTGCTCCTTGTTTAGCCGGCGGGAGAGGCGGACCAGTTCGGCTTCATAAGGTGATGGGTACAGAATATCAGCCCCCTCCTTAAAAAACTCTGAGAGACGTATTCCAAGAGGAGACAGCAGAGCGGTCAGGATTTCTATGCTGGGAATGCTCTCACCCTTTTCTACCCTTCTGATATAGTTGATTGAAACGTCACTTAATTGAGAGAGTTTATAGACACTTATCTGTTTATCTTTGCGGAGCTGTGCAAGATTTTCACCGATGTTCATAAAAAACCTCCCTATATGCAGCATTGCACAAACCATAAAAGGCATGGCATATGCCATTCACTATACTGTGCAGATTTACCCTAATTTAGTATATGCACTATATTATGCCTTAATAGGGATAAAATTATAAGCCAACAATTATTGTTTACAATAGTGTTATATTGTTGTAATATAATAGATATTCGGTAACACTTCAGCAGCCAGGCAAAAATCCCATAGCCGGAGGCGGTTCGGCATGGATTTTCCAGCGTTACGGTGAGGGTATAGAACCGTTAAGATATTCGTTGATGATGAAAGGTGGTGGCAGGTTTGGTCTACACTGTGATTTTTGAGGTGGACATTAAAAATAACCAGATATTATTTTTTCATACAGGTTCCCTGTCGGTAAAGCTGAAAGCCGGGGTCCTGTACGATTATGAGGATTTCCTGGAACAGTTTATTATAGACAACGTTTATGAGGAAGAAAAAATATACATCTATCAAAATTTTAATATAGAGGTGCTTAGAAGTGCATCCATAAATAAGAGAGAGAACATTACCTGTGATTTCCGGCTTCGGCCGGAGGGAAACCAGGAATACCGCTGGTTTACCATGAGTTTGATGCTTCCCCACGGAGCAGGCGAAGCTGTGGGTGCTATTCTGGACATCCACGAAAAGAAAATCCATGAGATGGAGATGCAGCATCAGGCATCCCATGATGCCATGACAAACCTGCTGAACCGTCAGGCATTTGAAAGGACAGTGTTTTCCTATTTCATGCAGGGGGAGAAAACCGGCGCGTACTGCCTGATGGATGTGGATAATTTCAAGCTTGTCAATGATACAAGAGGGCACGCCTACGGAGATATGGTGCTGATGAAGATAGCAAAGATTCTCACGGAATATACTCCAAAAAGAACCGTTACCGCAAGGTATGGGGGAGATGAATTCTGTATGTTTTTTCCGGGGGTTGACAGGGAAGAACAATTGGAGCCTGTCCTGAAAAAAATTCTGGAAAAGGTCAGGAGAGCGGAGTTTGACGGAATGCAGCTTTCCGTGTCTGTTGGGGTGGCTTTTTATCCAAGGCACTATACAGAAGAAAAGAATTCTATAGGGAAATATGCGGATGTGGCCCTTTATAAAGCAAAAGAGTCAGGAAAGGACAGCTATTGTTTTTACCGCGAAGAGATGGGAGAATTTTGAAAAAAGAAAGCCCTTCCAGGCAGTGCTGCTGCTCCGAAAGGGCTTATAGCTGCAGGGAGTGGGTTCCTGCGCGGGAGTCCGGTGTAGACCGGGCTCTTTTTAAATGCAGGATCTCATGATCATGATCCTGGATATACAAGACGGTCCGGGCCTATATGGTTCAATACCCGGTCCAGATAATTTTTCGCCAGATAGTTTGCCATGCCCAGATTCATATCCAGGTAATTGCCGCAGTCTTTTGGGGAAGCGCCCGGAACCTCATCTTTGAAATCGCGGATAAACACAAACATTTCTTTTAATAGTTCTACAATATCAGAGGATTCATAATCCCCGGAAAGCAGAAGATAAAAACCTGTGCGGCAGCCCATGGGGCCAAAGTAGATGATCTTGCCGCCAAATTCACTGTGATTTCTCAGAAAAGTGGCTGCCAGATGTTCAATCGTGTGAACCTCCGCTGTGTTCATGACCGGTTCCTCATTGGGGGAAGTCATACGGATGTCAAATGTGGTGATCACTTCCTGCCCCACATGGTCTTTTCGGGATACATAGATACCCGGCTGCAGTTTTATATGGTCAATGGTAAAGCTTGCGATTTTTTCCATTCTGTTTCTCCTTTTTCCTGTTTTTTAGTTCCCGCTGCGGCTTGTCCGCCGGTAAAACAATTATAATCCGTATGCGAACAGGATGCAAGCAGAATCAGGCAGGTGAAGTCTTTAAAATGATAGTAAAGGTTGCCCCTCCGCCCGGCGTGTCGGACAGAACCAGACGTCCTTTGTGCATCTTCACGATCTCTTTGGCAATACTGAGTCCCAGGCCAAAATGTTCCTTACTGGTATGGGCTTTATCCTGCCGGAAAAAGCGCTGGAACACCTGTTTTTTCGCAGAGTCGGGAATGCCGGGTCCGTCATCGGAAACGGAGAGGGAGGCATGATTGGCGGTAAAGGACAGTGAAAGCGTAATATGTCCGGTGGAGGGCGTGTAGCTCAGGGCGTTGTCCATAAGGATGGAGAGCACCTGCGCAATCCGCTCCTCATCGCAGAGGATAAAGGGGCATTCCTCGTCGGGCAGCCGGATACGGAGCGCCAGCCCTTTTTCCCTGGCCAGATATTCGTATTTTTCGTAAAAGCAGGGTATCAGGGGAGACCAGGGCGGCCATGAAAGTCCAGGAACAGGCATCCGCGCCGGCAAGCTGCAGCATATCGTCAATCAGGCGTGACATGCGTTTCCCTTCAAGCTGGATCGTATCGGTAAAGCGTGCGGCCTCCTCAGGGGCGGCTTTCTGGGAGGCAGTCAGACAGGAGAGCATGACGGATAAAGGGGAGCGGAGTTCATGGGAGGCAGAGGCTATAAACTGGGCCTGTTGTCTGCGGTTTTCTTCCAGCGGTGCCAGTGTCTTTCCTGTAAAGATCCAGAAAAAGACGACTAGAAGGAGCAGTGCCGCGGTATCTGCCCCTAGAAAGACAAGGCGCTGACCGTAAATCTGATATTTCTGCGCATCCAGAGACTGAAGGATAACAGCGCTTAAATGACCGTTGGCCTTGGGCAGCAGTACAACAGAGGCATAGTATTCTTCCTTTTTGCCGGTTTTGAACCGGAATTCCACATGTTTTGACAGAAGGGAGTAGGCGTCTGCCGCGTCCAGGTATTTTTTCTTCCGCTGGTGATCTTTGTCAGAATAGCAGGGCGGATGGCAGGAAATATGAGAACGCAGAAGGTCTGCCGGATAAGGACAGCAGTTTTATGTGCAGGGATGATACTGATGACAGTCATATTTTTCATACTTTTTTGGAAGCCGCTTGGCTTGACCAGGGATGTGGTGCCTACAAAATGGTCTGACTTTTTGTTTTGGAAACAGATGACACAACAAATTCGGGAAAACTTGGAGCTGCTGCTTCAAACCCAAAAGACGAGCCTGGACTTTCTTGTGTTATCCCCCTTCTTTTCTTGTCTGAAATACTGTGTTATGACCTGGGGAGCATATGCTGTCAGGTGCAGAATACAGAAAAAGGCAGGGGCGTGGGAAACGGCGGCGGGGATACTTTTCTCCTGGATCTTGCTGCTGGCGGCCATCCGTTTCTCAGGGGACAGTGCGGTTTGGCTTGCGGGACAGAAGAGTGTGTGGTTTGGAGCCTGCTTTTGGCTGATTGGAGAATACGCAGCGGAAAGAATTTCATGCTAACATATTTGATATATCACTGCATTGAAATAAACTGTTGAAATGAAAAAACATCTGTGTTAAACTTTACATATAAATTCTGTTCTTCTTACATTCTTAACATCCCAAGAGATGTTCTTCCTTTCTCGATCATGGAAACCCTGAAATCAATACGAAATGAATGCAGTCACGGAACAGTCACACACAGATACACACGCATAGTATTAGTAGAAAAGAGGTGAATGGATGACAAAATTAAAGGAAAAGATCAGTGAGGCATTATCTTCCGTATTACCGATCACCTGCATTGTGTTTTTGCTGAGCATTACGATTACGCCCATGCCCATTGGGACGGTTCTGTTGTTTGTGCTGGGAGCTGTTCTGCTGGTGGTGGGGATGGGATTTTTTTCATTGGGTGCAGATATGTCCATGATGCCCATGGGAGACGGCATTGGAAATGCTCTTGTCTCCTCCGGGAAAAAGGTCATCATGTTTATGATTACCTTTGCCATTGGATTTATCGTCACCATTGCGGAGCCTGACCTGACGGTTCTGGCGCACCAAGTGCCCGGTATTCCGGACAGGGTGCTTATATGGACAGTAGCCTGCGGTGTGGGACTATTTTTGATGCTCTCCTGGGTTCGCATTGTCTTTCGGGTGGATTTGAAATATCTGCTGATTTTCTTTTATATTGTGGTATTTGTCCTTGCGTTTTTTTCTATGGACAGCTTTATGGCGGTGGCTTTTGACAGCGGCGGCGTTACTACCGGGCCAATTACCGTTCCGTTCATTATGGCCCTGGGAGTGGGTATGGCCAATGTGAGGCATGATCATGCGGAGGAGGATAGCTTTGGGCTTGTTGCCCTTGGCAGTATCGGGCCAATTCTGGCAGTCCTGATCCTGGGAATCGTCTATCATCCCAAGGGAGCTGCTTATACACCTTTTGAGATGGTACATGTGGAGACTACAAAAGATGTGGTAAAGACATTCCTGGCCGAGATGCCCTGGTATGTCTGGGAAGTGAGCAAGGCACTGCTCCCCATTCTTGGCTTCTTTATTCTGTTTCAGGCTATAACCAGGTATTTCAAAAAAAAGTCTGTCATTAAAATATTGGTGGGAACGCTGTATACTTATGTGGGGCTTATATTGTTTTTATGCGGCGTCAATGTGGGGTTTATGCCGGCGGGATATTTTATCGGTTCTGAGATAGCAGCCTTGTCCTATAACTGGGTCCTTGTGCCTATTGGCATGGTGATCGGATTTTATATTGTAAAGGCAGAGCCTGCGGTGCATGTGCTGAACCGCCAGGTGGAGGAAGTGTCCTCCGGAGCTATTTCTTCCAGGGGAATGCTTTACTCACTTTCTGTGGGGGTGGGAATCTCTCTCGGTATTGCCATGCTCCGTGTGCTGACCGGGATCAGTATCATGTATTTTCTTATTCCGGGTTACCTTATCGCGCTGCTGTTGAGCTTTTTTGTGCCAAAAGTATTTACAGGGATCGCCTTTGATTCCGGCGGGGTTGCCAGCGGTCCAATGACTGCAACCTTCCTGCTTCCTCTGGCAATGGGGGCCTGTGAAAGCCTGGGAGGGGATGTGATGATGGATGCTTTTGGTATTGTGGCAATGGTGGCCATGACGCCGCTTATAACCATTCAGGTTCTGGGTTTGATGATGAGGAGAAAGAGGAAAGCAGTATCCTTAACCCAGGAGGAGGATGAGATTCTTGCTTTTGAGGAGGTTTTGGATGAGTAGACAGAAAGTAAAATGTTTGGTCGCCATTGTAAACAGGGGAAAAGGCAGTCTGGTTGCTGATATCTGCAGGAGCTATCAGATCTATTTTACCTGCGGGACACTGGCCCTTGGCACTGCGGGAAGTGAACTTCTTTATTATCTTGGGATCGGAGAGACAGACAAGGAAATGCTGTTCAGCTTTCTGCCTGCCTGTCTGGAACGTGATGTTATGAATGAGATAGCAGGCAGGATCAATATTAGGAAGCCGGGGCACGGTATCATGTTTACAGTTCCGTTGAGCGGCATCAGTACACTATTCCAGCAAAAGGTTATGTGCGAAAGCGCAGATAAGGAGGCGTATATGGAGCAGGCAGAAAGAAAATATGAACTGGTGGTTGCAGTGGTGGATCATGGTTTCCAGGATCAGGTCATGGATGCCGCAAGAGCGGCGGATGCCACAGGTGGGACGGTATTTCATGCCCGTTCCCTGCACGATGAGGATGCTTCCTCTTTTCTGGGAATCCGGCTGCAGGGGGAGAAGGACGTGGTGATGATCTTATCAGAGACAGGGACCTATACCAGGATCATGCAGGCTGTCAATGCAGCCTGCGGTCTGAAGACAGAGGCAAAAGGACTGATATTTTCTCTGCCGGTGGACCATTTTATAGGGATTTGACTATAAAGATTTGACTTTGTACGGGCAGAATGATACAATTTATCGTAGTAAATTTCTGGAGGACATTAAGATGATTAACGATAAAAAAGTATTATTCAGCGGAATGCAGGCAACCGGAAACCTGACACTTGGAAACTACCTGGGAGCGCTGAAAAACTGGGTGACATTGAGTGATGAATATGAATGTTTTTACAGCGTTGTGGACATGCATTCCATAACTGTGCGCCAGGACCCGGCAACACTGCGCAAACGAGCCCGCGCACTTCTGACATTATATATTGCGGCAGGACTGGATCCGAAGAAAAACTGCATTTACTACCAGTCCCATGTATCAGGACATGCGGAGCTGGCATGGATCTTAAACTGCTTTACTTATATGGGTGAGCTGAGCCGCATGACACAGTTTAAAGACAAATCTGCAAAACATGCGGATAATATCAACGCAGGCCTTTTCACTTACCCGGTTTTGATGGCGGCTGACATTCTGCTCTACCAGGCAGATGTGGTCCCGGTGGGGATTGACCAGATGCAGCACTTGGAGCTGACACGTGACATTGCCACACGTTTTAACAATATTTACGGAGATGTGTTCACGATCCCAGAAGCTTATATCGGCAAAGTGGGTGCAAAGATCATGAGTCTGCAGGAGCCTTCCAAAAAAATGTCCAAGTCAGATGAAAATCCCAACGGCAGTATCTATCTCATGGATGATCCGGATACTATCATGCGCAAATGCAAACGTGCAGTGACTGACTCGGAAGCTTGTATCGCTTACAGAGAGGAACAGCCGGGACTTAAAAACCTGCTGGATATTTACTGTGCATGTACCGGCAGGACCACAGAGGAAGCTCTGCGCGAATTTGAGGGCAAAGGCTACGGAGACTTGAAGATGGCTGTGGGGGAGGCTGTAGTCAGCGTTCTGAAACCGCTGCAGGACGAGGTTGCCAGGCTGGAGAAGGACAAGGCATATATTGATTCCATCATCAAAGAAAATGCAGAGAAAGCCAGCTATTTTGCCAACAAAACGCTGCGCAAGGTACAGCGGAAAGTGGGATTTCCGGACAGGATCCGTTAGGCCGCGCCGCAGGCGGACTGCGGCATATATTTGAGGTTTCGTAACTGGGAAGATACGGAACAGTTACAAATTTTGTACAGGAGGGAATGTATATGACAATGGATGAAGTGATCACCGTACTCAGTATGCAGGAGGAAATACTCCAGTTTTCACATTTTACAAACGAGGATGCATGGGAATTGGGAATGATGCTTGTGGCGGAGAGCAGACGCAGAGGTCTGGACTGTGCTGTATCCATCCGAAGGAATAATGGCTATACAGTATTCAAATATGCGGGGAATACAACCAATCTGAACAATGACAGATGGATGGACAGGACATTTAATACGGTCCGTACACTGGAGAAGAGCAGCCTCTTGGTGTACAGTGAGCTGCAGAAGAATGAGGAGACCATGGTGGATATTGCCCTGGACCCGAAAGAGTTTTCCTGCATGGGAGGCGGTTTCCCTGTGCGTGTGGAGGAAGTGGGCGTGGTGGGGGCCATTATGGTGACGAACCAGAATCATTATATCAACCATGATATTATTGTGAAGACACTGGGAAGATACCTCCATATTGATGAAGTGCCCAGGATCAGAATGCTGTAAAGGTCAGGATTTAACCAGTCCTGTGACTGTGAGAGCCGGGTGGAAGTATAGTTCCACCCGGCTTTTGTGCGTCTATATCCGGCGCAGGGAATGGTGGTTTATTCAACATCCAGGAATGTTATGGAGGCATCTGCCTTCAGTGCAAGATTGGCTTCGGCTTCAATACATTTGGTGATTCCCGCAATAACAGGACATCCTGCGTGTACGGGAAAATTCTTGAGGGCATATGTAAAGAATGGGCCGGCACCTGGTTTGACAAGACAGACTTCATAAGCATCAAAGGTGCTGCCCAGTTCCTCCATCATCTTTTTTACACTGGGGCAGCCGCTTGCCACTTTTACGGTGACTTCGGTTTCCTCATCTTCCGTTGCAGTGGCAGTGACAAGAGTAGAAAATTTACAGATTCCCGGTTCGATTTTAACTTTAGTCATTTGAATTCCTCCCTTTTTAAGATAAACACATATATAGTTTATGATCGCAGCGGTGCAGTACCTTCACAGGAAAGGCGGACGTCTATGCAGGATCGTTTTTCGTGAGGAGATATTCCCCGGCTGCTGAACCATTTCTTATAATTTTTATTATAGCACTTCTTTGAGGGATTGAAATAGGAAAGTTACGGTTATTCCATCGGCAATTCCTGCCGGTGTAAATTTCTTTGCAGATCCTGCAGAATTCCTGGAATCCCAACATGCCGCTGCGGGGACTGCTGTATTTTGCGGATATGCTTCGCGGTTATATTGAAAAGAACGGGCCTTATATCTACTCTTCAGGAAAAAATAAAGCTTCCTGTTCCAAGATATATTATTTTCTATAATGGAACCAGGGAGGCTCCTGATAAATCGGAGATGCTGCTCTCGGATTCATTTATGGAGTATACAGGGGAAGTGTATAAAAAGACTTAACTGGATAAGTGAAGGGCTTTATCCATATCATCCGGAAGCGGTACGTGAAAACACATAGGTTTTCCGGTGATGGGGTGTACAAACTCCAGCGCGAAAGAATGCAGGGCAACCCTGGATATCCGGGTGAAATCCGGGTGATAGAGATAATCCCCCAAAAGAGGAGCGCCCAGGTATTGCATGTGTACACGGATCTGGTGGGTACGCCCTGTTTCTAAGTGAAGCTCAGCCAGTGTGATATTCCGGCAGGTCTTAAGCACTTTATAATGGGTGACTGCCTGCTCCCCTTTTTCAAAGTCCACACACCGCTCAATGGCAGAAGTCTCTTTTCTGGCAATGGGAGCCTCTATGGTTCCCAGGGGAGCGGGGAGGCTTCCGTCACAGAGCGCCAGATAAGTCCTGTGGATCTGCCGCTCCTTCATCTGGGCGGACAGGATGGAGGCGCTGAGGGCATTTTTTGCCACGATCAAAAGGCCTGTGGTATCCCGGTCCAGACGGTTGATACAGCGAAAGATAAATTCTTCCCCCGCAGACCGGTAATAGTGTGCCACAGCATTGGCAAGGGTATTGTCATAATTGTTGATGGAGGGATGCACGGGCATGTCAGCAGGCTTGTCAAGGACCAGAATATCCTCATCCTCATAGATAATGGAGAGAGGAAGGGGGACCGGAAGGATATGCTCTGAGGACTGAAGCTCCTCCATGAATATGATGAGTGAGTCCCCGGTGTGGAGCATGGTCTTTACATAGGCCCATCCGCCGTTTACCTTTATACTGTCTCTGTTCTTTTTTAACTGAATGATGATCTGCCGGGAATATCCTCTGGCTTTTAAAAAGGATTCCACCGTGCAGGGGGAATCCTTTTCACTTATTCTGTAAATCAATGTGCGGTTCATATAAACTCCTGTTTTTGTTTCCGATCCTCTTACTTGGATTTTACCTTATTCCAAAGTTCGTTGTAATAAGAATCTGCTTCATCGCCCAGGAACTGAAAGGTTTCGCTTCCCTTCAAATCCTCCGCTTCAGGGAAGAGTATTTTGCTGTTCCGGATACTGTCATCCTCGATCAGCTCCCTGGCAGCTTTATTGGGCGTTGCATAAGTGATATATTCAAAGTTCATCAGCGCAATGTCGGGACGGCAGAGAAAGTTAATGAATTTTTCTGCATTTTCCTTGTTCTGCGAATTGGACGGAATCACCCAGGAATCAATCCATACATTGGTACCTTCTTTGGGGATCACGTATTCCAAATCCGGGTTTTCCCTCTGGGTATAGAGCGCTTCACCGGAATAGATCACACCCAGCGCAGCCTCGCCTCCGATCATTTTGTCTCTTACCTGATCTACCACATAGGCCTGGACCAGCGGTTTTTGTGCGATCAGGTCGTCTGTGGCCTGAATCAGTTCATCCACCACAACAGAGTTCAGGGAATAGCCCTTGCGCTTTAGGGCAACAGCAAAAGCATCCCGGACAGAGTCCTGCATGAGGATACTGTCTTTATACTTTTCATCCCACAGGATATTCCAGCTGTCCACATTTTCCTTGACCATGGTTTTGTTGTAGAGGATACCAACCGTCCCCACGCAGTAGGGTACAGAGTATTTATTTTCCGGGTCAAAGCTCTTGGACTGCTCCATATAGGTGGGATCTATATTCTTGAGATTCGGTACATTGTCCCAGTTGATTTCCGCCAGCAGATCATTCTCCCGCATACGCTGGATCATATAATCTGAGGGGCAGACCACGTCATAAGCGATGGCTTTTGACATGATTTTGGGATACATGATCTCATTGGTTTCGTATTCCTCATAGGTGACTGTTATACCTGTCTCCTTCTCAAAGATGTCAATGACCTCAGGATCCATATATTCTCCCCAGTTGTAGACGATCAGTTTTTCATCGGACACACTTCCCTTGTTACCCAGATGGAAGAAAAAGCCGGCGCCGGCCACAAGGATGACAAGTGCTGCAGGGATGACTTGACGGAGAGGAAGCTTCTTCTTTTCAAGCTCTGTGGAGAGCTTCTTATCCGGCTCTTTTGGCGCTGAGTTCACCAGGATCATGATGACCATAACGGACAAAAAGAGCAGGGTGGAGAGCGCGTACATCTCCGGCCTTATGCCTTTACGCACCTCGGAATATATTTTGGTTGACAGGGTATCCACCCCCGGCCCCTTGGTGAAATGGGTGATGATGAAATCATCCAGGGACATGGTAAATGCCATGAGAAATCCTGACAGCACACCGGGCAGAATATCCGGAAACACCACTTTCATGAATGCCTGGAAAGGTCCTGCACCCAGGTCTCTGGCCGCCTCATAGGTACTCTTGTTTGTCTGTTTCAGCTTAGGCATAACGCTCAGAATGACATAGGGGATATTGAAGGTTATATGCGCCATTAAAATGGTGGAAAAACCAAGGGTAAACCTGCACGCAATGAACAAAAGCATGAGGGAAATACCTGTCACAATATCAGAATTCAATATGGGAATATTGGTAACTCCCATAAAAACCGTACGCCATTTGCTCTTCATGGCATTGATGCCAATAGAGGCGCAGGTTCCGATCAAGGTTGCCAGTATTGCCGATAAGAATGCAATGACCAGAGTGTTGTAAAGGGCACCCATGATGGCATCATCCCGGAATAGGGAACCATACCATTTCAAGGTGAAACCGCCCCATTTGGAACGTGATTTGGAGGCGTTGAAGGAGAGGGTCATAAGTGTCACAATGGGCGCGTACATGAGAATCAGAATAAGCGCCAGGTAAATATTTCTAGCTGTCTTCTTCATCAGAACATTCCTCCTTGCCCGTCTTTGTCATACTTGGTGGTAACTACCATGCTGATCAGGATAAAGACCATCAGCACCAGGGAAAGTCCGCTTCCTGTATGCCAGTTGCTGCCCTGCTTGAATTTCTGTTCAATAACATTTCCGATCAGCAGGATCTTGCTGCCGCCAAGCAGATCGGATATGACAAAGGTTGTGAGGGCAGGCACAAATACCATGATGACACCGCTCACAACCCCCGGCAGGCTCAGGGGAAAGATGATCTTTCTGAAAGTGTACAGTTCCGTTGCGCCCAAATCCCTGGCGGCGCTGATGATGTCTTTGTCAATCTTGGACAGCACATTGTAAAGGGGCAGCACCATAAAGGGCAGGAAGTTGTACACCATGCCCAGTATGATGGCATAGGGCGTATTGATGAGCTGGATGGACGGCAGATGCAGGAAATCCAACAGCTGATTGATCACACCGTTTTTCTCCAGCAAGGTCTGCCATGCCATGGTGCGCAGCAGAAAATTCATCCACATGGGAAGGATGAAGATCAGCACGATAAAACTGGTCTGATTTACCTTCATGCCGGATAAAATCATGGCAAGAGGGTAGGCTAACAACAGACATATGGCTGTGCTCACAATGGAGAGCAGCAAGGAGAGGCAGAGTGCCTTGAAATTCTCCACGGTTCCGATGGCCAGAAGATTTTCATAAGTCAGATGGCCGTCCACATCTGTCAGACCATAATATAGGACCATGGCAAGGGGGATCAGGATAAATGCCACGGCCCAGAAAAGATAAGGTCCGGTCAGTAATTTTTTTCTATTCATTCACTCCTATGGCCTCCTCGTCCTCCGATACCGGCTTGTGCATGATCTGGATGTCGAAGGGGTCCACGTGGATGCCCACTTTCTGGCCCACAGGGAACATGTCTGTGCTGTGCACCAGCCATTCAAACCCGTTTGCCTGGACCTCCATCTCATAGTGGACGCCTTTGAAGATCAGGTGGGAGACGACACCCTGGATCGTGCCATCCTCAGGCTTCACCAGGTCCACATCCTCGGGGCGGATGACAACGTCCACGGGTCTGTTGCGCCCAAAGCCTTCGTCCACACAGGGGAATTTGGCACCCAGGATCTTTACCAGCCTGTCCTCCAGCATGGTACCTTCTATAATATTACTCTCACCGATAAAATCGGCTACAAACGCATTCTGGGGTTCATTATAAATATCCTCAGGGGAACCCATCTGCTGGATATAGCCCTGGTTCATGACCACAATGGTATCTGACATGGTGAGGGCCTCCTCCTGGTCATGGGTCACGTAGATAAAAGTAATGCCCAGCTCGTTTTTTAAGCGGATCAGCTCGTACTGCATGTCCTGGCGCAGCTTCAGGTCCAGGGCTCCCAGAGGCTCGTCCAGAAGCAGAAGCCGCGGCTCATTTACAATGGCCCGGGCAATGGCCACACGCTGCTGCTGGCCGCCGCTCAGGGAATCGGGAAGACGGTTTTCAAAGCCCTCCAGATTTACCAGTTTCAGTGCGTATTTGATCTTGTCTTTGATATAAGCGTTACTCTTTCCGGCAATTTTTAAACCAAAAGCAATATTTTCTTCTATATTCATGTGGGAGAACAGGGCGTATTTCTGGAATACGGTGTTCAGATTTCGCTTGTTGGGCGGTAGATTGGTAATATCCTCTCCGTCAAAAATAACCTGTCCGAAATCCGGCGATTCAAAACCGCCCAGGATACGGAGAGTGGTTGTCTTACCACAACCGCTGGGGCCTAAAAGGGTAAGAAATTCATTTTCCCGGATGGACAGATTCAGCTTGTCCAGAACAATCTGATCGCCAAATCCTTTGGAAATGTCAATTAAATCCACCAGTGTATGGTTCATTCGCGTTCTCCTTTACGTGATATGAAATAATCCAGAACCTGTCCCATAAAACCGGCTCTGCCGGGGAAAGACTCTGAATTTCATTATACTAAACCCACAAACCTTGTCAACATAAATGTTGCGAATTTGGCGGGAATTGCATTGTATAAAGAAAAAGTTTGTGGTAGAATGTCGTTAGACCACGGATAGGGGCAGGAAATCCCTGCCAGCCGGGGAGAATCAGAATAAAACAGGAGGGTATTGCATAAATGAAAGAGAAGTATGTTGCATATGTTGGAACGTATACCCATGGAAGCAGTATCGGAATCCATTTATATGATGTAAATGTAGAAGAGGGGACACTTACAGAGAAAAAAGTTATTCCTGTAAATAATTCCTCCCACCTGGCCATATCATTAAATGGGAAATATCTCTATTCCATTGCCGACGAAGGAGTTGCCGTATTTTCAATTGATCCGGACGGAGATCTTACCTTTATTAATAAAGTAGACATTGACGGAATGAGAGGCTGCCACCTGTCCACCGACAAGGAAGGAAAGTATCTCTATGTGGCAGGTTATCACGACGGTAAGGTTACCGTGGTACATACCCACAGGGACGGACGCCTGGGAAGCGTCATGGACGGGGTATTCCACAGAGGACTGGGAAGTGTTGCGGAGAGAAATTTCCGTCCCCATGTGAGCTGTGTGCGGCCTACACCGGACGGAAAGTATCTCTGCGCGGTAGATAATGGCATTGACCAGATGAAGATATACCGGGTAAATGCCAGGACCAGTAAGCTGGAGCTTGTGGATGTCCTGCGCTGTGTAAGGGAGTCCGGACCGAGACTGATCAAATTCAGTCCAAACGGTAAATTTGCATTCCTGAATTTTGAGCTGAGCAATGAAGTGCAGGTATACCGTTACGACGGAAGCGGCAAGAATCCTGTTTTCGAGCTGATCCAGACAGAAAGCACATTGGTGTCCCACGATGATGAGACCCATGATGCCACATCCGGCATGTGTCTGTCACCGGACGGAGAGTATCTGTTCTGCTCCACAGCAGGGGAGGATACGGTGTCCATGTTCAAAGTGGATGAAGAGACAGGCAGTCTGGAAAAGCAGTTTATACTGCCGATCAGCGGTGAGTATCCAAAGGATCTGGAGATATTCCCGGATGGAAAGCATCTGGCAGTGGTGAACCACGAATCCAGTTCCATCACCACATTTACCATTGATTATGAGAACAAACTGCTGGTTATGAAAGGGAAACCGCTGAAGGTGGAGACACCAAACAGTATTATCTTCCACAAATGTGAGGAAGAATAAAAGAAAGGAAGTGTTATCATGGAAGGTGGGCCTTGTCCCGGGAAATCGAATCAAGACAATAAAATAAAGAGTAGAAACCCCATAGGCAGGCATGTCTGACACCTTTGCGCCCGTTTATGGGGCGTGAAGGGAGATAACATGATCAGAATTTTTAAAACAATAGACGGAAAAATGCATCAGGTGGAGGAAGCTGCGGAGGGATGCTGGGTTGCCCTCACGGATCCCACGGCAACAGAGATTTTTGAAATTTCCAACAAATACGGAATAGAAGTGGATGATTTGCGGGCGCCGCTGGATGAGGAAGAGCGTTCCCGAATCGAGGTGGAGGACAATTACACGCTTATCCTGGTTGACACCCCTATCATTGAAGAACGGGGGGACAAGGATTGGTTTGGGACCATCCCTCTGTCGATCATTGTGACAAATGAGATGATCTTCACGGTGTGTCTGGAGGATACCTCTGTACTTGGAAAGTTCATGGACGGCCGTGTGCGCAACTTCTATACTTATATGAAGACCAGATTTATCCTGCAGATCCTTTACAACAATGCCAGTATGTTCCTGCATTATCTGCGCATCATAGATAAAAAGAGTGAGGAAGTGGAGGAGAAGCTTCACGCCTCAACCAGAAACCAGGAGCTGATCGAGCTTCTGGAATTGGAAAAATCCCTGGTGTACTTTACCACGTCCCTGCGTTCCAATGAGGTGGTGCTGGAGAAGCTCCTGAAAGTGGAACGGATCAAACAGTATCCCGATGACACAGACCTTTTGGAGGATGTTATCGTGGAGAACAAGCAGGCCATTGAGATGGCTAATATTTACAGCGGTATTCTGAGCGGGATGATGGATGCCTTTGCATCTGTAATTTCCAACAATCTGAATATTGTCATGAAGTTTCTGGCAACCGTGACCATTGTCATGTCCATTCCCACCATGATATTCAGTGCCTACGGCATGAACGTGAATACTTCGGGAATGCCTTTTGCGGGAAGCCCTTATGGGTTTGTGATCGTGATCGTGCTGTCTCTGGTGTTAAGCTTACTGGTTGCATTGATCTTCTCCAAGAAAAATCTTTTCTAAAACAGGAAAGTTTCCCTGAGGGGGGAATATTGATATCAGAAACGAGGAGAATTTATGAATTTTTTGAACAAAATGGAAAGGAAATTTGGGCGTTTTACCATTAGAAATCTGACAAAGTACATCATCCTGCTATATGTGATCGGATATGTACTTTATTTTCTTGGTGACGTTACAGGAATTCCGATCAGCGCTTATCTAATGCTGAGTCCCGCCCACATTCTGCACGGACAGATATGGAGACTTGTGAGCTGGCTCTTGATTCCTCCATCCGGGCTTAATTTATTTACCATCATCATGCTTGCATTGTATTATTCCCTGGGAACTTCCCTTGAGAAGACATGGGGAGATTTCAGATATAATGTCTATATTCTGGGAGGTATTTTAAGCACGATCATCGGTGCTTTTCTGCTTTATTTCATACAGGGGCCAGTGAATTCCCTGTACGGGATGGCTGCTATCTCCACATATTATATTAACCTGTCAATTTTCCTGGCTTTTGCAGCCAGTTATCCGGATATGCAGCTTCTTCTGTACTTTATCATTCCGGTGAAGATCAAGTGGTTGGCATATCTGGATGTGGCATACCTGGTTTATAACTTTATAAAGACACCAATCTGGTCAATCAGAATGATGATCATTGCATCCCTGCTGAACTTCATTGTTTTCTTTTTTGCCACCAGGAATTACAACCATATCAATCCGAAAGAGGTGCACAGACGGCAGCAGTTTCAAAAAGCAGTCCACCCCAAAATGGCACCGGGTGTGACAAAGCATAAATGCGCTGTGTGCGGCAGGACAGAAAAGGACGGGGATAACCTGGAATTCCGTTTCTGTTCCAAATGCAACGGCAACTATGAATACTGCCAGGATCATCTTTTTACTCATGAACATATAAAGTGACGATATCATTAGGAGGAATTTATGCGCAAGACGAAGATTGTATGTACCATGGGTCCGAATACGGACAAAAAAGCCACAATGAAAGCGCTGGTCAGACACGGCATGGATGTGGCCCGCTTCAATTTTTCACACGGGGATTACGAGGAGCAGCGTAACCGTATGAACCTGCTGAAAAATGTCAGAGAGGAGCTGGATAAGCCGGTAGCCATACTCCTTGACACCAAAGGCCCGGAAATTCGTACCGGAGTTCTGGAGGATGGAAAGAAGGTAACTCTGACAGAGGGCGCAGATTTTACTCTCTATATGGAAGAAATGGTGGGCAATGAAAAGGGATGTTCCATCACCTATCCCGGCCTGGCAAGAGAAGTCAAACCGGGCAACAAGATCCTCATTGACGACGGTCTTATTGAGCTGGATGTCAAGGTGGTTAAAAGAGATCATATTGTCTGTACCGTTGCAAACGGCGGTGAGCTGGGTGAGAAAAAAGGCGTCAATGTGCCAAACGTACGAGTAAAACTTCCAGCCATCACAGAGAAAGACAAACAAGACGTTATCTTCGGCATTCAGCAGGATATAGACTTCATTGCCGCTTCCTTCATCAGAAATGCGGCAGGTATCAAGGAAATCCGTAAAATCCTCCATGAACACCATGCAGAGCAGATCTCCATCATCGCCAAGATCGAGAATGCAGAGGGTGTTGAGAATATTGACGAGATCATTGCGGCAGCCGACGGCATTATGGTAGCCAGAGGAGATTTGGGTGTGGAGATTCCGGCACAGGAAGTTCCGTATATCCAGAAGTTGATCATTAAGAAGTGCAACGAAAATTACAAACCGGTCATCACAGCCACCCAGATGCTGGATTCCATGATCCGGAACCCGCGTCCGACACGTGCGGAGGTTGCTGACGTGGCAAATGCCATCTATGACGGAACCGACGCCGTCATGCTCTCCGGGGAGACCGCAGCCGGAAAATATCCGGTGGAAGCTCTGACCATGATGGATGAGATCGCAGAGGATACAGAGAAACACGTGGATTATGACAAATACATTCAGCACAGGACTATGTACAAACAGACTTTGGTTTCCAGTGCCATCGGCATTGCGTCAGTCCGCACGGCCAGAAATATTGACGCTGACTGTATCATCACACCAACCATGTCCGGTAAGACAGCAAGGCTGGTATCCAGTTTCCGTCCCACCATGCCGATTTACGCCATCACTCCAAACGAGTTTGTACAGCATAAAATGCAGCTCTACTGGGGCGTAAAACCGCTGAAAGGCAATACAAAAGACACCACGGAAAACATCCTGACAAGTGCTATGGAGACTGTAAAACGTAAACGTCTCGTAAAAAAAGGCCAGCTTGCCGTCTTCACCGCAGGCGACCCGGCTACCAACAGCCGCAAAGATGAGCAGAATGTTACCAATATGCTCCATGTGATCGAAGTAAAATAAACAGAAAAAATGAGGCCGCAGAAATCAAATCTGCGGTCTTTCTAGTTAAATCATCACAGTGTTACCCAAAATCTAAGATCAGGAGCAGATTGCTGGCCGATTCTATTTTCCTGCCATTTTCTTCATGTACTCCGTAGGTGTCATCTTTGCATATTTCTTGAAAAGCTGGCTGAAATACTGGGGATTATTTCCGCACCCCACCTGTTCGGCAATCGTGTAAATTTTCTCTGTGTCGCAGTCTATGAGCAGGGATTTGGCCCGGTTGATGCGGAGTTTATTCAAATAATTAGAAAACTTCTCCCCGGTCTGGCGGGAGAATTGTTTGCTCACATAATCGACATTCATGTAAAGATAATTCTCAGACAGCCATTTCAGGGAAAGATTGGGGTCTGAGAGATGTTCTTCTGTGTAGGCCAGTAATTTTTCTATAAAGGGCTTGTACGCAGAGACGGAGGCAGCGGGGAAAAACGTGTCAAAGTTCCTAAAGAAGAGAGCTGTGATCTCGGGCACAGTCTTCGCCTCATTTACATGCAGCAGTAATTCTGTGACAATAAGTGATACCTGCCCTGACAGGTACTGTCCCTGCCGGATAAGTATTTTAGTCAGGAGATATACCAGGAAATCCCGTTCCTGGATAGAAGAAAAGAGCTCTTCCAATGCGGATTTAAGTGCAGTGCTGTCCATTCCTTTCTCCCAGTACCTGCTGCAGACGTCCGATAGATTTTCCAGGCAGCAGGAGTAGTTGTAAATAGGGATTTTTTTGCAGCCATCTATATAGTATATCCTGTCATACCGGCGAAGCTTTTGTATCAGTATACAAAACAGGGATTCCAGATTGGGATATTGGTCTTGACGATGCGTGGTCTGCACTGTCTGGCTGTCAAAATGCAGACCATCTATAAATTCAAACAGAGACGGTTTATTTTCCTCCCATCCTTTTATGAGTATGAGGAGAGTGTTTTTAACATAGAGGATATGGTACAGCATCCCGATGCACTTTACCGCCATATATTCGTCAATGAGGTATGTACATTCCAGAAGATTCTTTTCTTCCAGAAAATACAGGTAATGGATGCTGTAAGGGGTGTTCTGGAAATCAAGATAATTTACATAGGAATCTGAAAGTTCGGGGATTTGTCCGCCGCAAAAAATCCCTTCTGCCATCAGACTGTGGAAAAGGGTTTTCTCAAAGCTTTTTGGTATACTTTCCAGAGGATCCTTTAATAGCTCATGTTTCACGTCCTCCACAGCATCAATGATCTGCTGCTCGTTGCAGGGTTTCAGCAGGTAATGCTTGATCCCGTACCGCATGGCCTTCTTTGCGTATTCAAATTCCCCATACCCTGACAGGAGGATAAACTGGATTCTCTCATGGGTCTGAGTGAGTTTTTCAATCAAGTCAAGGCCGGAGAGTCCCGGCATCTTGATATCCGTGAGTACAATATCCGGATACTCGTCAATAATGGCATCGTAAGCCTCAAGGCCATTTTTACAGAGGCCGACAATCTGTATGCCTAGGCTTTCCCAGTCTATGAGGCGGCTGATCGTCTCCCGTATGATCCTCTCATCATCTGCAATGATTATTCGTAACATTAAAATACCCCTCCTTTATCTTCAGGATAGGGAAGCCGGATACTGGCTGCTGCAAGGTTATCCTGATTGTATAGTGTAAGTCCGTATTCATTTCCAAAGGTGAGCTTCAGCCGTTCATTGATGTTCAGCAGCCCGATACCAAAACCATTTGGCTTTATCCGCTCATCCTTCAGTTTATTCAGCAGGTTTTCCTCGAATTGGGAACCGCTGTTTTTCACTTCTATGTAGATAAGGTGATTCTCCCTGAAGATATTGATCTGGATATAGCACTCATCCATAATCTCTTCCAGTGCATAATGGATCGCATTTTCAGCCAGCGGCTGGATGATCAGTTTTGGTATCTGTATATCCATCAAATCTTCATCCGCCTCTATCCCAATGCGGAGCTGGTCAGCAAAGCGTATTTTCTGGATCGTCAGGTAGCAGTTTACAAATTCCAGTTCCTGGCGGATGGAAAATGTCTTGGATTTCTGTGATAAAGCGGCGCGAAGCAGATATCCAAGTGACTCTACCATCCGGGATATGTCCTGTTCTCCCAGATCTTTGGCCCTCCAGTTGATGGATTCCAGAGTGTTGTACAAAAAATGCGGATTTATCTGTGTCTCCAGGGCCTTGATCTGCGCATCCTTCATCAATAGCTCATTCTGGTAATTCACATGGATGAGATGATGTATCTGGTCCGCCATATTGTCAAAATTCTGATGGAGGATACCGAACTCATCGTTTCTTTTGGCATAGCTGCAGGTTTGGAAGGTATCCGGCAGTGTCCCGTCATTTTCTCCAAAGAGCCGGATCTTGTGTATCAGCCTGTCAAGATGGACCATAAGCGTCCGGATAAAATAGCGGGACAGGAAAATGGCTGCTGCCAGACTTGCTGCCAAAGCTGTAAAAAAAAGAATCTGGGCTGCCAGCAGAGAGTTAAAGACAGAATTATACGGTATCAGACTATAAAAATCCCATTCAAAAAAAGGTATCTTATTTTTGACAACAAAGTATTTTCCCTGAGAAACACTTATCATTCCGTAAGCAGCAGACAACTTTTCCTGAATCATGCGGATATCGTCCGCAGTAAGCTTTTCGCTGGCTCCAATCATGTCGCTGCCCTCTGTCAGGAGATAGGAGGCCTTGCCGAATTGACTGGAGTAGTGGGAACTGTTCTCAAGCAGGGACGAGGTATCCACATTGATGATAAGGGTTCCCAGGGTATCAAGCTTTACATCCTGTATCCTCCGTATTTCCCGGACCAGGAAAAGCCCGTAGCTGCTGCTGTATTCTGTGACCCAGACAGCTCTTCCCTGATGGCCCTGCGCACTTTTGAGCAGGTTTCTGTAAACAGGATCAGGGAATTTCTGGCTGCTTCTAATATATGTGTGCATATATGGTTCTGTCAGCAGACTGTTATTATCCAGTATCAGATAAGAAAGATGATTGTAACGGAATTGCTGAAAATACGTCTCCAGGGTATTATAAATGCTGAAATTCAGAGTTGTGGAGACTGAATGGGGGTCGTCTGTAACCTGACCAAGCATCTGCTGCAGAGATTTGTCCGATATCATGGAAGTGGACACCGCATTGATATTCTCCAATTCGTCACTGATTTTGGCGGCAGAGGAGGAAAGGGAATCTGCTACGGTCTTGTACAGGAGTTTATTGTAGGCGTTCATCAGTAGAAAAAAAGAGAACAGTACGGAAATGGACAAAATCCCAATGCTGATGATCACGATCAGATATAATTTCTTCCGCATAGCCATACTCTGGACTTTTTCTGTCATTTTCTGAAACATGGTAAAATCCCCCAGTTTAAATGAATTTAAAATCTAATTCAGATTATATAAAAACCAGGTTGGAAAAACAATAGATTTGGAGAATAACACGGTTTTTTGAACAGACAGGGCGGAATATTTGATTTTATTTCATCTGGGCGGAAGCTATAATAGATTTTAGAAAGAGGGCAGGGAGACAAACCTGTGAAATGGAGGAAAAGAGTTATGAATAGAAAAAAGATCGCATTATTTCTGACAATGACTGTTCTTGGGACAACCGTTCTCAGCGGATGCGGGGCCACCGGGGAGAGTAAAGAGACATCTAAAAAAGAAGAGACAGGTGACGGCAGGATTAATTTGTCCATTGCCTGGTGGGGAAATGAGACACGCCATGAATATACCCAGGAACTGCTGGACGCGTATACAGAAGAGCATCCAAATGTAACATTTACAGCATCGCCCACATCGTGGGACGGGTACTGGGAAAAGCTGGCTACACAGACGGCGGGGGGGAGCTGCCCGGACATCGTACAGATGGATTACTCCTACATCATTACATATGCCCAGAACAAAACACTGGCGGACCTGCAGAAATTCGTAGATGACGGGACCATTGATGTGAGCAGCGTGGAGGAATCTCTGGTGAAATCAGGAAACATAGGGGGAACCCTGGCCGGCATTCCCTTATCCACTTCCATGGCTACCATAGGATACAATCCGGATGTACTTAAAGAGGCCGGACTGGAAGTTCCGGATGCGGACTGGACCTGGGAGGATTTTTCCAATATCTGTAAAACAGTAAAGGAAAAGACGGGAAAAACGGGTCTTGCCAACAACTATGGGGACTGCCTTATCTTTAATTACTGGGTCCGCCAGCACGGTGAGGTGTTGTTCCGTGAAGACAACACTGCGCTTGGATATGAGGATGACCAGATACTCGTTGATTTTATGGATCTCCATAAGGATTTAGTAGATGCAGGTGCAATGGTGACCCCGGACGAATGGACCCAGAGCAGTGCCAATCCTGAGGAGGCAAGACTTGTGCCAAAGAATGAGGCTGCCCTGGTATTTGGTTCCAATACGATCGCCAACATGGTGAAGACAGTCAACGATAAAATCGGATTGATCACACCGCCGATGAATGACGAGGGCACAAAGGCCCTCTGGTTAAAACCTGGTATGTATTTTTCGATTTCTGCATCCTCCTCTGATGAAAAGCAGAAGGCAGCAGCCGAATTTGTAAACTGGTTCCTGAACAGCGAGGAGGCCGGCGGAAAAACCGGAACAGACAGAGGGATTCCCGCCTCCTCAAAAGTACGTGATGCCCTAAAAGAAGGAACCATCGGAAACATTGACCAGAAGGAAAAAGAGATGTTCGATTATTACGACGTGGCGGCCTCTGTATCAGGGGAATGCCCGCCTCCCGACCCGGAAGGTACATCGGAGATCAATAAAGTGTTCCAGGATGTGATGAATCGTGTATTTTATGGACAGATGACATCTGAGGAAGCTGCAGCTTCTTTCAGAGAGCAGGTAAACAAGATACTGGCAAAGAATAAAAATTAAGGGATGGAAAAACAGGGGAGGGTATACGTCCCGCCCCTGTCCAAAGAAAAAGGAGAATTACATGAGACATAAAAAGAAAAGTGCGAATGTGCTGGGATACTGCCTGATCTCTCCATGGCTGATTGGATTTTTTGTCATGTTCCTGATTCCCATGTGCATTTCTTTATATTATTCTTTTACAGATTATAATCTTTTAAGTGAACCAAACTTTATTGGAATCCAGAACTATGTGAGGATGTTCACAGATGACCCTGACTTCTGGCAGGCATTAAAGGTGACTTTTGTATATGTACTGATACTGGTTCCCTGCCGGCTGGCATTTGCCCTGCTGGTTGCCATGCTTTTGAATGCCAAGAGGAGAGGCGGGGGGATTTACAGGACCTTGTATTACATTCCATCCATCATAGGCGGAAGTATAGCGGTATCCATTGTGTGGAAACAGCTTTTTGGAAATAACGGTGTGGCCATGTCCCTGCTTGCCCTGGCAGGCATTGACCAGAAAGTATCGTTCATCGGAAATCCTGACACAGCGCTTGGAACCTTGGTCCTTCTTGGGGTCTGGCAGTTTGGTTCTTCCATGCTGATATTCCTGGCCGCTTTAAAACAGGTTCCTGCCAGCATCTATGAATCGGCCAGTCTGGACGGGGCCGGAGGACTGCGCAAATTTTTCAAGATCACACTGCCCATGATAAGCCCTACGATTTTCTTTAACCTGATCCTTCAGATCATCAACGGGTTCCGGGCATTTACCGAGGGGTATGTGGTGACAAACGGCGGTCCTATGGACAGCACGCTGTTCTATGTGCTGAACTTGTACCGGAGGGCATTTACCTACTTTGATATGGGATACAGCAGTGCAATGGCATGGGTCCTGGTTCTGATCATCGCCTGCTTTGCCGGACTTGTATTCAAGTCCCAGGGGGCCTGGGTGTACTATGAATCGAAAGGGGGAGAATAGGGAAATGGTAAAGAAACATAAAAAACTGGGTACTTTTCTGTACCATTTTACGGCGGTCCTTTTGGGGTCCGTTATGATATACCCACTGCTCTGGCTCATTGCCAGCTCCTTCAAAGACAACAGTGAAATCTTCGTAAATGCATTTTCACTTATCCCGGAAAAGTGGGCCATAGCGGAAAACTATCAATCCGGGTGGAATGGAGTGGGTGGCGTATCTTTTGGAAAATTCATTTTCAATACCCTGACCGTCACCGTGATAGGTATAGTGGGATGTGTCATCACCTCCCTTCTGGCCGCCTACGCCTTTTCGAGGATTCATTTTAAAGGCTCTAAGTTCTGGTTCATATGTGTCATGATCACTATGATGATTCCCAACCAGGTAATGGTGGTGCCCCAGTATATCATCTTCAAGAAACTGGGACTGATCGACACTCTCGCGTCCCTGATCGCCCCCTGGTTCTTCGGAGGAGCATTCTTTATCTTCCTGATGATGCAGTTTTTCAGAGGGATTCCAAAGGAGATGGATGAGGCGGCGGAGATTGACGGCTGCAATAAGATGCAGACTTTACTCCATATTTTGATTCCTATGGTATCGCCGGCAGTGGTGACAGCATCCATCTTTTCCTTCTACTGGATTTGGCAGGACTTTTTCCAACCGTTGATCTTCATGACAGATCCGGACAAATATACGGTTTCTTTGGGGCTCAAGCTTTTCCTGGACCCCGAGTCGGCAAGCAATTACGGCGGTATGTTCGCCATGTCCTTTGTATCCCTGATCCCGGTCATTGTGTTTTTCATCTGCTTCCAGAAATATCTGGTGGAGGGAATGGCGACATCGGGGTTAAAAGGATAGGTCATATAAAGAGATAAGGAGAGAGGATATGATAAACGCAGCAGTTGTAGGAACAGGAAATATTTCAAATGAACATATAGGGGGCCTGTTGGCTTTCCCTGACAGATGTAAGATCGTGGCCCTGGTGGATATCTACCCGGAGAAGGCCCAGGCTGTAAAAGAGAAATACGGCCTGCACCATGCGCAGGTGTTCGACAGCCATGAAAAGATGCTGAAATCAGGCTTGGACATCCACCTGGTACATGTCTGCACACCGCCGTCCGCCCATGCCGGGATCGCCGTCCATTGTATGGATGCCGGAAAAAATGTACTGGTGGAAAAACCCATGGCTCCCAGCCTCAAAGAGTGCGACGCCATGCTTGAGGCAGAAAAGCGAAACGGTGTCACTATGGGCTGTATTGCCCAGAACCGTTTCCGAAACAGCATCTATAAACTGAAAAAAATGGCGGACAGCCATCTGGCTGGTAAAATCCGCTGCGCTCATGTCAATTCTCTGTGGTGGAGGGGACATAGTTACTATGATCTGTGGTGGAGAGGTACCTGGGAGAAGGAAGGCGGCGGACCGACCCTGAACCATGCAGTGCATCACATTGATATGATCAACTGGATTCAGGGCGGCCTGCCTGTGGAGGTCACATCCATGCTTGCCAATGTCATGCACGATAATTCGGAGGTGGAGGATCTGTCCTTCGCAGCCCTCCGTTACAGGGACGGCTCTGTGGCTCTGGTGACAAGCTCCGTGGTGCATCACGGGGAGGAACAGGGAATCACACTGCAGTGCGAGAATGGCAAACTGGCAGCTCCCTGGTCAGCCGCTGCGGAGACATCACAGGAAAACGGGTTTCCGGTGGAAGGGCACAACAAAGAACTGATGGAGCAGCTAAATGCTGCCTGTGATGCCATACCGGATCTGCAGTATGAAGGCCATACAGGTGAGATCGACAACGTGCTTCATGCCCTGGAAAACAAAAGCAGGCCTTTGATCACAGGTGAGGACGGCAGAAAGACAGTGGAGCTTATCACTGCCATCTACAAAGCCGGATTCCAGAAACGCACCGTGGCGTTGCCGATCACATCGGATGACGATTATTATACGTTGGAAGGGATACAGAAAAACGCAGTCCATTTTTATGAAAAGACAGGGTGCGTAGAAAATTTTACTGCATCCGATATCACCGTTGGAAATTATGTGGATGACAAGTAGGAGGGAAATATGGATAAGAGAGACGGAATGAACTATGCGCCAAAAGGAAAACCCCATCCGGTGGTGGAGAAAGGGGATTTCGTGTTCGCGGCGATCGGGCTGGACCATGGACATATCTATGGAATGGCCAACGGCCTTATTGAGGCCGGCGCATCCCTGAAGTGGGTGTATGACCCGGACCCTGCAAAGGTGGAGGCGTTTCTTGCTGCATATAAGGAGGAGGGGGCGCAGGCTGCCGGCAGTGAAGAGCAGATTTTTCATGACCCGGAAGTGAAAATGGTGGCATCTGCCTGCGTTGCCTCAGAGCGTGCCCCCCTTGGCGTCCGTGCCATGAAAGCGGGCAAAGATTATTTTGTGGACAAAGCCCCTCTGACCACACTGGAGCAGTTGGAGATGGTGAAGACTGCCATCGGGGAGACAGGAAAAAAATACATGGTGAGCTACAGTGAGCGGCTGCAGGTGGAGAGTGCGGTGTACGCGGGGGATTTGATCAAACAGGGCGCCATCGGAAGGGTCATCCAGGTCCTCGGCCTTGGACCCCATCTTTTAAATGCGCCGTCCAGACCAGATTGGTTCTTTGAGAAAGAGAAGTATGGCGGAATCCTCTGCGATATCGGCAGCCATCAGATTGAGCAGTTCCTGTATTACACCGGGGCCGAGGATGCGACGGTTGTGAACAGTGAGATTGGCAATTATGATCACCCGGAATATCCGGGTCTTGATGATTTTGGGGACGCCACTCTTGTGGGAGACAATGGTGCCATGGGATATTTCCGTGTGGACTGGTTTACCCCGGACGGGCTTTCCACGTGGGGAGACGGCCGTACTTTTATCCTGGGAACAGAGGGCTACATAGAGCTGCGCAAATACACGGATGTGGCAAAAGATGAGAATTGTGACCATGTTTTCTGGGTGGACAAAGAGGGAGAGCACTATATCAATGTGCATGGACAGGTGGGATTCCCCTATTTTGGGCAGCTCATTCTGGACTGCATCAACCGGACAGAGAATGCCATGACCCAGGCACATGCCCTGAAAGCCGCAGAACTGTGTGTCAAGGCACAGATGCTGGCCCGCAAGGTGAGATGAAAGAAGGTGTTTTCATGCTGAGGATCGGAATTGCGGGGCTGGGGGTCATATCAGCCAGCCATCTGGAGGCCATCGGAAGGCTGAAAGAGAAGGCAGTGATAGCCGCTGTCTGCGATATTGATACGATAAAGCGGGGAAAGGTGCCGGGAGCCGTGTTCTACACAGATTTGGAGACTATGTTGAAATGTGAGCGTCTGGACTGCCTCCATGTATGCCTTCCGCATCATCTCCATGTGCCTGCCGGGAGACTGGCTGCCCGCTATGGTGTCCATGTGTTCATGGAGAAGCCGGCGGGACTTGACGGGGAGGATGTGGAAAGCCTTATAGAAGACCAGGAATCCCAAAAGATCAAAATAGGCGTCTGCCTGCAGAACCGCTGTAACGAGACTACCAAAAAGATGCGGGAAATCCTAAGCAGCGGCAAATATGGGAGGCTGAGAGGCTGCAAGGCCATTGTCACCTGGGACCGCACCAGGGATTACTATACCAAAGACCCGTGGAGAGGAAAACGATCCGAGTCCGGCGGCGGCGTCATGCTGAGTCAGGCCATACATACATTGGACCTGCTGGAGTTGTTCTGCGGGAATCCAGTGTGGGTAAAAGGATTGGCGGGAAATCTGCTGCTGGAGGACATAGAAGTGGAGGATACCGCCTGCGCCCATATAGCATTTGAGGACCATGTAAGTGCTGTCTTTTATGGCACGGTGACCCATTGCAGCAATTCCAGCATTGAACTGGAAATCATTATGGAGGACGCTGTTTTCTGCATAAAGAACAACAGGCTCATCCGCCTGAAGAACCACCATGAGACTGTGCTGGCGTATGACAATATCCTGCCGGGAGGAAAAGATTATTACGGTTACAGCCATTACAATGCGATTCGTGAGTTCTATGAAGAACTGGAAGGCAGAAACGGCTCCCATACCAGGCTTCAGGAGGCTAAAAAAGTAAATGTGCTGATAGATAAGATCATGGAATCCGCAAAAAGCGGGAAGAAAGTCTATTTTTGATGATGGCAGACACACATTTATCCCAGTGCCCTATCGTTTGATCAGGCTCCCCAGTACATCTGGGGAGTTTTTGTGTTGCAAAATGCGGAAAAAACCGTTATGATAGTATCCGTACAAAAAGGAGCAGAACTATGGAGAAAAAAGAAATCCACGGTGTTGTCTTTGACATGGACGGCCTGATGTTTGACAGTGAGAGGATCGTAAAATACTCCTGGGATGTGGCGGGGGAGCGGATGGGATACGGGAAGCTGGGGGATAATATTTTTCATACCCTTGGTTTTAATGTAGACAAGAGAAAGCGCCACTTTAAAGATAAGTACGGGGAAGATTTCCCCTTCGGACAGTTCCGGGATGAATACAGAAAAGCATTCTGGGAGTATGAGAAGAAGAACGGCCTTCCGGCAAAGAAAGGGCTTCATGAACTTCTGGATGTGCTGGCACAGCGGGGGATTCCCATGGCAGTGGCAACCTCATCAAGCCACGAGTATGCAAAGAACAATCTGAAACGGGAAGGGATAACCGCATATTTTACGGCTGTCATCACAGGGAGTATGGTTTCCGAGGCAAAACCATCTCCTGAGATTTACCTGAAAGCCTGTGAAGCGCTGAAGGTCAGCCCAGCCCATGCCCTTGCCCTTGAGGACTCTTACAACGGCATACGTTCGGCCCACAAAGCAGGTATGATAACCATAATGATACCCGACCTGCTCACGGATTCCTCACCGGTGGACCAACTGCTGGACGGCAAAATGGAATCCCTGCTTGCCGTTGCCAGGTGGATTGAAAATTGCTGATATAAAAGAAATTACCAAAGGAGAAAGTTTCGATGGAGAAAAAAACATTTGTCACAAAAGAACAGTTGGATGAAATTGTAAAAAAATACCCGACGCCCTTTCACCTGTATGACGAGAAAGGGATCCGGGAGAACGTGAAGGCTGTGAAAGAGGCATTTTCCTGGAATGAAGGGTTTAAGGAATATTTTGCAGTGAAGGCAAATCCCAATCCGTTCCTGGTGGATATTTTAAGAGAATACGGCTGCGGCTGTGACTGCTCCTCCTACACAGAGTTGATGCTGTCCGAAGCCATGGGCTGCACAGGGGATGACATTATGTTCTCCTCCAATGACACGCCGGCAAAGGATTATGTGTATGCCAGCAAACTGGGAGCTGCCATTAATCTGGATGATTTCACACATATTGATTTCCTGGAAAAGACCTTGGGCGCTATCCCGAAACGCATTAGCTGCCGCTATAATCCGGGCGGTGTGTTTGAGATGGGAAACGGCATCATGGACAATCCCGGAGATGCAAAATACGGAATGACCACAGCGCAGATCTTTGAAGCCTTCCGCGTCCTGAAGGAAAAAGGCGCGGAGGAATTTGGGATCCATGCATTTCTGGCCAGCAATACGGTGACAAATGAGTATTACCCGGTGCTGGCAAAAGAGCTTTTCAAGCTTGCAGTAAAGCTGGAACAGGAGACCGGGGCAGATATTAAATTCATCAACCTGTCCGGAGGCGTGGGAATTCCCTATACTCCTGATATGAAGGCCAATGATATCCGCGTGATCGGAGCAGGCGTGAAAGAAGTATATGAGGAAGTATTGGTGCCTGCAGGTATGGGAGATGTGGCGATCTATTCAGAGATGGGACGCTTTATGATGGGCCCGTACGGCTGTCTGGTAACCAAAGCCATTCATGAAAAACATACTCATAAGGAGTATATCGGTGTGGATGCCTGCGCAGTGGATTTGATGCGCCCTGCTATGTACGGTGCATATCACCATATCACCGTCATGGGAAAAGAGGACAAACCCAGTGATCACAAATACGATATTGCAGGTTCCCTGTGCGAGAATAATGACAAATTTGCAGTTGACCGCATGCTGCCTGAAATCGAAAAAGGTGACTTGCTGGTTATCCATGACACAGGTGCACACGGCTATGCCATGGGATATAATTATAATGGAAAACTAAAATCCGCGGAGATCCTTCTGAAAGAAGACGGCAGCACACAACTTATCCGCCGCGCGGAGACGCCGAAAGATTACTTTGCCACCCTGGATTGTTTTGATATTTACAGCAAACTGGATCAATAAGAGAGAGACTGCCCCAGTCCGGAGACAAGCCGGACCGGGGCGTTTTTTTATCCAAATATAGTTCAAAAACTGTCAAAGATAACCTATTGTCCCTGCTTTTTACAAAGGATATACTAAATGATATATATGAAAAAATACCCATATTCTGTGGAAAAATAAGGAGAAAACAATATGGTTGATACACTGCACTTACTCATAAAACCTGCATCCGGAAATTGCAATATGAGATGTTCCTACTGCTTTTATGCGGACGAAGCCTGCAGCAGGGAAATTCAATCCTATGGGATCATGGAGTTGGATACTGCGCAGACGCTCATAGAAAAGGCCTTGGACTATGCGGAAAAACGCTGCACCTTTACTTTCCAGGGAGGGGAACCTACCCTTGCAGGGCTATCTTATTACAGGGCATTTACAGAGATTGTCAAAAAAAACAATAAAAAGAAAATACAGACAGAATATAACATCCAGACCAACGGATACAGGATGGGGGAGGATTGGTTTCCTTTTCTGAAGGAAAATAAATTCCTGGTGGGAATCTCCCTGGATGGCGGCAGGGACTGTCACGACCGTCTGCGCAGGGATGCGAAAGGAGAAGGTACCTTTAAACCGGTCATGAAAACCATCGCAGCGCTAAAGAAACATGGAATAGAGTTTAATATCCTCACCGTTGTGACGGGGTATTCTGCCGGACATGCACAGCGGCTGTATAGTTTTTTCAAAAAGCAGGGGCTTTACTGCCAGCAGTATATTGAATGCCTGGACCCCATTGGGGAGATACAGGGAACAGGCACTTACTCCCTGTCTCCTGAGAAATACGGCCTTTTCCTGAAAAGTTTGTTTGACTGCTGGTATCAGGATATAAAAAAGAAAGCAGGGAGGCCGTCAGAGGAGAAAAGTGTTTACATCAGGTATTTTGAAAATCTGGCGGCCATACTGAAGGGGCAGGCACCGGAGCTGTGCAGTCTGCGTGGCGTCTGTGGGATCCAGTGGGTAGCAGAGGCGGACGGCAGCCTGTATCCCTGTGATTTTTATGCCCTGGATGCATGGAGGCTGGGGAATATCAAGAATAATACTTTTGAGGAGATGGATGCAAAAAGAGAAGAGCTGGGATTTATCAGGGGGTCCAGGATACTGCCAAAAGAGTGCAGAGAATGCCCGTATCTGGTACTTTGCAGGAATGGCTGCCGTCGTTTGTGCAGAACGGAAAAACAGGTGGACGGCACGTATATAAGAGGAAAGAATTATTACTGTGAGGCATACAAGGCATTCTTTGCTTATGCCCTGCCTAGACTTCAGGAGATCGTACATATATGGGAAAGATAAAAAAGAAATTACAGAGCCTGGGCCTGGGACGGAAGATTCTTCTATCCAATCTGGTGTTATTTGTGGTGCCGTGTTTGATCCTCATGCTGCTGCTTTTTAACCTTGTGCAGACAGGCGCCAATGAGAGGCTGAACAGCTCTAAGATGGTGATCCTGAATCAGATAGACCAGAACATGGAGGACATGTTCCAGGACATTATATCATATACAAATTATTTTTACTGCAACCGGGAACTGAACCGGCTGATCTCCCTGAGGGATTTTCCGGCTCCTTATGATGAAATCGTGACACAGAAGCACATCCGCAGCTATTTCAGGGAGAGCCGGATTATCTACAGTAATATGGACTACAATATGCGCCTTCTCTGCGACAACGGAAAAAATTATTCCACAGAGGATGACGGAAGTGAAAACCTAGTTTATCCCAGGCTTGAGCAGCTTATGCAGGAGGATTGGTACCAACAACTGGGGGAGAATACCAGCAGCATCAAATACATTCCCGCATATGTGAGTGAGGAATTCCAGAAGACAGAGGACGGCAGCGCCATGCGGGCTGTGCGCCTTACTAAGAATCTGAACAGCGGCAGAGTGCTTGGGATCATGGAGGTCAATATACAGCAGAAGCAGATGAAAGACATCTTCCAGGGTGGTTTGGAAAAAGAAAGCCAGCAGGTTTTTCTGATGGACGGCACAGGGCGGATCCTCTGCAGTACAGAGGACAGCCTCACGCAGCAGAGGGTGGAGGAGAAGGGGTATCTGAGCAAACTGACAGGATATGACCACGGATATTTTTCCGCTGGGATGAACGGCCAGCCGGCTCAGGTTTCTTTTGTCACAAACGAGACAACAGGCTGGAAACTGGTGATGTATGAGGAGGAAAAAGGAGCGGTATGGGCCGGAAACCGTATTTTTGTCATGATTCTCCTGGTGGCTGCTGTGTATGTCCTGCTGGCTGTGTTTATGTCTGTATACAATTCCAGATATATCAGCGGTCCGCTGCAAAAGCTGAAGGCAGACATGAAAAATGTATACAGAGGGGACCTGACTGTGCGCACTCCGGTGGAGACAACCGATGAATTCGGTCAGCTGAGCCTGCAGTTTAATCAGATGCTGGAACGGATAGAAGAGTTGATCGTTAGGCTGGAACAGGAGGAGGAGGAGAAGCGGAGCCTGGAAATGCAGGCTTTGCAGGCGCAGATAAATCCCCATTTTTTGTATAATACCCTGGCATCCATCCGCTTTCTGGTAGAAATGGATATGGGGGACCGGGCAGACCAGTCCCTTCTGGCGCTGGTGAAACTGCTCAGAAGAACCTATTCTGACAAAAGAGAGCTGATTCCTGTCGCAGAGGAGATGGAATCCCTGAAAAATTACCTGGTCCTTATGGAAAACAGATATCAGGATACCTTTGTGTGGAACCTGGAGGTGTCCGCTGAGGCAGGAGACTGCCTGATTCCCAGGATATCCGTTCAGCCCCTTGTGGAAAATGCCATTGCCCACGGTTTTTGCCAAAAAGAGGATACAGGCCATATCCTGATCGAGGCCAGGGCAGAGGGAGGGATTCTTTTGGTCCGCGTGGAGGATGACGGAATCGGGGGCAATCTGGAATATATCCGTGAGGTTTTGGCAGGAAAGGAGGAAACACACACAAAAGAACAGTTCAGCGGAATCGGAATCCGAAATGTACAGAAACGCCTGCAGATCATTTATGGTGAGGAATACGGAATTTCAGCGGAGCACACTTCTGGAGGCGGAATGCGTTTTGACATCAGGATTCCCCACAAGGCTGTGCAGAAAGGTGTAAGGACTACAGGGCAGGAGGAGATGAGAGACATAAGATGCGGATTATAATTGTGGAAGACGAAGCAGTAACCCGTAGATGGGTGAGGAAAAAAATAGAGGAACTGGATATTAATTATCATGTGACAGGGGAATTTGCTAATGGAAAACAGGCCTTGGAATACTGCAGGGAGCATGAAGTGGAGGTGGTGTTTACTGATATCCGGATGGCAGTTATGGATGGTCTGGAATTTCTGGATGAACTGAAAAAAGAGAGGGTGGTACAGCCTTACAAAGTGATCCTGAGTGCTTATGATGATTTTCATTATGCCAGACAGGCACTGAAGACAGGGGCTCATGAATTTATACTCAAGCCTGAGATCACCAAAGAGGGATTGAAATCTATTCTGGAGGAGGCCAAGCGTTTTCTTGAAAAAAGCAGAGTGCCGGAAAATACTGCGGATTCCGGCTCCGGGGAAGCGCAGCAGAAAAATATAATACTGAAGCTGATAGAAGCTGACTGCAAAGAGAAACAAGAAATTCTTATCCGGGAAATGGGGGCGTACGGCATTTCTCTGAAAGAGAAGGGGATTGTTCTGCTTTCTATATCTCTGTCAAAACAGGAAGAAAAGTATGCGGCAGCGGAAGTTGCAGAACTTTTCATGCAGGAGGAACACATAGACGGTGTCTGCATCCCCATGGAAGACGGGGAGTATCTTCTTATCTATAATCCAGGCCTGCATATGGACCGGGACGTATTCGCAAAAAAGCTGGAGGCGCTTTTAGAGATGAATCTGGGGGCGGAGGTTTATATAGGGAGCAGCGCAGGGAAAGACGGTTTTTTACATCTTAGGGATAGGCTGAGACAGGCCAGGACAGCCAGGGAGAACCGTATCTTTTTCGGAATCCCGGGAATGCAGAGATATGAGACCATGTCGGTGAGCGCCGCTGCCGGGGATGGTGATTTATATTATGCTAAGGAGATGAAAGAGATTCTGGCAGCAGTGTCAGAAAATGATTTTGCAAGCGCTGAGGAGAAGATGAGAGGTGTCCTTCTGGATGCAGGAAGAAAAACCATGCTGCCCCCTGCCTACGTGAAAGCACTGTGCATTGAGCTACTGTCCTCCTGCATCCAGAAGGCCAGGACGTATGCCCTGACAGCAGCGGAAGAGGAGAAAGTCAGAAATACAGAAATGATGTTCAGCGAGCAGTTTGAGACATTAGACAGCCTGAGAAGCTGGATGTATGCCGGGATGGCCGGTATATGCAAAATCTGCAGAGAAAAGTGCAGCATAAACCAGTATTCGCTTCCGGTTCGGCAGATAATAGACCATGTGAAACAGAATTATAAACAGAAGATCTCCCTGGAAGAGGTATCGGTTCTGGTCCATTTAAATAAAAGTTATGTCTCTGTTCTTTTTAAAAAGGAGACGGGAGAGAAGTTCAGTGACTTTCTTCTACGAGTCAGGCTGGAGGAGTCCTGCAGGCTGCTGGCTGACACCAGAAAAAGCATACAGGAGATTGCAGGAATGGCCGGGTTTCCGGATGCGGCATATTTCAGCAGGGCTTTTAAGGAGCGGTATGGAAAGTCTCCTATGGAATACAGAAAGAGAATCTGAAAACCAGTCAAAAAATCCAAAGATAATCCATATTTTCCGCGGGCAGTCTGAGTAAAACCCAAAAGGCAGGGCTCGTGCAGGAAAACTGCAAAACACAGTACAAAAACAAGCGGACACGGTACATGGAAGTACAGCCCTGTTTTTCTTATACTGATCATAGAATAAAAAACAGGAGGAACTTAAAATATGAAGAGAAGAACAGCACTGCTGTGCGCGGTACTAATGGGAACAACTGCAGTCCTGGGCATGGCAGGATGCGGCAGCAAAGGGACAGAGGAGCTGGTGAAAAAAGAGGAGCAGACAACTTCTGATACCGGGAGATCATCAGGGGAGAAAACAAAACTGGTCTTTTTAAGAGGCGGGACAGAACCTGAGCGTAAAGCCTACTGGGAAAAGATGATCGCCGGTTTTGAAGAGGAGAACCCGGATATTCAGTTTGAGTATCAGGAATGTCCTTACGGAGATGACTTTGAGACGAAACTGAATACAGGATTTGCTTCCGGCACTGCCCCGGATATCATTAATTTCACCATGGCGTCTATGGGGACCAGGGTGCCCCTGGGACAGTATGCGGCACTGGATGAATATGTGGACAATTGGGAAGGCAGAGATGATTTTATGGAAAATGCCCTGAAGCTGGGCAGCATCAATGATAAGACATACGGAATCGCTGTATTTCCGGATCCCAGAATGCTGGCGTACAACAAGGAACTATTTGAGGAGGCAGGGCTTGACCCGGATACACCGCCTGCAACCTGGGAGGAAATGCTGGAAGACCACAAAAAACTGATTAAAAAAGATGACAGCGGCAATGTGGTACAGTCCGGGTTCGCCATGCCCACTTCCGGAACTTCCATGCAGCATTATATGTCTATCTTCATAGAGGAGAACGGTGTGAAGAACCTGGTGGATGAGGATAATGACGAAATCCTCTGCAACACAGACAAAGCGGTTGAAGCGGTAGAGTTCATGAAAGAGGTTGCGGATGCCGGAGTCATTCCCTTTGACTGTTCCAATTCCGAGCAGGACCCTTTCGGTATGGGAACCGCAGCTATGGGCATTGTGACGGATCAGACGTTTAAGCAGTTAAATGATGGCGCCCTGAAAGGAAAGATTGCGCTTGCCAGTCCGCTGAAAAACACACAGCAGGCAACCTTCTGCGGCATGAGCTTTCTGTTTATGAGCGGTGAGACACGGCATAAAGAGGAAGTATGGAAGTTTATTGAATATGTATCCAGCCCTGAGAGCATGTGGACGAGATATGAGGATCTGGGAACCACGCCGATCAGGGAATCCCTGAAAGATAAGTTTATTGAGCAGGACCCTGAGACAAATCAGGTCATCTATGATTCTATTAACTGCGGAACCGGGTCGCCGAAAGTGCCCTATGCCAATTCCGTTTACAATATTATCAATGAAGCTATGGAAAAAGTAATGTATGATGTGGAAAGTCCAAAGGCAGCCATGGATGCGGCAGCGGATAAGATACAGGAAGAAATAGACAATCAGTAAATTCTCAAAGAGGTACTAAATGCTGATAAAAAGGAGGAATTTACATGATGAAAAAAGCAAACGCCGTGAGAAAAAAGAACAGAAATGACAATTGTGCGTATCTTATGATTCTGCCGGCCTACTTCGTTTTCACAGTCTTTATCCTGGTACCCATTGGAGTTGTGATCTATTACAGCGTAACGAATTTTAATCTCTATTCACCGCCGGAGTTTGTGGGGATGAAGAATTACCTGAACCTGTTTAAAGATGCCGATTTTCTGGTATCTGTTAAAAATACATTGCTGTATACTCTGGGCACCTTGTTTCCCCAGTTGTTTCTGGGGCTTATGCTGGCAGTGATGCTGTACCGGAAGTCAAAGCTTATTCCCATTTTCAGAACAGCTTTTTACCTTCCAAATGTTATGTCCATGGTCTGCATGTCCATGGTGTGGCTGTGGATCTATGATCCCACCTTTGGCCTCTTAAACAGTCTGTTAAAAGTATTTGGATTATCCGCTAAGCAGTGGCTGCAGGACCCTAAATTGGCTATGTTCTGTGTGATCCTTATGAGTATCTGGAAGAGCTGCGGATACAGTATGGTGATCTTCCTGTCAGGCCTTACCTCCATACCGGATTCCCTGTATGAGGCGGCAAGCCTTGATGGGGCGGGGAGCCTTCATAAGTTTCTGCATATTACCTGGCCCCTGTTAAGACCCACCACCTTTTTTCTGCTCGTGACGGGAATTGTGAACAGCTTTTCTGTATTTGAACAGATTAATATCATGACAGCAGGCGGGCCTTTGAATAAGACCACGACCATTGTGCACCAGATTTACAGAAGAGGTTTCCTGGAATTTAAGATGGGTTATGCCAGTGCCCTGTCTGTTATGCTGCTGTTGTTTTCCGTGCTGATCACCGTGCTGGTATTCCGGTTTGGAAGCGGCGGGCAGGATGTGGATGTATCATAAGGAGGATAAAAAACGTGAAGAAAAAGAAGGTATATCACATACTCTGGATCATTCTCATGAGTGCGCTGACAATCCTAATGCTGGTACCCATTATAATGATGATCACAACAGCGGTTAAGCCCATTGAGGAAATCCGCTCTGCAGTATTTCACCTGCTGCCGCAGACCTTTACACTGGATAATTTTAAAGAGGCCATGAGCGCGGGGCCCTGGAATCTGTTTTTCAGAAATTCCCTGTTTATCACACTGGCCGCTGTGGTGTTCTCCCTGCTGTTTAATTCCATTGCGGGATATGCATTTGCCAGGCTTAGATTTAAGGGGTCAAAAGTGCTTTTTATGTTTCTCTTAATAGGGCTTATGATGCCGCCCCAGGTGACCATGCTCCCCACCTTCCTGATCATGGCAAAATTCCCGCTGATGGGGGGGAACAGCCTGTTTGGAGCTGGCGGAACAGGAATGATAAATACCTATGCCGGACTTGTGATCCCTCTTGTGGCAGGCTCTTTCGGCGTATTTCTCTGCAAACAGTTTTACGAGAATTTCCCCCAGTCCCTGGATGAAGCGGCAGAGATAGACGGAACCAACAAGTGGCAGACCTATTTTATGATATATCTGCCAAACTCAAAGGCGATCCTGGCTACCCTGGGACTGTTAAAAGGAGTTTCTGTGTGGAATGATTATCTCTGGCCTTTGATCATGACCAACTCTGAAAATATGAAAACCGTACAGCTTGCGCTTACCATGTTCAAGACAGACGGCTACATACAATGGGGACAAATGATGGCAGCCTCCGTGCTGGTGGTCATGCCCATGATCCTGCTGTTTCTATTCGCACAGAAATACTTTGTACAGGGCATCGTCACTTCAGGATTGAAATAGGAAGGAGAAAAATTAATGGAAAGGCCTAATATTATTTTTTATTTTACAGACCAGCAGAGGCATGACACGCTGGGGTGTTACGGGCAGAAGCTGGATATCAGTCCGAATCTGGATGCATTGGCAGAGGAGGGGGTGCTTTTTGAGGAGGCTTATACAGCCCAGCCGGTGTGCGGGCCATGCAGGGCATTGTTTCAGACCGGACAGTATCCCACAGCGATCCATTGCTTCCGCAACGCACAGCCTCTCCCTATGGATGTAAAAACGCTGGCCGATTATCTGGAGGAGGCCGGATATGAGACCGCTTATGTGGGAAAATGGCATCTGGCAAGTGAGAGGAAGGATTACGGCACTCCGCCCATTGTGGATTATGAGACAAGGGCAATCCCTCCGGAGAGAAGGGGCGGATACCGGGGATACTGGAGGGCAGCCGACCTTCTGGAATTTACATCCCACGGCTACGGCGGGTATGTATTTGACGAGAATATGCAGAAGTGTGAATTTAAAGGATACAGGGCAGACTGCATAACAGATTTTGCCCTTGATTTTTTGGAACAGTATGAGGGGGAAAAGCCGTTCTTTATGACAATCTCCCATATTGAACCCCATCATCAGAATGACCGGCAGTGTTATGAGGGGCCGGCAGGTTCAAAGGAACGGTTCCGGGATTTTGAACTGCCGGGTGACTTGGCGGCGCTTCCCGGGGATGCCAGGGAAATGTATCCGGATTACCTGGGGTGCTGCAAAAGCCTGGATGACAACCTGGGAAGGCTGGTAGAGAAGCTGAAAGAAAAAGGGATTTACAGGAACACGGTCATTATCTACAGTTCTGATCATGGGTCCCATTTCCGAACCAGAAACAGGGATGAGCATCTGTGCGGTGGAGATGATTACAAAAGATCCTGTCACTCTGCCTGTCTGCACGTGCCCCTGGTGATTTCGGGGCCGGGATTTCAGGGCGGCAAAAAAGTAGAGGAGCTGGTGAGCACTGCAGGGCTGCCAAAGACGATTCTGGCTGCAGCAGGAGTGGATGTGGGGGACGCCATGATAGGGGAGAATCTGAAAGAAATCGCAGATGGGAACCTGCAGCACCATACAGACCGGGTATTTGCCCAAATCAGCGAAAGCAGGGTGGGACGCTGCATCCATACAAGAGATTGGCTTTACAGCATACATGCTCCCGGGCTAGACGGCAGCTTGTACCCTTCCAGCGGCTATTATGAGGAAGATTTCCTCTATGATTTAAAAAATGACCCATATGAGTTGACGAATCTGGCAAAAGATGATAAGTATAGAGCTATCAGAGCGCAGCTTGCAAAGGAACTTCAGGAGGAGATGAAAAAGGCCGGGGAAGAGGTTCCGGTCATCGCACCTTCCTGATCAGGCTGCCTTGAATAAACCAGAAAGGACAGCAGTAAATATATGGACGAATTACTCTATGGCGTGGCATATTATGACGAATATATGCCTTATGACAGGCTGGAAAAAGATGTTGCAATGATGAAAAAGGCAGGAATCAATCTGGTAAGGATCGCGGAATCCACCTGGAGCACACTGGAACCACAGGATGGGGTGTTTGATTTTTACCATATTGACCGGGTTCTGGATGCCATGGAGGAGGCAGGTATCCACGTGATCGTGGGCACGCCTACTTATGCCATTCCGGCCTGGATGGAGAAAAAGCATCCGGATGTGATGGCAGTGACCAAACAGGGCCGGGGTATCTACGGGGCAAGACAGATCATGGACATCACCAACCGCCATTATTTGTTTTACAGTGAACGTGTCATAAGAAAACTGATGGAGCATGTGAAGGACAGAGCGTGTGTCATAGGCTATCAGATCGACAATGAGACAAAATATTACGGGACCGCAGGGGAACGCGTACAGGAGGCATTTACTGCTTATTTGAAAGATAAATTCCGGGGTGATGTGGAGGCGATGAACCGGGAATTCGGCATGAATTACTGGAGCAACGCCCTGCACTCCTGGGAGGATTTTCCCGATGTGAGAGGGACTATCAACGGCAGTCTGGGCTGTGAATTTGAAAAATTCCAGCGGGGCCTGGTGACGGAATTTCTGTCCTGGCAGGCAGCCCTTGTGGGGGAATATAAGAGGGAAGACCAGTTTGTCACACAAAACTTTGATTTTGAGTGGAGGAACCATTCCTTTGGTGTACAGCCGGAGGTAAACCATTTCCATGTATCCAAATGCCTGGATGTTGCAGGGTGTGATATCTATCATCCAACCCAGTCAAAGCTCACGGGGAAGGAGATCGCTTTTGGCGGGGATTTGACACGTTCCTTAAAGCAGGACAACTACTATGTGCTGGAGACCGAGGCTCAGGGCTTTACCCAGTGGGTGCCTTATGACGGACAGCTCAGGCTGCAGGCATTTTCCCATCTGGCAGGCGGAGCGGACTGTGTGGAATACTGGCACTGGCACTCCATCCACAATTCCTTTGAGACTTACTGGAGGGGGCTGTTAAGCCATGATTTTGCCGAGAACAAGACATATGGGGAAGCAGTGGTCATCGGAAATGAAATGAAGCGTCTGGGAAGCCATTTGCTCCATTTGAAAAAAGAGAATAAGGCTGCCATTATGGTGAGCAATGAAGCGCTGTCAGGTCTGAAATGGTTCCCGATCCAGGGCAGTCTGGAGCAGAAGAAATCCTACAACGATGTGGTGCGCTGGATTTATGATGCCCTTTATGAGATGAATGTGGAATGTGATTTTGTGTCACCGGAGGCGGAAAATCTGGAAGATTATAAGATGCTGATCCTTCCCGCGCTCTACTGTGTGCCGGAGGAGACGCTTGTCAGGATCCGGAGATTTACGGAGAACGGCGGATGTCTTCTGGGTACGTTCAAGACTGCTTATGCCAATGAGAATGTGAAAGTTTACCACGATTCCCAGCCTCATATCCTGTCTGAATGCTTTGGGATCCTGTATAATCAGTTTACATACCCGGAGGATACATACCTGGAAGGCAGGCTTTGCAGCAGAGAGGAGAAAGAGGGAGCAGAGGTATTCATGGAATGTATTCAGACAAAGGGGGCAGAGACGGTTCTTCGGTATGTGCATGACAACTGGGGCCAGTATGCCGCAGTGACAGAGAATACGTTCGGCAAAGGAAAAGCCGTGTACCTGGGATGCATGTTCAGCCCAAAACTGCTGAAAAAACTGTTGGAAGAACTTTTAAAAGACTGCCAGATCCATCCGAATCCAGGTTCCTGCGGATTCCCGGTCATTGTGCGGGGCGGCAGAAACCAAATGGGAAAACAGGTGTATTATTTCCTCAACTATTCCGGAGAGAAACAGGAGGCTGCGTGCCCGGAGGGAACATGGACAGAGCTGTTTTCAGGGGAGACCAAGAGGGCAGGGGAAACGTTGTTATTACAGAAATGGAACCTTTTGATCCTGGAAGAACAATAACCATTATATGACCATTTCGCGTACGAGTCCGGCTTGCCGGACTCGTTGTCTGTTGCATGGGAACGTACCAAAGACTTTTTGGGAACAGCGGCCATGCCTGGACGCGGGAACCCTGCAGAGCCTACTTTCCCACTTGATAGCGGCAGTATTTCCTGCATCCAAACAGGCAGGCGGAGACCAGAATAATGCCTGAGATCAGATAACTGCCTACACGGTAAGCAAAGGGCCACGAGGTCAGTTCATGGAACGGCAGGAAGAACGGAAGACAGTTGAACAGCATCCGGAGCAGCATTACGATCCTGCCGGGCCCCATTTCCACAAGGAAAACGGTGTAAAGGGCTGCAGGGAGCAGATAAGCGGCAGCGGACCACAGCAGAGTGGAAAAAGAGCTCTTTTTTACAGAGGAAATATACAGCGTTATGGCAGCGGTCACGAGAACTGAGAAAAGCCCTGCCAGCAGATAAACCAGCAGTACGGCACCGGTGGTCCTTTTGGGGTCGCCATTCCAAAATAGATTGCCTGTGATCAAGTCGGGAAAAGAAAGGCCTGCGCTGACCGCAAGGCCGTCGCTGCCGTAAATAGACAGAAAGGCTCCCGCCAGAAGCAGGGTAAACAGAAGGTATATGCCGCCTGCCCACGCAAATGCTGCAAGTATCTTGGCAGCCGCTGTCTTTGTCCTTCCGTTTTGTGTGGTCAGCAGAATTCCGGCAGCCTGTCCCGCGTACTCTTCCGAGAAGACAGGAGCACAGGAAATGATCACCAGCGCAGAGACGATCCAGAGGATCATCATATGCATTTCACTGAAGGTGTTGTCCCAGCCGCCGATATAGCCGTATACATATTCTCCGTTCATCATTTCCGCGGCATAATTGTCGTCCGTACCGGCAATGGCAGTGGGGACACCCTCCTGGGATCTGGAGTTGGAAAGGCGGGTGGTCACAAAGCGGCTGGTGGAATTGGCATAATAGCCAGGTGCAGTATCGCCTGTATCCAAATCATCATCATTTATATACCAGCCAAATTCTGCTATGACAGCCTCCGCCTTTTCCCGGGTCAGGGGGCCTGCGTAGCGGCGGGCGATTTCCCGGTTATATTGAATGGCGTCTGTTCTTCTCAGACAGGTACCGTTATCAAAAGCAAATTCTGTGCCAAGGACAGACATCTGAACATAGGCGGCCATGAATAAAAAGCCCAGCAGTGCTCCGGCTATAAGTATTTTCCTGGAACAGATTTTGTACAATTCATTTCGGAACAGCATATCAGCACACCTCCCTGTTTTCTGTGACATAGAGATAAGCGTCTTCCAGGTCAGGCTGTACTTGGCTGGCATGGGGAGAGGGACAAGTACGGGAGAGAATGCGCAGCCGCAGGTTTTCTCCTTCTGTCCTCACATTGCACACAGGGAATTGTTCCTGAATGGCTTCTGCCTCCTGGGGGGAGGCTGTAACTTCCCATACATGTCCGGAGGCCGTCTGGAGCAGAGCGTCCGGTGTCTGATCTTCTATGATCTTCCCCCTGCGCATGATCAGTATCCTGTCAGCAGCATTTGCCACATCCGACACTATATGAGTGGAGAGGAGCACCAGCCTGTCATGTCCCAGAGAGCTGATGATATTTCGGAAACGGATGCGTTCCTTTGGGTCAAGGCCTGCCGTGGGTTCATCCAGCAGCAGGATCTTCGGGTCATTGAGCAGCGCCTGGGCAATCCCCAGCCTTCGTATCATGCCTCCTGAGAGATGCTTGATTTTCCGCTTTTCCTCCTCCTGGAGCCCTGTAAGCTTCAGCATTTCCCTATATCGGGTCAGTGCTCGTTCTCTGGGAAGTGCTTTTAGGGATGCCAGATAGAGTAAGTAGCGTTTCACTGTGAAGTCGGGGTAATAACCAAAATCCTGGGGCAGATATCCCAGCAGGGTGCGGTAGGATGCCCCCATTTTATGGATGGAAATGCCGTCCAGTGTTACCGCCCCTTTATCGGGCATGAGAATACCGCAGAGGATGCGCAGTAGTGTAGTCTTACCTGCGCCGTTTTCCCCGAGAAGCCCGTATACACCGTTTTTCAGTGTGAAAGAGATATGGTCTGCGGCTGTCTTTTCTTTATAATGTTTTGTGACATTTTGTGCTTTTAATTCCAGCAAAATTCTTTACCTCCTGTGGTTAAACTGTAAAACAGCCTGTGCAGCTCTATGGCCAGAATCACAATTCCGGCTGCCAGTGCCATGGCCCATAGGGGCAGATAGAGGCTCTGGTACGCTTTTGGAAAGGCTGCGGGAAACAGGGAAAACAGGAAGACAAGCAAAAGGGTTCCGCTCAGGATCATTTTCTGGGAGGAGAGCCTTCTTGTTGACAACAGGAAAAAATAGCAAACATGGGAAAAAATAAATGGAACAAGCAGATACAGACAGAGGGCAAAAATGCTGTATTCTGTCTGATCCCGAATACCGAAAAGCAGCAGAGTCAGAATACATAAGTTTACACCCGCTGAAAAAAACAGTTTTACCGCCCAGATCTGTCCCAGGTTAAAGCAGCAGCTCTGTTCCAATTCTGCCATACGGCAGGAACGGCTTTTAGCCAGTTCCAGCACAGCCGCCAGACCCAGACCGGAGGAAAGGGCGCAGACAGGCGGCAGAATGTTTTCGCTGCCCTTTATCAAAGAACCAAAACAGGTCAGCAGGACAACCGCAGCGATCAAAAAGAAAGACTGTATGATCCAGTATTCCAAAGATATATAATGTATTTGGTCCAGCAGCAGCTTTGGCATGGAAATCTGTCTTTTCAGATTTAACGCGTCTATCTCAGCACGGACGGTTTTCAGGGAAGCTTCTTTTTTTTCCCGGTTTACGGGGATGCGTGGTACGGGTATTTTCATGTCAGCCATAAAAATCCTCCTTCCTTAATGTGCGCTTCAATTTGTCCATGCCCTGCTTCATCCGGGATTTCACCGTGGATGTACTGGTGCCGGTAATCTGCGCGATCTCTCTGTGCTTCAGGCCGTAGAGACTGTGAAGGACAATAACTTCCCTCTGGATATCCGGCAGTTTCATAAGCGCCTGCACCAACTGTCTGGAACGTTCTTCCCGGATAACAGCCCCCAGCAGATCGTCCTGTATCCCGGAGCTGTCAGCCCAACGGATGGCCGGATTTTCCGGGGCGGATTTTTCCAGAGGTGTAAAGGTAAGATGACGGTGGGAGACTGCTTCCCCGGTGAAATAGTCAAAACAGACATTTCTGGCTATGGTAAGAAGATAGCCTTTCAGGTTTTTATAACGGTAGTTGTCCACATAGCGGATGAAACGAAGAAAAGTTTCCTGCGCCAAATCATAGGAAAGATCGGGGTTGCCGGTCTGGTAACAGCAGAAGCGGTAAATGTCGTCGTAATATTTTTCCGCCAGCAGATTCAGGTATTCTTTTCTGCCGTTTTGTATTTCTTTGATCATTTTTCTGTCATCCATAGACTCCCCCCTTCCTGTCTTCCATTATATATAACCCGGAAAGGAAGAAAAAGGTTTTATTTTTTTACAATATCCTGTAAACGCGCTTCACAGTGCGGCACATGTTCTGGCGCATAAACCACAGCCAATGCATGAAGCTGTATCAAAGTAGCGAAAACGCTCATAATCGTTCCGGCATCGGGCAGAGGGGAATTGTACAATGAGGCTGGACAGGTTGCTTTTGAAGATTTGCTTGACGGTTAAGAGAAGCCCGATGATACCGCTGATAAAAATATTACAGATCAAAAAGTATATCATAAAATCAGCCATGCGAACCGCCCCCTTTCTTTGGACGTTTGGAAAGGAGGGAGCGAAGCGCGTTTATTTCTGTTTCGGACAGTTTACCGTTTTCAAGATAGGAAGACAGCATACTGGTAATGTCTCCATCATAGTAACGATCCAAAAAGGAGTCGCTTTCCTGATTGATGTATTTGCTCTCCTGTACTAACGGCGTATAAACAAATATCCTGCCCTGTTTTTCGTAGGATAGGACTCCTTTGGTTACGAGACGTTTGATCAGAGTCTGTATTGTCTTTGGACTCCAGGCTGTAGTTTGTAATAATTTTTCGGTTATCTCATTGGTATTGACCGGCGCATATTGCCATACGATTTTCATAACTTCGAATTCGGCTTCAGATATTTGCGGTAAGGCAGCCATGATAAATCCCTCCATAAATCTTACATGTGTAATAAAAGTATTATAGACAATATCATAATGCTTGTCAATTTCAAGAAGTTCATTATCTGCGGCTTTCTGGCCCCAGACTGCGGACAGGTCTGGGGGAGAGGGCAGGTACTGGGCAAAGTTGGATGCACGCCGGAGAATGAAAAATCTGCCAGCTTTATACCTCAGCTTTTGACTTAGGGTAACAGAAAATAAGCAGCATTAGTAAAAATAGGAATATCCCGTGGGGATCAAGTGCTGAAAGGTACCTGATCCTACGGGATATTCCTATTTTGGGGTAAAGGACTTAAAAATCGGTATTAACCGACAGCCCCCGGTTTATCTTAGCGTAACCTTTGTTTACTTAGTCATAACCCTGCAGCCGTTCACCGGCAGCTTGGGCAGGTATTCAAAATACCAGTTCTGCCGTTCACCGGAATATTTCAGTATGGCAGGTATCCACGCATTAGAGACCTGCACATACACATATTGTTCCGGATGAACGGGTATCTTCTTGCTGCCGCCATTCTCTTTGAGAACACAGGTACGGCCGTTATTCATTAAAGTTCCTATCATGTGTTAAGCCTCCTTTACTCTTTTTATAATAAGAGTATATATGGTAATTATGACCATTTCTTGGAAAAAATGTGAAGGGTTGGTGATATTTGTGTGAAAAGAGTAAAGTTTTTATGAAAAGCAGAAAAAATCCTGCTATTTTATGGGATGTGAAAAAGAAATTATGGAGATAGCGGGATTTGAACCCGTGACCTATACGTTGCGAACGTATCGCTCTCCCAGCTGAGCTATATCCCCAAAAAGAAATGGAAGCAAGGAGGCTCGAACTCCTGACCTTTCGCGTGTGAGGCGAACGCTCATCCCGGCTGAGCTATGCTTCCATATAAAATATTATAGCACTTTGTTTTCAAAATGCAAGAGAATTTCAGGTAAGATTAATTTGTATATCACAAATTTTTGTAGTATAATCCCAGTTAAAGATTTATATAAGAAAGGATGCAGCAGCATTTTTGTAAAAATCGGAAGTAGCAGCGGATTTTTATGAAATCTGACTGGATAGCTGGGACATATGTATAAATTACTGTTTGTTGATGATGATAAAGCCCTTCTTAAAATGCTGGAGAATTATTTCCGTTTGAGAAGATACCGCATTCTGCTGGCAGAGGATGGTATGGAGGCGTTGGAGAAAATTGAGGATGTCCCGGATTTGATCCTGCTGGATATCAATATGCCCCGCATGGACGGCATGGAGCTGTGTGTGAAAATACGGGAATTGGTCTCCTGTCCGATCCTGTTTCTAACTGCCAGGGTAGAGGAGCAGGACAAGGTAAACGGCCTTCTGGCAGGGGGGGATGATTATATACTCAAACCGTTCAGCCTGAAAGAACTGGAGGCAAGGATCTCGGCGCATATAAAGCGGGAGGAGAGGAACCGGCACAAGACCCGTTTAAAATACAGGGAGGGCCTGCTGCTGGACTACAGTGCCAGGAAGGCAATGTTTGGGGACAGGGAACTGGAACTGACAAAGCTGGAATATGATATCGTAGAATTTTTATCCGGGAATCCCGGACAGGTATTTGACAAAGAAAGAATTTACGAAAAAGTATGCGGCTATGATGCGGAGGGTGACAGCCGGGTGATCACGGAATTGATCAGAAGGATCCGCAGAAAAATGGGGGAATATACCGGGACAGAGTATATTGAAACCGTATGGGGAAGTGGGTACCGATGGAAAAAATAAAAAATCTTTCGCTCAGGAAAACAATCATACTCTATGTGGCTGCTGCACTGATACTCACGTTTTTTATCTCCTCAGGCATTATCCTGACGGCGGAACAGACGCAGAAACACATATGGGGCCAATACACTGACAGTGATATACTGTCGGGTCATGAAGTGGGGTACGGATATATTGCTGAAGTGGAAAGACCTGACAAAAACCATATGCTTTACCGGGACTACATGATATCACAGATCTGCGATGCGGTTGAAACCTGGACCATGCTGTTTCTTCCCATGACGGGAAGCATTATCGCGGTTTTCTGTTTTTACAGGGATAAGGTCAAAGAACCTCTTGAAATTCTCACAGAGGGTTCCAGGAAGATACAGGAAAACCGTTTGGATTTCCCTGTGCATTACAGGAAAAAGGACGAGATGGGACAGCTCTGCCGTGAGTTTGACCGGATGCGTTCCCAGCTCCAGGTAAATAACAAGAAGCTCTGGAACATGGTGGAGCAGGAGCGGACTCTGAAGGCTGTCATTGCACATGATATCCGTTCCCCTCTTGCCGTGCTCCGGGGATATCAGGAGACCCTTATGGAGTTTCTGCCGGGCGAACAGTTAAGTGAGCAGGATACAAAAGAGATACTGCAGTCCGGTATGCAGCAGATTGACCGGATGAATGCTTTTGTAGAGCAGATGCGGCGGCTGTCAGGGATTGAAGAAAGAGAGATCCATTATGAGAAAATAGAAACGGCTGTACTGCTTCGGTATATGGAAAATACGGCAAAGATTCTGGCAGACAGGGAAGAGTGCCGGGCCGTGATAAAATCAGAGGATATACCGGAAAGCTTTCTGGGGGATTATTCTGTCATCTGTGAGGTTTTTGAAAATCTTCTGGGAAATGCAGTGCGGTATGCCAGGTATATGATCCTTATTTCTTTGGAAGTTTCTGAGGATAAGCTTTTTATATGCCTTGGGGATGACGGAGAGGGATTTCACGGGGAGGAGGACGAAATCACAAAACCTTTCTATCATGATAACCTGGCAGATGATTTGAAACATTTTGGACTTGGCATGTATTTGAGCAAATTATACTGCGAAAAGCATGGAGGTAAGCTGCTTTTAGGCAGTGCCCATATAGGGGGTGCCTATGTAAAGGCGGGGTTTCATGTGCAGAGAATAGAATAGAGACAGAAAGTATGCAGTGCCGGAAGAAATTCCGGCCTTTTTGTTGTCTTTTTGTTGTTATTTATAGTTTATGATCAAAGCATAACAAGGAGGAATGCATTATGAAGGTTATAATCAAAAAAGAGCTGAAAGGGTTTTTGAAAAATCCGATCTACTATGTGGGAATTCTGCTGATCGTTTTTGGACTTTTTCAGATCCTGCAGCCGTATCTGAAGCTGCATTACTGGGAAAATGATGCGCAGGTTGCGTCTGCCAGGCTGAAAAATATAGCAGATGCAGATATTATGGACGGATATCTGCCGGCAACAGAGGAGGAGCAGATTGAGCTGGCCTTGCCGGATATCTGCAGAGAACTCAGGGAATCTCTGGATGTCAGCAAGGAAGAAACCGATGCGATAACAGAAATGTTTCTGAAAGAGAAATACAAGCAAGACGAAATTATGGATTATCTGATTGACCATTACAGCTACACCAACATGGATTATTACTTTCAGGAGGCAGAGCTTAGACAGGGGAGCGCAGAGGAAGTTAACGCGTACATGGAAGAAAAATTCGGACAGATGCGCTATTCCGAATATTTTGCCAGGAAATTCGCAGATTTTGCAGGACTGTTCTTCGTGTTTTTTTCCGCTGTGTTAATGGCATTTTTATTTCTGCAGGATACAAGAAAAAACACTTATGAACTTCTCCATACGAAACCTGTTTTGGCGTGGCAGTATGTGTTAGGGAAAATCACGGGAGGTTTTTTGGCACTTTTGCTGCCTCTTGCTCTCATCACTTCCTTTTTCACTTTCTTATGTCTGCAGAATGGAAAAAACCAGGGATTTCCGGTAGCTGTGTGGGATGTATTCGGAGCGGCATTTGTGTATATTCTGCCAAATCTGCTGATGGTCATCTGCGTATATGCCCTGACGGCATTTATATTTAAAAACCCGCTTCCGGCCACACCGCTTTTGATCCTTTACATAGTTTATTCAAATATGGGGAGTATTGGACCGGATGGAAAGTACGGGTATTACGGAAGACCGCTGGCTATTATCGTGCGTTTTCCGGGGCTGCTTTTGGACACTTCCCCGCCGCCGCTGGCTGTTATGAACCAGACCATGCTTCTTTTTGCGGCAGCCGGAGTTATTTGGGGGTGTATAAAGATTTGGAAGAAAAGGAGGGTATAGATGAAAGAGATTAAAATATGTCTGCCGCCTTACAAAATGATCTGTGCCTTTTTCTTTATCTTCATTTTGGCGCTTGTCAGGGGGATTTCTGCTGTAGATGAGATTGGGCCTACGATTGATACCTATATTGCCCTGCTGACACTTGTCCTGTGTGCAGATACCTGTTATCAGGAGATCCCCGGAGGTGCCTGGGAGATCCTGGCTATCAAACCGGGAAAAATACAAAGGAGAACGATCATGCGGCGTTTTGCTGTACAGTTTGTATTTTTGATCTGGGTGGCAGCGGCGGGGTATGGTATGTTTTATCTTGTACAGCATCCATATATAGCAGGAAAGGAACCCAACCGGTTTTTAACCGCAATGGCGGCAACAGCGGCGAGTATTGTTATGTTTGAGGCTGTCCCTGTATTTTTTACAAAAGTCACAGGCAGCCTTTGGGGTTCAGTGGGGGCCTCGGCTGTCCTCTGGTTTTTCCTCATATCCAGCAACGCGGTAAAACTGCCGGCTTTTCTTCAGATCTTTGCCTTCGGAGGCAGTACCATGGAGGCGGGAGATATGAGCTGGCTCAGTGGAAAAGCAGCAGCACTGGTCATTGGAGCAGTCTGCATCTGGGCAGTTGGTGATTTTGGCAGACACACAGTTAGAAAGAAGAAAGAAAGGGTATAGGTGAGTATATGTCAATTCAGATAGAAAATGTAACGGTTGCGTTTCAAAAAGGGGTAAAGGCCCTGGATGATATTTCTTTTACAATTCCATCCGGAGTTTATGGGCTTCTTGGGGAAAATGGTGCTGGCAAGACCACACTGATGCGGGTGCTTGCCACACTGCTTGGGCCGGATTCCGGGGAAGTGAGGATGAATGATTTGCTATACAGGGAGAGAAATTATCCTTCCATTCAGAAGAAAATAGGATATCTTCCACAGGAACTTTCTCTGTATCCCAATCTGACGGTCCGGGAGTGCCTGGAATATCTCGGGGCAATGTCCGGTATCGCAGAGGGGGAATGCAGGAAGCGGATCGACTATTACCTGGAAAAAACAAGCCTGGAGGAACATCAGAAAAAGAAAATGAAACAATTATCCGGGGGGATGAAACGGAGAGTGGGTTTGGTTCAGGCACTTTTAAATGAACCGGAGTTTCTTATTGTGGATGAACCCACAACGGGGCTGGACCCGGAGGAGAGGATCCGTATCCGGAATCTTCTGGTGGAATTTGCTGTGGGGCGGACCGTATTATTCTCCACTCATGTGGTGGAGGATCTGGCGGCAGCCTGCAGCCAGTTGTCTGTGCTGAAAAAAGGGAAAATGCTTTACAGCGGTTCTGTGAGTGAGCTGCTGAAACTGGCAGATGGGCATGCCTGGATATGTAAAACAGAAGAGGAGCAGCAGGTGCGTCTGCTGGAACAGAAATATCATGTCTCCTCCAAACAGATCCTGGAGGATGGCATGACCATCCGGGTGATCAGTCCGGTGAAGCCGGAAGTGCCGTGCAGTCCGGCGAAAGTGACATTGGAAGACGCATACATTTATGTGTCGAATTTCTAAATATTTGGATACAGGCAGGCCGCGGTTCAATGAATTCCGCGGCCTGCCATTTTCTATGCTGTGAGTCGGTTTTTCGTGTATGAAATATCTTTTGAGCTGTAAGTCCCTAACGGTTACCTGAAATTATTCATTGCCGGAGAAGGAGCATTTTCTTCCTGTGTGTTTCCGGAATCTGTGCTGTCTCCCAGTGTGACAGAGACCGTTTTCTCCTCATAGCTGTTGTTTTGGCCCGGAACCTGCAGTGCCACATCCACGGTTTCGCCGGCCTTATAATACTGGAGCAGACTCTGTAGCTGGCTGATGTCTGTGATAGATGTACCATCAAATTTTGTCAGGACACTTCCGGAAGAGATGCCTGCTTTTTCGGCTGCACTGCCGGAAACGACTTCTGAGATGTACACACCTTTTGGAAGGCCATAGATTTCTTCTGCTTCACTTGTAACATCAGCACCTTTGATTCCCAGACTGCCCTGTTCCCCTTCAGAAACTTTTTCACGGGTGGTTTTGTTCATAAGTGTTTCGATAATGTCAGAGGCCCTTGACATGGGGATGGCATATCCCATGCCTTCTACTTCTGTGGAGGCCAGTTTTGCGGAGTTGATGCCAACGACCTCCCCGTTCATATTGAGAAGGGCACCGCCGCTGTTTCCGGGGTTGATGGCAGCATCTGTCTGAATATAAGTAGCAGAACCGGAGTCATCTGTGCTGGCACCCGTCTGGGAAGAGGAACCGGAAAGTGTACGGTTTACAGCGCTTGCGATACCTGTTGTGACGGACTGTCCGTAGCCCAGTGCATTACCAATGGCTACAACCTGCTCCCCTACCTTCAGGGAATCAGAATCACCGATGTTAGCCACTGCGATCGCTGACATGGTTTCATCGGAAATACTGTCAAGCGGTACTGCGATAACAGCTAAATCGTTCTCTGGGTCCGTACCTTTTACTTTTGCTTCCAGTACATTGTTGTCAATGAAACATACGGAAAGGGTATCTGCGTTTTCCACAACGTGATTGTTTGTCACAACTAAAAGTTCCGTATCATTTTTTCCGATGATAATACCAGAACCCTGGCTTTCTGTCTCCTGCGTCTGTGGATATCCGCCGTATCCGAACTGGCTGAAATAATTCCGGACTTCCTGTACGGATTTGTTCGTTATGGCAACAATGGAGGGCATAGCCGATGCTGCGATATGGGACACATCCAGGCTTCCCGTGATCGTACCGGAACCGCTGGAAACTGCTGTTGTTTTCAGAAGGCTGGATTTTGAACTATCACCGCTGTCTCCTGAGGCACCGGAGGAAGCTGCTGGCGCATTTGCGGTGTAAATATGATTGACCGCCTGGAAAGAACCGGCTGCCACGGACCCGAAAAGAACAGCACTCAGAGTCAGGGTACCAATGCGTTTTGCAAGGTTTTTCTTCTTGTTTCTGCTGCGTTTGGATGGCTTTTTATCAGATTCCGGTGATCCTGTAGGGCCGTCTGAAAGAATCGGATAGTGGGACTGCTCGTTGTTATTGTTGTTATCTGAATTAAAATCATAGTAGTTTGACATAATGAATTCCTCCTCAATTTTACGTTTACCTCAATTTTACGTTTATTATTATTTGTTTGTGTTTGTATGTTGCTGCCTCTTTGTTTATGTCTATAGAATATCGGATAATTGTGGTGAAAATGTTTTGATTCTGTGATGAAATTGAGGAGGAAGTGTGTAAATTTGGTGAACTGATGTGGGATGGGGAAGAAATGACTTGATGGATATAGAAAAGGGGCTATCTCATTTTGATAGTCCCTTTGGCTAAGCTTATATTTTTGAGAACCGATACTCCATGATAAATTCCTCATCTTTGTCGATGACAGCCTTAAAGCCCAGGCCTTCATACATTCGCAGTGCGTAATTTTCCTTCTGCACAGACAGGGAAACTTTTTCATAGCCTTTTTCTTTAAGCAATTCCAACATCTGCCTCATCAGTTCAGTGCCTATGCCGCAGCCCCGGTACTCTTTGAACAGGGAAACGGCAAATTCCGGTGTCTCGTCATCAATATTGCCATATCCATGAATATTTCTTACCCAGACAGCGCCCGCTAACTTGTGGTCCACCTCTGCGCATAGGCAGAAGTCATCTTTCAGAGTTCCGAAATCCTGAATGTAAACCTGTAATTCCGGATTTTGTATTATTGTTTTTGGGAATGGAATTTCGTTCTCTCTCTGGAAGATAGATTCATACAAAAATTCCGCCAGAAGCGGATATTCCTGTGGGTACATTTCTCTTATAATATATTTCATAGCGTCCTCCGATTTTTTGTAATTTTAGAAATCGGCTGTCCTTCCACACATACGGATACCCCCTTTATATAATATAAGATCATTGTAACAGCCGGGATGTGTCTTGTCTATATAGAGGCGTGTAAAACATCGGTTTCTAACAGGAAATCCTCGTTGCTTATCCATACTTTTTTATGGTAAGATATAAGCAAAACAGTTTGGAGATTGGTGCATGAAAAATAGTGATTCAATACTACAGATTACAAGTGAGGCGTTTTCGGATGAAGGATATATGCCCAAGAGGTATACTGGTTTCGGCGAAGATGTTTCACCGCCTTTTTGCCTCTTGAACTTGTCACCCAAAGCAGTTTCTGTTGCGATCATTATGAATGATCTGGACATTCCTATGGTAAAAGAATATACTCACTGGCTGATCTGGAATATTCCGCCCCAAAAGCAGATACCGGAGAATATCCCATATGGGCCTGTGGTGCAGGAACTGGGCAATGCAGTACAGGGAACAGCTTATGGCAAGAACAGATACCGAGGACCAAAACAGCCTATATTTATTAGAAATACCCACAGGTATGTATTTCGCATCTATACACTTGACTGTTTTTTGAAACTTCGCAAGGATGCGGGAAGGAAGGAACTGCTCGATGCCATAAAGGGCCATGTGATTCAGGAGGGCAGTATAACCGGCAGATATAAGCGATGATTTCCGGGAAGTGTTATAATATGTACCGGCAGCGTATTGCAGACTGTAGAAGTAATATAGGAGAGAAACATGGATAAGGATACTGTGATTCATTATGTGGAGATAGACAAAAAAGATGCTTCCATCTACGATGAAATAGAGATGAAAGTAAGAGTGAAAGAAATCTATGAGGTTAATGGGAACGGGGTGGATGATATTACCTTTCAAAAGAAAGAAGTATCACCATATACAAAAGATTTTACAGAAAACGCTAATTATAAAAGATGGAAAAGGCAGTTTGATTTAGAAAACTGGAATTTTTTCGTGGCATTTGATGGGAACAGGCCAGTAGGTGGAGCTGTGCTGTGCAGTCATTCGTCTGAGCTGAATATGCTGGAAGGGCGGGAAGATTTGGGTGTTCTGTGGGATATCCGTGTGGATTCCGGTTATAAACATTGTGGTGTGGGGCAAAGACTATTTCAATTGGTAAAGGTTAAGGCAGAGAATTTAGGTCTTATACAGTTAAAAATAGAATGTCAGAATAATAATGTTCCAGCAGTGGATTTTTATTTCAAACAGGGGGCACACATAGGCGCAGTGAACAGGTATGCCTATTATGGAGATAAGGATGCGGCAGATGAAGTGCAGTTCCTTTTATATGTAAATTTGTTCCCTGGAATACATAACTGAAAAACAAAAGAATTGTTTTATCATTCATGAGTGTGATATGATTTACGAAATCAGATTTTTTAAAGGAGAACATTTATATGGCGAAAACGGCATGGATCTTCAGCTACAAACTCAAGAAAAATGTGAGCGAGGAACAGTTTATCGAACGAACAAAAAAGTTACACGATGAAGTTATTTCTAAAGCGAAAGGATTTATTTCCTGGGAACATTACTTACAAGATAAAGTGTGGACTGACTTTGTTCTTTGGGAAACAGAAGAAGACGCAAATAACGCTACAACGGTAGGACAAGGAAAAGAAGTTACGGAGAATTTTTATGCTTGTATCCAAATGAATACTTGTAGAGCCTTGATCTCAAAACTTGTTAAAAAATACTAGAGTGAGTCGGAATGAATTTTCAGACACACTCTAGCAGCTTAATTCGTTCATAAGTTCAGTATGGGTTTCGGTCAGTTTAGGGCTTGGATCTTGGCGAGGGATTTTGCGAAACAAAGTGTAGTGTTATACGTTTCTTTGGCGTTGCTGCTTCAAATGCCGCTGCTATCGGGGAGGGTAATTGAAGCGGCAGGTCTTTTCCTGGTTCACAACTGCAACCGGACAAAATACAGTCCGGACTGTGCTGCCGGCAGTCACGGGCAGGAGAAAAAATTTAGTGGATATGATTCGTTTTTGTGGATTTTTACAGGATTGACAGGTTAGAAGAAGGAATGTATAATCGGTTTATCTGGAGAGCAATTCATTTAATCTGCGGCAGGTCTGCCGAAAGTTCCAGAAAGTATAAAATTGAATATGGACGGATGAAATGGCGGGAATGGCAGAGTTTTGCGGTGATTAGCAAAGTGATAGTTGATATAAGCTGTTTTTTATATTATACTTATGGTATAGAATACAATTGCCAAATTAACTGCTAAGTGTGCTGTGATCTGATGGCTCAATCTTTGCTTTTTTATCCGGGAAGGAGGTCTATGAAAGGAATTATGCTGACAGCAATGGATGAGGAAGTCTATGAAGGGCTGTCAGATAACGAGATTTTTGCAGATTTATTTAACGGCGCCTTGTTCGGCGGAAAACAGGTGATCAGGCCGGATATGCTGGAACAGGAAAATGAGAAAAAGGTGATGCGTGCAGGAAGAGAGGGCGGAAAGCGGGTGATACTCCGTAGAATCCGGGATGTGCAGAAACTGTCTGTGATGGGGGATAGCTGCCTGGCAGTTATACTGGCGGCAGAGGGACAGAGGACGGTACATTATGCTATGCCTGTCCGCTGTATGCTTTACGATGCCATTGATTATACAGGGCAGGTGGAGCATATTGTAAAGGAGAGAAAAGGAGAAGGAAAATTAAAGAAAGGGGCAGAGTATCTTTCCGGGATGAAGAGGGAAGACAGGCTGCTGCCGGGGATCACGATCGTTTTTTATTATGGGGAGGAGCAGAGCTGGGATGGGCCGCTGAGTCTTCATGATATGCTGGATATCCCGCCGGAACTGAGACCGTGGATGGAGTGTATCCAGGATTACCGGATCAACCTGGTGTGCAGCAGTACAGTGGAGAGCAGTAATTTCAGGACGGGGCTTCGGGAGGTCTTTGAATTGCTTCCGCTGCTGAAAGATAAAGAAGGGATGAAGGAATTTCTGGAGGCCAGAAAGGATGAGTTCATGCATCTGGATGCAAAAAAGGGCTGGCTGGTGTCAAAATTCCTGAATGTTCCTGCTTTGAAAGAGCTGAAAGAAAATGAGAAAGGAGAGGTGGATATGTGTACGGCCATTGAGGAAATGATGGAAGAAAGGGAAGAACGTGGAATATTACAAGGAATAGAGCAAGGAATAGAGCAAGGAATAAAACGTGGAGAAGTACGAGTAAACCAATTGATTGAAGTATTGTTACAGCAACCATGCCAGAATGAGGCCTATAAAGAAATCCGGAGGGCAGTAACAGACCGGGAATATCAGAAGAAACTTTTTGATAAGTTTGGAATTTAGAAAGCTTTATATTCTGTAACGGATGGGGCGTATTCGTAGTTTCAGAAACTGGTGTCAAGGCATTAAGGGGCGGAGGTGGACGGACAACCTCCTATGGGGGCATTCCCCGCCACTTTGCAATACAAAGCATTTTATTTAACGGTAAAGAACTGGTGGGCTCTATGCCGGCACAGATGTTACGCGATCCCGTTAAATTAAGACAGATTTTGGTGTGTACCGTTTCAAATCTTTTATTCTTTTTGCTCCTGTTTTTTATATTTTAAAGAAATCTTCTTCAATAGAATATGAAACGTGTACAGAAGTAACAAAACGCCCCAGGAACCAGCCTCGGCATATGCAATGATCATATTCCCGCACAGTCCGACAAAAGCATATGAAAATATAATCCGGGAAATCAAGGAAATAACACCTGCAATACTGGAAAACAGTATATCCCCAATTCCTTCTATGTAGCCCCGAACCGACGCCGCAATGCCAAAAATGGCATAGAAAACAGCAATTGTCTGAAAATAATTTTTTCCAATCTCCGTTACCTCCGGGCTTACTCCAAACATAGCGATCAAATAGCCGCCGGTCTCCACTATGAGCCATGTCAGCAAAAGGGAAACGCAAAACATCATTGCAGTGCCAACGCAGACAATCTTGGGAATCTGCCTTTTCCTTCCTGCACCAAAATTCTGTGCCACAATTGTGGATATTCCCGAGCCAAGATTAACGATCGGCAGAAGTACCATAGTATCCACGCGGTAGGCCGTGGTGATCGCCGCAACGGTCTGTGTTCCGAAGCCATTCATGAAATTTTGTAATATGAGTCCTCCCAGTGAAGTGATGCTGGATTGGATCATAGGAGGAATTCCTAAATGAAGCCCCTCTTTCAAAACGGAGTAGTCCAATGTCCATTTCTTTACAGAGAAACGAAGGCAGGAATGCTTCTTTACACTATATAAAATAATAAAAATTGTCATAAAAGTCTGTGATATCACAGTTGCAATTGCCGCACCGACAACACCCCAGTGCCAGACACTTACAAATACAAGGTCCAGTATGACATTTACAACAGATGAAAATAAAACAGCTGCAAAAGGTGCACGGCTGTTCCCAATCCCGCGAAGCGCTGAAGCATAAACATTATATACGGCAAGGAAAGGGATTCCAATCAATATTATCTGCAGATAATCCTTTGCCATATAAATAGTATCCTGTGTTGTATTCATGATACGAAGCAGCGGATACGCTCCTAATATACCGATGATTGATATTATCAAAAACACACCGCCGAGGATTACAGAAAATACAGAAAGTATGTTTGAAATATGGACCTTTTTTCCTGCACCGTACTTTTGTGCAAATAAAATACAAAGTCCAAGCGTAAATCCCGTAATAGCGTTGAGGAACAGATCAACAATGGTACCGGTCGAACCGATAGAGGCAAGCGCCTTCTCTCCCATTGTATTCCCGACGATAAAGGCATCCACCCAATTATAGAGCTGCTGCAGTATACTGCTCAAAATAAGAGGTACACAAAATCTGATCAATGTAATTGCTATATTTTCCGTTGTATTTTTATCTCTGTTCATTATCAAACTTTCCCCCAAAAACAAAAACCGTATACAAGACATAGCCTTGTATACGGTAGGTGCTCACCCGTTGATTAATAAAGTATATCAAATAGCTGTTATAATTACAATAACAAAGTAAAAGCCCAGTCTCCCCGTATAGAACACAAGCTGCGGACTATATTAGTCAGCATATAATATCCTTGATCTTATGAAGCAGAGTAACGGACACGGCGCCGGATATATCAATATTTCTAACTTTATCCGGGTAGGTCAGATTAAAGGAAACGCGTGCACTATTTTCAGTAACCGGGACTGTGAAACTTCCGGATGCGGAAGCATTACGTGACGCAGAACCGGTCGGGGCAAAAAAAGAATACAACCGTTTAAGCGTCCCATTGATTTTAGGTGTGATCTGCATGAAACTGTCCGCTTCCGGCGTTGCTAAAAATATAAAATCTATAAGATACAGATATCCCGGTTCCAGAAAGATTTCTGCATCCGTTAAAGAAATATGATTACCCTCCTGAAACAAAACAGCCATTGGCAGGTCAGATTTAGACGGTGGATTTGCTTGTACACCGTATTGTGCGTAAGAATATGTTTCACATGGTTTCATGCAGCCACAATGAAAGTCATTAAAATTCATATTATATTTTCCCTTTTTCTTTATAGTGTATGGTTTACAAAATAATATTGCCACAGATGGAAAATGACCGGACAGACACAACAGACTCTGCTGCCCGCCAGTCCCCTTCGGTCATCAGGCAAGCCCCTGTCATTTCCGTTTCACATTACCGATCTCCCTGATTACGCTGTATAATAAACACAACGAACAGGGACACCTCTCTATGCAGACTATGGAGGAAGTGAAAAAGGAGCAGGAGGAAATCCGCTGGCGTACAGAGGAGCCGGATTTACATTGTAGCGGAAAGGCTTGGTGTAATCCCAGGTATCAAAAACGATAATATGCTTCAGGGACTTGCCTGCATATTTCAGCATACCCGCCTCGCCTTTTCTTCCATTATAGTGGAACGTATGTGGAATGGAGTCCCGGAAACGGTTCACTTAAGACCCTCGGCAATGATGGCTCTGCTGTCAACACTACTGGTCCGTTTTGACATAATGGCTTTATATTCCGGGGATGAGAAGCAGTATTTTCCTGTGGCTGCACTCAACGGTATAGATGCCAACCGTTGCTGGGTTCTTTTTTGCGATTCTGCGTTTATTATGTCGCAAACATGTATGGTTAGTGGTATAATGGATTATGATTTTCATCCGCTGCAGGAAAGGGATATCTGCACAGATGAAGGATTCAGAGAACGGAAGGAATAGGAGAACAACATGCTTGTAGTAATGAAATTCGGTGGCAGCTCGGTGGCTGATCTGGAGAAGATCAAACATGTGGCAAAGCGCTGCATAAAGAAATGGAGAGAGGGAAACCAGGTGGTTGTAGTCCTCTCTGCCATGGGAAAAACCACGGACCGGCTGCTTGCCCAGGCGGGAGAGATCAGTAAGATGCCGTCCAGACGTGAGATGGACATGCTTCTGGCAACAGGGGAGCAGGTGTCTGTATCCCTCATGGCAATGACAATGATCCAGATGGGGGTGACAGCCATCTCCCTGAACGCATGGCAGGTGCCCATGCACACCACCTCAGTGTACCAGAATGCAAAGCTGAAAAGGGTAGATGCTGAGAGGATCACCAAAGAACTGGATTCCAACAAGATTGTTGTAGTGACCGGATTCCAGGGCATCAATAAATATGACGATGTTACCACCCTGGGAAGGGGCGGTTCTGACACCACCGCTGTGGCGCTTGCGGCTGCCTTGAACGCGGATCTGTGCGAAATATATACAGATGTGGACGGTGTGTATACGGCAGACCCCCGCATTGTACCGGATGCCAGGAAGATGCCGGAGGTGACGTACGAGGAAATGCTGGAATTTGCATCCCTGGGGGCAAAGGTGCTGCACAGCCGCTGTGTGGAGATGGCAAGGCGGTATAATGTGAATCTGGTGGTAAAGTCCAGCATGAGTGAAGAAGAAGGGACCATTGTGAAGGAGACGACAAAGATGGAAAAAATGCTGATAAGCGGTGTGGCCGTTGATAAGAATATTGCAAAAATCGCAGTTTCAGGTATGAAGGACAACCCGGAGAGTACTTTCCGGCTCCTGAACCTCATGGCAAAGAACGGGGTGAATATTGATGTCATGATCCAGTCCCTGGAAAAAGACGGAACCAAGACGCTGACATTCACTGTGGCAAGGCCGGATATGATGATGACCCTAGACCTTCTGAAAAAAAACAGCGACGTGATCGGAAATGCAAACGTGGGCTGTGAGGAAGATGTGGCGAAAGTCTCCGTGGTGGGGGCAGGGGTGAGCTCCAATCCGGGCGTGGCGGCAAAAATGTTCGAGGCCCTGTCAAATGCGGGGATCAACACAGATATGGTGACAACCTCTGAAATCCGCATTACTGCGGTGATCAAAGAGTCTGAAGCGGAAATAGCTATGCGGGCAGTACATGACAGATTTGCGTCTGAGTGGGAATAAATGCTTTTTGCCCAGGAAAACTTGTTGTGCATTTAAGTTGCGCTGTGCTTTACCGTACGAAATAAAGACTTAGTATGGAAAGGCGGAATCAACGTGGCAAAAAAGTGATGATCAGCATGGCGGCGGAGCGGGCCGGGGTTTCCCGGGGAACGATTGACCGTGTGCTCAACCGCCGCCCCCATGTCAAGCCCGATGCGTATGAGAGTGTGAGACCGATATTCCGGATGAGAGCATTGAGCGGATGGACAGCCAGCTTGGACAGCAGGTCCGGGGATCGCAATGTGCGCAAAAGACCAAATTGCTATTGTGGAGAAAATAGATGAACTCATCTGTGCGGAAAATCTGAAGGGCAGAATATAGGCTGCCGCTGCTTTCCCCCTGTTGGGGGGGGCGGAGAATAAGTGACAGATCTATAAGGTCTCTTCCACATAGAGTTCTATCTCTTTCGTATTGTTAATGCGAATGACAGGTTTTCCCGAACCTGATTCAAGTCTGTTCCTTTTGAGCAGACGCTGCGGATCATTTATGGTACCGTTTTTCGTTGTATTAAAATTCAATTTAATATTATCGGGTAACTTATCTAAACAAACAGAAACACCTGGAGATATACCGGATTCTGAACCCTCCAGCGTAATATTATGATCCAGTTGCTCAGCCTCCAATTCAAGAACTACAAATGATTTGTCTGGGTGAATAAATACATCCGAGTGTATTGTGTCAAAATGGATTTGATGAAATTCCCCGGCACTCTCAATTTTTTCAAATTCTTTCCGGGGTATGTAAACGACAATGGAGCCAAGAATATTATTATCCGCTTCGGCATTTTCCATCATAAGGCTGATATTAAGCAGACTGCCACTCTGGTCACATCGGACTTCATATTTATGATCAGCATTCAAATCGGCATTATAAAATTCAAAGTTATTATTTTCACTCTGCTTTATGACAACAGATCTGGCATTCCCGCTTATATTGACATGGCTGATATTTCCGGCCTCAATATCATCATGTACTTTTTCTCCATTCTCACTCCTCGTAATATTTAAAGTGTTTTTTTCATCTTCACATGCAGTGAATAAAACCATGCAAAGAACACATACGCAGAGTAGGCGTATTCCTTTTATTTTCCTCATTTTCCCCACCTCTTAATTTTTGACCGGTGGTGCATCCGGTACAATTTCCAGCCGGATGCACCACCAACCTGATTATACTATACATGCAGAAAAAAATATAGATATGAATATTTTTTCCGTTTTGCGGTTTTGTGCAAAGGTTCGCGGACACGTTTAAACAGACCCCCGACTGCCGTTATATTGCTGATCCGCCGTGGCTGAACAGCAGAGGAACGGCGGATGTGACCATCCGCATCTGGCCAAGGGGGAAGGCGATGTGGATCTTGAAGGCATATTTGAGACTTTACGCGAGATGGATCTTGCAGAGCGGCAGCTTAGGACAGATGCGCCTAAGGCGGGCGGTGATAATATAGCCTGCGTCTCCAGTTTGGCTTTCCTGAAACATCCTTAAATTCGGGTTTCTTTAAAATGATTGCTTATCTATATTTGCTATGGTAAAATTAAAGGAAAACTGACTGGGACGGCCGGGCATATTGGGAACAGGGTCTGGACACACGGTGGAGGAATATCATAGCTGAGGGGGATAAGGGGTAATGATCATGCAGGATAATACAGAGAAATCAAAAGAACGTGTGGGAAAAAGAAAAGGGTCTATCATCTGGAAATTAAGCTTTAATCTGATGGTGATCCTGATTCCGGCCCTTGTTATCATGATCGTGGTGGCGTGCGTGGTGGCGTCCCAGTCCATTTCCGGGCTCAACAATAAGCTGCTGGATGTACAGACAGACTATGCCATTTCCATTGTGGATGATTTTTTTAGTGGAAAGATAGCAGCTGCCAGTATGTATGAGAATGACGCTATGCTGATCCAATACTTTGATACTGTGGAAAACGTGGAGGATATTGAGCAGTATGGAGAGAAAGAATCCCTGATTCGCGAGTTGTCAGACACGCTGGAACGGACGGGTGATGAGAAGGTGATGCAGGTATGGGTGGCGGATGATAAAACGGACAATTACCTGTTCTCTACAGGGGAAACGGGGAAAGCAGGCCTGGCAGAGCTGGAATGGTACGAGATGGTGATGGAAAGCAGGAAACCCATAGTGTCGGACCCCTATCAGGACGTTTTTTCAGGGGAGACAGTAGTATCAGTTGTGGCTCCTGTTTTTTCTGATGAGGGGTCAGATATCATTGGCTTTTTTGGACTTGATGTGACTATGGACAGCCTGGCTGAACTTCTTTCCGGAATAAAAGTGGGTGAAAACGGCTACATGGAGCTCCTATCAAACTGCTCGGTATACATTTACAGCAATGACAAAACCTCCATTAACAGAGGGGTGGATGAGCTGGATATATCAGATGATTATAAGAAAAAAGTCCGCGAAAATTACAGCGGAACCTATGACTTTACATACCGGGGGATTGACTATACTGCCATATTCAGAAACAGCCAGACAACCAAATGGCTGGCGATCGCCACACTGCCTGTCTCGGAGATGAATGCCACGCGCAGCCATCTGATACTGTTGATGGCAGTGCTGTCTATACTGATTCTCTCTCTTTTGATCGTAATGGTTGTGGCGGTTGTCCGCAGGATGATGCAGCCTCTGACAGAGATCAGCAGCCAAATGGAGAGCTTCGCAATGGGAAGGCTGGATGTGGATATTGAGATTCACAGAGACGATGAGATTGGGCGCCTGGCAAAGAGCATTCGTATAACGATCCATTCACTGAAAAACATGATCGTTGATGTGTCTGATATACTGGGGGAAATCTCCAATGGGAACCTGAATGTAGAGATGAAAGGCAGCTACATGGGGGATTTTATACATATTAAGGAAGCCCTGGAGCAGATCACCACAGCTTTGAATGCTACGCTTGGACAGATCAACAGTGCCGCGGAACAAGTATCAAGCGGTTCCAGCCTGGTTTCGGACGGAGCCCAGTCACTGGCGCAGGGGGCATCGGAGCAGGCCGGTACTGTGGAGGAGCTTGCGTCGGGGATTCATGAAATCTCTGACCAGATAACATCCAATGCCGCCAATTCAGAGAATGCCAGTAAAAGAGCTTCCGCTGTGGGAAGAGAGGCAGTTGAGAGCAACAGCCGTATGCAGGAGATGCTGGCAGCCATGGACGGCATCAGAGAGAGTTCCAAGAAGATTGGAGATATTCTAAAAGTAATAGAGGACATCGCGTTCCAGACGAATATCCTGGCGCTGAATGCCTCTGTGGAGGCCGCAAGAGCCGGTGAGGCAGGCAGAGGTTTTTCCGTGGTGGCCGGTGAAGTCAGAAACCTGGCATCCAAGAGCGCCCAGGCAGCTAAAAACACCACAGAGCTTATTCATAATTCCCTGCATGCAGTGGAATATGGGACGAAAATTGCAGATGATACGGCAAAATCCCTGCAGAATGTAATGCGGGGGGCCGGTGAAGTGGCAGACGCCCTAGATAAGATCTCGAAAGCATCCGGCGGGCAGGCTCACTCTGTAGAGCAGGTGACCAGGGGGATTGAACAGATTTCTAATGTGGTGCAGGATAATTCGGCCACCGCAGAGGAGAGCGCAGCAGCCAGTGAAGAACTCTCGGCACAGGCAATTCTGTTAAAAGATCTCATCGGAAGATTTCGTATCAAGGAGAACCGATGATCTGGCCGAATCTGTGGGGACGCAAGACGGTATCTGGCACAGGGACTCTCCGTTCAGGAGACTGCAGAGCGCACAATGTACCCGGTTGAATTTGTGAAACAGATAAAATGGTAAAACAGATAATAGCTGACAACTCCTGCATGGAGCGGTCAGCTATTTTCATTATACTGTTATTTTACTGTATACGCAATGACTGCGGCCTTTTTCAAGTCTGGCTTTTGTGTGCATTCTGCCAATGTTCTGTTCAAAGTGATTGCAGATTTATAAGCACTATGATAAAATTAAAGGAAATATGTAATGAAAAAATAGAATTTTCAGACCAATTTAAAATATTGTTATGAAGTATGCAAAAAAGGTAAGGGAGGTAGCGTCATGATACGGGAAGTTTCTCTTTCCGCAGACCAGGTAAAGGCACTGATGGATAATGCACCCATGGCTGTCTGTGTTAGTTCAGCGGATACATATAAAATACTGTACGCCAACCGGCTGGCACGAGAGATATTTATGCCCTGGGATGGTGTGGGACAAAGGTGCTGTTATCAGGTGGCGGGCTTTGATGAGCCATGCCGGTTTTGCCGGGAAGACAGAATGAACAGAGAAACACTGCTGACCCGGGAGTACTGTCATCCGGTCAATGGCAGGGTTTATCAGCTCAGCGGCAAAATGATCGAATGGAATGGAGAAGCTGCGCATATTGAGTATATACAGGACATTACAGACAGAAAAAGGGATGAGGAGCAGTCCGTTGTACTGAAAAAAGAACTTCAGGATACTTTTTGCAGCATTCCGTGCGGATTATGCGTTTACCGGTATGAAGGGGAAAAGATTTTACCTGTTTTTCACAATCCTGCCTTTTATGAAATTATGGGTTATTCGGAAGCGCATATCAGCATCATTGAGAAAAAAACTAATTATATGGGTGTCCATCCGGAGGACTGCTGCTTACTTCAGAAAAAAATACAGAATGCAATACACAGCGGAAAGAACATGGAGCACACATACCGTGTCTGGAATGACCGGGAAGAAGAGTATCACTGGATTCAGCTTGAGGCCTCTGTAAAGACCCAGCCGGATAATACAAAGCTGCTCTACGGTGTTTACAGGGATGTAAGCGAAAAGATACAGATGGAACAAGAGCTTATGGCAGCAAAGGACAAGATGCAGGATATTGTCAATGCCATACCGGGCGGTGTGGCTATTTACAGAGTATCCGGTATTTTTGAAACGATCTATTTTTCTGATGGTGTACCGGAACTGACGGGATATACGGTTGAGGAATATGAGGAGATGGTGAAGCGGGATGCTGTAAAGATGACCTACTGGGAAGACACAGAGATGGTCATCCTGAAAGTCATGGAAGTCATACGGACTCATGAGGTCTTAAAATTTGAATTCCGCAAACTGCACCGGGACGGACATATTGTCTGGGTGCGGGCTCATGTTAAATGGATCGGGGAAGACCACGGCTGTCCGCTGCTCCACTGTGTTTTCCACAATATCTCTGATCTGAAGGAAACCCAGCTTGAGATGGACCACCTGGTAAACTCCATACCGGGAGGGATTGCCAGCTATGGTATAGAGGGGGACAAGATCACACCCATCTTTGTATCTGACGGTGTTATGGCGCTGTCCGGGCACACCAGGGAGGAACTTCAGCAGTATGACGCGTTCCGTCTGATCCACAGGCAGGACAGAGAACGGGTGCTGTCGGCCATGCGGGCAGCCCTTGAAAACGGCAAGGTCCTGGATGTCTCCTATCGGATATGGCATAAGGATGGAAGCCTGAACTGGATTCATCTGAGGGGCCGCAGAATGGATACTTATGGGGAAGTGATGCGGTTCTATGCGGTTTTTACCGGGATGTCGGCAGAGGCCAGATTATTCCAGAGTATTGCAAACGATACGGCGGATGGGATTTATGTCATTGCAAAAGAGAATTACGACCTGCTCTATGCCAATGAGTCTAAGATGCTGTTTCAAGGAGGAAATAAACATCTGGGGCAGAAATGCTACAAAGCACTTCACGGAAAGGAAACACCCTGTGAGTTCTGCACCCAGCAAGAGCATAAACCGGATGGGGAAGCCCACCGGATGATGGACAGAGAGAATAACCACTGCTATAATGTCCGTTTCCGGGAGACGGACTGGAACGGCATTCCGGCCTATATCAAGTATGTGAGGGACATTACAGAGGAGGTGAAGACACAGGACGAAAAAGAAAGGCTGGAGCAGTATTTCCAGACTGTACTGAAGTATCTGCCCGGGGGAGTTGCCGTAATGAGATATGAGCAGGACGGCACAATGATACCGGAATTTTTGTCCAAGGGTTTTGCGGAAATGACGAAAACGACGCAGAAGCAGGCCTGGGAGATTTACAAAAAGGATGCCATGGCCGGCGTGCACCCGGACGACAGAGAAATTGTAAACAAACGGATGGAAGAGTATCTTGCTGTCGGTAAAGGGCACTGTGAAATGGTATACCGGCTGAAGGCAGGTGACGGCGGTTATGTGTGGGTCAAAAATACATTATCGTTGATCAAAAGTGCCAATGGGGAACAGCGCGTATATGCCGGATATCATGATATGACTAGGGAGCGGGAGGAAAAAGCGCAGATACGAAAGCAGTATAATGATCTGATACTGCAGCATTACCGCACCCCCGGACCAAACGCTCTGATCGTTGGACACTGCAGCATAACCCAGAATAAAATCCTGGAGATCATTGATTATACGGACTCTGATCTTTTGAAAACCTTTGGCGATGTAAGGGAAACGTTTTTTACCGGTATTGCCGGATTGGTGGCAGAGCCGGATATGCGGCAGGCATTTTTGGATACATATCTGAATAGACCGGCACTTCAGGCGTTTAAGAATGGGGATACAGAGCAGATACTGGAATGCTATGTGAAGCTGCCAAAAGAACAGAACGGCCGTTATGTGCAGTTTAAAGTAAACCTGGTGGAAACACCGGATACGGGCGGTGTCACCGGAATTCTGACAGTGACGGACATAACCGAGCAGACGATATCTGAACGGATCCTGCGGCAGCTCTCCGTGACCAGCTATGATTTGGTGATTGACGTAGATATTCTCAATGACACTTACACAGTCCTTACCAGTGACGGTTCTGTCGGTGATCATCCCAACTCCCGGGGCTGTTATTCCCGGAGAGTGACAGAGATGTATCATTCCAGGGTAGTGCCCAGGGATAAAGAACATGTCATAAAAATGCTCACCAGGGAATACATGATGGAACATCTCAAAAAAGAGGACAGTTATTCTTTTCACTTCTCCATTATTGACGAAAAAGGAGAAGTCCTGACAAAGAATATGACAGTTTCAGCCATTGATCTGAGGCTTGGGCGTGTGTGTCTGTCCAGAACAGATATCACAGACTCTGTACGGGAACAGCAGAGTATGCTCAATGTAGTGGCCTATACTTTTGAACTGATGGCTTTTGTGGATGCGAACGGCGGACATGTGACTATGTATACCCGCCGGACTGTGTTGGAGAATCTATCCCCTTATATTTTAGATAATTACAGGGATTTGGTTAAAAATATAACAGATTTTTACATTACCAGCCAATTGGACGGAGAAAAAGAAGAGTATTTCAATCTGGATAATATGCTGAGACACCTGGAAGAAAAGCCATCAGGTTACGATTTTGTACTCCCATACAATTCCAGGGATGGTCTGCGGTATAAGCAGATCAATGTGCTTTGGGGAGACCGAAGCCGCAGAAGGGTATGTATGGTCCGCGCGGATGTGACGGACATGCTGGCAGCAGAGCGGGAGGCAAAGGATGCCCTGCAGGATGCGCTGGCCCTGGCGGAGGATGCAAACCGGGCAAAAAGTGAATTCCTTTCCTCCATGAGCCATGATATCAGGACGCCCATGAATGCTGTGATAGGCATGACATCCCTGGCAGCCGCCAATCTGGACGACAGGGGGAGAGTGGAAGACTGTCTGCGTAAGATTTCTTCATCTTCCAAATATCTGCTCAGTCTTATCAATGATATTTTGGATATGAGCAAAATCGAGCGTTCTAAGATCATGTTGAACCGCATGCGGATATCTATGCCGGAGCTGCTGGAAGAACTGTCTGTGATGATGGAACCTCAGGTGGAGGCAAATGCCCTGGAATTTCATATGGAGTCAAAAGGGATCAGGCATGAGATTTTTTATGGGGATAAGCTTCGCATCAACCAGATATTGATCAATATTCTAAGCAATGCCATTAAATTTACGCCGGAGGGAGGCAGTGTGGATTTTCTGGCGGAAGAGACAGACGGTGACTGCGGGGAGGACCGGGTGTGCTATCGTTTTACGGTCAGCGACACAGGGATCGGTATGACGGAAACGTTTGTGGAACATATCTTTGAGGCGTTTGCCAGGAACAGCAACACCACATCCGTTGAGGGAACAGGGCTGGGACTGAGTATTACGAAGGGCCTGGTGGACCTCATGGGAGGTAAAATATGGGTTAAGAGCAGGATTCATGAAGGCAGTACATTCTATGTTGAACTCATGTGCGAGGCAGCGCGGGATAAAGAGGATACCGACTGGGACCCAGATGCTATGACCGGGGAGCTGAATGCCGGAAAAACGCTGACAGGCCGCTGTTTCCTGGTTGCAGAGGACAATGCCATCAATTCTGAGATTTTGTGCGAGCTGCTCAAGATGCAGGGTGCAAAAACGGTGGTGAAGACAGACGGTGTACAGACAGCCGAAGAATTTGTAAGGGCACAGCCCGGAACGTATGACGCGGTGCTGATGGATATCCGTATGCCGCGTATGAATGGGTATGAGGCAGCCCGTGCCATCAGAAAGATGGAGCGGGAGGACGCGAAGACCATTCCGATCATAGCAATGACGGCAAATGCTTTTGCGGAGGATGTACAGGAAGCCATGGACGCGGGTATGAATGCACATGTGGCAAAACCTATTGACGTGAATATACTGCGGGATACACTGACAGGACTGCTGTCAGGACGGGATTTAAGCGGTAAAGAAAATGATCTGGTTAGTGGATCAGGGGAGATGATAAAGTGAATTTAGAGAGATATAAAAGATGTTCTGCTATCGCCCGTGGTTTGGAAAAAGCAGATTTTGTATTGAAGAATGCCAAGATTGTCAATGTCTTTACGGAAGAGATCATAGAGGGTGATATTGCCATAGCGGACGGCCTGATTGCCGGAATCGGCACTTATAGCGGCATCCGGGAAAAAGATCTGAATGGGAAATATGTGTGTCCCGGATTCATTGACAGCCATCTGCACCTGGAATCTACGCTGGTGACACCAAAAGAGCTGATATCCCAGGCTGTTTTGCACGGAACCACTGCTTTTATCGTTGACCCTCACGAGTCAGCCAACGTAGCCGGGCTTGCGGGGATCGACTATATTTTGAGGGAGACGGAGGAAGTGTCAGCCAACGTGTATGTTATGATGCCGTCCTGCGTCCCCGCTACAGGGATTGAAGACAATGCCTGCAGGATCACCGCGGACATGATGGAACCCTATCTGCAAAATGAGCGGATCCTGGGCCTAGGGGAGGTCATGGATTATATCTCTGTGGTGGAAGGGAGCCCGCAGATGTATGAAAAGCTGCAGCTCTTTGACAAGAGGGTGCGGGACGGACATGCGCCGTTTCTTCAGGAACCGGATCTGCAGGCATATGTCATGGCGGGGATTTCCACGGACCATGAGTGTTCGGAGTTTTCCTATGCCATGAGAGAGCGGAGAAACGGAATGACCGTTCACATACGGGAGGGCAGTGCCGCCAGAAATCTGAAGGACATTGTACAGGGGATTGTGGAGAATCATGTGAGCACAGACGGCTTCTGCTTCTGTACAGATGACAAACATATCGAGGATATAAAAAGAGAAGGGCATATTGACCATAATGTGAGAAAGGCAGTTTCTCTGGGAATCACTCCTGTTCATGCCATCCGGATGGCAACCATCCAGGCCGCCAGATGCTACGGCCTGTCCCATTTAGGGGCAGTGGCGCCGGGGTACCAGGCTGACCTTCTGGTGCTGGATGACCTGGAGCAGGCAGCAGTGGGGGAAGTTTACTACAAAGGCCAAATCGTGAAACCGGAAAATGTCTGTCCGGCCCATACCTGCCCTCTGGAGCTGAAAAATACAGTACATGTGAAGGCATTTACAAGAGAGAAGCTGAAATACACCGGTTCTTTTCCATGCCACATCATTGGGATGGATGAGGGGCAGATCACCACAAAGGATATCCTTGAAGAGAATCTCTGCGGGGATGATCCCGAAGGAAATGGTCTGCTGGAGAAGATCGCAGTGGTGGAAAGGCACAAATGTACCGGAATGGTGGGTGTGGGATTTGTGAAGGGATACGGCCTGCGATGCGGAGCCGCAGCATCCAGCGTCTCCCATGACTCCCATAATATAATTGTGATCGGCGACAATGATGAAGATATGGAACTGGCTGTCAGAGAGTTGATCCGTACCCAGGGGGGTTATACCCTTGTGAAGGACCATCAGGTCTATGAGACACTGGAGCTTCCCATCATGGGTCTGATGACGGACATGGGTTTTGAAAAGGCCAACGAAAAACTGGAAAAAATGATCCGAAAGGCGCATGAGATGGGGGTGCCAAAGGGGATGGACCCGTTTATCGCCCTGTCATTCATGGCACTGCCTGTCATTCCGGAAATCAGAGTTACGCCAAGAGGGATATATTCTGTCACGGGCAATGCTTTTTATACCTGATAATACAAAAAATAAGTTGAACTGATAAAGACAATCTTTTATAATGGAGATATCTTGAAAGAGGAATGCAACTGATAGGTAAGCCTGAAAAAGGAGGTCAGAAATGAGTGAGATCAAAAGAATGAAATACCTGGCAGGAGGGCAGTGGCTGGACACAAGATCAGGAAAATACACACCTGTGTATAACCCAAGCACCGGAGAGGTGCAGGCAGAAATCCCAAGCTGTACCACTGAGGAAGTGGCATACGCCATTGAATGTGCAAAAAAGGCGTTCCCGGCCTGGCGTGATACACCTGTGATGAAGAGGGTGCAGATCCTGTACAAGTTCCGTGATCTGCTGGACCAGCACTGGGATGAGCTGACGGAGTGCTGTGCAAGAGAACACGGAAAGAACTGGAAGGAATCTGCCGGTGATATCGCAAAGGTGAAAGAACCTGTGGAACTGGCCTGCGGAACCCCTACCCTCATGATGGGAGAATCCATGATGGACACTTCCAAAGGATATGACACAGTCAGCTACCGTGAGCCTCTGGGTGTATTTGCGGGAATAGCTCCTTTTAATTTCCCGGGTATGATTCCCATGGGATGGATGACGCCTATCTGCATCGCGACCGGCAATACCATTGTTATCAAAGCCGCTTCCAAGACACCTCTGACTGCGCTGCGCTGCGCAGAGCTGTGGCAGGAAGCAGGCCTTCCGGACGGCGTGCTGAACATTGTGACCTGCACCAGGCAGGAATCTGAGCAGTTCCTGACACATCCCGATGTAAAAGGTATCTGTTTTGTGGGTACCACAGGTGTGGGGAAACACATATACGGTATTGCGGCGGCCAACGGCAAAAGGGTACAGGCACAGACAGAGGCCAAGAACCATGCCCTGGTGCTGGAAGACGCAGCTTTGGAGCGTACCGCAAGAGGTATAATCAATTCCGCTTTCGGCTGTGCGGGAGAGCGCTGTATGGCTCTGCCTGTTGTGGTTGCCCAGGAGAGTATTGCGGACAAACTGGTTGAACTGCTGGTAAAATTCGCGGGTGAATTGAAAGTGGGGCCAGCCTATGACAAGACAACGGATTTGGGTCCGGTGGTAGATGCCTCCCATAAAGCTAAAGTGGTCAAATGGATTGAAAAGGGAGTGGAAGAGGGCGCCCGGCTTGTTCTGGACGGTCGGGGCATCACAGTACCCGGCTATGAAAACGGCTTTTATCTCGGCCCAACCATTTTTGACCATGTGACAGAGGATATGGCGATTGGACAGCAGGAGATTTTTGGCCCGGTTCTGGCTGTGAAGCGCTGTAAAGATTTTGATGAGGGGATTGAAATGATGAACCGCAATCCCTTTGCCAACGGAAGCGTCATTTATACCCAGAGCGGCTATTACAGCAGAGAGTTTGCCCGCCGCACAGACGGCGGAATGGTGGGCATCAATGTGGGAATCCCGGTACCGGCAGGTATTTTCTCATTCAGCGGCCACAAGGACAGTTTCTTTGGTGACCTGCACTGCCTGGGCAAGGACGGCGTTCGTTTCTTTACGGAGATAAAAGCAGTCACCACCCACTGGTTTGATGAGGAGGAGAAAAAAGCCAAAGAAGTAGATACCTGGGAGGGTTCTGTGGGAGGCAGTATGTAATGCCCCAATAGGGACAGCAGTTACTTCGGAAAAGTCTTCCGCAGCTATACGGGATGCACTCCTACAGAGTAGCGCCGCTGATACTTGTGAAGAACAAAAACTTCATCATAATGGGGCCGGGCTGGCTGACAGCCGGGTCCCTTCCTCTTTTTCCCTTTTTTTTCTTTGCAGGACAGAATGAAGAATACTATGAATAAAGCTCCTTTGAAAGCCGGATACTATAGTTTAAAGTTTAAACGAGGTGCGGCATGAAAAATAAGGAGAAAAAACCACGCAGGCCAAACAGGGCTGAAGCGCTGTCCTGTCTTATTGTGATGATTCTTGTAATGCTGATCGGTACGGTAAAAGGATTTGATCTTTCGGTATCTCTTTTTGTTACAGCGGCTTATGTGGGGATCATAGGATTAAACTGCGGATATACTCTGCACGAGCTCTTGGAGGCAATGTATCACAAGGCCGGGGAACTGACGGACTTATTTTTTCTTTTGTGCGGGATTGGATTTCTGACGGCTTCTTTTGTATTTGCAGGTACCATACCTGCCCTGATCACTTATCTGCTGAAATTTGTGACGCCCAGTCTTTGTATTTTACTGGGTTTTTTGTTTACCGCAGTTACAGCTTTTTTCATTGGCACCAGTTTTGGCACCTGCGGAACTATCGGGGTGGCTATGATAGGGCTTGCCATTGTAATGGATGTGAATCTTCCTGCAATGGCCGGAGCGGTGGTGTCAGGATCACATGTGGGACTGTTTCTCTCACCTATGGCGGATAACTTTAATCTGGTTGCGTCAGTTACCAAATCGGATTCCCTTACGGTAATGAAACGTGCTGCTTATATTGGGATACCCACGTTTCTTGCGTGTATCCTATTCTATACCATATTAGGTTTTGCAACCGGTTCTTCACAAGGGGTTTTTGACAATGCCGTGCTTTCAGAGGGGCTGGCCTCTGTTTTTAATATCAGTCCCATCGCCCTGATTCCCATTGTGGTGGTGGTTGCAGGCAGCTTTATGAAGCTGCCTTCTGTGGTCTCTTTGTTTGGGGGCGGTATGATAGGAATCGCCATTGGTTCCCTGCTGAATGGTTTTTCTTTCTGGAAAGGGCTTGCTGCAGGCTATAGTGGTTTTGATCTGACAACCATTACCGGAATTTCCACAGATGCTGTTTTACCGGAGATTGTTACGCTGTGCAACCGGGGCGGTATGCTTTCCATGTCCTCTCTGTTTGTGATCTTGTTTGCTGCCGTGGGAGTTGCCGGCATTATGATAAAGATCAGAGTGGTTGAGGTGATCGTGGAGACTTTGTTTGGGAAGATCCGTTCTCTTTTTGGCCTTGCAGTCAGCAGTTGGTGTATCGGCTCCATAACAGGGGCGATCACAAACAGCTCTGCGATCTCCATACTCATGCCCATAGAGATGCTGGAGGATAAATACAGGGAGTTGGGATATTCGGCCCTGGATTGTGCGGTGGTATCCAACACGGCCGCAAGCCCCATGCTCAGTATCATTCCGTGGACAGACGTGGCTGTTTATATGTCCGGCGTTGTGGGCGTTTCAGCCGCAGTCTATGCACCTTACAGTATGTGGAGCTGGGGACTGGGGTTGATGGGCATACTCTGCAGTATTTTTAAAGCAGGCTACAAGAGATAACCGTAGATATTGCCGCTGGGATGTGCATTGACAAGTTGAAATGAACATGGTATCATTCAATATAGTTTTAAGGGAATGAGGTTCTCCCGTGGATGATTCCAAAAGTGCGTGTATGCTGATGACTTCTGTGTAAAAACAGGGTTATCAGCTTTTTTTGTTGGGCAGAAGCATGGATGGGCGAACATTTATTACCGGGAACAGACAGAGGAGGAAAAATATGAATCACAGAGTAAAAAGAATGTATCAGACCTACAGAGAATTATTCATTCTGGGACTGCTGGGAATCCCTATTGGATTGGTCATAGGGGGAATTGACGCGGTGTTCGGAAGAGTTCTGCTGGCGATCACTGATTTCAGGGACGGTCATCCCATGCAGCTTATCCCGTTTTTGTCTTTGGCAGGCGTCCTGATTGCCTTCTGCTATCTCAAATTCGGGGGAAAGAGCAGTAAGGGGATGAACCTTATTTTTGAAGTGGGGCATGGTGAGGAGGAAGTGATTCCGTTGAAGCTGATCCCATTTATCATTTCCGGGACATGGATCACCCATTTGTTCGGCGGAAGTGCCGGGAGGGAAGGCGTGGCAGTGCAGATTGGAGCCACATTTTCCCATTGGGTGGGCAGGAGGATCCCGCTGGAAAACAGCTCCCATATTTTTCTGGTAACAGGGATGGCAGCCGGATTCGCCGGTCTGTTTCAGACGCCTATAGCGGCGGTGTTTTTCGCAATGGAGGTTCTGGTGGCCGGTGCGCTGGAATACCAGGCGCTGTTTCCCGCTGTTACGGCTGCCTTTACGGCCAGTGCGGCGTCAAGCTTTCTGGGGCTGGAAAAATTTTCATTTGTGCTGACTACACAACTGAATCTGGATATTCCCAATATGGGAAAACTGGTGCTGCTGGGAATCCTGTTTGGGATTGTAGGAGGGGCGTTTGCCTGGACGTTAAAATATATGAAAGGAAAGCTTGCCGTGCTGTGGAGGGAGCCGGTACTCAGGATTTTTTTCATGGGGCTGATCTTGAGTGCCCTGCTGCTTATACTCTATAAAGGCAGATATGCAGGTCTTGGAACGAACTTGATCCATGCAAGCCTTTATGGTGAGAAGATTTATAGATATGACTGGATATTAAAATTCCTTCTTACTATACTCACATTGGCTGCAGGCTTCCAGGGCGGGGAGGTGACGCCCCTGTTTTCCATCGGTGCGAGCCTTGGGGTGGCAGCAGGACCATTGTTTGGCCTTCCTGTTGAATTTGCCGCGGCACTGGGGTATGCCAGTGTCTTTGGGAGCGCCACGAATACGTTCCTGGCACCGGTGCTCATTGGTACGGAGGTGTTTGGATTTGCCTATCTGCCGTATTTCTTTGTGGTATGCACGTTTTCCTATTTGTTTAATCTGAATAAATCTATTTATTCCCTCCAAAAGTTAATGGACAGGCATTGACAGGGCAGAAAAGTACAGGGCAAAAGACTGGCATTGGGGGAAGTTATATTCTGACCGTGACCAAGCAAATCCGGATCTGTTTTACAGCAGCATGAGTAAAGTGCCTGCTGTAATTTGAACAAGTCCCGCTGCTGATCTCAGGGATAGTTTCTCGTGAAATACCAGGTAGGAAAAGAAAACAGTAACCAGTATACTCAGCTTGTCTATGGGAACAACAACACTGGCAGGTCCATCCTGCAGGGCTTTATAATAACACAGCCAGGAGCCGCCGGTGGCCAGCCCTGACAGGAAAATGAAACCCAATTCTTTTTTAGGTATATGCCGTAGTTCTTTTTGTTTTCCTGTAACTGCAACCATGATCCAGGACATTACCAATACCACGCCAGTGCGGACAGCCGTTCCCAGATTGGACTCCACATGGGAGATGCCGATTTTTCCAAGGATGGCAGTCAGGCTGGCAAATACTGCGGAACCTAAGGCAAAAAACAGCCAGCGGTTGTTTTCAGGAGCTGCCTGTTTTTTGCCTTTCTTTTCAATCATCATATAGGTACCCACAGCGATCAGAACCACCCCAATTCCCTTAAACCGGGTGATCTCTTCCTGAAGCAGGACGGCTGCCATCAGGATTGTCATAATCGTGCTGGATTTATCCACAGGGACTACTTTATTGATATCGCCCAACTGTAAGGCTTTAAAGTAGCACAGCCAGCTGGCACCCGTGGCAAGGCCGGACAAGGTCAAAAATAAGATGGTTTTTAAATCTATATTTTTTATCTGGCGCTGGGAACCGGCCAGAAATACCATCAGCCACGAAAAAAGCAGTACCACAATTGTGCGCAGAGCAGTGGCAGCAGTGGAATCTGTTTTCCGGATTCCGCATTTTGCCAGTATGGAAGTGAGGCCTGCAAAAAGAGCAGACCCAAAAGCAAAGAAGACCCACATGAATTTTTCCCCCGTGTTTTTTCTTTAATGATAGCATCAGGGGACAAGGTGGTCAAGGCGTGGATTCCTCTTTATTTTTCAATTTACATATGGTCTGTGTCATTGTCCCCATAGGGCAGAACGTGCACCAGCTCCTTGGTTTATAGAGCAGCATCACAGCCAGCCCGATCAGAGTGGAGGTCAGCATAAGGCTGTAGAAACCAAAACTGAATTTTGCTGCCCAGTCTGTAACCGTACCGGCCGTATAAGTCCAGCCCCAGGGAACCTTTATAGTCCAGAACAACTGGATCACCTCTTTTAAACTGTTGGCTCCGGATGCCACCAGCCAGGTCTGGAATACCATATTGCCGAACATGGTAAGAAAGAAGAGGAGAAAGCCATAGCGGAACCATTTGGAAACCATCCATCCCGGGGTGGTTTTATTTCGTGAACATTTGAGGGAGCTGCCGAGAAGATGAAAGAGCTGGCCTCTGCCGCACATGTGATTACAGAACCATTTGTTTCCTCCGAAGACAGCGATCATGAGGGGAAGCAGAAAGTCGATCATTCCAAGCCAGGCAAATAAAATATTAAAAAATCCCAAAGCAAAATAAACGATGGACCATATCCAAAGATGATCATACCAGTGTTTTGTTCTCATTTCTGTTCACCTCGATTCCTGATCTGGATACATCCCGCCGGGCATATCTTAGCACATTTGCCGCACCCTATACATTTATCCGGGGCAGGGGCAGCATAGCATCCTTTCCATAAATGTACAGCTTCTTTTGGACAGACATTCATACATGCGCCGCAGGCGACACATTGGTTTTTGTCAACAACCGCATATTTTTTTGAGGGCATATTTGTGAACTCCTTATTTTTGATGTGACTATGATACTATAAAATGGATTTGATTTCTGTGACTAGATTACAATTACCACCACTGGTTTTAAAATGCGGACAGGAGGGGGCCTGGTATATAGATTGTACCGGTCAGGCTATTTTTACATATAATACAAAAAAAGAGAAAGTATCAATATATGATGGATGATTTGATTTTATTCCTAAAACTTTATTCTCTTTTTCCTGGGACCGGATTCCCGGAAAAAGGGTGTGATCATATAAAAAGTGCCGTGTGGTTCCGCAGCTGGTGGGAAAATGCTTTAATAGCCGGCACACCTTTGGGATATAAAAATATGGAAGGAATGGAGGGGTAAGTTATGGAATTATGTAATTATATGCAGAAGCCTAATATCAGAATGTACAGGATCGAGGCCATAGAAATACCAATAGTATATAATAAATACGGCGATCACGATCCGAATGGATTGTTATATGTGCTGCAGAAAGATGCGGGGAGGATAAAGAGAGGCGCGCTGGCGAATTTTAACAGACCGGACCCTCAGCCTTATGAGGGAGTGAAACCGCTGGTCATCCGGGCAAACCTGGGGGAAGAGATCCATATCTACTTCCGGCATTCTCTGAAAAGAGATTTGTCCATCCATGTACAGGGGCTTCGATATGATGTTCAGACCTCCGACGGAGCCAGTGTAGGGATGAATCAGGACAGCACCACAAGAAATGAGATTGTCTATACCTGGTATGCAGAGAAAGAGGGCGTCTATCTGTTCAGTGATATGGGAGATACCAGGAGCAGCGAGGAGGGGACAAATATACATGGCCTCTTTGGGGCCATGATCGTTGAGGCGCCTGAATCTGTCTGGCTGGACCCGGAGACGGGAGAAGAGCTGGAGAGCGGTCTTTTCGCAGATATTTATCATCCTGCCAAGCCATCCTTCCGTGAATATGCTGTGTTTTTCCATGATGAGCTGGAAATAAAAAATAAAGAGGGAAATACCCCAACAGATCCGCACACAGGGCTTCCGTCGGCAACGACTGGAATCAGTTACCGTTCGGAACCTATGAGAAACAGACTTCCCCTGACAGAAAACCATGCGGACACGGCAGAAGATATCTCCATGAGCTCCTGGGCATACGGAGACCCGGCACCGCCGATCCTGAAAGCATATGTGGGAGATCCGGCTAAAATCCGGCTGGTTCACGGAGGCGTGAAAGAAACCCATGTATTCCATCTCCATAATCATCAGTGGAGGCTGGAAAATGATAATCCTAATTCTACGATTTTAGATTCTGTTTCTATAAGCCCCCAGGAATGCTATACGCTGGATATTCTGCACGGGGCGGGAAGCCTGAATGGGATGGTGGGGGATGCTATTTTCCACTGCCATCTATATCCTCATTTCCATGAAGGAATGTGGACACTCTGGAGGATTTATGACCGTCTGCAGGATGGAAGCGGAAAACTTCCGGACGGAATGCCCATACCCAGACTGATACCCCTGAAAGACAGGAAACAGCCGCCGCTAAAAGACCGGGAACATCCGGGATATCCCAATTTTATCAACGGACAGTTTGGAATGCGCCCCCTGCAGCCGCCGCTGGGCATCCTGGATGCTGACGGAAATAATAAGATAGTGCCTACGCCTTTGGAAGCAGATAACTTTGTAGATGCATTTGAACCGGGCGCACTCTATACAGACACCTGCCCCTGCCATACCGATTGCGGATGTGAGTGGGGGGAGGCGGAGGAAGGGAAGGTCAAAGTATTTGAGATAGCGGCCGTACAGGCAAAAGTAGTTTATAACAAATACGGATGGCATGATCCTCAGGGGCGTTTCTTTGTCCTGAAAGAGGAGCTGGAAAGACACGGAGGGCTGGAAGCGTATATCCAGAAGGTGGAAGCTCAGGAAATACAGGTGGAACCGCTGGTGATCCGCGCAAATGACGGTGACTGTATTGAAGTTCGCTTTACAAACCTTCTTCCGGAATATATAGAAGCAAGCCCGTTTCAGATGGAGACACTGACTGACATTGTGGGATATCACATCCATCTGGTGAAATTCGATACAATTGTATCGGACGGAGCAGCCAATGGCTGGAATAATATTGCCGGAGCCAGAAGATACGAGACTCTTGTGGAACGGTTCTTTGCAAATGCGGAATTGAGAACTGTATTTTTCCATGACCATCTGTTTGCAAATACACATCAGCAGCATGGGATGTTCGGAGCATTGGTGATAGAGGAAGCGGGAGCTACATTTCATGATGTGGAAACAGGAGAAGCGCTGAAATTTGGGACCAAAGCTGTTATCCGCAGGCGTGATGGAACCTCTTTCCGGGAATTTGCCTTGTTTCTGCATGATTTTGCCCTGTTATTTGACGGAAACGGAAAACCCCTGAATCCGCCGGAGGTTCCCGGCTCCCACCATGATCCCGGCGTCATGGGGATTAATTACCGGTGTGAACCAATGAGGGAAAGGCTCAGCGATACGGCAGACCCGGCTTATATTTTCAGTTCTATTGTTCATGGAGATCCAGCTACCCCTCTGCTGGAGACATATCCGGGAGATGAGCTGATGATCAGGCTGCTTGACGGGGCTCATGAGGAGCAGCATGTTTTAAACGTCACGGGAATGTACTGGAGAAAAGAAATAGCGGATATCCATTCGCCGCTGGCTGCGTCTCAGTCTATCGGAATATCTGAGGCATTTAACCTTCAGATCCGGAAAAATTATAACTGCGGTGATTATCTCTATTATTCAGGCGGGATTGACGACGCCTGGCTGGGGCTGTGGGGGATCATCCGTGTGTACGATAAAAAGCAGGCACATTTGAAGCCGCTGTGTAAAAATGAATTGGGTATCCTGCCGCTTCCCATGTGTCCCGGCAGAGATTCTGTGGTGCGGAAATATGAAATTGCTGCCATAAAGACGGATATTTTATATAACAAATACGGGGATCATGACCCGGACGGTTTGATTTTCGTTCCGGCGGATGAGGTGGAGCAGGTGCTCTGCGGTAAATATCAGCCTAAGCCATTGATACTCCGGGCAAATGCGGGGGACTGGATTGAAGTCACCCTCCATAACATGATGGGGCCGGATATTCCGTATTTTGACTATCCCCGTGTCCCGCTGGATAAGAAGCATCGCCCTTCCAACAGGGTGTCCTTAAACCCCCAATTTCTTCAGTATGATCCGATCTGTGATTCGGGCATCAATGTGGGATACAACAATCGGGAGCAGACAGTAGGGCCAGGGGAGAGCAAGAAATATCTCTGGCATGCAGATCAGGAATACGGCTCCTGTATCATACAGTCTTTTGGTGATCTGCGGAATCACAGATATCACGGATTATTCGGCGCAATTATCATTGAGCCGCCTGCTTCCAGGTGGTATCAGAATTTTATGCTGAAAAGCGGAGTATATCAGGAACAGGCAGTCATCACAGCGCCCGGGACAGAGACTTTCCGGGAGTTTGTTGTCTTTATCCAGAATGGAATCCGCCTGGAGGATGCAGAGGGCAATGTGATCCGGACGGCGCAGGGGGATGACACGGACCCGGTGGAGGCGGAGGACACAGGCGAAAAAGGATATAATTACCGCTCCGAGCGTTTTGCCAACCGGCTTCGCAGAGACAGCCGGATCGCGAAAGTATTCAGCAGTAAAGTGCATGGAGATCCCGCCACGCCTGTTTTTAAAGCATATACCGGAGACCGTGTTATTTTCCGGACCATGATGCCGGCGGATAAACCGCGTAATGTAGGGTTTGCGGTCCATGGGCATATGTGGAAGGAACAGCCGGATGACTTCCATTCCAGAGTGATCCCCATTCAGGGCGCGATCAGTGTGGGAAACAAATTTGAGATGGAACTTGAAAAGGGCGCATCATGTCCCGGTGATTATCTCTATCGGTCCGGAAGCCTGAAGTGGGATGTGGAATCAGGAATGTGGGGAATATTCAGAGTCCTCAGACAGGGAATCGGGTGTAAATGTAAAAACACATGCAGAAAAGCATTACAGTGTTTCGGCAGAAAATATTAAGTGGCAGGAGACAGGGATGATCGGGAAGCTGATAGTGCTGGGTGAGTGATGCCCGTTAAGCCAGGATAAATGATGCTGGTAAGATCAGCGGAAAGTATATTTGGATTACCAGGCAGAGCCATGGATTCGACAGGCTTTGCCTGGTGATGTTCACATTTGCCATCCGGATTTTCTATGTTGATCATGAATAACAAAAGTCTGACAGGTTCAGTCCTTTTGGGGTTTCCATATGCTTCATGGTTATGGAATAGATTTCCGCAAGATTGCCGGATCTCATAGCATTCAGGATCGCGCTGTGTTCTTCAATGGTTTCCTGCATACGTCCCGGATGTCCCAGAGAGAGGACAGCCAGGCGCTTTATCTGAAAAAGATAACTGCCAAAAAGCTCATGAAAAGTCCGGTTGTTAAGACTTGAAACGATTTCTATATGAAACTGGTTATCATATTCCACAAAAGCGGAAATATCCTGGGTGGTTTCAAGGATCTTTCTTTGTTTTTCCATAATATAGTCCAGTTTCCGAAAAAGTTTTTGGGACCAGTCTTCTTTATGATCCTTTGCTATTTGTACGGTACAGTATCCTTCGATCGCGGACCGGATCTGAAAGGTCTCGATGATGTCCTGTTTGGTCATCTGATGGATACAAAAGCCTTTGCTTGGGATGATGTCAATATAACGTTCCTGGGCAAGGCGGTGTAATGCATCCCTCATGGGAGTACGGGAAACTCCGATTTCCTTTGAGATCTTTGTCTCTGAATAAATTGTATCATACACAAAGGCATCCTTTAAGATCAAATCTTTGATATAATCATATGCTTTAGTCTGAAGCGGTTTCTGCGTCATGTTCCATGCCTCCTGAAGGAATACTATTTTATTTATTCTATAGCATACCGGGATACCGGTCAATATAAAACAGAAAAGATAATTGGACAGATTCTACAAAAATGATGGATATAAATTGTAAAATACAGAGAAGATACATAAATGCATTGACCAACACACCGGTATACCGGTATACTGATGATAATAAAATAATTTTCGGATAAGGAGAAAGTGAATGAAAAGAGCAGGATTTATCGGGCTGGGAATTATGGGAAAACCAATGGCAGAGAATCTGTTAAAAGCAGATATAAAAGTCATGGTGAATGATTTAAATCAGGATGCAGTCAAAGAATTGGTAAATGCAGGTGCGCAAGAGGGGACACCCGGTGAAATCGGAAGTTCATGTGAAGTGGTATTCACAATCCTCCCAAACGGCACGATCGTCCGGAATGTGCTGTTTGGGGAGAAGGGTGTGGCAAAATCTATGAAGAGAGGCGGCATTCTATGTGATATGAGTTCTGTGACCCCGGAGGATTCAAAGATATGCTACGAAAAATGCAGAGAGTACGGTATCAGGTTCGTGGATGCACCTGTTTCAGGGGGAGAGCCGGGGGCGGTCAATGGGACACTGGCTTTTATGGCAGGCGGTGACCAGCCGGTGTTTGAAGCCCTTAAGCCTTATTTTGAAGTTATGGGCAGCTCGGCTCTGCTTGTAGGCGGACCGGGCAGCGGAAGTGTGACCAAGCTGGCAAACCAGATCATAGTCAATAATACCATAGCAGCGGTTTCGGAGGCATTTGTCCTGGCTGCAAAGGCCGGGGCAGACCCGGTAAAAGTATACGAGGCTATCCGGGGAGGCCTGGCAGGAAGTGCTGTGCTGGATGCAAAAATCCCCATGATCGTGGAGCGGAATTTTGTGCCGGGGGGAAAGATTTCCATCAATCACAAAGATATAAAAAATGTGGTGGAAGCTGCCCACTCCCTGGACGTACCAATTCCATACACAGCGCAGCTGTTTGAGATCATGCAGGCGCTGAAAGTGGGAGGGCACCTGGAGGAGGACCATTGCAGTATTGTGAAATATTTTGAAAATCTGGCAGGTATCACTGTGGAAAAGATAAAATAGGAGATAAATATGGAAAACATACTTAGCGCGGAGGTATTGTTATCATATCCGGAGGCGGATATGGCAAAGGCGAGACAGCTCCTTCAGATGGAAATCAGCAGGAGCGGTAAAAAAATCGTTGTGCTGGATGATGACCCTACAGGAGTACAGACGGTTCATGATGTATCTGTGTATACAGACTGGACAGAACAGAGTATTCGTCGGGGATTTGAGGAAGAGAACCATTTGTTTTACATACTGACAAATTCCAGAGGACTCACTGCAGAACAGACAGCAAAAGTACATAGAGAAATTGCCGCAGCGGTTACAAAAGTGTCTGAGGAGACAGGAAAAGAGTATCTCATCATGAGCCGGAGTGATTCTACCCTCAGAGGGCACTATCCTTTGGAAACCCGGATCCTAAAGGAGGAAATAGAGGCTTTGGCAGATATCTGCATAGACGGTGAGATTATCTGTCCGTTTTTCAAAGAGGGCGGCCGTTATACCCTTCATAATACGCATTTTGTAAAATACGGAGAGGAGCTGATTCCGGCAGCACAGACAGAGTTTGCAAAGGACAAGACATTCGGATACAACCATTCAGACATCTGTGAATATGTGGAAGAGAAAACAGATGGTGTATATAAAGCAAAAGAGGTGATCTGCATCAGCCTGGAAGATTTGCGGAACATGAATTTAGATAAGATTACCGCACAATTGTGCACAGTGAAAAATTTCCAAAAGGTAGTGGTCAATGCCATTGACAATTGTGATGTGAAAATCATGAGTATTGCTGTTTACCGGGCATTGTCAGCAGGAAAAAACTTTATATTCCGTACAGCGGCAGCCCTGGTAAAAGAAATGGGAGGGGTATCTTCCCAGCCGCTTTTGACCAGGGAAAAAATGATCATAAAAGATACCGATAATGGGGGCGTGGTCATAATAGGCTCTCATACCAGGAAAACCACACAGCAGTTGGAAGAACTTAAAAAAGCGGAGGGAATCATAAGCATGGAGTTTAATTCAGACTTGGTGCTGGATGAGGAGGCACTTTGCGCTGAAACCGGGAGGATAACCAGAAAAATAGAACAGGTGATCACTGCCGGGAAAACAGCGGTGGTGTATACAAAAAGACAGCTTTTGGTTGTGGAGGATGATACAAAGGAGGAAGCTCTGCTGCGTTCCGTAAAAATTTCAGACGCGGTCCAGTCTCTTGTGGGGAATTTAAGGGCAGTTCCCAGCTTTGTCATAGCAAAGGGCGGAATCACGTCAAGTGATGTGGGGACAAAGGCACTGAAGGTAAAACGTGCAGCGGTTATGGGACAGATCCGTCCTGGGATCCCGGTGTGGCAGACCGGAGAGGAGAGTAAATTTCCGCTAACCCCGTATGTGATTTTCCCGGGAAATGTAGGGGATGTGAATACTTTGCGGGAGGCGGTGGAAATCCTCATGAAGCGGAAGTGAGCATCCGCGTAATTGACACTTTAAATGTATATAGGAAGTTGATGAAAAAAGGATGGTCATACTGTCCTTTTTTTATATGGAAAACGATGTCATCGTGAACAAACGACTCCAGAATAAACAAAAATCTGTGGGTATATTTGTGTATTATGTCAAAAAAATAAATTGAAACAGAAAAAAGTTGCATATTTTAACTAAAGGTGGTATCTTGATATTATCACTAATCATATTACAAATAATAATACAGGTAATATCAGGAGGAAAAAATGGATAAAAGGACAAGAGTATTGAATGCAATGAACAAAAAGGAGGTAGACCACGTACCGGTAGGATTTTGGTTCCACTTTGACGGAGAGGAAGCCGTTGGTGACGGGTGCGTGAAAGCGCACCTGGATTATTACCGTGAGACAGATTTGGATTTTGTGAAAATCATGTGTGACAATTTTTTTCCGTATCCAGTGCCGGAGAAATTAGAAACCACAAAAGACTGGTATCAGATGAAACCATTGGAGGCAGGTCATCCCTTTATAAAAGATCAGGTAGAGAGGGCAAAGAAGATTGTAGATAATATCGGGGCAGAGCGATGTGTGTTTTACAATGTCTTTGCACCTTTTTCCTCCATCCGTTTCGGCGCGGGGGATGAGTTGGTAATGGAACACCTGAAAGAAGAGCCCAATGCAGTCATGTTTGCTCTTGATGTAATCGCCCAGACCAATGCGCTGCTGGCACAGCTCTTGATTACAGAGGCAGGCTGTGATGGAATCTATTACTGCGTACAGGGCGGAGAATTTGACAGATTTACGCCGGAGGAATATAAAAAATTAATCACTCCCAGTGATTTATATGTGATGGAGCATGCCAACAGATATTCCTCCAACAATATCATACATATGTGTGGATGGGCTGGTCAGCCGAACCAGCTGGATATCTGGAAAGATTACCCTGCAAAGGTGATTAACTGGGCTGTATTTGTGGAGGACCTTCCTTTGGATGATGGGCGGTATTGCTTCCAGGGAAGAACATCTCTGGGCGGTTTCGAGACACACTGGGATGAACATGGACAAAGAGGTATCCTGTACAACGGAACAAAAGAAGAGCTTCAGGAATATACCAGAAATCTGATCCTGGAACATGGCAAAAAGGGGTTAATTCTGGGTGGAGACTGTACTGTGGATTCTAAAATAGATAGGGAACGGATTAAATGGATCGTGGAGGCAGCAAGGAGTATTTAACATCCATAAGACGGCTGCTGTTTCCATACCGGGCGGCGTAAGGGTCTTGCAGGAGAAAGAGAGGTTTTGTAAATGTGGTCTTATGATAAGAATGAGAAAAAGAATTATGGTGATATTGGACCTATCATGTCGGATCTGGTAAAGATTCCCACTGTACACGGTATGCCGGAATTATATGAGATAGAGTGTTATAAAAACTGCCTGAAGAAGCAGTTCAAATCTCTGTTTGAACAGGCGTCTCTTTTTCCTATGGGACAGGCCCTGATATTAAAGCTGGAAGGCGGAAACCCAAATTTAAAGCCTATTATGTTTGACGGGCATATGGATGTGGTGCCCGCGGATGAAAAAGAATGGCTGCATGGTCCTTTTAACGGCGAGATCATAGACAATGAAGTATGGGGAAGAGGAACACAGGATATGAAAGGACCGCAGTGTGCATTACTGGCCGCGTTAAATTACTTGTGCCAGGAAGGGTGGAAACCAGGGCCTGATATTTATCTTTATCTTTCCTGTGATGAAGAAACCGGAGGAGAGACTGCAAAAGAGGCGGCAGCATATTTTAAAGAGCATATGATACAGTTTCAGGTGATTTACGATGAAGGCGGGACAATCTGCGAAAATTTTATGGGACTTATAGATGGGAAGGCAGCTATGGTTGCGGTGGGAGAGAAAGGGTCTTTGGTATACCGGTTTACGGCAAAGGGCAGCGGGGGTCATGGGGCTAATCCCCGGCCGGGTACGGCAATTGCCAGAATAGCAGCATTTATATGTGATGTGGAAGATCATTCCCTTTTCAGGAAAGATATGACACCCGGAGTACGTTCCATGCTGCGGGAAATGCACAATATCTGCAGTGACGAAGGGAAAAAAGAAAAACTGCTGCAGGCTTCTGAGGCGTTAGAAGACTTTACCGTATTATATGAACTGACAGAGGAAGCAGGAAGCCTGCTGGGAGCCACCATTGCATTTACACAGATCCATGGCGGGACAGCCTTTAATGTAATTCCTGGAGAGGCTGAATTGACTGCAAATGTAAGAGTCAACATGGTTCAAGGCAAGGATGAAGTGACAAAAATCCTCCGGGGAAAGGCAGCACAGTATGATATAGAGTGCGAATTGGTATCAGGAATAGATGCCGCCCGGGAAACAGCGGCGGATTCTGCCATCTACCGAAATCTGAAGCACTGTATTGAGACAGTATTTCCGGGAGTGCCGGTCATTCCATTTGTGCTGGCTGGCGGTACAGATTCCAGGCATTTTCAGGATGTGACAGATGAAACCATACGTTTTTCCCCTCTTTATGCATCATTAAGGCAGAGCAGAGGCGTACACAGTGTAAATGAAAGTGTGTTTATTGAGGCGCTGCAGGAGGCAGCGGCATTTTATCAGTATTTTCTTTCATTATATTATAGCTGAATACAATGTAACAGGAAACAGGAGGAAAAGATGGAACCTTTTAATTTTGAATGCGGTACAAAGCTGGTATTTGGACCAGATGCAGAGGAACAGACAGGCATTGAATTAAAAAAAATGGGAGCCAGTAAAGTATTGCTTGTATACGGCGGCAGATCGATCAAAAAGAGTGGGCTGTACGAAAAAGTCCTGAAAGCGCTGTACACGGCACAGCTTGAAGTGAGGGAACTGCCGGGTGTCGTGCCGAACCCAAGAGTTTCTCTGGTAAGGGATGGAATTGAATTATGTAGGAAAGAATCTGTGGATTTTTTACTTGCCGTGGGGGGAGGCAGTGTGATTGATACCTGTAAAGCCATTTCCTTTGGTGCTTATTATGATGGTGATGTGTGGGAGTTGATAAGCGGTAAAGTAAAACCGGGCACCAGAAGGATTCCTGTGGCGGATATTCTGACGCTTCCGGCAGCAGGCAGTGAGGAGAGTGACAGTTGTGTGATTTCAGATGAAACCCTGCAGATCAAAACAGGATTTGGCTCACCTTTGATGAGACCGGTCCTGTCTCTCCTGAATCCGAAGCTTACTCTGACACTGCCTATGTATCAGACAGCCTGCGGCTGTATAGATATGCTGGCGCATGCTATGGAACGATATTTCTCGCCCACTGCAAATGTTGAGATGACAGATCGTATGGCAGAGGGGATCATGACGACTATTGTACATAATTTCGCCAGGTTAATTGAGAATCCCCAGGATTTGGATGCAAGGTCTGAAATCATGCTCTGCGGCACATTTGCGCAGAATGATATGACTGGCATGGGCAGGGTACAGGACTGGTTTAACCATGGGCTGGAACACCAGATCAGCGGATTTTACGATATTGCCCATGGTGCAGGATTGGCAGTTTCTTTCCCTGCATGGATGGAGTTTTTGGCAGATAAGGAGAAGTGTGTCATGAAGCTGGCACAATTTGCAGTCCGGGTGTTGGGGGCGGATATGAACTTTGAAAATCCAATGGAGACAGCACTTGAAGGTGTGATCCGCTTAAAAAATCTTCTGAGAAAATCGGGGCTTCCATTGTCACTGTCCGAAGCGGGAATAGGAAACGAAAGATTTGAAGAGATAGCGGATAATATGACTTTAAACGGAACGCAGAAATGTGGGGCATTTTATCCTATGGCAAAGAAGGATATCCTGGCATTACTGGAGAGGATGGCCTGACAGGAGAGACATAATGATGAAAAAGCATCTGATAGAAATATTGAAACAAGAACTGACTCCAGCTACCGGATGTACGGAGCCTGTAGCTGTAGCTTATGCGGCTGCAAAAGTGAGACAAGTTCTGGGAAAACTGCCGGATAAAACAGAGATTCTCGTCAGCAGTAATATGATGAAAAACGCAAGGGGCGTTGGCATTCCCGGAACAGGAATGGCAGGCCTGGACATTGCGGCTGCATTAGGCATGGCAGGAGGAGATGCAGAAGCAGGATTAAATGTGCTGCATACTGTTTCAGAGGAAGCGGTCATGAAAGCCAGGGCAATGCTGGAAAACCAGATAGAAGTGAGGCTGAAAGACACAGATAAGAAGCTGTATATAGAAGTAAATGCCCTTGCCGGAGAAGAATCGGCCAGTGTTTTTATAGAAGACAGTCATACCAATATCACCAGGATTGTCCGTAATCAGAAAATTATCTATTCCGGTGTCAGGTGTCCGGAAGTGACAGGTACTGCAGGACTTCCCGCTGATATGTTGACAGTGGATGGAATTTGGGATGCTGTCATGAGCGCAGATGAAGAATCCCTATCTTTTCTGGAAGAAGGGATAATGACGAATCTGTTCATTGCCAATGAGGGTATGCAAAGAGATTACGGACTAAGCGTAGGGAAAAGCATGTCTGCAAGACATACCGGAGACAGCCCCGAAGAAGCCTGGAAACATGCTGCAGCTACGGCCTGTGCGGCTGCAGATGCCAGAATGGGAGGAAGCACGCTCCCGGTCATGACTTTGTGCGGAAGCGGGAACCAGGGGATAACAGCCATGCTGCCTGCGGCGGAATTCTGCAGACAGAGGAAGCTCGATAAGATAACCACATTAAGGGCTGTTGCTTTGAGCTGCCTGATCACGATCCATGTCAAACAGTATATCGGAAAACTGTCTCCCTTGTGCGGCTGCGGCACAGGTTCAGCCATTGGCTCGGCAAGCGCGCTGACCTGGCTGAGCGGAGGGCATCTTTGGCAGGTAAAATTTGCTATCAGCAATATGATCGCAGATGTCTCGGGTATTATCTGTGATGGAGCCAAATCAGGCTGTGCACTGAAGATCGCAACTGTGCTGACCAGCGCCTATCATTGTGCAGTGATCGCACTGCAGGGCAGAGGAGCCGGAGAACTGGACGGAATCGTTACGCAGGATGTGGAGCTGTCAATCAGCAATCTGGGAAAACTGGGAAACCGGGGGATGAAAAATACGGATAAGGTGATTTTGGATATGATGGTATCTGCATAACGTCTTGTAAACAGCCATTGCAGGCCAGCATAAAACTTAAAAAGGAGTGTATGATCATGAGGAAAAGCAGAATGTTAACAGCAGTTTTAATGTCAATGGTCCTGACATCTGGCTTACTGACAGGTTGTGGGACAGCTGAGGAAGAAAAGGATACAGGGGAAAAGGCTGCTGCGGAAGATGAGGGCACAGTAGAAACAGAGAAAACCGAAGCAAACCGGGAAGCCGCCTGGAACACGGGAGAAGGAAGTGTCTATGAAGGGCCTGAAAAAGATGTAAAGCTGACTTTTTGGAATGGATTTACCGGCACAGACGGGGCTGTCCTGACTGAAATAGTGAATAACTATAATAAAACCAATCAGTTTGGTATTACGATTGAAATGGATATTATGCCGTGGGACACATTCTATGAAAAACTCCCGACAGCTATTGCCACAAAGACGGCGCCGGATTTTGTGCTGATGCCAACCAGCAGGATCAGACAGTACGGCTCAGATACGCTGCAGAAGATAGACGATTATTTTGATTATGCAGGAAGCAGCAAAGAGGACTATATAGATGGAATACTGGATACATGCATGATGGATGGCTCCTGTTACAGCATTCCCATGCAGATCGTATCGCATTACCTGTTTTGGGATAAGGATATGTTTGAGAAGGCGGGACTGGACCCGGATTCTCCACCGGAAACCATGGAAGAACTGAAAGAGTATGCCTTAAAACTTACTGATAAATCGAAAAACCAGTATGGATTTGCCATGGCTACATCAGGTACAAATTTATTATATTCTTATATGATGATGGCTTTTGGCGACAGTTTTTGGGATGAAGAAAAGAATAAACCCACACTGGATACAGAAGATAATATCAAAGCCATGACATTTGCCCAGGAGCTCTATGAGGATGGCGTATCACCGGCAGATATAGATGATACTGTACTTCAGTCAGGGCAGGTGGGGATGTTCATCAATGGGTCCTGGATGATAAACGGTATGCGCAATGCGGGGCGTAATTTCGGTGTGACATCAGTGCCGGCAGCTAAGGGGGAAGAGCAGAAAGCCATATCAGTACCTGTAGGATTTATGATTCCTTCCACGACGACCGAGGAGAAAAAGCTGGCAGCGTATGATTTCATGCGCTATTGGAACAGTACAGAAATCGGCAGGAAATGGGCACAGGAAAATGGCTGCCCTCCTTATCTGAAATCAGTGGCAGAGGATCCGGAGGTTTCATCCGACCAGATTCTCAATGCGACAATTTCCGTGCTTAACTACGCACAGCCCCAGTACAGAAATGTGACATACGGTGCTACCATAACCAATGATTATATGTATCCGTGTGCGGAAGAGATTTTTGCAGGCTCTGATGTGAAGAAAACATTACAGAAGTACCAAGAAAAGATTGAGGAGTTTGTGGCACAGCAGTAATATTGCAGACTTGATATTTTTTGGTGGAAAGGAAGAGACATGAAGGAAAAAAGCAGGGCAGGCCGGGTGTATTCCTATTGGTCAAAACCCAATCATGCCGCATATTTGTTTATTGCTCCGTCGCTGGCAGTTATTTTGGTTTTTGTTGTATTTCCATTGGTCAGTTCGTTTGTGATCAGCCTGACAGATATGGATATCTTTATGAAGGATACTAAGTTCATAGGATTCGGCAATTACATAAAATCTTTTTCGGAAGAGCGGGTTATGCGGTCTTTTTTAACAACAATAAAGTATGTAATGGTTTCTGTGCCGTTACAAATAGCAATATCCCTGGTATTGGCATTTTGGCTTGCAAAAGAAGATTTTTTCAGCAAACTTATGAGGTCGGTTTATTTTATACCTGTAATCTGTTCCTTTACCGGTATAGGTATCTTATTTAAAATGTTTTTTGGCTCAGCTGTGGGATTTTTCCCGTATGTTATTTCTTTGATCACTAAAAACGGAGTCCCCAGTTTCTGGTCGGAAGCCTCTGCCGCGTTTGGCCTTATCGTGTTTATATCAATCTGGAAAAAGTTCGGGCAGACACTGATTATTCTGGTGGCAGGTATCAATGGCATTCCTGAATCATACTATGAAGCTGCAAGGATAGATGGGGCGTCAAAAATCCAGATTTTCACCAGAATTACAATACCGCTGTTGTGGTCCACATTGAGTTTTGTTATTGTAACAACACTGATAGGAGCTATGCAGGTATTTGATGTGGTCTATGTTACAACAGGCGGAGGACCGCTGTATTCTACAGAAACAATTGTACAGTACATTTATTCCAGAGGTTTTCAGAATGAATATCAGTTGGGATACGCCTCTTCCCTGAGTGTGGAGCTGTTTCTTCTGATCGCGGTTATTACTTTTGCCGCAAGAAAATTTACCAATAAAAAAGAAAAAGAGAATTCATAGAAAGGGGAGGACAGAATGAAAAATAATAAAATCTCAGATAGTGTTGAGAAAATACTGTGTATTGTTGTATTGATCACAATTTTGGTCCCTTTTCTGTGGATGGTGAGTATGGCTTTTAAGCAGGAGTCTGAAATTATGTCATTTCCACCGACTTTTTTTCCGAAGGAGTTTACCGGAATCCATATAAAAGAGATTTTCAGCAGGATTCCCATGTTGAAATATATCAGGAATACCCTTGTATTTTCAGTGGGAGTAGGATTGATTTCCGTCTTTTTTGATTCTCTTGCGGGATATGCTTTTGCAAGACTTAATTTTAAGGGGCGGGACAGGATCTTTGCTTTGATATTGCTGACAATGATGATTCCGTTCAATATTATTATGATACCCTTGTATATTGAAGTGTACAAAATGAATCTGCTGAATACTTTTATAGGCCTTATATTGCCCAGGGCGGCATCTGCATATGGTATTTTCTTTATGCGCTCTTTCTTCATTGGGCTGCCGAAAGACTTAGAGGAGTCAGCCAGACTGGATGGCTTAGGGGAGTTTGGAATATATTTCCGGATCATGTTTCCTTTATGTAAGCCAGCAGTTATTACATTGTTTATATTCGTACTCATGTCAAACTGGAATGACCTGCTGTATCCAATGATGATGACAAGTTCCACAGATATGAGAACATTGTCAGCGGGGCTGGCGATGTTTGTGGGAGAAGGGCTTACTGAAGTAGGGCCTTCCATGGCCGGGGCACTGGTTTCTATACTGCCGTTGTTTATAGTATATTGTTTTGCCCAGAAGTATTTTGTACAGGGGATCGCATTATCGGGTATGAAAGAATAAGGGAAAAAATTTACAATCTATACATTTACAAATAAATTTGTTATAATTTCAAATAGTAAAAACTAATTTAAAAAAGTGGGAGCTTGGTATATGAAGAAAAAGACATCTTTATCTGAACAAATCCATGATAAAATTATGGAAATAATAATTCAGGAATCAGCAAGTGAAGAATTGATCTTTACAGAAAGCAGTCTGGTTGAACAATTCGGTGTCAGCAAAGCTCCTGTCAGAGAAGCCTTAATTAAGTTATGCAGTGAGGGCATATTAAAAAATATTCCGAGGTATGGATATTCTGTTGTCCGTCTTTCGGAAAAAGATGCCAGAGACATTATCCAGTTAAGACTTATATTGGAGACGGAAGCATTAAAACTGAGTTATGAGGATATCACGGAAAATCATCTGGATGATATGAAAAATTATCTTGATGCTTATGGTGAAAAGGAGATGGATATCTGGCAGGAATGGGAGGATAATATTAAGTTTCATACCATGCTGATATCTTATTGCAACAACGATGCCATGGTTGCCTGCCTCCGGGATAGTATGAACACGCAGACGAGAATTTTTGCGCAGCTTAGTTTCAGCAAAAACCGTTCCTTCTCTGCGGCAATGGATAAATCGGCTCATGAACAAATCTTTGAGGCATTGCAGAATCGGGATTTGGAAAAAGCACTGGAATGCCTGGAAAAAGATATTATTTCCACAACCGTATATACGAATTGAAAAGAAACCATTGCGAAAGCAGCTGTGTCTGCCGGAGCAATGGTTTCTTTTGGGCGTTTCTTGCCAGCAGCGGCCTTGTGCGGGGCGGAAGAAAATTTACCGAGAAGTTTAAATGTGAAAATTCTGTAGGAGACATTAAAGCAGCAGGGTGTTATACTGGAATAGCAGAAAGGTTTAATACGATCACAAAAATGAACAGAACAGGGAGGAAAAAAATTGAAAATTGCATTATTAGAGCCAATCGGAGTGACAAGAGAAATTGTGGAAAGTTATGGGGAAAGATTAAGAGAAATGGGACATGAGTTCTGTTATTATGATACCCTGTGGGAGAATACAGAGGAACTGAAGAAAAGATCTGAGGGCTGTGACATTGCTATGATCGCCAACCATCCATACCCTCAGGAGGTTATTGAGGCTTCTGATAAACTGAAAATGATTTCCGTTGCCTTTACAGGGATCGACCATGTGGGAACTGCATACTGCAAAGAAAAAGATATTATGGTCTGCAATGCAGCAGGATATTCAAACCAGACAGTAGCGGAACTGATCATCGGTTTTGCAGTGGATGCCCTCAGAAATGTGGTGAAAGCAGACGCGGTGGTACGGAAGCAAGGGACAAGCGCCGGTATGGGAGGCAGGGAAATCTGCGGCAGAACCGTGGGTATTATCGGGCTTGGGCAGATTGGGACCATGGCTGCAAAATTATTCCAGGCGTTTGGAGCCAGAGTGATCGCTTATAACAGAAGCCAGTCTGAAGAGAAAAAGGATTTGGGAATCACGTATTGTTCCTTGGATGAGGTACTGGAACAGAGTGATATTATTTCCCTGAATCTTCCGCTGAACAATGAGACAAGAGGATTTATCAGCAGAGAAAAGATTGTTAAAATGAAACCGGATGCGGTGTTTATCAACTGTGCAAGAGGCCCCATTGTGGACAATAAGGCCCTGGCAGAGGCCCTGAATGAGAACCGCCTTGGGTTTGCATGTATAGATGTCTTCGACTGTGAGCCGCCTATTCCGGAGGATTACCCTCTTCTTCATGCGAAGAATACGGTGTTGACACCCCATCAGGCATTTATCTCTGAGGAGTCCATGAAGAGACGTGCTGAAATAGTATTCCAGAATGTATTTTCCTATCTGGAAGGTGCGCCGCAGAATGTTTGTAAGCTGTAAACCTTGACCATATAAAAAAGGAACAGGAAATTTGATACGCATTTTTTCGTAGATGACTGGAAAATGCCGGGATGGGGCTTCTGGCAGTGCTTGTGTCCTGCGTCCTGGAGCCTGTGATCCTCAGGCGACTGGGGACAGCGGTTTCCCTCAGTGAAGTCTGTTTGCGAGGGAAACAACCAGAAAATAAATCTTGATTATTTGATAAAAAAAGACAAAAACACTTGCGCGATATGAAAATATATGGTAATATTATCTTCGGTTCGTGAGAACGGGCCGCTGTGGCGGAATTGGCAGACGCACTTGACTCAAAATCAAGCGGGTAACTCCGTGCCGGTTCGAGTCCGGCCAGCGGCATTATAAAAAGCCCTCGTGATCGCTGTTTTACAGAAACAGCGATCTGAGGGCTTTTGTCATGCGGTTTTTCTTTTCAACTCTTCTATTTCTTTTTCCAGCTTCTCCACTTTTTCAGTCAGAATGTTTACTCTGATTTCCTCGATATAGCGCTTGTCGGAAACCTTAACTGCCTGGTTTAACTTGTCAATCAAATGGCCGTGGTTCTCTGCCAATAAAGAGATATTTCTATCTGTGACATTTTCAAGATGTAATTTTATGTCAGTGATATCCTTCTGCATGCTGGTGATATCCTTCTGCATGCCGGTGATATCCTTCTGCATGCCGGTGATATCCTTCTGCATGCCGGTGATCGCATTTTGCAGCGGCTCTGTGGTATTTTGCAATAACACTGCAATGGCTTGTAAATCTTCTTTCGTCAGTGCCATGTCCTCATCCCTCCTTTTCTTCATGCATTATACCACAGATCCATACTTCCCGAAACCCTAAAATTAAATTACATATGGAATACCTGTATGGCTATACAAAGATTTCTTTACTGTAAGCTGTGATCTCTTCGCTGAGCGTTTCATATACCCCCGGGAAGGTGCTGATATCAAGTCCCTGAGAAGCACACGGAATGAAATAGAGCCTGCCGTTCTCGTCGCAGGCGCGGCGTACTTCTTTTTTGATGACCTCCCTTGTCCAGCCCGGGTAGTCCACTTTGGCGCTGTCTATGCCGCCCATGAAGGAAATCTGGCCGCCGTATTTCCGGATCAGTTCCGGTACATTGTTTGTTGTCATGACACCCTGCCAGATATCAATCCCCATCTGGATCATATAAGGAACCAGTGTGGCTGCATAGGAAGCCGAGTGATGTACAATAAGCTCCACGCCGTTGTCCAGGTATCTCTTGTAAATTTTCTTATATGCAGGAAGGAAAAACTCTTCAAACATAGCCGGGGAGATAAAGGTGGAGGTCTGTGTTCCCCAGTCATCGTGGTGGAAAAGCGCGTCAGGCTTCAGATACCTGCATACCTTATCCGCGTATTCCAGTTCCCAGTCCGTGAGGTGATCAATGAGTTCATGCATGGCTTCCGGTTCCTCGATAAAGTTCATCATGGTCTGGGGAATATCCATCAGATGATGGCACTGTTCAAAAAGACCGGGGAACATGACAGATGTTACGAAATATTCGTCCCTGTCAACCGATTCCGCCTCTTTGATATAAGGTTCCCATTCGGAGTCCGGGTAGTCCAGACTTGGTGCGTGGACATATTTTCTCCACTCTGTGACATCCTTCAGCACCAGATGTTCCTCGTCATGTACAGGAAAGTCCCCCGGCATTCCTTTTGGCCATGAGATTCTTTCCCTGGGCCTTTGCCCGGTCTTCCTCCGTTTGGCTGCCCTCCGGGGGCGTCATGGGAAGGAATATAAACATCATCACAATAACCGGAACGGCGATCCAGTAAACTTTAAACACTTCATTCCAGGAGCGGACCGCGAATACGCCTGCGATCAGGCTGATGACAGCTCCGGTGCCCGCCATGGTAGCGTTGAAAATACCCATGATGGTTCCGCGTTTGTCCTCGTCCACATAGACTTCCGCGATCAAAGCCATAGCAGCGGCATTTACAAAGCCCATGGAAATACCTACCAGGATACGCATGGCCAGTACATAATATACATTCGCCACAGTCCCTCCTAAAATGGCGGATACGGCAAAAAGAATCATAGCCCCGATCAAAATCCTTTTTTTACTCAGATACTGCATGAGTTTTCCGCAGAGCATAGCCGAGAAAAGCATGATAAACGACGGCCCAGACAGGATGAAAATGATCTGGAGCACGTTTCCGGTTACAGAGGGGAGCGGGATTATCTGGAAAGAAGCCTGTCCTTCTACACTCTATATCAGCCGGGCTGCGTACTGCGCAGAGATACGCTGTATCTGGTGGAGTCGGTCAGCCTGGCTGCAAAAATACCGGGGAAGGAATCCGGGACTGCACTGCTTATCATAGAGGGAGAGGAACAGGAAGCCGGGGGGTGTCCGGAGTTCATAACAGGGAATATGAACTGATGGCATATGCGGAGGCGGGGTGCGCCAGCTTTCCCTACAGCCTTTTGCAGGAGGGAACCAATTATCTGGACCGGAATATTACGGACGAGCTGTTTTTCCGCTCCGATTATCTGACGACTCTGGAATTTGTGACACCCCAGTTTTGGAGCAATGAAGGGGAAACATTTATTAGTATATACAGCAATATATTTAATGAGGATCAGGAGTATTGGGGAAGGATTGTCATAGACGGGGTGAACGGCAGCCTGACGGAGGGACACCTGGCCCTGCTCTCCGTGTTTACTGAGGCGGTGCGGGCACTTGCGATTCGTCACTCCGGCTCTAAGTTCAACGCACTGGCTGCGTTTAAGAATTATGCCCTAAAATACCTGCGCAGCCCATCCGGTTTTGACGCGGATAAGCTCTTGATGGCAATGCGGCTGGCAGGATGGAAGCGGAACGGCCCCTTTTTCTGTGTCTGCATGGAATTGACGGAGACGGGACAGGAACTACATTCCGCTGCCTATGAGAGCGTGCTTTTTGACCACCAGCTTTATGGATACCTTTCCCTGGAATATGAGGACAGGCTGCTGCTTCTGTGTAATCTGGGGCTGGGGCTGGAGGGAAGGGATGAGGAGTGCAGACGGCTGGCCTATATTGTCCGGGACAATCTGTTCAAATCAGGGATCAGCACGGAATTCTCCGACTTTTTCCGGTTTCCCGATTATTACAGACAGGCCGAGGCAGCGCTTCAGTCAGGAAAAGAGTGCAGCAGTACCCAATGGCTGTTCAAATTTGAAGACTATGCACTTCACTATGTGCTGAACCGCGGCGCCAATACCCTGCCTGTGAGAACACTGATCCCCCATCCATCCTGAAACTCATCCGGTATGACAGGACACACGAATTACAAGACACTTCGCAATTACATAGAATTTGATTCCCATACAGCAAAAGCCATTGATGATTTATATATCCACAGGAACACCTTCAAGTCCAGGATAAAGAAGATCAGGGAGCTTTTGGAGATGGAACCGGATTCCCCTCAGGAGCGACTCTACCTCATGCTGATTTTCCGTATACTCAGACGGTATCCTGAGCTGGCGTCAGAACAGGAGGTGAGGCTTTGAAACTGAACGGGTGTATATTGGCTGAGGATTTGAAAGGTTTGGAGGGAAGTTCTCTGAAATCGGATCCCATGGAGCTTCCCCTGACAGGCGCGCTGATCTGGCAGGAAGGGATATCGCTCAGGGAAAATTATATCTATATCATGTCCGCAGAAGATTTGGAGCGGATACCGAAAAAACATGCCGCGCTCACTGTAGCAAGCATCGGGAAACCTTCACAAGAATATCTGGAACGGGAGGGCATGGATATTCTCTGGGTCAGACCATACCTGACACCCCAGATGATATTGTCCTTACTCTTAAAAATATTTGAGAAATATAGGATATTTGAGGAGGGGTTAAACCGGCTGTGCCGGGAAGGGAAACCTTTTTCAGCCCTGACCCCGGTGCTCTTGTCCGTATTCTCCAATCCCATTATTGTAGTGGGGGAACACATGGAGATCCTGGCGCTGTCCCAGAATGAGGACACGTGCAGGATTCCCTGTGAGTGCAGGGATGGGGATACGGATTTTTTAAGGTCTTCTTTTGAGAAGGCTTTTTGCCGCGCATGGAAGGAGGAGGGCGGAGTATCTGCCACAGAGGAGGGGATCCCGTTTTTGGCGGTGCCGGTCCGGGAAGAGAATAAGATCGTGCTGGGGATTTATCTCCTCTCCGTCACAGTGCCGCTGACAGAGCGGGACAGGATACTGCTCTGCCAGACGGGACAGTATCTTAAGTGTATGCGGCGTGTGCATTTTATCAACAGCTGCCAGGGGATGGAACGGATGCAGAGCACCTTGGCACAGCAGGCACAATCCTGCAGAAGCTTTGTTGAGATGCCGGAATGTCTAACGCGGTCCCTTGCAAGGCTTGGCTGGGAACAAAAGGGAAGTTATGTCTGCATTGTGCTCAAATCAGCGTTTTTCAGTAAAGTCAGCCAGAGAGAGATACCTGCGGATGAACTGTTTGAGAACAGCAGTCTCATGGTCAAGACAGGGACTGAGGTTTTCTTTCTCTGTAATCTTCTGAAAGTATACGGGGGTGTGGAGGAGATCGGGGATGAGGCAGGATACCGCGTCGGTGGAAGCATATCTGGAACAGGAGGCCAAAAAAACCGCGCGAACGATTCCGGTTGCCAGTTCTGAAAAAATGAAGTAAACTAATACCATTGAGGAGGTATTGTTATGAAGAAACGTAATATTCAGAAAATTATAGAACCTATTGTCCGCCGCCCCGGCTGTACGTCCTTTGCGGTGATCGGGGACCCCGGATGTGAAGGGCTGGGAACCGTTATGATGAAGACCTATGCAGGAGCGCTTGAGAAAGCGGCAGAGGAAGATATGATCCTCATAGCAGGGGACATGGTCCCTGTTGGCGATGAGCGTCACTACAAAAATATCTGTACCCTCACAGAATCGGTGGCTGATAAAGATGTCTTTGTGCTTAGGGGAAACCATGACACAGGAGACTACAAGGCATTTTTCGGTCTGCATGACTATGCAGTCATTGCGGAGACTTTTACTATTGTAGTGGTTGACAATGCCTTCCGGAACTTTTCCGACACAGGGCTTGCGCTGCTTGGACGGGTACTTGCCATGGAAGAGTGCGAAAATGTGGTGATTGCCTTCCACATTCCCCTGCCTAACCATTTTACAGGAAATTCCGTTCCCCAGGAGGAATTTGAGCGTCTCAGGGCAGTATATCTTCCATATAAAGAAAAAATCAAATATTTTGTGTGCGGCCATGTGCACTCCTGCTTTGAGGATGAAGTGGATGGCATTCCCTTTGTGTGCACAGGGGGAGGCGGTGCCATCATAGAGGATGTGTCCGAGAATATAAAGGCATCGGATGTGGAACATCACATTGTCCGCTTTGCCAGGGAGAACGGCAGGCTTTGCCACAGATTTGAAAATCTTGGGGATGCCCCTTACCAGAGGGAGCGGGAGGACAAGATCACCAGGGACCAGCTTGAGGAGACCGTCAAAGGGGAACTGTATGCATTTCTTCGCTATCAGACCTTTGCGGAGCGTGCGGAAAAGAGAGGATACGGCAGGATCGCCAATCTGTTCCGGGCTTTGGCAGAATCGGAGTACCGGCATGCCAAGAGCTTTTACGCCATTCTGGACAAGCCGAAAGCTTTTCATGAATCAGTGGAGACCTATGTGCCCGGAGAAAAATTTGAATACGAGCGTCTGTATCCCATGGTCGCGGACTATGCCCAGGAGCGGGATTTCCTGCTCACGAGGCAGGCCTACCGGGACGCGGCTTCTGCCGAGAAGGCCCATGCAAGGCTTCTGAGAGAGGCTGCAGACCACACCGGATTTGAAAAAACCGTTTTTTACGTGTGCCCGGTCTGCGGATGCCTGATGGAGAGCCGGCCGGAGCGCTGCCCGGTCTGCGGGGCACCTGCAGGAGAGTTTTTGGTATATGAGAGCAAAGAAGAGACAAAAGAGGGATGACGGGAAAATGACACAAAATATTGCGAAAACAGGTTTGATTTTGGAGGGAGGCGGGATGCGGGGTGTATTTACCGCAGGCGTGCTGGACTATTTCCTGGAGGAGGACATTTCGTTTGGCACCTGCCTGGGCGTTTCCGCCGGCTCCTGTCTGGCCTGCAGTTATTTGTCGAAGCAGCACGGAAGGGGATACCGGACCGTTACCGGGTATCTGGATGACCCCAGATACTGCGGGATCGGCAGTTTCTTAAAGACGGGGGATTATTTTGGGGCAGAGATGCTTTACAAGACCATACCGGATGAACTGGACCCCTATGACCATGAAACGTTTGAAGCAAACCCAGCCAGGTTTTACGCGGTTGTGACCAACTGTGAGACCGGGCAGGCGGAGTATAAACGCATCCGGGACCTGCACCGGGACATTTGTTATATCCGGGCATCCAGTTCCCTTCCCCTTATGTCCAGGACCCTGTGGATTCGGAAAAAGCCATACCTGGACGGCGGCATCACGGATTCTATTCCCATCCGCAAATCCGAAAGTATGGGAAATGAAAAGAATGTGGTAGTGCTCACAAGGGGCAGGGAATACCGGAAGCAGAGAAACCAGATGGCGCCGCTTCTGCGCCTGCGCTACGGCAGACAGTTCCCCAAACTGGTGGAGTGTATGGAAAATAGGCACCGGGTCTATAACGAGACCCTGGATTATCTCTACCGGGAGGAAAAAGAGGGAAGAGTATTCCTGATCCAGCCTCCAAAGCCTGTGGAGATTGGACGGATCGAGAAGGACGGGGAAAAACTGAAAGCACTTTACGGCCAGGGATATGAGACGGCAGAGAGGCAGGCAGAGGCTCTGAAAAAATATCTGGAGAGTTAAAAAATATCTTTTCCGCGTCTTCACAAGAAAAAACAAATATTAACATCCTGAACTATGTTACTGAAACAGAAAGTTTTCTATAATAGAGCCAGGAAGACGAAAAGGGGTCTGCCGATGCAGGCCCTTTCGTATTATCAGGGCGGGCAGTACAGACTGCCTGTCCGCAAAGATTCTTAATAGGAGATTCAGGAGGGTATCGCAACATGAAATACGGACATTTTGACAATGAAAAGAGAGAGTACGTGATTGACAGGGTAGATTTACCTACATCCTGGACCAATTACCTGGGAGTGAAAGATATGTGTGCGGTTTTGAACCACACAGCAGGAGGATATATTTTCTACAAATCACCGGAGTATCACCGCATTACAAGGTTCCGCGCCAATGCAGTTCCCATGGACCGGCCGGGACATTATGTGTATATCCGTGACGATGAGGACGGAGATTACTGGAGCGTATCCTGGCAGCCTGTGGGCAAATCCCTGGAGGAAGCTAAATACACCTGCCGTCACGGCATGTCCTATTCTGTCTATGAATGTGACTACAGCGGCATCAAAGCATCCCAGAAAATGTGCATCCCCAAAGAGGACCCGGTGGAACTGTGGGACGTGAAGATCAAGAACGACAGCGGACGCCAAAGAAGCCTCAGCGTATATTCCTATCTGGAATTCTCCTTCCACCAGATTGAGATGGACAACAAAAATTTCCAGATGAGTATGTATGCGGCAGGCTCCTCCTGTGAGGATGGTATTATCGAACATGACCTTTTTTATGAAGAGTTTGGGTTCCAGTGGTTCACAGCCAGCTTTGAGCCGGATGGATTTGAGTGCCTGAGAGATGCGTTCATTGGTTCCTACCGCACGGAATCAAACCCCATTGGCGTGGAAAAAGGTGTCTTAAACGGCGGCTTTGAGAAGGGAAACAACCACTGCGGAGCCATGCAGAAAAAAATCACTCTGGCTCCCGGCGAGGAAGTGCGCCTGGTGTTCATGCTGGGTGAGGGCAACAGAAAAGCTGCTTATCCCTACAAAGAAAAATACAGTGATCCTGTAAATGTGGACGCAGCCTATGAGGAACTGAAAAACTACTGGGACAGCAAATTTGAAAAGCTGCAGATCCAGACACCAAATGAAGGTATGAATACACTGATCAATACGTGGACCCTTTACCAGGCGGAGATCAATGTAATGTTCTCACGCTTTGCCTCCTTTATCGAGGTGGGGGGACGTACAGGACTTGGATACAGGGATACGGCACAGGATGCCATGACAGTTCCCCACTCCAACCCTGAGAAATGCCGCCAGAGGATCATAGAGCTTTTAAGAGGCCAGGTGTCAGAGGGCTACGGCCTGCATCTGTTCCAGCCTGAGTGGTTTGATCCGGATACGGAAGTGAAGCCGTTCAAATCACCCACCGTTGTGCCCACTCCAAGCAGAGACCAGATGATCCATGGCCTGGAGGATACCTGTTCTGATGATGCCCTGTGGCTGGTCAGCTCCATTGTGGAGTATGTAAAAGAGACCGGTGAATTTGAACTTTTAAATCATGTGGTGCCATATGCTGACAAGGACGAGGGCACTGTCTATGACCATATGAAACGGATCTTAGACTTCTCCGCCAGACAGGTGGGAGCTGACGGTGTGTGCAAAGGCCTCCGTGCGGACTGGAATGACTGCCTGAATTTAGGCGGTGGTGAGAGCGCCATGGTATCCTTCCTGCACTACTGGGCCATCGGGAGTTTCCTTGAGGCAGCCACCTATCTGGGTGAAAAAGAGGATGTACAAAAATACACGGCAATGGCAGAGCATGTGAAGAAGGTCTGCGACCGTGAGCTTTGGGACGGTGAATGGTATGTCCGCGGCATCACCAAAAACGGCCGGAAGATCGGAACACAGAAGGACAAAGAGGGAAGGGTACATCTGGAATCCAATGCCTGGGCAGTGCTCTCCGGCGCGGCGCCAAAGGATAAGGGAACAAAAGCCATGGACGCTGTCTATGAGAATCTCTTTACGCCTTACGGTATCATGCTCAACGGTCCGTCCTACACAGTGCCGGATGATGACATAGGTTTTGTGACCAGGGTATATCCGGGTGTGAAGGAGAACGGATCTGTGTTCAGTCATCCAAACCCCTGGGCATGGGCAGCGGAATGTATGCTGGGAAGAGGAAGCCGGGCCATGGAATTTTATGATGCCCTTTGTCCTTATTACCAGAATGACATGATCGAGACCCGTCAGGCGGAACCTTACTCCTACTGCCAGTTCATTATGGGAAAAGACCACACCGCATACGGCAGGGCCAGGCATCCCTTCATGACAGGAAGCGGCGGCTGGGCTTACTTTGCAGCCACCAGATATATGCTTGGCATCCGTCCGCAGATGGATGGACTGGAGATAGATCCCTGTATTCCCGGTGACTGGGAAGGATTTACCGCGCACCGGGTATTCCGCGGCGCGTCCTTTGAAATCAAAGTGGAGAATCCGGCCCATGTGGAAAAAGGCGTGAAGGAAATCTGGCTGGACGGGGAAAAGGTGGATAAGATTCCTGTCTGTGAAGCGGGCAGCAGCCATACCGTAAGAATTGTTATGGGGTAACCATCCGGGTAACTGTGAAAATATAGAAGTGATTCGTTTTAGTAACATTTGGGTTCGTACAGGAAGGAGAGAACAGCAATGATCAAATTTGGAACAGGCGGTTGGAGAGCAATTATAGGTGACGGCTTCACAAAGGAGAATATCCAGAAGCTGACAAAAGCCCTTGCCATGAAGATGAAGGCAGAGGGTGTGGAGAAAGAGGATATCTGCATTGGCTATGACAGGCGTTTCCTTGCGAAGGAAGCTGTGATGTGGTCATGTGAGGTGCTGGCAGCGGAGGGGATCCGTGCCTGGTTTATCAACAGATCCTCCCCCACACCGCTGATCATGTATTATGTGATGGCCCATGATCTGCCCTACGGCATGATGGTGACAGCCAGCCATAATCCGGCCATTTACAATGGGATCAAGGTTTTCACCAGAGGCGGAAGAGATGCCAATGAGGTGCAGACTGAGGAGATTGAAGCGTATATAGCAAAGGTGGAGGAGGAGATCGCTGCCGGCAATACCATCAGCACGATCCCTTACGAGCAGGCAGTTGCTGAGGGAAAGGTTGTGGAATTTAATCCTCTCAATGAATATCTGGACAATATTATCGCGGCAGTGGATGTGGAGGCCATTAAGAACAAAGGGCTTCGTGTGGCTCTTGACCCCATGTACGGTGTGAGCCAGACATCTCTGAAGACGCTGCTTTCCATCACCCGCTGTGAGCTGGAGATCATACACGAGCGTCATGACACGTTGTTTGGCGGCAAGCTGCCTGCACCAAACGCCCAGACCCTGCGCTCTCTGCAGAATTATGTGCTGGATAGAGGCTGTGATATCGGTGTGGCTACGGATGGGGATGCCGACCGGATCGGCGTGATTGACGATACGGGGAAATTCCTGCATCCCAATGATATTTTAGTGCTGTTATATTATTATCTTGTAAAATACAAAGGCTGGAGCGGCCCTGTGGTGCGTAACGTGGCAACCACCCATATGCTGGACCGTGTGGCTGAGAGCTTCGGGCAGAAATGCTATGAAGTTCCGGTAGGATTCAAATATATATCTTCCAAGATGGAGGAGACAGACGCCATCATCGGCGGTGAATCCTCAGGCGGTCTTACCGTTAAGGGACATATCAACGGCAAGGACGGCGTATATGCCGCTATGCTTTTGGTAGAGATGATCGCTGTGACCGGAAAGAAGATATCCCGGATCGCAAGGGATATTGAGGAGGAGTACGGAAGCATCTATATGGAGGAGAGAGATTATAAGTTTACGCCTGCAAGGAAGGATGAGATCCAGAGGATCCTTATGGTGGATAAGGCTCTTCCCAATATTGATGAGCCGGTAGAGCGGGTGTCCTATATGGACGGCTGCAAGATCTACTTTAAGAACGGCGGCTGGATCATTGCCAGATTCTCCGGCACAGAGCCTCTTCTTCGTATTTTCTGCGAGATGCCTGAGGCATATCAGGCTGTCCGCATGTGCGAGCTTTTTGAAGAATTTTTGGAACTGAAAAGCTGATGGATTTATGATGATAGAAAGTGCGCGAAGCGTACTTTCTATTGTTTTTTTGCGGAAAAGGGTGGTGCATGATATAATGAGCGCAGGAGAGCGGTCAATGCACAAAAGCCGCAGTATGTATGGAGAGAGGTAAAAGGAAATGAAAGAAAAAAAGAAATTTTCCATCCAGTGGAGGGTCATTGCCATTGCTTTGGGGTGCTGGATGATACCATTTGTGCTCATGGTGGGAATGATGGTGCATTATATCCTGTCCAACCAGATGGGGGACCGGGTGGACAATATGACAGATCAGGTGAACTTTAACATGCAGACCAGTGTGGAGCGGCTGAACCAGGCCATAGAGGATTCCAGGGACGCATCCTACGAGGGGGAACTGCGCTCTGTCTATGAGGCATATAAGAATAACAATTACAAGGATTACTGGCTCAGCGGCAGGGTACGGGGGTATCTGAACACGAAGTATACCAATGACACAAACTTTTCCAGCACTATTTTCTGGTATAGGGAAGCGCCGGAGAAACTGAACGGCGAAGTATATAATTCCAGCGCGGGCGGGGGGTATCATCAGATTAACACATACTGGGAGTATGATCACGAAGCAGTCAAGGAATATGCCGAGACACTTGATACCGGTATTGGTTTTCTGGACAGGGACGGCCGCATTTACATGATCAGGAATCTTGTGAGCCGTTCTTTTGAGCCTGTGGGTGTGCTGGTCATGCGATTGAACATTGCCTATTGTTTTGAGGGTATGCGTCATTTTCTGAATGATTTAGATATGAGCATTTACTTAAATGAATTATGCCTGGAGTTCAGCCAGGATGGAGAACGGGAAAACACAGAAGGCCTGCGTCCGGAAAAATATCCCCAGGGCAGCACATGGGAGGGCGGCTATCTGTACATCAGGAATCATGTAAAAGAGAACAGCTACCGGCTGGATACCCTGGTACGCATTCCCAAGACTGTGATCATGGACTCTATGTATGCATATCTGCGTATTCTGGGCGTGATGATGGTACTTCTTGTGCCACTTGTGGTGTTCCTCATATTTATGGTGCGCCGTCATATCCTTCAGCCCACAGAACAGCTCATGGAGGGGGCCAGGGAAATCCAGGAGGGCAATCTGGGGTATCAGATCACCTTTGAGGCAGGCAGCCAGGAATTTGTCTATCTGACAGAATCCTTTAACCAGATGTCAAGCCGGCTCAAATACCAGTTTGACCATATATATCAGGAGGAGATGGCGCTTAAGGATGCCAGGATCATGGCTCTGCAGTCCCATATTAATCCCCATTTTATGAACAACACCCTGGAGATCATCAACTGGGAGGCCCGCCTCTCCGGTAATATGAAGATATCCAAGATGATAGAATCCCTGTCTGTGCTCATGAATGCGGCTATGGACAGAAAGCGGCGGCATGTGGTGCCTCTGAAAGAGGAACTGCAATATGTGGAGGCTTATCTTCATATTATGAAAGAGAGGCTGGGGAGCAAGCTTACTGTGGAGATGGATATTTCGGAAGAAACCCTGAATGAGAAGGTGCCAAGGCTGATCCTGCAGCCTGTGATCGAGAATGCCATTGAACACGGCGTCATAAGAAGCGGCAGCGGCACAGTGGTTTTAAGAAGCTATAAAAAGGGGGACTACCTCTACCTGGAGACGGAGAACAACGGCATTATGAACGAGCAGGAGAGGGCAAAGGTGGGCAGGCTGCTTGCGCCTGATTATGACACCAGCAAGGAATCCTCAGGCAATCTGGGCATAGCAAATGTAAACCAGAGACTGGGTATTTTGTACGGGGAACCCTGCGGACTGTCTATTTTCCAGGAAAAAGATGACCGGATTTGTGCCCGCTTGACCATTTTTGTTGGTCTAAGAGCACAATAAAAAGCAAAAAATCACAGTCTCAGTTATTCGCTTTTTACAATATATGCGGTATTATAATGTTATCAAGAAAAACAAAGCAAAACAAAGCGAACAGGGAGGTAATTCAGTAATGAAAAAGAAAGTTGTAGCAGTTTTACTTGCAGGAGCAATGGCAGGAACTATGCTGACAGGATGCGGCGGTGACAGCAAGGCAGCAGATTCCGGAGATACCAAGAAAGAAGATACCGCAGACAAAGCAGATGACAGTGACGACAGCGGCGCTGAGGGCAAAGTCACATTGAATGTTACCACAACCTTTGCAGGAACAGAGAGTAACGTTGATAAATACCAGGAGAGCATTGAGAACTGGCAGAAAGAGACCGGAAACAAAGTAAACGACTCCTCCGCATCTGCAGACGAGGCCATGAAAGCCCGTGTTATCACAGACTTTGAGACAGGCGCAGAACCGGATGTTTTGTTCTACTTCAACGGCAATGATTCCAATTCCTTTGTTGAGGCAGGCAAAGTGGTTTCCATTGATGAGATCCGTGAAAAATATCCGGACTATGCATCCAATATGAATGATGACCTGATTCCGGCTTCTCCGGCTGACGGTGTTAAATATGCGGTTCCTTTCTACGGATACTGGGAGGGCATGTATGTAAACAAGAAAGTCTGTGAAGATGCAGGCGTTGAGATTCCAGGCCCGGACACCACATGGGAACAGTTTATGGAAACCTGCCAGAAGATCAAAGACGCAGGCTATACCCCGATCGCAGCTTCTCTGATCAAAGAGCCGCATTACTGGTTTGAATACTCCATCTTCAACCATGACACACCGGCAACACACGTAGCAGTTCCGGAAAAAGTGGATGATAAAGTGGGCAAAGCCTGGGAAGCAGGAATTGCTGATATCAAAGATGTATACGGAAAAGGTTTCTTTACAGAGAACACCAACACCTGCGAAGCTGATGAGGCGTTCCAGGGATTCTTACAGGACAAAGCAGCATTCTATGTAGACGGTTCCTGGAAGATGGGCGGTATCAGAGATAACTCTGACAATATTGACAACTTTACCGTTACCTTTGTACCTGGTCAGAACGAGAGAAAGACAACCGACATCATCAGCGGTCTGTCCTCAGGCTGGTACATCACCAAAAAAGCATGGGATGATCCGGAAAAACAGAAAGCAGCTGTGGATTTAGTAGAATCCTTCATCAACACGGAAACTGTATCCGATTACGCAGGAACAGCAACAACTGCATTAAAAGACGGTGCGCAGGTGGATGAAAGCAAGCTGAATTCCCTTGAGAAAGATGCTCTTACCATGCTGAAATCCGTAACCGCTACATCAGGCGCATGCCAGGATCTGTGCTCAGAAGATCAGAGGGCTCCTATCTTCACAAATATGCCGCAGATCGTTGAAGGCCAGATGGAGATCAGTGACGCTATCCAGCAGGTTATTGATGCAATGGAAGAATAATATCTGTATCACGGATACTATATTTGTAACGTAAAAACCGTATTTTTTAAGGACCGGAGAGGAAAAAAATTCCTCCGGTCCTTCTTAAAGAAAAGCAAGTGAAGTAACTTTCAAATGGACGCAGGTGTTCGCTTGAAAGTCTGGGAGGCGAAATCTATGAATAACACATCAAATATTTATAAGAATAAGAAGCCGGCCATTTTTTTCCTGCTGCCTGCATTCCTGTTTCTGATCCTGTATCTGTATTACCCATTTATCCAGAACATCTTCAACAGTTTCATGAAAATCAAAGGACTGGCAACTCCGGCCAAAGGGTTCAATGACCCGGTTTACAAGAACTACACACGTCTGTTTACAGACCCGAACATGAGAATTGCCCTGAAAAACACCCTGATCATGATCATTGTAACCATCGTAGGGCAGGTGGGGATCGCAATTGTCATCGCACTTTTGGTAGATAACATCAAAAGGGGAGCAAAGTTCTTCCGAATCGTTTACTTCTTCCCCATTGTTATCTCCGCAACCGCATTAGGACTTCTGTTCAACCTGATCTTCCTGTATGACAAAGGTATGATCAACCAGCTTCTGGAGTTCTTAGGAAAGACGAACCTGACGGACTGGAAGGACGAGGCCCACGCCATTATGACTATGATGATACCCGTCACGTGGCAGTATGTGGGATTCTACTTCATCATACTGCTGACAGGACTTAACAATATCTCTGATGAGCTGTATGAATCAGCAGCCATTGACGGAGCCACCCGGTTCCAGAGAGTACGCTTCATCTCCGTTCCCCTTCTGCACAACGTTATCTGCACCTGCTGTGTGCTGGCTGTGACAGGAGCACTGAAGGTCTTCGACCTGCCATGGATGATGTTCCCCAACGGTATGCCGTACGGCAAGACGTGGCTCACCGGTACTTACATGTATTACTACGCATTTGTAGCAAGTGACGCGGACTACAGTTCCACAATCGCGATCGTCATTGTTGTCCTCGGCATTATCCTATCCAAGGTTGTAAATGTCATTTTTAAAGAGAAAGACTATTAGAAGGGAGATATGAAAATGAAAAAGCGTAAATTTTCACCAGGAATGTGCGTCGTATATCTCATCCTGATATTCTGGGCACTTACAACAATATATCCGATCCTGTGGGTTATCTTAAACTCATTCAAAGACAGAAAGAAAATTATTGCAAACTCCTTTGCACTTCCGTTAGGTGATTTGTTCAGTATGGAGAACTATAAGACGGCGTTTGACAGACTGAACATCTTCACCGCATATAAAAACAGTATCATCGTTTCCTGCTGCGTGGCAGTTGTGGTGATCCTCCTGGCAGGAATGGCCTCCTACGCACTGGTCCGTTACAACCTGAAGACAAAAAAACTGTTAAACACTCTGGTGGTGGCAGCTATGATGTTCCCGGTATTCGCAACGATCATCCCGGTATTCCGAATGGAGTTTTCATGGGGAATCGTCAACACCGATAAAGTTTCCCTATCGATGCTGTCGCTCATACTGCCGCAGATAGCCGGAAACCTGGCTTTTGCCATGGTGGTGCTCACAGGGTATATCCGAAGTCTTCCCATTGAACTGGAAGAGTCGGCGTACCTGGAAGGCTGCAATCCCATGCAGATTTTTTTCAAGATCGTGGTACCCCTGACAAAACCATCCTTCGCAACGGTTGGTATCTTCAGTTTCCTTTGGAGCTATAATGACCTGTTCTCCCAGACCTTCTTCCTTCGTTTCAAAGACCAGTGGGCGATCACACGACTGCTCATGGAGATTTCCTCCAGGGAAGGTACAGACTACGGCCTCATGGCAGCAGTGGTGACACTGATCATCGTACCGCTTCTGGTTGTGTATGTATGTCTGCAGAAATACATTATCAAAGGTATGACAGCGGGAGCTGTGAAGGGCTGAGTGCCTGAAATAAAAATAAAGAAAGACAGAAGGAAAGTATTTGGTGGAAAAGACGCCAGATACTTTCCTTTTTTTCGCTAATGTTTTATAATAATAGAAAGTAGTATTTATTTTACACAAATTTAATGTATATTTGAAAGAAGAATAGAATATTTGTGATAAACTATAAGAGGAACCAGGGGGGTACATATGTATAAAGTAGTAATAGTAGATGATGAGCCAATTATCGCGGAAGGGCTTTCCAAAGTGGTGCCATGGGACAAATACGGCTGCAGGATTGCAGCGACAGCAGGCAACGGACAGGAAGGGCTGGAGGTTATGAGAAAAGAGCATCCCAATATGGTTATTTCCGATATCTCCATGCCCGGCATGGACGGATTGAAGATGATCGCTGCCCTCAGGGTGGAATTTCCGGAGATGCAGATATCTATTCTGACAGGTTACCGGGATTTCGACTATGCGCAGCAGGCTATCCGCCTGGGCGTGACGCGCTTCCTGTTAAAGCCGTCCAATATGGGCGAGATAGAGGAAGCTGTGCAGGTTATGGCGGAAAACCTGAAAAAACGAAACATAACCGGCGAGGAGGATGAGTCTGAAAATACTGCAGGTAGTTTCATTGTGAAGAATGCCCTGGCTTATATTCAGGAAAACTATAATAAAAAGATTTCTCTGAGTGAAGTTGCAGATAACACGTTTGTGAGCCAGTGGCATCTGAGCAAGCTTTTAAATAAACATCTGGAAAAGAGTTTTTCGGAAATCCTCAATTCCATCCGGATCGAGAAGGCCAAAGAGCTGTTAAAAGACCCTTCCCTGCGTATCGGAGATGTGGCGGAGGAAGTGGGCTTTTTAGATATGGCGCATTTTTCCAGGGTCTTTAAAAAGATAGAGGGGATTTCAGCCAACGAGTACAGAAATAAGATATAGTCCGTTTACGGAAGAGGTGAGAAAATGGCAATTACAAGATTTGCAGCAATTGATGTGGGGTCTTATCATGTATCCATGGATATCTACGAAATTTCACCCAAAGCGGGAATCCGTCAGATTGATGAGGTCAGAAGCCGGTTGGAAATCGGGCGGGATACCTACGGAACAGGTAAAATAGGATATGATTCCACCCAGGAGCTGTGTGCAGTGCTCCGGGATTTTGCCGGTATCATGCAGGAATACCAGGTGGATGCCTACCGTGCCTGTGCCACCAGTACGCTGCAGGAGGCGAAAAATGTCTGGATCGTGCTGGACCAGGTATACCAGAAAACAGGTATTAATGTGGAGATACTGAGCAATTCAGAGCAGAGATTTTACGGCTACAAATCACTGGCAGCCAAGGAAGCGGCTTTTACAAAGATCATCCAGAAGGGAACCGCTATCATTGAGATAGGCGGCGGAAATGTACAGATCTCCCTGTTCGACAAGGACTCGCTGGTGACTACCCAGAACTTTAAGATGGGCAGCCTGCGTATCCGGGAACGGCTGATCCCGGTGGAAAAGGAGACCGTGTACTATGAGCATCTGGTGGAGGAACTGATCCACAATGATATTCTCAGTTTTAAAAAGCTGCATCTGAAGGAGCGGAAAATTGACAATATTATTCTTCTGGGGGATGTATTTATGGAGACGCTCCTGAAGAAAAAGAATAGTATGGAGGAGAACAGGACTGTCAGCCGTGACGCATTTATGCAGGTATATGAAGGGATCGTCCATAAATCTCCGGAACAGGCGGCTGTGGAACTGGGGATATCCCTGGAATTTGCCACTATTCTGGTGCCTACCCTGATCATCTGCAGGGTGTTCATTGATGAGATGGGAGCAGAGACTTTATGGCTTCCCGGCACCCAGTTAAATGACGGTGTTTCCTATGATCATGCCCAGAAGCAGAAGCTTATCAAAAGTACCCATAATTTTGAAAATGACATACTGGTATCTGCCAGGAATATAGCAAAGCGGTACATGAGCAACAAGAACCATACCCAGGCGGTCGCTCAGGCAGCAACCATTATTTTTGACAGTATGAAGAAGGTGCACGGCATGGGCAGCAGGGAGAAGTTGCTGCTGCAGATCGCAGTGATCCTCCATGACTGCGGGAAATATATCAGTATGAGTAATGCGGCGGAGTGCTCCTATGCGATCATTATGTCCACGGAGATCATCGGCCTGTCCCATATGGAGCGGGAGGTGATCGCAAGTGTGGTGCGGTTTAATTCAGAGCCTTTTAAGTATTACGGGGAGGCGGATTCCAAGAGCGCCATTGACCGTGACACTTATATACTGATCGGTAAGCTGACAGCAATTTTAAGGGTTGCCAATGCTCTGGACCGCAGCCACAAACAGAAAGTGGAGGAGATCAAGGCTGCAGTCAGGGAGAAAGAGCTGATACTGACCATTGACACACAGGAAGATCTGACGCTGGAGGAAGGGCTTCTGACGGAAAAGGCAGATTTCTTTGAAGAGGTATTCAGCATCCGCCCGAGACTGCGGCGAAAGAAGAGAAGATAGGGGGCATCAGGATGGATTTAAAAGAGTATATAAAACCGGAATACTACTGGAACAGGGAATTGAGCTGGATCAAATTTAACGAGAGAGTCCTCTCTGAGGCCAGGGACAAAAGTCTGCCTCTGTTTGAGAGGCTGAAATTTTTAAGTATCACGGCCTCCAATCTGGATGAGTTTTTCATGATTCGGGTTGCTTCCCTGAAAGATATGGTACATGCAAAATACACGAAGCCGGATATTGCCGGTATGACACCCAAGGACCAGTTAAAAGAGCTGTCTGTTGTGACAAAGGAACTGGTGGAGGCACAGTACAATACTTACAACCGTTCTCTTCTGCCTGCGCTGAAAAAGGTAGGGCTTTACGTGGTGGAGAGGCATGAGGATTTGACGGAGGAACAGCAGAAATATGTGGACCGTTATTTTGAGGACAGTGTGTATCCGGTCCTCACACCTATGGCGATGGATTCGGCCAGGCCCTTTCCGCTCATCAGAAACAAGACGCTGAATATTGGCGCCCTGATATCCAAAAAGGATAAAAAAGGCAGAGAGGAACTGGAGTTTGCCACAGTCCAGGTACCATCCGTGCTGCCCAGGATCGTCATGCTGCCTGAGGATAAGAAAGGGAATCCTGTGGTGATCCTCCTGGAGCAGGTGATCGAGCGGAATATTGGCAAGCTGTTTCTGAGCAACCAGGTGGCCTGCACCTGCCCGTACCGGATCATGAGAAATGCGGATCTGACCATTGACGAGGACGAAGCGGCAGACCTTTTAAAGGAAATCCAGAAACAGCTGAAAAAGCGCCAGTGGGGCGAAGTGATCCGGCTGGAAGTGGAAGACAAGATGGATGAAAGGCTTTTGAATATCCTCAAAATGGAGTTTGAGATCAAGGAGGAGGATATCTTCCAGATCAATGGGCCGCTGGATCTGACTTTCCTTATGAAGATGTATGGAATGGACGGGTTTGAGGAGTACAGGAACAAGCCTTACACACCGGCCCCGGTACCGGCTATGATGACGGACGAGGATATTTTTACCCAGATCAGAAGAGGGGATATTCTGCTGCACCATCCGTTTATGACGTTTCAGCCTGTGGTGGATTTTGTGCGGCAGGCAGCCAAGGACCCGGATGTGCTGGCTATCAAGCAGACGTTGTACCGGGTGAGCGGCAATTCGCCTATTATCGCGGCGCTGGCCCAGGCTGCGGAGAACGGCAAGCAGGTGACCGTTCTGGTGGAGCTGAAAGCCCGTTTTGACGAGGAGAATAATATTGTCTGGGCAAAGATGCTTGAGAAGGCAGGGTGCCATGTGATCTATGGACTTTTGGGACTCAAGACGCACAGCAAGATCACCTTGGTGGTGCGCAGGGAGGAAAATGGTATCCGCAGATATGTGCATCTGGGAACTGGAAATTATAATGATTCCACCGCGAAGCTGTATACAGACTGCGGTATCCTCACCTGTTCCGCCAGAATCGGGGAGGATGCCACAGCGGTATTTAATATGCTCTCCGGTTATTCGGAGCCGAGGACTTGGAATAAGCTGGTGGTGGCGCCAATCTGGATGCGTGACCGTTTCCTGCATCAGATCGGGATGGAGCGGGAATACGCGCTGAAAGGACGGAAGGCCAGAATTGTGGCGAAGATGAATTCTCTCTGTGACAGGGATATTATTGCGGCCCTGTATGCAGCCAGCGCAGCAGGGGTGAAGATTGACCTGATCGTGCGGGGAATCTGCTGTTTGAAGACCGGAATACCGGGAGTCAGTGAAAATATTACCGTGCGCTCTATTGTGGGGAATTTTCTGGAGCACAGCAGGATATTTTATTTCTACAGTGACGGGCATGAGGACGTCTTTATGGGAAGCGCAGACTGGATGCCCAGGAACCTGGACAAGAGAGTGGAGATCGTATTTCCTGTGGAGGATGAACGGCTGAAAGAGGAAGTGAAGCATATTCTGGAGATGCAGCTTGCGGATAATGTGAAGGCCCATGTGCTGCAGGCAGATGGCAGGTATGAGAAGATTGATAAAAGAGGGAAGGTGCTTTTGAATTCTCAGGATTATTTCTGTTTCGAGGCATGGGAACGGGTTAGTGTGCCGGAGAGTGCCGCGGATCAGAGAGTGTTTGTGCCTGCGGAGGCGCCGGAGGATTAGCGGGCCGGGTCAGGGCGCAGGCCGGATGGGGGAGTAATAAGGGGAAGGCTGGAAGCGTTAAGAGTTGTGGGAATAGGAACCGCTGTACGGGAAGCCGGGGATTTCCGTATGGCGGTTTGTTGTTGGGCTGCGCGCCGTAGGGCTTCTGCTGCCGGGCGGTACATTTGTGGATGGTGCATTTGTATAGGATGGCCACGGGGATCTGCGAAACTTTTGTTGTTTTGGGTAATAAAAAAGATTTCAGTGATTGGACTGAAATCTTTTTTAGCAGTTCGTAGGGGAATCGAACCCCTGTTTCCGCCGTGAGAGGGCGGCGTCTTAACCGCTTGACCAACGAACCATGTGTGTTTTGTTTTGATGCTTTTCAGTTATAGCTTAGTGAATGAGCAGTTCGTAGGGGAATCGAACCCCTGTTTCCGCCGTGAGAGGGCGGCGTCTTAACCGCTTGACCAACGAACCGTATGTGTGCTTTGTTTTGATGCTTTTCAGTTATAGCTTAGCGAATGAGCAGTTCGTAGGGGAATCGAACCCCTGTTTCCGCCGTGAGAGGGCGGCGTCTTAACCGCTTGACCAACGAACCGTATTGTGTTTCTTGTTTCGCATGACGCTAGATTATGATACTACACATTTTAACAAAATGCAAGCTTTTTTTAGCAAAAATGTTAAAAATATTTGAGGCAGGAAGGCGGACAAAAAGAGATGGGAAAGGATGGGGGTGAGCTGGATCAAGGATGATAGGTGAAGTGATGGATGATTGGGTGGATATTGTATCTTTGGGATAGGTTTGCTATACTGGGAGGGAGAAGGAAAGGGGCGTTGGGGAGTGATGGGAGAGGAGAAATGGGTTATGAAGGATATGATAGATCTGCATGTGCATTCTAATGCCTCTGATGGAACTTTTTCGCCGGGGGAGATTGTGGAATATGCGGTGGAGAAGGGGCTGCGGGCGGTTGCGCTTACGGACCATGATACGACGGACGGGATTGAGGAGGCTGTGGCGGCGGCAGTGGGAACGACTTTGGAGGTGATTCCGGGGATTGAGATCTCTACTACATGGTGGGGAAAGGATATTCATATTGTCGGGCTGGGGATTGACTGGAGGAATGCCCGGTTCCAGGAGGAATTGCTGCGGTTTCAGCAGTCCAGGGATTCGCGGAATTTGATGATGATGGAACGTTTGAGGGAACTTGGGATGGAGGTTACCTATGAAAGGATGATGGAGGAGTTTCCGGAGAGTGTTTGGACCAGGGCGCATTTTGCACGGTTTCTTTTGGAAAGAGGATATGTCAGCTCTATCAAGGAGGCTTTTGACAGGTTTCTGGGGGATCATGCTTCCTGTTATGTGCCCAGGGAAAAGGTTACGCCGTTTCAGGGGATTCAGCTTATCCATGAGGGCGGCGGAAAGGCTGTCTTTGCCCACCCGGTCTTGTGCAGGCTTTCGGATGGGAATCTGGAGAAGATGACGGCGGAGATGAAGAAGGCAGGGCTTGACGGATTGGAGGCCTTTTATTCTACTTACCGCCCGGCTGAGGAGGGGGCTGTGATAAGGCTGGCGAAGCGTCTTTCCCTGGGGCTTTCCGGCGGCAGTGATTTTCATGGGGCCAATAAGCCGAATATAGATTTAGGATGCGGCTGGGGAAATTTGAAGATTCCTTATTCGGTATGGGAAAGGCTGAAGGAAAAGTAAGTGTGGGATCGTGTTCTACAGATTGTTGGAATGAGAGACGCAGAAAAAGACAGAATAATGGATTGACAATATTTTTTAATTCCTTTACACTATATAAAGTAAAAGTGAAATGTGAGTCTGCTTCGGCAGACTCTTTGTTATGATGATAGAAAGCCTGCAGTGAACTGGCGGAGCGTGGTTTCTATTATTTTGGCATAAGAAGTTCCATGATGGGATAAAAACACGAAGGAAAGGAAGTCTTATATGACACAAACTAACGTACAAGAAAATAAAATGGGGGTCGTACCGGTTCCGAAGCTTTTGTTTCAGATGTCGCTGCCTATGATTTTGTCTATGCTGGTACAGGCATTGTATAATGTAGTGGATAGTATTTTCGTGGCACAGATCAATGAGAATGCGCTGACAGCCGTCTCCCTGGTTTTTCCGGTGCAGAGCCTTATGATCTCTATAGCTGTGGGTACCGGAGTGGGTGTAAATGCAGTGTTGTCCAGGAGTCTCGGTGAGCGGGACGGCAGGATGGCGGATGAATCAGCGAAAAATGGTATTTTTCTGGCATTTGTGAGCTGTGTTGTCTTTGCGGTGCTGGGTGTACTGCTGGCAAAACCTTTTTTCCATATGCAGACTGCTGATGTGCAGATCAGGGAATACGGGATCCAGTATATGACGATCATTTCAGCGCTCTGTATTGCCGTGTATATGCAGGTAATGTTTGAGAGGCTGCTGCAGTCTACAGGACGTACTTTTTACACCATGATCTCCCAGGGGCTGGGTGCTGTTGTCAATATTATATTTGACCCTATTATGATCTTCGGCCTTTTCGGATTTCCTAAGATGGGAGTTGCGGGAGCGGCTGCGGCTACGGTTCTGGGACAGTTCTGCGGAATGTTTCTGGCAATGTTTTTTAATATTAAGTTTAATAAGGATATCCATATCGGTATGCGGCATTTCAGGCCGTCAGGCCGGATCATCAAAGTGATCTATTCGGTTGGTGTGCCTTCTATTATCATGCAGGCCATTGGATCGGTCATGACATTTGGAATGAACAAGATCCTGATCCAGTTTACATCCACGGCTACAGCGGTATTTGGTGTGTATTTCAAGCTTAACAGTTTTATTTTTATGCCTGTCTTCGGACTGAATAATGGTATGGTGCCTATTGTTGCCTTTAACTATGGGGCAGGGGATAAAAAGAGGATCACCCAGACGATCCATATCAGTATTATTTCTGCGGTTGTTATTATGTTTCTGGGGCTTGCCCTGTTTATGATCTTTCCGGCACAGCTTCTGGGTATGTTCAATGCATCGAAGGATATGCTGGCGATCGGTGTTCCTGCTCTTAGGATCATCTGTCTCAGTTTCCTGTTTGCAGGGTTTTGTATCATCGTAGGCTCTGTGTTCCAGGCTTTGGGTAACGGTGTGTACAGTTTGATCATCTCTGCCACCAGACAGCTTCTGATCATTCTTCCGGCAGCAGCCATTCTGGCAAAGGTGGGTGGATTGTCAGCCGTATGGTGGTCTATTCCCATCGCGGAGATCGCATCTGTGGTGCTGAGTGCTTATTTTTACAGAAAGATTTACAGGGAGAAGATTGCGTCCCTTGGCAAAAATAAGAGATAAATCATAAAAAAGGAACAGAAACGGTTTGTGGTGGATCGTTTTCTGTTCCTTTTTTAGTGGGTCAGGTTTCCAGTTTTTGTTCCAGGATGTAGAAGGAAAGTCTTAAGATCAGGCGCTCTCTGCTGTCCTCGAAATCAATACCCGCTATTTTGCGGATACGGTCCAGACGGTAGAAGAGGGTGCTGCGGTGGATGTACAGCTCATTTGCGGTCTGGAGGATATTGCGTTCCAGTTCCAGATAGACTTTTACGGTGTGGTATAGATCGGTCTTGTTTTTATCATCGTATTTTTTCAGAAGGAGCAGCTTTTCGGAACAGAGGAGCTGGGGCGGGATCTCTTGCCTGCCTTTTTTCAGAAGATATTCCAGCAGATAGTCATCAAATCGGTAGCACCAGGTCATGCTGTCACTTTTTCGCCCCAGGTCCAGTGCTGCGCTGGCCTGGATATATCCCTGGGGAACCAGCATAAAATCATGGATCTCCGAGCTGGCTCCCATTTTCAGAAGGCCTTCCCGCATGAGGATGGCCAGGCTGCTGATCACTTCGGAGGCGGAACTGTGCCCGTAAGACAGGTTGACGACCACAGCTATACTATGCCTGTAAAGGAAAGCATGGCCGGAGGGGATCTGGGTTTCTATATGCCCCAGTGTGGCAGCCGCGGACAGCATATTGATATCTCTCTGCTCTGTCTCCAGACGCAGGCAGAGATACCGGTCGTTCTGCTTCCAGTGCAGGAAATAAAGATAATTGAGAATGCGCTGGTTGTCCCCGATGGTGCCGTCCAGATATTCATTGAAAAAACGGTCCATGTCATTGCCCATGCTCAGGGAAAAGAGACTTTTGTGTTTGATAGCCAGTTCTATAAAGTGTCCGAGATATTCCAGGGCCAGATAATTGCCCTTCTGCAATTCACTCTGTATTTCATCCACGCAGATGCGGCCTTCATAGCGGCTGCCGTTCCAGAGATTGACGTAGAGGATCCGGTAACCCCGCTGTTCAGCAGAGAACAGGTCAGGCGCTTTTTTACTGAGCGTGTCCAAATATTCGGTGTCTGCCTTAAAGTCATGGATCAGGCTTAAAGGCACCATGTTGTGCCCTGTTCTGGAATCCCGTTCCCAGACAGTCATGCCCTGCACATATCTTGGGCAGGAAAGTATGTAAAAATCAGTGTTGTGGATAAACATGGGATTGCCGAAAATATCAAGGCTTGCCAGAAGCATTTCATCCAGAGGATGCTCGCTGTTCAGGGCATACTGCAGGTGTGTGTCCCACTGCCTGTATTTTGCAAAGGTTTCCTGCACCATCTCAAAGGCATCCAGGAAATCCGGGCTGTTCTTCAGCTCAATGACGGGACAGCTTTGGTGGAAACAGGTGATATCCGTATGTCCCACACAAATAAAGCCGATGTTTTTATATTCCGGGAAGGTGTTATCCACATCCCTGCTCTGCAGAAGATAGACATACCGGGGATTCAGGCTCTTTCCCCTTTTATAGAGGCGGATGCCTTCCAGACAGGGGCGGTCGTTTTGGGCATAGAAAGTGATAGTTTGGTAATGTGCGGTAAAGGCGTCCGCTAATATCTGCATGTTCAGCCGGAACAGACGGCTTTTCTCTTCCCGGTTTAAAGATAATTCTGTCAAGAATGGATTCTCCTTTCGGCTTTTCGCTGTCTACAGTATACCATTTACGGATGAATGGCGTAAAGTCTTTGAAACGTATAGAAATAAGCGGAAACGGGAAGTCTTTTCCCGTTTCCGCTTCGCCGTCCGCCGGTCAGACAGCACTGTTCTCTCTGTTGTAGGCTTCGATCTCGTCGGCTATGATCTCGTCTGTTCGGGGATAAATAGTACCTGCAAGGCCGTAAGTCATACAGGGGATGAAATGACCGCCCGGGCCGTAGGTGCTGCAGGCTCTGCGCACGTCCGCCCGGATCTCTTCTTCCGTGGCATCCTCCCGGTCTATGGTGGCATCAATACCGCCCATGAGAATCATACGGCCGTCAAGCTGTTTCTGCAGTTTTAAAATATCATTTTCCGGCAGAACTCCCTGCCATACATCCACACCGATCTCTGCCATGTCCTCAACGATGGGTTCCAGGAACGAGTCTGCATGGTGCATGACTAAAACGCCGTGGTCGTGCATATATCCGTAGATACGGCGGTAATGCTCTTTGAAAAATTCTCTCCAGATGTCAGGCTGCATGAACAGGCTGGTTTTGGAGCCCCAGTCATCATGTGAGAGGATGATATCCGGGTGCAGATTATCAACAAGCAGTTTGGCATACCGGAAACGGTACTCTGCAATGGCATCCACCAGCTCCTTCATGGATTCCGGTTCCAGCAGCAGGTTCATAAGGGCATCCTCAAAGCCCATGAGAAAATGGCTCTGCTCAAAGATTCCGGTTCCCATGAAGCCAAGCACCAGTTTTTCACTGCGGTCTACCTGGGCCGCCGATTGAAGGGCGTCCTCCCATCCGTCGCTGCAGTTGGCAGCCAGATCAGGTACCTTTACGGATTTCTGCCATTCGGTCACATCCGGGCATACTTTGTTGGATTCCGTAACGTGCGGCATGGGGCCGGGGGCGTCCTCGGGGAAGAGGATCTCAGTTCCCCACTTATCCACGGAAGTTTTGCCTCTTACCCGGTTTCCTCTGGTGAATTTCTGTAAGGGGTCATTCATGATCGGTACAAAGGGCTGGTACTGGTTGACCAGACGGTCCGGTTTTCCGTCCTTTTTTAAAGTTTCCAGAAAGTTTTCTTTGGGTGTCAGCATTTTGATTCCTCCAATTCTGCATATTTTATTCTGCTGTAACGGTACAGTTCGTCGGCCAGATTTACTGCACGGTCAGGCTTTTCATCTTTTAAGCGGCAGGCAAAGCGGCCTGTCATAGCCAGTTCATCTACTTTTTTGTGTATATCCGCAACCGCGTCCTCGTCGCTCATGTCTGCGGGGATGATATACAGAGTGCACTGTGCCAGGTCTTTTCCGTATTCCTTCATGATAGCTGCTTTGTCATTGGCACTGTCCTGTCCCTCCCAGGCATCAAATCCCGCCTCGATCATGAGAGGCATCAGTGTTTTAATGCACCCGCAGGAGTGGAGGCAGATGTGCATTCCCATATCGTGGGCTGCTTTGGTGACTTTTTTGTACTGGGGGACAAACAGCTCCTCATAGGTGGAGGGTGAGAAAAAGGTGCTGATCTGGGTGCCCATGTCATCGTGGAAGAGGATCATATCCGCGTGATAAACCTCATGTGCGATCTTGATCAGTTCTATATGCCAGTCCGCCAGTTTGTCGTAAAATGCCGTAAGCTCGTCAGGCTCCTCAAGGAGGGCGCAGAAGGCATCCTCAAAGCTGATAAGATCAGCCGTTCTTTCAAAAAATCCGTTTACAATGACAAAGTAGGAAAAGCGGTCTTCGGCAATCCGTCCTTTGTAGTTTTCTTCAAAGTCTTTCTTCCAGTCTATGGCGGATAAATCGGGAAATTCCAGTTCTTCCCGCCATTTTGTAATATCAGACAGTCTGCGGGTGCCTGGCTTTACCATGGCAGCCTTTGTGTTAGGCTCATATTCCCATTCAATACCAAACCAGTCCGTACCGCCGAAATTGCGGGCCTTTGCATCAGGCATGACCAGGGGCTGAATGGCATTGTTGTCAAGGGTCTGGTTGGGGACCCAAAGGGGCATTCTACCGTCCAGCATGCGGAGCATATTTTCTTTTGGGGTGATGGGACGGTTGTATTTAGGTACAATACTGTCCGGTGCACCGTAAATTCCGGGCATGTTGTATTCACCTATGATCTCCAGTTCTTTTTCATCAAATTTCATTTCCTGATTCCCTCCTGTCAATTGTTATTTCTTGCGGCGATCTCTGCGGAATACTGTTCTACTTTCTCTTTTGTCAGGCAAAAGCCGAAGAGAAGAAGTACAGCGGCCACGATGAGAGCCAGTGCCGGTATGATCATAAATGCCATGCAGATTCCCTTTTTCAGCTCTACGGATGCCATTGCAGCGTCAATACTCGGGTCAAAGGCAGCGAAGGCAAGGCAGGCGGAGATGATAATACCTCTTGTCATGACGCCCACCTTCAGAGGTACATTTTGAAGGCCGCTGATCCATCCGGTGGCGTTTTTCCCTGTTTTCCACTCAGAGTAGATGATGGTATCTGCATAGAGGGCAGGGGTACATGCGTATGCAATGCCGTATCCGAACTGTGCCACAGACATAAGGATAATGACCAGGGTTACGTTGGCATAGGTAAAGTTGGCTGCGATCAGGATGACCGCCATAGCGAAAAAGGTGACAATGGTAGTCGATCTGGTGGAAATCTTTTTCGCCATATTTTTTGCCAGGTAGGAGCCAATGACACACAGGATATTGGAGATCAGGATGTACCTTGCCAGCAGACCGGAATCTTGTGCCACATATGTAAAATAGTAGATGGCGACACCGGAGCATACAAAGTTAAACATCCATTTGGCCAGGTCTGCAAGCAGTAAAGAGAGGAGGGGCGGGTTCTGTAAAAGAGCTTTGACCAGATCCATGCCTCCTGTTTTTGTAGTGTCTTTTTTTGCTGTGGTGCTGCTTGCGGCGGCTTCTGTTTCTTCGTAGCCGTCAAACATTTTAAAGTGTGTGAAATAGAGCACTGCCATGATACAGCCCAGTACAAAAGCAGTTGCTCCGTACTGGCTTTTCTCTCCGATCATGCCTGCAAAGAGAGCTGCCAGAGGCGGTCCCACATAGGAGAAGATAACCTTTGAAAAGTTGGCCCATGCAGCTCTGGTGGAAGCCAGATGTGCCCTGTCGTCCGGTGTTTTTCCGGCTACGGCGATCATGGATACATTGGCTACATAGGGGAAGTTCCATACAATATGGCTGACAACGGCAGCTATGATAATGATCGCTATGGAAAGAGGCCCGTCACCGATCTTTAAAAACTGGAACGCGTAGAGAAAAGGTACCAGCCACGGCAGAAGGATCAGCCAGGAACGGTAACGGCCCCATTTTTTCGGTTTGATGCTGTTTAAGATGGCTCCGTATATCCAGGACAGGAGGGCATCAATGATGCTCGCGGTGGTGGTTATAAAGGAGACGGTGGCAAGTCCGAATTGCGCCAGATTGGTGAGGAAAAAGTTAAAATAATAACTCTCCACATTGGTCATCAGGGTAAAGCCGCAGTCACCCACGCCGTAGAACAGCTTCAGCGCCTTGCTCAGTCCCTTTTTGCCGGGTTTTTCAGTGTCAGGATTGGTTTTACTACTCATCTGAATCTCTCCCTTCGTTTTGGACATCGTGCGCACTTGCCCATTCCTACTTTTTGTTCAGATACCGGTATGCTGTAATAAATTCATAAAACAAGTATATAACAGGTCACGGTTTGCGTAAATCCGCACAGGGTTCCATTTGCGGAAAATAGATTCCTACTTTTTGTAGCATATGGGGTGATCAAAATGACGAAAGTTTTTTGGGGCTTTACAAACAAAAAAATACCTGTATATAATGATAATGGCAGCAGTCCTGCACTTTGTACTTTATAATACTGAGGAAAAACTATGCAGATATATAATTATGATACCAAGCTCCTGTTAAATATGCAGATCCTTGTGGATAATCTGGAGGATGATTATAATATTACCTTCTTTCGCAGATGGCATGATGAACAGCGGCTAACCGGCGCCGGTATATATTATGGGCAGAAGGAATTGTCTCCCCAATTGGTCTATGTGGCAAAAGGGGAGATATTCGACCAATACCCAATTACAGAAAACGGTATAAGCCGGATCATGGTCGGAAAATCAAAAGAGGACGTGGATTCAATATTGTGCTCTGTGATCGAAATAGACGAATCGGGATGCTGGGAAAGCATCTTTAATTATATACAGGAAATTTTTATCCGCTATGCATCATGGTCCCAGAAGCTGGAGGATATTCTAAACAGCGGCGGAGGGCTGCATGAATTATGCGTTTCCGCTATGGATTTTTTTCAAAATCCACTCTATATCCATGATAATACGTTTCATGTTCTTGCTATGCCTACATGGGTTGTGGGCATGGGAAATATTCAGGTGGATGAAAATTCGGGTAACATATTCTTTTCTCAGGAAAAGATAGAAAAGCTGCAGAATAGTCCCGAATACATACAAACACTTTCCACAAGAGGGGCAAATATATGGGAACCCATATACGGAACGCATCGCATGCTTTATGCAAATATCTGGACAAGCAATGATATTTATTGCGGGCGTTTTTTGCTCCATGAACTTAACCGTTCCATTAAACCGGGTGATTTCCTTATGGTCAATTATTTTGCCACATTCCTGCGAATGGCGTTTGACCGAAATCTTTTTAAACGAAATGATGTAACCTCTTTTGAGAAAATTATTATCAAACTGATCAAAGGCGAGCCTGTAGAACAACCATATTTAGTAAAACGTCTGGAAATGCTGGGCTGGAAGCTTACAAATGAATATATCTGTTTAAAGTTAGAAATACAAAAGGACAGCAAAGAGATTCTCAGACACCAGAAAATCTGCAGTTCTGTGAATATAATATTAAAAGATGCCCTGTCTATATCAGTAGAAAACGGAGCCTTTTCCATCTGTAATCTTTCTTTATCTCAATATACCCGTAATGAGCTTGCAATGAAATTAGACAGCCTATGCAGAGAGATGGACCTGATCATTGGATGCAGTAATCACTTTCATGATTTTACGGAGATTAGGGAGTACAGCAGGCAGGCAGAAAAAGCGATTTTGTTGAGTTTACAGAGAAATAGTATGGGGAATTTTTTCTGCTTTTCTGAATATGTGCTGGATTATATTATAGGTCATTTTACAGAAGAGTTCAGTATTCGTTCCATATGTTCGGATTCCATCATGGCCCTGGATCAAATTGACCATGAGAAAGGGACCGAATATATCGAAACACTTACCTGTTATTTGAAGCATGGCTGCAATCAGACCCCTACCGCCAATGAATTATATATACATCGAAGTACGTTGATGTACCGGCTGGAACGCATTCAAAAACTAACGGGGATCAATCTGGAAGACCCTGATACCAGGCTTTTTATAGAAATTTCCATGCGCCTGCTGGGTTATATTACATAAATAAGCCGAAAAAATAAAGAGTAACAGTTTTTTTTCCTGTTACCCTTTATTTTTTTGCTTCCTTTCCTTCCGCATTTTGCGGAAATTTAAGGAGTATTTTAAAAAATCGGCGGATTTACATATCCTCCTGTCAAAGATATAATTCTTTTATAAAATTTTAGTATGTGGAGGTAAAGATATGGCGATTCCTTTTAGTACAAATGAACTTGCTATAGTGGAAATCTCAAAAGCATTCCGCGATGCCAGCGTTCCTGTATTTCATTATCCCGTCACCATGAGAGAGGCCTGGAGACGTATGGCCATTGATAAAAAACCGGTCTGGTTGTGCACCGGTGTGGAGGCCTTCAGTTTTTATCCGGATGTAATTCCTGACAATCGTGCAAGAGGCTGTGTCAATGACGGCGGATGCCGTATTACAGAGGAAGAAAAGGGCGGAACAGACATGTTTGGCATAGAGTGGATCTATGTTCCTGTGGCTGAAGGATCTATGGAAAAGCCGGGCTGCCCACATTTGTTTGAAGACGCCAATGACTGGGGATCATCTGTAAAATGGCCGGATATAGATTCCTGGGATTGGGAGGGGAGTAAAAAATTAAACGAAGAATTTTTGAAAAACAGCCAGTTCAGGTACATAACATTTCTAAATGGTTTTGGTTTTGAACGTCTGATTTCTTTCATGGGGTTTGAGGCAGCTGCAATGGCGCTGGTTGACGAGGAACAACAGGATGCTTTAAAGGGCCTATTTGACAGACTTTCTGATCTGTATTGCAGAATCGTGGATAAATGTTGTGAGGCATACGATATTGATGGGTTTATGGTTCATGATGACTGGGGAACACAGAGAGCGCCGTTTTTTTCTTTTGAAACAGGCAGGAATCTGCTTGTACCATATATGAAAAAAGTAACAGACCATATCCATTCCAAAGGAAAAGTGGCGGAACTGCACAGCTGTGGGTGTAATGAGATGCAGATAGAAAACTATATTGCTGCGGGATGGGATATCTGGGGGCCTATGAGCAATATTAATGACACACAGAAACTCTTTGAAAAATATGGAGATAAAATCATCCTGGGGGTAACACCGGATATTTATGATCCGGAGAAAGATTCCGAAGAAACTATCCGTCAAAAAGCAGATGCATTTGTTCAAAAGTTTTGTTGTGACCCTAATAAGATATGTATTATCAACCGTTACTTTGGACCATATCTGCAAAGAACATACGCAGAAGAACTTTATAAGGCTTCCCGCCTTATATATGAAAACAACTAAGACGATTTAGGAGGGGTGGATATGGGTGAAGCGATCCGCATTTTTGTAACATTAGTAATGATTGTCATGATATTGGTGATCGTGGCCAGAAAATATTATACGGCTACTGCTTTTCTAGGCATTGGTTTTGTGGTTCTGCTGGTAACAACTTTGGTGACCGGACAGAGCGCAATCGCTGAGGGAGGTTCAGGCAATGCCCTTGTGGACGTATTTGAAGTGATGGCAAATGCCATTACAACGTCCCTTGGTTCTACCGGTCTTGTTATTATGGTAGTTATGGGATATGTAGGCTATATGACGCATATAAAGGCCGCAGAACTATTCAGTATTGTAGTGGCAGGACCTCTTCGTAAAATAAAACATTCTGAAATACTGATTTTTGCGACCTTTGTATTGGTTGTGATCGTTAAGCTTGCGATACCTTCAAGCTCAAGTGAGGTTTCTCTTTTGATCGCCACGGTATTTCCGGTTCTGATCGCGGTGGGGATCAGCAAAGAGACTTCGGCAGCCCTTCTGATGGTTGCGACGGCCATTGTGTGGGGACCATCCAATACACTGGCTCTGACCGCATTCAATGGCGCAGGGCTTGAAAATATCTCAATTCCTGTTTATTTTGTAACAAAAGAAATACTGCCTGTAATCTGTATGATCATAGTGGGGACCATTGTATTTATCCTTGTAAATAAATATTTTGATAAAAAAGAAGGTGTGTTGGTAAGCCGTTCGGAACTTCCGGAATTAAAGGATGTAAAAGAACTGGGAATCCCCAAATTCTATGCAATTTTTCCGGTACTTCCTGTTTTGCTGGTCATTATCTTCAGCCCTATAGTACAAAAATACATTACAATCTCAGTAGTAGCCGCCAACTTTATGTCCTTCCTGCTGGTTATGGTAATCGAGATCATTCGGAAACACAATATCCGTCAGACTTTTGATGACTCCAAAGCTCTTTTTGAGGGGATGGGCAAAGCTTTTGTCAGTGTAGTATCAATCCTTATCGGTATCAATGTATTCTCTGCCGCACTGAATCAGGTAGGGGGGCTGAAAATACTGGCCGGTGCCTTTGCAAGTGCAGGAGGGGGAACGATCACCATTGCTGTTATCGGTGCGGCGGCAGCTTTTATTCTGATTGGCATCGGAAGTTCTATCAGCGGAACGCTTCCTTTGTTTTCCTCTCTGTATGCAGCTTTTGCGGCTTCAGAGGGTGAACTGGTCAATATGGTACGCATTCTGATCTTCGGAGGAAGTCTGGCAAGTGCTGTCAATCCGATCGCACCTACTACCATGATCGTCAGCGGCGGCTGTAACGTGCCGATCACTACGATCATCAAAAGGACGATCATCCCTGCATTAGCCTGTCTGCTCACTGAAATCATTGTCTGCATTTTGATTCCGTAATGAAACACTGCAGAACTGGAATTTGGGAGGTAAAGTGTTATGGATACAGAAATTCTGATTACATTGATCATTCTCCTTTGTGCAGTGCTGTTTTATTCTACATCATGGATGAATGTGACTGCGACATCCCTTCTTATTCTGGCAGCCCTTTATCTTTCCGGGATCGTGACTGTTTCAGAACTATTTATCAATCTGGTGAACGGCTCTACTCTTTTAGTGATTTTTATGTTTGTTATCAGCGGTTCTCTCTTAAAATCCGGTGCGTCTGCGCTGATTGGAAAATGGCTGGTGTGGAAGGCTAAGACCGAAAAGCAGATTGTCATGCGCCTGTTATTGCTGTCTATGCTCTTGTCAGCCTTTTTCAGCAATATGGCAACTGCTGTTGTGGTGGCTGCCTTTGCGGCCGGCATAGCAGAATCGCATAAAGATTATCATCTTCCGAAAATGACCATGAGTATTGCAGTGGGGAGTATTCTTGGAGGGATGCTCACTATGATCGGAGTTTCCGGAAATGTTATGGTGAAAACATTTCTGGAAGAGTCCGGAGCAGGGAGTGTGGGATTTTGGGATTTCGGAAAAATCGGACTCCCGTTGTGTATTGCAGGTTATCTTTACATGTATTTTGCCGGTTATCGGCTGTCACCAGCCAAATCTGCCAATGACACGTATATAGTTCATACGGAACATCAGGAAGATACTTACAGTAAGGGACCATGTTTTTTTACTCTGTTTGTTTTTGGGATGGTTATTATTTGCATGATGCTGGAAAATGTGATCCATCTGCCCATTCATATGACCGCTTTTTTCGGAAGCCTGATACTGATCGTAAGCAGGACAATTACCGAGAAGGAGGCTTTTTCATATGTGAATTGGCCGACTACACTTATGTTTGCAAGCCTTTTGACTCTTGGAAGCGCAATTTCCAAGTCTGGAGCAGCTTCCTTGATCTCAAAGAATTTTTTGGGATTATTTGGTGAAGGGACAAATAAAATGTTCATTCTAAGTATATTCTTTGTTATGATCGTTATCATAACGCAATTTATGTCCAATGGAGCCACTGCGGCTGTTTTCTATCCAATCGGTCTGTCAGTTGCGCAGCAGCTGCATGTCAGTCCTGTAGCAACACTGATGATGGTTTGTGTGGCTGCAGGGAGCTCTTTCGCAACGCCCATGGCGACTCCGCTGAATGCATATTTAATGTCTGTCTCCGGCTGCGGTTTTTTGGACTATCTTAAAGTGGGAATTCCCTTATTAGTCCTGACAACCACAATCTGCGTAGTTTTGTGCCCGGTAATTTGGAGAATAGTTTGAATGATTCATATTATGGAGCCTGACTTTCGTATTCTGCTTTTGACAGCATACCTTGTAATCATAAAAGCGAAGGTTTTTTCGCTTTACAAATAAAAATATACCTGTATATAATAAAAGTATTAGGTGGTATACTGCCGAAGGAGGAAAGGATATGTATGAAGCACTGTATGCGTCTGTTCCCGATGCGGACGCCTATCTGGAACGGATCCACAGGAAGCGCCGGACTGCGCTTACGAAAGAGTATCTGGACGATTTGATCTATGGACATCAGATTCATGTACCTTTTGAGAATCTGGATGTCTGGATGTTTAAAAAAGATATACCGCTGGATATTGCATCTATTTATGAAAAAGTGGTGGTTAAGCACAGGGGCGGCTACTGCTTTGAGCTGAATGCCCTGTTTACTGCCCTGCTAAAGGACCTGGGATTCCATGCCTATTCCTGCATGTGCCGGATCACCAGGAATAATAACTATGTACCGCTGGTGCTTCACAGGGGGATCCTTGTGGAACTGGATGGCATGAAGTATTTCTGTGATGTGGGCTATGGCGGTCCCATGCCTCCGGGAGCGGTACCGGTGCAGGACGGGGCAGAGGCGGATATCCGTGGAGAGAAGTATTATATGTACAAGGATGTGGTACCCTGGTGGACCATGAAGAGAAGGACAAGCAGCGGGGCCATGGAATCCATGCTGCAGTTTTATACTATGCCTCAGGAGGCAGTGGATTATATTCCCATGAATGAATACTGTTCCAAGAATGAGAATTCGGTGTTTTGTCAGAGGCTTTATGTGAATATGAGGACGGAAAATGGGAGTGTTTCGGTTGTGGGGAATATCTTTACAGAAGTGGAGAATGGGGCAGTGGTGCAGGAAACGGAGATTGGGGAGGAGAAAGTGGCTGGGATTTTGGAGAAGTATTTTGGTATTTTGTTATAGAGAAAAGGCAGAGGTGTCTCATGTGGGGCCTCTGTCTTTTTAGGGTAACGGCAGATTCATCTCTAAAAGAAGAAATACTTGACAAACCGTTCCCAATACCGTATTATAAAGGTAATCAAGATTACAGAGGCAGATATCATGAATATAAACCCTGACAGAAAGATCAAATATATTACCATTACCAGCCGGATTCTGGAGGAAGAAGGCATAGAGGGTGTGAGCATCCGGCGTGTTGCCAAGGAAGCCGGATGTACGAGCGCTGTTCTTTATAAGCACTTTGAGAACAGAGATCATCTGATCATGCTGGCCTCTGTCAAGTTTCTGGAGAATTACATACAGGAGTTCCGCAAACAGACCAGACGAAAAGATATCACGTCCATTCAGATGGACTTGATCCTCTGGAAATTCTTTATTCGTGAAGCGTTTACGAAGAAGCCATATTATGAGCAGATGTTTTTCAGTCCGGAACGTGATAAGCTGGAAGACTGTGTATATGAGTATTACCAGTTGTTTCCGGAGCAGCAGCGGGATTTCGATGGATTCAGTGCCAGTATTATTTTCAGCAATAATCTGACAGAGCGTGAGTTTATCCGGCTCAGAAGAGCTGCAAATGCCGGATTGATCACTCTGGATAACGCTTCCCTTCTGAGTCGTCTGGCAACTGCCGTTTTCCATGGACTTTTTATTTTGTATCCTTATTCTGAAATGAAAGATAATAAGGCTGCAATGGAGATGGCTATTGAGGACTGTTATCGTCTGATATATGAACTCTTCCGAAAATTTGTTGAACCGGAAACTGTCCTGGATGCGGATTAGGGAGATTTACATGAAAAACCCTGGTTTGACGATTGTATTATAAATGAGATACACAAAGTAGAGCTGATACGCAAGGTATCAGCTATGCTTTAAACCTTAAAGGTAATCGCGATTACATAAATGATTACTTTTAGATTCCAATTTAACCGCAGTTATTTTATGGCTGCGGGGAATATTCTTTTGTTTCACATGTAACTGTTAACATATAATTTGTTGTGAAAAAAAGTGCACAGCAGAAAAGGAGAAATTTATGACAAAACGTGATGAGCAGATCGTGGAACGGATTCACCAGAATACGCTTCGTATCCTGGAGGAAGTAGGTATGGCTTTTCTTTCCGAGGAGGCTTTGGAGATCCTTCGTAAAGGCGGCATACGGGTGGAAGAAAATCGTGCTTATTTTACCGAGGAGCAGGTGATGCATGCGTTGGATACTGCGGTGAAAGATTTTACCGTATATGCAAGAAACAGTACCTACAATGTGAAAATGAATACAGAGGACCTGTATATCACTCCGGGGTATGGAAGCCCGAGTATTTGTGAAGCAGACGGCAAGGTCAGAACAGCGACTTTTGATGACTTTCTGAAACTTGCCATGATCGTGCAGTCCAGTGACGCATTTTCAATCAACGGCGGTATTCTTGCCCAGCCATCGGACATTGATGCCGATATTTCTGTAGAAGCAATGGTTTATACTACACTCTGCCGTTCCGATAAAGCGCTTTTTTCCGTGTGCGGAGGCGGTGAGCAGGCGGAACATATTATGGAAATGCTGCGGATCGTGTTTGGGGGTGACATTGAAAAGATTCCATGCTGCTTTAACTTGATTTCCACGTTAAGTCCGCTGGGAATCACAAAAGGCACTCTTGACACCATAAACGTTTGTGCCAAAAACGGCCAGCCGCTGGTAATTGCGCCTGGACCTATGGCAGGCGGTACCGGTCCCATCTCACTTGCCGGCAATACCTCCCTTGCCAATGCTGAGATTTTAGCCACGAATGTCTATGCGCAGTTGGTTCATCCGGGTACGCCTATTGTCTACGGGTTCGCCGCCACTGTCAGCGATATGAAAAATATGAATGTATCCAATGCCTGCCCTGGTTTCCTGAAGGAGGCACGTTATGGGGCGTTGTTGTCCAAGAAATATGGCCTTGCATGTAGAAGCGGCGGAGGAATGTCCAATGCAAATGGTCTGACTGCTCAGGCCGGAGTGGAAAGCGCCATGAGTCTGTTTGAATCGTTTTCGGAAAAGGCCAATCTGGTCATGCATGCGACAGGATCACTGCATTCCTTTAATACGGTAAGTTACGAGAAATTTATTATGGATATTGAGACCATTGACCGTATGCGTTACTATTTCAGTGACCTTCCGGATGATGACGATGCTCTGGCTTTTGATGCGATTCAGGAGGTTGCGGAGGAAGGCAGCAACTTTATTACGGTCGAACATACCTTTGAACGGTGCAGAATGGATCCATGGTTTAGTACGGTTTCCGTTCATGATAACGGGCGAGGTAATCCTAATGAAGAATTGTATGCCTCTGCGCAGAAAAGAATTGAAAAGGTTTTAGAGGAATATGAATATCCCACTTTGTCACAGGAAAAAAGGGATGCACTGGACGCAATCATGAGAAAACTGGGAATGAAAGAGAAAGATATTGCAAAGGTGTGAGAAAGAAGCGAGATGCAGCAGAAGAGAGCAGCTATAATAGAATGAGACAGAACCGGGGCGTGACATCAGTCATGCCCCGGTGTACTTTTAAAATTTCTCCCAATGTATTTTATCCAAAGGAAGTGCTGACAATTCTTGTTTCGCCGGATGATTCTGCGGCATACCCAGTGAAAGAACCGCCTCTAAAACATACGTTTTTGGATACCCCAGGAATTTTCTCAAATAATCCTCCGTGGTCTCTCCATTTGGCGTCACCCTAAGCCTTCCCTGGATCCAGCAGCTTCCAAGACCCAGGCTGTCAGCCATCAGGTGCATATTGGACATTACGATGGAACAGTCTTCAATCCAGACATCAGAGGCGGTGCTGTCAGCCACCACTACGATTGCTGCCTGGGCGCCGGCCAGCATTTTGGCTGAACCCACACGGCAGTCGGATAATTTTTCCAGGACGGCTCTCTCTTTTACCACGATAATTTCCCATGGGCGGATAGAACGGCTGGATGCGGAAAGGAGACCGGCCTGTAAAACGGTCATCAAAGTCTCTTCCGGGATTGGTTCTTTCGTGTATTTTCTTACGCTATGTCTGTTCTGCAGGATTTCTAATAAGCTCATATGACTTCCTCCTTAATAGGTGAGAGATTATAAGTAGTGTTAAATACCATAAAATTCCAGAAATTGTCTGGTTTCCGGGCGGGTGGGAGCAAAGAGCAGCCTTTCTTTCGGCCCGGATTCAAAAAGTTGTCCTTTGTGGAAAAACAGGATTTCATCGGCGATTCTTTTGGCCTGCTGAAGGCTGTGGGTTATGAGGAGCAGCACACAGCCGCTTTTCTTGGCATACTCCCAAATGAGATTTTCCGATAAAAAAGTGGTTTCCACATCCATGGCGGCGGTGGGTTCATCCAGGATCACCAGGTCAAAGTGTTTCATCATCAGCCGTGCCAGTGCCATGCGGGACGTCTCTCCCCCGGAAAGCCGGTCTGCACGCTGGGATGCAAGACTGTCCAATTGAAGAACCTCCATTAAGCGTTCTGCTTTTGCGCTGTCAGAACCGCCCAGGAGGATATTGGCTTTTGTGCTCATCCGAAAGGCGTAGTTCTTCTGGGGGATGTAGCCAACGGTGATGCCGGCGTCAAGCTGAGGACCTTTTTGGTCTGCGGGGAGGACTTTTGCCAGAATTTTTGCGTACGTGGATTTTCCGCTGCCGTTGGAGCCGATAATGCTGTAGATTTTTCCGGGATGCAGTTCTAGTTCGGGAACATCCAGGACAGTTACGCCGTGATAGGTCTTGGAAAAGGCAGAAATCTTCATTTGCTTAACCTCCTTTGCAGTAAAGTGATCGCGGTATTTACAAGCAGGGAAATGGTAAGCAGGATCATGCCCAGTGCGATGCCGAGAGAGAAATTGCCGCGGTTGGTATATTGCATGATAGCCGTGGTCATTACATTCGTCTTCCAGGCAATGGCGCCGCCCACCATGGAAACAGCCCCCACTTCTGAGATTGCTCTGGCGAAGGACAGCATATAGACAAAAAAAATCTGATAGATACATTCATTGGCCAGCAGCAAAAGGGTTTTGATTCTGGTAAGCCCCAGACCTCTGGTGGTTTCCTGTATGGCGGGGGCGATTCCGGAGACGTAAGTTTCCATGTTTCCAATCACGATGGGGGTAATCAGAACCACCTGTGCCAGGATCATAATGTTTACAGTGAACAGGAGCTTTCCGCGGCGAAGGGGGCCAACGCCGGAGAATAGGATATAAAACAAAAGACCGCAGACCACAGGCGGCATGCCCATGAGTGTGCGATTCATTATGAGTATAAGGCCTTTTCCCCGGAAGTGGCAGGCTCCAAGCCAGATTCCAAACGGAACTCCGATCAGGAGGGCAATGATAGAACTGGTGAGACTCATTCTTGCTGTTACGAAGAGGATATTGCACAGCTCCGCATCTCCGGTCATAATTAAGTGTATTGCTTTTTCAAATGCAGACTGCATTTTTCTGCCTTTTCCTCCGTTTTTTGATTTTAATGCATCCCGGTAAAAAGTCCGCAGAGGGTGCTTCCTGCCGTGTTAAGGACATACACATGGAAGAATTTCTTCCATGCGTATGTCACTGCAGAGTAATGCCTTACATTTCGCCGTTGTTTTGAACAAATACCAGGAAGGTGGCTTTATCTGTCAGGATATAACCGCCCATCTCTTCGGCCATGACCAGACATGCTCCCATGCCGGCATTCGCTGATGTATACCAGTCTGTATAAGAGGCAAAGGAATCCGGCTGATCCGTGATCCCCAGGTCTTTTGGCCATAGGGACAATTCTTTTGTATGGGTTCCGGAACCGTCACCGCGGGAGATAAAGACGCTTTTTGTCTCAGCAATGGCGGCAAAGGCATCTAAGACATTTTCACAGGAAGCAGTTCCTGCGGGGTCAGCCGATGGGCCGCAGAGCACAAAGTAATTGTAGAGGAATGAAAGACGTTCGGATGCAAAGCCGTCAACCGTACGTGCGTAACCGTCAGCTACAAATACCTCCTCCTGTGATTTTGCATGGACGAGGATGAGGTCAGCATTGCCGTACTGTGCGGCGGCAATCGCCTTTCCCGTGCCTGCAGACTGTATTTCAACCGTATATCCATACTTTTCTTCAAAAGTTGGGAGCATATATCCAAGCAGACCGGAATCGTTCACAGAAGTAGTCGTGGAGAGACGGATGATTTTGTTTTCTTCCGCTGCGGGGGTGATCTCCCCAGAGTAGGCTGGGGCATCGTCCTTCACATAAAATAAATGGTCATTGTATTTAGCAACGCCATAGTCAGCAGCCAGATCCAGGGCTTCCTGTGTCAGAAACCAGTCAATCAGAGCATCGGCGCCTTCTGTGTTGATGGCAACATCAGAAACAGCATTTCCGTCGGCGTCAGCAAATGGTGCATCCGGATTTACTGCGATAAGCGTATAGGTATTGATCATGCTCTCGTCAGTTTCTTTCAGGATGACAGTGTCGGGAGCAGATTGTGTTGCTGCGTCTGTGTCGTCCTTTGTTTCCGTTTCTGCGGCGGCCGCGTCAGCCTTTGGCTTGCTATGATCCCCGCCGGAACAGCCTGTCAGCATAGTGAAGCTCAAAGCCAGAGTTAGTAGTAATGCGATGTTTTTTTTCATGATCTTCCTCCAAAAATGTGTAATAAAAAATGACCAGCCGTTCCAATACCAAAAGAGCATAAATATCGTGCAAATTTCTTGGCTTTGGAAAGAGGCTCGTCCACCGCTTTACAAAAATAATATAGAACTGCTGTGATTCTGACTTTTGATTCGTACAGGCAGTCATCTTTTGAAAATGATTATAGCATAGGCTTTATACAATTTCAATAGTTTTATCATTTCGTATTGTATATTATGCTTGATTGATATTAGTAACCGTTCAGATGTCTGAACGGTTATAGATATTTTCAAAGTCTTGAAAAATATTTGTTCAAAAAAGCGGGTTGTGTGATATCATAGATTTCAGTTCCATAAAAACTGTGGATTTTAATGGGAGGTAAATAGTATGCTGCAAGTAAAAACGCCGGAGGAGGTCCTGGAGCTCATAGAGCAGGAGTTCGTTCCTCTGAAAGAGAGTATGGAAACGGTACCGCTTCTGTCTGCCATAGGCAGGGTACTGGGGGAAGATATTTTGGCAAAGGAATATGTTCCGGATTTTAACCGGTCCACTGTGGATGGATTTGCGATCCGTGCCAGGGACACTTTTGGCTGCTCTGATGCCATTCCCGCCATCCTGCCTCTTGCAGGGGAGGTGCTGATGGGGGAAGGGGCAGAATTTGAACTGCAGCCGGAAACCTGCTGTGCAGTTCCCACAGGCGGTGCTGTACCGAAAGGTGCAGACTGTGTGGTCATGGTTGAATATACGGAGGATTACAGTGACGGTACTATGGGGATTACAAAGCCAGCCGCACCGGGAGAGAATATGATCTTCAGGGGAGATGATGTGGAACCGGGAAAAGTGGTTCTGAGGAAAGGACGGGTTCTTGGGGCCCAGGATATAGGAGCACTGGCCGCTGTGGGCTGTGTCCGGGTACCTGTCAGGAAAAAGCTGGTGGTGGGGGTGATATCCACCGGGGATGAACTGGTCCCGCCTGAGAACAGTCCAAAAGCCGGACAGATCAGGGATGTAAATGGTCCAATGCTGGAAGCCATGCTCACTTTTTTTGGGGCAGAGGTGAAAAACTACGGCATAGTCAAAGATGATGAGAAACGGCTTGCCGCCGTGATGGAGGAAGCGGTCTCGAAATGCGATGCCGTACTGCTCTCAGGAGGAAGCAGTGTGGGGATCAAGGATGCCTCCTGCAGGATCATCCAATCCATGGGAACACTGCTGCTGCATGGTATTGCCATCAAGCCCGGAAAACCTACCATTTTGGGAAAGGCGGGGAACAAACCCCTTGTAGGTCTGCCGGGGCATCCTGTGGCTGCCTATTTTGTCACAAAACTTTTTGTCCTTTCGCTGCTTGGAAGACTGTCCTGCCGGGATATGAGCAGCTATACGGTCACGGCAAGGATATCGGAGAATGTCAGTGCAAATCATGGCAGGGCGCAGTACCACTGTGTCCGTCTTGAAAAGAGAGACGGAGAACTGTTTGCATTCCCTATCCGCGGAAAGTCGGGCCTGATCACAACGCTGGCGGGAACGGATGGTTATTTCTGTATCGACAGAGACTGTGAAGGGGTAGCAAAAGGCGCCGAGGTACAAGTGACCGTGGTATTAGAGCGTGTTTGAGATTGGAGGTGCCTGGTATGAGAACGGTTGACACAGTCGTGATAGGCGGCGGCATCCTGGGATGTATGGCAGCGCGTGAACTGATGCGATGGAAGATACGGACAATACTGATCGAGGAAAAAGAGGATATCTGCACAGGTGTCACCAGAGCAAACAGCGCTGTGGTTTATGCCGGTTATGATAATCCGCCGGGAAGCTTGAAAGCGGCCATGACGGTTCGGGGCAATGGAGCGTTTGATGTCTTGTGTGAGGAACTGGAAGTGCCGTTTCTGCGAAGAGGATCTTTGATGGCTGCCTTTGGGCCGCGGGCTGAAAAAGTGTTACAGAAAAAATACAGCAATGGCCAGAAAAACCAGGTACCGGGACTTAAACTGCTTTCAGGAAAGGAAGCTTGTAAAATGGAGCCACATCTGGCTCCCCATGTGACGGCGGCACTCTATGCCCCCACCACCGGGACGGTGAATCCCTGGCAGCTGGGGATTGCAGCTTATGAAAATGCGGTACAGAATGGATGTGATATCCTGTTGAATACAAAAGTGCTGGGAATCCAAAAAAGAGAGAAGGGATATCTCATTGAAACGGACAGAGAAGGGATCGCATGCAGGGCGGTCCTGAACTGTGCAGGGATTTTGGCAGATAAGATACAGGAAATGCTGTTTTTGCCATCCGTTCGGTTATTTCTTGACGGGACAGACTTTCTGGTGTTGGACAGGGAGGCAGATGTTCCAAAATATATCATTTTCCATGAATCTGAAGAAAAAGGGAAAGGCATCACCGCAGTGCCCACTGTGGAGGGAAACCTGCTGCTTGGCTCTTCTAAGCGGGCCTTTGACGGAGCGTATTTTGCGGTGGCCTCTGGCAGCATAGAACGTCTGCGCCACAGTGCGGCCTGCGTGCTGCCAAAGGTGGATCTGAACCAGGTGATCCGCGCTTTCGGCGCGGTCCGTCCGAACCCATATCAGGTGAAGAAACAAGAGGGGGGATTTGTTTCGGACGGGAAAAGTATTGGAAGTTTTGTTATTGAAAATCCTGCTGCCGGTTTTTACAGCCTGATCGGAATTAAGACGCCGGGACTGACATGTGCCAATGAGTTGGGGAAATATCTTGCCCGGTGCCTGGCAGCATATTTAGATGCGGAGCCGAACCGGGCGTTTGATCCTAAGCGAAGGGCGATCCGGAGGGTTCACGGCATGGACTTTGCGTCCAGAGCATCTCTGGTCAAACAAGACCCGGATTACGGAGACATTGTATGTCCATGCGAGGATATATCCAGAGCAGAGATATTGGAAGCTATCCGCCGGGGAGCAGTTACGGCTGCCGGGGTAAAGCGGAGAGTGGGGGCTGGTATGGGAAGGTGCCAGAGCAGCCGATGCAGCCGGGTCATCGCTGCATTGTTGGAGGAAGAGGGATATGGAGCATTGTGATATAGTAATTGTGGGTGCCGGCGCTGCCGGGATCGCCGCTGCGCGCTCTGCTGATGAAGCGGGAGGCAAAAGTATCCTACTGGTTGACAGCAAACAGAAGATGGGAGGGGTCCTGCTACAGTGCGCTCACCATGGCTTCGGCCCGCAGCTTACCGGTGTGGAGTATGTGCAAAAACTGCTGGAACAGTTTCCAAAAGAAATCAAAGTCATGCTGGGAACCACGGTTGTGTCGGTCTCCTCTGACCGTACTATGGTGTTGTCAAGTCCGTCTTGCGGCCTTCAAAAAATCCGGTTTGAGCAATTGATCCTGGCTGCAGGCTGCCAGGAGATTCCAATAGGAGCCCTGCCGATTGGGGGGACACGTCCGGAAGGGATTTATACAGCTGGTCAGGCCCAGGAACTGGTGAATATCTGTCACAAACTGCCAAAGGGACCGTCCGTGATCCTGGGAAGCGGGGATTTGGGCTTGATCATGGCGGAACAATTAAGTCTGGAAGGGGTAAAAGTCGCAGCAATGATTGAACAGAAGGCTGTCTGCGGCGGTCTGGCCAGAAACCAGCGATGTCTTGAAACGTATCATATTCCCCTCCTCTGTTCCTCCACGGTTACGGAGGTGCTGGGGCAGGAGGTTCTGACCGCAGTGAAGGTCAGCAGATCAGACACAGGGGAGGAACAGATCATCCCATGCAGCAGTCTGTTGGTAGCTGCGGGACTGCGCCCGGACAGGTCCCTGTTGCTGGGGCTTGGCAGTCCGGACTGGGTGCATCTCTGCGGTAACTGCCGTAGAGTACACCCCATGGTGGAGGCAGTGACTGCAGAGGGAAAACAGGCTGGGGCCGCTGCCTGTGTGAGAATGAAAAAATAATATCCCGGCGGTAGACTGTCATGCTGACACACGCTAATCCACCGGGATCATTCTTTGTTCCATAGTTTCCAGATTGAAAAGCAGAAGTCTGCCGCACAGAGAAGGCTCATGGCTTGTGAGTATTTTGACTGCCTGTGCGGTCTGTACAGCAGCGCAGGCTGCCGGGGTCATGGGAAGGCTGGTTTTTGAGACCGCATCTGTGCAGGAAGGGGCTGTGCCTGTGCCATAGATACGGTGCAGTACCCGGCTGCCCGGACGCCCCACGGTGACCTGCAGATTCCATCCCAGAACAGCACCGTGGATGAAAGTTACCCCCTGCCTTTCACAGGCATCCTCCATCAGAAAGCGGGAGGGGATATTGTCAAGCGCATCTATGACCAGATCCTGGTTTCGGATGAGACGGTCAGCATTCTCTTCACCAAAGAAAGCCTCCACCGGTAGGATATCTATGCCGGGCGCTATTCGCTTCATGCGCTGGGCGGCAGCAGCAGCTTTTCTGTGTCCGATCAGATCAGGGGCGCTGAGAAGCTGACGGTTCAAATTGCTCACCTCGAATACATCGTTGTCGACAACCGTAATATGCCCAACCCCAAGCCGGGCAAGATATTCCAGAACATATCCCCCCAGGCCTCCGCAGCCAATGACCAGAACTTTTTTTGAGACAAGTACAGCCTGTTCTTCTTCACTTATGGAAGGTATATTTCTTTCGTAACGTTTCTCCATAATTCTGATACCATCCTTTCTTTACTCTTGCAGCTATGAGGATAACGGATAGCTACGATATCTCCTTTAAGGAAAAATAGTTTATAGTAAAATCCCTGAAACTGCGGCCGAAATCTGTCAGATGTTTATCCCGCTTGAAGCAGATCCTGAGCTCACGCGAGAAACGGTGGTCCAGCAGAGGGATCAGCCGTATGTTTTTGGAACGGTAAAAATCAGAGCAGTTTTCGGAAACAAAACCGACAGCGATGCCGGAGGCGATTATCTGCCGGTGCATCTCACGCGAATCGACAAAGGACTGGGAGGCCCCCCGGATGGTCAGCGCCTTATAGATTTTGTAAGCATGTTCAGGGAAGGACTTCTTATGGCGGAGAAAGACAAAATCAAGTTCGTTCAGCATTTTCAGGCTGACTGCCGTACTTTTGGAGAGACTGTGCACTGTGGGGACGGCCAGCATGTAATTTTCTGTGCTAAAACCGAAGCCGGTGAACCGGTCATACTGAAGTTCTGCGGGATAGATGAGGACATCGTATTCATTGATGTCCAGATACTCCACATCCTCGATATAGCTGTTAAGCGTATATTCTGTTTCCGCATGGATATTCTTAAAACCTGCCATACAGGGGTACAGCCTGTCAATGGACCCGCAGCTCCCGATCTTTATCCGGGTATCGGATCCTGTGGTCATGAGCTGGATGTCGTTTTTCAGAGTTTGATATTCCTGCAGTATAAGATCACAGCTCTTTAAGAAGCGTTTTCCGGCAGGATTGAGTGAGAGCTGCTTGGATGTCCGGTCAAAAAGCGGTGTCTCAAGCTCTGACTCCAGCGCAGCAATGGTTTTAGACAGAGAGGATTGGGATATATGGAGCAATTCCGCAGCCCTTGACATATTTTCAAGCTGTGCAATGGTTATAAAGTAGCTTAATTGTGATATTTTCATTTTATCCCCCTGGTATTAAAAGGTTACAATACTGTCATCAGGATTGAGTGGTTCCATACGGAGCACCTCCAGATACGGCATTACGGCATTGTATTTCTGCATAAAGCGGTAGCGGACCATGGCCTCAGCGTGTACATGGGCAAACTGAGGAATGGAATCAATCAGGTCGTAATGTGCCATATAGCCCAGAAACTCCATATCTGCCTCACAGCAGGTGATGGCAATCCTTCCAAGCGCAAAGCCGCCGGTTCCAAGGACCGGTGATTTTTTTACGCTGGCATTCATGGATATCCGCCTGCCCTTGTATCTGTTTTGGTGATCCTGGCAGTCATAAAACCAGCAGACATAGTTTTCAGGTGTGATGACCACAGGATCTGCCTCCAGTGTGTATGGAAGGATATCTCTGATATCGTCAAAGGCATAGAGACTTCCTTGTGATTCAATCATGACAGCGGAAGTATCATCAAGAAGCGGTCTCAGCTTTGCCTTTACAGGACTGAGCATACCGGTGCCGCCGCTGTCACATCTGTTGATGAAGATCTGATCACACCGACTCAGCATAGGTCCCAGAAATGCTCTCATGTTATCAAGGTACAGACCAAGTGTAGGCCCACATAATACGGCAATTCTTTTCTCTACCTTCCAGTTCTGTGGCAGCTCGAATTCGACCAGATCCCACATGGCATTACATTCAAGGATGATTCTTTTCGGAGCATAGAGCGCATCAAGACGTTCCAGGTACTCCCGGTTCAGGCGGGATTCGTCTTCAAGCCCGATCACGGTTATGTTCTTTTGGTTAAGGCAAGTGTCGTCATATGCAGTTTCACCCTCCTCGCAGGAGAGGAGCAGTATGTCTTCTTTCTCCGGACACAGAGTGCCGCCTTGGGCCAGCCGGTTGATCAATGTGGATTTTCCCGCATCCAGAAATCCTCTTATAAGTGTTACCGGAATAAATCGCTTCATGCTGTTCATTGTAAACTCCTTTATCATGTCAGTTGAATGTTCGCAATGTGTACTTTATGTTACGAATTTAGCAAAATCCCATTTGAATGTCAATAAGGATATATTCTATTTTGGAATGGTAAAAATGTGAAATATTAATCAAAAAGACAATAAATATAGTGCATATTCAACAATGAAATTGGGTAATTACATGATTTTGCTCTATGTTTTCCATAATTTTTAATTTGAAATTAGAATGATAAATGGCAGTGGCTTTCTTGATTTCTATTTTGTTAAGTGATAAATTTAAATCAGTAAAAATAGGAAAATGTTCATAATACAAATTTTTAGTTCATATTACAAACAAAATGGAGGCAAAACCAATGATTGCATTATATGGTGAACAGACAAGACTGACACTGGAAAATATGAGTTTCTCAGGCGTCAGGCTAGCAGAGTTTCCATCTTATCTCACTGCGCTTGCCCAGGTGAAGAAAGCCTGTGCCATTGCAAATCACCGGGCAGGACTTCTGGATGATGAGAAGAAAGAGGCAATATGTCAGGCATGTGATGAACTGTTGCAGCACGATTATTCGGAACAGTTCCCTGTGGATGCTTTTCATGGCGGCGGCGGTATCGGAACTAACATGAACATGAATGAGGTGATCGCCGGCCTTGCAGGACATGGGGTACAGTCTGTGGATGATGTCAATATGTCCCAGTCTACCTCAGATGTGTGCCACACGGCACTGCGGTTATGTCTCAGCAGAGAGGCCGGCAGCCTTGTGAAGGTCATTGGGCCGTTGATTCGCACCGCCGAAGAAAAGTCTGAGGCCTTTCATCCCCATCCGACGATTGCAAGGACCTGCTGGCAGGACGGGATGTCTGTTCCGGCAGACGCGGTGCTTAAAGGATTTGCAGATGCCCTCTCGGAACAGCTTGAGCTGTTGGAGGATTATAAGGATACCCTTTGCAAGGTCAATCTCGGATGGACGGTGATCGGTTCAGGGACCGGAGCATCGGATGGTTACAGGCGGCATATCATGGAGGCCCTCAGAGAGGTGACAGAGCATCCGTTTTCCTGGAAGAAAAGTGCTTATCAGGCGGCCCAGTATACAGAAGACTTGTCCGTATTATCGGTCTATATACGGATAATTTCCTCCATTCTAGCCAAGTTTGCAAGAGATATACGGCTTCTGGCATCCGGCCCGGAGACGGGGCTTGGGGAATGGCGGATACCGGCTGTGCAGGCAGGTTCCTCCTTCTTTCCCGGCAAGGTCAATCCTGTAATTGCAGAAATGGTCATTCAGTGCGATATGCTCATCGGAGGAAATGACAGTGTGATCCAGAATGTACTGGCACAGGGAGAGGTCCACCTTAATGTATGGGAGGATATGGCCGGGTTTTTACTGGTTCAAAATATTATGAGGCTTTCTAAAGCGGCAGACCTGTTCCACAGGAACTGTGTCAGCGGATTAGAACTAAACGTGGAGACCGGCGTGGGTTATTCCAGGGCCTCCATCCCGCTGATCGTCCGTTACAAAGAGAAGTATGGATATAAAAAGCTTGCGGTACAGGTAAAGAAATATGGCTTTGAGGAGACTGTTTTGAGGATCCGGAAAGGGGAGCTTGACCAGCCTTGAAAATGGAAGCAATACCAACTTTGTATAGTAAACACTATAAAATAAATTTAAAAAACCTGATAAGGAGGAACGTAAAATGAAAATGAAAGCTGCTGTAATGACCGCTTTAGGAAAACCGCTGGAGGTAAGAGAGGTAGAGCTTGCCGAACCGAAATCAGATGAGGTGCTTGTAAAGATACTGGCTACTGCGGTATGTCACAGTGATCTGAACATACTCAATGATCCGACCACACCGATTCCCCAGGTCCTGGGACACGAGGGTGCCGGAGAGGTGGTAAAAGTAGGGGACAGCGTCACTACCTGTAAAGTGGGCGATAAAGTAGCACTGAGCTGGGTTCCTTACTGCGGTACATGTCCATTCTGCCGTGCGGGAAAGACAAATCTCTGCGAGACGGCATTTGGCCCCATGTTCAATGGCACTTTGCTTGACGGAACAAGCAGACTGAGCCTGGACGGCGGTCCCTGCTACCATATGAGTCTGCTCTCCACGTTTGCAGAGTATACTGTGGTTCCCCAGATGAGCTGTGTGCCGATCCCCGATGAGATGCCTATGGCGCCTGCCAGTATGATCGGCTGCGGCGTTGCTACCGGATACGGTTCTGCGGTGCGTGCCGCACAGGTCACCCCAGGCTCCTCTGTTGCGATCTTTGGTGTGGGAGGAGTAGGCGCCAATGCTGTGCAGGCCGCAAAACTCTGTGGAGCGGCTACTATCATTGCCTGTGATATCAAGAATGAGAACCTTGAACTGTCTAAGAATTTTGGCGCCACCCATACGATCAATACACTAGAGGTCAAAGATGTTCCGGCAGCTATTCGTGAGATCACGGAAGGGGTGGGAGCAGAATATACCATTGATTGTACCGGTAACACAATGGTTGGAAGAATGGCATGGATGAGCGGCAGAAAGGGTTCTACGAATGTAGTGATCGGAGCCTATCCGGCTGACGGGACGTTAGAACTTCCCTCCGGAAGTTTCCACAGAGTCGCGAAAATCCTGAAAGGAAGTTTCTATGGGGATGTGAATCCATTTGAAGATTTTCCTAAGATCGCACAGTTGTATCTGGAAGGAAAATATGATCTTGACAGCCTTATCATCAAAAAAATCAAACTGGATGATATCAATGTGGCCTTTGATGCATTCCATGATCCAAAGGCAAAGAACATGGGACGCTATATTATTGATTTCCAGTAAGAGATACTATTTTTCATGAGACCGGAAGCCGGCACACGGTTGTCGGCTTCCGGTGATTCAGACAGCTCTAAAGTCTAATGAGAAAGCTTCCTTGCTATACGGGCAGCGGAAGCCTTCAGTTTGGGAATATAAGAAAGCATATGGTCCTTTGTGAAACGTACGGTAGGACCGGCAATATTGAGAATCCCCACCAGCTTTTTATTTAAGGAGATGGGTACAGACAGACCACTGTCCCCTTGATTATATTCATCAATGATATAAGCATATCCATCCCTGCGGCATTCCTCGATGCGCTGCAGGATATCCTCCCTGTTTGTTGGAGTAAATTCGGTATAGGAGGGAAGTTTATCCGGGAATACCGTCTCAATCTCCTCATCGCTCATGAAGCTTAACTGAACAAGGCCGGTGGAAGTGCCGAACAGGGGAGTAACCATGTTGGTGTAGTCTTTTAGACGTATGGTTTCAAAGGAATCGAGCTGAAGAATCGTCCGGGCTCCAATCCTTTCAGGCAGCAGGAGCATAATAGTTTCACCGATCAGATGGCGGAGCTGTTCCATTTCCGGTCTGGAATATTCCACCAGGGCAACAGAGCTGGCGGAAGAGGCGGAAAGCAGGTTACAGGCTTTGCAGGAGATGCAGTACTGTTTCGTGTTTGGGAGCTGAGTGATAAAATCACTTTCTATCATGGTAGAAAGAATACGCCATATGGTGGTACGGTTCAGGCCTGTTGCATTCTGCAGAACCTGGATGGTTACGGGTGATTTAGACAGGCTGATGATTTCAAAGATCTTGAGGGCCCGCTCTAGAACCTGAATATTGTACTTAAAGGCTTCTGGTTTCGTAAGGCTATCGTTTGATGAGTTCATATGTTACATCCTTAATCTTTTTCTTGGTAATTATAAAATTCTATCATTGTGTGAATGGTCTGTCAATGCTTTGACTTGATTTGATTGAATCAGCATAACGGTTCAATAGTCTGAACGGTTCCACAGAATGAGGATAGATATAATGGAGGTAAAATGCATGATAGAACATGACCTGCTGGGAAACATCACGGTTCCGGATGTCAGGTATTATGGAGCTCAGACACAGAGATCTCTTGATCTGTGCAGAACTTCCAGAGAGACCTTAGAGTGTTATCCCGAGCTGATTTACTGTATAGCGGCGATCAAAAAGGCTTATGCCCAGGCACACGGGAGTCTTGGGGTCTTGGACAGCAAAACTGCGGATTGTATTGCCCGTGCGTCCCTTATGATCATGAATGGGGAGATGGCGGGTGAGTTTCCGTCGGATGTCATCTGCGGAGGCGGATGCGTCAATATCCATATGAACGTCAATGAGGTTGCCGCAAAAAAAGCCAATGAACTGCTGACGGGACATAAGGGCACGGATGTGATACATCCCAATACCCATGTAAATAAAGGGCAGTCAACCAATGACGTCATACCGGCAGCGATCAAGCTGGCGCTGTATCGGAATCTCACTGCGGTAAAAAAATCTGTAATGGTACTCAAGAATGCCTATGAGCAAAAAGCAAAAGAATACAAAGACACTGTGAAGGTGTCCAGAACCTGCATCCAGGATGCAGTGCCGATCACGTTTGGACAATTTTGGGGGGCAGCGGTATCCTTCCTTGGAAGGCAGATAGAAGAGATGGATTCTGTGATGCAGGAATGTCTTGCGCTCCCCCTTGGGGCCACCGCTGTAGGAACCGGTCTGAATCTGTATGAGGGGACTCCGGAGCTGGTACTGAAAAGCCTCACACAGACATTCGGAGTTGAGATCACCCAGGAACATGACCTGTTCGACGGGCTACAGTATACGGATATATACATCAGGGCTTCCTCAGCCATAAAGGCAGCCATGACCGGCATATCAAAAATGGCACGTGATCTAAGGTTTATGTCCAGTGGTCCCCGGTCAGGACTGGGGGAAATCCGTATCGCTCCGGTGCAGAACGGTTCCAGCATCATGCCGGGTAAGGTGAACCCGGCGCTTCCTGAATCAATGAATGTCCTTTCTTATCTGGTGATCGGAATGGATGCTGCGGTGACGGCAGCCGCCGAAGGCGGAGAACTTGAGCTGAATGTATGGGAGGCAGTCATTATCTCAGAACTGCTGCGTATGACACAGATACTGCCGGATATGATAGAGACATTTGCCAAAAAATGTGTGAAAACGATCAAAGTGAACATAGAGCGGTGCCTGAAAGAAGCGGAGGATACACTTTCATCAGCCGCCGTCATTTCGGCCTTAAAGGGGTACCAGATTGGCACAGAGGCAGCGCAGTATGCAGCCGCCAGGGGATTGTCCTTAAAGGAGGCCGCGGTTGCATGTGGATGTCTGAGCCGGGAGGAGGCAGACGATCTGCTTGATCCGCTGATGCTCACAGATGTATTGAAGACAGGAAAGCTGCTTCTTGAATATAAAGACAAATAAAGACTTTATGAAGGATGAGATTGTGATGAATTATGCGGAAGAATCATTAAAAAAGCATTATGAATGGAAAGGAAAACTGGAAATCACACCGCGTACTGCCGTGGACAGCAAAGAAACGCTTTCCCTGGCCTATACACCTGGTGTAGCACAGCCCTGTCTTGAGATACAGGAAGACGTGAATAAAAGTTTTGAACTCACGAGAAGATGGAATACGGTAGCGGTCATCACGGACGGGACGGCTGTCCTGGGCCTTGGAGACATAGGACCAGAGGCGGGGATGCCGGTTATGGAGGGCAAATGTGTTCTTTTCAAGGCCTTCGGAGATGTGGATGCCATACCACTGTGTGTCCGCTCAAAAAGTGTGGATGAGATTGTGGAAACCATTACTTTACTGGCAGGTTCTTTCGGCGGCATAAATCTTGAGGACATTTCAGCGCCCCGCTGTTTTGAAATTGAAAAGAGACTGAAAGAGAACTGCGATATACCAGTTTTCCATGATGACCAGCACGGAACGGCTGTCATCACATTGGCCGGGCTCATGAATGCACTGAAAGTGACAGGAAAAAAGATGGAACGTGTTAAGGTGGTGGTAAACGGGGCTGGCGCAGCAGCAGTGGCGATCACGAAACTGCTGATTTTTGCAGGTATTACCAATGTGATCCTCTGCGACCGGAAAGGTGCGATTTATGAAGGACGCCGGGAAAATATGAATCAGATCAAGGAAGAGATGGCCAAAATCACCAACCGTGACAAAATAACAGGAAGCCTGAAAGACGTTATAAAAGGAGCGGATGTGTTTATAGGGGTTTCTGCTCCGGCTGCTATGAATACAGATATGGTCAGGACAATGAATCAAGATGCGGTTATCTTTGCCTGTGCCAATCCCACTCCGGAGATTTTTCCGGAGGATGCAAAAGCGGGCGGTGCCGCCGTTGTTGCCACGGGAAGAAGTGATTATCCGAATCAGATCAACAATGTCCTTGCGTTCCCGGGAATCTTCAGAGGTGCGCTGGATGTAAGGGCAAGTGATATTAACGATGCGATGAAACTTGCAGCGGCACATGCGCTGGCAGAACTGATCAGCGAAGAGGAGCTGAATACTGAGTATATCATCCCGGAGGCATTTGATCCGAGCGTAAAAACTGCTGTGGCAAAAGCAGTGAAGCAGGCGGCCTATGATTCGGGAACCGCAAGAGTTTAGGAGGAAAATGGATGAGGATCAAGATTATTGTGGAGAGCATCATCATCCCAAAATCAGGCAGGGATCATGAGCTGGAAGTAGGAGCAGATGCTTCAGCGGCAGACGTTGTAAAAAAGATGGAGGAAGAAGGTCTGACAGGAAGCCTGACAGCTGCAGAGGTGCTTCAAACGCATATGCTGATCTGCAATTCAAAACATATTGGGCCTGAGGCAGAGTTAAAAGATGGTGATACGCTTATGATCATCAAAACACTTCTGGGAGGCTGAACAAACCCCCGGGAAATATCGTGACTTAAATTCTTAGGGCTGCACGCAGCCTGGCTGCTGAATATGGTATGAGATAAAGGAAAAGGAGGAAGTGAAACGATGCTGTATGGTTATATGGGCAAGCTGCTTTTTGTGGATCTCAGCAACGGTACCTTTGAGATCCGCGAGCTGACAGAGGAACTTGCCAGGAATTTTATAGGCGGCTATGGGCTGGGGGCCAAGATATTATATGATGAGATGCCCGCGCATACAGATGTATTTGCCCCGGAAAGTATGGTTGGATTTCTTGCGGGGCCTATGAGCGCATCCCGGGCATTTTTCGGGGGCAGATATATGGTGGTATCCAAATCCCCGGTCACAGGTATGTGGAATGATGCCAATTCCGGAGGGTATTTTGGGGCGAAGCTCAGACATTCCGGTTTTGACGGTATTTTTGTAAAGGGTATTTCGGAAAAGCCGGTCTATCTGTATCTGAATGACGGAAATGTGGAAATCCGTGATGCTTCCCATCTCTGGGGCAAGCGGACGATCGAGACAGAAGAAATCCTGCGCGCAGAAGTGGGTGAGGATATGAATGCGGCGATCATAGGGGCAGCAGGAGAGCGTTTGAGCCACATGGCCTGTGTCATGAATGATGAACATAGGGCAGCAGGCCGCGGAGGAACAGGCGCAGTCATGGGGTCTAAAAAATTGAAGGCCGTGGTTGTGCGGGGAGACCGGGAGGTGCCGGTTTTTGACAAAGAGCGGCTGGTCGCTCTCAACAGACAGGTTGCAGAGGATATGCTGCACGGTGCTAACAAGGATATCCGTGAATGGGGAAATTACGGAACTGCCGGCCAGATGCGGGCAATGCTTCTTATAGACGATGCCGGAGTAAAAAACTGGAGCAGTACATATGAGGCGGATTATCCCTTAGATAAAGGAAATGCCATATATGAGCCCGCCTATGAAGCCGGTTATAAGGTGACAAGATACGTCTGTCACTGTTGCCCTCTTGGCTGTGGGGCAAAATATGAGATTGACGATCCGAAAGGAAAACTTCCAAAACACGGCGCAAGCCGTCCGGAATATGAGTCACAGGCAGGTCTCAGCTCTAATATGCTGAATTCTGACAGAGACGCAGTAGTCTATGTGAATTATCTGACCAATGAATATGGCTTTGACAGCATTGCTTTTATCAATACACTCTCCTGGGCCTGTGAATGCTATGAAAAAGGTGTTCTGACGAAGGAACAGCTCAACGGGATTGATTTTAAATGGGGAGATCCTGAAGCCATGGAGGCAGTTGCTGAGGCAGTCTGCCAGGACGTGGGGGAGGCGGCAAGGATTCTTAGAAACGGGACACAGTTTGCGGCGGATCTGATCGGAGCCGGCCATGAATATTTGTTCACGATCGGAGGAATCGAGTCGGCTCTGCATGACCCCAGAAACTCGCCCTGGTATCTGGCAGAGGGAGCCGTGGAACCGACGCCCGGACGCCATATGAAGAGTCCTTTGGGCGGTTCCCTGCGGGGACAGGCACGTGAGATCAGATACAACCAGCGGGGACTTGGTTTCACGGATGCAAAATTAAAATCAGAAAATATGTTTTCTGAATGCTGCGGTTACTGCCATATGTATGACACGGCCATTGCAAACCTGAAATGGGATTATCTCCAGGCTATCACAGGATTTACATACACCCCTATTGAGAAGCATCTGGTGGGAATGCGTATCTTCCATATGAGAAACGCTTTTAACGTCAGGGAAGGGTGGAAGAGAGGAGATTTTGCATGGAGTGACAGGATCATCGGGAAACCACCTCTTGAATCGGGGGCTAATGCAGGGGTCACCCATGATGTGAACCAGGCCATTGACAGTTTCTACGAGGCAATGTGGATGGATATGGACGGAAAGCCTTATAAAGAGACTTTGGAATGGCTGGGGCATATGGAGGAAGTAATCGAAGATTTATATGGAGAGGATGGGAAAGTATGAAAAATAAAGTAAAAGTAAGATATGCTGTGCTGTTGGTGCCAACCTTGATCTTTGCAGTTGTGCTGATTCTTGGCATATTAGATGGAAATGCTTTTATAGCTGCTCTTACAAGTACTTTCGAGTTAGTGATGCAGAAACTGGGCTGGGTTGTGAGTATTACCATGCTTTTGTTTATTATTTTCTGCCTTGTGGTTCTGTTGGGACCCATGGGGAAAATCAAACTCGGAGGGCCAAATGCAAAACCCAAGATGAGTTACTGGCAGTGGTTCGCAGTGGCTCTGACTGCAGGGATCGGAACCGGCGTTGTCTTCTGGGGGGCCGTAGAACCGTTGTTATTTACCATGGAGCCGGCGCCCAGCCTTGGACTGGTGCCCGGAAGCAATGACGCCGTGATCTGGGCCATGAGGACCACATTCCTACATTGGACCCTGACTCCTTATGCCATTTATGTTGCATTCGGTATTGTCATGGCATATGTTATCCATAATATGCGCAAACCATTCAATGTAAGCTCCGGCTTGGTGCCCATGTTTGGGGATAAGGTGGTAAACAGCAAACTCGGCGGAGTCGTGGACGTATTGACTGTTTTTGCCCTGGTAGGCGGTGTGGCCGGTTCTCTCGGTTACGGCATTCTGCAGTTGGGCAGCGGCGTATCCGTGGTGTTTGGCATTGATACCAATGTACTGGTGTACACCCTCATCGCAGTGGTTATTTTCCTGGCTTACACAGCGACCAGTATCAGCGGACTGAACAAAGGTATCTTATGGCTGGGAGATAAGAATTCATGGTTTTTCATGTTCATGCTGCTGTTCCTGGTCCTGGTTGGACCCGGATCTTATATAGGGAATCTTTTTACCCAGTCATTTGGTTCTTATATCAATCATTTTGTTGAATCCATGACGTTTACCGCGCCTTTTGCAGACAGTGCACTCTGGCCTCAGTGGTGGGATATGTACTGGTGGATTGACTGGCTGTGTTACGGCGCCATTATGGGACTGTTTCTGGTACGTCTCGGTTATGGCCGTACGTTAAGACAATTCGTAGTAGTGAACTGGCTCATGCCATCCGCATTTGGAATTCTCTGGTTTTCCATCTTTGGCGGAACGGTACTCTACGGACAGATGTATCAAGGTATTGATTATTATGCCCTCTATCAGGAAAAAGGTGCGGAGGCTATGACGCTGGCAGTGTTTGAGCATGTACCGTTTTCCGGTATCATCCGCCCGTTTATGCTTTTGATCATAGCGATTTCCTTTGTTACCCTGGCAAACTCCATGATCTCCACCATTTCCAGTATGTCTGTAAAAGGCAGTTCTGAATCGGAGGAGGCGCCGTTCTGGCTGAAACTGATTTGGGGTATTATCATTGCTGTGGCATCCTTGGTGTTTACGCTGACCGGCGGTATTGACGGAATCAAGTTCGTAAAAGTGTTCACAGGATTCCCGATCATCATCATCGGCTGGGTGGTGATCATTGGATTCCTGAAGTATATGGCCCGCAGGCCGCGAAAAGAGACGGGAGAGTATATTTATGAGGAAGTGATCGCCGATGCGCCGGATTCCGGTGAGCCGGCAGTGGAGTCTTCAAAGACATTTGAAAAAATCAAAGCAATGTTCACTAAAAAATAACAGATGTTTTTATGGAGATAAGATATGGCATATAAAATTGATATGTATTTTTGCGTGGGATGTGAGGCCTGCTATCAGGCCTGTGCATTTGACGCCGTCGAAATTGTGATTGAGGAACATAACTGCAGGATCAATCCCGAAAATTGTGTGGAATGCGGCATGTGTGTGAAAGAATGTCCGGTAGCAGTTATAACTTTGGATCAACCGGAAGAGCGCAACCGGGAAGAAAGGCACTGGACAGAAGTCTGGATTGAGGAGTCTGCATGCATCGGATGCTCCAAATGTCAGAGGAACTGTCCGGCAGATGCGATCAAAGGCGTGAAAAAACAGCCATTTTACATTGATGGCATCAAGTGTATCAAATGTGGTCTTTGTATAGAGAATTGTCCGAAACATGCAATCCATGGTAAAACGGATTAATCTTATAAGCTTCAAATGGAGGGTTCCTGTGAAAATACAGGAGCCCTCTTGGGGATTAAAGTATTTCCTGCTTTTTGCTTGATTTTCCTTCTTATTAATGGTAGGATACAAATTATAATAGAAAATGTTCATAATGCAAATATAAAGTTCGGTATATGAACTATATGGCGCGCAAAATAAGGAGGGCCATAAAGAAATGCAGTTCAGAAAATTGTTTTAAGCATGCTTCGTGATGAAATTAAGGAGGTACATATGGCGTTTCAGTATTTGACGAATGTTCCGCTTGCCAAGGCGAGAGCGGAGTATGAAGAGGTATTAATAAAGGAAGGGTTTGCCGGAAAGACGGAGAATATTTCAGTTATGGAAAGCTGTGGGAGAATCACTGCCCATGCGGTCTACGCACAGATTTGTGCTCCTCATTATCATTCCAGTGCCATGGACGGGATCGCAGTGAATGCCAAAGATACATTTGGTGCCACGGAGACCACCCCGGTCCATTTAAAGACCAGTCAATTTACTGTTGTGGATACAGGGGATGCTATCCCTGAGGGGTGCGATGCGGTCATTATGGTGGAGGATATTGTGCAGGAGCAGGACGGTGTATGTCTCTACGCTGCGGCATCTCCATGGCAGCATGTCCGTCAGATCGGGGAGGATATCTGTGCAGAAGAGATGATCCTGTGTTCCTGCCAGAAAATCACCCCCTCTGCCATAGGAGCCCTTATCGCAGGCGGAGTATTGGAAATTGATGTGTTCAGACGTCCGGTTGTGGGTATCATACCCACGGGAGACGAAATTGTGCCGCCCACAAAGAGTCCAAAGAAGGGGGATATCCTCGAATTCAACGGTTCCATTTTTTCGGCTATGATACGTGAATGGGGCGGGGAGGCAGTGATCTATCCCATTGTGCCGGACCGGCTTGAAGCCATTGAAGAGATGGTAAAACGGGCCGTAAAAGAGTGTGATATGGTACTTTTAAATGCGGGTTCCTCGGCAGGCCGTGAGGATTATAGCTGCCAGGTCATAGATAAAATAGGGGATGTGCTGTATCACGGGCTTGCCATCAAACCGGGAAAACCGGCAATCCTTGGTTACCGCAGGGAAAAACCAATTCTGGGTGTGCCGGGATATCCTGTGTCCGGGATCATTGTGATCGAGGAAATTCTACACCCGCTTATTGATCTGTGGAATCACAGAAAGGGAGAAGAGCATCCGTATGCAGATGCAGTCCTTTCAAGGGCAGTGGTCTCAGGTCTGAAATATCACGAGTTCGTCCGGGTGCGCCTGGGATATGTGGGGGAACGGCTGATCGCATCACCGCTCAGCAGAGGGAGCGGAGTCATCAGTTCTTTTATGAAAGCGGACGGTATGCTGGAAATCCCTCAGGGATTGGAAGGGTGTGAGGCGGGAAGCCGGGTCAAAGTCCGGCTGCTGCGTCCCTTATCAGAATTAAAGCAGATGCTGGTGGACATCGGCAGCCATGATCCGCTGCTGGATGAGCTGGCAGATTTGCTTCACCGCAAAAATCCGGAAATGTATATGAGCTCCGCCCATGTAGGTTCTATGGGCGGAATCATGGCTGCGCGGCGGAAGGAGAATCATATTGCCGGAATCCATCTTCTTGATGTAAAGGACGGCAGTTATAATGTAAGCTTTCTTAAAAAATATTTTCCCAATGGAGGCGTCCGCCTGGTGGAGTGTGTGGGGAGAACCCAGGGACTGATGGTGGCGCCGGGGAATCCCCACAATATACAGGGAATAGAAGATCTTCAACACAGCGGACTGCGGTATGTCAACCGTCAAAAAGGCTCCGGCACCCGCATCCTGATCGACTATCTGTGTAAAGAAAAGGGCATTCGTACGGATGTGATTTATGGATATGAAAGAGAGGAGTTTACACATACCTCCGTAGCGGCACAGATTGCCTGGGGGACTGCAGATGCAGGGCTGGGCATTTTTTCGGCTGCAAATCTTTATGGACTGGATTTTCTGCCTGTCTGTATTGAGCAGTATGATCTGCTGATCCCGGATGATGCATGGGATACGCCCATGGTACAAGCGCTTATGGAAATATTAAAGAGTGATGCATTTAAGGCAAGCCTTAAAAAAATGGGAGGATATGAGATCGGAGAGCCGGGAAGAGTCAGAGAACGCCTTGAACCGGCAAAAAAGAGTGAATAAGAGAGAGCATAAATTACAGTCGAAAAGCCTTTGCCTCCCCATCCGGGAGCCAGAGGCTTTTTACCGTCCCCCGTCATATTCACCGATTTACAGAATAGATTTGAAAAAATCCCCAAAATAAGTTATGATATAGGTCGAATCCGAAACAGAAAGGAAAAACGTATGGGTTGGGAATTTACAATATTGGATGCATTGCAGCAGATACATACCCCTCTGCTGGACAAAATTTTAGTATTTATCACATCCCTTGGAAACGCAGGATGGTTCTGGATCGTACTGGGCCTGGTGCTGCTCTGCGTGAAGCGATACAGAAAGTACGGTGTCCTGGTGCTGGGAGCGCTGATATTTTCCGCATTGTTTGGAAATATTATTCTAAAGCCGCTTGTGGCGAGGCAGCGCCCTTGCTGGATCAACGAGACGGTGGAGCTTTTGGTCCAGGTGCCAAAGGATTATTCATTTCCCTCCGGGCACACCCAGGCTTCCTTTGCGGCGGCCACGGCACTTTTTACAGGAAATAAAAAAGCAGGCATCTGCGCCTTTGTGCTGGCTGCCCTGATCGCCTTTTCACGTCTGTACCTGTATGTACATTTCCCTACAGATGTGCTGGCGGGAATTGTCTTTGGCATCTGCTGCGGTCTTCTGTCCGCCTTTGTGTTTGACTGTGTGAAGCGTAACAGGGGGAACGAGGCAAAAGGATAAGGGGAGAATAAGCCTGAGACTTATAGGAAGAATAACAGGAGAACAGAGATGAGAAAAGATTTAAAAATGATAGCCATTGACCTGGACGGTACACTCCTTCGGGACGACTGTACCATTTCAAAGCGGACCAGGGAGGCGGTGGAGGAAGCGGGCAGAAGAGGATATCGGATCGTTCCCACCACGGGCCGCTCCTACCGCAATACCCGGTTTGTTTTAAAAGAGTTTCAAGAGATTTCCTATTTTATAAACGGCAACGGTTCCGTTATCACAAGCGGCAGGACAGAGGATGTCCTGTATTTTCATGAAATGGACATGGATAATGTCAGGGAAATTTATGAGCTTGCGGCAAAATATGATGCATATGTGGAAATCTATGCAGGTCAGGATGCCTACATGGATGCCAAAGGACAGGAAGTGATCAGAAGATGCGGACTTCCGAAAGAATACTGTGACCAGCTTTTGGCCACCAATAGAATTACTGCAGATTACAGGAAACTTCTGGCAGGGGATCATATCCGTGTGGGAAAGGTACATATCTTGGTATCCAAAATGGAAGAAAAGGATAAGCTGATAAGGGAAATCGATCTGCTCCCCGGTGTACATCCCATCTCCGTTATCCCCAATAATATAGAAGTGGTACAGGGAAGATGGAGCAAATGGAATGCCATTGCAAAGCTGGCCGACATGGTTGGAGTCAGACAGGAAGAGATCATGGCAGTGGGTGACAGTAATAATGATTATGAGATGCTTTTGTATGCCGGATACTCTGTGGCAATGGGCAATGCCTGTGACAGGGTGAAGGAGATCAGCAGTGCGGTGACAGACACCAACGAAAATGACGGTGTTGCAAAAGCAATTGAACATATACTAAATTGAACAGTTACCATCAGAAATAGAAAGGACGAACAAAAATGGCCATAAAAACAACCTATGATGCCAGCAGTATTACAGTTCTGGAAGGACTGGAGGCTGTAAGGAAACGGCCCGGTATGTATATCGGCAGTGTTTCCCGGAAAGGTTTGAACCATTTGATCTATGAGATCGTGGACAATGCGGTGGATGAACATCTGGCCGGATTCTGTACGGATATCCGTGTGACGCTGGAGCGGGACGGTTCCGCCACGGTGGAGGACAACGGAAGAGGAATCCCCGTAGGGATGCATGAGAAGGGAATGTCAGCCGAGAGGCTTGTATTTACCACTCTGCACGCAGGCGGTAAGTTTGATGACTCGGCCTATAAGACAAGCGGAGGCCTTCACGGTGTAGGCTCCTCCGTAGTGAATGCGCTGTCCACATACCTGGACATTAAGATCAGCCGGGAAGGTTATATCCATCACGACCACTATGAGCGGGGAATCCCCACCATTGAACTGGAAGAGGGCCTTCTGCCGAAACTGGGAAAGACAAAAACCACGGGGACGCTGGTGAACTTCCTCCCGGACCCGGAGATTTTTGAGAAGACGCGTTTCTCCGCCACGGAGGTCAAGAGCCGTCTCCACGAGACCGCTTATCTGAATCCTGAGCTGACCATTGTCTTTGAGGACAAGAGAGGGGATGTGCCGGAGTGTATCACCTTTCACGAGCCGGAGGGGATCGTAGGATTTATCAAAGACCTGAATAAAAAATGTGAGATCCTCCACGAGCCTGTATATTTTAAGGGGGAATCCGAAGGTATTACCGTTGAGGTGGCCTTTCAGTATATCAACGAATTCCGAGAGAACGTTCTGGGCTTTTGCAACAACATTTACAATGCAGAGGGCGGCACCCATCTGACCGGATTCAAGACCACATTTACCTCTGTGATGAACAATTACGCCAGGGAACTGGGAGTCCTGAAGGAAAAAGACCCCAATTTTACAGGCGCGGATATCCGAAACGGCATGACTGCCGTGGTTTCCATCAAGCATCCATCCCCACGTTTTGAGGGGCAGACCAAGACCAAGCTGGACAACCAGGACGCCGCAAAAGCCACGGGAAAAGTAACGGGGGAAGAGGTTGTTCTCTTCATGGACAGAAATCTGGACACCCTGAAAAACATCCTTTCCTGTGCGGAAAAATCAGCAAAGATAAGAAAGACAGAGGAAAAAGCAAAGACCAACCTGCTGACAAAGCAGAAATATTCTTTTGATTCCAACGGCAAGCTGGCAAACTGCGAGAAGCGTGACCCCTCCCTGTGCGAGATATTCATTGTGGAGGGAGATTCCGCCGGGGGCAGTGCCAAGACCGCCAGGGACAGGAATTTCCAGGCCATCCTTCCCATCCGGGGTAAGATCCTGAATGTGGAGAAAGCCACCATTGACAAGGTGCTGGCAAATGCGGAGATCAAGACCATGATCAATGCCTTTGGCTGCGGATTTTCAGAAGGATACGGCAACGATTTTGACATCAGCAGACTGCGCTATGACAAGATCATCATCATGGCAGATGCGGATGTGGACGGTGCCCACATTTCCACCCTGCTTCTTACCCTGTTTTACCGGTTCATGCCGGAACTGATCTATGAGGGACACGTGTATATCGCCATGCCTCCCCTCTATAAAGCCATGCCCGCAAAGGGAAAAGAGGAATATCTCTATGATGACAAGGCCCTGGAGCGATACAGAAAAAGGCATAAAGGCCCCTTTACCCTGCAGCGGTACAAAGGCCTGGGTGAGATGGACGCGCAGCAGCTCTGGGAGACAACCCTGAACCCGGAGACCAGGCTGTTAAAGCTGGTGGAGATTGAGGATGCCCGCATGGCGTCGGAGGTGACCGAGGTACTCATGGGAACCGAGGTGCCTCCCAGAAAAGCATTCATCTATGAACACGCCCAGGATGCGGAATTAGACATATAGGAGGAGCGAAATGGCGAACGTACAGGACAATATCATCAGAACAGAATATTCGGAGATCATGCAGAAGTCATATATTGACTATGCCATGAGCGTCATTGTTGCCCGCGCCCTTCCGGATGTGCGGGACGGCTTAAAGCCGGTGCAGCGCAGGACCCTTTACGATATGTATGAACTGGGGATACGCTATGACAGGCCGTACAGGAAATGCGCCCGTATTGTGGGTGACACCATGGGAAAATACCATCCCCACGGGGACAGCTCCATCTATGAATCCCTGGTGGTCATGGCCCAGGAATTTAAGAAAGGCCAGACACTGGTGGACGGACATGGAAACTTCGGTTCTATAGAAGGGGACGGGGCTGCGGCTATGAGGTACACGGAAGCCCGCCTGGAAAAAATAACACAGGAGGTCTATCTGGCAGACCTGGATAAAAATGTTGTGGATTTTGTGCCAAACTTTGACGAGACAGAGAAGGAGCCGGAAGTGCTTCCCGTCAAGGTCCCCAACCTTTTATTAAACGGTGCGGACGGCATTGCTGTAGGTATGGCTACCAGCATTCCCCCCCACAATTTAAATGAGGTCATCGACGGCGTTGTGGCTTATATGAAGGACAATACCATCACCACAAAGGCGCTGATGAAGTACATCAAAGGGCCGGATTTCCCCACAGGTGGAATTGTGGTCAATAAAGATGACCTGCCATCCATCTATGAAAGCGGGAGCGGCAAGATCAAGCTCCGGGGAAGGGTGGAGGTGGAAAAGGGAAAAGCCGGAAGAATGCTTCTGGTCATCACAGAGATCCCATACACCATGGTCGGGGCCAATATCGGCAAGTTCCTGAACGATGTGGCAGCTCTGGTGGAGACGAAAAAGACCACGGATATTGTGGATATCTCCAACCAGTCCTCAAAAGAGGGGATCCGTATTGTACTGGAGCTGAAAAAGGGCGCGGATGTGGAAAATCTCACCAATATGCTGTACAAGAAGACCAGGCTGGAGGACACATTTGGCGTAAATATGCTTGCGGTCGCAGACGGAAGGCCGGAAATTTTAAGCTTAAAACAAGTCATTGAGTATCACGTGGACTTTCAGTTCGAGGTGGCAACCAGAAAGTATCAGACATTACTTTCAAAAGAACGGGAAAAACAGGAGATACAGGAAGGACTCATCAAGGCCTGTGACGTGATCGACCTGATCATTGAGATCCTGCGGGGGAGCAAGAACAGGGAGCAGGTGAAAAACTGCCTGGTAAGCGGAATAACAGACGGAATCCGCTTCAAGACTAAGACAAGCGAACGGCAGGCCAAAAAACTGCAGTTTACAGAGCGGCAGGCCACAGCCATTCTGGATATGCGCCTCTATAAACTCATTGGCCTGGAAGTCCAGGCATTGATGGCGGAGCATGAGGTGACACTTAAAAATATTGCCCGCTATGAAGATATTCTCAACAACTATGATTCCATGGCTGCCGTGATCATGGATGAATTGAAAGCCGTGAAAAGAGAATATGGAAAAAAACGCCTCACATCTATTGAAAATGCGGCGGAAGCGGTATATGAGGAAAAGAAGATCGAGGAGATGGAGGTTGTGTTCCTGATGGACCGTTTCGGCTATGCAAGAACCATAGACAAGGCGGCCTATGAGCGGAACAAGGAGACAGCCGACAGTGAGAACAAATATATATTCCCCTGCCTGAACACAGACAAGATATGCGTGTTTACCGATTCGGGCAGGATGCATACTATCAAAGTGCTGGACCTGCCCTTTGGAAAGTTCAGGGACAAGGGGACGCCCATTGACAATGTGAGCAACTTTGACAGCTCCGCGGAGCAGATGGTATTTGTCTCCAGCCTGTCGGGGATCAAAGATTCCATGCTGTTTTTTGCTACAAAAACAGGTATGCTCAAGCAGGTGGCGGGAATGGAATTTGATGTATCAAAACGGACCATAGCAGCCACAAAGCTTTCGGAGGGGGACAAGCTGATCCTGGTGCAGATTGCAGACCCCATGGAATATGTGGTGCTTCAGACGAAAAACGGCCTCTTCCTGCGCTTTATGAAAGAGGAAGTTCCGGATAAAAAGAAGACTGCCATCGGCGTGCGGGGGATCCGTCTTGCCGGGGATGATGAAGTGGAGCACGCGTATCTTCTGGAAAACCGGACAGAATATTTGGTTTCCTATAAAGAAAAGAATGTGACGCTGAACAGACTGAAGCTGGCAAAGCGCGATACCAAGGGTACAAAAATCAGGCTGTAACAGGAAGCCTTAATGGCAGGCCGGAGTCGATGTGGTGCGGATGCCCGGCAGTGACAGCCAGCCAATGGTATGGCTCATACGACAGTTTTAGGAAGAAGAGTGCACGCGGGAGGGGCTATGAGATATGGTTTGAATAAGAAAATGTCAGGTCTCGGAGAAAAAGAAATTCCCGCTCCGGGAGACTGCCTTATTGAGATACTGAACATGGAATCCTACAAAAGAAAATACGGGGACACAGGCCCCGGACGTCTGCTTCTACGGAGCCTGGAGCATGTACATTTCTGTAAGGGTGAGATGCAGAAGGACTGTGTGCTGGGAACCTTTTCCATACCCCAGAAAGAAAAACTTCTGGAAAAACCCGTTTCTTTCGGGTATTATATGGATAAAGAGAAGCTTTTGTTCGTGGATGAGTCCGGATTTGTGGCTCATATAGTAAAGAGTATGGTAGAGATCCGGTTTCAGGAGCAGAGCTATGCGGCACATTTCCTCTTTGAGTTCATGGAACGTCTTTTGGAAGATGACGTGCGTTTTCTCCAGGCATATGAGCTGAAAATGACAGACATGGAGGACGGGCTGTTCCGTGAGGAGATCAAGGACTGTCCGGCCAGGATGCTGGCTGTGCGCAGAGAGCTTTTGCGTATGAATACTTACTATGACCAAATGGTGGATTTCTGCGAAATGCTGGAAGAAAATTACACGGGATTTCTCGGAGAGGAGGACTGCCGTCTCTTCAGGGTCATGGGGAAGAGGATCCAGCGCCTTGCGGATAATACCAGGAACCTGCGGGAATATACACTTCAGATCCGGGAGATGTACCAGGCCAGGACTGCGGAAAGGCAGAATAAGATCATGCAGTTTCTCACCGTGGTGACCACCATATTTATGCCCCTGACACTGATCACGGGCTGGTACGGCATGAATTTTATCAATATGCCTGAGCTTCATTATAAAGGCGGTTATTTTATCATCATTGGTGTGGTGATCCTGATCGTTATTATAGAGATTTTGTATTTCAAACATAAGAAATGGTTTGACTAGGAGAAGATGCCTATGAGAAAAAAAGGAAACAGTCTGCTTCTGTGCATAGTAATGGTGATTTCTTTCATGGTTTCCGGCTGCGGCAGGGAGATAAGCACAGAGGCAAAAGACAGTGTGACGGAAACGGTACAGAAGAAAATATATAAGGTTTTTGAGCCGGAGAAAGAAGTGAGCAAGGAGGCAGATGCCCTGCAGTATGTAAACGGTGATTACATACCTTACGGCTATGAAAGCCTGACAGAGAACCAGCAGAAGCTGTACCGGCAGCTTTTGAACGGTATCCTGGAATACAAGGATGAGGTTTCTGTGGACCCCTGTACGGAGGAGGATATCAACCTGGTCAATAATATGGTGTTTGTGGACCACCCGGAATTTTTCTGGCTGGACCAGCAGTCTTATACCTTTCAGGGGGATGGTTCCCCGGATACGGCAAGCAGCGTGGATCTGCAGCTTGTTTACAATATGGATAAGTCGGAAATAGAGCCCGTGAAGGCCGGCATTGAGGCAGCGGCAGACCAGTGGCTTGCCCAGGTGCCCCAGGAGGCGGATACTTACGGCAGGATAAAATACATCTATGAGTTTCTGAGCCAGAACATTGCTTACGACCAATCCAGTCCCAACAACCAGAATATCCAGAGCGTCTTTTTAAACCAGGTCACCGTATGCGCCGGATTTTCAAAGGCAACCCAGTATCTGCTTGGGAAGATGGGGATTTTCTGTACCCTGGTCACAGGAACGGCTGCGCCCAACAATGAAGAACACGCGTGGAACCTGGTAAAAATAGGGGATGATTTTTACTATGTGGATACCACCTGGGCCAACCCGGGATTTTCGGAAAAACAGGAGGGAGCAGTACAGGAAATATCCTACACCTATCTGTGCTGCGACGCCGCCACACTTTTGGCCACACATACACCGGATGCGCTTCTGCCGCTGCCGGAATGCGCCGATGACAGCTATAACTACTATAAAATGAATGGCACCTGGTACTCCTATTATGATGAAAATGAGATCTACTATATACTGACCTCCTCCATATCGGAAGGACGGGAGCGGGAGGACTTTAAGTTTGCCGATGGGGACAGCTATCAGCAGGCGGTGGCGGCCATGGTGGACGGGGATCTGATCGAACGGGCCGTGCGGGAAGCCTATCATTTCGGGGAAGGTGAGACCTACCAGTGGAATATAGGATACAGTGATGAGGACAAGCTCCTTACCGTGTATTGGTAAAAAAGACTTGCAACTTCACACTTTTAGTGGTATTCTGGTATAGAACTTGATAATCACGATAACATAAGAGTGGGCCTTCGGTCCACTCTTATTATGTAGTGGAAACTAAGTACCCATAAAGTTACCACAAATAAATTTAAATTCATAACTTTATCGAGTACCGGACAGAAGATGCGGAAGAAGGTGAAAGAATGAGTCAGAGAGAAATATACGAACAGAAAGCAGAAGCCCTTATAACACCCATACTGGAGAGCCATGGATTTGAGCTTGTGGATATGGAATATGTGAAGGAAGGCAGCAACTGGTATCTGCGTGCCTACATCGATAAAGAAGGCGGCATTGCTGTGAACGACTGTGAGGTTGTAAGCAGGGCATTTTCTGAAAAGCTGGATGAAGAAGATTTTATCGACACTGCTTATATTATGGAAGTAAGCTCTCCCGGTCTTGGGAGACCACTTAAGAAAGAGAAAGACTACCAGAGAAACATGGGTAAGGAGCTGGAGATCAGAACCTACCGTGCCATTGACGGGGAGAAGGAATTCTACGGTATACTGAAAGCCTACGATGCGGACAGCGTGACCATTGAAAACGAGGATGGGGAGCGCACCTTTTTAAAGGCTGACATTGCACTGATCAGGCAGGCGTTTGACTTTTAACAGCAGTGGATATTATATAGAAGAAATTCAGGAGGATGTAAAACATGAATACAGAGTTATTAGAGGCGCTGGATATTCTGGAAAAAGAGAAATCCATCAGCAAAGATACGCTTTTGGAAGCCATTGAACAATCCCTGATCCAGGCGTGCAAGAACCATTTCGGCAAAGCTGACAATGTGCACGTGAATATCAACCCTGAGACCTGTGACTTCGGCGTGTATGCGGAGAAGACTGTGGTTGAGGAAGTGACGGATCCGGTCATGGAGATCAGTCTGGCAAATGCCAAGATGATGAATTCCCAGTATGAGCTGGGCGATGTGGTGAATGTGGAGATCAAGTCAAAGGAATTCGGACGGATCGCCACCCAGAATGCCAAGAACGTGATTCTGCAGAAAATCCGCGAGGAAGAGAGAAAAGTGATCTTCAACCAGTATTACGGAAAAGAAAAAGATGTTGTGACGGGAATTGTCCAGAGAAGCCTGGGCAGGAACTACAGCATCAATCTGGGGAAGGCCGATGCCATCCTGACAGAAAATGAACAAGTGAAGACAGAGGTGTTCCGCCCCACAGAGAGGATCAAACTGTATATCCTGGAGGTAAAAGACACCCCCAAGGGACCAAAGATCCTTGTGTCCAGGACACACCCGGAGCTGGTGAAGCGTCTCTTCGAGGCTGAGGTCACAGAGGTGAAGGACGGCACGGTGGAGATCAAGAGTATTGCCAGAGAAGCCGGTTCCCGTACGAAAATCGCTGTGTGGAGCAACGACCCGGATGTAGACCCCGTAGGTGCCTGTGTTGGTATGAACGGTGCCAGGGTCAATGCCATTGTGGAAGAGCTTCGCGGCGAGAAGATTGATATTATCAACTGGAGTGACAACCCGGCGCTTCTGATCGAGAATGCCTTAAGTCCGGCAAAGGTCATTTCGGTTATGGCTGATCCGGATGAGAAGACCGCCATGGTCATTGTTCCGGATTACCAGCTTTCCCTGGCCATCGGCAAAGAGGGACAGAATGCCAGACTTGCAGCAAGACTGACAGGGTTTAAGATAGACATCAAGAGTGAGACACAGGCAAGGGAGTCCGGTGATTTCGATTTCTATGAGGAAGACTACGAAGAAGAGGGCTATATAGAAGACAGTTACGAAGACCAAGGGTACGAAGAAGAGGGAGACATGGCGGAATCCTACGAGGAAGAGGATCTGGAAGACATTGCTTCTCTTGAGGCACCGGATTCCTATGAGGAACCGGAAGCCTCCGGGACACCCGGTGAAGAAGAGTAGGTGATAGTATGGGTACGGTCAGGAAAGTCCCTATGCGGAAATGTACCGGCTGCGGTGAAATGAAGAACAAGAAGGAAATGCTCCGCGTTTTAAAGACACCGGAGGAGGAGATCATTCTGGATGCCACCGGCAGAAAGAACGGCAGAGGGGCATATCTGTGTTTTGACAAGGAATGCCTGCGAAAGGCCAGGAAGAACCGGGGATTGGAGCGTTCTCTCAAGACAGCCATACCGGCATCCGTATATGAGAGCCTGGAAAAGGAGTTTGATAAGCTTGAACATCAGTAAAGAACTGTCCCTATTGGGATTGGCGGCCAAAGCAGGGAGAGTGGTGAGCGGCGAGTTTGCCACAGAGAAAGCAGTGAAGGCTGGAAAAGCGCGCCTTGTCCTTGTGGCAGGTGATGCATCAGATAATTCTAAAAAAAAGTTTTCCGATATGTGTGCCTACTATAAGGTCCCGGTTTATTTTGTCGGAACAAAGGAGGAGTTGGGAGGTGCCATTGGAAAGGATTACCGCGCGTCTCTGGGCGTGACGGATGATAATTTCGCAGTGGCGATGAAGAAAAAGATGGAACAGATGGGTAAATAAAAAAGGAGGGCAATATATGTCAAAACTGAGAGTGCATGAAATTGCAAGAGAATTAGATAAAAGCAACAAGGAGGTCATGGATTTTTTGAAATCCAAGAATATAGATGTAAAAAGCCACATGAGCAGCCTTGAGGATGATCATGTGAGCCTGATACGCTCAAACTTGAGAAAGGGAAATATGGCAGCCGCCAGCACGGATACTGCAAAGCCGGCAGCGTCAGCGGAAGAGAAACCGAAGAAAAAACTGATCCAGGTATTCAGACCGCAGAATGCAAGTCATATGCCTGAGAGAAAGCAAAAACCACAGAATCATCCTGCGGAAGCAGGAAGTGCGCACAGCAGCAGCCAGCCGGGGAATAATCGTCCGGCACAGGGAGGAATGAAAACGGAAAGTACAGCAAATACTCAGAACAGGACAGATAACCGTCCGGGCAGCAATAACGGGGAACGTCCAAACCGGTATAACAGCGATAACAGAAACACAGACCGTCCGAATCGTTACAATAACGATAACAGAAGCGGGGATAACCGCCCAAGATACAACAACAGCGGAGACGGGCAGAATCGTTATAACAACGATAACAGGAATGGTGATAACCGTCCGAGAACCAACAGCGGAGACGGCCAGAACCGCTATAATAATGACAACAGAAACGGCGACAACCGTCCCAGGACCAATACAGGAGACCGTCCACGCTACAACAGCGACAACAGGAACGGTGACAACCGTCCCAGGACCAATACAGGAGACCGTCCACGCTACAACAGCGACAACAGGAACGGTGACAACCGTCCCAGGACCAATACGGGAGACCGTCCGCGCTATAACAGCGACAACAGGAACGGTGACAACCGTCCAAGGACTAATACGGGAGACCGTCCGCGCTATAACAGCGACAACAGGAACGGTGACAACCGCCCCAGGACCAATACGGGAGACCGTCCCCGCTATAACAGCGACAACAGGAACGGTGACAACCGTCCAAGGACCAATACGGGAGACCGTCCGCGCTACAACAATGACAACAGAGGCGGAGATAACCGTCCAAGAACAGGCAGCGGTCCCAATCGTTTCGGAGACAACAGGCAGAGAGGCACGGATAACCGTCCGGGCGGCGGATTTAACAGGGATAAAGGCGGAAAAGCAGATGCTCCCAAGCTGGAATTTGTGGAGAAAGACAGCCGCAAGTTAAACCGTGAGAATAAGAAAAAGGACGTTAAGAAAGATGACTTAAAGACAGGCAGCAAACGCCCCAACCAGGGAGGCGGAAGACGTCCGAACCAGAGACTGCCAAGAGCTCTGCAGAGACCAAACACACAGCCTAAGGTGGAAGAGAAGAAGGAAGTTGTAAAGGAGATCACACTTCCGGAGAAAATGACGATCCGTGAGCTGGCAGATAAAATGAAGATGCAGCCTTCTGTTATTGTCAAGAAACTGTTCATGGACGGAATAATGGTTACCGTGAACCATGAAATTGATTTTGAGAAAGCGCAGGAGATCGCTCTGGACTACGATATTATCGCAGAACCGGAAGTAAAGGTGGATGTGATCGCAGAACTCCTCAAAGAGGATGATGAAGACGAATCCTTACTGGTTTCCAGACCTCCGGTAGTCTGTGTTATGGGTCATGTAGACCATGGTAAAACATCACTTCTGGACTGCATCAGAAATACACACGTGACAGACAGAGAGGCAGGCGGTATCACACAGCACATCGGTGCTTATATGGTTACCGTCAATGATCAGAAGATCACGTTTTTGGACACACCGGGCCACGAGGCATTTACCGCTATGCGTATGCGTGGTGCCAATGCGACCGATATTGCCATCCTGGTAGTAGCTGCGGACGATGGTGTTATGCCGCAGACCGTGGAGGCTATCAACCATGCAAAAGCTGCCGGAGTTGAGATTATTGTTGCCATCAACAAGATTGATAAACCAAGTGCCAATATTGAGAGAGTAAAACAGGAATTATCCGAGTATGAGCTGATCCCGGAAGACTGGGGCGGAAGTACCATCTTTGTACCGGTATCCGCACATTCTGGCGAGGGGATCGAAACCCTGTTAGAGATGATCATTCTCACTGCCGAGGTGGCAGAGCTGAAAGCCAATCCAAAGAGAATGGCAAGAGGTCTTGTCATCGAAGCGGAGCTTGACAAAGGAAAAGGCCCTGTTGCCACCATTCTGGTACAGAAGGGTACCCTGCATGTGGGTGACTTTATTGCTGCCGGAGCCTGCTCCGGTAAAGTCCGTGCCATGATGGATGACAAGGGAAGAAGAGTAAAAGAGGCATCCCCGTCCACTCCGGTGGAGATTTTGGGTCTGGGTGATGTGCCAAACGCAGGAGAGATCCTGGTTGCAACAGAAAACGACAAAGAGGCAAAACATTTTGCTGCTACCTTTGTTTCCGAAAATAAAAACCGTCTTCTGGAAGAGACAAAAGCCAAGATGTCCCTGGATGATCTGTTCACACAGATTCAGGCAGGTAATCTGAAAGAGCTTCCTCTGATCGTAAAAGCCGATGTACAGGGTTCTGTGGAAGCCGTGAAACAGAGTCTTGTGAAGATTTCCAACGAGGAGGTTGTGGTCAAAGTTATCCACGGCGGTGTGGGTGCCATCAATGAATCTGACGTTACCCTTGCAAGTGCATCCAATGCCATCATCATCGGCTTCAATGTACGCCCCGATGTGACAGCAAAGGCAATTGCAGAACAGGAAGGCGTTGACCTGCGTCTGTACCGTGTCATCTATCAGGCCATCGAGGATGTGGAAGCAGCCATGAAGGGTATGCTGGATCCGGTATACGAGGAAAAGGTTATCGGCCATGCGGAAGTGCGCCAGACGTTCAAGTCATCCGATGTGGGTACCATTGCCGGCGGATATGTTCTGGACGGTATGTTCCAGAGAAACTGCAAGGTCCGCATTACCAGAGGAGAAGAGCAGATTTACGAAGGTGTTCTGGCATCTCTGAAGCGTTTCAAGGATGATGTAAAAGAAGTGAAAGCAGGTTATGAGTGCGGTCTCGTATTCGAGGACTTCAGTGACGTACAAGAGGAAGACAGGGTAGAAGCTTATATTATGGTGGAAGTGCCGAGATAGGAGAGCTTTTATGAGAAAAAACAGTATTAAAAATACACGGGTGAACGCTGAGGTTCACAAAGAACTGGCAGAGATCATCCGTAATGGTATTAAGGACCCGCGCATAAAACCCATGACCAGTGTAACGGCAGTGGAAGTGGCGCCGGACCTTAAAACCTGCAAAGCATATATCAGTGTGCTTGGCGATGCGGAAGCGAAAAAGGACACCCTCACGGGGCTTCGCAGTGCGGAAAGCTATATCCGCAGGCAGCTCGCCAAGACGGTGAACCTTAGAAATACGCCGGAAATACGGTTCATCCTGGATGAATCTATTGAATATGGCGTGACCATGTCTAAGCTGATTGATGAAGTCAGCAAAAAGGACACAGCATCGGAGGTGCATGAGGATGGAGAAGATAGCCAGTGAACTGAAAGGAATTAAGAGGGCAGCCATCGCCGGACACGTTCGTCCGGACGGTGACTGTGTGGGTTCCTGTATGGGACTTTACCTCTATCTGCGGGAAAACTATCCGGAGATCGAGACGGATATTTATCTGGAAAAGCCAAGAGATGCGTTTTCTATGATCTCACATCTGGATGAGATAAGGACTGCCTACACCGATGAGGAGGCATATGACGTGTTTTTTGTCATCGACACCAGCACGTCAGACCGTATCGGTGTGGCGTGGGAGGCTTACCAGAAGGCAAAGAAAAAGATCTGCATTGACCACCATGTGAGCAACAAAGGCTTTGGGGATATCAATGTGGTGAAGCCGGATGTGAGTTCTGCTTCTGAGGTGCTGTTTGGAGTTCTGGATGAGGAAAAGATATCAAAGTCTGTGGCGGAGGCCATTTATATGGGAATGGCCCATGACACAGGCGTGTTTAAATTTTCTTCCACAACCCCGGAAACTCTGCGTATTGCGGCAAAGCTGATGGAAAAAGGAATTGATTTTACCAGTATCATTGATGAGACGTTTTTCCAGAAAAGCTATGTACAGAACCAGATCCTGGGCAGATGCCTGATGGAGAGTATCATGCTGCTGGACGGTAAGTGCATTATCGGCTGTATCAGAAAGCGGGATATGGAGTTTTACGGTGTGGAACCAAAAGATCTGGACGGCATTGTTGACCAGCTGCGTATCACCAAAGGCGTAGAGGTTGCTATCTTCTTATACGAGGTAAAAACACAGGAATTTAAAGTGAGCATGCGCTCCAACGGACCTGTGGATGTGAATGTGGCAGCCAGCTATTTTTCCGGCGGCGGTCATGTGAAGGCAGCGGGCTGTACCATGCAGGGTTCCGTCTATGATGTCATCAACAACCTGACAGGACATATCGAAAAACAGATAAAGGAAAAATGCAGTGATTAACGGAGTTATCAATATATACAAGGAAAAGGGATATACATCCCATGACGTTGTGGCAAAACTTCGGGGCATTTTAAGGCAAAAGAAGATAGGCCACACGGGCACACTGGACCCGGACGCCGAAGGGGTCCTTCCGGTATGTTTGGGAAAGGCGACTAAGCTGTGTGACCTTCTGACCGATAAGCGGAAGACATACGAGGCAGTTCTGCACCTGGGGATCAGCACAGATACTCAGGATATGACAGGCAATGTGCTGGTGGAAAGAGAAGTTACAGTTGATCCGGCCACAGTGCGTTCCTGTATAGAGAGTTTTCTGGGAGAGCAGCAGCAGATCCCGCCCATGTATTCTGCTTTGAAGGTAAACGGCAGAAAGCTTTACGAACTTGCCCGGGAGGGAAAAGAAGTTGAGAGAAAACCGCGGCGTGTGGTATTTTACCACATAGAGATACTGGAGATGGAACTTCCGCTTGTGCGGTTTAGAGTGGCTTGTTCCAAAGGGACCTATATCAGGACTCTGTGCCACGATATTGGCCGGAAGCTGGGATGCGGGGGCTGTATGGAAAGGCTGCTGCGCACCCGGGTGGAGCGTTTTGATGTGAAAGATGCCATGAGGCTTTCAGAGGTTGAGGAGGCAGTGGGAGCGGGCTGTATTTTATCCCATGTTGTCACCATTGAGCAGATGTTTTCCGAATACGGGGAGATTCACGCCCCTGCACAATTTGACAAAATGCTGCGCAACGGGAATGCTGTCCCTGCTCAGGAGGAGATGGAGGACGGTACCAGGGTCCGCATGTATGACAGCGGACAGCGGTTCATCGGTCTCTATGAATATGAAAAGAAAAGAGAACAGTTTCGGCTGATCACCATGTTCTGCACCCCGGAGGATTTTGCGGAGAGCAGAAAGGAGACACCATGATATATACAACAGATGTGCCAAGGCTTGGCGGGGGGGAGACAAGTGCAGTCACCCTGGGAAAATTCGACGGGCTGCACAGAGGACATCAGAAGCTCATGAACTGCATACGGGAAAAAAAAGAAGATAACTGTAAGGCGGTTATCTTTACTTTTGATGTATCCCCTGTGGTAAGACTTCTACATACCCCTGCAAAGGGACTTCTGACCAATGAGGAGCGGGAGGAGCTGGCCTGTGAGCGGGGCATGGATATTCTGGTGGAGTGTCCCTTTACAGATGAACTGATGCACATGGAGGCAGAGGTGTTTGTAAAAGAATTTCTGGTGAACCGGATGCATGTAAAATATCTGGCAGTAGGCCCTGATTTCAGATTCGGCCACGACAGGGCCGGTTCCCCTGCGCTTTTGGATGACATGGGAAAAACTTATGGTTTTACTGTGGACGTAGTGGAGAAATTAAAAGACGGGAATCGGGAGATCAGCAGCACCTATGTGCGGGAAGAACTGGAAAAAGGGAATATGGAAAAGGTCAACGAGCTTTTGGGATATGTGTATTTTACCAGAGGTGAGATTGTACACGGCAGGCAGCTTGGGCGCACTATAGGAGTGCCTACTGCCAATCTGATCCCTCCGGTCTGTAAAAAACTGCCGCCCAACGGTGTCTATATCACCCGCTCCCGCATTGGAGACAAAATATACCAGGGAATTACCAACGTAGGGTACAAGCCCACAGTGGCAGAACATTTTCTGGGTGTGGAGACATACCTGTTTGACTGTGACGAGGATTTGTACGGACAGGACGCGGAGGTGCGTTTTTACCGTTATCTGAGGCCGGAGAGAAAATTTGCCTCCCTGCAGGAATTAAAGGGGCAATTGGATGTGGATGTCCAAAAAGGTCGAGAATTTTTCAAGGCGTTTGACAAATAATGATGGACAAACCTCAAAATTTCTATTATAGTTTATAACGGAATCTTTTTTACCAAGGAGATAAGAATGAACGTAGGAAACATTTTAACGCTGATAGGCGGCTTAGGGTTGTTCCTGTACGGCATGCGGGTGATGAGTGACAGCATTGAAAAGGCCGCAGGAGCAAAGATGCGTAGTTTTCTGGCTTTCTTTACAAAAAACAAGGTTGTGGGAATGCTGTTCGGCATGATTTTCTGTGCCATTATCCAGTCATCCAGTGCAACCACAGTAATGGTGGTCAGCTTTGTAAACGCAGGGCTGATGAATCTCTTCCAGGCGGCAGGCGTGATCATGGGTGCCAACATCGGTACGACCATCACGTCACAGCTTGTAGCGTTTAACCTTTCCCAGATCGCCCCGGTATTTTTGATGCTGGGTGTGATCATAGTGATGTTCTGCAAGAAGGAAAAGGTGAAAAAAGTCGGTGAAGTTATTCTGGGCTTTGGTATCCTGTTCATGGGCCTTTCGCTTATGTCGGGCAGTATGGCAGGTCTGAAGGAATCACCTATTATCATCAGCCTTTTATCCAATCTGAAAAATCCGTTATTAGGTATCTTCATCGGATTTTTGATCACGGCCATTGTTCAAAGTTCATCGGTAACGGTCAGTATACTGCTTTTGATGGCGCAGCAGGGACTGCTTCCGTTGGGAATCTGCTTTTACATTATTTTAGGCTGTAATATCGGTGCGTGTACCTCTGCACTGCTGGCAGCACTCAATGGAAACAAAGACGCAAAGCGCGCAGCGCTGATCCATTTTCTGTTCAATGTGATCGGCACCATGATCATGGCAGTGCTGCTGCTGGCAGGTGAGACTTGGATAGAGAATGCGATCACCACACTTTCCGGAGGCAACATAGGACGGAGCGTGGCAAACGCCCACACCCTGTTCAAAGTTTTCCAGGTGCTTATTTTACTGCCGTTCTCAGGTGCCATTGTGAAGATGACATATCTGTTCGTACCCGGAAAGGATGAAGTGGCAGCGGACGGCGGTTTCCAACTGGAATACATAGGGCCGACCAATGTATTTTCCCCCAGCACGGCTGTAGTGGAAGCTACAAAAGAGCTGGAGAGAATGGGCAATATGGCTATCACCAATTTAAACAGGGCTATGAATGCTCTGATCACGCTGGATGAGGACGAGATCGCAGAGGTGTACCGGGTGGAGAAACATATTGATTATATGAATCATGCCATCACGGATTATCTGATCGCCATCAACCAGAGTACCCTGCCCATTGATGATATTAAAAGCATAGGCGGTCTCTTCCACGTGGTGAACGATATTGAGAGAATCGGGGACCATGCGGAAAATGTGGCAGATTCAGCCATTGAGCGCAGGGAGAAAGATATTGAATTCAGTCCGGCGGCCCAGAAGGAGCTGGCTGAAATGATGGACAAGGTTATAAGGATCATGACCTACTCCATGGACATGTTCTCCAATAACAGCCAGAAACACCTCCAGGAGATTCTGGAGCTGGAGGACAGTATTGATGAGATGGAGAGACATCTCCAGGCAACGCATATACAGCGTCTTACCAAAAACGAATGTACACCGGACGCCAGCATGATCTATTCAGACCTTATTTCCGGTCTGGAACGTGTGGCTGATCATGCGACCAACATTGCATTTTCTATTCTGGATGAAGAACCGGAAGAAGATAAAAGAATTGTAATGGAATTGTAATAAAATCGTAAAAAACAGGCAATACTCTATAATACAATAAAAGATATGCTTTTATTGTTCAGAATACCAAAGAAAAAGCCTGCGGCAGATGAGCCGCGGGCTTTTTGTGTCCTGCCGGAAGCAAATCCGCCAGGAAGGAATTTATGGATTCTTTGAAAAGGAGTATTTTATGCAGAATTTTATGAAAAAAATCAGTTATACATTAGTAGGAACCAGTATGCTTCTGACAGCAGTGCCCGTATTTGCAGAGCCTGCCGAGGAGGTACCGGAACAGGAGTGCTGCGCTGTGGCGGATGTGGATACCTGTCTGAACATCAGGGAGGGCGCCGGCACAGATGCAGCCATTATCGGCAAGCTCCCCAAAGACGGGCTCTGCTATGTGGAGAGCACAGAGGGGGAATGGTCCTATATCACATCAGGGGAGATGAGCGGATATGTGTGCAACCTGTATCTGGACATGCTTGGAAGCAATGAGACGGATTACCTGGAAATGACAGGGCTTGCAGAGCCTGTTCTGGCGTATCCTGTGGATGACCCGGAGCCGGTGCCGGTCATCAATCCTTCGGATGTGCGTACATCCATCGTCAACTATGCTCTTCAGTTCGTGGGAAATCCCTATGTGTGGGGCGGGACAAGCCTGACGAACGGCGCGGACTGCTCCGGATTTGTGCAGACACTCTACAGTGACTTTGGCGTGCACATCCCCAGGGTGGCAGAGGACCAGGCAAATGTGGGGCAGAGGATATCTGTGGAGGAAGCGCTTCCGGGGGACTTGATCTTTTATTCGGAAAATGGTTATATTTATCATGTGGTCATGTACATCGGAGACGGCCAGGTGGTGCATGCCAGCAGCTCAGCTACCGGTATAAAAGTGTCCAATCTGTACAGGGAACAGGCCGTTTGGGGCGTACGTTTATTTTAATAAACGGTTACTGCTTACAGGCTGTATTTGGTGATAAAAAGTTACTTTACAATTATAGGTTGTTATGCTATACTAAGCAAGTATGAGTACAGCCCTGATTCAGGAATTGGAAACTCCGACCGTTTCTTAATCAGAGGCGATTATAAAAAAATATGGAGGAACATACAATGATTTCTAAAGAAAAGAAACAAGCTATCATGACAGAATATGCAAGAACACCGGGTGACACAGGTTCACCGGAAGTGCAGGTTGCAGTTTTAACAGCAAGAATTGAGGAACTGACAGAGCACTTAAAGGTAAATCACAAAGATCATCATTCCAGAAGAGGTCTTCTGAAAATGGTAGGTCAGAGACGTGGTTTACTTGCTTATCTGAAGAAAACTGATATTGAGAGATACCGTGCTTTGATCGAGAAGTTAGGTCTTAGAAAATAATCAGTCAAACCTAGGGGCGGAGTATTCCGCCCCATTTTATCACGGCGAAGATACTGGAACCGAGACCACTGAAAAGGGTATTTCCCGGCTTGTTTTGGAAGTGCATTTTTCAGTTGTTTCGGACAGCGCAACGCCGAAGAACGAAAAGGAGATATAATATGTACAAGAGTTTTACCATGGAACTTGCAGGCAGAAACCTGACGGTAGAGATTGACCGTGTGGCAAAGCAGGCCAACGGCGCAGCCTTCATGCATTACGGTGATACCACCGTTTTATCTACAGCAACAGCTTCCGACAAACCCAGAGAGGGAATTGACTTTTTCCCTATGAGTGTTGAGTACGAAGAAAAATTATACGCAGTCGGAAAAATCCCGGGAGGATTTAACAAGAGAGAGGGAAAGGCCAGCGAACATGCGATCCTGACCTCACGTGTCATTGACCGTCCCATGCGTCCTCTGTTCCCTAAAGATTATAGAAATGACGTTACTCTGAGCAATATGGTAATGTCTGTTGATCCGGACTGCAATCCTGAGGTGGTTGCTATGCTGGGTTCTTCCATCGCAACCTGTATTTCCGATATTCCGTTTGACGGCCCCTGTGCTGCAACTATGATCGGAATGATCGGCGGAGAGCTGATCGTAAATCCTACACTTGCGCAGAAGGATGTCTCAGACCTGCAGCTTACCGTTGCATCCACAAGAGAAAAAGTTATCATGATCGAAGCCGGAGCCAACGAGATTCCGGAAGACAAGATGATCGAGGCGATCTTCATGGCGCATGATGTGAACCGTGAGATCATCACATTTATTGATAAGATCGTGGCTGAATGCGGAAAAGAAAAACACACCTATGAAAGTTGCGCAGTTCCGGAAGAACTGTTTGCGGCGATCAAGGAAGTTGTCACACCGGAAGCCATGGAAGAAGCTGTATTCTCAGATGACAAGCAGACAAGAGAAGGCAACATCCGTGTGATCACAGAAAAACTGGAAGAGGCCTTTGCTGATAATGAAGAGTGGCTGGCACTGCTTCCTGATGCTGTTTACCAGTACCAGAAGAAGACTGTCCGCAAAATGATCCTGAAGGACCACAAGCGCCCGGATGGCCGTGACATCAGACAGATCCGTGCTTTGGCAGCAGAGACAGACCTGATCCCCAGGGTACACGGTTCCGCTATGTTTACCCGTGGACAGACACAGATCTGTACCATCACGACACTGGCTCCTCTTTCCGAGGCACAGAGACTGGACGGACTGGATGAGTTTGAGACCAGCAAGCGCTACATGCACCACTATAATTTCCCATCCTACTCCGTAGGTGAGACAAAACCATCCAGAGGACCGGGACGCCGTGAGATTGGCCATGGTGCTCTGGCTGAACGTGCCCTGGTGCCGGTACTCCCCACAACAGAGGAGTTCCCGTACGCGATCCGTACCGTATCTGAGACTTTCGAGTCCAACGGTTCCACATCACAGGCAAGTATCTGTGCTTCCACTATGTCTCTGATGGCAGCAGGCGTTCCGATCAAGAAAACAGTAGCGGGAATTTCCTGTGGACTTGTGACAGGCGATACAGATGATGATTATCTTGTACTGACTGACATCCAGGGTCTTGAGGACTTCTTTGGAGATATGGACTTCAAGGTGGCTGGTACACATGACGGTATCACAGCGATCCAGATGGATATTAAGATCCACGGACTGACAAGACCGATCATCGAGGAGGCCATTGCCAGAACAAAAGAAGCCAGAGAGTACATCCTGACAGAAGTTATGGAAAAATGTATTCCGGCTCCGAGAGACCACGTGAATGCGTATGCACCGAAGATCATCCAGATCCAGATCGATCCTGAGAAGATTGGTGATGTGGTAGGCCAGAGAGGAAAGACCATCAATGCGATCATTGATGAGACTGGTGTTAAGATTGACATTGATGATACCGGTGCTGTTTCTGTCTGCGGCACAGACCAGGAGATGATGGATAAGGCGCTTCACTATGTGAAGGTCATCACCACAGATTTTGTGGAAGGCCAGATTTATACAGGCAAGGTTGTAAGCATCAAAGATTTTGGTGCATTCCTGGAATTCGCTCCCGGCAAAGAAGGTATGGTTCATATCTCTAAGATCGCCAAAGAGAGAATCAACCGTGTTGAGGATGTGCTGACTCTTGGAGACAAGGTAAAGGTAATCTGCATGGGCAAGGACAAGATGGGAAGAATCAGCTTCAGCATCAAGGACGTGCCGAAGGACGCACAGTAATTCAAAAATAGTGAGGGGAGAGCCAAGCCGCCTGTATCCGGGCCGCCGGTTCTCCCCTTTTATGCGCGGAGGCGCAGTACATGCGTCAGGATGCATGCGGCCTGTCAGCCGCCGCTGCATGCTTATGGAGGGAAAGTTCATGAGATATCACAATATTACAAAAGATGACATGCTAAACGGGGATGGCCTGCGGGTAGTCTTATGGGTATCCGGCTGCTCTCACTGCTGCAAGGACTGTCAGAATCCCATCACCTGGGATTGGGGAAATGGCCTTATTTTTGACGAGGCAGCAAAAGAAGAGGTTTTTGAACAATTGAGCAGGAATTACATATCCGGGATCACATTTTCCGGAGGTGATCCTCTGTATTTTCAAAATGTGCCGGATGTGACGGCACTGGCGAAGGAAATAAAGGAAAAGTTTCCAGCCAGGACCATATGGCTGTACACAGGATATCTGTGGGAGGAACTCCAGGGAAAAGAGATACTTCAATATCTGGATGTGCTGGTGGACGGCGAATTTGTCACAGAGAAGAAAGACATTGCCCTGAAATGGAAGGGAAGTTCCAACCAAAGGGTAATTGACGTACAGAGGTCCCTGAAAGAGGGGAATGTAATACTGCACGCAGAGTAAATAAAAAACAACATACAGGAGATGACAATGAGAAGAATCGCGAAATTTCATAAAGTGAGCAGAGAACAGTTTGCAGAAGGATGGAAGGATACCTTTGGCCAGGTGACAGAGGCGGAGACAGTGGCAGTATATGACAGCATAAAGCTTCCAAAAAGAGCTACCGCCGGAAGCGCAGGGTATGATTTTTACAGCCCTCTTTCATTTGAACTGAAACCGGGTGAGACTATGAAGATCCCCACAGGGGTGCGTGCTGAGATGGATGAGGGGTGGGTACTTAAGCTGTATCCAAGAAGCGGGCTGGGATTCAAATACCGCCTGCAGCTTAATAATACGGTTGGTGTTATTGACAGCGATTACTTTTATTCAGATAATGAAGGCCATATTTTTGTGAAGGTCACCAATGATTCCAATGAAGGCAAGACCGTAAACGTGGAGGCAGGTACTGGCTTTGCGCAGGGTATTTTCGTAGAGTATGGGATTACCGTGGATGATGATGTATGTGAAGTCCGCAACGGAGGCTTTGGCAGTACAACGAAATAATAGTTTTCTAGAAAACCTGGATGATTTTTCCCCTATCCGTCATTGTTTTCCCTATCTGTTCAGACTGCACAATAATCTGCGCAGCCTGCCGGGTTTTTACCGGATTGAACACTGCATTTTCTTTTATTCTGATATTCAGAATGCAGATATCAAATATAAAAGGGAAAGTTTACATAGCAAGAGCACATTCAAAAGCAAGGGCCAAGTACTTATTTGCTCCGGAAAGGCCGTAGTCGGTCAGATCGCGGGGCTGCCATGTGGGATTGTCCAGGCTGTCTGCCCCGTAGAAAAACTGGATAAACGGCAGATTACGGAATTGTGCAGCGGCCAGCAGAGCGGAATACTCCATATCCACGGCAATACAGCCCTGGTTTTTCCTGGCTTTTATCTGTGGTGTTGTCTCCCGGTATATGGCATCTGTTGTCCAGATCTTACCGCAGACATAGGGGTATCCGCATTTTTCAAGGCAGCCCTTTAATATTTCTGCAGAGTGGCTGTCAGAAAGGATCTCATTATCCGGGAGGAGATAGTGGTAGCTGGTCCCCTCATCACGGACAGCCCCTGTGGGAACAAGGATTCGGTCCTGGGCAGCCTCTTCATTCAGGATACCGCAGCATCCAAAGAAGACAAATTTCTCTGCACCCATGGCTGCCACCTCCTCCAAACCACATACACAGGCAGGGGCACCTACCAGAGACATATAAAATGCAATTTCCCTGCCGCCATAGACAATTTTATAAATTGGAATACGTCCATTGGCTGTATACAGATGTGCAATGATCTCCACACCGTCAAGGGCAGCCATGTGTTTGATGATTTTTTCGGAATATGTGGACACGCATAGTTTGGGAAATCCCGGCACCCGCGGAACGGTATCCGTGGGATTGATAAAGGCCTGGCCGGGAAGTTCATTTCTGTAAAATACGGTTTGCATGTTTTCCCCTTTCTATCATTCATATTTGTGGTTACAGTACCTGACAGCCGGTCAACAGCCAGCCGGGTCTTTTAACAGGAGCGTTTTGATCTGACTGGTGATCCCTTTGGGAATACGATCATCAATCTCCATAAGTTTGCTGTACATGCGGACTCCCTGATAAGAAAACACGATCAGGTTGTAAACAGCTTCCGGGTTTACTGAAGAGAATTCTCCGGTCTGTATCCCGTAGCGGATAAGGGCAGTCCACATGTCTTTTGACGTTTCATATTGCTCCCGGATAGAGTTATTGCTCTTGGTCATGGAAGGGCTGCTGAAAAATTCATAGATGGCAATACTGAGAGAATGCTCACTGTCAGTCATTTCGTTTTCATAGCGTTCCAGCACATCATATAGGATATCACGTGCGGGAACCTTTGCTTTGATTTTCTCTTCAAACTCGTTTTGCTGGCTGGCCATCAGCACTTTGACAATTTCCAGGAAGATCTGTGAAGTGCTTTCATAGTGGCGGTAAAGCCCGCCCCGGCTGAGTTTTGTTCTCTCACAGATATCCTTCATAGTTACATCTTTGAACCCTTTTTCTGCAAACAGACAAAATGCGCTTTCACAGATTAGCTGTTTTGTTTTTTCACCTTTTGCTCCCATAGGATATTTTACCTCACTTGCGACACATGTGTTGCTTTTTATTATGCGACATGGATGTCGTTTTGTCAATGGGAACTAGAGTTTTTTTGAAAACTGCTTTTGGCAGGATGTGTGTTACACTCTGGAATAAAATTACCGGGTTGCATTTCACCTGTATTTATGATAATATACTTTGGTAATCAAACTATTAGAAAATAAAAGTAAGTGGAGAGGCAAGGGACCAGTGCCGCTGTCCTGTCAGGCAGAGGGCAGGCAATCCTTGTGCGGAAAGAAAACTCTGCTTTCAGATAATAAAAAAGTCGGAGGATAGAGAAATGATCGTTGAACCTAAGGTAAGGGAATTTATCTGTACAACAGCACATCCCGAAGGGTGCCGGGAAAATGTAAAAAGACAGATCGCATATGTGAAGGAAAAAGGTCAGGTATGCGGACCGAAAAAGATGTTGGTAATCGGCGCATCCACAGGATATGGGCTGGCAAGCAGGATTACGGCAGCTTTTGCATGTCAGGCAGCTACCATTGGCATTATGTTTGAAAAACCGTCCAATGGCAAGAGAACAGCCACACCCGGCTGGTACAACACGGCGGCTTTTGAAGCGTTGGCGCAGGAGGAAGGTCTCTACGCAAAATCCATCAATGGAGATGCCTTTTCAGCGGAAGTAAAGCAGCAGGCAATTGAGATGATAAAAGAGGACCTGGGCCAGGTTGACATGGTGATCTACAGTTTGGCAGCCCCAAGAAGGACAACTGCGGACAATAAAACATGGTCCTCCACACTGAAGACGACAACAGGAGCTTTCACGGAGAAGAGTTTGGATTTAAGAAACAATACCATTGTAACCAAGACGGTAGAGTCAGCCAATGATGAGGAGCTGGAGGGCACCATCAAAGTTATGGGCGGCGAGGACTGGATGGACTGGATGGACGCGCTGACAAATGCAGGCGTGCTGGCTGAGAATGCGGTGACTGTGGCCTATTCCTACATTGGGCCGGAACTTACCTATCCTATTTATACAGAGGGAACCATCGGACAGGCGAAAAAGCACCTCACAGAGACCGCTGGCAGGATCAGGGAAAAACATCCGGGCATCCAAGCCTATATTTCAGTGAACAAAGCCCTTGTGACACAGGCCAGTGCAGCCATTCCCATTGTGCCTCTTTACTTTGCCATTCTGTATAAAGTAATGAAGGAGCAAGGGACACATGAGGGATGTATTGAGCAGATTTCACGCCTGTTTCATGACAAGCTGTTTGCAGGAGAAATTCCCATGGATGAACAGGGCCGCATCCGCATGGATGACTGGGAACTGGCACCTCAGGTACAGGATGCTGTCATGGACTGCTGGAAAGAGGTGGATACAGAGAATGTAAAGAAGCTTTCAGATATAGAAGGATACTGGGAAGATTTCTATCATATGTTCGGTTTCCATTTTGACAATGTAGATTACAGCAGGGATGTGGACATACAGGTGGAGATTCCAAGTCTGTAATGATCACGGGGATGTATTTTCAGACACGCTTTGACTCCGGGCAGATCACGGGGTGGACTGACCGGGAGGCGTTTTGAGTGCCGGCACAAAAACGTAGGCGCAGCGGAAGGTGCGGATGGTTTTTCTGCCGGTACTGTTGGAAAATAAAGATTGCTTTTTTTCGGTTTTTTTCGTATACTTTAAACATAGCAGCTGCAGCATACATATATGCATCGGCCATCTGCTTTTGTAAGGCAGGTTTTCTCGGACTGCGGTATTCTCTGGTAAGTTATCCGCTCTGTTATGCTTTATTACAATTTTATTTAAAATCTATCACGTCCTGTTCAGGACAGAATTTCCAAAAAAACAGAAAAATAATGGTAAAACCGTTTTCTGCAAAGCGCTAATTTGCTATTGCATTATTAGGGAACCTGTATCTATATTTACGGATACAGAGACAGTGATATTGATGTAAGCGGATGCTTTTTCAGAGTACCTGCAAGGAGGTACGGTGAAAAAATCCAGACCGTCCGGTGTACAGCAGATGTTTCCTGCCCATTCGGAGCATGAAGACAAGGCTATGAAGACCGCTGTGTCTTTTTTTGCCAAAGAACTGCTGCCTATGGTGGGCGTGAAACAGAAGGTAATAAGGATAGCGCCCACAGAGAGCGTTCATCTGGAACTGAAAAAATACTATGAGGATCTGAACCTGATCCTGGAGGATGATTCCTGCGGGCATCTGGAGTTTAGAGCAGAGACGGAGGAATCGAGGATATGAGGTGGTTCCGGCTTTATGAGAGTATTATCAGCTACCAGTTTGGGATTGATGTTGTGACCTATGTTATGTACAGCCGTCAGGTAAAACATCCTGTCACAAGTATGAGATGCGGTAAAAATACTTATAAAGTGGTCCCTGTGATACTGTCTGAAAAAGATGGAGACGGGCTTTTAAGAAAGCTGGAGGGGAAACAGAGACAGGTGTTTTGTACACACTGGCAGAAAAATTTCTGGAAAAAGAGGAGTTAGAAGAGATTAAGGAGGTGCTTAGTATGACGTGGCTGTACAGTATGCTGACCGAGGATGCAAAACGGGAAGGAGAAAGAAGAGGAGAAAGGCGGGGAACACTGAAAGGCATGGAAAAGGCGGCCGTGAGTTTTCTTGATATTCTGCCCCCCCAGGTAGTATCAGAGAAATCAGGCATTCCGCTGGAGCGGCTTAAAGAGCTGCAAAGCATGACACAGAAACAGACATAAGAAAAGCCGGCCGGATGGATGAGCTTCAGCTATCCTCCGGCTGGCTGTATTACTTTCCGGTCTGCCTATGACAAAAACCGTATCAGATTGTCGCCCATCACATCATTCCACTCTTCCTGCGTAAGCCCTCCATGTTTTCTGATATCTTCCACAAACATGGAAAAATCCATCTCCCTGCATTTGGAGGGATAGAGCAGCAGCGGAAAATCACTTCCGAAAAGCAGACGTTTACTTCCGATCATGGAGATGACAGCCCGGAAACTGCGGATATTATACAGCAGAGGATTCGCGGCTGTGTCGTAGCAGACATTTTTGAAGTTCCCGCTGTATTTGGGATTCATTTCATAGAAAGGAAGTCCGCCGCCCATATGGGCCAAAATGAGCTTTAAATCGGGATATTTCTTAACCAGTGCGGGAATAGGAGCCAGGCTGGTAAAGTCCCTGCCGGGATAGGCATGTCCTACCGGTTCCCCGCAGTGAATACACACAGTAAGGCCATAGTGCTGTGCACACTCCAGCACATCTATAAAATCAGAATCCTCAAAGTCATATCCATTTCCACCCGGCCCCAGCTCACCGATGCCGGTAAAACCCAGTTTTACACAACGCTCAATCTCAGCGATAGCTTTTTCACGGAACTTTGGGTTGATGGAAAGAAAACCTTTCAGCCTGTGGGGATGACGTTTCATCATATCAGCCATGTAATCATTGTGCATGGTCATGAGGCCCTCATCGTTCCAATACCAACCCTGCATAACAAGGCCGTAAATACCGGCTTTGTCCGCGCATTCCAAGGCTTCCTCCGCATTGGCCCAGGCCTCCTCCGTTCCTTTGCCGTTTTCCGGCTTTTTTGTGAGAAGGGCAAACCAGTTATCCCTGGCAGCGTATTTCTCCCAGTTCTGATAAATCTCAGGGGGAAACAGATGCACATGGCTGTCCCAGATCTTAAAATCATGCATGGCAATTCCTCCGCTTCTTTCGATCCAAACCCGGTAATTTTACAGATGGGGGTTACCGGTTTCTCTCCCCCGTCACTGCCGTTACTCTTTTTCTGTTGCCTCTTCACTTGGAAGATTGGCGATAAATTCATGGAAGCTCTCAGCAGCAGCCATGTACTCATCCTCCCGTTCAATATTAGTCACAACAGGGTTGCCGTCTCCATCCTCTGCATAACGGAACAGATAGGTCTCCCCGGATGTACTCTTGCCGTCTTTGTCAAGGGGAACAAGAGCAATGAACTCGCCGAAGTCCTCCACAGGGAAAGTGGTGAGTACGGCACACTCCAAAACCGTATTGTCCTCAAGGGTCAGCTTGATGGTTGGGTTCGGAACCCTTGGGATAGAGCCTTTGCCGGCGCTTTGACAGTCAGAACTGCAGGAAGCGCAGTCGCTTGGGTCGCAGCCTCCGATATTTGCTGTGAATGTTTCTTCACTCATATGTGATACCTCTCTTCTTTTCTTTCAGTGTAACTGTCCAGTGATTTTACAGTTACCTTTCAGTTTTCCAAATGCGGCTCTGCACCGCATTTGGACTGCTTTCATACTATCAGATTAAGGAAAAGATTGCAACTGTTACGAATTGGCGATTGCAATTTTATGGGGGCACACGTATAATGAGAATAGTCGTAACTGTGAACGTACGGAACAGTTGCGGGTAGTCTTTTGTAAAAGGCGAGGTACCAAAGAGGGAGGAATCATTGTGAAGCGGGACACTTCCTATGTGATTAAGAGAGCAGAGCATTTTAAGTCTATTTTGACAGCAGAAGGGTTTCTGGTGGGAATTGTGGCCGGACTTGTGGTCCTTTTGTACCGGGTACTGCTGGAGTACGCGGGCAGGGGCATGAACATGGTCCTTGATTACGGAAGAAAATATCCCCTGGTTGCAGGGGGCTGGTTTTTGGTATTATTTATTCTGGCCTGTGTTGTGGGGCGTCTGGTAAAATATGAGTCATTTATCTCCGGGAGCGGTATTCCGCAGGTGGAGGGAGAGATGGCAGGAAAATTAAATCAGATTTGGTGGAAAGTGCTGCCTGCAAAATTCTTGGGCGGCTTTTTGTCATTGTTCGCAGGGTTGTCCCTGGGAAGAGAAGGCCCGTCCATACAGATTGGGGCCATGGCGGGAAAGGCAGTATCGAAAATACTGGACAGGAGCAAGACAGAGGAAAAGTTCCTGCTCACCTGCGGTGCAAGTGCCGGTCTTTCCGCTGCATTCCATGCGCCGCTGGCAGGCGTTATGTTTTCTCTGGAAGAAATCCACAAGAACTTTTCCGTGTCTGTGCTGGTGTCAGTCATGACAGCGTCCATCACGGCAGATTACATATCTTCCAGATTTCTGGGATTCCGTTCTGTGTTTCAGTTTGAGATAACAGGCTCTATTCCGGCTAAGTATTATGGACATATTATTGTGCTGGGGATCATCTTGGGACTGATGGGAGCTTTTTATAATAAGATGACGCTTTTTTCCCAGTCATTGTTTGGAAAAATAAAGGGAAAGAGAGCGGAGACGACCAGGCTTCTCATTCCGTTCCTGCTGGCTGGGGCATTGGGTTTTCTTATGCCGGAAATCCTGGGCAGCGGACATAATATTATTGATATTATCACAGAGGGCAATGTGATGCTGAGAACCATCCTCCTGCTGTTTGTGATGAAACTTATATTTTCCGCCATCTCCTTTGGTTCCGGCGCACCGGGAGGCATTTTCTTTCCGCTGCTGGTTCTGGGAGCTTTGATCGGCGGAGCATACGGAACTTTTGCGGTGCAGTACCTGGGACTTGACCCGGATTATCTGAATAATCTGATCATGCTGGCAATGGCTGGATATTTTACAGCTATCGTGCGGGCGCCTATCACAGGTATTATCCTTATTTTTGAGATGACAGGCAGTGTCAGCCAGATGCTGTCCCTGTCTCTGGTGTCTATTGTGGCCTTTCTGGTGGCAACTGCTGTGAAGTCACAGCCTATTTATGAGAGTCTGCTGGAAAATCTGCTGAGAAAGCGGGGCGAGCCGGTGCCGGAGAAAACAGGAGAAAAGATTTTACAGGAGTTTGTGGTACGCCATAACTGTGAGCTGCAAAATAAAATGGTGCAGCAGATTGAATGGCCGAAAAACTGCCTTCTGGTGGCAGTACAGAGAAGCGGTGTGGAACTGATCCCAAAGGGGCGCACCATACTAATGGCCAGTGATACCATTATTACCATGACAGATGAGCAGGATGCGCCGGCAGTACATGACAGGATGGAGGTCCTGTGTTCGGAGCAGGAGAAATTGAAATGAGGTGGACAGCTTGATGAAGAGAAGTGACGAGGCATCAAAGGAGATACAAGCTTTGCCCGTATATCCGGGAAAACCGGGAGTTACCAGGACAGATAAGGGATATCAGTTTACAGTTTCTGTCCCCGATGGGGAGGAGGCATTTTTACTTCTGTACTATACAGGAGAGAAAGAGCCGGTGAAGGAGATTACACTAACAGACGGGAAAAAGATAGGAAATTTGATTTCTGTCTGTGTGGATGGTATTTCTCCGGACCGCTATGAGTATAATTACCGTATCGGAAATGAAGTGATACAGGACCCCTATGCGGTCTATCTGTCCGGTACAGGGCCGTTCGGCCAGGCCCAGAGTGAAAATCCGGATATCATCCGGTGTGGTTTCCGGAAAGACAAGTACAGATGGCAGGATGAGGATTTTAAGCCCTCCTCCCTGGCCGATACCATTATCTATAAGCTGCAGGTGCGGGAGTATACCATGCAGAAAAATTCCAGGGTGCGTTTAAAAGGGACATTTAAGGGACTGGAGCAGAAGATAGAGTATCTGAAAAACCTGGGGGCCACGGCAATGCTTTTAATGCCTGCCTATGACTACAGGGAAACAATAGGAGAACGAAGCAGCGGGAGACGGGGAAACCCTTCCTTAGCCTATCAGAGCAGTGAGCCAACGAAGGTAAATTGCTGGGGATATACAGGGGAAGCTAATTATTTCGCACCAAAGGCATCTTTTTGTGCCACGGACCGACCCGTGCGGGAATTTTCCCATCTGGTGGATTCTCTTCATAAGGCTGGGATGGAGTGTCTGATGGAGTTCTATTTTGATGGTTCTGTCAGTCCTTCAGTTATGCTGGATATTCTGCATTACTGGAAGCTGCAGTACCACGTGGATGGATTTCATCTCATGGGGAGCGGCATCTGCCAGGAGGTTTTGGTGAGGGATGCACTGCTTTCCAGGACGAAACTCTTTTTCCATGATGTGGACGGCGGATACCTTTACCGGGGAAAAGAACCTGCCTATAAAAATGTGGCAGAGTATAATGAAGGATTTCTTTACTGCATGCGCCATCTGCTGAAAAGTGATGAGAACATGCTGGAGGATTTTATTTATCGGAACCGCAGGAACCCAAAAGAGACGGGAATCATTAATTATTTGGCGGACCAGGACGGCTTCACTATGATGGATATGGTGTCCTATGATGAAAAGCACAATGAGGACAATGGTGAGGACAACAGGGACGGCATGGAGTATAACTGCAGCTGGAACTGCGGGACGGAGGGGCAAACCAGGAAGAGAACGGTCAGGGAGCTGAGACTGCAGCAGCTTAAGAACGCATTTCTGCTCCTTCTGTTAAGCCAGGGAACGCCTCTGATCTTCCAGGGCGATGAGTTTGGAAATTCCCAGAAGGGCAACAATAATGCCTGGTGTCAGGACAATGAAATGGGCTGGGTGGACTGGAATGCTTTCAAATCCAATCAGGAATTGTACGAATTTGTGAAAGAGGCCATTGCCTTCAGAAAAAAATATTATATCCTGCACATGCAGGAGGAGCTGAAGGGCGTGGATTACAGGGCACTTGGGTATCCTGATCTGTCTTATCATGGAGCGCAGGCATGGTATGCGCCCTGTGAGAGAAATCTGCGGCATCTGGGCATGATGTACTGCGGAGACTACGGCAGGCAGGAGAAAGAGTTTTTGTTTGTAGCCTACAATCTGCACTGGATGCCCCATGACTTTGCACTCCCCAATCTGCCGAAAGGGGCTGTGTGGAAATTCGTGGTGAGCACCAGCAAGCAGGAAGGAAAGGTATTTACAGAGGAAGATGTGAAGACGGCCAAGCAGAAAGGAAAAGGAAAAAGATCTGTGGAGGTGCCGTCCAGAACCATTGCAATATTAATCGGAAAGCAGGAAACAGCGTAATGCATATATGGGCACATTTCAAGACAATTACCAGCCATAAGCTGCTGGTCATGCGCTACTGTTTTAAGATAGGTCTGTACCGGCAGGGACTTCTGCACGACCTGTCAAAATATTCCTGGACGGAGTTTTCCGTGGGATGCAGGTATTATCAGGGAAACAGAAGCCCGAACAATGCAGAGCGGGAGGCCACGGGACTGTCTGCTTCCTGGATCCATCATTATGGAAGAAACAAGCACCATTTTGAACACTGGGTGGACTATGGTGTGGATTGCAGAACCGTCATACAGGGCGTTCCCATGCCCAGGAGATATATTGCAGAGATGGTCATGGACCGGATCAGTGCTTCCAGGGTCTATAATCCCGGAACCTATACGGACCAGGCACCTTTGGCGTATTTTCTGAAGAGCAGGGACCGGCTTTGGTTTGTGCATGAGAAGACCAATGAGGATCTGGAGTTTTTGCTGCGCATGCTGGCAGAAAAAGGGGAGAAAGATACCCTGGAGTATATTAAAAACGTGTATTTAAAACAAAAGTAAAATCCGGTATCAGGGGAGAGAGTGGTTTTTACTTGTACGGGGGCCTTTGGGCAGTACCGGGAAGGAAACAGACGTGAAGCGTTACAAATAAATACATTTCAGATAAGGGGTAAGGTGATTAATATGAATCCGGCAGATATTTTAAACATTGTAACTTCCCAGTATGGGAATGTTACGGAAAAGTATACGACGGGAATTATGCTGGCAGGGCTTGTTTTTGCACTGCTGAATTGTTTTATGGGATATAAGCTCAGAAAAATCTGGGGCAGTATCCTTGGATTTTTGATCGGTGCCGCGGGAGGCGGAATCGCGGGATATTATTTTCTTCATGAGGCAAAGTACGCGGTAATTGCAGGGATCGCTGGTGCATTGGTGCTTGGCCTGCTTGCCTGGGTTTTCTATAAATTGGGGATTTTTGTGCTGTGCGCGGGCCTGGTGTATGCGCTGGCAAACTCTTTTTTAAGCGCGCCCACAAATACAGGCAGGATCATCTGCATTGCCATAGGAATCTTTGCCGCTACCATGGCCATCGGTTATGAGGAATATGTGATCATCGGTATTACAGGGATCTGCGGTGGTTTGGGAGCGATCAGGATCCTGTTTTCTATGACAGGCAAAGACGGCGGTGCAGGGACCTGGCTGCTGGGTCTGATCCTGGCTTTTTTGGGTATTGCGGTGCAGGCGGCTCCCCTTCTTCGGAACAGGGAGAAAAAACAGGGCAGGGGGAGCAGCGGGGAGCCTTTATTTAACCGGAAAAAGAGGAAATTCAGCCTTCCTTCGCTGCCGGGCAGAAAAAAGAAGACAAAGAAGAAGACCGTTTACAAGACTACAGAGAAGAGCCGCGGCAATGCATCATCCGGGCGGACCCCTTTAAGGAGCGGAAGAAGCGGGAGCAGCAGCCAGGGAAGCGGCCGCCAGAGTCAGACACTCCGCAGACAGACAGAGGAGCCGGGAGAAAGGACAAGGGAAATCCCCGATATGGCAAAACTGCGGGAACAGGATTATAATACCGGACTGAAACCGGGCCATTCCTCATACAGTGGTGTGGGAGCGGGAATTGACTTGGATGATCTGAGCCGGGAACTCTCCCAGGAAATCCAGAAAATATATAAAGAAGACGAGTAAGAAGGCGAGAGGCCGTTTGTGTAGTTGACAAACGGCTTCTTTCTTAGTATACTTTGAAAGAAAAGATTTGATTATCAAACTATTTAAGACATAAAGGAATTCCCGGATAGGATTCGGTGAAAATATGATGGAATAAGAGGTAGGAAAAGTATGGTAGCAAGGATAGTGGGAACAGGCAGTGCAGTTCCTGAAAATATTGTGACAAACGATGATTTATCCAGGGTTGTGGACACAAACGATGAATGGATTTCCACGCGTACCGGAATCCGGGAGAGAAGAATCGCAAAAGAGGAAAATACAGCAATACTGGCATGCCGTGCCGCGAAAAAGGCACTGGAGAATGCCAGCATGGATGTTGAGGATGTGGAGCTGATCATAGTGGCTACCTGTACGCCGGATTCCTTTTTCCCAAACACTGCCTGCCAGGTGCAGAAGGCCATCGGCGCCTCTCATGCTGTGGGATTTGACCTGAGCGCAGCCTGCTCCGGGTTTGTGTTTGCACTGAGTACAGTCCAGGCGTATATAAAGAGCGGAGTTTATAAAAATGCACTGATAATCGGAGCGGAAACCCTGTCAAAGCTGCTGAACTGGGAAGACAGGAGTACATGCGTGCTGTTCGGGGACGGAGCGGGCGCTGTTGTGGTAAGAGCTGATGAGAGTGGGGTTGTGGACATGGTCCAGTGGTCAGACGGCAGAGGTGACGGCGTTCTCACCTGCGGCGCACGCCAGATGAAAAATATACTGGTGCCAGGTGTACAGGAGACGGACTATGTAGCCATGGAAGGACAGCCTGTGTTCAAATTCGCAGTGAAGAAGGTACCGGAGTGTATCATGCAGGTGCTTGAGAAAACAGGAATAAATAAAGAGGAGATCAAGTATTATGTTCTGCACCAGGCTAACAGCAGAATTATCCAGTCTGTGGCAAAAAGGCTGAAGGAGGATGAGGAGAAATTCCCCGTAAACCTGGAGCGATACGGTAATACCTCGGCAGCCAGTATTCCAATCCTGCTGGATGAGATGAACCGTGAGGGAAAATTAGAAAAAGGGGACAAGCTTGTCCTGTCAGGTTTCGGAGCAGGGCTTACCTGGGGTGCTGTACTGGTTGAATGGTAAAGGAGGAAGAATATATGAGATTACTGATAAAACAGAGAGTGTTTTCCTGGACGGATACTTATGATGTATATGATGAGAACGGAACACCAAAATATTTTGTCAAAGGAGAGTTTCTTTCTATTGGCCACAAGATTCGTATTTATCGCCACGACACCGGTGAGGAAGTGGGTATGGTGAGAGAGAAACTGATGACCGTCATGCCCAGATTCGAGCTGATAACAGGCGGCAGGGTTCTGGGAAGTATACAAAAGCGCTTTGCTCTGTTTAAACCCAAATACGAGATTGATTACAACGACTGGAGAGTGGAGGGAGACTTTCTGGAATGGGACTATGATGTCTATCAGGAATGCTGCCCTATCATGCATATCCGGAAGGAACCCTTCCATTGGGGTGACACGTATGTGATTGATTATGCCTGCCTGGATGATGAATTGATCGGGCTGCTGACCGTGATCGCCATTGATGCCGCAAACTGCAGTGATGGAAAACGGTAGACACAGCAGAGAAAACAGAGCGTTTGACAGGGAGGGATCATATGGAAAATATAATCAGTTACATGAAACAAAAGCCTAAGGTCTATGAGCCAAGTACCTCTGCTTTCTGGGATGATGTACATATTTCCAAGTATATGCTGGAAGCGCACCTGGATCCGGATGATGAGGGGGCCACCAGACAGCATGATTTTATAAAAAAATCTGCGGACTGGATCGCAGATTTCTGCGGGGGTGGGACAGGAAAAAGACTTCTTGATCTAGGATGTGGACCGGGGCTTTATGCCGAGTTGTTTGATGCGCGGGGATTCCAGGTGACAGGTCTTGATTTTTCCAGGCGTTCTGTCCGGTACGCGGAAGAACACGCTGCGAAGGTGGGCAGGGAAATCCGATATTATTATAAGAATTATCTGGAAATGGATTACCGGGAGGAATTTGATGTCATTACCTTGATCTATTGTGATTTTGGGGTGCTGCCTCCAATGGACAGGAAGATTCTTCTTGGAAAAATCAAAAAAGCCCTGAAAAAAGGCGGGATTTTGATTCTCGACGGATTTACGGATGCGGCACCGTTTGAAGAACTTGAAACGGTCCAGTATCAGAAGGAGGGATTCTGGTCCGCGGCCCCCCATGTGGTGATACGGCGCAATTACCGATACCGGGAAACTGCCAATACCCTGGAACAATATCTGATAATCACGGAAGGCGACTGTGCCTGCTATAATCTTTGGAATCAACGGTACACCAGGGAAACCTTTAAGGCGGAAATAGAAGGTGAGGGACTTACCTGTACAGAATTTTATGATGATGTGGCAGGGAAACAATATACAGGGAAAGATGTTACAATCTGTGCAGTCGCACAGAAACTAGCCCCAAATGGAAACTGAAAAATACAGGTTTCCATTTGGGGTTATTATATTGCACTAAATCAGCAGACAGACTTCATCATCTCATATGCGCCGTCTTTCTGAATCTTTTTCAGCATATCTGTCACAGCAGTTTCAAATCCGGGCAGGGATGTCAGATCCATATCCCAGAGTGTCTCATTGGTGCAGACTGCGTGTACATATTCTTCCGGTCCATCCTCTTTATGGGCGGCGAAGAAGGTAAGCACACTCCGGTCGTCCGATACGGTGTAAGTGTCACCTTTTGGGCGGCTGGCAGCAAGCCCGGTATCTGTCAGTTCCCTGCCCTGGTAGAAGGCCAGATAAAAAGCAAAAGATGCGGTGAGGCAGACAGGCAGTTTTCCTGTCTGTTCCACATAGGCTTTCAAGGACGGCAGTACCCTTGCTTTCCACTTGGAAGTGGAATTCAGGGAGATGGACAGCAGTGCATGGTCTATAAACGGATTTTTAAAACGCTCTGTGACAGCAGATGCGAAACTTTCCAGTTCTTCCTTTGGAAGAGACAGGGTAGGGATGATTTCGTCATAGACCGCATGATTCATAAAACCGCAGATGACGGCATCCTCCATACAGTCACGCACAATGTCAAATCCGGCCAGATACGCGCCCATGACCATGGAGGTATGGGCACCATTTAAGATGCGCACCTTGCGCTCCTTGTATGGTTTGTGGTCATCTGTGATGAGTACCGGGAGTCCTGCCTCCTCAAACCGGAGTTCCTCTTTTAAGGAGGCAGGTCCTTCTATTACCCAGAAGGCAAATACTTCTCCGGTATCCATGGCGGCATCCTCCCAGCCGTTTTCCTGGTTCAGCTTATCCTCCTCCCCTTTGGGATACCCGGTCACGATCCGGTCCACAAGTGTGGAACAAAACATGTTTTCTTCGTCCAGCCAAGTGAGGAAATCTTGTTCCAGGTTCCACTGTCTGGCATAGGAGAGCACAAATTTTTTCAGCTCTTTTCCGTTTTCAGCGATCAGTTCGCAGGGGAGGATGACAAATCCATTTCCTTTGTTACGGCCAAAGATTTCATAGCGGCGGTATAGGAACTGGGTCAGTTTACCCGGAAAGCTGGCAGCCGGCTTATCCTCAAACGCGCAGGAAGGGTCGTACACAATCCCTGCCTCAGTTGTATTGCAGGTTATGTAGCGAAGGTCCGGATTCTCCGCACAAGCCATAACTGCCTCATAGTCTGCATAGGCATTGAGACATCGGCTGACACAGGAAATGACCCGCTTATCGTTGACCCTTCTGCCATTTTCAAAGCCCCGCAGGTATAAAGTATAGAGCCCTTCCTGTGTATTCAGATCATCGGCAAGGCTGTGGCCTGGGCGCTTTGGCCTGGGCTGTACAAGGACTGCTTTGCCGTTAAACCCCGTCTTTTCATTTAATACATCAATAAAATAGTCTGTAAAGGCGCGCATAAAATTGCCTTCTCCGAACTGGAGTACACGTTCAGGAGCCTCAGGGAGAAGATAGCCTTTATATTTTTTTTCTTTTAATATCTGATAACCGAGTTTTTCCATGATTTCTATTCTCCTGTCGGTATATTTACCTTTAAGCTGCAGACAGACCCGATTAAAACCCGGCTTTGTGTCTGACTGCAGCGGTGTGGATTTAGAGGGTCACACCCTGTTTAAAAATCGCCATGTCGTGAAAACCAGCTTCCTCTGCCTTAACCTTCTCCCCGGAAGCTACGCGCAGCACATATTCAAAAAGCTGGCCGCTCAACTCCTCCAATGTGACACCCTCCACCAAGGGGCCGCAGTTGAAGTCGATCCAGTTTTTCTTCTTCTCATAGAGCGCTGAATTGCTGGAAATTTTCACAGTGGGCACAGGGGATGCAAAAGGGGTGCCTCTTCCTGTGGTAAACAGGACAATATGAGCCCCTGAAGCAGCCAGAGCAGTGGAGGCTACCAGGTCATTGCCCGGAGCGCTCAACAGGTTCAGTCCCTTTTCCTTCACAGGTTCACCGTAGGAGAGAACACCTTTCACGGGCGCGCTGCCTGATTTCTGGGTACATCCCATGGACTTGTCCTCCAGAGTGGAGATTCCGCCTTTCTTATTGCCGGGTGACGGATTTTCGTAGATTGTCTGGTTGTGGCTTTTGAAATAATTTTTAAAACCATTGATCAGGTCCACCGTCTTGGCAAACAATGCCTCATTGGCACAGCGGTTCATTAGCAGGGTCTCTGCGCCGAACATCTCAGGTACTTCCGTCAGAATAGTGGTGCCGCCCTTGGAGATGAGCAGATCAGAGAAACCTCCCACAGTGGGGTTGGCAGTGATGCCGGACAGACCGTCGCTTCCGCCGCACTTCATACCGATGACAAGTTCCCTGCAGCTTATGGGTTCTCTTGTAAAGCAGCCTGCATAATCTGCAAGTTCCCGGATCATAGCAAGTCCATCACGGATCTCATCCTCGGATTCCTGGGCTGTCAGGAATCGAACCCTTTGGGGATCGTAGGACCCAATATATTTTTTCAATTCCTCAATATTGCTGTTTTCACATCCAAGCCCAAGTACAAGAACACCGCCTGCATTGGGATGGTTGACCAAGTCTGCAAGTATCTGCCGTGTGTATTCCTGGTCATTCCCCATTTGGGAACATCCGTACGGATGGGGAAATGCTGCGATATTGTCAATGGTGCCGGTCTTATAAATCTGTGCCTGTTTTTCAATGGCGGATGCCACGTTATTGACACAGCCTACAGTAGGGATGATCCAGATTTCGTTGCGGACACCCACCCGGCCGCTGTCTCTTTTGTAGCCTTTAAAGAAGCGGTCTTCTGTAGCGGGAAGTTCAGCCGTGTTCTTATGATACGAATAGGTGAGAAGCTCGCCCAGGCCTGTCTTCATATTATGTGTATGAATCCAGGTGCCTGGGGCAATATCCTCCTTAGCCAGTCCGATTGGGGAGCCGTACTTGACGACTGCCTCACCTGTCCGGATGTCCTTCAGGGCAAACTTGTGCCCCTGGGGAATATCCTCTGATAACAGGAGTTCCTTGTTGTCCAAATGGACAGAAGTGCCTTTTGTAAGCGGTGTAAGCGCTACGGCAACACTGTCATCCAGATGGATCTTCAGATAAGTCTGCATGGGAATTTTCATCCTCCTTCATAAATTGCAATTCCAAATAATAGGAAAGTTTGAAATGTAAGGGCTTACATTAAATCTACAACTTGGCGGAGATTTCGTCAACATGAATTTTCAAAATCCGGGAAAAAATAAGAAATTTATTAAAATCATACAAAAACACAGAAGAAAACTTGTGAAAAATGTGGCGGCAAAAAGAATTGCTTTTTCTTTTTCCTATCTGTATAATAAAAAATAAAGTGTAAGGGCTTACACTTCCGCAGCGAAAGGAAAGTGGAATTATGAATATATACGATATCGCGAAACTGGCAGGGGTATCCATTGCAACCGTATCACGGGTGGTCAATGACAGCCCAAAGGTAAGTGAAAAGACAAAAGAAAAAGTACGGGCAGTTATGGCGGCCAACGACTACATACCCAATGTATTTGCCAGGGGCATGAGCCTTAACTCCATGAAGACTGTTGGCATTATCTGTCCCAGTGTTTCAGACCATTATATGGCGTCTGCTGTGTCTTACCTGGAGAAGAATCTGAGAAATTATGGGTATGACTGTATTTTGTACTGCAGCGGATATGAACAGGAGGACAAGGAGATCTCTGTGCAGATGATCCTGCAGAAGCGCATTGACGCACTGCTTTTAGTTGGTTCCTGTTATGCAGGGGACAAGGAGTATGGGGAAGACATTACTTATATTAAGAAAGCTTCCGAAGAAATACCGGTCTTTCTTATGAACGGCTTTATCAGCGGGGAGAATATCTACTGTATGCTCACAGATGATTACCAGTCTGTCTATGATGCCGCTTCCGCCATGCTTGCGTCCGGCAGGAGGCAGATTCTGTTCCTCAGCGACTCTTATTCATACAGTGCGATGCACAAATTGCAGGGATATGAGGATGCGTTGAAGGCAGCAGGCATTCCGGTGCTTGGGGAGCGCAAGGTCTATATTAAGAATGAGATCCATCTGGTGCGGGATATTTTGCTGGCCAGAAGGGATCTGGAGTTTGACGGGGTCATGGCAACAGATGACGGCCTGGCAGTGGGCGCTGTAAAATATGCCAGGGCAAAGAGACTGTCCGTGCCCAAGGATATCAGTATTATAGGTTACAATAATTCAGAACTTTCCATTGGATGTGAGCCGGAGCTGACAACCATAGACGGCAGGGGTGATCTGTTATGTAAAATGACGATCGACTCCCTGATGGAGGTCTTAAAAGGGGAGGATGTGGAGCACAGAAAATATGTGCAGTGCCGTCTGGAAAAACGGTGTACCACGGACTTTTGACAAGAATAAAGAGCAGGATTTTAAGATTTCAGCGGATTAAGAGGAAAAAGAGTGAAAGGAAAAGAAAGATGAGAGGATTAAAGAAAGCCTTTATACTTGCTTTATGTGTCAGTACAGCCCTGGGACTTGGCGGCTGTTCTTCCATAAAAAGTGAGAAGCGGATCGTCCGGATCTCCCATGCGCAGTCGGAGACACATCCGGAGCATCTGGGACTTCTAAAATTTAAAGAATATGTGGAGGAAAATCTGGGTGACAAATATGAGGTCCAGATTTTCCCAAATGAAATACTGGGTTCCGCCCAGAAAGCTATCGAGCTGACACAGACAGGGGCCATTGACTTTGTGGTGGCAGGTACTGCCAATTTGGAGACATTTGCCGATGTGTATGAGGTGTTCAGTATGCCATACCTGTTTACCTCCGAGGAGGCGTACCATGAGGTCATGGGTGATACGGATTATATGAATCAGATTTACGCGTCTACCGATGAAGCCGGTTTCCGTGTTCTGACCTGGTACAATGCGGGAACGAGAAGTTTTTACGCGAAAAAACCAATCCATACACCCGAGGACTTAAAAGGGCTGAAGATCCGTGTGCAGCAGAGCCCGGCCAGCGTAAATATGGTAAAGGCATTCGGCGCAGCAGCGTCCCCTATGAGCTTTGGCGAGGTTTACACGGCCATTCAGCAGGGGGTCATCGACGGAGCGGAGAACAATGAGCTTGCCCTCACAAACAATAAGCACGGAGAAGTGGCAAAATACTACTCCTACAACAAGCATCAGATGGTGCCGGATATGCTGATCGGAAATCTGAAATTCCTTAACGCACTAAGTGACCGGGAACGTGAGGTCTTCGAGCAGGCAGCTCTTCTGTCCACAGCGGTGGAGATGGAAGAGTGGGACAAACAGGTGGAAGAGGCAAAGGATATTGCACAAAACCAGATGGGCGTGGAGTTCATCGACGTAGATATACAGGCTTTCAAGGATAAGGTTTCCAATGTACAGCAGGAAATGCTGGATGACAACCCTGATATTCAGGATTTATATGACCATATCCAGGAGATCAATGAAAAATACGCAAAGGGGGAAGAGTAAATGAAGACGCTGCATTCGGTCAGAAAAGGAATCAACATGGTTTTAAGCTCCGCCTGTGCCGTTATTTTTGCTTTCATGGTATGTATCGGAACCTATCAGATTGTTATTCGTTATTTTTTTAACAGCCCCAGCACAGTTTCCGAGGAGCTTCTGACTTACAGCTTTACCTGGATGGCACTGCTGGCCTCCGCTTATGTGTTCGGAAAGAGAGATCATATGCGTATGGGATTTTTGGCTGACAAGATTACCGGAACCAAAAGAAAAGTCTTGGAAATTGTGATCGAGATTCTGATCATGATCCTGGCTGGAAGTGTAATGATATACGGCGGGGCAACTATTATGAACCTTACCATGACCCAGAAGACGGCATCCCTGGGAATCCCCATGGGTATGATCTACACAGTGGTACCGCTCTCCGGCGTGCTCATTATGCTATACTCCATTTTAAATATTGTGGATCTGTGCAAAGGTTATGAGCAGGAGCATCGGGAAGTAAAAGAATAAGAGGAAAAGGAGTTTCAATTATGAATACAGCATTAGTTTCAGGACTGATCATATTGGTCCTGCTGGTTATCATGCTTCTGGCAGGTGTCCCTATTGCCGTTGCGCTGGGAATCTCTTCCGTATGCGCGATCCTGCCGGTTATGGATACAAGCGTTGCGGTTCTCACGGGAGCGCAGAGGATTTTTTCCGGTATTTCCGTGTTCAGCCTGCTGGCCATACCATTTTTCATTCTGGCAGGAAATATTATGAACAAGGGGGGCATTGCAGTCCGCCTGATTAATCTGGCAAAGCTTATCACAGGGCGCGCTCCCGGTGCGCTGGCTCAGACAAATGTGATTGCAAATATGCTTTTCGGAGCTATCTCCGGTTCCGGTACAGCGGCGGCATCTGCTATGGGCTCCATTATCGGTCCTATTGAGAAGGATGAGGGATATGACCCCAATTTCTCCGCAGCAGCCAATATTGCCACTGCTCCTACAGGACTTCTGATCCCCCCCAGCAACGTTATGATCACTTTCTCCCTGGTCAGTGGCGGAACTTCCGTGGCAGCGCTTTTTATGGCTGGCTACATACCTGGAATTTTGTGGGGACTGGCATGTATGGTAGTGATCTATTTCATTGCGAAGAAAAAAGGTTACCGTGCCAAAACTAAATTTACCTTCAAGGAGGCCATGAAAATCATTTTACAGGCTCTGCCGTGTCTGCTTCTGATCCTTATCGTTATCGGCGGTATTATCGGTGGTATCTTTACAGCTACGGAGGGGTCCGTGGTGGCAGTTGTGTACAGCCTGGTTTTGTCACTGTTCTTTTACCGTTCCATCAGTCTGAAGGATCTGCCGAAGATCTTCAAGGAAAGTGCTGAGATGACAGGCATTATCATCTTCCTGATCGGCGTTTCCAGTATTATGTCATGGGTCATGGCATTTACCAATATACCTACAGCCGTGTCAAACGGCCTGTTGGCAATCAGCAGCAACAAGATCGTTATTTTCCTGCTGATCAACGTGATCCTGCTGATCGTAGGCACATTCATGGACATGACACCTGCCTGCCTGATCTTTACACCGATTTTTCTTCCGGTTTGTACAGCTCTTGGCATGAATCCCATCCATTTTGGTATCATGCTGATATTTAATCTCTGTATAGGAACCATTACACCTCCTGTTGGTACTACATTGTTTGTAGGCGTCAAAGTGGGGAAGGTCAAGATAGAGACTGTGTTCAGACAGCTTTTAATATATTTTGCAGCGATTTTCGTTGTACTTATGCTGGTAACCTATATCCCCCAGCTCAGCCTGTGGCTGCCAAGCCTGATGGGATATGTATAAAAATATAAGGAGGTATGTTTTATGAAACAATTTATGGACAAAGATTTTCTTTTAAGTACACCCACCGCGCAGGAATTATATCATGATCTTGCGGCAAAGGTGCCGGTTCTTGATTACCACTGCCATATCAATCCCCAGGACATCGCAGAGGACAGAAAGTTTGAGAACATCACGCAGGTATGGCTGGGCGGAGACCATTACAAATGGCGCCAGATGCGTTCCAATGGTGTGGAGGAGCGCTATATTACCGGGGACGCGCCGGACAGGGAAAAATTTCAGAAATGGGCGGAGACACTGGAGAAGGCCATTGGCAATCCCCTGTTTCACTGGAGCCATCTGGAACTGCAGCGGTATTTTGGATATACAGGTGTCTTAAACGGGGACACAGCGGAGGAGGTATGGAACCTGTGCAATGCAAAACTCCGGGAGCCTTCCATGAGTGCAAGAAACCTGATCATCCAGTCAAATGTTACACTGATCTGCACCACAGACGATCCGGCGGATGACCTGAAATGGCACAAAATACTTGCCCAGGATAGCAGCTTTCCGGTACAGGTGCTTCCTGCATGGAGACCGGACAAGGCCATGAATCTGGAAAAAGCGGATTACGGCCAGTATCTGGAGACTTTAGCGGCAGCAGCCGATATGGACATCCAGTCTTTTCAGGATTTAAAGGCAGCTCTTAAGTCCAGAATGGCATTTTTCAATGAGATGGGATGCCGTGCGTCAGACCATGGGCTGGAGTTTGTTATGTATGTTCCGGCAGCAGAGCATGAGGTAGAAGCTATTTTCCAGAAACGTCTGAATGATGAGACGGTTACCAGGGAGGAAGAGCTGAAGTTTAAGACTGCATTTATGCTTTTTGCTGCCGCGGAGTATGCAAAGATGGGCTGGGCTATGCAGCTTCATTATGGCTGCAAACGTGACAATAACAAAGATATGTACGCAAAAGTGGGGCCGGATACAGGGTATGACTGTATCAATAATTATGCGCCGTCAGGACAGATCGCGGACTACTTAAACGCACTGGATCAGGAAGGAAGTCTTCCAAAAACCATTATCTACAGCCTGAATCCCAATGATGATGAGGCCATTGGTACTATTATTGGGTGCTTCCAGAACTCTGACGCTGTGGGGAAAATACAGCAGGGTTCCGCATGGTGGTTCAATGACCATAAGACAGGGATGACAAAACAGATGACATCCTTGGCTAATCTGGGGCTGCTGGGAAACTTTATCGGTATGCTGACAGATTCGAGAAGTTTTCTTTCTTATCCGCGGCATGAGTATTTTAGAAGGATACTTTGTGAGCTGATTGGAAATTGGGTGGAAAATGGTGAGTATCCTAAGGATATGAAGATGCTGGAGAAAATTGTGAAAGGGATTTCTTATAATAACGCGGTGCGTTATTTTGGGTTTGAACTGGATGTAAAATAAAATTTGAGACAGAGGCCTGTGTGGAAGAGATTCCATGCGGGCTTTTTTCTTGGCAGATAGGATTTATTACCTTTGGAAACGTCGAATTTTGTATGGCAGATTACCGGCTATTGTGTTAAAATAAACGGAAAAGGATTTAAGAGAGGAGAAATATTGTGGAAAATCGAAGAATTATCCAGGTGGAAGAGAAAGTTCCGCCAAAACTGCTGATACCACTCAGTATCCAGCATATGTTTGCCATGTTCGGCGCGTCTGTGCTGGTTCCGTTTTTGTTTGGTATCAATCCGGCAGTGGTTCTGTTTATGAACGGTGTGGGAACCCTGCTTTTTATACTGATAACTAAGGGGAAGGCGCCGGCTTATCTGGGTTCCAGTTTTGCTTTTATTGCCCCTGCCAGTATTGTGATCAGTAAGTTTGGATACGCTTATGCACTGGGCGGGTTTGTGGCAGTGGGATTTTTGGGATGTATCCTGTCTTTTGTTATTTATAAATTTGGCTCTGACTGGATAGATATTGTGCTCCCTCCGGCAGCCATGGGACCGGTGGTGGCCCTTATCGGTCTGGAATTGTCAAGCACAGCAGCCAGCAATGCAGGTATGCTGGACGAGGCAGTCAACCCGAAAAATGCGGTGGTGTTTTTGGTGACTTTGGGCGTTGCTGTGATCGGGTCAGTAGTATTCCGCAAATTCTTGTCGGTGATCCCTATTCTCATAGCGATTCTTGCGGGATATGCAGCGGCACTTCTCTGCGGCATCGTGGATTTTACGGAGGTGGCAAATGCCTCCGTCTTTGCAATGCCAAATTTCTCAGCGCCTAAGTTCAATCTGCAGGCAGTATTGATCATTCTTCCGGTCATTCTGGTCATTGCTTCGGAGCATATCGGACATCAGATCGTTACGGGTAAAATTGTGGGAAGGGATTTGATCAAGGACCCCGGACTGCACCGCTCCCTTTTTGCGGATAACTTTTCTACCATGATCTCCGGTTTTATCGGCTCAGTGCCCACCACCACATACGGTGAGAATATCGGTGTTATGGCAGTGACAAGGGTTTACAGTGTATATGTGATCGGCGGAGCCGCAGTGCTTTCTATTGTCTGCTCCTTTGTGGGAAAGCTGTCAGCACTTATCAGCACCATTCCGGGACCCGTTATCGGAGGAATTTCTTTCCTTCTGTATGGTATGATCGGTACTTCCGGCATCCGGATTCTGGTGGATGGACGTGTGGATTATGGCCGTTCCAGAAATCTGGCGCTGACATCTGTGATATTTGTGACCGGTTTGTCGGGAATCTCTGTCAGATTTGGACAGATAGAATTAAAAGGTATGGTCTTGGCTTGTGTGGTTGGAATGCTCTTAAGCCTGTTGTTCTATGTGCTGGACAGATTTAAACTGACCAATGATTTTGAGGAAGAATAGAATTGTATAAATTATAGGGGACCGGCATTGGTTTAAAAATAAAAACCAATGCCGGTTATTATATTGGGATCAATTTACAGCGAGAAGACACAGAGAATCCATAGGGCCTGTTATTTAGATGCAGCGGCGGATGTATTTGCAGATGGATCTCTGAGTTATTTCGGATAGTTTTTTAAGAATATTTCAATGATCTCCTGAAGGACCCTCTGGCTTTTGAAATCCAGGGAACGCATTTGCTCTGCGTACTTTGACATTCTGGCCTCATGGCTGGCACTGATGACTCCCGAGAGAAGTTCATCTGCAGAAGCTTCCAGAGCGTTGGCGATCACGGAGAAGGTTTCCAGTGTGGGGATTTTTTCACCGCGCTCGATCATTCCAATATATGCTGCACTTAGATGAACTTCCTCAGCCAGTTTTTCCTGGCTCCAGGATTTTGCCTTGCGTTTGGCGCGAATCTGAAATCCGATGTCTGAAAAATCCATATGCTTTCTCCTTCGTGTTTGCTCTGCTATAAGTATAGGTGAGAAAGGAGAGAAAGGACAGCAACCAGTAGTGAACTATTTGCACTGCCAGTTTATGCATATGAAAAAATATAGTTTTTAGGGAATCGGATTAGGATAATCTATAGGTATTTTTTGCGGAGATTGACTTTTTTGATAATTGCCCATATAATGATTCCTATATTCCAGTTGTGGGTGTACAGCAGGCAACAGGAAATAGTGAGCGGCACCGTGTGCGTGAGGCCAATCCCTACATCCTTGAAATTGGTCCCGCACAGGACAGAGAATCTTTCCTGACTGGGGTATGAACCGTTGCTGAAAAACGAGGTGCTTTTCGGTCCTGCTCTATCAATTCAAAATCAGCACTGTATGTTTCAAGTGTTCCATCAATTGGTGAATGGAATACATTCTGAAATCTCATTTCCTTACTTTTTATTCATTATAACAATCACAACACTGTATCCGGCTATGCACCAGCAGATTAGTTTTACATAAGGAACAACTCCGACGGAAAATGCATCACTGGCAAAGGCGGCGCGAATGATCTGCACCATGGAATCCAGTGGCAGAAAGATCAGCATAAAAGCTGTATGGAACGGGAACCGAAAAGAGGCCTGCAGAGGTGGAATTTTCCGTTTACGTCTTTGGAGCAGGCAAAGCTCTATCTGCGAACTGCTGATTTTACCATGAAAAAGTCATGCGGAATTTATGAACTGAAGAATACCCAGGGAAGAGTTTCATATAAAATCTTCCCCGGTACAGAAGAATTGCAGGTTTATTTGAAAAAGAACCGAAATAAGAGATGTGAAACCATGCTGCCTGTTTTTTCTGAGAAAGAATATCGGGAGTACCCAAACACCCGGATACGGAGATTGGAGCAGGAGGAAATAGAAAGGTATCTGCAGGAGAAAAATGCTCTGAGATAACTACAAATCTGTTTCCTTTTTCAGCCTGTACGCGGCAAAGAAAAATCCCAGCATTCCGCCTTCAGCATATAATTCATGATACCGCGTTTTTCTCCATGTTTTCTGTCAGTGGGATATGCATTCAGAACACATCCTTCATTTCTGGCGGCTGTGGGAGGAATCCCGTGGACACTTTGAAAGGCACGGTTGAATGAGGTAGGCGAAGGATAGCCGTACTTCAGGGCAACGCGGCGGCATTGCTTAATTTTGTTAATCATTCCATTGTTTTGTCTCCTTGCTTACAGCATATCTTATAAAAATAGTATAATCCTCTCTTTTGGTTCCCTGTTTTGTAAAGGGAAGTTCTGTTTTCATGTCCGGTTTAGGATCACAACACCAAACGTTTATGCGGATATGGGTTACGTTCACACTATTATCATGTAAAATAATATATTGTCTGATAATATACGGATGAGTGATCCGGTGATACGGTCTGCCAGAATGTTACACACCTGTAACGCATTTTGTCATAGATTACATCCCGAACCGGGCTTAATCTGCGGAAAGAGGATAGAAATTTTATATTTGTGGTATATGACATGTTAAGAATTTATTTTCTATTGTACACAAAAATGAAAAAATAGTCACAAACTTTGTCATTTCATTAAAAAAATAGTCACTGGATTGTACATGTAAAGTCTTTCAAACTTAAAACAAGATAGCTTATATTAGTAACAACTTTTCTATATAATACCAAGCATGGACAGCAAATCCAGTCATTTGCTGTGAAAGAGGGGCTATTATGGATAAAAAGATCAGAAAGAACAGGATAAGGCGTGCCCGGCAGGTCAGGCGTATCAAGAAAAGACTCACATCAGGTGTGCTCCTGCTGGCAGCGCTGCTTTTCGTTTTCCTGTTTTTTGTGCCAAAGGTATCTGCAAAGAGAGAATTAAAAGCACAGGCAGCCCGGGAACAGGAACTGGAATCTAAGATGACAAAGGTTACCATTGGAGCTGTCGGTACCTGTATCTTCGGCGACGAGCGGGGGACAGGGGAAAAGGGAAGTTTCCTGGAAGCATACAAAAAGGAAGAAAATCCTGCTTACTTTTTTCAGAAGGTGAAAAAAGAGCTGGATAAAGCCGATGTAAATGTTGCGAATTTTATCGGAGATATGTCAGATGAGACCGCAGCAGGCAGGAAGCATCCCATTAAGGGACAGAAAGAATATGCAGATATTTTCAAAGCGGGTTCCATTGATTTGGTGAACCTGGCCAATGACAGAACAAAGGACTACGGACAGGAAGGATATTACGATACAGCCATTGCATTGAACGAAGCGGGAGTGGGAGCATTTGGACATGACCGGGTTTCTTTTAAAAATGTAAATGGAATTCAAATTGGCTTCATCGGCATTGATGTGCTTGACAAATCTATGGATATGCAGGCACTGCTGGTTAAGAATATACAGCTGGCAAAGGGCGCAGGCGCACACATGATAGTTGTGTGTATGAACTGGGGCAGTGAAGGGGCCCAAAAGCCCGGCAAAAGCCAGGAGGAATGGGCACACAGAGCCGTTGAAGCGGGGGCAGATCTGGTGCTGGGGTATCACCCTTCCCATGTACAGCAGGTAGAGAGATATGAGGGGAGTTATATCATATACAGCCTGGGAGTATTTTGCAATGGGGCAGATAAGAACCCTGAGGTTTGGGACAGTGTGATATACCGCCAGACATTCGGGTTTTTGGATGGAAAGCTTGCGAAGGCCTGGGAACCGGAGCAGATTCCATGCAGGATATCATCCGATTCCGGGGAAAATAATTTTCAGCCGGAATTGGGTGTTTAAAACCCGCCCCTGAAGATGTGAGGGGATGAATTTCCATGGTATTCTGTTCCCGGAACTGCAGAGGATTATCTGCAGTTCCGGGGATTTTTTTAGCTTCTTTTAAGGTTTTTATGATATTATGATAATAAAATAATTAATGATTTCCTTTCCCGGATCCGTTTCATGGGGGAAAGGTGACCATCTAGCTTATGGCATCCACAGGAGGGAAAACATGCGGTTACTTCTTGCAGAAGACGAAAAAGAGCTGGCAAACGCGCTGGCAGCAGTGTTGAAGCACAACAAGTATTCCATAGATGTGGTTTATAACGGGGCAGATGCCTATGACTGGGCCCAGGCGGCTGCGTATGACGGTATGATCCTGGATATCATGATGCCCAGGATGAGCGGCCTTGAAGTGCTGGAAGCGCTGAGAAAGCAGGGCTGTACTGTGCCTATCCTGCTTCTTACTGCTAAGGGGGAGATTGAAGACCGGGTCACAGGACTGGATTTGGGAGCGGACGATTATCTTCCAAAACCGTTTGCCATGAAAGAACTGCTTGCCAGAATCAGGGCCATGACCAGAAGAAAGTCAGAGTTTTCAGCAAATGTGCTGGATTTCCATGAGCTGACCCTGAACCGGGAGAATTTTGAACTGGGTTATAAAAGCCAGGCTCTCCGTCTGGGAAATAAGGAGTTTCAGATGATGGAAATGCTTATGAGAAATTCCAACCAGTTTATTTCAGCAGAGCAGTTCATGGAAAAGATATGGGGATATGAAGCGGAGGCCGAGGTGAGCGTGGTATGGGTCTATCTCTCTTATTTGCGAAAGAAACTCCAGAGACTGGGTGCACCTGTAGAAATCAAGGCAGCCAGAGGGATCGGCTATAAACTGGAGAAAAAAGCCTGAGCCGGAAAGGTGTGCATATGATAAAAAAACTACAGAGGAAGTTTGTCATGATAACCATGATCTCCCTGCTCGCTGTGCTTCTGCTTGTGGTAGGGGGGATCAATGGGCTGAATATTTACCAGACCAACGGCAAGTCCAATATTCTTCTGGATATGCTGGTTCAAAACAGCGGGAGTTTTCCAAAGCAATGGGATAAGGGCACCCACCCTCCAGAACCCGGTGAGGAGACAATGCCAAAGGATGGGGAGGACAAGTCTGAGGTACAGCAGAGTCCCGGAGAACCGCCGGCTTCGCAGGAGGGCGATGGTATACGCGGACGGGGCGGGCTGTTTGGCTACCGGATATCAGAGGAGACTCCTTTTGAGACCCGGTACTTTTCCGTGACCATTCCAAAAGAACTGGCAGATTCCAGTGAAACGGTGTCTGTCTCACAGATGCAGATGGATTTGACACATGTGGCGGCAGTTACAGAGGAGGAGGTGGCTGCATTTGCCAATGAGGTTTTGAAAAAGGGAAGGGAAAAGGGCTACTGCGGCCAATATAAATACCAGAAGACTGTGAAGGAGGATGGGCAGACGCTTCTGATATTTGTAGACTGCGGCAATGATTTGCAGTCTATCCGGAATTTTGCGGGAATATCTTTGCTCGTGGCATTTCTCTGCCTGGTGCTGGTGCTGTTTTTGGTAAGTGTGTTCTCCAGAAGGGCAATCAGGCCGGTGATCGAGAGTATGGAAAAGCAGAGGCAGTTCATAACGGACGCAGGTCATGAAATCAAGACCCCCATTGCCATTATCTCTGCCAATGCAGAGGTGATCGAAATGTGTGAGGGGGAGAGTGAATGGACCAGGAGCATCCGAAACCAGGTGGAGCGTCTGGGAGAGCTGGTGAAAAATCTGCTTACGCTGTCCCGGCTGGATGAAATGCAGGAGAGGCTTCAGACCGCAGATTTTTCCTGCTCCGAGACGGTAAAAGAGTGTGTGGATGCTTTTGCGCCCATGGCGCAGGCAAAAGGGCTGCAGATACAGAAGCAGATACCCCAAGGGCTTTATATGAATGGATGTGAATCCAATATCCGGCAGTTCGTGACGATCCTTATGGATAACGCAGTCAAATATGCCCCGGATGGAGGAGGTATCCGCATAACTCTGGAGAAAAAAGAGCGAATACTGGAGCTTTCTGTCTACAACGATTGTGAGGAGATTCCGGACGGGGATCTGAACAGGCTTTTTGACCGGTTCTACCGGGCTGACAGTTCCCGCTCCAGAAAGACAGGGGGATACGGGATCGGACTGTCAGTGGCTCATGCCATTGTAAAAGCACATAAGGGAAAGATCACAGCCAGGGCAGAGGACACGGGTATATGCTTCACGGCAAGGCTTCCATTGAAATAGACGGCTGCTTTAAGGCAGACAGCAGAAAAAAATTTGCTGTCTGTCTTTTTAAGTTAATTTAAGGTTGAAGCGCTATACTGAGGCAGAAGTAAAAAATAAGTAAACCGAGGAGGAACATCATGGGCAGTTATCAGATGACATTTAAGCGTTACGAGAAGAAATACCTGCTGGACGACAGTCAATATAAAGAATTTGTAAAAAGGACAAGCGGGAGGCTTATCCCGGATCAATATGGGACAACCACCATATGCAATATTTATTTTGATACACCGGATGCCCGGCTCATCCGTGCATCCCTGGACAAGCCGGTCTATAAGGAAAAGTTCCGGCTTCGCAGTTATGGAACACCGAAAAAGGACGGGCCTGTCTTTCTGGAACTGAAAAAGAAATATGAGGGTATTGTATACAAGCGGCGGGAGCGTATGGTGCTGACCGAGGCTGAGGGATATCTTCTGCGCCGTGAGATGCCGGGGGTAGAGACACAGGTTCTGCGGGAAATTGATTGGTTTTTACAGTATTATAAAGATATCAGGCCGGCCATGTACATCGCTTACGACAGGGTGGCTGCCTATGATATGCAGGAGCCGGAACTCAGAGTGACATTTGACTGGGATATCCGGTTCCGGAGCCGGGAACTGGATTTGAGAAAGGGCCCATGGGGCCGGCAGATATTGGAGGAGGGGCAGCGGCTTATGGAAATAAAAATTCCAGGTGCCATGCCTGTATGGCTGTCGGAACTTCTGGACCAGCTTCACATTTATCCCATATCGTTTTCCAAGTACGGAAAGGCCTACCAGCTTCAAAATGCCCGGCATACAAGGGAAGGAAAACGGGAAGGAGGGAAATATTGTGCTTAATACCTGGTTTCAGTCAATTTTGGTGAACGAAACAGCAGCCACATTTTCCCTGGGGACTTTTCTGGCATGTACAGCAGCCTCCCTGGTTCTGGGGCTCGCGGCCGCAGTGATTTATATGTACCGCAATACATATACAAAGGGATTTGTTGTAACTCTGGTGCTGATGCCTGCCATTGTGCAGATGGTGATCATGCTGGTGAATGGGAATCTGGGCACCGGTGTGGCAGTGATGGGGGCATTTTCCCTGGTCAGGTTCCGCTCTGTGCCCGGAACGGCCAAAGAGATCAGCAGTATTTTCCTTGCTATGGCTGTGGGGCTGGCTACGGGCATGGGATATATTGGTATTGCGGCACTTTTTGTGGTGGTGATCGGTGCAGTCAACACCATTTTTACAGTCAGCAGGTTTGGGGAGAAACATACGCAGGAGAGAGCGCTGCGCATTACGATTCCGGAATCCCTGGATTACACGGAGGTGTTTGATGAGATTTTTGAAAAATATTTGAAGAGATGGGAACTGATCCAGGTAAAAACAACCAATATGGGCAGCCTGTTCCGTCTGGAGTACCAGGTTGTGCTGAAAGAGCAGAAAGATGAAAAGAGGCTGATAGATGCCATTCGCTGCCGAAATGGAAACCTGGAGATATTAAGCAGCAGGGCTGCGATTGTCAGAGAGGAGCTGTGAGACAGATGTATAATAAAAAAACAGCAGCAGTGCTTCTGTGTATTCTACTGTCGGCGGGTACCCTTTGGGGATGCGGAAGTGAACAGGCAGACAGCCGGGAGGCTGATAAAACGGTATCCGATACGGCGCCCGGTGGCAGAGCCGGTATGATGGGGGGAAGCGGCAGCACGGAAGGTGTGGACCGGAATCTGGAGCTGACAGGATCAGAGGTTGATACGGAATTTACCGAACGCGACCGAGAGGGTACTTATGCGGCGGATGAGGCGGATGATATAACCCTGAATGGAGATACCATTCAGTCGGAGAGCGGCAGTGCAGAGGTCTCCGGAAGCACGATCACCATTAACGGGGAAGGTGTCTACCGTATTACCGGGGAACTCGGTGACGGGCAGATCGTGGTAGATGCAGGGGACAGTGACAAAGTACAGATTGTTCTTGACGGAGCGGAGATCCGCTGTGAGACAAGCGCTGCTATTTATGTGAAAAACGCGGACAAAGTGTTTCTCACGCTGGCAGAGGGAAGTCAGAACAGTCTGAGCGGAGGAAATACATATACACAGACAGATGACAACACGGTAGACGGGGTAGTCTTTTCCAAGGATGATCTTACTGTAAACGGCAGCGGGGCTTTGAAAGTGACCGCCTCTTATAAACATGGCATTGTATCAAAAAATGATCTGGTCATCACAGGCGGAGAGATCACAGTCAATGCCGCGGAACACTGCATGACCGGAAAAGACTGTATAAAAGTATGGGACGGCACATTCAGCCTCACATCCCAGGGCAAGGGAATGAAAGCGGAAAATACAGAGGAGACGGAAAAAGGCAATATCTATATTGCAGGGGGCACCTTTGTTCTTAATACAGAAGATGATGCCCTGCACACCGGCGGCAGTATTGTCATAGACGGCGGCAGTTTTACGGTGGACTCAGGGGATGATGCCTTTCATGCGGATCTGGATGTTGTGGTGAACGATGGAGTGATTGCTGTAAACTCCTGCTATGAAGGACTGGAAGGCCGCAGAGTGGTGGTAAATGGCGGTGAAACCAGTCTGACGGCCAGTGATGACGGGGTAAATGCGGCAAAGGCGAAGACGGAAGAGGAGGAGGCAGATGTGCCCGGCGGAAGCGGGGACGGAAGCATGGACAATGATACGGAGGCCTACATTAAGATCACAGGGGGAACTCTGGAAGTGGACGCTGAGGGGGATGGCCTTGATTCTAACGGCAGTCTCTTTCTGTCAGGAGGAACCGTATATGTAAACGGCCCTGTGTCCGGCGGTGATGGTGCTCTTGACTATAACGGTGGCGCGGATATCACAGGCGGAACCATCATAGCTGTGGGAAGTTCCGGTATGGCACAGGGATTCAGTGATTCCTCCACCCAGTGTTCTATTCTGCAAAATCTCACAGAATCCCAGGAGGCACAGTCTGCGGTTATCTTAATAGATGCAGACGGCAATGAGCTGTTAAACTGGGCGCCTGAGAAAAATTATTCCTCTGTGCTGATCAGCTGTCCGGAAATGAATGAGGGGGAGACGTATACCCTTACTATCGGAAACGAGAGTAAGGAGCTGACCCTGGAATCCATAGTCACGTCCAATGGCACAGCAGAAGGTATGGGACGAATGGGCGGCGGCATGAAAGGAAATATGAAGAATGGCCAAAAGCCGGGTCATGCGGATGGAGAGATGCCGGAGGGAATGGAACCACCGGACGGAGAGATGCCGGAAGGAATGGAACCGCCGGGTGAAATTTAGCAAGATCCCAGATTGTATCTGAAAAAAATCAGGCAATCTGGGATTTTTTTCTTGACAGAAGGGACAGATACAGTTATAATTCCTATTAATTCGATGGGAAATATATGAAAGGAGAAAATGATGAGCAGAGATCATATTTATAGAAGCGCAGCAGAGCTGGTTGGAGGTACTCCCCTGATGGAAATGCAGAACATGGAAAAGGAGGAGGGGCTGAACGCGTCAGTTCTGGCAAAGCTGGAATATCTGAATCCGGCGGGAAGTGTGAAAGACAGGATTGCGAAAAATATGCTGGATACTGCGGAGGAGGCCGGGCTGATCGGTCCGGGTACGGTGCTGATAGAACCAACGTCCGGCAACACAGGCATAGGCCTTGCATCCATGGCAGCAGCCAGGGGATACCGCCTGATCCTTACAATGCCGGAGACTATGAGCGTGGAGCGCAGGAATATACTGAAAGCCTACGGTGCGGAGCTGGTGCTGACGGAGGGAGGCAAGGGCATGAATGGAGCCATAGCAAGAGCGGAGGAACTTAGCCGCGAAATTCCCGGCAGCTTCATTCCGGGCCAGTTTGAAAATGCCTCCAATCCGGAAATGCACAGAAAGACCACAGGACCTGAAATTTGGAACGATACGGAGGGCACCGTGGATGTCTTTGTTTCAGGGGTTGGCACAGGCGGAACCATCACAGGTACCGGAGAATATCTGAAATCGAAAAATCCGGCTGTTAAAGTGGTGGCGGTAGAGCCGACAGATTCACCGGTCCTCTCAGGCGGCAGGCCGGGTCCTCACAAGATCCAGGGCATCGGGGCAGGTTTTATCCCAACGGTGCTGAACACAGAGATATACGATGAGATCATGCAGGTGGAAAATGATGCAGCCATAGAAACCGCAAAGAAAATCGCAAAAAAAGAAGGCATTCTGGTAGGAATCTCCTCCGGTGCGGCCATGTATGCAGCTATGGAACTGGCTAAGAGAAAAGAGTATGCAGGGAAAAATATCGTTGTGCTTCTTCCGGACAGCGGAGACAGATATTATTCCACGCCATTATTCCAAAATTAAAATTCCGGAACAAAAAACAGCTTTTTGAGCCAAAGCTTGAAGGGCGTTATAAAAATATCAAAAAAGGTGAGGGTGACAACTATGAAAAAAACAGAGAGAAAAGACAGAAATTTTAAATTCGAGACTTTACAGCTTCATGTGGGCCAGGAGGCTCCGGATTCGGCAACAGGTGCAAGGGCAGTACCTATATATGCTTCCTCCTCCTATGTGTTTGATGACTGTGCACATGCGGCAGCACGTTTTGACCTGTCAAATGCGGGGAATATTTACGGAAGGCTGACAAATCCCACTCAGGATGTATTTGAACAGAGAATTGCGGCACTGGAGGGCGGCGTGGCAGCACTGGCTGTTGCGTCAGGAGCTGCGGCTATCTCCTATACCTTCCAGAATCTGGCAAAACAGGGGGACCACATCGTCTCCGCAAAAAATATTTACGGGGGGTCTTATAACCTGCTGGAACATACTCTGCCGGACTATGGGATTGAAACCACATTTGTGGATATATTTAATAAGGAAGAAGTGGAGGGCGCCATTCGGGAGAACACGAAAGCTATTTTTATTGAGACACTTGGAAATCCCCGTTCTGAGGCGGTGGATATTGAGGCTGTTGCGCAGATCGCTCATGCCCATAAAATTCCTTTGGTGGTTGACAACACGTTTGCCACGCCTTTCCTGGTGCGCCCCATTGCATACGGGGCGGATATTGTGGTACATTCCGCCACAAAGTTTATCGGCGGTCATGGTACGGCTCTGGGCGGTGTGATCATAGACAGCGGAAAATTTGACTGGGAGGCATCTGGAAAATTCTCCTCCCTTGTGGAACCCAATCCCAGCTACCACGGGGTAAGCTTTACAAAAGCCGCTGGTCCGGCTGCCTTTGTGACGAAGATCAGAGCCATTTTGCTGCGCGACACAGGTGCTACGCTTTCTCCCTTCCATGCATTTTTCTTCCTTCAGGGACTGGAAACTCTGTCTCTGCGGGTAGAACGCCATGTACAGAATACGCTGAAAGTGGTAGAATATTTACAGAAACATCCGCTGGTGGAGGAAGTTCATCATCCGTCTGTCAGCGAAGATCCCGAACAGCAGAGATTGTATAAAAAGTATTTCCCCAATGGGGGCGGTTCTATCTTTACATTTGAGGTAAAAGGAGATGCCGGGAAGACAAAAGAATTTATCGACAACCTGGAACTTTTCTCTTTGCTGGCAAATGTGGCTGATGTGAAATCCCTGGTCATTCACCCGGCTTCCACCACCCATGCCCAGCTCACCGAAGCAGAACTTACAGAGCAGGGAATCCGTCCAAATACTGTCCGCCTGTCCATAGGTACGGAGAACATTGATGACATCCTTCAGGATTTGGAGGAGGCATTTCGTGCCATATCCTGACAGGTACAGGGGGGAAGCGGGGATGACAGCATCTGCCTTCGGAAAGAAAGGGATATCTGGAGGTAACTCATGAAAATATCAACAAAAGGACGTTATGCACTGCGTATGATGCTGGATATAGCCATACACGATGAGGGCGGTCCGGTGAGAGTAAAAGAAATTGCGTCAAGACAGGAAATCTCCACAAAATACCTGGAGCAGATCGTGTCTATCCTTGCCCGCGCCGGTTATGTGAAAAGCATCCGCGGGCCCCAGGGCGGTTACCGCTTGTCCAAAAAGCCGGAGGAGTATTCCGTTGGTTCTATTCTCCGTTTGACAGAGGGCAGCCTGGCACCAGTGGAATGCCTGGAAGGGGAGACCAACGAATGTACCCGTGCAGAAGCCTGCCCCACGCTTGTTCTCTGGAAGGAGCTGGACAATGCCATAAAAAGTGTGGTGGACAAATACACACTGGCAGATTTGGTAGAATGGCAGAAGCAGTGCTCCCTGAATTATATAATATAAGAAAAATTGTGATACAAAAGAAAGCTGCTGCGGCCTGCCGGTATTTGAACCATTCAGCAGATTATGATCAAAATCCTTTTGGAAGGAGAGACAACCGTTTTGGGTTGGCAAAAAAGGTCGAGAGTAATATTAGAAGTTCCGGTATGATAACAAGTGTAGGGAGGTGACAGAAATGACGGAGCAGATTCTGGCTGTCCAGAGAATGCAGGATTACATCGAACAACATTTAAGTGAAAGTATGACGCTGGCGAAGCTTTCGGAAGTGTCCCTGTATTCTCCCTGGTATTCATACCGCCTGTTTAAGGAGTATACCAATCTCACTCCGGCAGATTACATCCGCCGCCTGCGCCTTTCCCGGTCCGCCTTGCGCCTGCGGGATGAGAAATGCAGGATTCTGGATGTGGCACTGGATATGGGATTCGGCAGTGTAGATGGGTATCAGCGTGCTTTTTTTCGGGAGTTTGGCTGTAATCCCAGAGAGTACACGGCGAATCCGGGGCCTCTGCTTCTGTTTATCCCCTACGGCGTAAAATACAGAAACCTGCGAAAGGAGCCGGAAGATATGGAAAGTGTAAAAAGTGTATTTGTTCAGATGACAGAGCGACCAGCAAGAAAAGTGATCATAAAAAGAGGTAAGAATGCGGAGGATTATTTTCAGTATTGCGGGGAAGTAGGGTGTGATGTGTGGGGGATCCTCACCAGTATAAAATCCATCAGCGGCGAACCTGTATGTCTCTGGCTTCCGGAAGCATACCGCACTTCGGGCACATCGACATATGTGCAGGGTGTGGAAGTGGCAGCAGATTTCCAGGAGCCGGTGCCGGAGGGATTTGAATGTATAGATCTTCCGGCAGCAAAATACCTGATGTTTCGCGGAGAACCCTTCGAGGAGGAAGGGTACTGCCAGGCGATCACGGAAGTGCAGCAGGCAATTGAAAAATACGATCCGGAAGTGATCGGCTGCTGCTGGGATAAGGAAAATCCCCGCATACAGCTTGAACCGGTAGGTCACAGGGGATATATTGAACTGCTGCCGGTGAAAGAAATCTGATGAGCCGCTGCCCCTGTTAAGTATTTCATACTGATGTTTCACGTTTCGCTGTACCCAGGTGATACGTGAAGTATACAGCACTCCAGAGAATCCGTTCTTTCTGGTTTCCAGAAGAGCGGGTTCTCTGGATTTTTGTGTGGAAAAAACTCAGGCAGAATACGGTCTTTGGTATTTTTTCGGATGTGAGATTACAGGAGGTAAAACCGGGAGTGGGAAATATCACCTTTGGCGGCAGCAGGGGGCGTGCTGGAAGAGCCGGTACATTAGAGTTAATAGCTCTGTTGATGGGAGTGAAAGGACGGATAGAGAATACATGAGGTGATTTATAAAAGGAATGAATGTTTAAAATGAATATATTTAATGATATAATTAAGATAATTAATATATGTATTAAAAATATGAATATTTATGTTGACATATACGAAGTGTAGGTATATTATATAAACCATAAGGAGGAAAACAAATGTATAAAGTAATCAGTCAGTGCCCGGTCTGCGGCGGTCAGCTCAAAGTGATCAAATTAAAATGTGACAAGTGTGATACAGTTATTGAAAATGATTTCCGCCTGAACAAATTTGACTACCTGTCCGAACAGGAGCTTTTCTTCACCGAAACATTTATCCGCTGCCGCGGCAACATCAAAGAAGTAGAAAAAGAACTGAAAATCTCTTATCCCACAGTCCGTTCCCGTCTGGACGAGGTGATAGAGAAGCTGGGATACAAATCGGCTCCGGCTCCGGACAATAAGAAAAAGGAAATACTGGATGCCCTGGAGCGCGGAGAAATCACCCCGGAGGAAGCTCTGGAGCAAATGAAATAAAAATATCAAAATAAAAGGAGAATATCATGGAAGAACAGTTAAGAATTTTAAAAATGTTAGAGGAAGGCAAAATTACAGCAGAGCAGGCATCAGAGCTTCTGGCAGCTCTGACACCACAAAAGGAGGTGGGGGCAGCTTCCTATGAAGTGGCAAAAACCGAACCGGTCAATATGGACTATGACAAAAGAATGGTACGCATTGTGGTCGACAGCAGTGAGGGGGACAAAGTCAACGTGCAGCTTCCGGTGACAGCCATCCGACAGATCCTCAAAGTCACAGGAAAACTTCCTGTTGTCAGTGAAAATATGCAGGGTATTGAACTCACGGAGGTTCTGGATACCGTTGTGGACTGTCTGGATGCGGAAGCAATCGGTGATATTGTGAATGTAGTGTCTAAAGCTGGTGATGTTGTAAAAATTTACATCGGTTAAGCAAGGGGAGAGAAGATGAGGATCATTATACGCTCCAAGGATGTACGACTTTTCATTCCGGTACCACTGCGGCTTGCGGGATTTGCCATAGCCTGCATCCCGGAGTGTGCTGTTCGGGAAATGCAGAATGCTCTGCCTGCTCCTTACGGAAAAGATATCAACAAAAAATTTCTCCGTCAGGCCTGCCGTGAATGCTATCAGGTTCTACGGCAGTATAAAGGCCTGGAGATCATAAACGTCACAGCGCAGGACGGAACTTATGTTTCTGTCAGGCTTTGAAAAAGGGACATCCATTGATGTCCCTAGTACTTGATCTGGTCATTTACATGTCTCTGTAAAGAGCCTCCAGCATATCCAGGATGTGCTTCTGGGAAAATTTGCTGCTGTCTAAACAGAGGTCATAATGGGTCATATCCAGCCATTTGGCATCTGTGAAGTATTCATAGTAGGAACGTCTTCTTTTATCCATTTTTTTGACCAGAGAGCGGGCGCTTCGCTCTTCTCTGCCGATACGTTCCATAATGTTTATTACCCTGTACTCAAAGGGGGCAAAAATGAAAATACTTTTGCATTTATTCTCCAGGATCTGATCAGCACAGCGTCCTGCAAGAATACAGTCTCCCTTTTCTGCCAGGTCATGAATGATTTTAGACTGGGACCCAAAGAGCACGTCGTTCATGGGCTGAAAATGATACTGGGGTTCCATCTGCATGGCGTCTTTTACCGGAAGATGCCATTGGTTTGCCCGCGTTTCATCTACTTTTTTCAGTTCCTCCAGGGGAATATCATTTTCCTGGCTTGCCAGGGTGATGAGCTCTTTGTCATAAAACGGAATATCAAGTCTTTCTGCAAGTGCTTTTCCGATCAGTCTTCCATTGCTGCCATACATTCGGTTGATCGTAATGATGCGGTTAGTCATATCTATCCCTCCTTGTATAAAACTGTGGGTAACGACGGGTGTCCGTTGTCTATTATTCTTACAACTATTATACCATATTATCTGAAAATATTCTATATATATAGAAAATTAAAAGCGGTAATTCAGCCCATTATACAGCTAAAACCTGAGTCAGTCAGCGCCGAAATGCAATGCATCGTATTTTGCACCTCAAAGGCGGGAACACCCCTAAAGGGTAGAAATTAGCGGATCATAATAGATGAAATGAATTTTAGAAAGAAATGTGTCAAAAATACTTGGATTTCTGACAGGATAATGTTATGATAACATAGAAATAAAAAACGGTTTCTGACAATGTGTCAGGAACGGCAGAATGATAGAGGTGCAGGTTTCAAGAGTATTTCCGCAGAAAAGGCCGGGCGGCCGCCGGAAAGAAAGGGGAAGCTGCCGAAGGGATGGACACCTGCCCGGGTGTCTGTTTCTGGGACGCCGCATAAGATGCGTCGTACTGTCACTGGAAGTGGAGCGCTATCATCTTGGACAGAGAAAGAAATTTTGCTGCCATGAACGCGTTCCCGTAAGGGATTGCCGTTCATGGCTTTTTATTGTCTGTAATAATAGAAAGCACTGTAGTACAGGGCAGAAACCGGGAAAAGAAAGAGAGGATGTTTCTATGGGAAGCAGGAAAAGAAGATGGGGCATGTGGGTGTCCGCAGCGCTTATGGTGCTGCTGTGTGCAGTCACAGTATTTGCCGGGGAGGGCGAGACGGCATATGAACCCAAAATGTACGCGACCTTCTGGGCCCTTGTGCCGCCGGTTGTGGCGATCGCGCTGGCACTGATCACAAAGGAAGTTTATAGTTCTTTGTTTATTGGAATTTTAGTGGGGGCTTTATTTTACTCCAACTTTTCCTTTGAGGGAACTGTAACACAGATTTTTCAGGGAGGCATAATCAGCGTGCTTTCCAGTGGCAACAATGTAGGGATCCTTGTATTCCTGGTCATTCTGGGCATTATGGTGTGTCTCATGAACAATGCAGGAGGTTCCGCAGCTTTTGGGCGCTGGGCAGGCGGGCATATTAAGAGCCGTGTGGGAGCGCAGCTTGCCACAATCCTGCTGGGTGTGCTGATTTTTATTGACGACTATTTCAACTGTCTCACCGTGGGCAGTGTTATGCGTCCGGTGACGGATAAGCAGCAGGTTTCCAGGGCAAAGCTGGCCTATCTTATTGATGCCACGGCAGCTCCGGTCTGTATTATAGCGCCTATTTCTTCATGGGCGGCTGCAGTCAGTGGATTTGTAGAGGGAGAAGATGGGCTTTCCCTTTTTGTGCGGGCCATTCCTTATAATTTTTATGCCCTTCTTACCATTGTCATGATGGTGGGAATGGTACTGATGAAGGTGGAGTTCGGCTCCATGGCAGTGCATGAGAAGAATGCAATGCAGGGTGATCTATATACCACTCCGGGCCGCCCTTATGCCAGTGCAGAGACACAGAGAGAGAACATGAAGGGGAAAGTGATTGACCTTGTCATCCCTATTTTGTGTCTGGTAGTGTGCTGTATCATCGGCATGATCTATACAGGCGGATTTTTTGACGGGGCTGGGTTTGTTGAGGCATTCTCCCAGAGTGATGCATCCGTAGGCCTTGCGATGGGCAGCTTTTTTGGTCTGGTGATCACAGTGGTTCTGTATATTGCCCGCCGGGTTCTCTCTTTCAGGGATTGTATGGCATGTATACCGGAGGGATTTAAAGCCATGGTTCCTGCCATCCTCATCCTGACCTTTGCCTGGACACTGAAAGCCATGACGGACAGCCTGGGTGCAGCAGAGTATGTGGAAGTCCTGGTGAAATCAGGAGCAAGCGGATTTATAAACCTGCTTCCTGCTATTATCTTTTTAGTCGGATGCGGTCTGGCATTTGCCACCGGAACTTCATGGGGAACCTTTGGTATCCTGATCCCCATTGTGGTTTCCGCATTTTCCAACACCAATCCGCAGCTTATGATTATTTCCATATCTGCCTGTATGGCAGGGGCTGTATGTGGTGATCACTGCTCTCCCATATCAGATACTACAATTATGGCGTCAGCGGGAGCCCAGTGTGACCATGTAAACCATGTTTCCACGCAGCTTCCTTATGCGGTCACAGTGGCAGCGGTCAGCTTTGTTTCCTACATTATTGCAGGATTTGTGCAGACTGCATGGATTGCGCTTCCTATAGCGATTCTTCTTATGCTGCTGGTGCTGGTTGTAATAAAAATACAGAACAGGCCTCTTTCCTAAGGATTGGGCAGAGACAGGTGTGCAGACCCTTCGTCTAGGTGCTGCACACCTTTTTTGTGCCAGTTTTTGGGCTGTGCGGAAAACGCTTCCGGGGGTATGGAACAGACTGATACCTCATCTATATTGTTGGAATGAATTTAAAAAAAGCAATATATCTAATATTGTTAGCAAGAAGAAGATAGACTTATGAGGAAAATTTGCGTATGCTATAGATAGTAAAACGAAAGTTCCGGCAGAGAGCGGCAGTAGTCTGCAAAGGAGAAAAAAGTTGAAATATTTTACCGGATGAAAGGAGATTCTTATGAGTGAAAGAGCGGAAATGAAGGGGCGGGTTACAATTCCTACAGATGTGGATGTGGTTCCGGAGACAATGGAGCTTGTGAAACGGTGGGGCGCAGACGCTATCCGTGACTGTGACGGAACAGACTATCCTGAGGAGCTGCGCCATGTGGATGCTAAGGTTTACTCCACTTATTATACAACCAGAAAAGACAATACATGGGCAAAAGCAAACCCGGATGAGATTCAGCAGATGTATATCATGACACCTTTCTATAATGCGGCTGAAAGTGAGCTGTCCATTCATCTGATGAACCATTTGTATCCGGACATGCTCAAGGTTAATTCCAGGGATGATATCACCCGTTGGTGGGAAGTGATTGACCGTACAACCGGTGAAGTGGTTTCCACTGAACAGTGGGAGTACAGTGACGAGACAGGGAATGTGACCATCCATGATGCCAAAGCATTCCATGATTATACGGTCAGTTTTCTGGCCTATATTATGTGGGACCCGGTACATATGTATAATGCAGTGACCAATGACTGGAAAGACGTGGAAAAGCAGATCACTTTTGATGTCCGCCAGCCGAAGACCCGCAAATTTTCCATGGAGAGGCTGCGCAAATACATACAGGACAATCCTCACATTGATGTGATACGTTATACAACTTTTTTCCACCAGTTCACTCTGATCTTCGATGAACTGGCAAGAGAAAAATATGTGGACTGGTACGGATATTCCGCGTCCATAAGTCCATACATTCTGGAACTGTTTGAGGCTGAGGCGGGGTATAAATTCCGTCCGGAATACATTATTGACCAGGGTTATATGAACAATACCTACCGCATTCCGTCAAAGGAATTCCAGGATTTCCAGAGATTCCAGAGACGCGAGGTTGCCAAGCTGGCGAAAGAGATGGTGGATATCACACATGAGTGCGGCAAGGAAGCCATGATGTTCTTAGGTGACCACTGGATTGGAACTGAGCCATTTATGGATGAATTCAAATCCATAGGTCTGGACGCTGTTGTGGGAAGTGTGGGAAATGGTTCCACCCTGCGCCTGATCAGTGATATTGAAGGTGTGAATTATACAGAGGGACGTTTTCTTCCCTACTTCTTCCCGGATACATTCCACGAGGGCGGTGACCCGGTGAAAGAGGCAAAGGTGAACTGGGTAACAGCCAGAAGAGCTATTTTGAGAAAGCCGATCGACCGTATCGGCTACGGCGGATATCTGAAGCTGGCTATGCAGTTCCCGGATTTTATTGACTATGTGGAGAGCGTTTGCCGGGAATTCAGGACCCTGTATAACAATATCAAGGGAACCACACCGTATTGTGTAAAACGTGTAGCTGTGCTGAACAGCTGGGGCAAAATGCGTGCTTGGGGCAATCATATGGTACACCATGCCATTTACTACAAACAGAATTATTCTTATGCGGGTATTATTGAGGCTCTGAGCGGTGCGCCCTTTGATGTGAAATTTATCAGTTTTGATGACATCAGAGAGAATCCGGATATCTTAAAAGATATTGACGTTATTCTCAATGTGGGCGGTGCTTACACTGCATATTCAGGAGGCGGGAACTGGGCGGATGAGAAAATTCTCACAGCAGTGAAACGTTTTGTATATGAAGGCGGCGGATTCATCGGTGTGGGTGAACCTACAGCCTGCCAGAGAGAGGGACGTTACTTCCAGCTCTCCGGGGTTATGGGAGTGGAGAAAGAGAACGGATTCACTCTGAATGTGGATAAATACAACTGGGAAGAACATAAACACTTTATCACAGAAGACTGTACAGGGGAGGTAGACTTTGGCGAGGGCCAGAAGAGTATTTTTGCCCTTCCGGAAACTACGATCATCAAGCAGGTAGATAAGGAAGTACAGCTTGCTGCCAATGATTTCGGAGATGGAAGAAGTGTATATATCAGCGGCCTTCCTTACAGCTTTGAGAACAGCAGGCTTCTCTACAGAGCCATCCTCTGGTCATCCCACGATGAGGAAAACCTGCATAAATGGTTCTCATCGAATTATAACGTAGAAGTCCATGCATATGTGAAAAATGGAAAATACTGTGTGGTCAACAATACTTATGAGCCCCAGGATACAGTGGTATATAAAGGGGATGGAAGCAGCTTTGAACTGCATCTGGAAGCCAATGAGATTATCTGGTATGAAATTTAATTAAAAGTGGAAGCAAAAAAGAAGTGTTCCTGTCTATGAAGCTGCTGACAGGAACGCTTCTTTTCATTGATCACTTTTTAATTTACGGGAAATAGTCTTAAAGACATCTGCCACCAGTCGTACCTTTATCATAACAGATCCAAAGAACACAGAAACAGTCGTTGGCGCAAAAAAACTGCTTTGCGCAGAGCAGCGGAATCTCTATCATATCATCATAGCGAAAAAGCAGCTGTTCTGTCAGTGAAGATGCTGACAGGACAACTGCTTTTTACAGCAAGAAGTTCAAAGGATTTTACATCACTTTTTATGTGTTTCAGGTATAAGAAGTGATATATTATATATGATATCAGATTAAAAACGATATTACAAGGGGTTAGTATAAAAAGTTTGTGATAAGCTCCATGTTTTACCAGGAAAAATAGGTTTGCGTGAGTTGTGGTATCAGATTAAAACTGACACACCTTATTTTTTTGCGTTCTCTGCGTAATCGGTAACCACAAGTTTAGAGTAATCCACTCGGGCTTTCAATTCACCTGCACTGTCCAGAATATCCTGGAGAAGTTCAAAACTGTCTTTTTCAAAGACAAGGTTATCTTTCCAGGTATCCTGGTCTTTATAACGTTTTACAATGGTTGTGATGGTATCTAAGTCGTTTTCCTTGAACTGGGGTTTTATGATCTTGGCAATCTCCTGGGCTGTGTGGGAGTTCACATAGTCCATACCTTTTTGCATGGCATTGACAAAGCCCTGAATGATTTCCGGATTTTTCTCTATAAAACTTTTTTTGGCACTGTAGGCTGTGTAAGGAACATAACCGGAATCAACGCCGCAGGAGGCCACAACATAACCGGCCCCTTCTTTTTCAAGGGCGGTGGCGCTTGGTTCAAACTCAACAGATTTTTATAAGTTACTACACCTCTATACTAAAAATTCAAACCCACAGATTTTATGGGTTTCAGGTTCCACATATATTTCTTTGATGGTACGTTTCCAAAATGCTTTACGATGCTCTACATCTAATTTTTCATATAATTTCTGCCAGTCTCCAGAAATAGATTTCTGGATCTCCAGATATTTTTCAATGGGGACGGTAACGGCCTGCTCTTTTTTCAGTTCTTTTTCAAGTTTATCGTATTCTTGTTCATAGTATGATTCATCAATGCGCCCTTTTTGGTACAGGAGGTTCAGACGATCCATTTCTGATTTGAGTTTTGAGGTCTGATTTTTTGTTTTCTTTTCTAAGGCTTTTTGTTGCTGCAGGTTGAAGATATTTATTTCCAACTGATGCGTAAGATTGGTAAGCATGTATTCTTCCACAACAGACTCCGTGATGCAGGGAGAGTTGTGGTAATCATATTTCTTGCTGCACCGATATCTTTTATAATAGCTAATATCACCATTCCCCAATTTTTGTTTTTTAACAAATCCGGTCAGCCGGGTGCCGCAATGAGGGCATTTTATCAAGCTGCTAAACAAATAGGGTTCGCGAGTATGCGGGTAACTTTTGGCTGCAGAAATTTTGTGGATTTGACTGTATTGCTCTGGGGTTATATATGCAGGGTGATATCCTTCAATGCCATCATAAATGCCAGCATAAGCTTCATGGGATAGAATACGGTTAATTTTATATTCTGTAAGCTTTTCATCATTTCTGTATTTTCCCAGGATATAAAACACGGTCTGTCGTTTTGAGAAACAGGAAAAGTAGTATTTAAATATCTCATTTACGATATGCTCACGATCAGGATCTTTATGTAGTTTTTTATCTTCGCCCAGGATATAACCATAGGGAGCTGCGCCGGTCACGTGTTGACCCTGACGTTTTTTATGTGAGAAGACAACCTTAATTCGTTCACTAGTGCGATCACACTCGTTTTGAGCCACGGCCAGCATGATATTAATTTTGAGTTGGCCATCGGCAGTTGAGGTATCATAATCCTCACAAACTGTCCGCCAATTGCAGTGATGGGCCTCCAGTATAGCCTGTGTATTGTGATAGTCTTTAACATTCCTAAACCAACGGTCTAACTTGGTTACAAGAATGAGATCAATCTTATCTTGTTGCACATCATTCAACAACCGCATAAATTCTTTGCGGTTCTGCAACTTCTTCCGGGCTGTAATTCCTTCATCGGAATATGTTCCCACAATTTCATAACCATGGTCTACAGCATAGTGCCGCAGATCTTCCATCTGGGTTACAAGCGACAGACCGTATTTAGCCTGCAGATCATGAGATACACGATCATATAATGCACATCGTATTTTTTTCATGATATCAGCTCCTATCTATTTATTTAGGCAATTTCTCCATCTATCTATAGAGAGGGGGGAATCCGCACTTATTATGATAAAGTTCCATTACAAAATTCTTAATAAGAACATACGTTCTTGAATGCGTAACAAATGTGTTGTATATTATAAAAAAGAACAGGAGTTCTCCGTAATGAAGGGGGCGCATTTATGAGTAATGAAGAAAAAAGAAAAGCTTTACACAAATTAATTGATGAACTTGATGATAAACAAATTTCAAAGTTTATACAATTAATTCGTGGAATATTAGGGAAGGCCATTTAGCCTTCTCTTAAAGCCTCATTATATTGATCCATTATTTTATCCCACTTGTCATCGGGCACTGTATACAGTAATTCAAGCAGTACTGCAAGAGCAGCTTTTTTTGACAAAGAAGAATTTTCCATTATATACCCGAAACGATTGTATGCTTTTTCCATAGGGGTAAATTTAACAAACATATCACCGGTTCCATTTCGTAGCCATTCTTCATTTATGGCAAATTCTCTGCATATGTCACGAATTAATCGTTCCGAAGGTTCTCTTTTTTTTGTTTCCAGCAAAGAAATGGTAGATTTAGTCACTCCTAAGATATTACCAAATTCCTCTTGATTTTTGTCAACAGCTGCTCTAACTTCTGCAATTCTATCCCGAATTTCCATTGATGGGTCACCTCCATTATTTGAGCACAATTTAAGAATATCATAAGAAATTTGCAAAGTCAACAAATATATTGACAAAATTAACAATATTGATTATAATAATGACATAGTTAACAAAAGGGCAATTGATTCAATCCACACTAGAAATTTCAGGAGTTCGCCATATAGAAGGATGCGTACATATGGAACATCAAAATTACCGAAAACCGATAACTAAAATTTTAAACGAAAAACATACCGTTGAATGGCTTAAAGCTGTTTATTCATTTGTTAAAAACTATCCAGATAGAGGGCCAGAAAAAAAGGAATAGCTTCGGCTATTCTTTTTTTTCTGCTAATGAAGCAGAAAATTCAACTAAGAAGTTCATAAGGATTTTTCTATTATTGGGGCTTAGTCTACTATATGTATCGACAAATGATTCAAATACTGGATCTTTCTCTCCTAATAGCATAGCGGCACGCGCAATCAAATCATTTTGTTCAAGTTCAAGGAACATATCGCCCTGCCTTAATCTGCTGAATTCCGCACATTATGGCATCGAATAAAATGTTCCGTAACAGAAAATACAGAAAGCAATATAGTCATTATCAGGAAATTAATTAGAACCCAGACAACCTGTTATGCATACCATATACAAGGAAGGTGAAGTGTATGAAGTCTATGGAAAATATGAGCAGTGCTGAAAGAGAAGAAAGGATCATCCAGATACTTGTGGAACTGCTGGAGGACCAGGATGGGTGTACATATGAATACAGGAAATTAACACCAGAAGAGGTCGCTAAAAGGGATGAAACCGCCTGATGGCGGTCAGATAGAAAGGACAAGCCCTAATGAGGCGAAAGGAGTAGAAGGTATGACGAAAATCGAAGAAATAGAACGGGATCAGGTTACAAAAAGTGCCAGAAAAGATATTATTCCGGAATTGACAGACAAGCAGTACAGCAGTCTGACACGGATGGAACTGCGTGCCGGCCTGCATAATGCAAGAGAGCTGATACAGTCTTTTGGCGCAGATCTGACGGCTGGCAGAGGAACGGCAGCGATGAAGAGCAGTTTGCCAATACCTGGTATGACAGAGCTTACTGTATCACCACAGATTTCCTGATGCCGCGGAGATACTACGTTTATAACTATGACCACGATATAGAGCAGTTCACAGAAGAACCGGACAGCCTGAAAAAGGCATACGAGCATTACTGTGAAGAATGTAAATGGGGCGAGGTGGAACCAGAGAGCTGGGACGAGGTGCTGAGGGTCAACCAGGAGCTTCTGCAGGAGGAGAAAGAGGACCAGGAACGGCTCATGCGGTATATCAAAGCAGAAAAGGCGGACATAAAATGAACCCGACAGATAAACACTGCCAGGCCCATGCATAGACAACATCATTTTAAATGATGGCAGGCGTTTGGTCAAGGATAATCGTCATTATATCAAATATTTATGACGAGCGTACCGATGGAAAAAGACAAAAAAGAAAGTGTCTTGTCAAAGATATATGGTTTTAAACCGGAAGAGATATTAGCGGCAAATAATGGGTACTGGGATATAGAGCAGTACATGGACGATGAAATGGTCTATCAGGCACGGATACTGCCGAATCAGGATACTTACATATCAGTCTTTACGAGGGATAGATTCCCGAAAACGATCGCTGAATATAAGTTTGAGCCAGAAGATGGGATCAAAGCGGAACAGAAGCAGGAGGAACACAGGGAAACAGTGAAAAAAAGAAGAGGTATTCCATCCGTTGAAACAGGGAATATTCCCCGCCTGTGGAACAGTGCCGGTATTGGAATTTCTATCGGAAGATAACTGTAAAATGATGCCTGCCTGGTAGCAGTTGCATAAGGATACGATTGGCAAAGATGGGTCATGAGAGATAATCAAAATGAGCGGAGGGCACTATCAGCATTTCGAGCAACCGGATAAAATTGTGAAAAAGGTTATTATGCGGATAAAAGGATTAATGTAAGCAACGGTGAAAAGCAATATCTTCAATATATAATCAACAGATTGCGAATAGAAGGATTTTTCCTTATAAAGGAAAGATATTGGGTTAACCGTTTTTGGAGAACTTTGGATGAGTTATTAAATAATAAATTTGAAGATTTAATTATAGAGATGAAAATATGATAAAATAAAGAAAGTAAAAAGATAACATCTTACATTTGGTGTCCAATGTTGGTCAGCTTTGCGGGATAGAACGGTTGATTTTATAGCTATATGACAAAAAGTTGTTTGTATCGTTGACAAAGATGGATTAGGAAAACAGGGCGGCATGTAATTGAATAATAAAAAGTCAGAACGAATTGTGTTTTGACTTTTTTCTCATTTATAAGGATTCTAAAAAATAAAAAAGAATTTATCGAAAGATTACACCTGTTGAGAGATTTGATTCTTTGGGAGTAAAAGTTAGACATGTTTCACGTAGTACCTTGAAATGATTTATATACTATCAGTTCAAGGGTTTACTTAAAAGTAATATTACAGACATAATTAACCTGTTGCCATATGCATAACTATTGAGCTAGGTATGAAAGATAATTTTCACAATATAACAGAAGTGTTGGATAAATATGTAGGAGTTAGGAATACTTATATAAGACAAAAATCAACAAATTACGGACAATCCACACATTTGTTTTTAGGTTGATATATACTGCTATTATATTTTTTTGGTTTTATATGACTATATATTTAAAATAGTTATATAATAAACAGAGGAGGGAAACATGAATACACAAGAAAAAAAAGTGGTTATTGAGTCTATAGGAGGATATTTACCTGAAAAAACTTTATCAAATGATTATCTACAAGCTGTATATAATGAGCAGTCTGTGGATAGTGCATATGATATTACTTTGAGACATATCGCTAATAATAATGAATCGCTTGCAGATATAGCTGTAAAGGCTGCCAAACGATGCCTAGGAAAAATTGGCATCGACGATATAGGATGCGTAATATTGGCAACAATGACACCAGATGTAAGAGGGATTGCTACAGCACCTGTAATTGCCAATCAATTAGAATTAGGGGATATACCCGCTTATGATGTTAGAGCAGGAGAAGCGGGAGGAATGTATGCACTTCAAAATTCAATATGTATGATTAAGGCAGAAGTATATAAAAAAATATTAATCATAGCTGCAGATATTAATTCTAAATATATAAATTATGCTGATACATATGATTCTTTCTTATATGGTGATGGGGCAGTAGCAATTTTGTTAAAGTCAAGTGAAGATGGGATTGCAATTTTTGATGGTGGGGAGTTTGGCGCCTTTGAAAAGTATTATACGGCTAAAATTTTACCGGTAGGAGGTTCTTCTGAATATTTTAATGTTATTGGAGAGAAAAAATTTGTTCAAGACGATGCATATTGGAAAATTGAGTATAGAAAGTTAGAACGTTTAGCAAACGAAGTATTAAATCACATTTTTAGTTCTGGTTGTGCAGGAAACGTAGATAAATATTTTATACAATTAACAAAAACAAGTATAGTTAAGCAAATCTTCGAGAAATATGAGGTGCCAATTGAGAAAGCGATATCTTACATAAATAAAATAGGGGACATTGGGACTGCAACTACGTTTTGGGGTTTACTTAATGCACACGAAAATTTGTTACTTAAAAAGAAAGAGAGGATATCGCTAATTTCTTATGGCACTGGCGGAAGTTATGGGATTACAAATTGGATTTGGAACAAGTGATGAGGTGATAAAATGAAAAAAATAAAATCTAAAATCATATCTAGTGGTAGGGCATTGCCATTAGATATAGTAACGAATAAAGAAATATTAAAAACTATTAATTCTTCAGAAGAATGGATTGAAACAAAAATAGGAGTTCGTGAGCGTCGATTTGCCAATGGTAAGGAAAATGCTTCAAGTTTGGGTATAAAAGCAGCCAAACAGTGTTTAGAAAAAGCAAATATTGAGGCTGATAGTGTTGAGGCAATTGTTGTTTCAGTAGGATGTCCAGATAATTTCGGGGCGAGTACCGGATCGCTGATAAAAGCTGCATTAGGTATTAAGTCTTGCTCTGTTCATGATATTACAGCAGGATGTAGTGGCTTTATTTTTGCTATGAGAATTGCAGACTCTTATATAGTAAGTGGAATGTATAAAAGGGTTTTAGTCATAGGCACAGAAATTTTATCTATAGCGCTAGACAAATATGATCGATCTACATATCCGTACTTTGGTGATGGAGCAGGTGCAGTTATTCTTGAATATACCGAAACTAGTGAGGGATTTCAGGGATTTTATATTGGGTCAGATGGAAGCGGAAATGATGTTATAACTAATTTGGCTGGCGGTGTAAAAAATCCAATTAGTTTTGACAGCATAATGCGGAGAGATTGCTGTTTAAAAATGAATGCGACTGCTGTTTGGAAATTTGCAACAAAAATTTTTCCATTATGTGTAAACAGGGTTTTAGAAGAGTCTGGATACAGTTTGAATGATATTGATTTTGTAATATCTCATCAATCAAATGAGAGAATGATAAAGCATTGCATGAACGCGTTGAATCTTCCGCTGGAAAAAACAGCAATAAATATTCAAAGATACGGTAATACGGCAAGTGCATCGGTTCCTATATTATTCTCTGAATTAATGGATTCCAATGTTTTTAAAAAGGGAGATCTTGTAGTTTGGGTTGCTTTTGGAGCAGGTTTGTCTTATGGATCAGCACTTTATAAATTTTAGGGGGCGATATTTTCAAGGACAACAACTATCCGGATTTGCCAGTTATATTGGCGAATGTGGGTTAGAGGTTAAGGGAGCTTAGTATAAAAAATAACTTTGGAGGGAAATGTTATGTCAAAATTAATTGAATTTGAAAACGTAACAAAAGAATATGGAAAAGGCCCAAACTGTGTACGTGCCGTAGACCATGCCACTTTTTCAATTGATAAAGGAGAATTTGTAGTTGTTTTAGGACCTTCTGGAGCAGGAAAAAGTACCATTTTAAATTTATTAGGTGGAATGGATTATTTAACCAGTGGCTCAATTCGCATTTCTGGAAAAAATATAGAAGGTTATAATGATGACCAACTTTCAGAATATAGAGGAGAATTTGTCGGGTTTGTATTCCAATTCTATAATTTAATAGGTGCCCTAACAGCATATGAAAATGTTGCCCTTGTTAGTGAAGTGGCAAAAAATAGTATGGATGCAAAGACTGTATTAAGCATGGTTAATTTGGAATCACATATTAATAAATTTCCAAGTCAATTGTCTGGTGGTGAACAGCAAAGAGTCGCTATAGCCAGAGCATTGTGTAAAAATCCGCAGTTATTATTATGTGATGAACCAACAGGAGCTCTTGATAGTGAAACTGGTGTTGTGATTTTAACCTTACTTCATAAGGTTTGTAGAGAAAAAGGGCATACAGTAGTGATAGTGACACATAATGCTGCTTATGCAGATGTCGCAGATAAAGTGATCAAAGTTAAGAACGGGAAAGTAGAAAATATAATAATTAATGAAAATCCAATGCCAATAGAAAGGATGATTTGGTAATGCTAATAAAGAAAATGATGAGGGATGTATGGAAAAATAAAGTGCAGTTTTTAGCTATATTTATTATGGCTGTTTTAGGTGCACTTATTTATGCAGGTCTAAATTGTGAATGGTTTACAATGAAAAATCAAGCAGATGCATATTATGAGAAGACTAATCTAGCTGATATATGGATTTATGATGAAGCTTTAGGTGAAAACGATATAGAAAAGATTAAAGCAATCAAAGGGGTAGAGTACGCAGAAGGTCGTTTTGTAATCAATGGGAGTGAAAAAACAACTGGCAATTCCACAGAATTACAGTTGAATTTTGTTACAGATGGAAAGATTTCAGATGTTCTTACACAAGAAGGTGATAAATTTTCAAATTCAAAGGAAGGAATTTGGATTGACTACCAGTATGCTTCAGCAAATAAAATATCAGTAGGAACTAAAATAACAATTTCTGTTCGGGGATTAGAAATAACAGAAAAGGTTAGAGGTTTAATTTTAAGCCCTGAATACGTGTATAATGTTAAAGATGATTCAGAAATGATTCCTGATCATCAAAAATTTGGATATGCATATCTACCATATTCAATAATTGAAAATTTGGGAATTAATACATATACTGAAATTTTAATATCAGCCGATGAAAAGAGCGTTGAAAAGGTTAAAAAAAATATTAGTGGCAACTTTAGCACTGTTATTGATAGAAATACTTATCCAAGTGTGACAGCATTAAATAATGAAATTCAACAACACAAAGCATTAGGGAATATATTTCCTGTGATTTTTTTGGCTATTGCAGTATTATCAATACTTACTACGATGACGAGGTTAACTAAAAGCCAAAGAATACAAATAGGAACCTTGATGTCATTAGGATTTAAAAAGGGTAGAATATTAAGACATTATGTTTCTTATGGATTCTTTATTAGTTTAATTGGAGGATGTATTGGTATTTTAATTGGACAGAGTGTTATCCCCAAAATACTGTTTGAAATACAGAAACCAATTTATACATTGCCATCATGGGATGTGAAAATACCAACTTTTAACTTTATAATGGTGGCATTAATCGTTCTACTTTGTACTGCGACAAACTATTTCGCATGTCGTAAAGAACTGAAAGATGTACCGGCAGAAACGCTACGAACGCTCCCACCAAAAACAGGAAAACATAATATCATTGAAAATACAAAAATATGGAATAAAATGGGGTTTAATTTTCAGTGGAATGTAAGGGATATTTGCAGAAATAAAATTAGAACTTTAATGGCAATAATAGGATGTTTAGGGTGTATGGCCTTGTTGCTTTGTGCATTTGGTATGAACGACACTATTAATAATGTCGGTGATAGAATGTATAATGAACTTTTTAAATTTCAGAATAAAGTAATATTTAAAGAGGATGCTGATATAAACGAAATAGAAGAATATAATGCAACACTAGCTGGTCAACTTATACAAGAAGAAAATATTGAGATGCAATATGGTGAAAATAAAAAAAATGGACTTCTTACTGTTGATTCTGGCGGAAAATGCATTAACTATGAAAATGATGAGGGAATGTTGAAAAAACTTCCAGATACAGGTGTTGCTATAAGTTATAAAATGTCAAAATTACTTGGAATAGAAAAGGGAGAAAAAATCAAATGGAGAATAATTGGTGATAAGCACTGGTACAATGCTGAGGTGAAAGCTTTTTATGAAATGCCAATAGGTCAAGGCATTTGTATGTCCACTGATGCGTATCAACAACTTGAACGTTTTAAACCCAATGCTATGCTTATTGATAAAAAAATAAGTAGTAGTGAAGTAAATGATTCAGTAGTCGATACAATAAAATCAAAGGACGAATTTATTGATGCATTTAATTCAATGCTTGACACAATGAAAATGATAGTTTTACTTTTAATTGTTTTTGCAGTACTTTTAGGTATTATTGTTTTGTATAACTTGGGTATATTATACTATACAGAAAGATTTAGAGAATTTGCCACTTTGAAAGTGCTAGGATTTAAAAGTAAGCGAATCCGTTCACTGATGGTTTCACAAAATATATGGTTAACTCTAATTGGTGCAATACTTGGAATACCAATAGGCTTTCTGGTTTTAAGTTATATGACTAATACATTGGGCGATAATTTAGACATGACTCCTAAAGTTTTTGGTAGTTCAATTCTTATATGCTTTACTGGAACAATTTTAGTTTCCTTACTCGTAAATTTATTATTAGCAAACAATATTAAAAAAATTGATATGGTTAGCGCATTAAAAAGTATAGAATAAAAGGAGAAATTTTATGGAAGATAATGATAGCAAAAAAAAAGATGTAATTATAAAAAATAGTGCACTTAGCAATGTACCTCTCTATAAAATGCTGAAACCGGAGATTGTAAAATGGGAAGAAGATAAAATAACAGTAAAATTCATTATTTATCCATGGGAATTAAATCATATGAGTACATTACATGGAGGAGTGATTGCTACTGTATTAGATTTGGTATGTGGTTTGTTGACGAGCTATTTAACTAATAGCTCGGCAATACCAACGATAAACTTAAATATAAATTTTTTAACAAGTGCAGTTGTTAACGAAGAATTATATGTGGAAGCTAATGCAGATAAAGTTGGAAAGACAATTGTGAACCTTTCAGCAAAGGCATACATCAGGAAAAATACTAATAATTCTGAGATTAAAAAAATTGCAACGGCAACGGCAACTTTTTATATTGTAAATAAGAATTGAGAAAAAAAGAATACCTTACACATCCAGGAGACATGAGGGTACTAAATTAGTGTTTTTAATATTAGGATGAGAAGGCAATGGGGTAGGCAGCCGCATCTTGAAAGGCTATATTATGTAGAGAATGTAGCGGGAAACAGTTTATATACCTCAAAATTCAAAATTTCTATTGTGTAAATTGGGCCGACCGGAGAGGAGTGGTTATAAATAAAAAAATCAAAAGTTACATATTAATCAATATTTTAGAATCTATTGACACCTGTTGCTAAATATTATATAATATATATGACTAAAAATAAAATATGGTCATAAAAGCGAACGATGAAAATGATAGGAGGATAACTATAGGTGCCAAGATTTAATGAAAAGGAAAGAACTGAGATTTATGCTGCATTAAGGAAAGAAGGTGAAAGATTATTCTCAAATTTAGGAACAAAAAAGGTGACAATTAGTGATTTATGTAAAGCTGTCAATATCTCTAAGGGGTCGTATTACTTGTTTTATCCTAATAAGGAAAATTTGTATTGGGATATAATAAATACATTACATCAAAAGATATTTAGGAATATGGATGCAATGATTCAAAATAAAGGTAAAAATTCCTTACTTGAATTAATACCTCAGATTATTAAAGGCTATTTGCAGGTAACACGAAAACACCCTATTTTAAGCATAAATAATAAACAGAAGGAATATCTTTATTTAAAAGAAAGAGATACAGATCCTAATATACTTTTTGGATTGCAAATAAATATACTGATGAAATTAATAGATGAAACTGGAGTTCAGTATAAATATCCGAAAGAGATAATAGTAAGAATGTTAGATATAATAGTCTTAATGTTGTCAGATAAAAAGTTATCAGAAAAAGAAGAAAGCATATTGATTAATATAATGACTACAGTTGTTTATTAAGCGTGTTTGGAAGAATGGACCAAACAATTTTTTATGTTTAATTATGACCAAATATATAATAAAGTCATATAGAAAGGAAAGGCTATGATTAGTGTAAAAGAACTTTATTTTAGTTATAATAACAAACCATTTCTTGAGGATATTAATTTTAATGTAGGAGATGGAGAAATATTTGGATTTTTAGGACCTTCCGGCGCAGGAAAATCAACACTTCAGAAAATTTTAACAGGACTTATTACAAACTATAAAGGTAGTGTTGTAATTGATGGCATAGAGAATAAAAAGCATAACAATACCTTTTATGAAAAAGTAGGTGTGGATTTTGAATTTCCGACTGTTTTTGAAAAGTTCACAGCAAGACAAAACCTGGAGTATTTTGCCTCACTTTATAAAGGTGCAAAACGTGATATAGATGAGCTTTTAAAATCTGTTGGCTTAGAAAATGATGCAGATAAAAAGGTGGGGGCTTATTCAAAAGGAATGAAATCCAGATTAAATTTTATTAAATCATTAATTCATAACCCCAAAATATTATTTTTAGATGAACCAACAAGTGGGCTTGATCCTACAAACAGTCATCTAATGAAAGATTTAATTCTTAAAGAAAAAAGAAAAGGAACTACAATCATTATAACGACACACAATATGTTTGATGCGACAGAATTATGTGATAATGTAGCATTTATTGTTGGAGGGGAAGTTAGTGCACTTGATAGTCCACACAATTTAATTATGTCTAGAGGTGCTGCCAAAATTGAATATCACTATTTTGAGAAGGAAGAAAAAAAACGAGAATGTCTGGTCACGAATAGCGGTCAGGATCAGAAGTTGAAAGAGTTGATTGCTAACAATAAAATTCTTTCTATACACAGTAGTGAACCAACATTAAATGATATTTTTATTGATATTACTGGGAGGTCATTACAATGAGACTTAAAAATTTAGTTCAAAAAGATATTTTTTTTCAATGGAAGTATGGATTTTATTATATCTATGCATTAATAAGTATTATCTATATTTGTGTGCTAAATTCACTGCCGGAAGCGTATAAAAATGATGTTTCGACGGTATTGGTATTTTCTGATCCAGCAGCAATTGGATTGTTCTTTATGGGAGCGATAATACTTCTTGAAAAGAGTCAGAGGATATTAAATGCGGTGGCCATATCGCCTGTAAAGGTAATGGAATATATTTTTTCAAAGGTTATAGCTTTGGCAATTATTTCTTCTATAGTATCTGTAGTCATTGCAATTTCTACGGGTATGAGTAATATATTTCTTGTCATAATAGGAACAGTACTAACATCTATTATTTTTACTTTAATTGGAATTATTGCAGCTACACAGATACAGAGCTTAAATCAATTTATGTTTATAAGCCTGATTATTGAAATAATTTGTTTTTTACCACCTATAGTTAATATTTTTAGTGATAAATTTCAGTTTTTAAAATTTTTTCCTTTGGATGCTGCTACACGAATTATTGGTGGAACAAGTGCAAATTTGATACTTGATATTATGTTATTAATAATAATTAATATAGTATTGTTTATCTTATGTAATCGATTCACAGAAAAAATGTTTTATAAAATAGGAGGTGGTGATATATGAAAAAATATTTGCAATCTTTCATTTTAGTATTTAGACAGATTAAAAGTGATTATATGTTATTTGCTGCATGTTTTGCGCCTGTTTTTTTGGGTATAATCATTAAGATTTTTGTGCCAATGATTAATGAAAATTTGATTGCTAAAGGTAGTGAGATAGCTTTTAGTAGGTATTTTCCAATATTTGATTTATTTTTAGCAATTATAGCACCAGTAATGCTGAGTTTTGCATTTACTATGGTTATGCTTGAGGAGATCGATGATAAAGTTGCACGCTATTTTATAGTTACACCGCTTGGGAAAGTTGGATATTTATTTTCTAGATTGGTATTGCCAGCATTTTTGGCGCTGATTTTATCAATAGCAATACTTTGGTTCTTTGGAATTTCTGCAGTAGTACATCATTTTGCAATAGGTCTTGCATTTTTAGGAGCATTACAAGCAATAATCGTATCACTAATGATTGTAGCATTTTCAAGTAACAAACTTGAAGGTATGGCAGTTACTAAACTTGGTGCATTATTTTTATTAGGTATACCAGCACCTTTTTTTATTACAGGTCCTACACAATATATTATTGGTGTACTGCCTTCATATTGGATGTCAAAAACAATAATAGACAAAAGTCCACTTTGTATTATAATTGGTTTTTTGATTTCAATAATTTGGATATTTCTGTTACAAAAAAAAATCGTACAGAAAGTATCTGGATGATATAAGTGATATGAAAGGAGGTGATTTTTATGGAATGGTACTGGTGGTTAGCTATTGTGGCATTTGTAGTTGTGGCAAGTATAGTGAAATTTAAAATAATGAAGGACTACAAAAAAAAGAATAAAAAGAATAAAGACAATTGATTTTAAAAAATAAAAAGAGGGAACGCTAAAGTTAAAATATTTGTATACGGTAAATAACTAGTACCGTGCTAGTTTTATTTACCCATGAGATAATAACTCCAGAAAACTACAAGTTTTTTAAAGGAGTTGTCTTATGGATAAGATCACACATCAGATCCGTGCAGTGTATTGGACCAAAATCCTGAATGAATGCATAAGCAGCGGAATGTCCAAAACCGCCTGGTGCAGAGCAAATGGGATCTCAGAAAAGCAGTTCTTCTACTGGCAGAGGATCTCCTGGGCAGGGAGGCTGTCGAGAATTCCCAGACTTCATCATTACATGGAGCGCCTGATTGAGCAGATCGCTGACGCTAAATTAAACGCTATGGGCGTTCTTCCGAAAAACTGGATGTCATCGCAGGCCAGCATGAGCTGGAACTCATCTTTAACGAAGCGGAAGCTCTGACAGAAACGCTTTATGTTGTTGTGCCCGCCGAAGAGGATGTGATCCAGGTCAGATGCCGGAAACGGAAAGGAAAACGGGAGGATGATTTAAAGGCTCTCCCCGTTGAAGTGATCCTTCATACCCTTTCGGAGGAAAAACTGCGGGAACTCTTCGGAGATAACGGATGGAAACAGCTTCCAGATGAAGTCTACAAAAGAGTGTGTGTCCAGCCAGCCGTGTACACAGTCGAAGAGTATCACATGGCTGTCTATGCCGGCAGGGGCAATCAGACCATCGTCAAGGCTGATCGTCCGAAAGACCTGCTCCGCAACAGCATCTTGACTCCTGCGGTAAGTATCATGAATGCCAAGTATATAAATGGGCTTCCTTTATATCGGATCAGTCAGGAATTCCTGCGTAACGATATCCACATCTCCAAGCAGGTGATGGCGAACTGGATGATCCCGTGTGCGGACCGGTATCTGGGGATCCTTTATGACTACTTGCATAAAGAATTGTACCGTTTCCATGTGCTGCAGCCCGATGAGACACCAGTCATGGTATCGAAAGACGGACGCCCCGCAAACAGTAAGAGCTATATGTGGATCTACCGTACCGGCAAGATCTACAAAGATACGCCGATCATCCTGTATGAATACCAGCGTACCCGGAAAGCAGACCATCCGGGGGAATTCCTGAAAGTTCCCGGGCATGGTTGTCTGCGACGGCTATTCCGCTTATAGGAAGCAGGACGGGGAAAATCCGGATATCACTTTTGCAGGGTGTTGGACACATGCGAGGCGATATTTCTCGGATGCATTAAAAGCGCTCCCGAAAGCGGCACAAAAAACCGCGAAAGATACCGTTGCGTATGAGGCCCTGAAGCGGATCGGTGCCATCTGCCATCTGGACAATCAGTTATCTGATCTGAAAGCAGATGAACGGAAGAAACAGCGGCAGATGACGGTCAAACCTCTGGCAGAGGCTTTCTTTGCGTGGGCAAAAGAGGTTCAGTCTTCCGGACGTCTTTCCAAAGGGAAAACACTGGAAGGGATCAACTACTGTATCAATCAGGAAGAGGCACTGAAAGTGTTCCTGAATGACGGTGAAGTTCCGCTTGATAACAACGTAACAGAAGGAGCCCTGCGCAGCTTCTGCCTGCACAAACATGCATGGAAACTGATCGATAGTATCGATGGCGCGAAATCCAGTGCGATCATCTACAGCATAACGGAAACAGCTAAGGCGAATAACCTGAATCCGTTCCGTTATCTGACCCACATCCTGACAGTATTGAAGGACCATCAGGATGATACGGATTACAGCTTTATTGAAGAACTGCTTCCATGGTCCGATCAATTACCGGAGATCTGTCGGAGCAAATCTAAAACAACTAATATGTAAACCTGACCGCCGGAAATGGCGGTCAAAAAATGGACCAGTACTCATGGTTTACCGTATACAGATATTTAGCATTCCCTCCTTTTTATTTGTGACATGTTTTTTGATTCTATACAACTAGAAGGAAGCCTACATGAAAGACCAACTATAAAAAGTCAAGTAGATAATTGAAAAAAGCCAAAAGAAATTTTGGGGTAAAAAAGAGCGTAACAATAAGGCCTGCTGTCTGGCAAGCCCAGGCAGAATACAAGGTTTTACGCCTTTGGAACGTAAGGCTGATTCTTTTTAAGAACAGCGTAAATGATGTTACACATTTTTCTGGCAACAACGACCACACAGGTCAGATGGTGTTTCCCTTCCGCCTTCTTTTTCTGATAATAGACGCTTAATACAGGATCGTGGAAGGAAGCAATTAAGGCAGCCTGAAAAACAGCCTTCCGAAGATAAGGTGAACCTGGTTTACTCATGGCATTGTGGATGGCTTCAAATTCACCGGATTGTGTGACAGTAGCATCAAGCCGGGTTATCCTGTGCAATATAAAATTAAAAGTTATTCACGTCCTGAAAGCTTCCTGTGAGTTTCTATATTCTCATGACTCAAAAACTTTTCGGATTGTGGATAACAGTCATAAATATCTGAATTTCAGGCATTTATTTTCAGGTATTCATGACTGTTATCCACCGTCAAAATGACGAAGGTGACAGAAATCAAAAATAGCAAAAAACCGTCGGTTCTGCTATAATACCACTCAGGAAAGTTTAGTTCGGTTATGGCAGTTAAGTATACGGAAGAACAAATAAATACCGTTGATAAGTCGTTTCTGATCCATCTTCTTTTGCAGCAGCAGGAACAGTTGGAAGCCTTAACAAAGGAACTTCATGCATCGAACGAGAAAATACAGCTTTCGATGGAACAGGTGATTCTTGGCAAGCAGAATCGTTTTGGCAAAAAGACAAGGATTAGGCGGCCTACGACGGAAACGCTCCAAATGATAAACCAGCTTTTTACTGATAAAAAAGAAGTACTGGAAAAGGTATCTAGGGAAAATGAAAGAAAAAATGTCTGGAAATTTATTTGTTGGAAAGCAGTGGCAGTCGTTCACATTCTGGCTGGTCGGAAGAACCGACTGTTGAAACCCCATAGAAGCCGAGACAGCGTAGCATTAGTAGCTTTAGAATCCAGAAGCTCAACGAAGATGTAAATAACTGCCGATTGCTTTTAATTATAGAGTTACTGGTAGCTTTTTTAGTCACTCTCTTATTTGACTTTTACTGTGTAAACAAAAGAAAGTGACTTAAGAAATAAATGATTATGGTTTAACGTTACTTTTTCTCTGATTTTTCATATTCACATTTAATTAATATTTCCGGAGTTTCAGGCTGAAAACTAAAGCCTGCGGAAGCGGTTCCAGCTCCCCACAGGGCAATTTTTTCAACTAAATTAGATAATAAAATTAACGCGTTCATATTTTCACCTCCATTGTTTAAATTTCTCTTTTATTAACAATGATCATTAACAATGCAACAAGAAATGTTGTTAATGACATAATAAGAGACAGTTGAGATTGTACAAAATATAAAGTCATTGTTATGATCAAGACTATAATTAAAATAAATTTGGTCTTTCTTTGATAAATTACTACTTTAGATTGACTAATCGGATGAAAAGAATTTGAAACAGGTGTATTTCTATATATGTAAAAACTTGAAAATAAAGAAAATATAGGAAATAAAAAATAAAAATCTCTCATGGATAAAGCTACATACATGATAATTAAAAAAAATAAATTATTGAGTATAAAGCATGAAAGATATGTTTTGGCATGAAAACCACCAGAATATATTCTTATTGAGACAAAAACAAAAATAAATATTATTGCATATATCGGACTATCAAATAAAATAAAAGACAACGTGCATATTGAAATTGCCGAAAAAACCATAGAGTATAACAATGTAAATCCATACTTATAGATAGAAAAGGCATCTTCAGAAATATTCAATTTTGAGGCTAAAAATTTTGTGCTATAAAAAGAAATTAATTCTAACATAATGTACCTCATATTTGTGTGAAAACCAATATATAGTGAGTTAATAATTTGATTTTATTAAGTTACATTATTGATTATTACAAACTATTTGTCTGTATCTTCCGTAAAAAGACTAACAAATAACTGCATGTTTTTAAGAAAATATTCTTTTTGCTTTTGATTCAACAGTTGCAGAATATATTTCAGTTGCCTGGTTGTGAGATCATCACTCGATTCATCATTTGAAATGAAATCATACAAAATAGAATCAATACCTGTTCCGAGTGCCTCAGCTATTGCTAAGAGTTTATCAATACTAACCATCGAATCTCCTCTTTCCAAACGACTGATGGTACTCCAAGATACACCGATTCTTTCGGCTAAGACCTCTTGTACCATATCTCTACTATTTCTTAGTTCTTTTATTCGCTTACCAATCAAGCATAAATCATAGTCATACATTCCATAACACCTTACCTCTGTGTATTTTGCAATTAGTTTATCAAGAATAGAAAAATAAGTGTAATAACTAATATGCATTATTAACTTTACTAATATGCATTGATATCTTCTCATAATAATGCTATAATATATAAAAGGTAATAAAACAATGTAGTTTTCTCCTTACGACCAAGTTTTAATATGAATGTAGGGGTAAAGGCAGCATTGAAAGTGAAGACGCCGTTAAAACATTTCAATACAGGATATGGCCAGCTGCAAAGTGATAGCAGTTAAGAGGAATTTTAGTTCTATGATTTGCTGAAATTGTAGACAGTCATATATGGAATTAGAGCTGACAATGACGGTACCGTAATAAAGAAATCGAAAAGCAATTTGAATTATTAACCAAAAGAATAGAGATTAAGTGGGAATGTATTTAAATAGTATAAGTGAAAACATCCAAATATCTGTAAGCGATTTTTCGTAAGCATGATTCTGGTAGAGCTTATAAGGGGAAATTCAACTATAGATAAGAGCAGGAATTCAAGTTATTACTTGCAGAATAGTTTGTTCTTTATGTGTTTAAATTGTTGACAGTTATAGTTTATTAAAAAGAAAGGGCGGATAAATAGGAATGTATCGATCTTATGATGGGAGTACAGAAAGTGAAATAATTAATGCTATGAAACTTTCTTTTGGCATGGTACATTATAGAGGATTATCTATAGAGGAGACCTTTTATCGAAGTATTAAAGAACTATATCGTATGTTTGAGGTGACTACCTCGAACAAATATTTGGAAACGGCAGTTTTGCAGATAAGGGCTTATTTAGAAATGGGATTCATTTATGATAAGTATTCTGAATTATTCGATAAGGTATTGACATCTTTAGGGACGAGTCGAGAAGTGACTTTTCCAAAAAGATTTTATTGTTCAAGTCAAATTAGGTTAAATAAGTCTCAGGTAAAAAAAATAATTCGGAAGTGGTCTACATCAAGAAATCATACAATGAAAATTGACGAGGTTGTAGATGATATAATTACTAAAGTAAAAAATAAAGAGAAAGGAATTTACTATTACCATAGTAACAAAGAGCCAATAGATATGAAAGATACTGTTTCGAATGATACATACGAATTGGTAATTGATGAGAATGGTTTATTTTTATGCGATATAAAACGTCAAAAATACTATACATTTAAGATTTAAGCGTCGAATTATAATAAGTATAATTCTACTCAGACTGTAGACAATCGACCTCCTTTGGGAGACGGTTGTCTATTTTTACTTTATAGGGTGCGCCCAGTAAAGGGCTTGAAGTTCGGTGGGTGAAAGTCCCACGTTGTAAGGTATAAGCCGTACCGCAGCAAGCGAGTCTTGGGGTAAACGCACCATAGTCGGAACTGTCATTTAACTTGATCCTTCCGACAGTGATTTCAACAGCACTATTCGCACTGCTGGTAATCAGGTTTGAAGGAACAGGAACAATATTTTGTGTCATTGGTTCTTCTGGAATATTGCTGCCCACACCATTCTTTTACAGATGTTCCAGGAAGTCTGTTTTGGCATTCTCTGATCTGAGCTGCCCACTCTTGCAGGCGATAGTTTCTGGCGACTGATGATGTTACTGATTTCATAGACTAACCTCCAATACTATAGTGGTATAAAAAGTTAAGCCTCAACTTTTCATACTTGGTAAGTCTATTGTCTCAAAAGTTTAGTAAGAATTCTACGCACCCACTATGGTGCGTTTACAAACGGTTCGCAAACATGATATTGTGAGCCGTTTTATCTACAGTCTGAGTACAATTATGATAAGTATAATTGTACTTTTTTTAGTCCATAAATATCTCGTTTTCAATATTTACTTGAACTACTTGACTGTTTTTGATATAATGTTCACATAAATCACAAGGAGGGCATGTATGACAATGAAAATAGCTATTGTTGATGATGAACCGGGCTTTCTTTCTCAAATCAAGCATTCTGTAAATACTTTTTGTATAGAAAAGCATATTCCAGTGCAAATAGAATTGTTTGAAACAGGTTATTCATTACTATTTCACATAGGTCCAGACGTATATTATGATGTGTTTTTAGTCGATATTGAGTTGCCTGATATAAATGGTATGGAGATTGCTAAAGCTATAAGAAATAATTATTCTGAGGCTTATATAGTTTTTATTACTTCTCATACTCAATACTCATTGGATGCCTATGAACTTGATGTATTTAGATATATTAAGAAAAGCAATTTACTTAAAAAATTGCCACTAGCATTGGATGACATTTGGAAAGAGATGTCAATGGGGGAAAATGACTTTTATATTATAGATACATATATGAGACAAGAAAAATTATACTATAAAAGTATTCTATATGTATACAAAGATGGAAAAAATTCGGTTTTTGTTACAACAGGGGGAGTGAGTAAAGTAAGAAAAGCTTTAGGAAAAGTATACGAAGAATTAGGACAAGACAGTTTCATCATTGTAGATCGTAGTTATCTTGTTGATTTTGCCCACGTAATGAAAGTGGTGAAAAATGAAATTATACTTCGTAATGGAGAATCCATTACTGTGAGTAGGCCCCACATACAAGAAGTTAAAAAAGAAATTTCAAATTTTTGGGGAAGAAATATATGATTATATTTTTTAATATAGTAGAATATGTTGTGACATTTATAGAAACTTTTATCTGTTACAGAATATTGAATCTTACATTTAAAAGTCGACAGGCAAAGAGTTATCAAGAGAGATTTATTTTGGGGTACACATTTTTTATAAGTACTCTTATATATATGAATAATCAAATTGCTTTAGTCTCTAATACACTTATATTGTTTGTAATAGGTATACTTTCTGCTACTGCAATTTTAATATTTAAATGTACATATATTCAAGCACTTGCAGAAATCAGCGCCTTTTATATGGTTATTTCTTTATGGGATATTTTATGGATATTTCTTATTAGTGAAATAAGTGAAAAAGCAGATATGGGTAGTCAGATGACAATGCAATTAGGTTTAGAACGCATATTATTTATTATCACTATGAAAGTCTTTTTGGTGATTTTTTATCTTATTCTTCGTTCTTCAAAAATTCAACTTGAGAAGTTGATAAATCCAAATGCTAAGGGGCTAATTATATTATCGGCTGGGTGTTATATTGCAATATGTTATTTCCAACGGGTAAGTATATTAGATTTCAATAAAAAATTGGCGGAAAATTGGACGTATTTTTTGTTTGTTCTTTTTTTGATTATTTTGATAATGAGTATTTATAAGAAATATATTAAAGCTATAGAAAGACAAAACATTATTGAAATTAAAAATAATCTCACAATTGAAAATTTAAGACAATTAGAAAAAGAATATAGAAAAAGAGCATATGATTTTCATGATTTAAGTAATCATATACATGTAATAAAAACATATTTGCAAAACCAGGATATTAAAAGTGCTATTAAATATTTGAATGAGTTAGATGATTCGAATAGTGGAGAGAATAGCAGCACAGTTACATGGTCAGGTAACCATATAATTGACTCCATTCTCAACTGCAAGATTGCAGAAGCAGTGAGTAAGGGAATTGAGGTAACAGTTCAGACAAAAGTTTATAATAATATTATTGAGGATTATGATATATGTGTTATACTATCTAATTTATTGGATAACGCTATCGAATCGTATGCTACAGATGTGAATTCAGAAAAAAACATTGTAGTGATTATGAAGTCTAGTAATGATATGTTTGTTATTGTCGTTAAAAATAAACTCTCAAAAATACCAGATATGAAAAACGGAAAACTGGTTTCAAGTAAGGCGAAAGGTTCCTATCATGGAATAGGATTGGACAGTGTTAAAACAGCAGTCGAAAAATATGAAGGGATTTTAAAACTATCCTATGAAAATGATTGGTTTATTGCCAATGTAACTTTATTTTGTGTAAATTAATTGAAAGGAGAATTTGTTAAAAAATGAATGATTATAATGAAAATAAACTTTCTGGAGTAGCAGGAGATCTTTTGGTTGAACTTAGTGAAATTGATAAAATTTCTGAAGATGCAGAGAATCGTGATATTTTAACGATTACTGTTGAATGTAGTGCACTTTTTACAATAGTATGTTGTTAATAAAAGGTAGATAATGCAATGCATTATCTACCTTTTTGTAAAAGGAGTAAAAGCCATGAGTTTTGATAAAATAACATATTTACATGAGAGAATATACGAATATTCAAAAAAGAAAATAGATAGAACACAGACAGAATATAAATTGCTGTCATCAATACTGGGTGAGGATGTATTGGAGAAAATATTGAAAGAATATAATAATCTAATGCCTTTTATTAATAATGAACAATATGCTAACATTGATATTAATTGTAGTGAATATTTGGACTGCTTTAGTAAGTATATGTATAGTGCAGAAATTAAAAAAAGTTATAATTGTAAATATTTTACTTGTTTTTTTTCTTGGTATTTAGGATATGCAGAAATGTTGTTCAAAAAAAAATATGCTTGTAAAAATGATTTTTGCCAAATAGAACGGAGATATCTGGGATATGTTTGTAGGAAAATAGAAAACGTATGTATACGAGTGTTGATTTGGGAAATAAACAGTTATAGAGAGAAAAAAGTATTGAGAGGAAAAAACTCGGAAGAAGAGTATACATTTTTTAATGAGTCTTTTAAAAATCCGAAGCGATTTCGTGACCTTTTAGAAAAATATCCAGTTATGCATAGACAGTGCTTGGAAATTATTCATAATACTTTTTCTAATATAGAAATGTGCCTTCAGCGGTTTGAAAAAGATGCTGAAACCATTGTTAAAAGTTTTTTTTCAGGTGAAACATCAATAGAAATCACTGATATTATAATGGGGGTAGGGGATGTCCATCAGAACGGAGAAGAAGTACTGAATATAGTTCTTAATAATAAAGAAAAAATCATATATAAACCGAGAACAGGAAAAAATGAGATTATATATGCTGAAATATTAAATTTAATCGGGAATAGCTGCAACTTAAGAATGATAACAGCTTCGGTACAGGATATGGGTGAGTATAGTTGGCATGAGTATATCAAAAGTAGGGAATGTAAAGATATAAAGGAAGTAAAAGAATATTATCAGCGCGTAGGTATAATATTGTTTATTCATTATATTTTAGGAACAAAAGATATACATTATGAAAATTTTGTGGCCTGTGGGAAATATCCGGTTGTTATTGACATTGAGTTGATGTTAGCACCCGAAAAAAAAGGGGAAAATGTGGGGGAATTTTCTGATTCTGTATTAGAGAGTGGTATTCTTCCATTTGGTATATGGAAAAGCAAAGATAATGGTGGTACTGATTTTAGTGCAATCAATGGTACTGGACAACAATTATTACCGTTTAAGAAAGTAGTAATAGAAAATGCAAATAGATCCGATATAAAAATAGGGTATGTTAACGCATATAGTAACAGCAACATGAACCTAGTTAGAGTAAATGGAAAATTTTTAAAACCGCAGGATTTTGTCAAAGATATTATGAGAGGATTTGAATCTGCTTATATGGTAACATTAAAAGAAGAAAATGCCCGAAAAATAGTAAACTTGTTTACAAACAAACGTATACTATGTCGGTATTTATTAAGGGATACACAAGTATATTCAATGTACCTAAGAAGTTCCTTTCATCCTTTCATTTTAAGAGATGGTGGAATACGTGAAATGTTGTTTGCTCGTTTGATGAAACAAGCTACATATAGTGATGGTATCGTACCATATGAAATTAAGATGTTATTGAACGGAGCAGTACCATATTTTTATTTTGATTCATCAGAAAGAAATCTCAGAATGTTGGATGGATCTAAGATTGAAAACTATTTTGTAACAACAGCAAATGAAAATCTTGAAAAGAAGATAGAAAAATTGAATCTATCGGATTTACAATTTCAAAAACAGCTTATTATGTTAACTCTTGAGTTATCATCTTTAGCAAAAAATTCTGTTCAAAATGTTAAAGTACAATTCAAAAAAAATAATTTAGTAATTTCTAAAAATATTCGTCAGTTAGCAATGGAAGGAGTTAAAATAATTGCAGATAAAATATGCGAGTCAGCATATACAAAAAAAAATATTTCTGATATTAGTTTTATTGATTTTTCAATATCACATGATACTTTATATGATTGGAATTTTCATGAAATGAATCCATATTTTTATGATGGATATTCCGGAATTTTATTTTTTATGAATATAGTGGGCATGATGATAAAATCGGAAAAATATAAAAATTTTTCCAGATTGCTAAAAGAAAAATTGTTTAAGTATACGAACAATCTCTGTAGTTCAAGGACTACATTAAGTGGCGGTGCATATACAGGTGAAATTTCCATTGTGTATGCTTATCAATTACTATTTTTAATATCAGAGAACCACAATTATCTGGATTATGCTGAGAAACATATAACGATTATATGCAATAACATAAACCCAAGAGGAGATGCCGACTTAGTAAATGGGGATGCTGGGGTTATAGTTCTCAGTTTGAATATGTATAGATTAACAAAAAAAACAAAGTACATTCATTATGCAGAAGAGGTAGCAAATTATTTAATTGCTAAATTAACTGATATAGATAATGGTTGTGGTTGGAAGCACCCAAGTTATAACGAACCTCTAGCGGGATTGTCTCATGGATGTAGCGGGATTGCAATGTCACTTGCTTATTTATATAATATATCTAAGGATAAAAGATATTTACCTATAATAGAAAATTTAGTTAATTATGAAAATACATTTTATGACCATAAAGCTTTGGACTGGATAGATATAAGGAGTAAAAAACTCCAAAAATATAAAAAAGAAAATGTGGTTTCATGGTGTCATGGTTCAGGCGGAATTCTTTTATCGAGAATGGTAATTCAGGAATGTATATCAGAATTGCCCTGTAAAGAATTTTCACAATTTATTTTAAGAGATTATGAGAGAGCATTGTATACTGTAAGAAAAAATATATTTCGAACATCAAATTGTTTATGTCATGGAACTTTAGGAAACTTTGAGATTCTAAGAAAATCAGGGGTTCTTTATAGTGATGAAAAAATATACTTTATGTACATGTGCTATATTAATCATCTATTAGATGACAGTGATACATATTATAAAGGGTATAAATTAGATTTTACTTATTTAGGTCTGATGCAAGGTCTAGCAGGCATTGGTTATTCTTTAGCATGTTTTTTGGATAAAGATATTCCATCAATATTAATGCCAGTATTAGAAAAAGCGAACGGTCATAAACCGACAATTTAAGGACATATGTAACATAGGAAATATAAACATGTTATGATAAACAAATGACTAAATAAAATATTTGTATATATAGGAGGGGGGATATGGGATTAACAAATTATGGTTTGGTTTCTCCCTTATGTAAAACCTCTGCATGTGTTGTCGATGAGATGAGAGAAAAATTTGAGGATTTTGATATTGATTTAAAGGCATCATATGATTTTGTTAGCGTTATAGAAGATTTGAGAACTGGAATTAGTGACTTCGTAAAGGCAGGGAATCAGATCGATGCATGTATAGTAATACCGGAAAGCTTCGTTTTGAACAATGATATTCAAAAAATAATGAAATTATTAGGGATTAGTCCTAAAATACAATATAAAATGGTAGGAATAAGTCATGGAAGTATTGAGGCAATTGGTAAGGCTGTTGACATAATCCATACAAAAGGATATAAGCGTGTTCTTATATTGACTGGGGGGATTATATTTCAAACGTCGTTAAAAGAGAATATTTGTGAAAGGAATATAATGGGGTTTGCATGGTCCACTATTATGATAGAAAATCAGAACAATGCGTTGGATGGTTATGAAAGTAATTATATTGATAAAACATGCAAAACAATTGAAACGGGTTTTAACTTTAAGGAATTTGCGAAAGATATCACATATTTTATGTCAGTGAATAATTTCACAAATAATGATATAGATAATATCATTATTTGTGGAGGATATGGAGTTGCAGCAAAATCAGTATTGCGATCAATGGGAAGAATAACGGATTCTATCATTTTGTTAAATGATAAATATGGGGATTTTGGGGTATCATCTGTTGCAATGGCCATGAATTTGGGAAAGAAAATAAAGTCTGATTTTGGAAAAAGAGTAATAATAATAAATATTGGATATAACCAAGAAATAGAAATTATGAGTTGGCTATATGGTGAAAACTATATTTCTTTTTAAATTCTTTAACGAATTAGTGCTAAAAAGGATATACCTTTTAGCGCGGACTTTTGCTAAATGCAAAAACATATTGTTTCTTCCATCATTTTGTAAAAATAGAGTTGAAATTTACTTTTGAAAATTTCAACTCTATTTTGTTTTAATAGTAGTCTGTTATATTGTAGTTAAATACCATAAAATCTGTGAAGTTTGAATTATTGACAAAACTAAAAAATAAAAGTATAATATATAATATATGACGATATTTTTAATTTAGTCACAAAATCCGGCAATGCCGAATGATAAAGGAGAGAAATTTATGCCTAGATTTAATGAACAAGAGCGGGAAACCATATCTCATACTCTAATGTCTGAAGGAGAAAAACTTTTTTCTAATTATGGATTACGAAAGGTAACAGTTGATGACCTGGCAGAAGTAGCAAATATCTCAAAAGGTTCATTTTATGCTTTTTTTCAGAGTAAGGAGCATTTGTTTATAGAAATTAATTTTAAATTACAATCAAAACTTTTCGATGAGGTTGAAAATGAATTAAGAAAAAAAGAGAATTTACCCAAGGATGAACTACTCGTATTGGGAATAAAACTACTACTGCATGGCTTTTTACATCATCCTATTTTAACGAACCTTGAGAGTAATACATGGGAATATCTTAGAAGGAAATTACCAACAGAGGTATTTGAAAAACATACATTAGATGATAGTAAAATAATCGACAAATTCATTGAATTGGGTATAGAATTTAAAGAGCCATATAATGTATTAATTAGATTACTTAGAGTTATATTTTCCTGTCTTGCAGAGTTAAAAGATGATCCAGAACAGGAGAGAATCCTTGATATTGTAATTTATGGTATTGTCCAACAAATTGTTGTGTAATTGATAGGTTAAACTTTATATCATCCATCTACACCAAACGTATGAGAACGTCAACGTTTCATCTGTTACTATAGTGCTTTTAGGGGAGATGGATTTAAAGTAAGAATAAAGGTTGGTAGTTAGAATATTCGGTTGATGCACTTATTGGTTTTTTCTGAACTATGGGTAACAACGTGTTATAGTTATATATATAAATATCCGGGAAATCTTTAGAATATAAAGAACTCCCGGATATTTTTATTTGACTATTTTGATAATTTGCCCACAGATTAGAAAGGCTATACTCCTTTAGAGCTATTTATCTCCTATTAAACTTTCAGCAATAAGATATTAAGTGCTAGAGTGGCGAACGGACAAAATTTTACATTTTACGGACAAAATCAACACAAAATTATATTATATGATACTATGATAAATATATATGACCAAAAAGAAAATAAGGTCAAATATATACAAACGAAGCAAGGAGGATATTTGATGGTAAAGAAGATATTGTCTGGTAATGAAGCAATTGCATATGGTGCGGCTGAATCCGGTATAAGTGTAATAGCTGGTTATCCAGGACTCCCATCCACAGGGATTATTGAGGCGGCAGATGAGTTTGAAAATATTTACTGTGAATGGAGTTCAAATGAAAAAGTGGCTATGGATGTGGCGATTGGAGCATCAATTGCTGGAAGTAGAGTTATGGTTACGATGAAAGATTTAGGATTAAATGTTGCAGCAGATCCTTTTTTTGGAGTAGTTGGAACTAAAATTAATGGTGCCCTCATTATTGTGGTTTGTGACGATTCAGGAAGAGAACAGGGAGATGATATGAACGATGCGAGGCATTTTGCATATATGGGAGAAATTCCGTTGTTGGAGCCTGCAAGTGTGCAAGAAGCAAAATCGTTTGTCCATGTTGCTGTAGAATTAAGCGAAACGTATTGTGTTCCAGTAATAATTCGTATGACTGCAATTGTTACACATTCACAGGAGATAGTTAATACGGATGAAGAGTATTCTGAAAAACAACATTCTGCATTTCGTAGTTTATATGCAGCGAAAACAATTGCTAGTACAGTTGCAAGTTTTCCTCAAAATTCAAAATTAAGAAAAAGTACAGAACAATATTATTACGATTGGAAACAGAGATATAAAGATTTAAGTATCTACACAGAGAATACGAAACTAAATAATTATGAATATAAAGATAAAAGTATCGGGTTTATCGGTTCAGGAGTATCTATCCTGCATGCAGCAGAAGCATTTGCTAATGCTAGTATTTTTAAACTGGGAATGACAAATCCATTGCCAGAAAAAAAGATTAGAGAGTTTTGTAATAATGTATCTAAGGTATACATAGTGGAAGAATCACATCCAATTTTGGAAGAAAAAATCAAAGCAATGGGAGTTGATGTTACTGGAAGTGAATTGTTTAAAAGAAAAACAGCTCCTTTTTATATCACGCCGACTAATATATATGAAGCAATAAATAATGTTGATCTAATGCCAATAAAACATAAGTTTATGCTGCCAATGCAGTTGCCAGCTAATTGTCCGGGATGTCCACACTCGTTTCTTTTTGAGTCATTAAAAGAATTAGGAATTAAAGTGATGGGAGACAGTGGGTGTTATGCTTTGAATCTATATCCTCCCGCTAATTCAATGGAAATGTTTTTGTGCATGGGATCTTCGGTTAATATGGCACATGGAATCGAGAAATCATTTGGAAAAAGTAATTGTGTTGCAGTTATGGGGGATGGCGTTTTTTATCATTCTGGAATAAATGGTATTTTAAACCTTATTTATAATAATGGTACATCAACAGTTATAATTGCGGATAATGATTGTATTGCCATGACAGGGGGACAAAATACGTTAGCATCAAAATGCTCAATTGAAAAATTGTGTGAAGCAATTGGAATTAATCGAATTAAGATTATTGATCCATACGATATGGAAGATATGAAAAAAACTATACTAGATGAAATTGAAGTAGATGAGCCATCTATAATTATCAGCAGACATCCATGTATACAAAAAGTTAAAATGAAATCCCATAATTACTTTTATATTGACAAAGAACAATGTAAGGGGTGCCTTAAATGTACACAGGTTGGTTGTCTGGCAATTGCTCAAAAAAATGGAAAGATGTCGATAAATAAACAACTCTGTGTGGGATGTGGACTTTGCTTAGAGGTATGCAAATGTACTGCAATCAAGAAAGGTAGCATGTGATATGAAGAATAACGAAAATATTATAGTATTGGGACAAGGCGGGCAAGGAGTATTAAAGGCTTCAAAATTATTATCTGAATATTACGCTCGGATAGGAAAAGAGGTTAAAACATCAACACTTATCGGTCTGGGAGTTAGGGGAGGAGGCGTGTACAGTCATGTTAAAGCTGGCGAACGGATTGTTTCACCATTGATAATGGCAGGTAAGTGCGACATGATCATTGGATTAGAACAATTAGAGACGCTCAGATGTCTTGATTATTTGAAAACGAATGGTTATTTGGTAGTGAATGATTTGTATATACCACCTACTACAGTAAGCAATGGTTTGGAAAAGAATTTTGAAGGAGACTTTAATGCGATTTTTAGACAACACAGTGAAAATTTTCATCTGTTTAGTGGAGAGCAGATAATAGAGAAAATGGATAATAAACCTGTGTTGAATTCATTTTTCCTAGGCGTTGCTGCGCGGATATTAAAACACGATGAAAAAATATGGTTGCAGGTCTTAGATGAAAATTTATCTATTAAGTATGTAGATATGAATATGAAGGCTTTTATGTTAGGTCTTGATTATGGTCAGGGAGGAAATAATGAAGTATAACGCAACAATTACATCGATAGGTTCATATGTTCCTGAGAGTGTTCTTACAAATGAATACCTTGAAAAAAACTATGACACAACAAAAGAGTGGATTGACACTAAAATTGGTGCAGATAACAGGCACATAGCAGCACCGGGGGAGGCAGCTTCTGATTTAGCATATAAAGCAGCAAGTAAATGTCTAGAAAAAACAGATGGAAAGATTGATTGTATTATTGTATCTACAACATCTCCAGATTATAAATGGATATCAACAGCATCTATTGTTGCTAATAGATTGGGGTTGAAAAATATTTCGGCGTTTGATGTTCGGGAGGGTTGTTCTGGATGTTTACATGCATTAGATAATGCATTTACTCTTATAGAATCTGGCACATATAGGAGAATTCTTGTTATTGCATCAGAAGTATTATCGAGATTTATGGATTACACAGACAGAACTATGCCAGCTTTCTTTGGAGATGGAGCGGGGGCAGTTATTGTTGAAAGATGTGATAGTCATAGACAGGGATTTGAATATTCTTATCTAGATTGTGATGACAGTATCTATGATTCCTTAATAATTAAAACAGGTGCAAGTTCGCAATATTACCGTAAGGATAACTATTTAAATGGTGATATTTATTGGTACATGAATGGAAAAGACATTTTTAATTATGCGGTAAAATCTTTTAAAAAGTTAGTTGAGAAAATAAGCAATGACACCAATATTTCACTTTCGGATATTGATAAATTTATTGTTCATCAGGCTAATAAGAATATTATTGAAGAAAACTTTAAAATTCATAGTATTTCAATAGAAAAAACTAATTTTACAATACAAAAATTTGGTAATACAGGTTCATCTTCCGTTTTTTTATGTCTTGATGATGCAGTGAAAAGAAATTTTATCGTCAGCGGAGACCGTGTAGCACTTTTCTCATTTGGTGCCGGTGGAAATTTCGGAGTTATAGTTCTGGTATGGGATGGAAAAGGAGGATGTTCATGAAAAAATTTATGATGGGTTATGAAGCAATTGCTCAGGCTTGTGTTGAAAATAACGTGAAGTTTGCAGCAGGTTTTCCAGGTTACCCATGTATTGAGATTATTGAATGTATAAGTAAAGAAAATAATGTTTATTGTGAATGGTCAGCTAATGAAAAAGTTGCCTTCGATGCGGCAGTTGGTGCCTCATATGCAGGAAAACGCGCTGTGCTTTCTATGAAAACGGTAGGATTAAATGTTGCTGCAGATTCTTTTTATGCTGTAACAGGAAGCAGAATTAATGGTGGTATGGTAATTTTTATTTGTGATGATATTGGACGTTTAGCTGCTGATGATATGTGTGATTCTAGGGAATATGCATTGAATGCAGAAATTCCTCTATTTTCACCAGGAGATGCACAAGAGGCATACGATTATCTAAAATTCGCTTTTATTATCAGTGAACATTATGAGGTGCCGGTTTTCTATCGTTTGTCATCTGTTGTTACCCATACGGGGATGGCAGTAAATATAGCAGACCATAGTCCAAAATTGTGTGATAAATCATTTGGTACATATAGATATTTCCCTAAGACAATTACCGGCTCAATTGCAGAAATGAATAAAGATAGTAAGTTATATAAATCTTTCGCAGATGCAGCAATTGATATTTCTAAAAGAAAAGAAAACATACTGAATTTTATCAATAATTTTGTACTAAATAGAGTGGAGTATAATTCAAAAGATATAGGATTTATTTGTACAGGTACAGCATATAACTACACAAAAGAGGTATTTCCAGAAGCATCTTTTTTAAGACTTGACGTTTTATGGCCTTTAGAACTTGATAAAATTCGTAACTTTTTTGATAACGTAAAAGATGTTTTTGTTATCGAGGATGGTAAATGTCTGATTGAATCGCGTCTCAGATCGCTAGGTTGTTCCGTGAAAAATAAAAATATGTTTGAACGAAAAGCAGAGATCTATAGGCTTAGTCCTACATATATTAAAAATGAAATTTATAAATACTATGGTAAACCCATAGATGAAAATATTCCGAATGATGATCTGCCCTATAGATTGCCAGTAAACTGTGCAGGGTGTCCTCATAGAAATGTTTTTTATGTTCTTAAAAAATTGGGGGTTAAGGTTTTAGGTGATAGTGGATGCTTCACATTAAATTTATTCCCACCTATAGCAAATATACATTGTTTTGTTTGTATGGGTTCTGGCATGGGATTGGGACATGGATTCTCAAAAGGAAATAAAGGGGGAGAACGTGTTGTTGCTGTATGTGGTGATGGGGGATTTTTACATTCTGGTATAAACAGTCTAATGAATGTATGTCAAAATGATGGCAAAGGAGTTTACATCATATTAGATAATCATGGATTGGCTATGACCGGTGGACACAATACCCCAGGAACCGGAAAAAATATTAACGGGGAAACTGTTAAACCTTTCAGCATTGAACGATTTTGTGAGGCATTAAAAATTGATTGCACTATCCTTGATCCATATGACTTAAATTTAACTGAAAAGGTGATTGAAGACAAATTGTCTATGGATACACCACAAATAATTATTATGAGACATGCTTGTGCAAGGCGTTATCCAAGAGAAGCAAAATATACGTTATCTATAAATTATAACAAATGTAATGGATGTGGTAAATGTTTAGAAATGAATTGTCTCGCCATGTCACGAAATGAATATTCTTCACAAATTAAACCAGTCCTTAATCAAAAAATGTGTGTATCATGTGGCATATGTGAGGCGGTCTGTGATCAAAAAGCCTTTTATAAGGAGGAAACAAGATGAAAAATGATGGAGTGAATATTTTCCTGACAGGTGCAGGAAACCATCCCGTTATGTTGGCAGGAAATTTAATTTCAAGAGCAGCATTTTATGAAGGATATGTTGCTAAAAACACTTCCGTAATCGCTTTAGGAGTTATAGGTGGTGCTGTTGTAAGTCAGGTTAGATTTGGAGAAAAAATTCTATCACCACTATTTTGCAATGGGGAAGGGGATTATATGATTGCATTTGATAAGTTGGAGGCACTTCGTAATTGTAATCAGTTAAAAAAGAATGGAACAGTAATTGTTGCAAATGAGATCGTACCAGTCACAAGCGTATCTGGATTAATTGAGAATCCTATCACGATAGAAGAAATCAGCGAAAAGCTCAAAGCTTCTAGACGAACAATTCTAGATATACCAATAGAGGATAGTATAACCTCAGGTATTGATGGACAAATGTCTTTGATTGGGATTTTGTCCAATAGAATTAGTATCAGTATTGATTCTTGGGAGAAAGCATTTGAAGACATATTTCCTGAAGATATTTTAGAAATCAAAAGAAAGGGGTTTGAACATGGAAGGCAATTATTTTTCAGCTAAAATTTCTTCTGTTGGAGTTGCAGAGGGAGAGGGATACACGACATCTGAACTAGCTATTATGTCATCAGAAAAATGTTTTAAGAACCTAGAAAAATTTAATGAAAATTCTGTAGAGGCGATTCTATTATCTACTGGTTTGCCTGATAATTTTGGAACAAGTACCTCAACACTAATAAAAAAAGCTTTTAAAATTGCAAATTGTGCATGTCATGATCTAACAGCTGGCGATACAGGATTTTTATATGCATTGCAGTTAGGAGCGTCTTATATCGAAAGTGAAAAATACAGTACTGTTTTAGTCGTAGCAGCTGAGACACCGACTGTAATAGTCGAAGAAGATTCTACTTCAACAAAAAGAAATAGAAATGTGGCAGGTGCAATATTGTTACAAAGAACGGATACTCAAACGGGATTTCATGAATTTGCGTTGACTACTAATTATGAGGCGGAAGAAATTTTGAAATATCCTGTTGGGGGGACACGTTATCCTATATCATTTAATGCTGTAATGCGTAATGAATGTAAGGTTAAAATGGATTACCAGCTAATGGATAGAAAAGCTATAGCAAATATAGCTGAAAGTATTAGAAAGAAAAGTAAGTATTTTTCTAGTGAATTTAATACGAAGATTATATTTCCGACATATTTTAAAGAAGAACTAATAAAGCAAATCATGAAAGAGAGTGGTGTATCAGATTCATATGTTTTTTCTTCAATAGAAAAAGGATATTCGGGAAGTGCATCTATTGCTATTATACTAAAAAAGTTTTTTGATAGTTGTGAATATAAAACAACAAATTATATATTGGCTGTTGCAGGAGCTAATATGACATATGGAACTGTAATATATAAAATTTCTTAATGAGGAGACTAAGATATGAATGATAAAAGGACAAATAAAGAACGACTTATAGAAGCTGCAAAAGAAAATGATCTGCAGACTGTAGAGATATGTGCTGAAACTGCAGAAAAAGTGTTTTTGAATGTAAATTATAGCCAAGCTAATTTTTTTTCCTGCTTATTAAGCTATGTAGGAGAAAAATTTGGGGATGAGGCTGTACGGGACGCATTACTATATGTAGCCGACTATACTTGGAAAGATAGCTACAGTGAACTCTTGAAAGATAAACAAAAAGTGATTGATTTTTGGCTGAATAATTATGCTTGTGCGACATTCGATTTTGATGTAGAAGAAGATGAGGAAAAACTGACAATTATAATTAAAGAATGTAAAACCGGTGGCAAAATTTTAAAGGATAGTAAAAAATTTGGTGTATCAAAGGAACCGGCAGACTGGTGTTTTAACAAAAAAAATATCCCTTATTACTGTTCTCACTGTAAAATAAACAAAGAAATAGTTCCTAAAATGATGGGCTATGATTATTGTGAGTTTGAATGTGGCGTATTTAAGGAAAAATCAGGGGAATATGTACAGAATCCATGTAAAATGATTATTTATAAATCCAAATAAGGAGGAATTAAAATGCTTACAATTGATTACAGACTTTTACCAGAAGAAAAAAGAGGAACCTTACAAAATACATCAAACTTAGGTTTTGGAACAAAATTTACAGACCATGTCTTCCTGATGTATTTTAATGAAACAGAAGGATGGCATGATGCACAGATTGTAGAAAATTCATCTATAAACCTAAGTGTATCAGCAGCAGTTTTTCACTATGCACAGGAAATTTATGAAGGAATGAAAGCATATAGGGATAGAAATGGTCAGGTCTTTTTATTTAGACCATGGGAAAATGCAAAACGATTCAACGAATCAGCAAAACGTCTTTGTATGCCAGAATTGAATGAGGAAGATTTTGTTATTGCAATTAGAGAATTAATTAAGATCGAAGAGAAGTGGGTACCATGCACTGAAAATTCAGCTTTATACATAAGACCAACTATGATTGCGATTAGTGATAACATAAATCTGGTAGCTGCTACAGAGTACTTATTCTTTGTAGTTTTATCCCCAGTTGACCCATATTTTAAAACCGAAAAAAAATATCTGGATATTTATGTAGAAGATAAAATGGCTAGATCTGTATACGGTGGAGTTGGCAATGCTAAAACTGGTGGGAATTATGCAGCAAGTTTGCTCTCAACAAAAATAGCTCATTCAAAATCATGTTCACAAGTACTTTGGCTTGATGGAAAAGATAGAAGATTTATTGAGGAAACCGGAGTAATGAATATCTTTTTTGTACAAAACGGTAATCTTTTAACGCCACTTTTAAATGATACAATTTTGCCGGGTATAACAAGAAAATCAGTTTTGCAATTGGCTAAGGATAATGGAATAAAGACTGTTGAAGGAAAAATTAGTATTGAAGAAATAATTGAAGGAATTTTGGATGGTACAGTAACTGAATGTTTTGGTACGGGTACGGCAGCCGGTATTGCTGCAATTGGTACCCTGAATTATAAGAATCATGTTTATGAAATTAATAGAAAATTGATTGGACCGATAACAGAAAAATTACAATACAATCTTGTAGGTATTCAATATAATGTTTTAGAGGACCCATATAATTGGAGGATGCCTTTATGAAGAGTACATCAATTGGAAGTTGATAACTCTCAAAATAATATCTACATCAATCACGGAAATAATTTTACTATGGAACATTTAATATGGAAATAGAAAAGAGGACAAAAATGGAAAAAAATATTGGGATTATAGGAACAGGATCTTACATAGGCGAGAAATTGATTACTAATAAAGATTTAGAGAAAATCTATGATACAAATGATGAATGGATTAGGAAGCATCTTGGAGTAACTGCACGAACCAAGGCAAGAGATGACCAGAATACTTCTGACTTAGCTTTTGAAGCCTGCAAGAAGGCACTTGACATGGCTAAACTAGAGGCAACAGACATTGATTTAATTATTTTGGCAACTTGTTCTCCTGACCATTTAGCGCCAGGTACGTCTCTTCTTGTTCAACGGAAACTTGGTGCCACAAATGCAGCAGTATTTGATATGAAGGCACAGTGCGCAGGATTTGTTCATCTGCTTGTAGTAGGTGCACTAATGGCTCAGGGGAGTTTTAAAAATGTTATGGTCGTAGCGTCTGAACTTTTACTACGTTCAATGAATCCTAGCGATAGATTTAATAATGCATTGTTTGCAGATGGAGCTTCAGCAGCTATATTGACGGAAGTACCAGGAACAGATACTGGCATATTGAGCTATCACTTAGGGGCTAATCCCGACTTTTATGAGGCGGCATTAATTCCTGGCGGTGGATGTGCCAACCCTTTAACACCAGATAAATTAGAAAGAGGTGAACAATATTTAACTTGGGCATTTTCAAATTCGGGTAAAACCAATAAAGATGAAATAGCTCATAATACAGATATGAAGGCAAAAGAATGGGAATTTATTTGCAATGCTGTAGTAAATAGTATGAAAGATAGTTTATCACAAATACATGCCAATGTTGAGGATTTGGACTTTGTACTGGCACATCCTGGAAGTATTAAAGCGTTAGGCGCAATAAAACAGATGCTAAAAATTCCAGACGAAAAAATTGGAGAAGTTTTTACAAAGTATGGTAATTCATCAGGACCACAGGTGGGTATCGCTTTGGATGAAGCAGTTCGCTCAGGAAAGATAAAGAGTGGAAATCTGATTGGGTTGTTTGGTATCGGTATGGGGATGCAGTGGGGGTCAGTGATTTTTAGATGGTGTTAATTGAAAAGAGGAGTATAGTGTGAAAGAAAGCAGAGGTCAGCCAAAAAGTGGCGCACTTATCTAAGCTGCCAGTAGTTGGCAACTTTTTATGGGTATTAAGTTTAGGAAAAATTTTAGGAAGCTATTGGTTTCGGAGGTGGATATAATCCCTCTCGCTGCAATAGTTTCATGGCTTGCTTGATAGCTTTTACTTTCTGTTTTTCCAGTAAAGCTTCAGGCATATCAATTTTATACAAATCGCTTGGATTCCAGGTTTCTCCAGTTGATAACATCTGGTAAATGGCAGTCAGAATCATCCGGGCGATTGCAATAATGGCTCTTTTCTCGCCATGACGTTTCGTAAGAGATTCATATTTCTTTTTGTAGTAAGGAGATTTGTTGGATGTAACGGCTGCATGAGCAAACTGTACTAATGCAGGTTTGAGGTAGACACCGGCACGTGTAACCCGAACAGACTTCTTCTTACCACCAGATTCTTTACTGTCAGGAGTTAATCCAGCCCAGCAGCATAAACGTTTGGAGCTTGAGAACTGAGCCATATCAATACCTATTTCGGAGATGACGGTGATTGCACTGTTACGTTTAACACCCGGAATAGTCATTAGAAACTGGATAGCATTTTCATAATCAGGATCAGAAGAAATCAAAGATTCTATCTCTCGGTCTATCATTGATCTCAGCTGTGATATAATCCATATGTGTACGGACGAGGTGCATACGGTATTTTTGGGAATCAGTCATATGATATCCTCAATGGATTCAATCACTGCATCTTCTTTAGATTTGTGAGACCTAAGAAGTTTAGAAGAAGCTATTTCTTCATGATTGATAGAATTGCCAGACTGTTCAAGCAGATAGTTAATGATGGATGTGGATGACTTCCAAAAGATATCGGAAACAACAGAATCTAGTGCAACATTACAAACAGTAAGCGCATTCTGATATCTATTCTTTTCACTGGAACGGCAGGAAACAAGTTTATAACCATACCTTGTAAACTCACGTAAAATACGAATTTTTTTACAGGGAATATAACTGCCTTTTACAAGTCCAAGACGGAATAAATCTCCAATCCATTTAGAATCCTTTGTGTCATCTTTGTTACCTTTTACTGCTTTTACCCATTTGGGGTTTGCAATGGTAACATTGGTCTTATCTTCTAGGAGATTAAATACAGGGATCCAGTATTTACCAGAGGATTCCATGCAAAGGTCATGACAGTTATTGTTAAGAAGCCATTGACTGAACTGCCACACAATTTAACCAAGGCGTTAAAACAATTCTTAGTGTACGGACTCGAAGTACCACTTATTTGTGCTTGAAAAGGCAGAACTTACACGGATTATTATGCTGTCTAAAACGAGAAAGAATTTACAACTCCTCCTCCCGTGCTTTGTAGTGTAGCTTCTTGAAGCTATTATCTCATGGAGCAGAGGTTTTGAAAATCTTTCATTACTATTTGTGCCGCGCCCGAAGGCGCGCGGAATGGAGATTATTATGATTGAATTTAGATTACATGGTTTAGGCGGACAAGGAATTGTTACGTTTTCTCATTTATTGTCTGAGGCTGCTTTAGAAATGGAGTTATATAGCCAATCGTTACCTTCATTCGGTGTTGAACGAAGAGGTTCATCGGTAAGTGCATCGGTACGAATTAATGATAAGCCCATTTTAATACATGAACAGTGCTCTACACCGGAGTTTCTTGTTATTATGAATGATTCTCTGATACAAAAGGCAATCGATATGGGACTTCATAAAAGAACAAAGCTTATTGTTAATAGTAATGAAAAGCGTTATGAACAAAATGCAATTACCATTAACGCAACACAGATTGCTATTGAAAATAATCTTGTTCACGATAATATTCCTTTTGTAAATATCCCAATGTTTGGGGCAGTTTGTAAAGTTATACAATTTCCACGGGAAGTCGTTGAAATTGTTTTACGAAAAAATTGGAAAGGGAAGATTGCAGAGCTCGATGTAAAAGCGGCTTTGAGTGCATATGATGCAATCTAAGGAGGTATTTGTCGATGGATTCTATTTTACAACCAATTTCAGTACCACAGAAAGGCGCTGCTGGAAATACTGGGGAATGGAGGTTATATAAGCCCATTATTAAGAAAGAAAAATGTGTTAAGTGCTTGAAGTGCTGGATATATTGTCCAGAAGCAGTGATTAACAAAGAAACACTTGAAATTGACTATCAATATTGTAAAGGATGTGGAATTTGTGCAAATGAATGTCCTTGTGAGGCTATTTCAATGGAAAAGGAGTAAATATGGATAAGATATTATGTACTGGAAATTATGCGGCAGCAGAAGCAGTAAAATATGCAAAAGTTGATGTTGTAGCGGGATATCCGATTACCCCGTCTACAAAAATTGTTGAAAAAATAAATGAGGATATAGCCCACGGAATGAAGTGTAAATTTATATCAATAGAAGGTGAACACTCTGCGATGGCTGCAACAGTTGCCGCGTCAGCGGCAGGGGCTAGAGTGTTTACGGCTACATCTTCACAGGGTTTACTTTATATGCATGAAGTTTTGCATATGGCAGCAGGCGGGCGATTGCCAATTGTCATGGCAAACGTAAATAGAGGGGTTTTTGCACCATGGACTTTAAAAGCAGATCATCAAGATGCCTTATCACAAAGAGATACAGGATGGATTCAAATTTATTGTGCATCCAACCAGGAAATATTCAATACAATTTTACAGGCATATAAAATTGCAGAAAAAGCATATTTACCAGTAATGGTAAATTTTGATGGTTTTTTACTTTCTCACTGTGAAGAACCTGTGAGCCTACCAGAAGAAGAAAAAATATCCACATATTTACCTGATTACAAACCCATGTGGTCCTTAAATACTGAAAATCCTACATCTTTTTCCAATGTGACAAATCCTAAGGAATATGCAGATTTTAGAGATAAACTTTCTAAAGACATTTTAAATGTTGGAACGATTATTAAACAAGCCGCATATGAATATCAGGAGTGTACAGAACTATGGGATGGGGATATGATAGAAACATATTGTACAGAGGACGCAGAGATTATTTTAGTAGCTATGGGAAGTGTAGCAGCAGATATTAAATATTGTGTGGATATACTAAGAAAAGAAGGTGTTTCTGTTGGTCTAATCAGAATAAGGGTATTCGTACCATTTCCAGGAATTGAAATTATGAATATTTTAAAAACTGACAGTAAGGTTATTGTTATTGATCGTGATTATCATTTTGGTGCTGAAGATGGAATTGTTATATCAGAACTTCGAAGCTTTTTGTATGGAAAATTAAACTTAAAATGCTTGAAAGGAATGGTGATGGGAATTGGCGGTAAAGAAATCACATGTGAGGAAATTAAACGTGTAATCAAAAAGATGGAGGTTGAAGTTTATGATTAGTACAATTAGAGAAATGCCAGAAGAAGAATTATTATTAAGTGGGTGTGGTTCATGCGCCGGTTGTCCTGCATCACTGGCTTTACGAATTGTTGGAAAAGCTTTAGGGAAAAATGCGGTAATGTTGCTGACTCCGTCTTGTTCTGTGGCTAGTATGGGAATGACCCCTAAAACAGCATATAATTGGCCAAGCATGAATATTACATTTGCCAGTGCTGGTGCATCTGCTGCAGGTGTAAGTGTGGCTCTTGATACTATTAAAGAGAAGAAAAATGATACATGGGAAAAGCCAACTGTTTTTAATTGGACTGGGGACGGTGGAACTTATGATATTGGTTTCCAAGCACTTTCTGCTGCAGCGGAGAGAAATGACGACTTTATACATTTTTGTTACAATAACGAAGCCTATGTAAATACGGGATTGCAACGAAGTGGTGCTACTCCTCGATATTGTTATACAACAACTACTCCGGCGGGAAAGAAGGAGACTAAAAAGAATATGGCATTGCTCATGTTAGAGCATAACGTTCCATATATAGCTACAGCATCGGTTGCATACCCAATAGATTTATATAATAAAATATTAAAAGCTAAATCTATTCCAGGATTTAAGTATATAGAAATTTTCGCGCCATGTAATGTCGGTTGGGGATTTTCAGCAGATAAAACTATAGAAATGGGAAGAATGGCTGTAGAGGCAGGTGCATGTTTACTGTGGGAAGCCCATAATGGTAAAATAGTATTTTCTAAACCAACTGAAAAGTTATTGAAAATGAAAGATAAAAAACCATCTATTGAAAAATATATTAATTCTCAGGGAAGGTTTCAGAAAACTATGAAGGATAAAAAGCTGGAAATCTTGATGGATATTCAAGAGGATATTGATAGAGAAATTCGCTTTATGAAGGAAAGAAGTAAAATATGCTATAGTGTAAACTGAAATAAATGGAATTGTGTTATACATAAGCAATGCAGAGAGGAGAGATGGTTTGCCAATTAAGATACCGGAAGGCTTGCCTGCAAAAGAACTGTTAGAAAAAGAAAATATATTTGTTATGGGGGAAACAAGGGCAATAACCCAAGATATACGACCGTTACGCATCTTAATTTTGAATTTGATGCCTCTAAAAGAAAAAACAGAGTTACAGTTATTACGTTTGTTGTCAAATTCTCCTTTACAATTAGAGATAGAGTTTTTGACAACAAGTAGTCATAATTCTAAAAATACATCAATAATTCATATGGAAAAATTTTATTCCAAATTTGATGAAGTGAAGAGTAAAAAGTTTGATGGAATGATAATTACAGGTGCTCCAGTTGAAAACCTTGAGTATGAAGAAGTTGATTATTGGAAGGAACTTGTAGAAATTATGGATTGGAGTAAAAAAAATGTTATATCTACAATTTATATTTGTTGGGCAGCACAAGCTGCGTTATATCATTTTTTTGAATTAACCAAAAGAAAATTACGCGAAAAGGTTTTTGGAGTATACTGGCATGATATTCTGATCCCTAGCGATCCATTGGTCAGGGGATTTGATGAAAAATTTCTAGCACCACATTCACGATACACAGAAGTTGCAATTGAGGATATTAGAAAGTGTAATGATATTAATATTCTTGCTGCATCGAAAAAAGTAGGATTTTTTTTGGGATCGGCTGAAAATGGAAAGCAAATTTTTGTTATGGGACATCCAGAATATGATAAGTTTACGCTTTTCGAAGAGTATAGACGTGATTTGAGTAAAGGACTAAAAATAAGAAAACCATGTAATTATTTTTCTGAAAACAATCCAAATAAAACTCCACTTTTTTTATGGAAAGCGCATGCAAATAATCTTTATAGCAATTGGTTGAATTATTACGTTTATCAAATGGCTCCGTTTTAAAGGGGGAAACAAATGAAAAGAATTATAGGTATATTCTTAATGCTGGGATTTGTATTATGCCGATTATTTGGCAAAAAGAAGTCATATATTACTATTAAAAAATAAAATATATGGAAAAGAGAGTAATTAAGGGAAGTGGAAACCCCACTTCTCTTTTTCTTTCTAAAGGATATTTTTCTTCCAAAAAGGGACAAACACAACATGAAATATAGTAAACGCAAAATAGCGAGTACCTTTTCAAAATCATCATATGTGAGATAATAGATCCATCACTATATTCCCTGCAAAAAATATCTGGAAAATGATGGAGATGCTGCCGCCTGGGCAGAGTTTCTGTACGGCGCGGGGAAAGGGAGCTGTGATTTCCTTATGGTCACACTGGGTACCGGAATCGGGGCAGGGATCATTATGAACGGGAAGATCAGCAGAGGCTGTTTTGAACGGTATGCTTCTGCCTCTGCACTGGTGAGACAGGCAAAAGCAATGATGAAAAACGACAGAAATAAAGACTCTCTTCTGTGGCAGATATGCTGCGGAAATTGTGGAAGGAAAACAGGTTTTTCAGGCGGTGAGAGAGGGGGATGAGAAAACCAAACAGGTTCTGGAGCAGTATAATCTGGAGGCAGGAATTCGTTATGGAAAATACCTGGGGGCAGGCATGACCGGGACAGAAACATCCTATGGCGTCCTGAATCTGGAAGAAAAAAGAGAGACCAGAAAACAGGTATGGGACACCATCTACAGGCTTCTGGCAACAGCACAGGAACATGGGAATCGAACCGGTTGCCGCTCATACGCTGTATTCTCCGGAATGGACAAAAGAACTGATCCGGGATATGAGTAGTCCCTGGCTGAAAATTATTTTTGATCCGGTAAATCTGCTGACAAAAGACAGGATTCAGGATCAGGAGGAGTTGTGGAAAGAATGTTTTAGACTTTTGGGGAAAAGATAGGAGTAGTACATTGCGTCATGTTCCGGGGAGATGCGGAACTGGTACTGAAAAAGCTGCAGGAGGTGGAAGAATTGGTGAAAACATTTGAGGTACATATCGAATAAAAGATTGCGGATTGGTCAGGATATGGATATAATAAAGGAAAATTGTGAGGGGGATACAGAGGAAGGAGGAAAACAAAGTGGATGAACGATACTGCCTGATGAATAAGGATAAGGTGCTTCTGACATTTGCCTGCACCAGCGGAGCTTTGGGAAGTATCCTTTTCAAAGAGGAGGCTTGCAACGTTTCAGCTGAGGAACTGCCGATTGGTTTTTCATCCATCCATACATGGGTGGAGCAGCGGCAGGCACCGAAGCATAGGGAGCACATTGCGGAATTGATGCGGCAGTGCGGCTGCTCCCGAATTGACGGCTTTTTAAAGATCACACATGCATTGAGCCTGAACGATACTTTCTGGGTGAAGCCAATAGACAGCTCTTTTAAGTGGGCAGATGTGTCTCTGTATAGAAACCCATTCAATGACGCGATCGCAAAGATCGCTTTTGAGGGCGGCCTATACGGAGAGCAGTTTTCTACGACTTCACCAGAATTTGAAACGAGCGGTGCCTATGCGAAATGCTGGGTACGGGAAGAGGAAGGAGATATCTTCCTGTACAAGCGTGGGAGTACAGGCGGCAGGAATACAGGGCTGGAACCTTTTTCTGAAGCCTATGCCGCAGAGATTGCCAGCAGGATCTGCAGACGGCATGTTCCGTATACCGTTGTCCGGTATCGGGGAAGCCTGGCCTCTAAGTGCCCGTTGTTTACCAGTGAGCAGGAGGGCTTTGCTCCAATCTATCGCTGTATCCAGGGAGAGTATAACCTGACAAATGTGATGGATTATATGTCCCGGCATGATGCAGAAGAAGATTTCCGTAGGATGCTGGTATTGGATGCGCTTGTCCTGAATACGGATCGCCATGCCGGCAATTATGGGATGCTGTTTGATGCAGATACGATGCAGGTTTCGGGGATGGCGCCAGTATTCGATCACAACCAGGCACTGCTTCCTTATGCGGAGCAGGCGGAGTTTGATCACCTGCAGGAATATCTGTCTACCCGGCCTACCCGGATTGGGGAAGACTTTAATGAGGTCGCCCATGCGGCCCTTACCCCGTCCATCCGGGCGGATCTGATCAACCTGAAAGGGTACCGGTTTGACCGGGAACATCCCTGCCATCTTCCGGAGGAGCGGCTCAAAATCTTAGAAGAGGTTGTAAATGAGCAGATTGATGGCATATTGAAGCTAAAACGGCTGTATATGCCCAGTATGCCCGAGGAAGAAGAGCCTGAAAAGAAGGAAAAGATGAAAAAACCAGTAAAAAGGCTATAAGAAAAAGGCATTGGAGAGGATCCAGTGCCTTTTTTCGTGGAACGGTGGAAAAACGTGGACGATTATAGATGCTTTTTGCGTCTGAATGACGGATTCCAAAGATACAACCTGGAGTTCCTCAGACGAATCTGTTGCTGCTGTAGATAAAAATGGTGTTGTAACTGCTATATCTGAAGGTATAGCAACCATTACTGCTATAACTGCAAATGGAACTACAGACGAGTGCAAAGTAACAGTGTCGATTCCATGTATACCTGCTGATAGTCTGACATTAAATAAAGATTTTTCCATTATTAATGTAGAACAACAGGATACACTTGCAGCCACTTATGGCCCTGAGGATACTACAGATACATTAACATGGAGTTCATATGATGAGTCTGTTGCCATAGTAGAAGACGGTGTGTCGTGATGATATGGGGGCGGCATATGTAAGCGGAACTTCATTTGCAGCACCGTGGATTTCAAGAAAACTAGCATATTTAATTCACATTTTGGGATTGAGTAGAGAAGTTGCGAAAGCGTTATTTTTACGATGGTAATGGACGCACAGGAAGGATCATTCTTTTCAGGGAATACTTCGCCATAGAATACTGCCATTCATAATATTGGATCAGGCAAAGGCAGAGTATTATGCTGCGTTGAATACAAATGATGCTGATAGATTGGAAGCATTCTTTATAAAAGAGCAAATAGAATAATTTAGACTTGTGAAGTATTTTATGTATGAATATATACAAGCATAATAAATAAGTGAGGGTGTAGTAACTTATAAAAATCAACAGTAAAGTCACCCTGACCACCAGAAAAAGCAGCGGCAGTGGAACCGAAATCAATACTCTGGTCAATGTTCATATCCTTCTGCGGGTCAAGTCCGTTCTGTTTCAGGATATATTCAAATACCATTTCCGGCATACCGCCTGCCCGACCGCCCAGAATATCTTTGCCTTTCAAATCGCTCCATTTGAAATCAGGCATCTCTTTTCTGGCTACCAGGAAATTTCCTGCCCGCTGTGTAAGCTGTGCAAAGTTGACGACAGCGTCATTGGCACCTTCCTGGTAAGCATACACGGAAGCCTCTGCGCCCATAAAGCCGATATCCGCATCGCCGGAGAGGACGGCGGTCATAGTCTTGTCTGCGCCAAAGCCGGTCACACACTCTAAGCGGATCCCTTCTTTTGTAAAGTACCCTTCCTCAATTGCCACATACTGAGGTGCATAGAAAATGGAATGGGCAACTTCATTTAATTTTACATCCACCAGTTCTTTTTCCGTATTGGAATCTTTGGAATTTTTCTCACTCTTATCTGACTTTTGACAGCCTGTAAGGCATATGGAAGTACAGAGTGTGACGGCGAGTAAAACGGATAAAATCTTTTTCATAGTTCCCTCCTGTTTTGGTACTACCACGCAGAATCGCCTTTAGAGATAGGGTTTTTGCCTGGCTGCTGAATAGTTACCATAAAATACAATATGAAAAAGGCTTGCCACAGGTTCCGATGCGGATTTGTTTAAAACCGACTTGTCCCCACAGATGAAAAAATTTATAATGAGGATAGAAAAGAAAACAGGAGGAAGGATATATGAGCAATCAGCGATATTCCATGGAGACGCCTCCAGCGTCATTGCCTGTCCAGCTTTTGTATGTAACCTGTGCCAGGTCGGATAAGGACTGGCACAGCATGGAACATTCCCATTATTTTGCGGAACTCTTCTTTATCACAAAAGGGGAGGGCTGTTTTATCATTGACAATGAAAGAGTTCCTGTGCGGGAAAATGACTTGGTTTTAGTAAACCCCGGCGTCTCACATACAGAGCTGGGAAATAAGAAAAGCCCCTGGGAATATATTGCCCTGGGCATTGAAGGTCTGCAGTTTCATTCCCGGGAGGACAGTGGGACTTATGATTACAGTGTCCACTTTCTGGGGCAGAGCCGTAAGGAGATAGGGGATTGTCTGACACAGATGGTAATGGAGGCACGTCTGGGTGAACAGGACAGCGGGGCAGTCTGCCAGAAGCTTTTGGAATTGCTGCTTCTGTATATTACCAGACATACCCGCCAGAATATTCTGGCTGCACCTCCCAATAAGGCAACCAGGGAATGCCGGGTGGTGGAACAGTATATCAATGAGCACTATGCGGAGGAGATCACCCTGGAAACACTAAGCCTTACGGCACATATCAACAAATACTATCTGGTACATGCTTTCAAAGCCTACAAGGGCATATCCCCCATCAGCTATCTTGCTGAGAAACGGCTGACAGAGGCCATGCATCTTCTGGAAACAACCAATTATCCTGTTACAAAAATATCAGGTATGGTAGGATACTCCTCCCAGTCTTATTTTTCCCAGGCTTTCCGTAGAATGACATCTATGTCACCGAATCAGTACAGAAAGAAAAATGAAAAGAGTGCCGCGGGCTGCAGTATTGTAAAATAACTGCGGCTCGCGGCACTTTTTGCGGTCTTATTTTTGCAGACGTTTCGTTAATGTCCATAAAAGCTGAAGGTCATCGTGTCTCAGCTCTTTCATATCCTGACAAAGATTCTTGAATTGTTCAGGACAAATTATACTTTCGTCAAAAAATTCTTTCGGTGTGACATTCAGGTAATCACAGATATAAAAAAATACTGTCATGGAGGGAAGCCCTTTTTTGTTTTCCAGTCCATTAATATAGCCCGGATTTTGTCCAATGGAAAGACTCATATCTCTTGCAGAGACCTTCTTCGCTGACCTTAGCTGTGTCAGACGGTTATAAAATAAATCTTCATAGCTGTTTTCTTCAAAAGTATTCTCACTGTGCATATTTTTCACCACCTATTATATGACATTGTACATGATACTATGTCCCGAAATATCGTTTCTGATACGTGATATGTCTTGAAATATCGTATTGTATCTGATATTATAAAAAGAAATATTAGATTCATTAAGATATTACTAAAATACAGGGAGCGGGAGTAAATATGACAAGAAATGAGAGAATACATGCACTGGGATACTGCAGGTCATGCCTGAACGAAACATATGGTCTGAAACTGAAGCAAGAGGATGTGCTGGTATACGAATTTTTAGGACAGTGTATGAAATGCGGAAATACCCGGCATATTGTCCATAGAGTTAAGAAATATAAAATCTGGAAGCTTATGAGTTCCCGAAAACTGGGAAATGAGTGTTAGATAAAAAAGAGGGGCCGCCGCATGGTATTCATGCGTGCGGCCCCTCTTTGCAGCTAAGGAAAAATCCCAACACTGAAGGAAATTCTGCCGGGATAGGTGTCCGTAACTGTGAAGGCAGGAAAAAGATTCCTGAATTTAAAGCCTGGGGATTTTCTTTTCTCTGTTATTCAGATAGTCTTTTACTCCATCTACATCGCTGTAGGCAAAGTGGCGCAGCTCTTTTTCTGTCATCTGCCCCAGTTCTTCCAGGTCGGAGTTTCCGGTGACAGGACAGATGGGAAGAAGCTCCTCAGCGGTCAGACCGAATTCCTCCATCTGCTGGGGAGATATGTACTGTGTCACTTCTATTTTATTGCAGGATTTGCAATGATACACAGAAAATACTTGGTTGGTCATGGTTTTGTCTCCTTTGTCAGAATAATATTATCATAATACAGGAAGGAAAAAATGTATAGGGGGAAAGTGAGTTTTTGGGATGGGGGGATTGGCCCCGGCCTCCTCCCATCCGCTTCCTGGTATCTGTGAACCGTAAATAATTTGGTGAATGCAGTGTTTATATCATATGCTTATACCATAAAAAAGATAGAAACGACGGTGAAGACGGCCAGCAGGATATAGAGGGCTGTCTGATTAAGGCGGCATAGGGTATCAGGAAGTTTCTTTTTTCGGAGGCTGTAGGAGAGCAGGTATGTGATTAGAACGTTGAGTATGAAAATTGTGATATCGACCCACAGAAAGCTTTTTTTGGTGAATAATGTGTAGCCGTAGAAGAGGAGGGGCATGGAGAGGAGCCCGGCGTATAGTCCTGTCAGATTTTTGCAGAGAAGGTCAGGACAGCGGTAAGACAGCAGGCGCTGTTCCAACAGCATAAATAGAAGTGCCGGGAAGAAAAGCAGTTTCAGGTGTTCCCATACGCTCTCATTAACAGGACTGAATAGCCCTACCAAAAAAAAATTGCCGGACCATTCATAGAAAAAGTGGGATAGGGAACCAAGCAGGACCGTGAACAGAATGCCGATTACCGTAAAAACCTTATAAGATTGCTGCATAAACAGACCTCCGGGGATTTAACTTGCATTATGTTTAAAAGTATGCTGCGAATTGAAAAAATATTTGTATCACTCTTGAAAAAATAAGGGGAACGGAGGATAATGATTAGGAAAAGGCTGCGAAGGGACTGAACAGTTACAGGAAAAGTAAAAACGAGGAGGATTACAGATGAAACTTGGATTTATTGGATGCGGCAATATGGCCTCTGCTATTATTGGCGGTATTTTGGAAAAAGAGATTGTAAGCAGGGAGGATATTACGGCTTCAACAAAGTCGCAGGAATCTGCTGCTAAGATAAAGGAAAAACTGGGGATTGCCTGTAGTACAGATAACCGGGAGACTGCAAAAATATCGGATGTGGTGTTTCTGGCTGTGAAGCCGCAGTTTCTGGAGGAGGTGATCGCAGAGATCAAGGATGTGCTTGGTAAAGAAAAGGTGATCATCTCCATCGCTGCAGGTAAGACTATGAGCTGGCTGGAGGAGCGTATCGGGGAGGATAGGAAAATAATCCGTACTATGCCCAATACGCCTGCACTGGTAGGAGAAGGGATCACAGGTGTATGCAAAAATGCTCTTGTGGAAGCAACAGAGCTGGAGGAGGCTTTGGTGCTGCTCCGTTCTTTTGGAAGAGCGGAGGTTGTGACAGAACCCATGCTGGATGTGGTGGGAGCTGTCAGCGGAAGTTCTCCGGCATTTGTTTTCATGTTCATTGAGGCCATGGCGGATGGCGCAGTGGCTGAGGGAATGCCGAGGAAAAAGGCATATGAATTTGCGGCACAGGCTGTATTAGGAAGTGCAAAAATGGTTCTTGAGACAGGTATGCATCCCGGAGAACTTAAGGATATGGTGTGTTCACCTGCGGGAACTACAATTGAAGGGGTGGGAGTTCTGGAAAAGAAAGGCATGAGGAGTGCTGTGACAGAATGTATCCGTGCATGTGTGAAGAAGACAAGAGAACTGTAAAACAGGCAATGTCTTGACGGGGATTAGCAATATTTCTCATTGCAAGAAATGCAAACTGCTGTTAAAATAAAAGAAAAGGCAAAAAAGCGCATATGTGCTGCTTTAGCCGAGACAAAAGAGGTCATATCATGGATTGTATTTTTGAAATCAGTATATGGTTGCTAGACAGCGGCAATGCGTTTCTGCGGTTTTGGGGAAAGCTGCTCTATAAGATTCCCAGAGCATATACGAAAAGACTGGAGAAAACCAGAAAAGGGGACGAACTTCTGGAGGAGGAGATTGAGAAGCGCCGGGAAGCCACCTGGCACAGTATCATGAAAAGCCTCGGTGAAGAATGACTCAGAGGAAAGACAGGCCGGCATTACTGCGGCCTGTCCTTTCCTGCGGAGAGCGTGCTGTTGTGGTATTTGGATGAGAAGGTTACATCTTCACCAAACCAGCAGGGCGGCGTAAAGGAATTGGCGGACTCTACATCCCCAAATTCCACCTCCGCCAGACAGAGTCCCTCGTAGGGTGCTCCAAATACATCCAGCTCAATGGTAAGTCCTCCTTCAAGAGGAAGCAGATATCTGGTTTTTGTAAGAATGATGCCGTCTGCCTTTTCTTTCAGATGACAATAGGATGTTTCATTCAGAGGCAGGTTATACTCCTCCCGTACCATATGGCCCTCCCCTTTGTAGGTGAGGAAATAAGCGTCATCCTGCCTGCGGATGCGGATAACCGGGTTGGTGTTCAGATAAGCCTGTTCTATTTTGTGACAGGGGTAGCTTGCCAGATCAGCGGGCAGCTCTTTCATAAGAAATTTTCTTTCTATTTCCATTTCTGTGCAGAACCTCCTTTTTCTATTTAATAAGTGCACTCTGAAGGGCGCCCCGTAAGATATGCAGCAGTGAGTGCTGCTTCCAAATAAAAGTATACCCATAGGGTATCCCGCAAATCATGCAGCAGTGAGCGCTGCTTCTAAATAAAGGTATACCATAGGGCATCCCGCAAATCATGCAGCAGCGAGTGCTGCTTATTATTAAGGTATAACATAATTTTTATAAAAAAGAAACGGAAGTTTTAGAAATATCAGGTGATCCTATGGTATAATAAGCTGGTATGCAGGATTTTATACTCGTTTTATTTAAATTAAGGGAGGGACTCATATGGCAAAAGTTTGTGTATTTACCGCAGATGGTTTTGAGGAAGTGGAAGGTCTGACCGTGGTGGATCTTTTGAGAAGAGCCGGGGAAGAAGTGCTCATGGTATCCATCTCCGATAATCTGAGTGTGACAGGTTCCCATGGAATTGAGATAAAAGCAGATGTCTTCTTTGATGATGTGGACTACAGTACCGTAGATATGCTGGTACTGCCGGGTGGTATGCCGGGCACACGGTATCTGGGAGAGCATCAGGGGCTTGCAGCCCTGTTAAAGAGCTTTGCTGCATCAGATAAAATGGTGGCGGCAATCTGTGCAGCGCCCAGCGTACTGGGAGGCCTTGGGATTTTAAAAGGCAGAAAGGCTGCCTGCTATCCGGGATTTGAGGAGAAACTGGAGGAAGCCGTAATTTTTACAGATCCGGTGGTAAAAGACGGGAATATCACCACCAGCAGAGGCGTGGGAACAGCAATCCCCTTTGCGCTGGAGCTGATTTCACAGCTGGAGGGAGAAGTGAAGGCCCGCCAGATCAAAAAATCCATTGTTTCATAAAAAAATGCTGGTGTTTTTAAACTCCTTGTGCTATACTGTGATAATGACTGTAAGTATGATAAAGTGTCCGTTTTGGGCAGGAATGCATGAATACTCAAAATGCATGAATACATATAGAATTCAAGGAGGAATCATTTAAAATGAGCGTACAGGTAGAAAACTTAGAGAAGAACATGGCGAAGCTTACTATTGAGGCTTCCGCTGAAGATTTTGAAAAAGCAGTACAGGCTGCTTACCAGAAAAACAAAAACAAGATCACCATCCCGGGATTCCGTAAAGGAAAAGCACCCCGTGTGATGATTGAAAAAATGTATGGAGCAGGTATCTTCTATGAAGATGCCGCCAACGCACTGATCCAGTCTGAATACCCAAAGGCAGCAGATGAGTGCGGCCTGGATATTGTTTCCCAGCCGGAAATTGATGTGGTACAGATCGAAAAAGGCAAACCGTTCATCTTCACAGCAGAAGTAGCTGTAAAACCTGAAGTGACCCTGGGTGACTACAAAGGTGTAGAAGTAGAAGTTGCCAAAGCAGAAGTAACAGAAGAAGAAATTGCAGGAGAACTGAAGAAAGAGCAGGAGAATAACTCCAGAACTATCGACGTAGATGACAGAGCAGTTGAAAACGGCGATATGATCACTCTTGATTTTGAAGGATTCGTGGACGGAGAGGCATTTGAAGGCGGCAAAGGCACAGACTATCCTCTGACGATCGGTTCCAACTCCTTCATTCCGGGATTTGAAGAGCAGTTAGTGGGCGCTGTGATCGGCGGTGAAAAAGAAGTCAATGTGACTTTTCCGGAAGATTATCAAGCCGAAGATCTGGCTGGAAAGGCAGCAGTGTTCAAATGCAGCGTAAAAGCCATCAAAGTGAAAGAACTTCCTGAACTGGATGATGAATTTGCAAAAGATGTCTCTGAGTTTGATACTCTGGAAGAATACAAAAACGACATTGCGCAGAAGCTGAAAGAGCGCAAAGAGGACGTTGCAAAACGTGAAAAAGAAGATAAAGTAGTAGATGCGATCATCGAGAACGCACAGATGGATATTCCGGAAGCAATGATCCAGAACCAGATCCGTCAGTTGGTGGATGATTTTGTAAGAAGACTGCAGTCCCAGGGATTATCTATTGACCAGTATTATCAGTTTACAGGTCTTGATAATGCCAAGATCCAGGAGCAGATGAGACCTCAGGCATTGAAGAGGATCCAGAGCCGTCTGGTACTGGAGAAAGTTGCAGAAGTAGAGAACATCCAGGTTACCGAAGAAAAAGTAAATGAAGAGATCGCAAAGATGGCTGAAATGTACAAAATGGAAGCCGACAAATTAAAAGAATTAATGGGCGACTACGAGAAAGAGCAGATGAAGAAAGATATCGCTGTTCAGGAAGCTGTTACCTTAGTAGCTGACGCTGCAAAAGTGACAGAAGTAGTGGAGAAGACAGAAGGGTAACGGACAGACAGTTCGTTTCTTACGCCCGCGTGACAGAATAGGAGGAGTTTCATGAGTTTAGTACCATACGTCATTGAACAGACCAGCAGAGGAGAGAGAAGTTATGATATCTACTCCAGGCTGTTGAAGGATAGAATTATTTTTCTGGGAGAAGAAGTGAATGACACAACAGCAAGCCTGATCGTGGCACAGCTTCTGTTCCTGGAATCAGAAGACCCGGGAAAGGATATTCATCTGTATATCAACAGTCCGGGCGGTTCTGTGACAGCAGGATGGGCTATTTATGATACCATGCATTACATTAAATGTGATGTGTCCACAATCTGCATCGGTATGGCTGCAAGCATGGGTGCATTCCTGCTGGCAGGCGGTACAAAAGGAAAGAGATTCGCGCTCCCCAACGCGGAGATCATGATCCATCAGCCGTCCGGCGGTGCAAAGGGACAGGCTACGGAAATTCAGATTGTTGCCGACATGATCTTGAAGACCAGGAAGAAACTGAATGAGACTCTGGCCGCCAACACAGGTCAGCCTTTTGAAGTCATCGCCAGAGATACGGAAAGAGATAATTATATGTCCGCAGAAGAGGCAAAGGCTTATGGTCTGATTGACAGTGTAATTGAGCACAGATAAGAACGAATGATAAGACTCCTGCGGTTTAGCTGCGGGGGTCTTTCGGCATTAATACGGAGAACAAGAAAGGAATAGAAGAATGGCGATAAAAGGAAACGAGCCAAAGATCCGCTGCTCTTTCTGCGGAAAGACAGAAGAACAGGTACGGAAACTGATTGCAGGACCCAGCGGTACTTATATCTGTGATGAATGCGTGGAAATCTGTGCAGAGATCATAGATGAGGACAGCGCAGGTTACACGGAGGACAGCAACGGAGAGATCAATCTGCTGAAACCACAGGAGATCAAAACATTTCTGGATGACTATGTGATCGGACAGGATGAGGCGAAAAAAGTGCTGTCTGTAGCCGTTTACAATCACTATAAGCGAGTTATGGCCGGAAAAGATTCCGACATTGAACTTCAGAAAAGTAATATTTTGATGCTGGGACCAACCGGTTCCGGTAAGACGCTGCTGGCCCAGACACTGGCCAGGCTGTTGAATGTGCCTTTTGCCATTGCAGATGCCACAACTCTGACAGAGGCCGGATATGTAGGCGAGGATGTAGAAAATATTCTGCTGAAGATCATTCAGGCCGCTGATTACGATATTGACCGTGCGCAGTACGGTATCATATATATTGATGAGATTGACAAGATAACAAGAAAATCGGAAAATGCGTCAATCACCAGAGATGTATCAGGGGAGGGTGTACAGCAGGCACTTCTGAAAATCCTGGAGGGCACAGTTGCCAGTGTTCCGCCCCAGGGAGGAAGAAAGCATCCACATCAGGAATTCCTGCAGATTGATACCACCAATATTCTCTTCATCTGCGGCGGTGCTTTTGAGGGACTGAACAAGATCATTGAAAACAGAATGGATACAAAAGCCATTGGTTTCAATGCTGTGGTGACAGATAAGAAAGACAGAAACGTGGGAGAGATTCTCAAAGAGGTAATGCCTCAGGACCTGGTTAAATTCGGTATGATCCCCGAGTTTGTAGGCCGTGTCCCGGTAGTGGTATCCCTGGATGCCCTGGACGAGGAGGCGCTGGTGAAGATTCTGAAAGAGCCGAGAAACTCTCTGATCAGACAGTATAAAAGGCTTTTTGAAATTGACGGCGTGGACCTGGATTTTGACGATGATGCCCTGGTGGCGATCGCCAAGAAATCCATGGAAAGAAAGACAGGAGCCAGAGGACTGCGGGCTATTATGGAGTCAACCATGATGGACCTTATGTATACAGCACCCTCTGACGAGACCATCCGCTCCTGTAAGATCACAAAAGACTTGGTAGAAGGTAAGGGGCATGCCTTAATTGAACATGGGGAAATGCAGCCGCCCACAAGGAGAAACAAGGGTGGACGCAAGAGGGGAACACCAGAAACTGCATAAATATGCATAACGATTAAGGAGGCGCGGGAATGAGTGACATAATCTATAATCTGCCGGCCATCGCCCTTAGAGGTACAACCATCCTTCCTGACATGATCGTCCATTTTGATGTGAGCAGGGAAAAATCCATACAGGCCATTGAGAAGGCCATGATGCAGGATCAGAGGGTGCTTCTGATCACCCAGAAGGATCCTGCAGTGGAGGACCCGGGCCAGGAAGATTTATATAAAATTGGAACCGTTGCGGAGATAAAGCAGCTTGTAAAACTGCCCAAGGATATTGTCCGGGTCCTGGTAGAGGGAATGGAGCGGGCTGAACTGCTCCGTTTTACGGAAAGTGAATACTATCTGAATGCCGAGGCAGCTACATTTGATGTGGAAGAACTGAAAAGTGCGGAGGAGAGTGTGGAGGAAGCCATGCTCCGCGGCATGAAAGAGATCTTTGTCAAATACTGCAATGTGAATCCAAAGATGAGCAAAGAACTGGCAGGCCAGATACTGGAGCTGGATGATGTGAGCAAAGTCATTGACCAGATATCCATACATCTTCCCATGAGATATGTGGACAGGCAGAAGGTTCTGGAAGCGGTATCTCTGGAAGACCGTTATGAGGAACTGGGAATCATTCTCTCCAATGAGATCGAGGTCCTGGAAATCAGTGCAGAACTGCAGAGCAAAGTAAAAGAGCGGGTGGACAAGAATCAGAGGGAATATATCCTGAGAGAACAGCTTAAACTGATTCGGGAAGAGCTGGGCGAAGATGATACCCGGTCCGAGGCGGACCAGTTCCGTGAGGAAGCCAGGAAGCTGAAAGCTTCCCGGGAAGTAAAAGACAAGATAATAAAAGAAGTGGAAAGATTCAAGAAAACTGCAGGCAGTCAGGCGGAGTCCAGTGTGATGCGCAGTTATATTGAGACTCTTCTCTCTCTTCCCTGGGATAAGATGACCAGGGATAATAAGAACTTAAAAGAGGCCGGCAAGGTTCTGGAAACAGACCATTACGGCCTTAACAAGGTGAAGGAACGCATCATGGAATTTCTGGCGGTGCGCACACTCACCAAAAAAGGTGAAAGCCCCATTTTGTGTCTGGTGGGTCCTCCCGGAACAGGAAAGACATCTATTGCCAAGTCCGTGGCGCGGGCGCTCCGCAAGGAATATGTCCGCATCTGTCTCGGCGGCGTACGGGATGAGGCTGAGATCCGGGGACACAGAAAAACCTATATCGGCGCCATGCCCGGCAGGATCGCCAATGGGCTGATACAGTCAGGTGTGAAAAACCCCCTGATGCTTCTGGATGAGATAGACAAAGTCAGCAGCGATTATAAAGGTGACACATCTTCCGCACTTCTGGAGGTACTGGATTCAGAGCAGAATAACAAGTTCAGAGACCATTACGTGGAAATTCCACTGGATTTGTCAGAGGTGTTGTTTATTGCCACAGCCAATGACCTGCAGACCATTCCAAGGCCGCTTCTGGACCGTATGGAAATCATTGAGGTGAGCAGCTATACGGAAAATGAAAAATGGCACATCGGCAAAGAACATCTCGTTCCAAAGCAGATGAAGATCCATGGCCTGAAAGAGGGGCAGCTCGTTCTGGAGGATGAGGGTCTGCGGGAAATGATCACCGGCTATACAAAGGAAGCCGGAGTCAGGGAATTGGAGCGGAAAATCGGTGAAATCTGCAGGAAGACCGCAAGACGGATCCTGGAGGATAAGCAGGAATCCGTCACAGTGAATAAAGAGAATCTGGAGGCGTTTTTAGGCCGGGCCAAGTTCACCTGCCAGAGGAAGAACAACACGGATGAAATCGGAATCGTACGCGGGCTTGCGTGGACCAGTGTAGGTGGTGATACCCTGCAGATCGAGGTAAACCTCATGCCCGGAAAAGGGGAGTTCATGCTCACCGGACAGTTGGGGGATGTGATGAAAGAGTCAGCACAGACCGGGGTCAGTTTCATCCGTTCCATTGCGGATAAATATAATATCACACCTGAATTTTTCCAGGAACATGATTTACATATCCACATTCCTGAGGGGGCGGTTCCCAAGGACGGTCCGTCCGCGGGAATCACCATGGCCACTGCCATGCTCTCCGCAGTGACCGGAACACCGGTGAAGGCAGATCTTGCCATGACCGGTGAAATCACTTTAAGGGGACGGGTCCTGCCGATCGGGGGCCTGAAGGAAAAGCTTCTGGCAGCCAAGAGTGCAGGGATTGAAACGGTGCTGGTTCCAGGGGAGAACAGGCCGGATATTGAAGAGATGGAAAAAGAGATCACAGACGGCATGACCATTGTATTTGTCAGCACCATGGAAGAAGTGCTGGCACAGGCTTTTGTCTGAAACCAAATTCGGAGGATGAATGATGGTAATTAAGAATGTATCACTGGATATTGTTTGCGGTGTCACAAGCACGCTTCCCGTAACGGAGCTGCCCCACATCGCATTTGCGGGGAAATCAAACGTAGGGAAATCTTCCCTGATCAATGCGCTTATGAACAGGAAATCCCTGGCAAGGACCAGCGCATCCCCCGGAAAGACGCAGACTATTAATTTTTATAATGTGAATGATGCGTTATATCTGGTAGACCTGCCGGGGTACGGCTACGCAAAAGTAGCCCAGGCAGTAAAGGAACAGTGGGGAAAGCTGATAGAGAGATATCTGCAAAATACAAAGGAATTGAAAGCAGTATTTCTGCTGATTGATATCCGCCATGACCCATCTGCTAACGATAAAACCATGTATGACTGGATTGTGCACAACGGATATGAGCCGATTATCATAGCAACAAAAGTGGACAAATTAAAGAGAAGCCAGGTACCGAAGCATGTAAAAGCCTTAAAAGAAGGGCTTGCGCTGCCTCCGGGCACTAGAGTGATCCCATTCTCTGCTGAGACAAAGCAGGGAAGAGAGGAAATCTGGGAGCTGGCGGAAAGTTTGCTGTTTGAGCCGGCGTAGGACCGTGTAGAGATACGAGGGAGTGTCGCTTTGACAGCGGCGCTCCCTTGTTTTGCGGGAAAACACAGGGTAAAGTTCCGTTAAAAGGGAGATAGTATGTTAAAAGGAATTATTTTCGATATGGACGGCGTGTTGATCAACAGTGAGCCGGTCCACTACAGAGTCTGGAAGCAGGCGCTTGCAGCGCGGGGGATTGAACTTGATCATGAGATTTACAAACCATGTATCGGTTCCACCAATGGTTTTTTAATGGATATACTGCATGACAATTATGGGATTTCCAGGGATGATAAAGAACTGGTTGAGACTATGGAACAGATTAAAAAGAAGGTCATTGCAGAGGAAGGCTTTCCTATGATAAAGGGTGTGCCCCAGCTGCTTGGACGGCTCAAAGACAGCGGATACCGTCTGGCCATAGCCTCCTCCTCCCCTCCGGCCTATATCCGGCAGGTGGTGACAAGTCTGGGGATTGACGGTTATTTTGAACTTCTTGTGAGCGGGGAGCAGGTGAAAAACCCTAAACCGGCACCGGATGTATTTTTGGAAGCCGCCAGGCAGATGAAACTTGACCCGGAGGAGTGCCTGATCCTTGAGGACTCCAGCAACGGATGCAGGGCAGCAAAGGCGGCAGGGATGGTCTGCTGCGCCTACTTCAACCCGGATTCCGGAAAGCAGGATTTAAGCCCTGCGGATGTGGTGATCGAGGGATATGAAGAGATTGACGGTGCTTTTTTAGAGAAAGTATACTGCCATGGCAGACATCTTCCCGCATTGGTGTGTGAGACAAAAAGACTGCGGATACGGGAAATGACGGAACAGGATATTCCTAAAATGATGGAGATCACCAGCCAGGGAACCCCGGATACCGCAGAAGGAATGGCAAAGAGCCTGGAGGAGGAACTGGAGGCCTTTCCTTCCTACCGCAAATACATGTATGAAATGTGTGATATGGGCTACTGGGTCCTGGAGGAGAAAGAGAGCGGGATGATCGTAGGCCGTGCAGGGGTGGAGCCAAAAATATGGAACCACAACAGCTCGGTGGTGGAACTGGGATATCTCATTGATGAAAAACACAGAGGAAAAGGATTTGCCTATGAAGCCTGCCGGGGTATTTTGGAGGAGGCAAAGAGAAGAGGGGCTGTGTACCTGTACTGCAGGATTCGCAGTGCCAATCTGGCCTCTAAAAAACTGGCCCGCAAGCTGGGATTTTCTAAAATTGACTACCGTTTGGAGGATGACAGCGAGGATATGGAGGTCTACAGATATACCTGCAGTGAATAGAAATCCTCCCATCGAAGAGTGATTTTATTGGGGGGATACCCGTGATTATTCAGTTGACTGGATCGTTACTAATCAGGTACAATGGAAAGGATATAAAATGGGAATTGTAAAAGCCATTAAACTGGTGCATGACTATTATAAATACGATGAAAGCGGCCATGTGGAGGGCACCTACAGGGCCCTTGACAATGTGGAGCTGAATATCGAAGCAGGACAGTTTATTGCTGTCCTGGGACATAACGGCTCCGGAAAATCCACTCTGGCAAAGCATATCAATGCCCTTTTGTTTCCTACGGAGGGCGCACTGTGGCTGGACGGCGTGAACACCATGGAGGAGGAGGAGATCTGGAAGATCCGCCAGAAGGCAGGAATGGTTTTCCAGAATCCCGACAATCAGATCATCGGTACCGTGGTGGAGGAGGATGTGGGATTCGGCCCTGAGAATATGGGGATTCCCACAGAGGATATCTGGAAAAGGGTGAATGAAAGTCTGGAGGCGGTGGGCATGACAGCGTACCGCCATCATTCACCCAATAAGCTGTCCGGCGGACAGAAGCAGAGAGTTGCCATAGCCGGTGTGATGGCTATGCATCCCCAATGCATCATACTGGACGAGCCTACAGCCATGCTGGACCCGAACGGCAGAAAAGAAGTGCTCCGCGCGGTAAAGGAGCTGAACGAAAAAGAGGGCATCACAGTTGTTCTGATCACACATTATATGGAGGAAGTAGTGAATGCGGACCGTGTGTTCGTCATGGACCAGGGGAAAATAGTGATGCAGGGAACACCGAGGGAAGTTTTTTCCAGGGTGGAAGAGTTGAAATCCTACCGCCTGGATGTGCCCCAGGTGACACTCCTTTCTTATGAACTGAAACAGGCAGGAGCGAAGCTGCCTGCAGGAATCTTGACAACAGAGGAATTGGTGAACGCATTATGTCAATAAAATTAGAGCACATCACATACACATACAGTCCGGGAACCGTCTATGAAATGCACGCCTTAAAGGATGTGGATATGGAAATACCCGACGGTCAGTTCATGGGCATTATCGGTCACACAGGCAGCGGAAAATCCACACTGATACAGCACTTTAACGGTCTTATGAAACCTACATCAGGCACTGTTTTCTATAATGGTCAGGATATATGGGAGGAGAAATACGACAGGCAGAAGCTGAGAAGCCAGGTGGGCCTGGTATTCCAGTATCCGGAGCACCAGCTTTTTGAGGCAGAGGTCCTGGAGGATGTCTGCTTTGGGCCAAAGAACCTGGGGCTGTCTAAAGAAGAGGCAGAGGAGAGGGCAGTCAGGGCACTGACCCAGGCGGGCTTACCGGAAAAGTTTTATAAGAGTTCTCCCTTTGAACTGTCAGGCGGACAGAAGCGGCGGGCGGCCATCGCAGGTGTTTTGGCCATGGAGCCGGAAGTGCTGATCCTGGATGAGCCAACAGCAGGTCTGGACCCCCAGGGACGGGATGAGATACTGGATCAGATCGCAACCCTGCACAGCCTGCGGGGGATCACCGTGATCCTGGTATCCCACAGTATGGAGGACATCGCCAAATATGTGGAGCGAATCATCGTGATGAATAAAGGGGAAAAGGCATTTGACGGTGTACCCAGAGAAGTCTTTTCCCATTATAAGGAGCTGGAGGCCATGGGGCTTGCAGCGCCGCAGATCACATATATCATGCACGCGCTTGGTGAACGCGGTCTGCATGTGGACACCCAAGCCACCACGGTGGAAGAGGCAAAGGCAAGTATATTACAGGCACTGGAGAGATTGGACAAATGATAAGAGATATTACGATCGGACAATATTACCCTGCGGATTCACATCTCCACAGGCTGGACCCCCGAGTGAAGTTTGTAGGGACTATCATGTTTCTGGTATCCCTTTTCGTGGCAAATTCCTTCTGGGGATATCTGCTGGCAACTGTATTTCTGGTGACGATCATCATCATGTCCAAGGTTCCTGTAAAGTTCATGCTGAAAGGTCTGAAACCTCTGTTTTTCATACTTTTGATCACAGTTGCATTCAACCTGTTTTTAGTACCGGGCAAGGTGCTGTGGCAGTTCTGGATCTTCGAGATCACAAAGGAGGGGATCCTGCAGGCTGTGAGGATCGGCATCCGGTTGATCTACCTGGTCATCGGCTCCTCGGTCATGACCCTGACCACAACGCCGAACCAGCTTACAGACGGTTTGGAAAGGCTCATGAGGCCCTTAAATAAAATCAGGATCCCCGTGCATGATATCGCCATGATGATGTCGATCGCCCTCAGATTCATCCCCATCCTCATGGAGGAGACAGATAAGATCATGAAGGCCCAGATCGCCAGAGGCGCTGACTTTGAGAACGGCGGTCTGATCCAGAAGGCCAAGAACCTGCTGCCGCTTCTGGTGCCCCTTTTTATCTCCGCTTTCAGAAGGGCGGATGATCTGGCTATGGCTATGGAGGCGCGTTGCTATCACGGCGGTGAGAACCGGACATCCATGAAACCTCTCATATACCACAGCAGGGATATCTCAGCCTATGTGTGTATCTTCCTTTATCTGGCCGCGGATATTGCCATCCGCGTACTTGTCTAGGAGGGGCCGGTATGAAGCGTATTATGCTGGAGATTGCCTACGACGGCACAAATTACTGCGGCTGGCAGGTACAGCCCAACGGAATTACAGTACAGGAAGTTTTAAACCACCATCTGTCGGAGCTGCTGAAGGAGCCTGTGGAGACCATAGGGGCAAGCAGGACCGATGCAGGCGTACACGCCCTGGGCAATGTGGCGGTGTTTGACACAAATGCCAGGATGCCCGGGGAAAAGATAGCCTATGCGCTGAACCAGCGCCTCCCTGCGGACATCCGTATCCAGATGTCAAAGGAGGTTCGCGCAGATTTTCACCCCAGGTACCAAGTCAGTGAGAAGACCTATGAGTACCGGATCTTAAACAGAAGATTTCCGGTGCCCACAGAGCGGTTTTATTCTCATTTTACCTACATTCCCATGGATATCGGGAAGATGAGAAAAGCGGGGGAATATCTGCTGGGAGAACATGATTTTAAAAGCTTCTGCGGTACCGGGGCCCAGGTAAAGACAACGGTCAGGACCATTCACAGGTTTTCGGTGGAACGTGAGAATGACCTGATCACCATGCGTATTACCGGCAGCGGATTTTTGTACAATATGGTGCGGATCCTGGCCGGCACGCTGATGGAGATCGGCGGCGGGGCCTATCCCCCGGAAAAAATGCAGGAAATACTGGCTGCCAAAGACAGGAAGGCGGCCGGCCCCACCGCACCGGCACGGGGGCTTACCCTGATAAAAATCGACTATAAAAACGGCAAGGAAGAGGAATAGTGATATGAGAAGAAGTGGAATGCTGCTGCCAATCGCCAGTCTGCCGTCTCCATACGGCATTGGAGCATTTTCAAAGGAGGCATATGAGTTTATTGACCTTTTGAGGGATACCGGTCAGAAGCTCTGGCAGATATTGCCGCTGGGACCTACCAGCTACGGGGATTCCCCCTATCAGTCCTTTTCCACTTTTGCAGGCAACCCCTATTTCATAGATTTGAATGTGCTGATCGGAAAAGGATGGCTGACAAAAGAAGAGTGTGATGCCTGCGACTGGGGAGACCATCCCTCCTATATTGATTATGGGAAAATATACGAGAGCCGTTTTCCTCTCCTTCGGAAGGCATTTGAGAGAAGCAAAATCCTTTCCGACGGCAATTTCCTCACTTTTTGCGTGGAAAACAACCACTGGCTGGATGACTATGCCCTCTACATGGCTGTGAAGAATAAATTTGGCGGCAAAAGCTGGATCGAATGGGATGAGGAAGTGCGCCTGAGAGAGCCTGCTGCCCTGAAAAAATATCAGGACGAGCTGCGTGAGGACATTATTTTTTATCAATACCTGCAGTTTGAATTTTTTGAACAGTGGAAAAATGTGAAGAATTATGCCCATGAAAAGGGGATTCAGATTGTTGGAGATATCCCAATCTATGTGGCATTTGACAGCGCGGATACCTGGGCGAATCCGGAACTGTTCCAGTTGGATGAAAATAATCTGCCCATAGCAGTGGCCGGATGTCCGCCGGACGGGTTTTCTGCCACAGGCCAGCTCTGGGGCAATCCCCTGTACCGCTGGGATTACCACAGGAGAATGCACTATGGCTGGTGGATGCGCAGGATAAGCCACTGCTTTAAGCTCTTTGATATTGTGCGTATTGACCATTTCAGGGGATTTGATGAGTATTATTCCATCCCTTACGGAGATGATACGGCACAAAACGGCCACTGGGAAAAGGGGCCGGGCATGGACTTGTTCCATACCATGAAAGAAGAGTTGGGAGAGCGGAACATTATTGCGGAAGATTTGGGATTTCTCACGGAGACCGTGTATAAGCTGCTGCGTGACAGCGGGTATCCGGGCATGAAAGTGCTGCAGTTTGCCTTTGACACCAGTGAGAACAGTGATTATCTCACCTATAAATATGATAGAAACTGTGTGGTCTACACAGGAACCCATGACAATGACACTACAGTGGGCTGGTATGAGCACATGACAGACTGGGACAGGGATGTTGCCCTCAGATACATGAACAGCTTTCATACACCAAAAGAGGAGCAGCACTGGGATCTGATAAGCCTTGCCATGCGCAGCGTAGCAGATACTTGTATAATACCGGTGCAGGATTATCTGGGCATTGGCAGTGAGGCGAGGATCAATACCCCCTCCACATTAGGGGACAACTGGAAGTGGCGGATGGAAAAAAATGCATTTTCAGACGAATTAAAAGGCAGGATTTGGCATATGACAAAGTTATACGGCAGATTATAGGCCGCAGAAAGGAAGGAATCATTATGGCATTTAAAGAAGTAAAAACAGAGGAATTACAGTTCAATCCATTTACCAAGATTGGAAAAGAGTGGATGCTGATCACAGCGGGAACAGAGGAAAAATACAATACCATGACTGCAAGCTGGGGCGGCGTTGGTGTGATCTGGAGAAAAGATGTGGTGACAGCTTACATCCGTCCCCAGCGGTACACAAAGGAATTCGTGGATGCAAACGATACCTTTACTATCTCCTTCTTCCCTAAGGAGTACAAAAAAGCCCTGAGTCTCTGCGGCAGCGTGTCCGGACGTGACAGGGATAAAATCACAGAGGCCGGTCTGACCGCCTGCTTTGTGGACGGCACTCCCGTGTTTGAGGAGGCCAGTCTGGTGTTTGTCTGCAAGAAAATGTATCACGGAGATATTTTCCCGGAAAACTTTGATGCACCGGAGAATGACGAAAAGTGGTATCCTGAGAAAGACTATCACACCATGTATATCGGAGAAGTTTTGAAGGTACTGGTGAAGGAAGGCTGAATGCATTGGAAAATCTCATATTCAGCCTGAATGCCACGCTGCCCATCTTTCTCACTATGCTTCTGGGGCTTCTGTTCCGGTATCTGGGACTGATGAGCGCTGATTTTGTGGCAAAGCTCAACCGTTTTGTCTTTGTGGCAGCCATACCGGCGCTGGTATTTCAGGACATTTCTTCTGTGGATGTACGGGAAAGCTGGGACGGCGGATTTGTCCTGTTTTGTTTTCTGGCTACCCTTGTAAGTATTACGGTGATCACCCTCCTCGCCAGGTTTCTGGTGGAGGAGGATATCCGGGGGGAGTTTGTGCAGGCGTCCTACAGAAGCAGTGCCGCTATTCTGGGTATTGCGTTTATCCAGAATATCTATGGCAGTTCCGGAATGGCGCCTCTTATGATCGTTGGAACGGTTCCCCTCTACAATGCGGCGGCGGTGGTGGTGTTGTCCCTCATGAAGCCCGGACGAAAAAAGCTTGACAGAAAGCTTTTGCTTCAGACAGCAGAGGGGATCGTGACCAATCCTATTATACTGGGTATCCTGGCCGGCATTCTATGGTCTGTACTCCGAATCCCCCAGCCGGAAATCATGCAGAAAACAGTGAAGAACGTGGCAGTCCTGGCAACCCCTCTGGGCCTTATGGCTATGGGGGCTTCCTTTGAAGGAAAGAAGGCCTTGGCAAAGCTGCGTCCTTCTGTACTGGCGGGTGTGATAAAACTGGTGGTTCTGGCTGCCGTTTTCCTTCCCCTTGCTGTCCGCCTTGGGTATAGCGGGGAACGCCTGATCGCCATACTGGTCATGCTGGGGTCAGCCACAACCGTGAGCTGCTTCGTCATGGCGAAAAATATGGGGCATGAGGGCGTGATGACTTCCAGCGCAGTTATGCTGACTACGTTTTTTTCGGCGTTTACACTGACCGGATGGCTGTTTTTATTGAAGACCCTGGGACTGGTCTGAGAGAAAAGGAAGTGGTTCCATGTGTTGTTCCTTATGACCGTGCGGCCATGAAGCCTGTGGTCAGATCCAAGCATCTGCACCGGATAGCAGGTGGCAGGGTTCAGAGATCTAAAAACAGGAAAATTCCAGGAGGTATGCCTGATCAAAAACGGGGGAAGAAGAAATTTCAAAAGAGTGGTAAAATAAAAAAAGATGTGCTATAATTAAAAACCAGAGAATATTCATTACTTTACATAAGGAGAAGCATCATGAGCCAGGAAAAAGTCGACAAATATAAAAACAATAAGAATAACCGCGACAAGATCCAGAAAAAAGAGGCACGTGCCCTTTTACTGGAGAAAGTGATCGTTTCCGCAGTTTGTCTGTTGATCGTGGGATGGATTGGCTATTCTGCTTACAGCCTTGCCACAAAAGATGACACGGAGGGGGAGGCTGTCACCACGGAAATGAACGTAACAGCCATGACAGATTATCTCCAGGAGCTCTCTGCAGGAGAAGCGGCTGAATAAGCATACAGGGAAGGCAGAATTGGAAATGCAGAAATGCATTTCCTTTTTTCGTGATTCGGGAAGATACGCAGCCGTGTTTGGGGCGTTTGGATGGAGGGATTGCCGGTGAGGGAAAAAGGGATCAGAGGGATCTGGCGCTGGATTTTGATTTTTACGGCTGTGTTCATGGCAGTGCTGCTTGTTCTTACCGCACTGCAGGCAGGGCCTATGGACTTTTCGGAAAAAAACAGCAGTGTATATAAGTGGGATACAGGCTGGCATTATAATGCAAAGGATGGTGCAGAACAGACATGCCGGGTGCCGTCCAGGATCAGCATCAGCGAAGGCAGTTTTATCCTCCGCCAGAGGGTACCGGACTTTTTGGAGCAGGAAAAGTACCTGGGATTTTTAAACCATTACCAGCAGGTGGAGGTTTTTATTGACGGTGAGAGCAGATTCCGGTATACAGAGGAGCAGACGGGACGGTTCCGCAGTATGATGGGAAATACACTGTGCATGATAAAGCTTAACAGGGAGGACGCCGGAAAAGACATAGCGATCAGGTTTGAAGTTTTTTTTAGGGATATGCAGGGCCAGATACCTGTGATCTACCTGGACAGCAGAGAGAGTCTGTTTTTGCACTTCTGGATGCAGGAGCAGCCCAAGCTGATCTTTTGTCTGGTGCTCCTGGTGCTGAGTGCAGGACTTTTCCTTTTGTGGCTCCTTTTGAGAGTCAGGGAGGAGGTACGGGTATCCAGTGTGTTCCATGCTTGGGTCTTTATTCTGGTATCAGCCCTGTGGATCCTCACGGATTCCAGAATCACCATATTTTTCATTCCTTGGCCCCGGTTTATCTGTCTTTTATCCTTTTACGCGTTTTATATGATTCCGATTCCCATGCTTTCCTTCATCGGTGAAGTATGCGGCAGAAAGTCGGCTATGCTGGACTGGATGAGGACAATTCTGGCCTGCAATGTACTGGTGCAGAGCCTTCTGTACCTGGCCGGGGTATGTAAGCTGATGCATATGCTGCCAATTACCCATGTGCTCTATGGGGCAGCTATAATCTGTTCGGTCCTCTACATGGCAAAGGAGCTTAGGAGCAGCAAAGCCCAGTATGCCAAGATCTTTTTTGCGGGAGTGTTTTTTCTAATGCTTATGGCAGCCGTATCTCTGCTTTCTTTTTATACAGGAGTGGGAAGCAGATATGCCATGTATTATCAGCTTGGCCTTATGGGATTCATGTGCGCACTGATCTGCATGACCATACGGCAGGTCAATGAGATCCTGGAGGACAGGACCGGGGACAGGATCTTGGAGGAACTGGCGTATATGGATATTATGACAAAGCTGGGAAACCGTTCCGCCTATGAGATACGCCTGCAAAAGCTGCAGGAGACCATGACTCCGGGGCAGGAGTTGTCAGTAGTCATGGCGGATTTGAACGGCCTGAAGAAAGTGAACGATACCCTGGGACACAAAGCAGGGGACGAGATGATCAGGGGATGTGCCAAATGTCTGCAGGAGGCGTTCTGCGGCTTTGGGGAGATATATAGGATCGGGGGAGATGAGTTCCTGGTCCTGCTGGGGCATCTGCAGAGCATCCGGACCTGGGAGGCTAATCTGAAGGATGCCCAGGAGAAATACAATTCTGAGCATAAAGTAAAAATTTCTATCGCGGCAGGACTGGCCACAGGCAGGAAAGCGGGAGCGTCAGATCAATGGCTGCATGAGCTGATCGGGCAGGCGGATAAGAATATGTATGAAAATAAAAAAAACAGCAGGGAATAAAAATAGGGGAAGCCGGCAGAGCTTTCCTTAACAACAAAAAGCGGCTGGACAGAATCTTCTGTCCAGCCGCTTTTTTCGTACAGTTTATCCGGAAATTATAATTTTTCTACGTTAGCTGCCTGCATTCCACGAGCGCCTTCAGTTAAATCATAAGATACAGCCTGTCCTTCTTCCAGGGATTTAAAACCATCTCCATTGATAGCGGAGAAGTGTACGAATACATCCTGTCCGTCTTCACCTGTGATGAATCCGTAGCCTTTTTCTGCATTAAACCATTTTACAGTTCCCTTGTTCATAGTGTTACCTCCATAAAATAAAAAAATAAAAATTAGGATTGGATAAAGAAAACAGGAAGTACGCTTCGTGGAAAGTTCCCATTATTTATGAAAAATAAGCGGTCTTTAGAGAGGGTATTATAAATAAGAAAATAATACAATCTCTAAAAACCGCTTAACATCACGATAACCGGAAGCTTATTAAATGCACTTTCAATTATTTATATCCAATATTCCTTTAACAAATTCAGTATATTCGCAAATCGAAAAAAAGTCAAGTAAAAATGTATAATTGACGAAAGAAATTGTGTATGTTACTATTAAAATCAAAAGATGTAAAGTCCCGGAGGAAGAATTTATGAATATTTTGATCAGGAACGGACGTATCATCGATCCGGCAACAAAAACAGACGAGATAAGCGACCTCTATATAGAGGGCGGCAAGGTTAAAAAGACAGGCAAGGGCTTAAAGCCCAAGGACAAGACAGATAAGGTCATTGATGCTTCGGGCTGTTATGTGATGCCCGGTCTCATTGACCTGCATGTACATCTGCGTGACCCGGGGCTGACATATAAAGAAGATATTGTATCCGGATCCAAGGCAGCGGCCAGGGGCGGATTTACCACCATTCTTGCCATGCCCAACACCAAGCCGGTCATCGACAGTGCGGACCGTGTGAAATATGTGCAGAATAAAGCGAAGGAATTGTCACCCATCCATGTGATGCAGATCGGTGCCATAACAAAAGGCCAGGCCGGTGAAGAACTGGCGGATATTGAGGAGATGATCGAGCAGGGAGTGCCTGCCATCAGCGAGGACGGCAAGTCCGTTATGAATGCCAGATTATATAAGAACGCAATGGGGATCGCAGCGAAATACGATGTCCCGGTGTTTGCCCACTGTGAGGACCGGAATATTGTGGGGAAAGGCTGCGTCAATGAGGACGAGCATTCCAGAAAGATGGGACTGCCGGGAATCAGCAATGCGGTGGAGGACATCATTGCGGCAAGAGATATCATTCTGGCAAAAGAGACAGGGGCAAAGCTCCATCTGTGCCACTGCTCCACCAAGGAGAGCGTCCGCATGGTAGAACTTGCAAAAAAAGAGGGGATCAAAGTGACAGGTGAGGTCTGCCCGCACCATTTTACACTGACCTCTGACGATGTGGACCCCAATGATGCCAACTATAAAATGAACCCGCCCCTGCGCACCAAAGAGGACAGGGATGCACTGATCTGCGGTCTGAAGAATGATATCATGGACGTGATCAGCACAGACCATGCGCCCCACAGCCGCGAGGAGAAAACCATGCCTATCACCAGAGCACCGTTTGGTATTGTAGGGCTGGAGACATCCGTTGCCCTTACGATCACAGAACTGGTGGACAAAGGGATCCTGACCCCTATGCAGATGGCTGAGAAAATGAGCTACAACCCGGCCAAGATCATTGGTCTGGACAGAGGTTCCCTGGAAGAGGGAAAAGCGGCGGATGTGACCATCATCGACCCGGATGCGGAATATGTCATAGACTCTATGACATTTCTGTCAAAAGGAAAGAACACCCCATTCCACGGACGCAGGGTCAAAGGTCTGGTAAAAGCCACGATCTGTAACGGTAAGATCGCCTATATCCAGGATGGTATGACCAGATGACAAAGAATTATCCATAAGAGAAATACGGAGGAAAAACCATGATAAATAAACTTACAGAGAAAATCAGAAAGACCCACGCACCTATTGTGGTGGGTCTGGATCCTATGCTTAATTATATTCCTAAACACATCCAGGAGGCAGCATTCAAAGCGTGCGGTGAGACGCTGGAAGGTGCAGCCGAAGCGATCTGGCAGTTCAACAAGGAAATTGTGGATGCCACTTATGATCTGATCCCTGCAGTAAAACCACAGATCGCCATGTATGAACAGTTTGGCATTCCGGGCCTTATGGCTTTCAAAAAGACAGTGGATTACTGTAAGGAAAAAGACCTGGTGGTCATCGGAGATATCAAACGCGGTGATATCGGTTCCACTTCTGCGGCTTACGCTGCCGGACATATCGGCAAAGTACAGGTGGGCAGCAAGGAATATGCCGGGTTTGACGAAGATTTTGTGACAGTGAATCCTTATCTGGGTTCCGATGGGGTGAACCCATTCATTGATGTGTGTAAGAAAGAGAAAAAGGGCCTTTTCATTCTGGTGAAGACCTCCAATCCTTCCAGCGGTGAGTTCCAGGATCAGCTTGTAAACGGAAGGCCTCTCTACGAACTGGTCGGCCAGAAAGTGGCAGAGTGGGGACAGGAATGCATGGGTGACACCTACAGCTATATCGGCGCTGTGGTAGGTGCCACTTATCCGGAGATGGGAAAAATCCTCCGCCGCATTATGCCGAAAGCCTATATTCTGGTACCGGGATACGGTGCGCAGGGCGGACAGGGAAAAGATCTGGTGCACTTCTTTAATGAAGACGGTCTGGGAGCTATCGTCAATTCATCCCGTGGCATTATAGCTGCCTACAAGCAGGAAAAATATGCAAAGATGGGCGAGGCTGACTTTGCAGATGCTTCCCGCAAGGCAGTGGAAGATATGATCGCAGATATCGACGGCGCCCTGCAGGCTGCAAAATAAGGAGAGGACCATGGCAAAAGCAAAGATAACAAGTACAGTGTTAAAACAGGAAAAGCTGGCAGAAGGTGTGTACAGTATGTGGCTTGCGGCTGATGAGATTGCCGCAGTTTCCGTACCGGGACAGTTTATCTCAATCTACAGCAATGACAAAAGCAGGATGCTCCCCCGCCCCATCAGTCTGTGTGAAATAGACAGGGAGGCGGGAAGCCTAAGGATCGTATACAGAGCCGTGGGAAAGGGGACAGAAGAGTTTTCAAATGCCTGTGCAGGCGACACCCTGGATATCCTTGGCCCTCTGGGAAACGGTTTTCCTATGGAAGAGATCAAGGGTAAACATGTGCTTATGATAGGCGGGGGTATCGGTGTGCCTCCTATGCTGCAGACAGCAAAGGAGGCGGAGGCGGACGTTACCATTATATCCGGTTACCGGAATGCGGACCTCTTTCTTGAGAAAGAACTGGAGGCAGCGGGCAGGCTTTTTATTGCTACAGAGGATGGAAGCGTGGGCACCAAGGGAAATGTCATGGATGCGATCCGTGAGAACAAAATAGAACCGGACGTTATCCTTGCCTGCGGCCCCACTCCCATGCTGCGGGCGCTAAAGGCTTATGCGGATGAGAAGAATATAACATGCTACATTTCTCTTGAAGAGAAGATGGCATGTGGAATCGGTGCCTGCCTGGCATGTGTCTGTCAGTCAAAGGAAGTGGACGGGCATTCCCATGTGCATAATAAACGAATCTGCAAGGATGGCCCGGTATTTTTGAGCACGGAGGTAGAGCTTTGATGAATACAAAAGTAAATCTGGCCGGTGTGGAACTGAAAAATCCGGTTATGACAGCATCCGGAACTTTTGGTTCCGGGGCGGAATACAGTGAGTTTGTAGAACTGAGCCGTCTGGGCGCTGTTGTGACAAAAGGCGTTGCCAGTGTGCCCTGGCCCGGAAACCCCACACCGCGTATTGCGGAGACTTCCTGCGGAATGTTAAACGCCATTGGACTGCAGAATCCCGGGATTGATGTATTCTGCCAGAGAGACATTCCCTTTCTGAAAAAATATGATACAAAAATCATTGTCAATGTATGCGGCAAGAGCACAGAGGAATACTGTGAAGTAGTGGAGCGTCTGGCTGATGAAGAAGTGGATATGCTGGAGATCAATATTTCCTGTCCTAATGTAAAAGAGGGCGGCATTGCGTTCGGACAGGATCCCAAAGCAGTGGAGGCTATCACAAGAGAAGTTAAGAAATACGCCAAACAGCCCATCATCATGAAGCTTAGCCCGAATGTTACGGATATTACGGAGATGGCAAGAGCAGCCCAGGCAGGCGGCGCGGATGTGCTTTCCCTGATCAATACCCTGACAGGCATGAAGATAGATATCAATAAGAGAACCTTCGCTCTGGCAAACAAAACCGGAGGTATGTCGGGACCTTGTTTAAAACCAGTTGCTGTCCGCATGGTCTATCAGGTAGCCCGCGCGGTGAAGCTGCCCATTATCGGTATGGGCGGTATCTGTAATGCGGAGGATGCCCTGGAATTCATCTTGGCCGGTGCCACAGCCGTGTCCATAGGAACTGCCAACTTCACCAACCCATATGCAACGGTGGAGACTGTGCAGGGGATTGAAGCGTATATGAAGAAAAATAAAATTGAGGATATTCAATCCCTGATAGGTGTGGTAGAATAAACGGGAAGAGAAAACTAGGAGGAAATTCGATGGAAGCGTACAAACAGGAATTTATTGAATTTATGGTGGACTGCCAGGTGCTGAAATTCGGAGACTTCGTCACAAAGAGCGGACGGAATACCCCGTTTTTCGTAAACACCGGATTTTATAGAACAGGAGCACAGCTTCGCAAGCTGGGAGAATACTATGCCAGAGCCATTGCGGACAAGTTCGGATTTGACTTTGATGTACTGTTCGGACCGGCCTACAAAGGAATACCGCTGACAGTGGCTGCGACCATGGCGATCAGTGAGTTTTACGGTAAGGATATTCGTTACTGTTCCAACAGGAAGGAAGTTAAGGACCATGGGGACAAGGGGATCCTTCTGGGAAGTCCCATTACAGACGGCGATAAGGTGGTCATCATCGAGGACGTGACAACCGCAGGAACCTCCATTGCTGAGACACTTCCCATTATCCGGGCACAGGGTGATGTAAGCCCCATCGGCCTTGTGGTTTCTGTGGACCGCATGGAGCGGGGACAGGGCGAGAAGAGCGCACTCAAAGAGATAGAAGAAAAGTACGGCCTTGCAACAACTGCCATTGTAACTATGGAGGAGGTTGTGGAGCACCTGTACAACAAAGAATACAAAGGAAACGTTATCATTGATGATAAGATGAAAGCGGCCATTGATGCATATTATGAGAAATATGGCGTAAAAGAATAAGACAATCATCAGATTTTGTCGGGACGGAAGGAAGTGTGCTGGATGAACGAAAAGATTTACAAGACTATGTCATGTGCCGGAGTTACCTCTCTGGTACTGGGAATCGTCGTTATGGTTACAAGTATTGTTAGCGGAGTTATGCTTATTATAAACGGAACCAGACTTTTAAAAAAGAGAAGTGAAATCACATTCTAGCCGGACAGAATAACACCAGAACAATAGAAAGGGCGATGAACAGACTTTCTGTTGTCAAGAATAAAGAAGAGGGCGTTTTAGGCGGCCCTCTTCTTCATACATAGGAGAGACTATGCAATAGGAGTTTAGAACATTGAAAAATAAAACAAAAAGGAAAATTAAAGCGGCAGGAACTGTTTTGTTCCTGATTTATATACTTGCGCTTATTTATTTCCTGTTTTTCGCGGAGCGGTTCAGCGGTGTGGAGTTTGCCCAGAGGGAATACCACTACAACCTGACTCCATTTCAGGAAATTAGAAGATTTTGGATATACAAAGAGCAGCTTGGAGTTTTTGCAGTGGTATCTAATCTGTTTGGTAATGTAATAGGTTTTGTTCCTTTTGGCCTGATCCTTCCCATCATATGCAGAAATGCAAGGGGATTCTTTTTTATCACTTTTTCCGGTTTTGCACTGAGCCTTTGCGTGGAAACCATACAGCTTATCACTAAGCTGGGATGCTTTGATGTGGATGATATGATTTTGAATACAACTGGCGCGGCATTTGGATATATTCTTTTTGCTGTCAGCCATTTTATATATAGAAAAAACAGGAGGAAACAGCATGGCAAAGAAACGCTATAAATATTCATTTACGAAAAAAAGACATACCAGAGGTGGAGTGGAATCCTCTATCCTGGCGCTGGTGTCCGGCCTGCTGTTTTTGGGAGCAGCCGTCTGTGCCCTTGCACTGAACGGACAGGGAGGCATGTATCTGGGAGCACTTGGAATCCTGGCTCTCGGTTTGTCAGTATTTGGGTTTGTTCTGGGACTGAAAAGTTTTTCCGAACAGAATCGTGCATTTCTTTACAGCAAGGTTGGCTCTGTGGCCAATGGTGTGCTGATGGTCATTTGGATCGCACTTTTTCTGGTAGGAATCTCATAGTTGTTGATCACAGAACTGCGTTTTTGCAGGGCTGTGGACCGTAACATCTCATAAGGAGGATAACATGGAAGATAGACTGAAAAAACAAATGGAATTTATGCTGGAGGTGGACAAGAGTAAATTTGTACGCCGCCAGACCTATTTATCAGACGGGATCCGCAGGGAGAATGATGCGGAGCACTCCTGGCATCTGGCGCTGATGGCAGCCCTTTTATCAGAACATGCCAATGAGACCATAGATGTGGCCAGGACCATGCTTATGGTTCTGATCCATGATATTGTAGAGATAGATGCAGGGGATACTTATGCCTATGACGATGCCGGTCATATGGATAAACGGGAGCGTGAAGTCAAGGCGGCGAACCGCATCTTCGGGCTTCTGCCAAAAGACCAGGCGGAAAAAATGATGGATTTGTGGGAGGAGTTTGAGACATTTGAGACTCCGGAGGCAAAATTTGCCCACTCTCTTGACTGCGTGCAGCCCCTTATGCTCAATGATGCCACAGACGGCAAGTCCTGGAGAGAGCATGAAATAAAAAAATCACAGGTCATGAAAAGAAACGCGAAAACAGCCCAGGGTTCTGAAAAACTGATGGAATATGTGAACGGGATCCTTGACAAAAATGTGGATAAAGGAAACCTGAAAGATGAGTAGAGATACTTTTTTGGAGGAGCGTTTTGAACTGGTAAAAGGAAGGATCCGGGAGATGCGGCAGGACATGGATGTGCCGGAGAGGTTTTGTGGTTTTTTTAAAGAGATGACTACATACCTGAACTATGTGCTGACCCTTCACGAGAAGATCAGGGAGGGGTGGCTGGAACATGCCGCCCTTTCGGAACTGCAAAAAAACAATGAGGAGCTTTACGCAGGTATACTGCCCGGTGCCTATGAGACATCCTATACAAATCCGGCCTATGCGGTGCGTATGCTTTCAGAAGATTACGGCAGGCTCCTATCCTTTCTGGCAGCGGAGGTGCGCGGGATCGTGGCCTATGCGTATGAGGACCGTCTTTTTGATATGACGGTGCTCATGGAGCTGTATGTACAGATCTATAATCTGCTGGAGGAACCCACTGTGCCGGCACAGGAGATAAAAGATACACTGTACTGGTATGTGAGTGATTACAGTGAGGAGATGGTTGGGAGAAGAATCCGGGAAGCTGTGGACCCTTCTCTTGATTTTGCTGTGCGCATAATCTGCGGAAGTGACCTTACGGATATAAGGTATTTATATAAGTATGGGGAATACGTGACGGAGAACGAGATTTCCATGGCAGAATACCTGAATGATTTTTCGGAAGAAGAAATAAAGGCCATGGCCCGCACATTTACAGAAGGCTACAGAATTGGATTCATCAACGGAAGAAAAGATATCTCCAAAAAGAACAGTGTGAATATCCGTTATCAGCTTGGCTTTGAGCGTATGATAAAGGAAGCTGTCTGCCAGTTTGAAGAGATGGGGTTAAAGCCTGTGATCTACCGGAGCGCGGTTCATGCGGTGAATAAAAAACAGCACCACAGGATCGGCTATTACGGGGCAATTCCCAACAAGCAGCTGGATTATGACCACAAGGATGACTCAGCCCTTTATTTGGACCAGGAATTTGTGCAGCGGAAGCTGCGGGTCATGCAGGTGGCCTATGAGCAGGTGAAAGAGCTTGCCAATACCCACGGAGGTCCGGCTGTGATCGAGACCTTCGGTGAGAAGCCTTTTACACCTGTCAGCAAGAAAGAAGCCTTCTCCCTGACGCCGCACCAGCAGAGACTACAGGTAAATTATGACAATGAGGCAGGACAGATCGTGAACCGCTATATCAAGGGGGAAGAGCGCAGTTTCACCATAATTGCATATCCGGTGTGTGAAATAGGCCCACAGTTTAAGGAGATATTCCGGGATACCGTTTGTCTGAACACTCTTGACTATGGTCTTTATCAGGATATCCAGCAGAAGCTTATCAATGCCCTGGATGAAGGGTGTAAGGTCAGGATAAAAGGCAGAGGGTCTAACCAGACCGATATGACTGTGCGTCTGCACGAACTGGAAAATCCGGAAAAACAGACAAACTTTGAAAATTGTGCGGCAGACGTGAACATTCCTGTGGGTGAGGTTTTCACAAGCCCGGTCCTTGGGGGCACGAACGGCGTGCTTCACGTGTCGGGCGTGTATCTGGACGGCCTGTACTACAAGGATTTGAAGATGACTTTTCGGGATGGAAAAGTATCAGATTATATTTGCAGCAATTTTTCCACGGAGGAGGAGAACAGGGATTATATGAAAGAAAATATCCTGTTCCACCATGATATGCTGCCCCTGGGGGAATTTGCCATAGGCACCAACACCACTGCGTATGTGATGGCAAAGAAATATCATATCGAAGATATCCTGCCCATCCTCATTGCGGAGAAGATGGGCCCCCATTTTGCGGTGGGTGATACCTGCTACAGCTGGTCTGAAGATACGGCGGTGTACAATCCTGACGGAAAAGAGATAATTGCCAGGGATAATGAAGTGTCTATCCTCAGAAGGATTGACCCGGGCAGAGCATATTTCGGATGCCATACAGATATCACCATTCCCTATGAGGAGCTGGGGGAGATCACTGCTGTGAAAAAAGACGGAAGTCTGATACCGATCATAAAAGACAGCCGGTTTGTACTGAAGGGAACAGAGGAACTAAACCGGGTATTGGAAGAATTATAGTATATTTGCAGCCGCCAGCCAGTGCTGCAGCAAATATTATTTTGGGAAGCCGAAGAAAAACGGCTTCCTTTTTCCGTGAAAAACGGCCATTTTTCTTCATAAGCTGCCATCAAAAATGAGATATGAGGTTGACAATGTTTAGAACTCTATGTAAAATTGTTCTGTAAAGAAGAAGCAGCAGAATAGCTGTTGCAGCCATTCTGAATTTGCTTTTTGGATTTGGAATGAGGATAGAGATAATTATAAAGGAGATAGGTCATGGCAAAAGTTGGAATTGTTATGGGAAGTGACTCTGATATGCCTGTTATGAAAAAAGCAGCAGACATGTTGGAAAAGTTTGGGATCGAGTATGAGATGAAGATCATCTCAGCCCACAGAGAACCGGACGTATTCTTTGAGTACGCCAAGACAGCGGAGGAAAAAGATTTCAAAGTCATCATTGCAGGTGCAGGAATGGCAGCTCACCTTCCAGGCATGTGTGCAGCGATTTTTCCCATGCCGGTAATCGGTATCCCCATGCACACCACATCATTAGGAGGAAGAGACTCCCTGTATTCCATCGTACAGATGCCGTCCGGAATTCCGGTTGCAACAGTTGCAATCAACGGAGGAGCCAATGCAGGTATTCTGGCAGCCAAGATTTTAGCAACTTCGGACCCGGCACTTCTTCAGAAGTTAAAAGACTACAAAGAAGAGCTGAAGGACCAGGTCGTTGCAAAAGACGCAAGACTGCAGGAAGTTGGATATAAAGAGTATTAATACAGAAAACGTAACTGTTTGGACGTTTACCCCCAAAGGGGACTTTCCCCTCCCAGGGATTTTCTTACGGTCAGCGCAGTGAATGCGTAGACCTACTGAATAGTTACCGGAAAACAAACTTTTGGAGGATGAAAATGGATTACAAGAATGCCGGTGTAGATATTGAAGCAGGCTACAGATCAGTAGAGTTGATGAAGGAACACATTAAAAAGACCATGAGACCGGAAGTGCTCACCAATATCGGTGGATTCTCCGGTGCATTTTCCATGGATGCATTCAAGAACATGGAGAAGCCGACTCTGGTATCAGGAACAGACGGTGTGGGTACCAAGTTGAAACTGGCTTTCATCATGGACAAGCACGACACCGTAGGAATCGACTGTGTGGCAATGTGCGTGAATGATATTGCATGTGCAGGCGGAGAGCCGCTGTTTTTCCTGGATTACATTGCCTGCGGCAAGAACTATCCGGAAAAGATTGCGGAGATCGTCAAAGGCGTGGCAGCAGGCTGTGAGCAGTCAAATGCAGCGCTTATCGGCGGTGAGACAGCAGAGATGCCCGGGTTCTATCCGGAGGACGAATACGACCTGGCAGGATTTGCTGTAGGTGTAGTGGACGAAAAAGACCTGATCACAGGCAAAGAGTTAAAAGCCGGCGATGTACTTGTAGGCATGGCGTCCTCCGGTGTACACAGCAATGGATTTTCCCTTGTCAGAAAAGTGTTTGATATGACAAAAGAGTCTCTGGACACTTACTATGATGAGCTGGGGAAAACTCTGGGAGAGGCATTGATCGCTCCCACTAAGATCTATGTAAAGGCATTGAGAAGCGTAAAAGAAGCCGGTGTCCGCATCAAAGGCTGCAGTCATATTACGGGCGGCGGATTCTATGAGAACGTGCCGAGAATGCTGAAAGACGGCGTATGTGCAGTGATTGAGAAGGACAGCTACCCCATTCCCCCGATTTTCACCCTGATGGCAAAAAAAGGTGAGATCGACGCAAAAATGATGTACAACACCTACAACATGGGAATCGGCATGGTGATGGCTGTGGATGAGGCAGACGTGGAGAAGACCATGGAAGCCGTGAAGGCAGCAGGTGAGACTCCGTATGTCATCGGCCGCATTGAATCTGGAGACAAAGACGTTAAATTAGTGTAGTACGATATAAGGTAACCATTTAGCCGACTGAATAGTTACGATAATAAGTTCCCGCAGATTCCTACATATACAGGCAGTCTGCGGGCTTTCCGCTCATTGAGAAAGAGAAAGGTGGGTACACGATGCTGAGACTGGCAGTTCTGGTGTCCGGCGGCGGCACAAACCTGCAGGCCATAATAGACGCCATTGACAATAAAACAATTACGAATGCGGAGATTTCCGTGGTGATCAGCAACAACCCCGGCGCCTATGCGTTGGAACGCGCGAAAAACCGTGGAATGGACGCTGTTTGCGTATCCCCGAAAAACTATGAAAACAGGGCAGCTTTCAATCAGGCTCTTCTCGAAACCCTGCAGTCCTATAACCCGGATTTGATCGTGCTTGCGGGTTGTCTTGTGGTGATTCCGGAGATCATGGTAAAAGCGTTTCCAAATAAAATCATCAATATCCACCCGGCGCTGATCCCTGCTTTCTGCGGAACCGGCTATTATGGGCTCAAGGTCCATGAGGCTGTGTTGAAAAGAGGGGCGAAAGTGACCGGAGCTACAGTACACTTTGTGGATGAGGGCACAGATACCGGCCCGATCATCCTGCAGAAAGCAGTGGAAGTAAAAGAAGGGGATACCCCGGAAATCCTTCAGTTAAGAGTTATGGAGGAAGCAGAGTGGGTCATCATGCCCAGAGCCATTGATCTGATCGCAAATGACAGGATAACAGTGGAAGACGGTATTGTGAAAACGAAAGAATAAATGGAAGGAAGAGGCGCAATATGAAAGTATTAATTATCGGAAGCGGCGGAAGAGAGCATGCCATTGCATGGAAAGTGGCACAGAGCCCAAAAGTGGATAAGATTTACTGTGCACCGGGGAATGCGGGAATCGCGGAGTTTGCCCAGTGTGTGGATATAAAAGCCATGGAATTTGAAAAGCTTGCTGCATTTGCAAAGGAAAATGCCATTGACCTTACTGTTGTGGGTATGGATGACCCGCTGGTAGGGGGCGTTGTGGATGTTTTTGAGAAAGAGGGTCTGCGTGTATTCGGACCCAGAAAAAATGCTGCCATTTTGGAAGGCTCCAAAGCATTTTCCAAAGACCTGATGAAAAAATATAATATCCCCACAGCAGCCTATGAGAACTTTGAGGATGCAGAGGCAGCTTTGGCGTATCTCCGCGAAAAGGCGGAGTTCCCTATTGTGCTGAAGGCAGATGGCCTTGCGCTTGGGAAAGGCGTATTGATCTGCAGTACCTTGGAGGAGGCAGAGGAAGGTGTTAAAACCATCATGCTGGACAAGAAATTCGGTTCCGCAGGCAATACGCTGGTTGTGGAGGAATTTATGACAGGCCGTGAAGTTTCTGTGCTTTCCTTTGTGGATGGTAAGACAATTAAGACTATGACTTCCGCACAGGACCATAAACGAGCAAAAGACGGAGACCAGGGCCTGAATACCGGCGGTATGGGAACTTTCTCCCCAAGTCCTTTCTACACCAAAGAGGTGGATGATTTCTGTGAAAAATACATTTATCAGGCAACCGTGGATGCCATGGCTTCAGAGGGAAGAGAGTTTAAGGGAATTATTTTCTTTGGGCTTATGCTCACAGAGAAAGGGCCGAAGGTTCTGGAATACAACGCGCGCTTCGGCGACCCGGAAGCGCAGGTGGTGATCCCGAGACTGAAAAATGACATTGTGGAAGTGTTTGAGGCATGTGTGGACGGCAGACTGGATGAAATAGACCTGCAGTTTGAGGATAATGCGGCTGTCTGTGTGGTCCTGGCTTCTGACGGATACCCGGTATCCTATGAAAAAGGATTTCAGATCAAGGGTCTGGAGACTTTCAAGGACAAGGACGGCTACTATGTATTCCACGCGGGAACTGCTTTTAAAGATGGCCGGATCGTTACAAACGGAGGCCGTGTCCTGGGTGTGACGGCAAAGGGAACAGACTTGAAAGCGGCCCGCGCCAATGCGTATAAGGCAGTCGAATGGATTTCCTTTGACAACAAATACATGCGCAATGATATTGGCAAAGCAATCGACGAGGCATAAAAAGGATTTGATTGATACCAAAGAAAGGAAACGCCGCAGACGCCGGACGTTTCCTTTTTTTGTCACACACTTGAACAAATACCTTATTTGTGCTATTCTATATATAACAAATTCCAAAAGAGAAAGCAGGTGGAAGAATGTTGATAGAAATTGATTTCAACAGTGAAGAAGCAATTTATATTCAACTGTGTAATCAGATCATATTGGGAATTGCCACCTCCAAGCTTCAGGAAGGTGAAAATCTTCCTTCTGTGAGACAGCTGGCTGACACCATAGGCATTAATATGCATACGGTAAATAAAGCCTATTCTGTTTTAAAGCAGGAAGGCTTTGTCACGATCGACAGGAGGAGAGGCGCTGTTATTTCCATAGATGCGGATAAGATACGTGCCCTGGAAGAGATGAAAGAAGAACTGAGAGTTCTTTTGGCAAAAGGAAGCTGCCGGAATATTTCCAGAGCAGAGGTCCATCAGCTGATAGATGAAATCTATGAAGAATATGAGTAGTTAAGGAGACTTGCATGAAAGAACGTTATTCAAAGCAGGCAGTAAGTGCGCTGAAAGCCGCTGAGAAAACTGCCGAGGGAAGCAGCCATAATTATGTGGGCACAGAGCACCTGCTCGTGGGGCTGCTGAAAGAAACGTCGGGAACAGCAGGGCTGGTCCTGGCAGAAGCCGGTGTGGAAGAAAAAAAACTGCTGGCGCTGATTGATAAACTGATTGCCCCACAGGGGGATGTGGTGCTGGAAAATCCCCAGGGATATACACCCAGGGCCCAGAGGGTCTTAGATAGAGCCAGAGAGGAGTCAGGCAATTTAGGCGGCGGTGTCATAGGCACAGAACATATCCTGATCGCCATGCTCAAAGAATATGACTGCGTGGGAACCAGACTTCTCCATACGCTGGGAATCAACATACAGCAGCTTTATCTGGATGTGCTGAAAGCCATGGGAAAAGATAAGATGATTCCCAAGGAGGACCTGCAGAGCGGCAATCTGATGAAAGCGTCCACAGGAAGCCAGACCCCCACTCTGGACCAGTACAGCCGTGACCTTACCAAAATGGCAGCGGATGGAAAACTGGACCCTGTTATCGGCAGGGAGAAGGAAATCTCACGTATTATCCAGATCCTGAGCAGAAGAAGCAAGAATAATCCCTGTCTGATCGGTGAGCCGGGAGTTGGCAAGACGGCCATCACGGAAGGGCTTGCACAGAGGATCGTGTGGGGGCTTGTACCGGAGAATATGCTGGATAAGCGTGTGGTGGTCCTGGATTTGTCCGGTATGGTAGCAGGCAGCAAATACAGAGGCGAGTTTGAAGAGAGGATTAAAAAAGTGGTACAGGAAGTCATGAACAACAAGGGTATCCTTCTGTTCATAGATGAACTGCACACCATTATCGGCGCAGGCGGTGCGGAGGGCGCTCTGGATGCGTCCAATATCCTGAAGCCATCCCTCTCCAGGGGAGAAATCCAGCTTATCGGTGCTACAACCATAGATGAATACAGAAAATATATAGAAAAAGATGCGGCACTGGAGCGTAGATTCCAGCCTGTCATGGTAGAAGAACCCTCCAAAGAGGAAGCAGTGGAAATATTAAAAGGCCTTGCGCCTTACTATGAAAAACATCACGGGGCAGTGATTGAGGAGTCAGCCATAGAGGCAGCCGTAACCATGGGTGTCCGGTACATCAACGACAGATTTCTGCCGGATAAGGCGATTGATCTTCTGGATGAAGCTGCATCCAAGGTGCAGCTGGCGGGTTATAAGACACCGGAAGGCATTGTGCAGACTGAGAACCATCTCCGCAGCATTTATGCAGCCAAGGAGGAGGCTGTTAAGTCCCAGGATTTTGATTTGGCGAAGGAACTTCAGGCAGAGCAGGATAAAGCTGAGGGAGAGCTTACGAAAGCCCGTGAGCGCTATGAGAAACAGTGCCGCAGCAAAAAACTGGTGGTAAAGGCAGAGGACATTGCAGAGGTGGTTTCCGAATGGACAAAAATACCTGTGAAGAAACTGGCTGAGGGAGAGTCCAAACGCCTTGCCCGCCTGGAACAGATCCTTCACAGGCGTGTCATCGGCCAGGAAGAAGCGGTATCCGCAGTGGCAAAAGCGGTCAAGAGGGGACGTGTGGGACTCAAAGACCCCAAACGCCCCATTGGTTCCTTCCTGCTGTTAGGACCTACAGGTGTGGGCAAGACAGAGCTTTCCAAAGCACTGGCGGAGGCTGTGTTCGGCAGCGAGCAGTCCATGATACGGGTGGATATGTCTGAGTATATGGAAAAACACAGTGTGTCCAAACTGATCGGTTCACCGCCGGGATATGTGGGGTATGAGGAGGGCGGCCAGTTCAGTGAAAAGGTGCGCAGGAACCCTTACAGTGTGATTCTTTTTGATGAGATCGAGAAGGCACATCCCGATGTGTTCAATATCCTGCTCCAGGTTCTGGATGACGGGCATATTACAGATGCACAGGGAAGAAAGGTGGATTTCAAGGAGACCATTATCATTATGACCTCCAATGCCGGTGCACAGGCCATTATAGCTCCCAAAAAGCTGGGATTCGGGGCTGTAGAAGATGAAAAACAGGATTATAAGAGGATGAAGGAAGGGGTCATGGAAGAGGTAAAACGTATGTTTAAGCCGGAATTCCTGAACCGGATCGACGAGATCATCGTCTTCCACACCCTCAACAAGGAGGAGATCAAGAAGATAGTCGGAATCCTGATGAGGGACCTGATCAAACGCTGCAAAGACCAGATGAACATTAACTTGAAGGTGCGTGACAGCGTGAAAGAACTCATAGCCAAGGAAGGGTTTGACCCCAAATACGGGGCAAGGCCGCTGAAACGGGCGATTCAGAGTAAAATCGAGGATGCCATGGCAGAGGAGATCCTGGAAGGGAAAATCAAGGAGGGGGATGAGGTTACCCTCGGAATTTCTAAACAGGGAATAAAATTTGTGGTAAATCCCTCGAATGACTAGAAAAAGATCACGAATTATGGTAACATGCATATAAGGTTTCCATTGAGAAATATAACCAAAGACACCGGAAGGCCAGGAAGTCTTTCCGGCCCCGGTGAAAGACATAAGTGGGAGGACATTGAGATGTCAGTAGTAAAAGAGTTAATACGAACAGAGGAAAACGGTAAGATCAGCTTTGGAAATTATGAATTGGCAGCGAAATCCAAACTATCCGACTTTGAGCATGACGGAGACATGTATAAAGTAAAGACATATAATGAAATTACAAAGCTGGAGCGCAACGGTATGTTTGTGTATGAGTCTGTTCCGGGAACTGCAGTTCTGGATCTTGATGTAGTGGAGGACGGCATGAGCTTTGCGGTGGAAGGCCCAAAGGATGCGCAGATCACCGTAGAACTGGAAGAAGATACAGAATATGCGGTTACCATAGATGGAGTAAATGCAGGTCAGATGAAGACGAATCTGGGCGGCAAGCTGTCCTTCAGCGTTGAGCTTGAGCAGTCCGAGCAGGTATCTGTAAATATTAAGAAGCTGTAAGCAAGGATGCGGCCGGATCAGGCAGTGGTTTAGCTTAAAGCAGCGGGTCGGGGTGTGGTGCCCCGGCCCGTTTTATCTTTGCAAAGGAAAGGACAAACATATGGCAAAGGCGAAAAAGACAGTTTTCTTCTGTCAGAACTGTGGATATGAGTCTGCAAAATGGATGGGGCAGTGTCCCGGATGCCGGGAGTGGAATTCATTTGTGGAGGAGACTGTTTTCCAGGGGACTAAAAAAAGCCCGGGACAGGCGGCAGGAAGCGCAGCGGGCGGCCGTGCAGGCAAACCTATGATGCTCTCTCAAATAGATATCAGGGAGGATAACCGGATCAAGACCAGTATGGAGGAATTAGACCGGGTTCTGGGCGGCGGTGTGGTCCAGGGCTCTATGGTGCTGGTTGGGGGAGATCCCGGAATTGGAAAATCCACCCTTCTTCTGCAGGTATGTAAACTGCTTTCTGATGCAGGTCATAAAATTCTATATATCTCAGGAGAGGAATCCCTGAAGCAGATTAAAATGCGGGCGCAGCGTATCGGGGAATTCAATGAGAATCTGCGCCTTCTCTGCGAGACGAACCTGGAGATCATCAGCACAACCATAGAAAATGAAAAGCCGGAGGCGGTCATTATCGACTCTATCCAGACCATGTATCATGAGGAGGTGTCCTCCGCACCGGGCAGTGTTTCCCAGGTCCGGGAATCCACAGGTATCTTGATGAAGATTGCAAAAGGAATGGGAATATCGGTCTTTATTGTAGGCCACGTGACCAAGGATGGAAGTGTGGCAGGCCCCCGTGTACTGGAACATATGGTGGATACGGTACTGTATTTTGAGGGGGACAGACATGCGTCCTACAGAATCTTAAGAAGTGTGAAGAATCGTTTTGGCTCCACCAATGAAATCGGTGTATTTGAGATGCAGGAGTGCGGGCTTGTGGAGGTGAAAAACCCCTCTCAGGTTATGTTAAACGGCCGTCCTACGGATGCGTCAGGGACTGTGGTGGTTTGTTCTTTAGAGGGGACGCGTCCGATATTGATTGAAATCCAGGCTTTGGTCACAAAGACTAATTTCGGTTTGCCGAGGAGAACCTCTGTCGGTATTGATTATAACCGGGTTAATTTACTTATGGCAGTTTTGGAGAAGCGTGCAGGCTTGGCACTGGGAAACTGCGATGCGTACGTCAACCTTGCGGGCGGTATGAAGCTGGGGGAACCGGCTATTGATTTGGGCATTGTGGCTGCCATTATATCCAGCTATAGGAACAGAACGGTGGACCCGGATACCTTGATTTTTGGTGAAGTGGGTCTGTCCGGTGAGGTGCGGGGAGTCAGCCAGGCACAGCAGAGGGTGAAAGAGGCGGAGAAAATGGGATTTACAACCTGCATAATGCCGAAAGCAAATCTGGAAGGATTGCAGGGAAAATTCAAAATCTCCTTGATCGGAGTAGGTAAT